>NZ_JAEHOK010000001.1 GCF_016236915.1 Salegentibacter maritimus
TAAAGTACCCCCATTTGTTAGGACAGCTTTGCTGCTAAATTAAGTTCTATTTTTCATTTATCAAGCAGCCTTTCTTTTTTGGTTTAAATATCGGTTATAAGGTATTTCATTTTCTATTCCCTGGTGCCTTCTTTGGTGGTTGTAAAATTTAAAATAGGTATTGAGTTGTTGGTACAGATCTACTCCAGATTCTGGAGGATTTAAATAAATACTTTCGTACTTCACACTTCTCCAAAGCCTTTCTATAAATACATTATCGATAGCTCTTCCTTTTCCATCCATACTGAGTTTAATATTTTTAGATAGTACCCTGTGGGTAAAGATCTCTGAAGTAAACTGGCTTCCCTGATCGGTATTAATGATCTCAGGAGTCCCATGGATTTCAATAGCTTCTTCTAAAGTTTCTTTACACCACTGGGCATCCATTGAATTGGACACAGACCAGTTAAGAACATAGCGACTATGCAGGTCTATGATGGCTACCAGATACATAAAACCTTTTCGCATAGGAATGTAAGTAATATCGATCGCCCAGACCTGATTGGGACGGTCTACTGTAAGATTCCGCAATAAATAAGGATACACCTTATGTTCTTTGTTTCGCCTGGAGGTATGTTTCCCGGGCATAATAGCTCTGAGTCCCATAATCCGGGAATAGAGACGTTCAATACGCTTTTTATTGACTTTATACCCTTTATCCAGGGTAAGCCAGGTATGCATTCTCCTGGCACCTTTAAAAGGATGATGGGTATAATGTTCATCCATCAGGCGCATCAGTTCTAAATTAAGTTTACTTTCTCCACGAGGTCTATAATAGATTCCACTGCGGTGGATGTGCAATAGCTTGCATTGCTGCTGGAGGCTGAGCTTGGAATGACCCTTGCATATCATTGTTCGACGCTCTTCTAAAGGTTTTATCGCAAGGCGTTTTTTAAAAAATCATTCTCCACTTTAAGCTCCCCAATCACCTTAAGAAGTTGGTCTTTCTTTTCCTCTTCTTCTGATTTTTTTGATTTTTCCCCTTTTGAAAAAACAGTATCGGCCTCATTTAGGAAATTGCGTTTCCAGGTATTGATCTGTTGTGGAGTAATCTCAAATTTTTGTGCTAGTTCCTTGACCGTTTGACGCTCTTTCAAGGCTTCAAGAACTACTTTCGTTTTAAACTTTGAGGTAAATTTTCTTCGTGTCATAATACAGTAAAATTAAGGTTATTTTTGAACTTAACTTACTGTCCTAATTTTTGGGGGATGATCATAATGATGGCTATAAGCTGACGCATTGTTATTGTTTTAAGCTATAAACAAATATAGTCATCTATTGACTCCACGAAATTCTAACAGTTAATAAGAACAATGTTAAATCTGTCTCATATGGAAATCCTGTGCTGGTTTGCAGCTTTTAGTAAATTAGGTTCACCAGGCTTCGACTGTTTTTATATTAAAAAAGAACTAAAAACTTCTTGGCATATGATAAGTCTAAACTAGACATAAACAAGTAAATTAGATTAAATAGAATTGAATAAATGAAAACAATCTTTAATAAGAATATACGGGAAGAACTAATCGATAGAATTGAGAAAATAAGTGAAGATCATAAGGCTGAATGGGGTAAAATGAATTCTATCCAAATGCTTAAGCACAATACGTATTGGAACAAATGGATTCTTGGAAAAGAAAATCATACCTATAAACAGACCTTTTTAGGAAAAATTTTTGGAAAAATAGCTTTAAACAAAATGATAAAAGATGAAAAGTCTTTTGACAAAAATATTCCCACTTCCGAGCAGTTTAAGGTTAAGGAATTGACTGGCAAAATCGAATCTGAAAAGGCATACTGGATCTCATTAATTAAGGAATACGAAAATTTCAACAACCCTGACTTTATCCACGATTTTTTTGGCAGAATGACAAAAGAGCAAATAGGAATATTAGTTTACAAACACACCGACCATCATTTAAGGCAATTTGGAATATAAAAAAAGCTAATGCACAAAAAAATATAACTACAATTATGTTATATTCGACTAAATCTACAGCAAAATCGGGATTAGCTTTACCGATTTTGTTTTGGAATTACTTACAGATGTGCTTCTTAAAAATATTAATTTTAAATCCCTAAGTGCCAATTATACGAGACCTCGCATAATAATAGAAAATGAACAAACTCTTAACAATTTTACTTCCAATTTTTCTATTTCTGTCCTGTAAAAAGGACAAGCAATCAGAATTGCAGTTTTATTCAGAAAACCAAACTTCATTCTTCAGTTTGAGAAATGGAGACTGGACAAAGAACTCTTGGATTAGAAAACCTGAAAATCTAAAAATGGTTCACGAATCATTTAAAAAAATTGGATATAGCAAACTTGAAAATCTGATTTTGAAATACGAAAACGAATTTTTAATTCAGGATATTTATATAAAACGAAACTTTGAGGATCTAATCGATAGTTTGGAATTGACCTATGATATGCCTGAAATTCAAGGAGAATATTACGCTGAATTTTGGAATCGTAGGAGGGCAGAGAATAATGATTCAATCGTTTATGAGATTATTCAAGAAATTAATTCAATGAAATCTGATAAAAACCAACTGAATTATGAAAATCACTTTGTAAATGACACTTTAGTTGATCTTTTAAAAATTGAGGTAAACAGGGATAATCTGGATTTAAAAAAAGCGGAATCCGATTTTTATACATTAGTAAAATATGGACTTAATCAGTCGGGTTATAACCTACTTTATGAGCGATCAGAATATTCGAAATTTGAATTAGACCGAGAAGAACTAAAAATGAAATTGACAAAAGCGGCGGAATTTAAAGAACCTTGGCTTATTGACAATGAAAAATAAAGTATTTTAAGTAACTATGTATAAATGTAATTAAACCATAATCAACTATCTCAGTAGCTAAATTAGGACAGGCTGTCTCAGTATATTTGGAATTGCCAGGTTTTAAGTTTAACTGATAAACATTAAATTTAATTACACAAAGGCTCTATAAGAACCTTTCAAATATTTAAAAAACTAAATGAACATAAAACATATTCGAATAATAGTTTTAATCTTTATGAGCTTTCCCATTCATGCTCAAACTAATATTTCTATAACTATTGATGATGTTCCAAATACGAGAAATTTTAAAAAGAACAATTATCAATCCGTTTTATTACAAAAATTAGATTCACTAAGAATACCAATTGCTATTTTTATAAATGAAAAATTAATTTATAAGACTGACTCAGTTAATAAGAACTTTGAATTATTAAACAATTGGATTCAACGAGATTATGTAACCGCTGGAAATCATTCTTTCAGTCATTCAAGATATTCAGAAATAGGATATCCTTTTTTCAAGCTTGATATTGAGAAAGGGGAGGGCATATCAAGGGAGTTGACTAAAGTATACAACAAACCACTTCAATATTTCCGATTTCCTTACAATGATTTAGGTAAAGATACCACTCAACACAAACAGATTGATGCGTTTTTAAAAAAGAAAAAATACATTTCTACACCTTTTACGGTAGAGAGTTCTGATTGGATGTTTAATTATGTATACGAACACTATCTAGAAAAATCTGATTTTAAATCAGCTGCACAAATAGGAAAATTATATGTCAATAAAACATTAGAGTATTTCCAATTTTTTGATTCTCTTTCTACTCGTCTTTATGGTAGAAAAATCAATCAGATTTATTTATGTCACGACAACTTAATAAATGAAAATTATCTACCTGAAATAATTGATAAGCTCAAAAAACAGGGAAACAATCTCGTCACTCTTGAAAAGTCACTTGAAGATAAAGTTTATGAGCAAGAATCACATTACTATAAGAAAGGAGGAATATCCTGGCTTTATAGGTGGATTTCTACAGAAAATGAAAGAATGTATTGGATGAAAAATGAACCAAATATGAATAGAATCATTAATTTATATAATAGACTGGTGAACCAGGCTAATGCAAACAACAAATGAAATATATGGTGTTAAAGCTGATAATGCACCAATGCTTCAGCTGAATCTTTTAATGCAAAAATAAAAGCCTTTAGAGCACAATTAAGAGGAGTAAGAAATACCGAGTTCTTCTTATTTCGATTTGAAAAATTATTTGCTTAAAAAAGCAAAAACCCAGAAAATGGTCTTGATCCAAAATAACTCACGATAAACTCACAAATTCCCAGTGAACTCACGGTGAACTCACATAAAATTTAACACTGTTTGTTAAAATTTGAGCACAAAAAGAAAGGGTAACCATATGAAAACCATATAATTACCCTTTTTTTGTGTTAAAATATAACTTGTTAAAGTCGGGGTGGCAGGATTCGAACCTGCGGCCTCCTGCTCCCAAAGCAGGCGCGATAACCGGGCTACGCTACACCCCGAGTATTTGTTAATCGCGCTCGGCGCGATAACCGGAGAAATATCTAAATATTTTCCTGAATGAAATTTTAGCCTTTCCGATCCAAAATACTCTTTAAAAGCAATCCGGGAGACGGAGGAAGATTATCCCTATCTTTTCGGTTAGAAAAGGAGAATAATAATCCGCAGACTAAAAAATCTTGCGGAGAGACCGGGATTCGAACCCGGGCATCCAAAAAGGATGACAGCTTAGCAGGCTGCTGCATTACCACTCTGCCACCTCTCCATTGTTAATGAACTTGCAAACGATTTTGCGGTTGCAAATGTAGCTTTTACTCACATACCTTCCAAACTTTTTAAGCTTAAAGAATGCAATAAATTTAAGGCTTCTTTTTAATCGCTTTGACATCAGAATTTTAAGTCTGGAAAAAATTACATATTTATACTCTCGCTATCTATTAAAAAGGCAATATTTTGAATTATTCGTTTGTGATTTCTTACAAATGGATTCTCCTTATTCCAAACATACCCGGCCAAAACAGCGCAAATTTGTTCTTTTATTTCAGTCCTGGGCGTTTCATGAAAAAATAATTTTTGCAAATTTCCGGTATACCATTCTTTTACATACGTACTAAAGACAGAAATTCCGTTTTCCATATATTTAGCATAGTCTTGCTCCCAATTAACTTTTTCCCCCGCCATTTCAAGTTTTACTAATTTTGCGGCTTTTAGCCCAGACTCTGTAGCAAAAGCAACGCCCGATGAAAATATAGGGTCTAGAAACTCGGCACTATTTCCGGTTAAAGCATAGTTTTTTCCGTATATTTTTTTTACTCCTTTAGCAATGTTAGGTAACTTTATCGGCTCAAATAAGAACGGGTAGTCGTTAAAACGAGTTTTATAATAATCCAGTTTTTTCAACATTGCTGTAAAAGCTTCCGAATTATTATCGCTGAAACTTGAAAACCAATTGTTATTTCCAACAAAGCCCAGACTTGTATTTCCGTTAGAAAAGGGAATATACCAAAACCAGGTTTTCGTATCTAAAACTTCAAAAGTAATAAGTTCACCTTCCTTGCCTTTTGGCCTGTTTGTTTCTTTAATATGGGTAAAGATGGAAGAATTCCCGGTAATTTTCGGGGATGCGTTTAAATTTAACTGATTGGCCAACACCCGGCCGTTTCCACTCGCATCAATAATGAAGTTAGCTTTAATTTCAATTTCTTTCTCCTGGTTTGCAAGTATTTTAGTTAAAACTGTTTTGTCTTTAAAATCAACCTGTTGTACTTCGGTATTAAAATAAATCTTTACACCCTTTCGTTGAACTTCATCAGCTAAAACCTTATCAAAGTCGGCTCTGGGAGCTTGCCAGGTCCAATTCCAACCCTCACCAAATTTTTCAGAAAAATCAAATTCTCCAACTCTACCAGCTTTTATAAATCGTGCACCATATTTTTTTTGAAAACCTGCTGCTTTAAGGGCCTCTAACAAACCGGCCTCTTTAAAGTTTTCCATGCTTTTTGGCAAAAGGCTCTCACCAATGCTAAAACGAGGAAAGGAATTTTTTTCTACTACCAAACAGTCTACGCCATTATTTTCTAAATATCCTGCTGCAACCATTCCCGATGGGCCGGCACCAATAATTAAAACCTGTGCTTGAAGCTTTTCCATTTTTTAAGATTTGCCAACTGAAACTCTTTTTGTTTTTCGAATTCCAATTCTAAAAGCATCCATTTAAAATACGGCATAAATATAGTACATTTGTTAAGATTCCTAATAGTTACGCAGCTTATGCTCCATATTGATAATACGCTTAACCTTGATGATTTTGAAAAGGTTTTATTTGAAAATGTTGAAATTCAGTCTTCTTCAAAAAATATTGAAACAATTGATGCCAGTTTTAACTTCCTAAAGGAGTTTTCTAAGAATAAGGTTATTTATGGTGTTAATACGGGTTTTGGGCCTATGGCACAATATAAAATTAATGATAAAGACCGAATTCAACTTCAGTATAACTTGATAAGAAGTCACGCTTCAGGATCTGGAAAGCCTATGGATCCTTTATATGTGAAATCACTAATGCTAGCCCGCCTAAATACCCTTTCCCTGGGTAAATCGGGCGTGCATAAGTCTGTAACAAGGCTTATGCAGCAACTTATTAATAAAAATATTACACCTTTAATTTTTGAACATGGTGGAGTAGGGGCATCAGGTGATTTAGTGCAACTGGCACATTTGGCCCTGGTTTTAATTGGGGAAGGGGAAGTTTTTTATAAAGGTAAGCTTAAGGATACTGCTGAAGTTTTTAAAATCGAGAACCTTGAACCTATTAAAGTCAAAATAAGGGAGGGCTTGGCTTTAATGAATGGAACTTCGGCCATGACAGGTATTGGAATTGTAAATATTATATATGCCAGACGACTGCTAAACTGGTCGGTTTTTTGTTCTGCAGCTATCAATGAAATTGTACAGGCCTATGACGATCACCTGTCTGAAGAGCTTAATGCGGCCAAAAAGCATCTTGGTCAGCAACAGATTGCACATAAAATGCGCGATCATTTAAAAGATAGCAAGCTAACCCGCGATCGCAACCGGCATTTATATACTGATACGGCCGATAAAAACACGTATTTTAAAGCAAAGGTCCAGGAGTATTACAGCCTGCGTTGTGTTCCACAAATTTTAGGGCCGGCATACGATACTATAGAATACACGGCAAAAATCCTAATTGAAGAGGTAAACTCGGCTAACGATAATCCCATTATAGATGTAGAAAACAAACATGTGTATCACGGTGGAAATTTCCACGGAGATTATGTAGCGCTGGAAATGGATAAGTTAAAGTTGGTAGTAACTAAAATATCTATGCTGGCCGAAAGGCAGCTAAATTACCTGCTAAACAACAAACTAAACGATATTTTACCTCCTTTTGTAAACCTTGGAAAACTAGGACTTAATTTTGGCCTTCAGGGAGCGCAATTTACAGCGGTTTCTACCACAGCCGAAAACCAAACACTTTCCAACTCTATGTACATTCATAGTATCCCCAATAATAACGATAACCAGGATATTGTGAGTATGGGAACTAATGCAGCAAATATTACCAAAACAGTTATTGACAATGCTTTTGAAGTACTTTCTGTAGAAATAATTACTATTGTTCAGGCTTTACGTTATTTAAATTTTGACACAAAACTTTCTTCTAAAACCAAAAATATTTTGGAAGAATTAAACCTTATAATTCCTGAAATAAAAGCAGATGCCCCTGGCTATAGAATAAATACAATGGTAAAAGAATATCTTAAAAATAACAAAGTATACTAAGCTAAGTTTAAGCTTGAACCAAGCTTTGTCCAGAAACAAAAACCTTATGAAATACGCTCTTGTTACCGGTGCTTCCCGCGGAATTGGAAAAGCAATAGCCATAGAACTGGCCAGAGAATTAAAGTATAATATTTTATTGAATTTTAATTCGAACCTGGAGGCTGCTATGGCTACAAAGGCATTGGTGGAAGCAGAAAAAGTACATTGCGAATTACTTCAATTTGATGTTGCTGATGCGAAATCGAGTGAAAATAGAATCGTGGAATTCCAAAAAAATAATCCCGATGCAGAAATTGAAGTTATTGTAAATAATGCAGGAATAACCCGCGACGGACTTTTTATGTGGATGAAACCTGAAGATTGGCATTCGGTAATAAATACAAGCTTAAACGGTTTTTATAATGTAACCCAACCATTGTTAACAGCTATGTTGAAGAAGCGTTACGGAAGAATTATAAATATTGTATCTCTTTCGGGTGTAAAAGGAAATTCGGGTCAGGTAAATTATTCGGCGGCAAAAGGAGCATTAGTCGCAGCAACTAAAGCTTTAGCCCAGGAAATAGGAAAAAGAAAAGTTACCGTAAATGCGGTAGCTCCCGGCTTTGTGAATTCAGAAATGACCGCCAATTTTGATGAAAAAGAGCTTAAAAAGCTAATTCCATTAAATAGGTTTGGAGAAGCCGAAGAAGTAGCCAATTTGGTAAGTTTCCTGGCGTCTAAAAAAGCATCCTATATTACCGGTGAAGTCATTAATATAAATGGCGGGCTTTATTCTTAAATTATGGCAAACTGGAAAGGACAATCCCGCGGATCTGTACTGGGTTTAAAGATTTATGTTTTTATCATTAAAACTTTTGGCCTTTATGTGTCCTATTTTGTACTTCTATTTGTAGCCCTTTATTTTGTGTTTTTTGCTTTTAACGCTACCAAAAGCGTTTATTTTTTATTTAGAAAACACCTTGGTTATTCTAAAATTGGGGCTATTTTTAATATCTATAAAAGTTATTTTACTTTCGGAAGAATTCAGTTGGACCGGGTGGCTATAGCTTCTGGTTTAAAACATAAGTACACCTTTGAATTTGATGGAATTCAACATATTCAGAATTTACTAAACCAAAAAAGAGGCGGGATTTTACTTACCGCACATATCGGTAATTTCAATCTGGCCAAACATTTTTTCGATAAGAAACACGATCATAATATTATAAACCTGGTGGTAACCGATTTGGAGCATGAAGAAATCAAAAATTACCTGGAGTCGGTTACCGGGAAATCGACCATTAAACTTATTGTTTTACAAGAAGATTTATCCCATATTTTTAAAATGAACCAGGCACTTAAAAACAACGAATTACTTGTTTTTGCTGCTGACCGTTATACCCCCAAGGCCAAAACTTATACTGAATATTTTATGGGACAAGCCGTGCAATTCCCCCAGGGGCCTTTTAAACTGGCTGCTCGTAATAATATTCCTGTGCTATTTGTGCATATAATGAGAGAACAAAATTTTCATTATCATTTTTATGCCAGGCCTTATAATCCTGAGAAAAATGATGCTAAAAAATTATTAAAGGCTTATATTGAAAACCTGGAAATAATGGTAAAAAAATACCCGCACCAGTGGTATAATTATTACGATTATTGGAACGATTTCAGTTAAATTAATTTACTATGGAAGAAAATTTACTAAAAGAACCTATTTTAGAATTGGATAAAATTTTGCAGTTAATTCCGCAAAAGCCACCTTTTGTGATGGTAGACAGTTTATTGGAGTATAATGATAAAATGGGAACTACGGGTTTCACCATTCCCACAGATAATATTTTGGTTGAAAACGGTATTTTTTCTGAACCCGGGTTGATAGAACACATGGCACAAAGTATGTCGCTTTGGAGGGGATATCAGGGGTTTTTAAGCGGTCTTGATAAACCTAAAACCGGTTTTATTGGTTCGATTAAAGCAGTAGAGATTATGGAGTTGCCAAAATCGGGCAGTAAACTTATTACCCACGTAGAAATATTGCATGAAATAATGAATGTAACTTCGGTGGGTGCTCGAACCCTGGATGAAAACGGAAAGCTTATAGCAACCTCTGAGATGAAAACTGTTACGGTAGATTAATTATGCTAGAGAAATCCCTTACCTCTATTACAAAACTTAAAGTTAGGTTTCACGAGTGCGACCCTTTGCAGATTGTTTGGCACGGCAATTACTTTAAATATTTTGAAGAAGCTCGGGAAGACTTTGGTAGGGAACACGGTATTTCTTACCTGGATGCCAAAGCCAAAGGCTATTCTACTCCCATTGTAAAATCTTTTTGTGAGCATAAATTACCTTTAAAATACAGCGATTCTTTTAGGGTAGAAACCACTTTTAAAAATTCTGAAGCAGCCAAAATTAATTTTTTGTATAAAATTTACAAGGGAGAGCAATTAATTTGTACGGGGGAAACCCTACAGGTTTTTCTAGATGAAAAAGGGGAGTTAGTCCTAAATAATCCGCCGTTTTTCTTAGATTGGAAAAAGAAAATGAACTTACCTTAATGAAGAAACTCTACTTGCTAGAAGATGCAATTATCTCGCCCATGGGATTTTCTACCCAGGAAAATATAAAGGCGATTCAGGAAGAACGGTCGGGATTGAGCCTACAGCATAAGCCTAAGATTACAAACGCTGCTTTTTATGCCGCAATTATAGACGAATCACAATTAAACAGTGCTTTCGCTAGTATTGGAGAAATAAAGGGGTATACCAAACTTGAAAAAATGATGCTGCTGGCAGTGCAGCAGATCCTGGCTAAAAATCCGGGCCTGGATTTAACCACAACAACCTTAATAATCACCACCACTAAAGGAAATATAAATCTGCTAAAAGATCCCGGTATTTTTCCTGAAAGTCGCATAAAGCTTAGCGAATTGGCAAAAACTATTGGCCAATTTTTCGGATTCACCCAAGACGCCATTATAATTTCTAATGCATGTATTTCCGGTGGGCTGGGCCTTGCTGTGGCAAAACGATTAGGAAATACAGAAGAAATTAAAAATGCCATAGTGCTTGGCGGTGATTTGGTGAGCGATTTTGTGGTTTCCGGTTTTAATTCGTTTCAGGCCTTAAGTTCCAAACCTTGTAAGCCATTTTCCAAAGATCGCGACGGAATTAGCCTTGGTGAGGCAGCAGCAGCTATGCTAGTGAGTACAGAAAAACCAAAAACGTCTGAAAATATTGCATTAATTGGCGATGCTACGGTAAATGATGCCAACCATATTTCGGGACCATCCAGAACCGGGGAAGGTTTGTATCAAAGCATTCAAAAAGCCTTAAAAGAGGCTTCAATTTCTGCAAGCGACATAGATTTTTTATCGGCGCACGGCACAGCCACTATTTATAACGACGAAATGGAAAGCCAGGCTTTTCATAGATCTGCTTTACAAGATACCCCACTTCACAGTTTAAAAGCCTATTATGGGCACAGCCTGGGGGCCTCGGCCTTAATAGAAAGTATTGTCACTAAACATGCTATGCTGAAAAATGAATTATATGGCTCTAAAAATTTTGGTGAGTTAGGTGTTTCCTGGCCTTTGAATGTAGTTAAGGAGTATAGAAAGAAAGAAATTAAATACGCACTAAAAACAGCTTCGGGCTTTGGAGGCTGCAATTTGGCTTTGGTTTTTAAAAAGGAATAAATGCAACAGGATTTCTACATAAAAGATTGGGTAAAAATAAAAAGCGGAAAGGTTTTCAATTCTAAAAATGAAATTTTCTCCTCTTCAGAGAAAGACCTCAATACCTTTTTAAAATCTATGTATGATTTTTTAGAACTGAAATATCCTAAATTTCACAAAATGGATAATCTATCGAAATTGGGAATTTTAGGAACAGAAATTCTTTTTAGAGGGAAGGAAATTTCAGCAGATACTGCACTTATTTTTTCAAATAACGCGTCCAGCCTTGATATTGACAAGAAATTCCACGAAAGTATTTCAGGTTTTGCTTCCCCCGCACTTTTTGTTTATACGCTACCAAATATTGTTTTAGGAGAAATTAGTATAAAATTTAAACTGCAGAGTGAAAATGCATTTTTTGTTTCAGAAAGTTTTGATGCTGAATTACTTAAGAATTATTCCGAAAGTTTATTGACTTCAGGAAAGGCACCCGAAGTGCTTTGTGGTTGGTTAGACTTGGAAAATGAGGAATATGATGTATTTTTGTGCTTGGTTTCTCAGGAAATAAATATTCCTTTTTCCGAAGAAAATCTCAAAAAAATATATTTTGCTGAAAATGAAAAACCTACAGGCCGAACTTAAAGAAAGTATTATCGAGCAGCTTAACCTGGAAGATATGGAACCGGGCGATATTAAAAACGATGAAGCGCTTTTTGGTGACGGATTAGGACTGGATTCTATAGATGCCTTAGAACTTATTGTGCTTTTGGAAAAAGATTATGGAATAAAACTTACAGATCCTGCTCAAAGTCGTGAAATCTTTAAGTCTGTAAATAGTATGGCAGAATTTATTGAAGCTAACCGAACCAAATAATATATGAATAAAGGGGTTGCCGTAACCGGAATGGGGATTATTTCTGCTATTGGCAACAATATAGAGGAGAATTATAGGTCGCTGCTAGCTTCGAACAGCGGTATTGGTTGTTCTGAATTTTTAAAAACTACCCATACAAATATACCGGTGGCAGAGATTAAAATCGCTAACGAAACCCTTTCAAAACACTTAAATTTATCTAAAAATCATAGCTTTACACGTGCTGCGCTACTGGGTAGTTTGGCTGCCAAAGAAGCCATTGAGCAGGCAGGGATAAAAATTGATGATGAAACAGGTTTTATCTCGGGAACCAGTGTTGGTGGTATGGATGCCACCGAAAATCATTTTAAAGAATTTGTTGCCGGTAAAGCCGATAATAAACGTTTTATCCGCTCACAGCACCCGGGCTTTACTACTGAAAAAATGGCCGAATACTTTGGAATTACAGGTTTTGTAAGTACCATTAGTACCGCTTGTTCATCGGGTGCCAACGCAATTATGCTGGGGGCCAGGATGATTAAAGCAGGTAAATTAAAACGGGTAATTGTTGGTGGCACCGATTGTCTAACAAAGTTTACTTTAAATGGCTTTAATGCTCTAATGATTCTATCCAATAATCCGTGCCGGGCTTTTGATGAACATCGCAATGGGCTCAATCTGGGGGAAGGTGCGGCCTATTTGGTTCTGGAAGCCGAAGATATACTAAATGGGAAGCCTGTTTTAGGTAGGCTTAAAGGTTATGGCAATGCTAATGATGCGTTTCATCAAACCGCTTCTTCTGAAAATGGAGAAGGTGCCTATTTAGCGATGCAGGAAGCGATAAAATCGGCCGGGATTACTCCAGGAGAAATAGATTACATCAATGCTCATGGTACCGCCACTAAAAATAATGATCTATCTGAGAGTAGGGCGATACAACGAATCTTTGAGGCTGGTATTCCAGATTTTAGTTCAACCAAAGCTTTTACTGGCCACAGCCTTGCCGCCGCCGGGGCTTTAGAGGCCGTTTATAGCTTGTTAAGCCTGAGCAAGCAGGAAATATATCCAAATCTTAACTTCTCACAAGCAATGCCTGAAACCGGACTAAAACCGGTTACCGAAGTGAAGCAAAAGAAACTAAATCTTGTTTTGTCAAATTCTTTTGGGTTTGGTGGCAATTGTACCTCTTTAATTTTTGCTAAAGATGAAGCCTAAAATTTATATAAATAGTATTAGCAGTATTACGGCTCAAAGCAGAGATAAAGAAGAAAGCCCGGTTTCTTATTATAAATCTATATTTCCGGCAATTTCACCAAATTATAAGGACTATATAAAACCAATGACTTTAAGGCGAATGTCTAAAGCTATAAAAATGGGGATAAGTGCAGCAAAGATGGCTTTACAGGAAGCTGAAATTGAAAATCCTGATGCCATTATCACAGGCACCGGGGAGGGCTGCAAACAAGACACCGAAAAGTTTCTTGAAAATTTAATAGACCAGGATGAGCAATTAGTAACCCCAACTTCGTTTATTCAATCTACCCATAATACTGTTGGAGGTCAAATTGCTTTAAATCTTGGATGTAAAAATTACAATCTAACCTATACGCAAAATTCGGCTTCTTTAGAAAGTGCTTTGTTTGATACCTATTTACAGTTTTTGGAAACCTCAGGAAAGAAATCGGTGTTGGTTGGGGGAGTAGACGAGCTTTCAGAGAAAATAACAGGCTTTAGAAACCTGGACGGCCAGTTAAAAACGGGTAAAATTCATAATTTAGATTTGTTTAAAGAAGCTTCTGCCGGCACCATTACTTCAGAAGGAGCACATTTTTTTATACTTTCAACAGAAAAAAGCGGCAATTGCTATGCAGAATTTAAGGATATTTCTATAAAAAATTCAATTGAACCAGAACAAATAAATGCCGAAGTTGAAAATTTCCTTCATAAAAATAACCTTGGGATAGATGCTATAGACGCCATAGTTTTAGGTAAGAATGGGGATAACAGATACGATTATTATTATAGCATTCTTCAGGACAGCCTGTTTAAAAACACCCTGCAGTTGGGTTATAAGCATTTGGTGGGCGATTATGATACAGCCTCGGGATTTGCAGTATATTTGGCCTGTAAAATTTTAAAAAGCGGAAGTATTTCTTCGGTAATGAAACTAAATACGCTTAGGCCGGGAAAAATAAAGAATATTCTAATATACAATCAGTATCTTGGAAGTGATCACAGTTTAATTTTACTAAGTGCGGTTTAGAATTATAAACACAATAATTATTCTCTTGTTGTTTGCAGGTTTGGTGTTAGCTTTTTTTGGGCTCGCATCATTTATATATGTGTTGGCTTTTATAGTTTTTTACCTTCTTTTTTTATTAACGGTGTCCACCAATGTTCGGTTTAATTTTTTTGTGAAATCGTTTAATGAAAATCCAGGTTTAAATAAGAAACAAGTGGCGATTACTTTTGATGATGGCCCGGTTGAAATTACCCTGGAAATACTAAAAGTTCTTGCTAAATATAAGTGCAGGGCCGGCTTTTTTTGTATTGGAAAAAATATAGCAGCACAGCCTAAAATATTTAAAGAGATTATTAAAGCGGGTCATCTTGTTGGTAACCATACTTATACCCATACCCGTAAAATGGGGGCGTTAAGTGTTTCCAGAATGATTTGGGAAATACAGGAGTGCAATAAAATAGCCGAAGAAACTGCTGAGATAAAGATGAATTTGTTCAGGCCTCCTTTTGGGATAGTTAGTCCCAAAACCCAAAAAGCGCTTCAGGAAACCGGTTTGCAATCGGTAGGTTGGAATATAAGATCTTTTGATGCGGTGCTTTCTTCAGAAGAAATTATTTTAAACAGGATTAAAAAAAGAATAAAACCCGGGGCGGTAATTCTTTTGCACGATAATAATGCTAAAACCGTTAAAATACTGGAACAGTTGTTGGTATTTTTGGAACAAAATAGTTACGAGGTTGTAAGACCCGATAAATTACTGAAAATTAATGCGTATTCTTAATCTCTTATTGTTGTTTTGTAGCTTTAACCTGTTTGCACAACAAGAACTTTCTAAAGCCGAAATTGATCAATTTCGGGAAGATGTAACTGCTAAAGCTAATGAGCTGGAGACTTTACAGGCTAATTTTGTACAGACAAAGAAAATGGAGATGATCACAGATGAAACTGTGAGTCATGGAAAGTTATTTTATCAAAAACCCGACAAGCTAAAGTGGGAATATAAAGAGCCACAAGATTATGTTATTTTATTGGTCGGTAACGAATTGCACATTAATGATGCCGGTGATAAAAGTGTAAGAAATACTACTTCAAATAAACTATTTGGTAAAATAGCGAAATTAATAACCGGAAGTGTTAACGGTAACTTACTTGATGATACTGAAAATTTCAATTTTTCTTATCTTAAAGAGAACAATTATATAATCACTTCTATTGTTCCTAAAAACAGTCATTTAAAACAAATGTTCGCCGAAATACAAATGAAGTTTAACAGAGAGAATTTAGTTGAAAAAGTAAGTTTGATTGAAGAATCTGGCGACGCAACAGTTATTGAATTCAAGAAAATGGAATTAAATAAAAAGATTCCCACCTCTGTATTTCAACCTTAAATCTTGCAAAATCTGAAAACCTCAATTTTCTTTATACCTTAGCAATACATCAACAACCAACAATAATATGTTATTAAAAGATTTTTATTCTGTATTGGGTACAAAGCAGGAAGGCAAAAAAAATATTACCCAGATTGAAATTAATAAAAAACACGCTATTTACAACGGGCATTTTCCCGGAAGACCGGTAACCCCGGGTGTTATATTAATGCAATTATTTAAGGAAGAGGTAGAGCGCAATTGTGGCTGTACATTGGAGTTTAAAAAAGGGAGTAATATAAAATTTATGGCTGTTGTAGATCCCAATAAAGACGCTGTATTAAACCTGGAATCTGAAATTGAAGAAACTAATGGGGAAATAAAACTTAAAGGAATAGCCAGGAATTTAGAGGGTATATCTTTAAAAATAAATTCCTTTTACAAAAAGCTTGAATCTTAGCGGTTTAGCGTATTGCCCTTTACTTTTTAATTATACTTTTGCAAAAAAGCCACTTTAGTTTGAACCAAACACCTATTTATCAATCCAGATTTGAAGCTTTAAATTGCTGTATTCTAATTCCTACCTACAATAACGAGAAAACTCTAGGTGGTGTTCTACAGGATTTACTTCTATATACCGCCAATATTTTGGTGGTTAATGATGGTTCTACAGATGCTACGAGGGATATTCTTAAAGATTTTCAGGAAATTAATGTCCATCACTTTCAAGAAAATAAAGGAAAGGGCGAGGCTTTAAAACACGGATTCAAAGTAGCTGAAGATCTAGGTTATAAATATGCCATCACCATAGATTCTGATGGACAGCATTATCCAGATGATTTGGACATTTTTCTTACCCAATTAGAAGAAAAAAAAGAAGGTACAGAGATTTTACTGGTGGGTGATCGTAATATGGGGCAGGATGGAATTCCCGGAAAAAGTACTACCGGCAATAAATTTTCTAATTTTTGGTTTTTGGTGGTCACTGGTACCCAACTTACCGATACGCAAAGTGGCTACAGGCTTTATCCGTTAAAGGTGGTAAATAATATAAAGCTTTATACCAATAAATTTGAATTGGAAATAGAGATAATTGTCAAGGCTGCCTGGAGAAAAGTAAAAGTAAGAAACGTGCCCATAAAAGTTTTCTATGAAGAAAACCGGGTTACTCACTTTAGGCCGTTTTGGGACATTACCAGGATAACGATATTGTACATTTGGTTTGTGTTGGTGAGTTTTTTTTATATACATCCGCGTGATACTTACCAGGATTTTAGAAAGAAAGGCTATAAACGTTTTTGGAAAGAAAACATTATTAAAAGTCAGGAGCCGGCCCATAAAAAGGCGGCAGCCATTGCACTTGGTGTTTTTGTAGGAATCTTACCGTTTTGGGGGCTACATACGCTTTTGGTATTTAGTTTAGCCGCTATGTTTAAATTGAATAAAGTAGTTGCTTTTCTTTTTAGCAATATTAGTATTCCGCCGCTTATTCCTTTTATAATTTATGCAAGTTATCAGTCAGGTTCTTTGCTTACAGGACGTGGTTTTGCCTGGCAATTAAAACCTGAAGATTTTGATTCTACATCCGATATATTCTTTGGCCTTTGGCAATATATATTAGGAAGCTTCGCCCTTGCGGGAATAGCAGCTTTACTACTGTGGATTGTGTTTTATTTCTTATTTTCGGTAACGAACCAAAAACAGGTTATAAAACCTTAAATGCACACTTTCTTTCTTAAACTTTATTATTTTTTTCGAAGGCAAAAAGCAGTTGGTTTTTGCCTTTTGGCACTATTTATAGGTGTAAATGGCCATTTTGCCAGTAAAATTACATTAGAAGAAGATGTCACTAAATTAATTCCCACCGGCGAAAAGCAGGATGTTCTTAGGGAAGTATTAGAGCATACCGAATTTTCAGATAAACTAATTATTGCTGTTTCTTCAGAAGAAAAAGATCCGGAGGAACTTACCCAGTATGCAAATCAATTAACCGATTCCCTGCATAGCCAAATACCGGGATATTTCACCAAAATTCAGGGAAAAGTACCGGAAGCAGGGGTTTTGGAGGTCTACGATTTTGTATACCAAAACCTACCTTTGTTTTTAAATGAAAAAAATTATGCTGAAATAGAAAATAGGCTGGAGGTAGATAGTATCCAGAACCGACTGGAAAAATCCTATAAAAACCTTATTTCCCCAACCGGCTTTGTTACCAAGAATTTTATCTTTAAAGATCCACTTTCCATAACCAATTTGGGGCTGGAAAAGCTTAGAGAACTACAGGTAGATACCAATTTTAAGATATATAATAATTATTTGATTACTAAAAATGAACAACATTTATTGTTGTTTATTACTCCCAAATATCCCTCCTCCGAAACTAAAAATAACCAGATTTTTATCCAGGAACTCGATAAAATAATTTCCAACTTAAATAAAAATCCAAAAGTAAATGCGCAATATTTTGGTGGGGTTTTATACGCTATTGCCAATGCAAATCAAATTAAAAAGGATATTCAAATAACATTAAGTATTGCTTTTAGTATCCTTTTTTTATTACTAATTGTGTTTTACAGAAAGTTTTATGTACCGTTACTTCTCTTTATTCCAAGCGTTTTAGGAGCTTTATTGGCTATAGGTGTTTTATACTTAACAAAGTCTTCGGTTTCAGCTATTTCTTTAGGAATTGGTGCCATTCTTTTAGGAATAAGCCTGGATTATGCGCTTCATATTCTTACGCATTTTAAGAATAATGCCAATGTGAAAGTACTTTATAAAGAGGTAGTAAAGCCTATCTTAATGAGTAGTTTTACCACGGCAATTGCTTTTTTATGTCTCCTTTTTCTTAAGAGTGAAGCTTTAAACGATCTGGGTATTTTTGCCGCTGTAAGTGTTGTAACGGCTTCGGTTTTTGCACTTCTGTTAATTCCACATTTTTACCGGGCACCTAAAGATCCCAAGAAAATAAGATCTAATTGGTTAGATAAAATTGCTTCATATAGATTTTATGAGCGAAAATTTTTTGTGGCCGGGGTAGTGCTTTTATTTATAGGCGGACTTTTCTTTTTTAATTCTGTTAGGTTTAATGAAGATCTTTCTCAGCTTAATTATGAGCCGAAAAACATTAAAGAAGTCGAAGAGGATATTAAAAATATCTCTAAAAAAGCAGCCAATACTACCTATTTGGTTTCTTATGGAAAGGATATTGAAGAGGCCCTGGAACAAAATAACCAGCTCTACAGGGAGCTACAATTATTAAAAAATACAAATAAGATAGAAAACTTCAGTAGTATTGGTGGGGTGGTGCTTTCTACCCAATCCCAAAACGAAAAAATTGAAACCTGGCGGAATTTTTGGACCAAAACTAAAAAGGAAAAATTAAAAGAAAACCTACTAAAAGAATCGGCTAAACTTGGTTTTAAGCAAGAAAGCTTTACTAGGTTTTACGAGCAACTGGATAAAGATTTTAGCGGAATTTTTCTCGATGATTACCGCAATGTAAAAACACTTTATTTAGACGATTTTATAAATAGAAGTCCCGGATTTTCTACCGTAACAAGTACGCTTAGTTTTAATGAAATGCAGCCCGGGGTATTGGAACAATTAGAAAAAAAGGGCAATGTAATAGCAATAGACCGAAAACAAATAAACCAGGATTTTTTGGGGAATTTGAAAAATGAATTTAACCGACTGATCTTATTCTCGGTAATTGCGGTTTTTATTGTTTTATTGTTCTTTTATCGTAGCCTGTTGCTTAGCTTGCTAACACTTTTGCCCATTGCCGTTACCTGGGTAATTGCTTTGGGACTTATGGCGATTTTCCAAATTCAGTTTAATGTTCTCAACATTATAATTTCCACCTTTATTTTTGGTCTGGGCTTGGATTATAGCATTTTTATAACCAATGCCTGCCTTAAAGAATACGAAACCGGGAAAAAGGCATTAGCAACCTATCAGGCTTCCATTCTACTATCTGTTTTAACCACCTTATTGGGAATAGGCACATTGATATTTGCTAAACATCCTGCGCTACAGTCGGTTTCTATAGTTTCAGTAATTGGCATTATAACTGCTATGATTGTAGCTTTTGTATTCCAAACAAAATTATTCCAAATCCTTCTCTTTAAAAGAAGGGAAAATGGCCGTGCGGCTTTTGGTTTTCGCGCCTTTTTTAAAAGAAATACCTCTAAAGAAAGGCTATATTTTAAAAAGAAATTGTTGGCAAACTATCGTTATAAATCGGTGTATAAAAATGCAAAAAATGAATTTTCAAAGCAAAGGGAACGCTTTTTAATAACTTCAGAATTTGTAGAACCCGGTGAACATGTATTTTTGCAGAACACCTATTTAGGCTTGTTACCTTTGTTTCTATTTCTAAAAAACCAACATACTTTTTTTCAGGTTTTTGACTCAGATAAAGAAAACTTAAAGATTTCAAAAAATAGCTTTAGCGCAAGCAGTGAAAATTTAAAGTTTCAGAAGAATATTCCTTCACAATTTACTGGTATTTCAGTATTTATAATTACAAAAAATCCGGAAGCAATTATTGCTGAAACCTTAAGGGAGGCTATTAAAAAAAATGCTGAAAAAGTAATTATTTTAACTCCTGATTATAACAGCAGATGGCTAATAGACCATAATTTTGAAATTATTTACCGACAAAATAATATCCTCGTTTTAAAAAGAATGACTTAAGTGAATTTATTTTTTAGTAAAATATCGGTTTTAATTGCAGTTTTATTGCTTTTTAATTCCTGCGGAATAAAACCCTCTATGGAGCATAGACCCGATATTTTGGGAATTGAAACCATAGATACTACGCGAACAAAGCTCAGTGAAACTCATTATAAAATTGGGAAAAATTCACTGTACAGAAATAAACATGGTATTTGGGAATTATACATTGAAGGCGATGCCCTGGAACGTGGTGTGATTGGTGGAAGTTTAACCAGAGAATTAATGCATAAACAGGAAACGGCTTTTATGGAAAAGATCTATGAGCTGGTTACCAATACGGGGTATCGAAATTTTCTTAAAAAAACCGTGGCCTGGTTTAATCGTAAATTGTATTTGCACGTACCAGAAGAATACAAACAGGAAATATACGGGACCTCGTTATTTGGCCTGGAAAAATATGATGATTTTGCGCCGGCTTATATTAGAATGCTTTATTTTCATGGTGCCCACGATATTGGCCATGCCTTGCAGGATTTAATGTTGGTTGGTTGTACCTCGTTTGCCGCCTGGGATAATAAAACCGAAGATGGCCAATTGCTCTTAGGTAGGAACTTCGATTTTTATGCGGGAGATGAGTTTGCAGAAGAAAAAATTGCAGCCTTTGTAAACCCCGATAATGGACATAGGTTTATGATGTACACCTGGGCCGGGATGATTGGTTCGGTAAGTGGTTTAAATGAAAAAGGAATAAGTGTTACACTTAACGCTGGAAAAAGTAAAATTCCTTTACAGGCTAAAACGCCAATTAGCCTGGTTGCCCGTGAAATTTTGCAATATGCCTCTTCTACTGAAGAAGCCATTGCAATTGCCAAAAAACGAGAGGTATTCGTATCTGAATCTATTATGGTGGGAAGTGCCAAAGAACAGAAGGCAATTCTAATTGAAGTAGCCCCGGGAAAATTAGGTGTTTATGAAGTTGAAAACTCAAACAAGTTAATTTGTAGTAATCATTTTCAAAGTGAAGCCTACGCTGAAGATAGCCGAAATTTAAAAGCCAAAACTGAAAGTCATTCGCAATACCGGTTTGATAAAATGCAGGAACTGCTTGCTGAAAACAACAAATTAAACCCGCAAAAAGCCGCCGATATATTACGAAACAAAGAGGGGTTGGATGGAGTTAGCTTAGGTTTTGGCAACGAAAAAGCTATCAATCAATTATTAGCGCATCACGGAATTATTTTTAAGCCTGAAGAAAAAAAGGTTTGGGTATCGGCAAACCCTTATCAGTTGGGCACTTTTGTGGCATACGATCTTGATAGTGCCTTTAAAAAGTTTGAAGAAGGAAATGTTACAAAAAGTGTAATGCTCAATGAACAAAACATTGGCGCAGACCCATTTTTAAATTCAGAAGCTTATAGAGACTATGAAAAATATCGAAAATTAAGTCAGGAATTAACGCATGCGATTTCTAAGGGAAAAGAGATTTCAGAAGCAAAAATCAAAACCCTAAAATCCTTAAATCCTCACTTTTGGGAGGTCTATAAAATTTCCGGAGATTATTATTTTCAGCAACAGGACTATAAAAAAGCAGTGATAAATTTCAAGCAGGCGAAAAGGAGGGAAGTAACTACTTTACCAGATGAAGAATATCTGGATAAAATGATTAAAAAATCTTATCGAAAAATCTAAATGACCAATTTTTACGATATAAATAAAAATAAGGAGTTGCTAGTACAGCAGTTAGAATACACTGCTAAAAATTCTCCTTTTTATAAAGCGCAATTTAAGAAAAACAATATAGATATAGGTCAGGTTAATTCTTATCGGGAATTCAGAAAAATACCAATTACTACCAAAGAGGATTTACAGAATTATAACGAAGAATTTATTGCGGTTAAAAAAGATGAAATTATAGATTATGTAACTACTTCGGGTACCCTGGGGAATCCGGTTAGTTTTGCTTTAAACGACGCCGACTTAGAGCGGCTGGCCGAAAACGAACGCCTTTCTTTTGAAATGGTAGGAGTCACGAAATTTAGCGTCGTGCAACTTACTACGACTCTGGACCGCAGGTTTATGGCCGGGATGGCTTACTTTCTGGGTTTACGAAAACTGGGCGCCGGGATTGTAAGAACCGGCAGTGGTCTGCCGGGTTTGCAATGGGAATCTATAGAAAGGTTTAAACCTGATTTTCTTATTGCAGTTCCTTCATTTCTGCTGAAAATGATCGATTTTGCTATTGAAAACGGAATTGATTATAAAAATTCCTCAATTAAAGCTGCTGTATGTATTGGCGAACCTTTGCGAAATCCAGATTTCAGTCTAAATTCTTTAGGTCGAAAAATAAAAGATTTATGGGATATAGAATTATTTTCTACCTATGCCAGCACTGAAATGGCAACTGCATTTACCGAGTGTAACCAACATAAGGCTAATCATAGTTTATCAAGTTTAATTTTTACTGAAGTTTTAGATGAAAATCAAAATCCGGTAAAACCCGGTGAAATTGGAGAATTAGTGGTAACGCCTTTGCAAACCCAAACAATGCCGTTAGTGAGATTTGCAACAGGAGATATGGTGAAGTTTTATGGAGAAAATTGTGATTGTGGGAGAAAGTCAATGAGAATTAGCACCCCTGTTGGGCGTAAAAAGCAAATGATAAAGCTGAAAGGAACTACGCTTTATCCACAGCAAATTATCAATTTACTTACGGATTTTGAAACTCTAAAAATATTTGTTATCGAAGCGAGTTTAAATGAAAATCAAAATGATAAACTCCTGATAAGAATCCCGAATGACTTTGTAGAGATTGACAGGCTTCAGGAGCATTTACAGTCGGGCTTAAAAATAAAAATACCTTTAGAAAGAACTTCCGTAGAAAAACTTGAAAAGCTAAAGTTTCCAAAAGAAAGCAGAAAGCCAAAAATTTTCCATGACAATCGCTAAGTTTTAAATAATCTTTTTGATAACGCGAAGTTGGTGGGTATGTCTTTTTAAATCGGCATTAAAAATTCCGGAATGATCAATTCTATCAATTCTTACTTTTCCGTCTACGTGAATAATATAATTATCGTTCATCATAATTCCCACGTGGTCTATTACTCCATCCTTATCATCAAAAAAAGCAAGATCCCCGGCTTCACTTTCTTCAATAAAACTAAGCGGTTCGCCTTGTTTAGCCTGATCGGCCGAATTTCTATTTAATTGGTAGCCGTTTAACTTGTAAACCATTTGTGTAAGTCCGCTGCAATCAATACCCAGGGGCGATTTACCTCCCCAGGCATAGGGGCTGTTTAAATACAAAAGGGCTGTTTTTACAATCTCATTTTTAGGATTTTTACAGCTAATAAAATTTCCTTCAAAATCATGACTTAATAAACCTGTAGCGTTAAGTGATGCTCCCAGTGGAATTGTGATAAGATGTCCATTTTGATCGGTTAAAAAATCAAACAAATCAGAGGAATATTTGGGCGTAGACTGTTGTAATTGCAGATAAATTTCTTCAGGAATTTTAAGCAATTGACTATTGGAGATCCAGGCCTCAAAATTATCGAATGCAACACGAATCCTGCTCCATTGAGCACGTTCTTCAAGTATTTTAAAATGTTCTCCATAAAGAACCTGAGAGACCATTTCGCTCTGATTGGATGTGGTTTCGCGAAGTGGTACAATGCTTAAGGGGCAAATTCCGTATTGCATTCAATAAAAAATATATAATTATGAGTTTCGCTCTATTACCATTGCAGATGCACCGCCACCGCCATTACAAATTGCGGCTGCACCTAATTTTGCATTATTATGCTGCAATACATTTAATAAGGTAATAAGAATTCTTACTCCGCTGCAACCCAATGGGTGACCTAAAGATACTGCACCACCATGTACATTGGTGATCTCGTCACTAATGCCTAAAATCTTCATATTGGCAAGGCCAACCACAGAAAAAGCTTCATTAAACTCAAAGAAATCTATGTCGTTTTGAGTAACCCCGGCATTTTTAAGCGCTAGAGGCAAAGCCTTGGCAGGTGCAGTAGTGAACCATTTTGGTTCCTGGGCTGCATCGGCAAAACCTTTGATGCTGGCCAGAATTTCAACACCTAACTCTTCTGCTTTTGCACGGCTCATTAAAACTACAGCACCCGCACCATCATTAATGGTAGAAGCATTTGCGGCAGTTACCGTACCATCTTTACTAAACGCAGGACGAAGTGAACTTATTTTGTCCATTCTCACATTTTTGAACTCTTCATCTTTTTTTATCACTAAAGGATCTCCTTTTCGCTGCGGAACTTCAACCGGTACCACTTCGTTGTCGAATTTCCCATCGGCCCAGGCTTTAGCAGAACGCTCGTAAGATTTAATAGCGAAAGCATCCTGATCTTCTCTGGAAAAATTGTGTTCGGTAGCACAAAGATCGGCACAAACTCCCATAGCATTATGGTCGTAAGCATCTACCAAGCCATCTTTTTGCATCCCATCTTCCATTTTTGCCGGACCAAATTTTTGTCCTTTTCTATGGTATAAATAATGTGGAATTAAACTCATATTTTCCATACCGCCGGCAACCACTATAGAAGTTTGTCCCAGCATAATAGATTGTGCTCCCTGCATAACGGCTTTCATTCCGCTGGCACATACCTTATTTACAGTAGTACAGGGAACAGAATCTGGAATTCCGGCTTTTAAAGCTGCCTGTCTTGCAGGTGCCTGGCCAACACCGGCCTGCACCACATTTCCCATTAAAACTTCCTGTACAAGTTCTGGTTTTAAATCAATTTTATTTAGAGCTCCTTTGATGGCAACAGCCCCCAAATCGGTAGCTTCTACGGTAGATAAGCTACCCAAAAAACTCCCTATGGGAGTCCTTGCGGCGCTTACAATTACTACTTCGTTATTCATCATTTATGTTTTAGTTATTTCTTCTTTTGCGAATTTAGTGATTTTATAAGGAACTTAACAAGAGTGCTTCTTTGGCCGCTATTTTTTAGTACATTTGAGCAGTAGCACGATTTATATGAAGAAATTCGTAAATAACCTGTATAAGAACCAGGCACTATTTTACAAGGTATTTTTATTTGCGCTTACTGCAGTGCTCATTGTTTACCTGCTTCCAAAAGGAGGAAATTTTAAATATGAAATCCCTAAAGGGAAGCCATGGCAGTATGAAAATCTTTACGCGCCTTTCGATTTTGCCATTTTAAAGTCGGAAGAAGAGATTAAGCAGGAAAGACAACAAATAAGAAATAACCACACACCATATTTTCAATTTAATCAGAAAATTCCCAAAGAAGCTACAGTAAAAACACCTGAAGTAGTCTATGAAGTGTTCTCTGATAGCTTACTAAATAACAGGGAGATACAAGTTGTAGATTTTGTTAGAACTACGCTTGAAGAAGTGTATGAATACGGTTTGTTGCAAACTAATAACCGGGTAGAAGATAACCAGTTGGTATATTTAAGAAAAGGGAATGAGGCATTTGAAATTCCCTATAAAAATATCCTTAAACAAGATCAGGTTCGCAGTTTTTTAAACACCAAAATAAATGACTCCAACCTTTTAAATTTTGAGAACGAATTACTGGAGGTGTTTTTTAGTTTAATAGAGCCTAACGTAAGTTTTGATAGTGAATTTACTCAAAAAGAATTACAAAGTAAACTAGATAATATTTCTTATACCCGTGGTAATATCGAGCAGGGCAGCAGGGTAATAGCAAGGGGAGAAGTGGTAGAAGGCAATAAATATAATATTTTAAGATCGCTTAAAAATGAATATGAATCGCAGGTTTGGAGTGAAAGTAATTACAAATGGATTCTAGTTGGCTATAGTGTTTTAGTGGCCCTGGCGCTCTTAATGTTATTATTATTTATTAGAAAATATCGGCAGGATATTTTTGAGAATAATGTGAAGGTTACATTTATCTTTTTCAATATTCTCTTTATGGTATTGCTTACCACAATAGTGGTGAATTTTAATATAGATTATGTTTATGTAGTGCCATTATGTATTTTACCACTTACTCTAAAAGCTTTTTTTGACGCCCGTTTAGGAATGTTTACTCATGTGATTACGGTGTTATTACTTGGTTTTATAGTTCCTAATAGTTACGAATATATGTTTTTGCAAATTATTGCGGGAATTGTAACTATTCTCACTGTTTCTGAACTATACAAAAGGGCAAATCTTTTTATATCGGTTGGGCAAATTACCTTGGTTTATATTATTTCATACTTTGCTTTTACGGTTATACAGGAAGGAAATATTGCCGATGTAGAGGCAGAAGTTTTACTAACTTTTTTACTTGGAGGTCTTGCCACGCTATTTGTACAGCCGCTAATTTATATCTATGAAAAAATATTTGGAATGGTCTCAGATATGTCTTTATTAGAACTTTCAGATACCAATTCAAAATTATTAAAAGAGCTTTCAGAAAAAGCACCCGGAACTTTTCATCACTCTTTGAATGTGGCCAACCTGGCTGAAGCCGCCGCCAATGAGATTAACGCCAATGCTATGTTAGTAAGGGTAGGTGCGCTTTATCATGATATTGGCAAAATGAAAAACCCCACTTATTTTTCTGAGAACCAAACTTCGGCAGTAAATTCGCATGACGAATTGGCGCCTAAAGAGAGTGCCCAAATTATTACAGACCACGTAATTAATGGTATTGAGATAGCTAAAAAACATAATCTTCCAGATCGGGTAATAGATTTTATAAGAACCCACCACGGCACTACTACTGTTTACTTCTTTTATATGAAAGAGAAAGAACAAAATGAAAATGCGGTGGCAGAAGATTTTAGGTATCCCGGGCCAATTCCTTTTAGTAAGGAAACCGCGATATTAATGATGTGTGATAGTGTAGAGGCCGCCAGTAAAAGTTTAAAGGAACCAACTGCCGGAGTAATAGATAATTTTGTGGAAAAGATTATCAGTAAACAAATGAAAGAAGAACAATTCTTAAATGCCAATATAACTTTTAAGGAAATACAAGTGGTGAAAAAAATCCTTAAACGTAAGCTTAAGAATATTTTTCACCTTAGGGTAGAATATCCGGAATAGGCAATTAGCCTACCGCGGTAATTTTTACTTCATTACCGTTAAACTTAAAAGTGTCGCCTTGTTTTTTACCTTCCATTTCCTGGTAGATTGGAGCTTCTGTAGATATTGCATATACACTACTCCCATCTTCCATAGAAATTTCACCAATAGGAACCGAAATAAAATAATAGTTCCCGCTAGTTTCAATAACACTACCAAAACTAATTTTCTCGCTGTAAAGCTCGGGGTCTATACGGCTTAAACTTTCTTTCATTTCCCTGGCATTACTTAAACGCCTGGCATTTTTTTCGAAGTCGCTAAGTAATTCCCCTTTATTATCTTCATCATAATCTGTTTTAACATCATTGGCTTCCATAGATTCTTTAATAAGATCCATTTCCTTTTGATACCTTTCTATTTGCTTATTTACAATATCCAAACAGTTAAAATAGAGTTCTTTTTTATTACTTACCATATCTTTTTTTTGTTGATTTATTTTAAAATTAAATAACCTAAAAAGGCTAAAAGAACATTTAGCAAAAGTTTAATATCCAACCAAAATTAATTTATAAGTAT
Organism: Salegentibacter maritimus; assembly: GCF_016236915.1. Classification (GTDB taxonomy): domain Bacteria; phylum Bacteroidota; class Bacteroidia; order Flavobacteriales; family Flavobacteriaceae; genus Salegentibacter; species Salegentibacter maritimus. The sequence goes on from NZ_JAEHOK010000001.1 coordinate 28,100, forward strand.
TTAGACTTATAATCATATATTATAAGTTTTAGGGCTTATATTAAGTTATTATAAGTTTGTAGACTAATATTTTTTATTATATTTGAAATATGGTAGCCGTAATTACAGCCGATTTAGTAGATTCTTCCAGTTATTCAGATTCTTTTTTAGATGAAGTCTTAAAAAGTCTAAAGTCAGAATTTGAAAACCTACAGCTGGAATATGGCCAAAATGAAATTGATTTTGAAATATATCGGGGTGATAGCTTTCAGGGTGTGGTTTTAAGGTACGAAGACTCATTAAGGATAGCTTTAAGAATAAAAAGCCTTATAAATAAAGTAAAGTTTAAAAATCAAAATTCTACAAATATTTTGGCCGATGTAAAAATAGCCATTGGTATTGGCAATTTTGAGTACAAAGGTGATTCTATAGCAGCTTCTAATGGGCAGGCTTTTCAGCTATCGGGAAGAACCTTAGATGCCATGAAAAACGATTCCAGGAGAATTAGATTAAAAACACCTCTTGAAAACTTAAATGCCGAGTTTGAAGCAAGTTTGTTCTTGTTGGATATGATAATGGAAAAATGGAGCCAGGCTTCGGCTGAAGTGGTTTATTTTCTTTTAAAAGGACTAAAAGAAACAGAGATAGCTACTGTGCTTAAGATTAGCCAGCCGGCCGTAAACCAGCGTAAAAAGGCTTGTGGTTGGGAAGCAATTTCGGCCTTATTAAAACGTTTTGAGACTGTAACCGCACATAGTTTTTAATTATGGAAGAAACTACATTAATCTTACTGCAATTGCTTTTGGCGCATATTTTAACCGATTTTGTTTTGCAGCCCACTAGCCTCGTAAAGCAAAAGCGAGATAAAAAAGCAAGTTCCTGGTTTTTATATTTTCATTCGTTTTTAGCCGGTTTCCTAACCTATGTATTGCTTCAAAAATGGGAGTTATGGTATATACCTATTGTAATTAGCTTCACTCATTTCTTTATCGACTTGTGGAAACTTCAACACAAAAAAGATACATTAAAACTGTTTCTTTTAGATCAATTATGGCATATTTTAATCATAATATTAGTTTGGCTCTACCTTATTGGAGGTTATTCAGAATTAATTCCTTTTATCGCGAAGTTATTTTCTTCACAACAGTTTTTAGTGATTATTATCTCATATTTACTGGTTGTATTTCCTACAGGTTTTTTAATAGGCAAAGCTACCCGCCGCTGGCATATTGAACTTGAACCTAATAGCAAAAATCATAGTCTGGAGGCTGCAGGAAGGTACATAGGTATTTTTGAAAGGATATTAGTGCTTACCTTTATTTTAACTCAAAATTTTTCAGCGATAGGTTTTCTTATTGCAGCAAAATCTATCTTACGCTTTAGCGATAAAACAGATGCGAGCGCGAGAAAACAAACCGAATATGTGCTTATAGGTACCTTAATGAGTTTTGCAATTACCATAATTATAGGACTGCTAGTACGCTACTTCTTCTTCTAAAAGCTGAATGTTGCTTTGTATGCGCTCTTTTACAATATTCATCATTCGTTTGTTTAAGGCAGAAGAGTTTTTTATATAAGTAGCATACTCCTCTAAAGTAAATTGCCCAATAATAATACCTTTCAAGCTATTCCTAAATTTTATATCCTTTTGTATGGCGTTTTCAATATAAATAAAACGTTGCTCCAGTTTTAGTTCATAAAATTTATTCTTATGCTTTTTTATATAATTTCTAAAAACTTCCAACAACAAGTCATTTTGAAGTTTAATAACAGGTCGTAAAGTTTTATTCTGAAATTGCTCGTCTAGACTCATGTTTTCTGAAACTCTGGCCGAAGGAATTTCTGGCCTAAGTGCTACTAATTGAAGGTCACGTGGTATCATAAGAACTAAGTTTTCTTAAATTTAATAAACTTTAAACCTCAAAAGTCAGGCCCCTTTATTTACTTGTAAACTACTTATAAACATTGTACACGTTAAAATCGTCTTAATCGGCCTGTCTAAGCCTATTCTTATTTTTATATTTAAAAGAAAGCCTTAATCAACCAAGTTTTAAAAATCTTTAATTATAAAATGATAATTTCAAGAAACCCCTACACAGGTGAAGAAATTTCGAAACATCAAGAATTAAGTGATACCGAAATTGAAAATTGTATACAAAACGCCCATACCAGATTTCATCTCTGGAAACAGACTTCTTTTGCAGAGCGCAGTATTTTAATGATGAAAGTAGCAAAAGAACTTAAGGACAATTCCCAGGAATATGCCCAAGCCATTACAAAAGAAATGGGGAAACCTATTACCCAGGCTATTGCCGAAATAGAGAAGTGCGCATGGGTTTGTGAATATTATGCCGAAAATGCGGCCACACAATTAAAAGACGAAACAATAAAAACCGATGCTAAAAAATCATATGTTTCTCACGAACCATTGGGTGTTGCCCTGGCAGTGATGCCCTGGAATTATCCATTTTGGCAGGTATTTAGATTTGCGGCACCGGCGCTAATGGCCGGAAATGTGGCCATTTTAAAACATGCCAGTAATGTAATGATCTCTGCTGGAAATATTCAAAAAGTATTTGAAAAAGCAGGTTTTCCGAAAGATTGCTTTCAAAATCTTATAGTGGGCAGTAAAAAAGTTGAAAATATAATTCGTAATAAAAGGGTAAAGGCTGTAACCTTAACCGGAAGTGGTCCTGCCGGAAGTAGTGTAGCATCTATTGCCGGAGAAGAAATCAAAAAATCGGTTTTGGAACTCGGGGGTAGTAATGCGCTGGTGATATTTAAAGATGCCAATATAACTAAAAGTGTTAAAACCTGTGTACAAGCTCGTTTTCAAAATACAGGTCAGAGTTGTATTGCCGGAAAACGTTTATTGTTGCATAAAGATATCGCCGAAGAATTTCTTGATGAATTTACCAAACAGGTGCGCGAGTTGAAAAGTGGCGATCCGATGGATAAAGAAACTTTTATAGGGGTAATGGCTAAAGAAACCCTGGCAGAAGACCTGGAAGACCAGGTAAAAGATTCTGTAAAAAAGGGGGCAAAAATCATTTTAGGAGGAAAACGCGATGGAGCTTATTTCGAACCTACTATTTTAACCGAAGTAAAGAAAGGTATGCCGGTTTTTGATGAAGAAACCTTTGGCCCGGTAATTTCGGTAACCGAATTTAAGAATGATGAGGAAGCAATAGAGCTTGTTAATTCTTCGAATTTTGGATTGGGAGTTTCAATTTTTACTGAAGATGAAAACTTTGCCATTAAAATGGTCCCCAAATTTGAAGATGGGGCCGTTTTCGTGAACGAGTTGGTTAAAAGTGATCCCAGACTTCCCTTTGGAGGTACTAAAATTTCCGGCTATGGAAGAGAGTTATCACATCACGGAATCAAAGAATTTATCAATAGAAAAACCGTTTATTTTAATAAATATTAGTGTTAGCATGAAATTTGGAAAAGTAGAAAACCCCGAGGATATAGACTTTAATTTACCCGAAACCCATGTAGATACCATTAAAACATTAAACAAAGAAGGAGACAAAGAAGGTTTTAAAGATGTAAGAATTGGTTGTGCTAAATGGAATAGAAAAGATCTTAAAAATTTCTATCCCAGGGGTACCAAAGATGAGTTAATGTATTACTCTTCCCAGTTTAATAGTATAGAATTCAATGGTTCTTTTTATAGAATGTACCCGGAGGAGCAATTTAAAAAATGGTATGAAAAGGCTGAAGATGATTTTAAATTCTTTCCAAAAGTATCCAGGCTTATTAGTCATTTAAAGCGATTAAATGAAACCAGGGAACTAACAGACGATTTTATAAAAAACCTACTTCAGTTGAAGGAGAAATTAGGAATGGTTTTCTTGCAAATGCCAGAAAATTTTTCACCAAAGTTTATAGAAAGACTGGATAGTTTTTTCGCTTATTGGCCAAAAGAAATTCCTCTTTCCGCTGAAGTTAGACACGAAAATTGGTATGCAGATGAGACAGTAGCTAACGAATTTTATGATGTGCTAAAATCACGGGATATAGCACATATTATTACAGATACCGCGGGAAGGCGGGATCTTATTCACATGCGATTAAGCAATACTACAGCCTTTATTAGATACAACGGAGCTAATCATGGCTCAGATTATACCAGATTAGACGATTGGGTGGATAAGTTGGAAGAGTGGCAAAAAGAGGGCTTGCAAAATGTTTACTTTTTTGTGCATCAAAATGTAGAAGAAGCTTCCCCATTACTTTCAGCATATTTTATAGAGAAATTCAATAAAAGATTTAAAACAGATATACAAATACCTAAAACTTTAAAATAAAATGAAACAGCAAGAAGTAGCAGTAACCGTAGATAGCGTAGTTTTTTGTAACGCCAATAATAAGTTTAAGGTTTTACTCATAAAAAGAAGAAACGATCCTTTTGAAGGCCGGTGGGCATTGCCCGGAGGATTTATTGATGAAAATGAAGATTTGATTACGGCAGCAAAACGAGAACTGGAGGAAGAAACAGGAGTGATTGTGAACACTATGGAGCAGGTGAGAGCTTTTGGAAAGCCGGGCCGCGATCCCAGGGGTAGAACTATTTCTATAGCTTTTGTGAGCAGGATTTTTGAGGAAGCAAACCTTAAGGCCGGTGATGATGCTGCAGAAGCCTCCTGGGTAAATATAGATCATTTGCCTCAGCTTGCATTTGATCACGCTGAAATTATTGAAGCCGCCAAAAACTACTTATAGTTTTTTTAATTTTATAGCCTTATTTTTTGTAAAAACAATAAAATACAAGGTACATATTAGGAAGCCGGTAAAACTTTAAAAAGCTTTTACCGGCTCATTTTTAATAGCTATTTTTAAAAGAAAAAAATGAGATTTCATACTAGAAAATGGATTAAACCAGAAGATTTAAACCCAAACGGTACTTTGTTTGGAGGTAAACTATTAGCATGGATAGATGAAGAATGCGCTCTATATAGTATTATTCAATTAGAAAACTCTAAATGTGTTACCAAGTATATGAGTGAAATTAATTTTCAGAATTCAGCTAGACAGGGCGACATTGTAGAAATAGGAATAGAAGTACTAAAATTTGGAACTTCTTCTTTAACATTAAAATGTGAGGTTAGAAACAAAATGACCCGTTCTACAATAATTACTATAGACAAGGTAATTATGGTTACTTTAGATGAAGACGGTAAACCAACACCTCACGGCAAAACTAAGGTAGAATTCGTGAAAGACAGGCTTCAGGATAGAGCTTAAATCTTCTCACAAAACAGTACGATTTTGTCGTTATTTATGTTGGTGGTGAAAAATACATAATTTTTACCGCCATCTTTTATTTTAAATTTTTTTCTAAGTAAAGCCACGCTTTCTGGGAAATTTCTAAGACTAATATTGGCTTGATAATCCTTAAATTTTTTCTTTAACGAAGAGGGTGTATATCTTTGTAAATCAATTATTTTAAACTTTCTTCCAGGGAAATTAATTTCCCTATCTGAAGTATATAAATGTGAATTGGGATGAAGTTTGGAAATATGGGTTTTTACAGCAAGCTCTTCAAATAAACCGCTTTTCATAATGGCCGCATTAGGTTCATAGAGAAAGCTTTGTGGTTGTGAATAACTAATTCCAATTTTAGTACTATTAAAAGTTCCGGTAAATTCTTCTGTTTTGTTTTTTGTGAAATTCAAAGTTTTTATTTTCGGCGAAGAAGTTGTCTCTTTCGTTAAAAGCCATAATAATTCTTTCACTTCATTATCTACGGCTATAATATGAATTTCTTTTACAAATTTTAATTCTGAAATACCTGCTTGTAAATCGAGTAGTGGGGAGGTTTTAATAAGAATTACGTCTGATTTACTAAAGAGTAGATTGAGGTTCTCGGGAATGTTGGGCAAACAATCTGCCAGTTTAAACACCTTGCCGCCATAATTGTCCCGTCTTGACGGGTCTGCATAGATTGCATCGAATTTCAGGTTACTTTCCTGAAGAAAATCAATGCTGTTTTGGTTTTTAAAGTGGATGTTTTTACAGCCCAATTGTTTCAGGTTGTGTACGGCTATTTTTGATAATTGTAGGTTTATTTCACAATGAAATACTTCTTTAAAGTTTTGGGCAAAATAAAAATCGTCTATTCCCAGTCCGCCGGTTAAATCTATTAAACACTCACCATTTAAAAGCGAAGCTTTATAGTTTGCAGTTATTTCAGAAGAAGTTTGCTCTATATTTACCTTTGGAGGATAGAATATATTGGTTTCCTTAAACCAGTTGGGCAATTTTTTCTTTGCTTTTTGTAATCCTGTTAGTTGTTGCGCCAATTCCGAAGAAGAAATTTGTGGAAAAGGGCTTTTACGTAGCGCTAATTCCGCTGGTGTTTTTTTTAGGTTTTCCCTTAAAAACTTCTGTACTTCGGGATCTAGTAAAGCTCTATTCAAAAGAAAAGGTTTAAAGGTCGCGAGTAAGTCGTTTTACGATCTTGTACTCACTTAAAGATTCTTTAGCAATTACTTTTAAAGCTGTATAAAAAGGAACGGCCACTACCATTCCGGCAATTCCAAATATAATTCCGGCTATTAAAATAATAAGAAAAATTTCTAATGGATGCGATTTTACGCTGGCACCAAAAATCATTGGCTGTGAGATCATATTATCTATAAGCTGGCAAATAGCATAGCCTAACATAATATACCCCAATTTTGGTAAAATAATTAATTGAAAATCTGCGCCCAGGTTACTTGAAATTACAAAAAGAGCCATTAAAATCCCGGCAAACAGCGGCCCTAAATAGGGAACCAGGTTTAGAAAGGCACAAATAAAAGCGATCGCTATGGGGTTGTTGATTTCAAAAACACTAAGCAGAATAGCGTAGAGTACGAATAAAACCGTAATCTGCAATGTTAGCCCTACAAAATATCTGGATAATAGGATTTTAATTTTATTGAAGACACGCTGAAATTTTTGCTCATCTCCGCGGTTAGCAAAAACCAGTATACTATTTAGCATTAACTTACTGTCTTTAAGCAGAAAGAAGGAGATAAAAAGTATAGAGAACAACGCGATTAAAGTTGCCCCCAAAATGCTAAAAACATTGTTTAAAAGCCGTGGAACGGCACTAATATCAAAGTTCCTAATAAATTCACTTTGTTTAAGGCCTTCCACTAAGTTAATTTCTTCTACGCCCAAATAATTGTTTACCTGGTTGTTAAGCTCGTTAAGGTCGCTTCTAAAAGCTTCCATGTCTATACGACTTAAATACTGACTTTGCTCAATAACAATGGGTACAAAAACGAGTATGATACCGGCAAAAATAGCGAGTACTAGAATAAGCACCAGAACCACTGAAAGTCGGTTTGGAATTTTTAGGCGCTGTTTTAAAAAAATAACCACCGGGCGACCTACCAGCGAAATTACCGCTGCGATGGCAATGTACACCAGCACCGATTGGATTTCATATAAAAAATAGAGTAAAAGAATAATGCCAACCATTATTCCCGCAGCCCTTAAAATTCCTAATGTAATTGATTTTGAATTCACGTGGTAAATATATTATTTCTTACTGAATGCAGATATTGTTTTCGATATTTCATATAAGGCTATTCCTGCGGCCTGGGCAACATTCATACTGCTGTTTTGACCAAACATATTGATGTGTAGGTGTTTATCTGAAATTTTCAGCAGCTCATTATTTATTCCTGAAGCTTCATTTCCCAGTATCAGAATAATATTTTTCTTAGCTCTTTTATACTTAAAACTATTTATAGGTTTACTCACTGAAGTAATTTCCAGGGAAATTATTTCAGCATTTGCCTTAGATTGTTTAATAAAACCAAGAACATCTTCTGTAAACTCATGTTGTACTGTTTTGTGTGTATTTCTGGAGGTTTTTTGAAGCCTTCTACTGTTAAGCTTTGGTTCAATACCCGAAAAAATAATTTTTTCAATATTAAATGCATCGGCAAGCCTAAAGATGCTACCAATATTTGCTTCTCCCGAAATACTGTCAAGTACCAGGCTTATAGGAAAATTTTCCTTAGTAAACTTTTCGTCGAAATGAGAGAGTTGTTCCATTAATTTTCAAAAACGTATTTTAAAATGTTTGCTCCCATTTGTAATGCTTTTAACCGCACCTCTTCAGGATCATTATGAACTTGTTGGCTTTCCCAGCCATCACCAAGATCACTTTCTACCGTAAATAATAAGATTAACCTTTCTTCATTGAAAATTCCAAAAGCCTGTGGCGGTTTATTATCGTGCTCATGAATTTTAGGTAAACCACCGGGAAAGTTATAGGCACTAGAAAATATTGGGTGACTTGCTGGTAACTCTTCCAGTTTTTTTTCAGGAAAAATTTTCACCAATTCTTTTTCCAGATATTGCTGCATACCATAATTATCGTCTATATGCAGAAAACCACCGCTTAAAAGGTAATTTCTAAGATTCATGGCTTCTTCATCATTAAAAATCACATTCCCGTGCCCGGTCATATGTACAAAAGGATATTGAAAGATGTCTGAACTTGCCGGAGTAACAGTAACGGGTTTGGGGTTTATACCGGTGCCAACATTATTATTGGAAAATGTAATTAAATTGGGGAGAGATGTTGGGTTAGCATACCAGTCGCCCCCTCCATTATACTTTAAAACTGCAATTTCCTGTGCTTTTGTAGATTGGAAAAAAACAAGGAATATGAAAATTGGAGTATATTTTTTAAAACTCAACATATCTGTAAAAGTATCAATAAAAATGAGTTGTAAAAATTAATCCTGATTAATAAGTGCAATAGTATGGCAGGCTACAATAGCCGCAGTCTCGGTTCTTAATCGGCTTTCGCCTAAATTTACAGGAAGCCATTGTTTTTCTAGAGCCTGTTTTATTTCTTTAGCGGAAAAATCGCCTTCAGGACCAATAAGTATGGTGATTTTTTCTTTGGGTTTAGCCTTGTTTTTTAAAGAAACACGGGGAATATCCTCTTCACAATGCGCAATAAATTTTTGCCCTTCAGATTCAAGATTAATATACTCTGAAAAACTAATCACTTCGTTAAGTACAGGTAATCTATAATGCAAAGATTGTTTCATCGCACTTTGTAATACACGTTCGTAACGATCTGGTTTTATAGTTTTCCTTTCACTATGATCACAAATTATAGGCGTTATTTCGTCTATACCAATTTCTGTAGCTTTCTCCAGGAACCATTCATACCTGTCATTCATTTTTGTAGGTGCTACAACCAGGTGCAGGTGATGAGTTTTAACAGGTGCTTCTTCGAGCTTATTGATTTTTGCCAAACACTGTTTTGGATTGGCTTCAATTATTTCACAGGTAAATAAAAAACCTTTTCCATTAGTTACCTTTAAAATATCGCCTTCGCTTTTACGCAAAACTTTTGCTATATGCCGACTTTCATCTTTTGGAAAAACAATTTGCTTATCGTTTTTTTTAATATTTGGGGTGTAGAAAAGTTGCATAGCCTAAAATTTATAGCGTGCCTGGGCCGTGGTGGAAAAATCGGAAAAATCCCGGTTCAAATATTTATAATGGCCAGCTATGGCAATCATTGCCGCATTATCTGTTGTATATTCAAACTTAGGGATAAAACAATTCCAGCCATATTTTTTTTCGGCTTCAACCAGGGCATTTCTAATACCACTATTTGCTGAAACACCACCGGCAATCGCAATTTGATTGATTCCGGTTTGTTTTACCGCTTTTTTAAGTTTATCCATTAAAATTCTTACAATAGAAAACTGAATAGAAGCGCAAATATCTTTTAAATTTTCATCAATAAAATCTGGATTTTCTTTGGTTTGTTTCTGCACAAAATAGAGTACCGAGGTTTTAAACCCGCTAAAACTAAAATTTAAATCAGGTACTTTTGGATTAGGAAAAGGAAAGGCTTTTGGATTACCTTCCTTTGCATATTTATCTATTAAGGGGCCACCGGGATAGGGAAGCCCTAAAATTTTGGCGCTTTTATCAAAAGCTTCGCCAACAGCATCATCTGTAGTTTCCCCAATTACTTCCATCTCGAAATAATTAGAAACTTTCACAATTTGAGTATGCCCGCCACTTATGGTTAAGGCCAGAAAAGGGAAATCTGGCTTTTTATAATTTTCTTCCTCTATAAAGTGTGCCAAAATATGCGCCTGCATATGGTTTACCTCAATAAGCGGAACTCCTAAGCCCAGGGATAAAGATTTAGCGAAAGAGGTTCCAACAAGTAATGAACCCATTAGTCCCGGCCCACGTGTAAATGCAATTGCAGATATATCTTTTTTGCCGATATTTGCCCTGGCTATGGCCTGGTGAATCACGGGAACTATGTTTTGCTGGTGTGCCCTGGAAGCAAGTTCCGGTACCACGCCTCCGTATTGTTGGTGTACTTCTTGAGTAGCAACAATGTTAGATAGTATTTTTCCGTTATGTATTACAGCTGCTGCTGTATCGTCGCAGGAAGACTCGATCCCTAATATGTAAATATTTTGTGAAGCCATTAAGAAATAAGGGGCATAGAAATTGTTAATATTGTGTACAAAGTTAAAATATAAAAGCGTATCAAAAAATTCTGGAAAATATTAACTAGAACAGTGGTTGCGCTGCTTTTGCTTTTTGTCATTATTTTGATAATCTTCTCTATTCCTGCCGTACAAACAGGAGTAGCCAACCGTATTACTGCATCTATCAACGAAAAAAACAATGTTGATATTTCTATAGACCGGGTAAGCTTAACCTATTTTGGCAAAGTGAAAATTAACGGAATTTATATTGAAGACCATCATAAAGATACCTTAATTTTTTCTGAAGAATTGCGCACTTCGCTCCCCGGTGTTTCTAACCTGCTTAGCAATAATCCAAATTTAGGAAATACTTATTTGGAGGGTTTAAAGCTTAAAATGCGTCGATATAAAGGAGAGGACAGGGATAATCTTGGGAAATTTATCCAAAAACTGAGTAAGAAACCTTCTGGAGATTCTATTCCATTTCAGTTGTTTATGGATAGGGTTGAAATTTCTGATGCTCATTATAGTTTTATCAATGAAGATAGTGACAATCCTGAATTTGTAAGTCTTGATAGTTTAAATATTTACGCAAAAGACTTAAAGATAAAAGGTCCGGAGATTAGTGTAATCATTGAAAGATTAAAAGCAAAGGAAAAACGCGGATTAAATATAGATAATCTAAGCACGCGTTTCTTATATAGCCCTAAACAAATGGTTTTTGATGACCTTATGATTCAAACACCCCAGTCTTTAGTTAACGCTGATCTTGAGTTTAATTATAAAATTGAAGATTTTTCTGATTTTGAAAACAAGGTGCAAATAACCGGTACTTTTACTGAAAGTGTAGTTTCCAGTACAGATTTAAGGGCTTTTTATAACGAATTTGGAAAGAATCAGTTGATCCAATTAGATACCGATTTTATAGGTACACTAAATAACTTCCAGCTTCCCAATGTTCGGTTAACCGGTATGGACCGTAGTACACTTCGTGGAAATGTTAACATTCAAGGTGCCTTTTCCAAGAATGGCGAAGATTTTGAGCTCACCGGGGATTTTTCAAATTTCACCACGAATTATTACGATCTGGTTAATTTACTGCCAGGGGACTTAAGGGGGAAGCTTCCTGAAACCTTGCGTGAATTTGGCAACTTGAGGATGCAAGGTAATGCTATTGTTACTAATGCTAATTTGGATGCCGATGTGCGTATAAATACACAACTGGGCTCGGCCGAAGCAGATGTTGTTTTACGCGGATTTAATAATTCACAAGACGTAATCTATACAGGAAAACTTATTTTTAAGGAGGTTAATATTGGAAAACTTGCCAATAACGCAAACCTTGGAAAAACAAGTTTTAACCTGGATATAGATGGAACTGGCTTTAACGCCGAAACCCTGGATGCTGAGCTAAAAGGACAAATATCCAAACTACAATTTAATAATTATACCTACCAGGGAATTAGGGTGATAGGTAATCTTAGAAACCCTGTTTTTAATGGTTTATTAATGGCCAACGACCCTAATTTAAAAATGGAGTTTAATGGTTTGGCAGACCTTTCTGAAGATATCAATAATTACGATTTTGAAGCTTCGGTTGGATATGCGAATTTAAACGCCCTAAACTTTGTTACCCGCGATAGCCTCTCTATTTTTAAAGGAGATGTTATTATGAATATGAAGGGTACAAGTATAGATGATGCCTTTGGTGAAATATTGTTGCTTAATACTTCCTACCAGAATCAAAACGATCTTTATTATTTTGATAATTTCAGTATTACTTCCAGCTTTGAAGGACCCGAAAGAACCTTAAGTATAAATTCGCATGATGTGATTAGCGGTGAAATTAAAGGAGATTTTATTCTTTCTGAAATAAGGCCTTTAATTGAAAACTCTTTGGGGAGTATTTATACCAATTATAAGCCCCGCACCATCACTAATAATCAATACCTAGAATTTGATTTTGATATTTATAATAAAATTGTTGAAGTCTTTTACCCGGAAATAAACCTGGCACCAAATACCTTTATTCGCGGCCACCTGGCTTCAGATGAATCTGAATTTAAAGTAAACTTTCGTTCTCCTAAAATAGATCTCTTTGGAAATATGATGGAGACGGTAAACTTAAATGTAGATAATACCAACCCTATTTACAATACTTATTTTGAAGCTGATAGTGTTTCAACCGGATTATATAATTTTTCAGAATTCAGTTTTATTAATGTAACTCAAAGGGATACTCTTTTTATTAGATCTGAATTCCAGGGAGGCAGAAATAATGAAGATGTTTTTAATGTGAATCTCTTTCATACTATTAATGAGAATAACAGATCGGTAATAGGAATTCAACGATCAGACCTTACTTTTAAAAATAATACCTGGTACTTGAATGAAGAGGGTAATAAAAGTAATAAGATTGTTTTTGATCTTGAATTTAAGGATATTACAATAGATTCTTTGGTAATGAGTCATAAGAACGAAGAGATTAGGTTAAGTGGGGAAATGCGGGATACTACCTATAAAGATTTCAAAATGGAATTTGAAAATGTAGATATAGGTAAGCTTACGCCACATATAGATAGCCTTCGTCTTGCCGGAACTTTAAATGGTAAACTCGATTTATTACAGGAAGATGGGGCTTATTATCCAAATACAGCTTTAAAAATAGATTCCTTAGATATTAATGATAACCTTTTGGGAAATTTTGTTCTAAATGTAGAAGGAAATGAAACGCTTACTAATTACGACGTAAATGCCAATTTAAAAAAAGATGGCCACGTATCCTTAAATGCCATTGGAAATATAGATGTTAGTGGAAGTGAGCCCACAATCGATCTGGGGGTCACATTAGAGGATTTAAACCTGGCTGCTTTTAGTCCTTTAGGGCGTGACGTGATTAGTGATATAAGGGGAGTAGCCACGGGAGATGCAAAAGTTACCGGAAATTATAAAAATCCAGATTTTTCAGGAAGTCTTAGTTTGGATAATGCCGGTTTACGAATTCCTTACCTAAATGTTGATCTTGCTTTTAATGATGCGGCGAAGGTTAATTTAAATGAACAGCAGTTTATTTTTGACGATGTAGAGATTGAAGACACTAAATACCAAACAACGGGTACTCTTAATGGTAGTATAGGACATGAAAATTTTAAGGAATGGAACCTGGATTTAAATATAGATACCAATAGGCTTTTGGTTCTGGATACCGAAGGTGATGAGGATGCACTTTACTATGGAACTGCTTTTATTAGCGGAGACGCCAGTATTGCCGGTCCTACAGACCAGTTGGTGATAGATGTTACGGCAAGCACAGAGCGTGGTACGGTTTTTAAAATACCTCTAAGTGATACAGAGTCTGTTGGCGATAACTCATATATTCACTTTTTAAGTCCAGAGGAAAAGGCTGCCAGGGAAGCAGGGCAGACTATAGAATTGCCAGAGGTAACCGGGCTTGAGCTTATTTTTGACCTGGATATTACCAATGATGCTGAAGTTGAAGTAGTGGTAGATCAAACCAGTGGAAGTACCTTAAAAGGTCGCGGCTCCGGAAATTTATTATTGGAAATTAATACCAATGGCAAGTTTAATATGTGGGGGGACTTTGTGGTTTACGAAGGAGTGTATAACTTTAAATACGCCGGACTTGTTCAAAAAGTTTTCAATGTAGAATCTGAGGGGAGTATTAATTGGAATGGTGACCCAACCGAGGCGCAATTAGATGTAAGTGCTATTTATGCCCTTAACGCAAACCCTGCAGTATTGTTAGAAAATCCTTCTATTAACAGGAAAATTCCTGTAGAGGTTATTATTAACCTACAAGGTGAAATAATGCAGCCCGATATTACTTTCGATATCGATTTTCCTAATGCCAGTTCTGTAGTTCGATCGGAATTAGAGTATAGAATGGATGACCGTTCAAGCAAGGAGCTCCAGGCCTTATTCCTGGTTACCCAAGGTGCATTTTATAGTGAATTTGGCTTAAGGCAAAATGCTATTACCGGAACACTTGCCGAAAGGGCTTCCAGTATTGTTAATGATATTTTTGCGGGGGATGATGGTAAATTTCAGGTAGGCGTAAATTATGTACAGGGAGATCGTACGCCCGATCAACAAACTGTAGATAGGTTTGGTCTTACCCTTTCTACTCAAATTAGTGATAGAGTTATTATAAATGGGCAGGTAGGGGTTCCTATTGGTGGAGTAACCGAATCTATTATAGTTGGCGACCTGGAAATAGATTTTCTTTTAAATGAAGACGGAACCTTAAGGGCCAAGGTTTTTAACCGGGAGAATAATATTCAGTTTATTGGGGAAGAAATCGGGTTTACACAAGGTATTGGATTGTCATATTCGGTAGATTTTGACACATTTAAGGAGTTGCTTCGAAAAATTGCCAGTACAGAAATTGAGGCTCTAAATGAAGAAATGAAACCAGATTCAGAAACACGTCCTGTAACCCCTGATTATATAAGATTTCCCGACGAAAATTCAAATTAAAAAGAAGCCTTAAAACTTCTTCTTTTTCTTTTAAGATTTCTCCTTAGTTTGTAATTTTAGACAAGAAATAGAAAGATATGACAAAAAAGATAAAACGAATTGGAGTAATGACTTCGGGTGGCGATGCTCCTGGGATGAATGCTGCAATTAGGGCAGTGGTTAGAGCCTGTGCTTATTATCACATAGATTGTGTAGGATTTATGAAGGGCTTTCAGGGAATGATAGATGGCGATTATGTAGAGCTTAATGCCCGTAGTGTTCGCAATATTATTAACCTTGGAGGTACAATACTTAAATCGGCCAGATCTGAAGAGTTTAGAACTAAAGAAGGTCGGGAAAAGGCTGCTAAGCATTTAAAAAAGGCTGAAGTTGACGTTATGATTCTTATTGGTGGTGATGGTACTTTTAAAGGCGGCCAAATATTTAGCGCAGAGCATAACATTCCAATTATTGGTGTCCCCGGAACTATAGATAACGATATTTTTGGAACCCATTATACCATAGGCTATGATACTGCTTTAAATACGGTAATTGACGCTGTAGATAAAATTAGAGATACCGCGAGCTCACATAACAGGTTGTTTTTTGTGGAAGTAATGGGGCGTGATGCCGGTTTTATAGCCTTAAATAGTGGAATTGGAG
Organism: Salegentibacter maritimus; assembly: GCF_016236915.1. Lineage (GTDB taxonomy): Bacteria > Bacteroidota > Bacteroidia > Flavobacteriales > Flavobacteriaceae > Salegentibacter > Salegentibacter maritimus. The sequence continues at coordinate 43,705 of NZ_JAEHOK010000001.1, forward strand.
CCGGTGCTGAAGAAATTCTTATTCCGGAGGAAGATCTTGGTTTAGATCGTTTACTAAATTCCCTGGAGCGTAGTAGGCGTTCGGGAAAAACTTCCAGTATAGTTGTAGTTTCAGAAGGAGATAAAATTGGTAAAAACGTTTTTGAACTGGCAGACTATGTAAAAGAGAATTTACCCTATTATGATGCAAAAGTAACCGTGTTGGGTCATATACAGCGGGGAGGTAGCCCCACTTGTTTTGATCGTGTTTTAGCGAGCAGGTTATGCGTAAAGGCGGTTGAGCTGGCGTTAGACGGGCAACAAGATATTATGGTAGGTATGCTAAATAATGAGGTACAGGCTATTGAATTAAACAAAACTTTACAATCTAAACCAACTATTAATAAAGATTTGCTTCGCATTTCTGATATTTTATCTGTATAAAAAATGAAAACAGTAGCAATTATTGCCCATAACGGCAAGAAGGCAGAAATGGTTCAGTTTTTAAATAACCATAGAGAATCGCTTCAGGCCAAGAATATAAAACTTATTGCCACCGGAACTACCGGTGCAAAAACCGAAAGCGCAGGTTTTGAGGTAGAAAAATTACTTTCAGGACCTCTGGGGGGTGATGCGCAAATAGCTTCCCGAATTGCAGAAGGAAAAGTAGATATGGTAATTTTCTTTAGAGACCCGTTAGACAAGCATCCGCACGAGCCCGATATTTTTATGCTAATGCGCTTATGCGATGTTCACGATATTCCACTAGCAACCAATCCGGCAAGTGCCAGGTTATTAATGCAGGCGTTTTAGATATTATTTTTTCTTAGCAGTTTCGCGATTTTTAAGCTTTGAAAATATCTGACCTAAAGCCTTAGGCATTTAATAGAGATAAGCTTAGTGCTGTTTTTTTCTGTAAACTGAACTCAATACTATCAAGAGATAATTGAGATCTATTTATCTTAAAATGAAAAACCAGCTTTTTTTAAAAAGCTCTAAAATAAAATACCTCGTGGCAAGACAACGAGGTGTTTTATTATTATGAGTGAAGCCTCACAGTCACGATAACTATCGGTTACGGGGTAAAGCTGTTTATTTTAATTTTACTCTTTTACTGCTATAGCACTAATTTCTACGTTTACAAACTTAGGCAAGTTAGCAACCTCTACAGTTTCCCTGGCAGGGGCAGTTTCAGCATTAAAATAGTTGGCGTAAATCTCATTGATTTTAGCGAAATTATTCATATCGCTTATAAAAATGGAAGTTTTAATTACGTTTTCAAAATCCATTCCGGCTTCAGCAAGAATTGCTTTAAGATTTTCCATTACCCTAATTGTTTCCTTTTGAAGTTCTTCGGTTTCCAATTCACCGGTTTCAGGATTAAGTGCTATTTGTCCTGAAATAAAAAGCATATTTCCGGTTAACACGGCTTGATTATAAGGGCCAATAGGAGCAGGGGCCTGGTTGGTCTTAATTATTTTTTTCATTGTTTGTACTATTTAAAATTTATAATCTTCGATCTGGTTCATTACGTTTATCGTATTTTATATCACTTAAGATAGCCGATTTAATTCCAATAAAGAAATACCAGGATCTACGCTCACTAAAAGGGACCCAGTTAAAACTTAACCTCCAGGTATTTAAATCTCGTTGAAACCTTAGCTGTGTATAAGTAAAACCTAAATCTTTTAAATCGTAACCAGAGGAGGCTCCTACCATCCATTTTGGAGAGAGCTCAACATCTCCCGAAAACATAATAGAATGTGAGGTAATCTCGTTTTGGCGTGCAGAATTATTATAGGTCATGGTATAAGACATTCTTAAATCCCATGGAATTTTATAATTATACCAGTTGTCATTTCGTTCGGGACGATTTTCATCGGCAAATGGGTCTTCCTCTTCGTCATAAAATTTTCCGTCAAGGTCGGTTCCTTTTCCAAAAAGGTCATCACGCCTACCACCACCTCTATAGGTGTCATTATCTATATCGTCCTGATTTTCATCTTCGCCTTCATCTTCAAAATCCTTGCTGGAAAAAGAATACCCAAAACTTACATTGGCGTTGGTAAACCTAAATAAACTTCCACCATTATTAATATTTAATTTATTTGTTCTTTGATTATTATTATCCAGTGCATAAATATCCATGTTTCCCGCAACGTTGATATCCAGTTTATCCCTTACAATAGGGATGCTTCCTCGTAGAGCAATGGGTGAGAGTCTTGGTTGCCCTTTCTCTGCAGAAAGATTATATGCTGTACTCATGCTGAAATTATTCAGCAAAGATATTTTTTCGGGTTCTGTGGCAGTACTGTCTTTAGACCGCACTTTGGCTTCCAGGGTATTACTAATACTTAATCCCAGTGAACTGGAAAACCGGTTGCCGGGAGCTCCATACAATGTACCGCTAAACCTGGAATAATCTACCATATTGGTTTCTAACGGGTTTGCAGGGTTAATCCGTTCATAAGTATCATAATATTGATCGAATGCAGGGTTTACATTATAGCTAATAGAAGGGCGCATAACGTGCCTAATGGCCTGTATTTTCTTATCTTTTCCGAAGTTTTTTAAACCATATAACGTGGTACCAATGCTGGCTCCAAAATTATAAGTTCGGTAAGAATCAAACCCATTTATAGTATCTATAACCACTTCATCATTAAATTCGTCGTACGACTGTTCAAAAGTTTTAAAAACCCAATTCTCTTCGTAATTAGCATTAGCACTAACACTTAGGTAATTAAATAATTTAAAGTTAGTGGAAACAGGAATAGAGTGTTGGGCACCATAATTGGCATCTTTAAACATTTCGGGTTTGAAGAATAGAGAGTCGGTAGTTCTAATTTGGTTCTCCCCCCGTAAATTATATTGAAAGTTAATATTTTCTATCAATCCCTTTTTAGATCCGGTTTTTGGAGCAAATGGGTAAATACGTGTCATACTTGCCTGTAAGGTAGGTAAACTCATATTTATAGTTTGTGTTCTTGTATTTTGGCTATGTCTGGCAGCGATACTTAAATTCACCTGCGGATCACCCGGAAAAGTTTTACTGTAGGATACCGATGAACTTAAAGAATTGGTTAAGAAATTCCCTGTATTCATTTGGTTTACAGAATTTTGGTAGTAAGTGCTACTTCCTAAATTCACAGATGCATTAAACCTGGAATTTGGATTTGCTTTGGCATCCTGATTGTGCGACCATTGTATATTATATTCTGTTCTTTCTGAATAATCGGGAAAACCACGTTCACTTTGATATTGATTTTCGTAGCGTATCCTAACATTTCCGCGGTAGCGATAACGCTTGGCATAATTACTTTCCAGTCTTACTGCATAACTTCCATTTGTATAATAGTCTCCCAGGGTAAGCAGGTCTACATAATCACTTATGGCAAAATAATACCCCCCGTTTTGCAGAAAATAACCACGCTGGCTATCCCCAAAACTGGGAATAATAAAACCAGAGGTCTCTTCTTCGGTTAAGGGAAAGTAGCCAAAAGGTAATCCCAACGGGGTAGGAACATCGGCTAGATACATATTTACAAGGCCGGCTACAATTTTTTTGTCCGGGACAAATTTTATACGTCTTGCATAGAAAAAATAGTCGGGGTTTTCTAAGTCTTCATCGGTGGTAAAACGCACATTTTGCATAAAATACACCGAATCGTTTTCGCGTTTGGTGACTTCTCCTTTTACATTAAAATTTGCCTGTTGTGTTCTTGAGTTGTATACCAGCGCTCTTTCGGTATCAAAATTAAAGCGAATAGAATCTGGTTCTACAGTTTGATTGCCCTGAACAAAAACCGGTTTTTGAGAATATGCCCCGGTAGAATCGGGAATTCCGTAAGCGTAAACCTCATTTTTATCGTTATCTATAATAATTAGGCCTGCATTAATTTGCATATCGCCATAGATAATCTGGGCCTCATTATAGAGAAACATTCTATTTTCCTTTTGGCTAATGCGCATATAATCTTTAGCCTCATATTTAACGGCATCGGTAATAAGCTGATTTCCTTTTTGTGGCGGCTGTAAGGAATCGCCCAAAATACTATCGGTGGACTTAATGGTTTGTGCCAGGGGTAATGAATCGCCAACGGTAACAATAGTGTCCCTTTCCTTGGCATCTAAGTTTATTTCGGTATTGTTTCCTATTTCCTGGGCGTTTAAACAAACGAAAGGAAGCAGTATAAATATACAGCAAAAAAGTATGTTAGGTATGTTTGTTTGCAATGCTCTAAGTGCTATTTTTGTAAAGAATGGCTTGCTTTTTGCAAATTCAAAATTACATATATTTTTTCAGCTTAGATTTGAGAATCACTGAAAAAAAGTAATTAAAATAATCAGCACAAATTTAGCGTTACCTTTTTTATGAGAACGAACCTACTTAAACTTTTCGTATTTTTTATATTTTTTCTTGGCAACTCGCAGCATTTACTTGCTATAAACGATACTCCTAGAGATCGTTTTGTAGTTGTTCTTGATGCCGGTCATGGCGGCAAAGATCCGGGTAATACGGGAAATGGCTTTAAGGAAAAGGATATTGCACTTAATATTATTTTAAAAATTGGGGAAGCTTTGGAAAAAAAGGGAGGGATTGAAGTAATTTATACCCGGGATACTGATGTTTTTATCCCTTTAGCTAAAAGAGCCAGAATAGCCAACGAGGCCGATGCCGATCTTTTTGTTTCTGTACATTGTAATGCCCACAACTCCCAGGCCTATGGTACCGAAACTTTTGTATTGGGTTTGCATAAAACCAAAGAAAACTTCGAAGTTGCTAAAAAAGAGAACTCAGTAATCTTTTTAGAGGAAGATTATGAGGTGACCTATGGAGGGTTTAATCCTAATTCTCCCGAATCTTATATAGGAATGGCTTTAATGCAGGAGGAATACCTAAATCAAAGTATACTTTTGGCTGATTTTATCCAGAAAAATTTTACCCATAATTTAAAAAGAAAAGACAGGGGAGTGAAGCAAGCGGGTTTTTTGGTTTTAAAAAACGCTGTGATGCCGAGTGTACTTATAGAAACCGGTTTCCTTACCAATAATCACGAAGGTCCATATTTAAATAGTACTTCAGGTCAAAATAAAATGGCGGCTGCTATTGTAGAAGCTATAGATAAGTATGCCAATAGTATAAATTTATCCAGCTTGCAAAATATAGGTAACTCCTCTATATCCAACTCTAATAATCAGGACGAATTACAGGACGAAGTTTATGAGGGTATAACATTTAAAATTCAATTGGCTGCAGGTTCCAAAAAATTAGAAACCAAAGCATATAACTTTAAAGGCTTACAAAACGTAGAACGCTCCAGGGAAAATGGCTTATACAAATATTATTATGGGGCCACCTCTAACTATACCAGAATTAACGAACTTCATGATAAAGCAAAGCAAAATGGATATCCTTCAAGTTATATTGTAGCTTTTAAAGGTGGGGATAAGATTACAGTTAATGAGGCGTTAAAAACAAAGTAAAATAAGGCTTCTTTTCTATTTTTATTTCTAAATTTGTTTTTATCTTAAAAAAATAGCTTTTGAAATTTACACGTGAAGTAAAAACTGCATTATTAGCAATAATTGCTATCCTCCTACTTATTTTTGGTTATAGTTTCTTAAAAGGTAAGAATCTACTGGAATCCAGTAGAACTTTTCATGCGGTTTATAACGATGTGGAAGGTCTTTCACCTTCTTCGGCTGTAACTATAAACGGTTTAAAGGTTGGGCAAGTCACAAAAATTAACTTCCTGGATTCTAAAGGAACCCTTGTTGTAAGCTTTACGGTAGAAAACGACTTTCAGTTTTCCAGGAATAGTACCGCTCAAATTTATGGAGGTAATATTATTGGGGGGAAATCTTTAGCCATAATTCCAGACTACAAAAAGGGGGAGATGGCTAAATCTGGAGATACCTTAAATAGCGAAATTGAAGAAGGTATTATGGAGCTGGTTAATGACAGGTTAACACCGCTTCAGGAAAAAGTTGAAAATACGATAGTTAGTGCAGATTCCCTGGTAACTGCAGTGAATAAGATTTTAAACGACAGTACACGGTACAATATTAGAAATACTTTTAAAGACCTTAATGCTACCGTAGCTTCATTTAAAGTTACCGCCAATACCTTAGAGGGTATTATTGGTGGAAACTCAGATAATATTAATAGGACTTTTACCAATCTTGATGAAATAACTACCAATTTCAATACTTTTTCAGATAGTTTAACCCAAATGGATATTGGTAAGATTACCAAAGATTTGGAAAAAGTAGTAGCTGATTTTGAAAGTATCTCAGATAAATTAAATAATAAAGAAGGTACTGCAGGTAAATTAATTAATGATGATGCCGTTTATAACAACCTGGATAATGCCACAAAACAGCTAGAACAATTACTGCAAGACGTAAAACTGAATCCTAAACGATATGTCCATTTTTCTGTTTTTGGAAAAAACCCTGAGCCTTATCAGGAGCCTAAAGAAAAGGATTCTATAAAATAAACCATCATGCAAATTATTGCCCAGATCTTATTTTTACTTGCCCTTGTAGCCGGAATCGGATTTTTTATTAGAAATATTCGTAAGTTAATTAGGAATATCAAGTTAGGCAGGGAAGTAGATAGAAGCGACAATAAAGGGGAGCGCTTTGCTAAAATGGCCAGGGTAGCTTTTGGTCAGAGCAAAATGGTGAAAAAACCAATATCAGGTTTTCTTCATGTAATTGTTTATGTAGGTTTTATAATTATAAACATTGAAGTTGTTGAAATTATAATAGATGGATTATTCGGTACACACCGTGTACTTTCATTTATGGGAGGTTTTTATAACATTTTAATTGGCTCTTTTGAAATACTGGCCTTATTAGTCCTTATTGGTGTAATTGTTTTTTGGATAAGACGAAACCTTCTTAATATTTATCGTTTTCTGAGCAGGGAATTAAAAGGTTGGCCCAAGAATGATGCTAATTATATTCTATATTTTGAAATGGTACTTATGGTACTTTTCCTGGTAATGAATGCTACAGATTATCAGCTTCAATTAAATGGTGCGCCACATTACGCCAGCGAAGCCGGAATTACAGGAGCTTTTCCAATTAGTCAATTTTTGCTGCCTATTTTTGAGGGAATGAGTAATGCTACACTCATTATTATTGAGAGAACAGCCTGGTGGTTACATATTTTGGGGATTCTTTTCTTCCTTAATTACCTATACTATTCAAAGCATTTACATATTCTACTTGCTTTTCCAAATGTTTATTTATCAAAACTTCGTCCCCAGGGAGAGATGGATAATTTACAATCTGTTACCGACGAAGTTAAGCTCATGATGGATCCCGACGCCGATCCTTTTGCAGCTCCAGCTGAAGAAGAAACTAGCGCTGAACCGGAGAAATTCGGTGCTTCAGATGTCTTTGATCTTAACCAGGTACAGTTACTAAATTCCTACACCTGTACAGAATGTGGAAGATGTACTGCCGAATGCCCTGCAAACCAAACCGGTAAAAAACTTTCTCCGCGAAAAATTATGATGGATACCCGGGATAGGCTGGAAGAAGTAGGCGATATTATTAATAAAAAAGGGAAATACGAAGATAACGGTAAGCAATTACTGGACGATTTTATATTGCGTGAAGAATTGTGGGCCTGTACCAGTTGCAATGCCTGTGTAGAAGCCTGCCCAATAGGTATAGATCCTTTATCTATTATTTTAGACATGCGTAGGTATTTAGTTATGGAAGAAAGTGCTGCTCCTAACGAGCTAGCTATTGCCATGACCAATATTGAAAACAACGGTGCTCCCTGGCCTTATAATCAACAAGACAGATTGAATTGGGCCAAAGAGAATTAATAGCTGAAAGAACCGGAAATTTTAAAAACAATTTTTTGAATATTTAGGATAAGAAAAAGTTCTAAGAAAAATTAAAAACATTTAGATATGGCAGAAGCATTAAAAGTACCTACAATGGCCGAGTATATGGCAGCGGGTAAAAAACCTGAAGTATTATTTTGGGTGGGCTGTGCCGGTAGTTTTGATGATAGGGCAAAGAAAATAACTAAAGCTTTTGTAAAACTTTTACATGAAGCAGGGGTAGATTTTGCCGTCTTGGGAACAGAAGAGAGTTGTACCGGAGACCCTGCAAAGCGAGCGGGTAACGAATTTCTTTTTCAAATGCAGGCTGCAACAAATATAGAGGTTCTTAATGGTTACGAAATAGAAAAAGTAGTAACCGCTTGTCCTCACTGCTTTAATACAATAAAAAATGAGTATCCGGCCCTGGGTGGTAATTACGAAGTAATGCACCATACGCAATTTTTAAAATCTCTTTTAAATGAAGGCAAATTAAAAGTTGAAGGTGGAAAATTTAAAGGTAAACGTATCACATTTCATGACCCTTGTTATTTAGGGCGTGCCAACGGCGAATATGAAGCTCCACGTGATCTACTTCGAAAGCTGGAAGTAGAACTCGTAGAAATGCGTAAGTGTAAATCTAACGGACTTTGTTGCGGTGCCGGTGGTGGCCAAATGTTTAAAGAGCCCGAACCTGGTAACAAAGATGTAAATATAGAAAGAACCGAGCAGGCTATGGAAGTAAAACCTGAAGTTATTGCTGCTGGTTGTCCCTTTTGTAACACCATGATGACAGATGGGGTAAAAGGGAAAAATAAAGAAGATAGTGTAGCAGTAATGGATGTCGCAGAACTTATTGCTAACGCTCAGGATTTATAGTTAATATTGCCAACAAATAGCTTTTTCTAATTAAGTTAAGCGTTTTAATAGCTGCTGAGCAACATTATTCCTCTATTTAGTCTTGCTTACCTTAAAATTTGTCGTCATAATTTTATAAAGTACCTGACGAAAAACAGGGACGCTATTAGATGGATATTTGATTTAATGTCCATAAAAGGCCGGCATTGTTTAATCTCAATTCTCGAGTAAAAAAATCAAACGTTAAAAGGCATAACTATATTTGAGACATAAGCTAAATCAATTAGTTTTGTGAAAATATAATTTTAGCAATTTATGTTAGTACCATTCGAAAATCTACCCGATTCTTCAAGGGTTTGGATCTACCAGGCAAACCGATCTTTCACCAATGAAGAATTAGAAGAAATACAATCCCGTTTAGACCAATTTGTTACACAATGGACGGCCCATGGAGCCGAATTAAAAGCGGGCTACCTAATTAAATACAAACGTTTTATTGTTCTGGCGCTAGATCAGCAAATAAATGCTGCTTCCGGTTGTTCTATAGATGCTTCTGTGCATTTTATTCAACAATTGGAGAAAGATTATAACGTAGATCTTTTAGATAAAATGAATGTCTCCTATAAACAAGGTGAATTTGTGGCATATAAAAGCTTATCAGATTTTAGGAAAATGGCCAAACAAAAGGCAGTTTCTCCTAAAACAATAGTCTTTAATAATTTGGTAAACAATAAAGCTGAATTTCTTTCAGATTGGGAAGTTCCTGCTGCAGAAAGTTGGCATAAGCGTTTTCTTAATTGATGAAACCTACATCTAGCCCGAAAATCTTACTTACCACCTGTTTTCTTTTTGTCTTCTCTGTGCTATCGGCGCAAAATAATCCTTTGTTCACCACAGGTGTGGAGGCTCAAAAAAAGTGGGTAGATAGCGTGTATAACTCATTGAGCCTTCAGGAGAAAATTGGTCAATTATTTATGATAAGTGTTTCTTCCGGAAGTGGTGAAACTTATATTGAACAAGCCAGGAAATATGTCGAAGAAGGAAATATTGGCGGGGTTATTTTTTCTAAAGGTGGGCCTTTAAGACAGGCTAAATTAACAAATGAGTTTCAGGAAATTGCCAAAACCCCACTGCTTATTGGAATGGATGCCGAATGGGGCCTGGCCATGCGCCTTGATTCTGCTTTTGCGCTTCCCTGGAATATGACCCTGGGTGCTATTCAGAATAATAAATTAATTGAAGATGCCGGAGCTGCGATTTCCCGTAATACCAGGCGTTTAGGTGTACACATCAATTTTGCCCCGGTGGTAGATATTAATACCAATTCCAAAAATCCGATTATTGGAAACCGAAGTTTTGGAGAAAATAAAATAAATGTAGCTGAAAAATCCCTTGCTTTTATGCGAGGAATGCATCAGGAAGGGATTTTATCAAGTGCCAAACATTTCCCGGGTCACGGAGATACAGATGCAGATTCCCATAAAATATTACCTACAATTCCTTATTCCAAAGAACGATTGGAGAATATAGAGTTGTACCCTTATTACCCTTTAATTGCACACGGCCTATCCAGTGTAATGGTAGGGCATTTAAACGTGCCGGCGCTTCAGGAAAATAGGAATACGCCATCTTCACTTTCAAAAGCAATAATAACAGATCTTTTAAAAGATCAAATGAATTTTAACGGACTTGTTTTTACCGATGCTTTAAATATGAAAGGTCTTACAAGCAATACCGAACCGGGAGATGCCGAATTAAGGGCCTTTTTAGCCGGTAATGATATGCTTTTAATGCCAGAAAGACTTGAAGTGGCATCAGAAGTATTAATTAATGCTTTTAAGAATAATATTATCACCTCTGAAAGATTGGCACATTCGGTTAAAAAGATACTTCAGGCAAAGTATAAAGCCGGCTTATCTGAGAAAAAAATGGTTCAGGAAAATTTTCTTTCAGAAGAACTCAATACCGTAAGGGATGAAGCTTTACTTGAAAGACTTTTTGAGAACGCTTTAAGCCTAATAAAAAACAACAAAGGTATTTTACCTGTTAAAGAACTTGCCAATACCAGGATTGCCTATGTTAATTTTGGGGATGCCAACGGAAGTCCTTTTTTAAAAGAGCTTAGAAAATATGCAAATGTAGATTGGGTTTCAGCAGTTCACCTTAATGACTTGCAAAATAAGCTTACTAGCTATGATTTGGTTATTTTAGGTTATCATAAATCTAATAGTAACCCCTGGGCTTCTTATAAATTTTCGGCTGCAGAGCTGCATTGGATTCATCAAATAGCCAAAAAAAATAAAACAATCCTTAGTCTGTTTTCGAGTCCGTATGCTTTAAGCGATTTTAGAGGTTTACAGGAATTGGAAGGTGTTTTGGTAAACTATCAAAATCACCCGGTAGCACAGCAAAAAGCTGCGCAGTTAATATTTGGAGCCATTGGGGCAAAAGGAAAACTTCCCGTGAGTATTGGCGATAATTTTCCTGAAGGAACCGGTTACCATACAAAAAGTATCCAAAGACTTTCTTATGGTTTACCGGAAAGTGTTGGTTTAAACTCTAAGGAATTAAGCAGAATAGACGATATTATAACGGAAGCCATTGATAAAAAAATGACGCCCGGAGCCCAAATTTTAATAGCAAGAAAAGGAAAGGTTGTTTATAATAAAAACTTTGGATATCACACTTACAACAAAAAAACTCCGGTTTCAGACACTTCAATTTACGATCTGGCTTCTTTAACAAAGATACTGGCAACCCTGCCCTTAATTATGGAACAGGAAGAAAATGGAATTGTGAATTTTGATACAAAATTAGAGGAGATGATGCCTGTCTTTAAAAATTCTAATAAAGCCAATATTAGATTGCAGGATATGTTAATGCATTATGCCAGGTTAAAATCATGGATTCCCTTTCATATAAATACCATAGATAGAAAAACCAGGTTACCCTCTAAAGAATATTTTCAAAAAACGCCTTCTGCTAATTTTAGCACAAAAGTGGCTAATGAAATGTACCTTAGAAATGATATGAAAGATAGTATCATTACTATTATAAGGGATAGTGAGCTAGAAAGAAGATTGGATTACAAATACAGTGATCTACCTTTCCATATTCTTAAATATTATTTAGAAGGCTATTATAATAAATCTTTACATGAACTTACCCAGGAGAAAATCTATAAACCATTGGGAGCTACATATACCGGATATTTGCCAACAACCAAATTTCCTTTAGAACAAATAGTTCCTACCGAGATAGATAAACTTTGGCGAAGACAGCTCATTCAAGGGGTAGTACATGACCAGGGGGCAGCTCTACAGGGAGGTGTTGGTGGACACGCAGGCCTATTTAGCAATGCCAACGATGTTGCCAAAATAATGCATGTCTTTTTGAATAAAGGGATTTATGGCGGCACAGAATATTTTAAGGCTGAAACCATTTCTAAATTTAATACCTGTTATTATTGTGATCAGGATGTAAGGCGTGGCGTTGGTTTCGACAAACCACAACTGGGAACCTCAGGCCCAACCTGTAATTGTCTTTCTATGGAAAGTTTTGGGCATAGTGGTTTTACCGGTACATTTGCCTGGGCAGACCCTGAAGAAGAAATTGTTTATGTATTTTTGTCTAATAGAACCTTTCCCGATGCGACTAATAGAACATTAATAAGGGAAGATGTAAGATCAAGAATACAGAAAGTGATTTATGAGGCTATAGATTTCTAAGAGATAAATTTTTAAAGTCTAAAGATCCTCGAAAAGTCTTCAAGCTTTGTTTAACTTAATGTCAAAACAAATCGGCTTTGTAAAATATCTCATTTGCCGAATAAATCATCTCAAAATTTAATTTTGGGTTGATTTCATAGAAGAATTATTTTTGTTTCGAAGCAGGCTTCGGGGCATTTAAATCTCGATAATCGAGCAAATTATACTTAATGAAAATAGCCATTGTTTGTTATCCTACCTTTGGTGGTAGTGGAGTGGTAGCTACAGAGCTAGGGTTGGCCCTTGCTAAACGCGGTCACGAAATACATTTTGTTACCTACAGTCAACCTGTTCGTTTAGACCAGTTGTCGGGCAATGTACGATTCCATGAAGTACACGTTCCAGAATACCCGCTTTTCCATTACCAACCTTACGAACTCGCTTTAAGCAGTAAACTGGTAAATGTGGTAAAACAATTCAATATAGAGCTGTTGCATGTGCATTATGCTATTCCGCATGCCTATGCCGGATATATGGCTAAAAAAATGCTTGCAGAAGAAGGCATTAACCTACCTATGGTTACCACGCTTCATGGTACAGATATTACGCTGGTAGGGAATCATCCGTTCTATAAGCCGGCGGTAACCTTTAGCATTAATAATAGTGATGTGGTAACTTCAGTATCTAATAGTTTAAAAGAAGACACCTTAAAATTCTTTAAAATTAAAAATGAAATAAAGGTTGTACCAAACTTTATAGACTGTAGTAAATACGATAAAAAAGAATTCACAGATTGCCAGCGGGAAATGATGGCCGAAAAAAAGGAAAAAATAATTACCCATATTAGTAACTTTAGAAAAGTTAAGCGAATAGATGATGTAATTAAAATCTTTTACAAGATCCAGAAGAGGATTGACGCTAAGCTAATGATGGTAGGGGAAGGCCCCGAAAAAGAAGCCGCTGAAGATTTGGTAGACGAACTGAATATTTCAGACAAAGTGATGTTTTTAGGGCAAAGCCATGAAATAGATAAAATTCTATGCTTTTCAGATTTATTTTTATTGCCTTCAGAAAAAGAGAGCTTTGGGCTTTCGGCTTTAGAAGCTATGGTTAATGGTGTTGCTGTTGTCTCTACAAATACCGGAGGTTTGCCAGAGGTTAATATAGATGGCGTTTCAGGTTATTTAAGTAATGTGGGCGATGTGGAAGAAATGGCTTCCAGGTCTTTAAAAATCCTGGAGAATGATGAAACCCTGGAAAGCTTTAAACAAGGAGCCCGCAAAGTTGCCGAAAAATTTGATATACAAAATATAGTGCCACTTTATGAAGATATTTATAAGAAGGCCTTACAACAAACTGTGGTATAAAAAAAGAGGCCGATTTAAATCGGCCTCTTTTTGATTTCTATCCTTTTGTGTAAAGTGCCTCCTGGTAAACCAGAGAGGTGTTAAATATATACTATCCAGTAAATACTAGAATTGGTACCTTACCCCAAGTGCGATATCTGGAGAGAAAGGATTTAAAACATCATTATCACTGTATAAACCAAATTCTGGTCTAAAATCTAGAGAAAGTAGTAAAGGAATATCAAAGTTATATTCTAAACCAATGTCCCCGGCAAGAAAAAGGTAAGTTCCATCGTCACCATCTCTGTCATTAAAACGGGTATCATCAACTCCTAAAAGTCCGGCACCGGCACCTACATACCAGTTAAACCCTCCTTCTATGTTCCAAACCCACTGGTAAAGTCCGGTAAGTTTAAAAGCATCATAAGCGCTGTTATCTCTCCAACCTAAATCCAATTCTAAACGATTGTTGTTAGTTCCCAGTGCTCGTTGATAAGAGATTTCAGCACCTACACCGTCACCACCACCAAATCTAAGACCTATTGCGTTATCAGAAATACTTTGCGCTTCAGCTTGATTATAAAACGTGGCACCGATTACAAAAACGGCAAGTAAAATTAATTTTTTCATGATTAGCTTTTTTTAATATCGTGGGCAAATTTAAATGTTAAAACAAGATATAAAACGAATCATACGCCAATCTATTGTTAATATTGCTTAAAAATCTGTTAAGTGACTTTGGGAGAATTTCTCTATTTTTATCCACAATTATGAAAGCAAAACTTCACCAATTAGCGCAGAAAATTGAGGGTCAGTTATATGACGATAAAATGTGGCGTTCAATGTATGCAACCGATGCCTCTGTATATCGCGAAATACCTTTAGCTGTATGTTACCCAAAGAACGAAGAGGATTTAAAAACACTTATAAAATTTGCAAAAAACAATAGTACTTCACTAATTCCAAGAACTGCGGGAACCTCTCTGGCAGGGCAGTGTGTAGGTGATGGAATTGTAGTAGATGTTTCTAAACATTTTACACGAATTTTTCAGGTAGATGGGCAAGCTAAAACGGTAAGTTTGCAACCCGGGGTAATTCGCGACGATTTAAATAGGTATTTAAATCAATTTAATTTGTTTTTTGGCCCCAATACATCAACTTCCAACCGTTGTATGATTGGGGGTATGGTAGGAAACAATTCTAGTGGCACCACCTCTATTAAATATGGCACCACCAGGGAAAAACTGGTTTCCTTAAAGACAATTTTAAGCGATGGTACCGAAGCTGAGTTTAGGGATATTTCAAAGGAAGAGTTTCAGGAAAAGTTAAAGTTACAGAACCTGGAAGGTGATATTTACCGAAAGATAAATGAACAACTATCTTCTGAGGAAAATAAAAAAGAACTTATAGCTAAATTCCCACCTAAGAGCTTACATAGAAGAAATACCGGTTACGCCATAGACGAATTGCTCTATGCCAATGTTTTTTCTGAAGATTCTAACGAGCCATTAAACCTTTGCAAATTGCTTTGCGGAAGTGAAGGTACTTTAGCCTTTACAACCGAAATCACCCTGAAGCTAGATGAGCTTCAACCGCCTCAATCGGCGATGATTGCAGCACACTTTGATAGCATAGAGAATTGTATGCAAGCCGTTGTTCCGGTTATGAAGCACTCGCTGTTTACATGTGAAATGATGGATAAAACCATCTTAGATTGCACAAAACAAAACTTAAAATATAAGGAAAACCGGTTTTTTATTGAAGGTGATCCAAAGGCGATATTAATGCTGGAAATTAGGGCAAATACCGCTGAAGAAGTATTACAGCAAAGCCAGCAGGTTTTAGATACCCTAAAAAATGCCAAATTAAGTTATGCTTACCCCATTTTAATGGGCGAGCAGATAGAATTGGCGATGGAATTAAGAAAAGCCGGCCTCGGACTTCTGGGTAATATCGTAGGAGATAAAAAAGCCGTAGCCTGTATAGAAGATACCGCAGTCGCAATTCCCTATTTGGCCGATTATATCTCAGAATTCGCCCAAATTATGAATAACTATGGCCAGGATGCCGTGTATTACGCACACGCCGGTGCCGGAGAAATTCATCTACGTCCAATTTTAAATTTGAAGAAATCGGAAGATGTAAAACTCTTTAGAAGTATTACTACCGATGTGGCTAAACTTGTGAAAAAATATAATGGTTCTTTAAGTGGCGAACACGGAGATGGTAGGGTAAGGGCCGAGTTTATTGAAATGATGATTGGTTCGCATAACTACGAATTACTTCGCGATATTAAATTCACTTTTGACCCGCATAATATTTTTAACCCGGGAAAAATAACAGATACCGCTCCTATGGATACTTCCCTAAGATATGAAGTAGATAGGAAAGAACCCGAGATTTCTACGCTTATGGATTTTTCGGAAACGGAGGGTATTTTAAAACTTTCTGAAAAATGTAATGGTAGTGGCGATTGTAGAAAATCGGTTGAAGCGGGAGGTACAATGTGCCCAAGTTATCGTGCTACCAAAGATGAAAAAGACACCACTCGCGCACGGGCAAATACATTACGGGAATTTTTAACTAATTCAGATAAAAACAATAGGTTTAACCACGAGGAAATAAAAAACGCTTTCGATCTTTGCATTAGTTGTAAGGGCTGTAAAAGCGAATGTCCTTCCAGTGTAGATGTAGCTGCTTTAAAAGCCGAATTTCAGTATCAATATCAAAAAGAGAATGGTAAGAGCTTTAGGAATAAAGCATTTGCCAATAATGCTAAAATGAATGCTTTGGCGTCTAAAACACCGGGACTTGCCAACTTTTTCTTCAAAAATGGGATAACATCAGGTTTAGCTAAAAAAATAATGGGGGTCGCCCCGGAAAGAAGTCTACCTGTTTTGGCTAAAACAAGCCTTTCAAATTATTATTTAAAAAATAAAGAACGCTTTCAAATTAAAACCCCAATTAAAACTGTTTATGTCTTTAATGATGAGTTTACTAATTTTCTGGATTCAGAAATAGGAATTGATGCGTTGGAGCTACTTTACAAGCTTAATTACAGGATAGAAATTATAAAGCACGAAGAAAGTGGCAGGAGTCATATTTCAAAAGGATTTTTAGAAGAAGCAAAGGTTTTTGCCAACAAAAACATCGCTATTTTTAAAGATCTAATATCTGAAAATACGCCATTAATTGGTGTTGAGCCATCGGCTATTTTAACTTTTCGGGATGAATATTTGAGACTGGCCAATGATAAAGAGGAAGCGGAAAAATTGGCAGGCAATACTTTTATCATCGAAGAATTTCTAAAAAAGGAAATTTCTCTGGGTAATATACGTTCAGAGCAGTTTACTTCAGAAGAAAAAACGATAAAAATACATGGACATTGCCACCAAAAAGCATTGTCTAATACTGCGGTGAGTTTTGATATACTTAATCTTCCAAAAAACTTTAAAGTGAGTATAATCCCATCAGGATGTTGTGGGATGGCAGGTTCTTTCGGTTATGAGAAAGAACATTATGAGGTAAGTATGAGTATAGGGGAGCAAAGCTTATTCCCCGCAGTGAGAAAAGCCGATCAACAAACGCTAATTTCAGCTAACGGAACAAGTTGTAGGCATCAGATATTTGATGGAACAAAACGCCATGCAAAGCACCCGGTGAGTATTTTAAAGGAGGCTTTGATTTAATCTCTCTTCAAAATAGTTACAGCCGCTACCAGATGTTTTGGTAGCGGTTTTAAATTTTTGAAATAGGTAAGGTTCCATTTTTCATTTTCGTACTCAAGTGCACTAAGATTTTCTACCCAATCGCCCGAGTTTAAATATAGGCAGGTTCCTTTTTTGGTAGTTTTTCTTATAATTTTAGGTTGGTGAATATGGCCGCATATCACATATTTGTATCCTTGCTCAATAGCCAGATCTGAGACTGTTTTTTCAAAACTAGCTATAAATTTCCCGGCATTTTTAACACTGTTTTTAATCTTTTTAGAGAGAGAATATTTCTTTTTACCCATCTTTAGTAGAATATGGTTCAATAATCGGTTCACTAAAATCAATAAATCGTAACCCCAGCCACCAAGTTTAGCGATCCATTTTGCATTTTGAATTCCGGCATCAAAAACATCACCGTGAAAAAACCAGGCTTCCTTGCCATCTAAGTTTAAAACTAATTTATCGGTAATTTGTAGTTTTCCAATTTGTGTATCACTAAATTTTCTTAAAAACTCGTCGTGATTCCCCGTGATATAGACAACCTCTGTTCCCTGACTATTAAGATCAATAATCTTTTTAATTACTTCTAAATGTGATTTTGGGAAGTAACTTTTTCTAAATTGCCAAATGTCAATAAAATCTCCGTTAAGAATAAGTTTTTTAGGTTGAATGCTTTCCAGGTATTCGCAAAGCTCTGCCGCATGAGCACCAAAAGTACCCAAATGAACATCTGATATTACTACTATTTCTGGTTTTCTCTTTTTAAGCAATGTGATGTATATCTTTGCATACAAATAACCAAAAAACAGTAGTTTATTAGCTTCAATTAATTTTATAGAATATTTACCAAATCATTAATATGTGAGTTATTTGTTATGTTAATATTAATGAAGATACATTTTTAAATATTGGCTGAAAAAATTACATTTGTTCAAAATCAAAAAAATGGCAGGAAATTCCTTCGGAAAACTATTTAAACTTACCACATTTGGAGAGTCTCACGGAGAGGCAATTGGCGGAATTATAGACGGATGTCCTGCGGGAATTCAGTTAGATACAGAAAAAATACAAACTGAACTTAACAGAAGAAAGCCTGGACAATCGGCTATTGTAACACAAAGAAAAGAACCAGATACCGTAGAGTTCTATTCCGGGATTTTTGAAGGAAAAACTACGGGTACTCCTATTGGCTTTGTTATTAAAAATGCCAATCAAAAATCTAAAGACTATTCGCATATAAAAGATACATATCGTCCCAGTCACGCCGATTATACCTATGATGAAAAATATGGCGTACGTGACTATAGGGGAGGCGGCAGGTCTTCGGCGCGGGAAACTGCTTGTAGGGTAGTGGCCGGTGCTATAGCAAAACAATTTTTGCATGGCCTGGAATTTACCGCTTATACAGCTTCGGTAGGAAAAATAGGCTTGGAAAAAGATATAAAAGACCTTGATTTATCCCTTATTGAAACCAATGCGGTGCGATGTCCTGATCCTGATTCAGCAGCGAAAATGGAGGCTTATATAAAAGAGATTAAAAAAAACGGCGATACTGTTGGAGGAACCTTACAATGTGTGATTAAAAACGTTCCAAAAGGATTGGGAGAACCTGTTTTTGACAAGCTTCATGCAGAGCTGGGTAAAGCAATGCTTTCTATAAATGCCGTTAAGGGCTTCGAATATGGTAGCGGGTTTGAAGGTACCACCATGAAAGGTAGCGAGCATAACGATCTCTTTAATGAAGACGGAAGTACCCAAACCAACCTAAGTGGTGGAATACAGGGCGGAATTTCTAACGGGATGGATATTTATTTTAATGTAGCTTTTAAACCCGTGGCTACTATTATGCAAAAACAAGAAACTATAAACAAACAAGGAGAAAATGTTGAGATGCAGGGAAGAGGAAGACACGATCCCTGTGTGGTACCAAGAGCTGTGCCTATTGTAGAAGCTATGGCAGCACTGGTAATAGCCGATTATTTCCTTCAGAATAAAAGTTCAAAAATTTAATCGATTTAAATCCTGAAATTTATATCCCATGAAGAAACTTGCACTGCATTGGCAGATTTTATTAGGAATGGCAGCAGGGGTTGTATTTGCTCTAATTCTAACCAATTTTAATTGGGGAGCGCAGTTTATAGAAGACTGGATAAAACCTTTTGGTAATATTTTTATAAATGCCCTTAAACTTATTGCAGTGCCGCTTATTTTGGCCTCTTTAATAAAAGGAATTTCCGATCTTAAAGATATCTCAAAACTTTCTAAGATGGGAGCGCGTACCATTGGTATTTATATTTTTACCACGGTAGTAGCTGTCTCTATAGGCCTAACTATGGTGAATCTTATTAAACCCGGAGATGCCATTACCGCTGAAACACAACAGGATTTAATTGCAAGTTACGAAGGCGACGCATCGGGTATAAAAGCCAACGCCGATAAACAAAGAGAATCTGGCCCTTTACAGGCATTAGAAGATATTGTACCTAATAATATTTTTGCCGCTGCAGGAGATAACGCCAATATGCTACAGGTTATTTTCTTCGCAATTTTCTTTGGTATAGGACTTATACTTATCCCCGAAAAAACAGCAAAACCGGTAAAAGATTTTTTTGATGGTTTTAATGAAGTAATTTTAAAAATGATCGATATAATAATGCTTACTGCTCCTTATGGTGTATTTGCATTATTAGCAGCTTTGGTGGTAGAATCTCCAAGCACCGATTTATTTGCAGCCCTTGCCATGTATGGTGTTACTGTACTTTCTGGATTGGCCTTAATGATTGGTTTTTATATTTTACTTGTGTGGGTAGTTACCAAAAACAAACCTTCTTTTTTTATTAATGGTATTTCCCCTGCCCAATTGCTGGCTTTTTCTACCAGTTCCAGTGCAGCTACACTACCGGTTACTATGGAAAGGGTAGAGGAGCATATGGGGGTTAGCCCCGAGGTTTCCAGTTTTGTGCTACCTATTGGTGCCACTATAAATATGGATGGTACAAGTCTTTACCAGGCCGTTGCTGCAGTTTTTATTGCACAGGCGTTTGGAATGGATCTTAGCTTTGCAGCACAACTTGGAATTATTGCAACAGCTACATTAGCTTCTATTGGTTCTGCAGCCGTGCCCGGAGCAGGAATGGTTATGTTGGTAATTGTACTGGCACAAGCCGGAATCCCGGAAGCAGGACTAGCACTTATTTTTGCCGTAGACCGGCCTCTGGATATGTGCCGAACCACCGTAAATGTTACGGGAGATGCTGCGGTTTCACTTATGGTAGCAAAATCTGTAAATAAAATGGGACCACCTAATGTAAAAGAATGGGATGATAACTATCACCCAAAGAGTAAAGAAGCTAAGGCCAATGTAGAGGAAGAGGAAAAAGTTTAATCAAGAAACTTAGCCTTTAATTCGGGGGTTGGTATCATGCAAGATTCTTTTTTGCCATACCATTTGTAGCGATTATTTGCTATAAAATTGTAAATACTGTCTCGTAGGCCTTCGGGTATAAAGAGCAGATTTTTAAGAAAAGAATAGCCGCCGGAAAGTTCCCTTGAAATTTCGAGGGCAGCGGTAGATTTTCTGTAATAAGCCACTCCTGGATCAATTAAGATTATAGAATCCAGTTCTTCAGGATCCATTCCTCGTTCTGCAACCAGTTTTTTACCCAGTTCACTTTGCAAAGAGGCAAAGCGAAATATATCTTTTTTATCGTGTTTGATTATAAAAGTAACTGCCCCGTTACATAAATTACAGACGCCATCAAAAAGGACGATTTTTTTATCTTTTGGTAATTCCATATTATTTCTTTTTCATTGCCTGTACTAACTCCAGTTTATCTACATCTACTTGCGTAGTAAACATCCCATAGTTAACCGTGGCTTTTCCTTTTTCTATTTTATCCAGAGTTCCTACAGAACGGCTATCTTCTAATCTAACCCTATCACCAATTTTAGGTTTTACCTTTGGCTTGTTGGCTTCCTGTCTCTCTTTCTCTAAAATTTTGGCCTTTTCCTCCTTTTTCTTCTTCCTTATAACCGAAACCTTTTTCTTTACTTCCTGCTGTACTTTTTTCTCTTTCTCCTTCTGTATTTTTCGCTGTTTAGCCGATTCTTTTTTTCGTTTAGAGTTTTCTATTTCCACAAATTTCAGAAATTCACCAATAAGCTCTTTTTTCTTTTTATTCTGAAAATATTTCTCACTTAATTCATTCACTTTTTGCCCCATGTAAATAAGTCGCTGGTTACTATCATATAATTCCTGATAGCTTTCCAGTTTTTGCTGAATCCTGGAGTTGGTTTCTTCAAGCTTATCTTTTTCCTGAGCAGCCTTTAGCTCTTTTGTTTTTAAAGAATCTGTTGTTTTTTGAAGTTTTGAACGTTCTTTTTGCAGCTTGGCAATACTTCTGTCAAACCTTATTTTACCTTTTTCTACCTTTTTTCGGGAGCGGTTAATAAGACTATATGGAATTCCATTTTTTTGGGCTACTTCAAAAGTAAACGAACTGCCGGCCTCACCAACCTGAAGTTTAAAAATTGGCTCTAAACTACTGGAATCAAAAAGCATATTGGCATTGCTCATATTTGGCATTTCATTGGCCAGCTTCTTTAAATTGGCGTAATGCGTAGTTAAAATACCAAAAGATTCCTTTTCGTAGAAAACTTCAAGAAAAGTTTCAGCCAGGGCACCACCAAGTTCAGGGTCACTTCCTGTTCCAAATTCATCGATTAAAAAAAGGGTCCTATCATCGCATTTCCGAAGAAAATAATTCATATTTTTCAGTCGGTAGCTATACGTGCTCAGATGGTTTTCAATAGATTGGTTATCTCCAATATCGGTAAGTATTTTTTCAAAAAGACACATTCTACTGTATTCGTGCACCGGTATTAAAATTCCGCTTTGCAACATAACCTGTAACAGGCCTACAGTTTTTAAAGTAATACTTTTTCCTCCTGCATTAGGACCGGAAATAACAATAATTCTATTATCTTTTGAAAGCTCAATACTTTGCGGAAAAGTTTTGTCGCCTTTTTTCTTATTGCTTAAATAAAGTAGTGGGTGATAGGCATCCTTAAGCTGAATTTCCCGCTCTTTTGTGATTTTTGGAAGTAAACCATTAATCTTTTCAGCATATTTGGCTTTGGCGGCAATAACATCTATTTCACAAAGTAACTCCTGATAATCTATTAAAAGAGGTTTAAAGGGCCTTATTTTATTAGTTAATTCCTTTAGAATTCTCTTTATTTCCTCTTTTTCTTCATACTCAAGATTATTGAGTTCACGGGTATATTGGTAGGTGGCTTCCGGCTGAATGTAAACAATACTTCCGGTTTTGGAATTTCCCAATATTCCACCTTTAACTTTACGCCGATGCATAGCACTTACGGCTAAAACCCTTACATTTTCTACCACACTCTCCCTAATTTCATCCAAATATTCATAAGAATGATAGGTGCTAAGCGCTTTTGAAAAACTTGAATTTATTTGCCCTTTAACCGAGTTAATAGATCGTCTAAGCGACTGTAATAAAGGAGAGGCATCATCCTTTAATTCCCCAAATTTATCGATTACACGTCCAATATTTTCTACAATCTCTGTTGTATATTCTATTTCTGAAGTAGTCTTGTATAAACTAGGGTAATATTCTTCAAATTTTCTAAAAAATTTAATGTGCGTATTTACAGTTTCAGAAAGGTTAGATATTTTCCTGAAACTTCCTACCTCCAAAATAGAATCTTCAATTTCTAAAGTACGAAGTTCATTTTTTATAGTTTCGAAACCGTGATTTGGTATTCTGCTTTCCCTGGTTTTAGAGCTAACATATTCGTTGGTTTGGTGAAGTCCAAAAATAGTCGCGTTTCCCGTTTTATACGGTTTAAGTTTTAAAGCTTTTTCCTTGCCCGGTCCTGTAATGCACAAGTCTGAAATTTGTTGGCAAACAACAGGAAACTCAAGGTCTATAAGGCTTTTTGGTGTAATTTTAATCATAAATAAATTTCCCTACTTTTGAGGCTCTGCAAATTTACTTAATAAAATGAAGGTAGCGATACACCCCAGCTGGAAAAAAGAACTGGCTCAGGAATTTGAAAAGGACTATTTTAAGAATCTTACAAATTTTGTAAGGGAGGAGTATACTAGTAATACCTGTTATCCAAAAGGAAAAGATATCTTCGCTGCTTTTGATCGTGCTACGTTTACCAGTACAAAAGTGGTTATCTTGGGTCAGGATCCTTATCACGGGCCTGGGCAGGCGAACGGGCTCTCTTTTTCGGTTAACGAAGGAATTCCCTTTCCACCTTCTTTGCAAAATATATTTAAGGAAATAGAGAACGATCTGGGCAAACTTGTTCCAAATTCGGGAAATCTTGAACGCTGGGCTAATCAGGGCGTTTTGTTGTTGAATGCAACGCTTACTGTTAGGGCCCAACAGGCAGGCTCTCATCAGAAAAAGGGCTGGGAGCTGTTTACCGATAAGGTTATTGAAATTATTTCGGCAGAAAAAGAAAATGTAGTTTTTATGCTTTGGGGGGGGTATGCCAAAAAGAAAGGAGCCAAAATTGACTCCTCAAAACATCTTATTTTAACCAGCGGCCATCCTTCACCCTTAAGTGCAAATCGAGGTTACTGGTTTGGTAATAAACACTTTAGCAAAGCAAATACTTATTTGAAGCAAAAGGGAAAAGAACCAATAGATTGGTAAGCTTAAAAGCGGAATCCAACATTTACATTAAATTGACCTACAATGGTAGGTGCATTATCATTGAATAGGTTTCTACCAATACCTGCACCGAGATCCAGGAAAAATCCGCCGCTGGCAACAAATTTACCCCCCACACCAAAACCAAGGGCGAAATCAGTATAATTTTCATATTCATAATAACCGTTTCCGTTTGGTTCACTAATATAGGTTTCATCATATTCTCCGTTGGAAAGCATTCCGAAACCGTGAACATAAAATCCGCGGGCATAATTATCGCCAAAGAAATATTTGTATTTTCCGGTTAAGGATAAATCTTTGGTAAAAGCATCGGCCACATCTTCGCTATCTTTATCTAAAGCCTGAATGAATACTTCTACACCCCAACTGGAATTCTTATCCAAAATTCGTTCGTAGTTAAGATCCAGAGCTCCAAAAGCAATCAGGTTTAAGGCACCAATGCTTATTTCATTTTGGGCGATATCCCTTTTATCGGGAGTGTTGTTGGTTATGGATGTATCTTCTTGCGCGAAAGTGAAGCCTGAGACAAGCAAAAAAAGTGATAAAAATAATTTTTTCATTTAATGGGGGATGAGATGTAAATAATGGCTACAAATTATGAATAAATTCAGAAACGGGCATTTTTTTTGAGATTAAATTAAGCTCAAGCAATTTATCCTGAACTTTTTCTATCTCGTTTTCAGATAATTGCTCCTGGCTCCAGGATGTAATTTCCAGCCATTTTTTAATATCTTCTAGTTTTTGATCATATTTTTCAGCCAATTTTTCGGCAATCTTGGGAAGCTGTTTAAAACGTTCGGTTTCGTCATTTAATACTTCCAACATGGTTCTTAATCGTTCCGGTTCATTTTTTAAAGATTCGTTTCTGGCGGCAATAACAAAACAGGACCAGGGAGTTGGACAATCTGCCAATCTTCTAAAAATTCGTTTATCTACCAATGGTTTTGTGGTAAAATGTTCCCACATAAAATATTGTGCTTTATCTTCGCTTAAAGCTTTTACCGCACCGTCCAGGTCTTTTACTATTTCAAATTGAAGGTTCTTAGTGTCCCACTCGTGGTTTTGTGCGTTTACATAAGCCATAAGATGCGATCCGCTGCCATTTCTACTAATTGCAGCTTTAGTGTTCTTAAGTTCTTCAACCGATTTATATTTAGAGGCTGCAGCTACGTGAATTCCCCAAATTAAAGGAGTACCAATATAAGTTTGTATAATTTTACTATTATTTCCGGCATGGATATCTTTTATAATTCCTTCAGTTAATATTACAGCGACATCAATTTCACCCGAGCGTAAAGCCTGGTTCATTGCACCAGTGCCTCCGGGAAAATCTTTCCAAATTACATTTAAACCCTTAGCTTCAAAGAGCTTTTCTTCTATACATAAATGCCACGGAAGGTTAAAATGTTCTGGTACCCCACCTACTTTTATCGTTTTCATAAACTGTGTTTTTCCTTTAAATATTTGTAAATCTCATATTGTGAACGCATCGATTTTTCATTTTCTCCTTTTTGCACATATTCATTCTTTTCTTCTGCATCCTGAATTCTTGCTTTCACGTTATCTTTTAATTGAATATCTAAAATCTCTTTAAATTCCTGTGCTATTTCTTTGTCTAAAATAGGGGAGAGCACCTCAATTCTACGTGAAAGGTTTCTGGACATCCAATCGGCACTGCCATAATACATTTTTTCGTCCCCTCCATTTTCAAAAATATAAATTCTACCGTGCTCCAAAAACCTGTCTACAATACTCGTAATATAAATATTTTCACTTAAACCTTTTATTCCCGGAATTAAACAGGTAAACCCCCTTACAAGCAATCTTATTTCTACACCTGCATTACTCGCTTTGTAAAGTAAATCTATCATTTCAGGATCTTCAAGACTGTTCATTTTGGCGGTAATCTTTGCTTTTTTTCCTTCCCGGGCATTATCAATTTCGTTATAGATAAGTTTTATAAATTCCTGTCGTGTAGAAAAAGGGGAGATCAACAAGTTTTTTTCCCTAGGAATAATAAGCTCTCCCTCCAATACTTTGAACAAGCGCGATAATTCCTTAGCAATTTGTTTATTAGAAGTGAAAATAGCATGATCGCAGTAAATTTTAGAGGTTTCACTGTTAAAATTACCGGTACCTATATATGAATAATTAATAAGCTTATCATCTTCCATACGTTGAACCAGCATAATTTTGGAATGTACTTTAATCTTAGGGTAGGAGTATATTACATTAGCTCCCTTTTTTTCAAATTTACGTCCCCATACTATATTGTTTTCCTCATCGAACCTGGCTTTTGCTTCTACAAATACGGTCACTTTTTTCTTATTCTCTAAAGCTTTTAATAGCAAACTGGTTAACCTGGATTCATCGGCAACACGATATAAGGAAATTTTAATGGCTATAACCTTTTTGTCGTTTACAGCTTGTTCCAGGAAATTTTCTACATATGAAAAAGACATATATGGGAAATGAACTGCCTGGTCTTTTTTAGAAATTGTCTCAAAATAATTCCTGGAATTAGCTAAAACTTTATGCTCAATTTCCGGTAGTTCTCTAAAGTGTAAATCAGGATTTTTAGTAGGATCGGGGAACGAGAAAAAATCATTAAAATTATGATATTTCCCACCCGGCATCATATCTATTTTTCCAAGATTTAGAAGTTTTCTAAGCCTTTTATGCAAAAAATCGGGCATTTCGGCATCATAAAGCAACCTGGTTGGTTGCCCATCGCTTCTTTGTCCCAGCGAATCATAAATCTTTTCGGCTAATGCACCCTCATAAATATCATCAATATATAACTCGGCATCACGTGAAAGTTTAATTTCATAAACACCTTCTATTTCTTGATCCTGAAACAAGTTGTTTATTTGACTTCTAATAATTTCATCAAGGAAAGTAATAGAGTTCTTTTGGCCGTCGCCTTGTAACTTAACAAACCTACCGCATTTACCTACAGGTATATTAACAATTCCTAGTTTTTCTTTATTGATAAAGTTTACCACAAAATACAGCTCGGCATTTTCTAAAAAGAGCTCATTTTTTCTTGAAATATCTATTATTTGTGGTTTAATATGAGTTACTATCTCTTGCTGAAAATAATTTGCAGCAAATTCTCTTTGCAAATCATTAAAATGACCGGCATCCAAAAGATATATATTATTCCTGGCGAGTTCGGGTAAAATTTGTTTTTGGTAAATCTCCCCAAATTTCTGTTGTTGTAGTTTAACTTCTTCAAGAATTTCCCTGGTTATTTTAGAAGGTTTCAAAGCGAGTTTTTTTCGAATACTTTTTTCTACTCGCTTCATTTGCCTAAGTTGGGCCACCCGTACCCTAAAATATTCATCCAGGTTAGAAGAGAAAATAGCTAAAAAACGAATCCGCTCGTAAAGCGGATTGATTTTATCTTCAGCCTCTTGTAAAACTCTTGCATTAAAACTAAGCCAATTAAGGTCTCTATGCCTTAATGGAATTTCCTGTGGTTCCTGCATTATTGATTTCTGGTTTAATCAAAAATACAAATAAGGCTAGAGCATTGTTTTTAATATTGTGTTAAAAACAGTTGCCTACCCCGGTTTCTATTGTATCAACTTCAAATACTAATAAATCTTAGAAATTTAGAAAAATAGATGGTTTAACATGAATAATCTTTCTAAAATTATGGGTTTTCCTCCATTTTAAAAGCAAAGCCTACTAACTACTTTTAATACATCGAATTAAAACTTATTCTAAACTTTTTTATTCGATTCCCTACCAATTGCCCCACACTAAATTTTATGATTAAACACTAATCCAGGTTATTCTGGAGCTATTTAACCAATTTATTAACCAAAATTTTAAATTATGAGAAAACTAAAACATTATTTTATGTGCCTGGCGGTATTATCGCTTATCATGGTATCATGTAGTAAAGACGAGAACCCGGCAGTTGCAGATGGTTCAGATGAAGTTGCAACTCTTTCTTTTGGTGCTATAGTTAACGACATGCTTAAAAAGCCGGCTACCAAACAAGCTATGGAAGAAATACCGGAATGCTCTGATGAAGCCCCGGCTTATGTGCATGTAGTACTTACCGGACCAGAAGATGTTGGTAGTATGGAAAATCCGCTAATGGTAGAAATAAATCCTACACCCGGTGACTATGATGGGGATGGAGAAGATGAATACTTTACAGAATATTCTTCAGATCTGGAGCTTGTTCCGGGGTCTTATAGCCTGGAGTATTTTGCAGTATATGACGAGAATGATAACTTAATTTGGATAGCACCGGCAGCAGGCAGTGAAATGGAAGATTGGGTAGATATGGCGTTGCCCATGGACATCGAGCTAGGTGCCGGAGTTAAAAAATATGTAGACGTAACTGTTCTGTGCTTTGACGACCGTATGGTAAACCTATATGGATACCTATTCTTTGATTTAGAAGGGGTTGAGGCCATAGAGCTGTGTATTTTTGGTAACTGGTGTGATGAAAGCGGAAGACATTATGTAGCCGATTATTCTGTAAATATTTGGGCAGGAACCGACAATACTGGCAGTGTTTTGTATACCGGAGAAAACGATGTACTAACCAATGATGCCGGTGAAGAATATTCCGATCCTTTATGTATCTTTTTACCAGATAGTGCAGAACAGGATGATTACTATATTGAAATTTCAATAGACGGTGAAATTGTTCGTCAGGGTACGTTTACTGATAGTGATGTAAAAGAATTATTTGATGGAGAAGATGCCGTAGATTATTACCATTTCTTTGCTGGTTGTAGTTCAGCTGATACTCCAGATATTTTTCAGGATAATGGTAATGGAGGTCCACCACCTGTTATAGATGAAGATACCGAGATTTATATTTACTTTGATTCTTCAGGATCCATGAATAGTACCTTAGCACCTTTACAAACAATGAGAAATACACTGCTAAAAGATGCGTTATTACCACTTTATGGAAATGATGAAGACGAATACGATGCTAAAGTACGTGTGATTGAGAATGGTACAGAGCGTACCTTCAATATGCTTAATATTGAAGGCGATACTCCCGATGGTAATGTTATTGCCATAGTATTCCAGGATGAGGCAGAAACCGTTTACCATAGTGGTCAGGCTATATGGGATGAAAACTCAACACGAACTCCTACATTCGATAGCGATATGTCAACCTTTCGTGGAAGATTAGCTTCATTTCCAATGAACTACTACCGTGGCATAATCTTCCAGGTAAATACAACCGGCCACCCGGCATTTGATAACTTTGAAGAGCTGGTTCATGCTGTAGAAGATGGTACCGGAAATTATAGTGGAGCCAATGGTTTATCAGACAGGAATGAATTGGCGTATGTGTATGAAATAAACGGAGGAGATACGGCTCAATATTATACCGATCTCCTAGTGCAAACTTTGCAAGATTTAGGCTATGATTTATAGGTTAAATTAGTTACTATTTAATTATGGTTAGGGAAAACCGCTTCATCATAGATATGGAGCGGTTTTTATTTTATCACTAATAAAGCTTACACCCAGAGTTTTAAGTAGAAATAAAGAAACCCAATACTTAGATTTACCTGGTATTTAAATTTACTTTACTAATTGATCTAGAGTGTATTTAATTAAATCGTCTACTGATTTTTTAGGCTCTCTTGAGAAAGTCCCTGCCGCTCGATTGGCTATAACTGCGTTCATGGAAATTGCTTCATGACCTAATAATTTGGATAAACCATAAATGGCTGAAGTTTCCATCTCTAAATTTGTGATCTTTTGATTGTTAAAAGAAAATGAAGTTAATTTCCGGTTCATTTTATCATCCTGCAATGCCAAACGTAAAATTCTACCTTGAGGACCATAAAAGCCAATATTAGTACCCGTAACACCTTTGTGTAAGCCCTTACCTTTCATTTTATCAATTAACTCTTTACTTCCGCCTACCACATAAGGTGCAGCTTTTTTAGGAAGCCAATTTAAATGTTTAATAAACGCTTCAGCAAACTCCAGATCCTGAATATGTTCGCTATCGTAGAAATGCAAAAGACCATCAAAACCTATGGCACTTTCACTTATTATAAATTCATCTACAGGAATTTCTTCCTGTATGGAACCGGTAGTACCAATTCTTATAATATCTAAACTCTTAACCTCTTTTTTCAGCTCTCTGGTTTCAAAATCTATATTTACCAGGGCATCTAATTCATTCAAGACAATATCTATATTATCTGGGCCAATACCTGTAGAAATTACGCTTATACGTTTCCCTTTATAATACCCGGTTTGGGTGTAAAATTCCCGTTTTTTAACCTTGAGTTCAACCTTATCAAAATGTCGGGTAACTCTTTCTACCCGGTCTGGATCTCCTACCGTAATCACGGTATTTGCAAGATGTTTGGGCAATAAGTTTAAATGGTAGATACTACCATCGGGGTTTTGGATTAATTCTGAAGCTTTAATTGGCATATTATAGTTTTAAAACTTTGTGTGAATCTGAGTCATATAAAAAATCATAAATCTTTGCTCCGCCATAATATTCATCGTTTATAAGGTCTCGGTAAAAATTCTTTTTCTTCGCCAACGCATCAAGGCCATCCTGGGTTAATTTAAGTTTCTGGTTTTCCAGCGTATAGAACATACTTAATTTATTTAACACTCTTTCCATTTGGGAATCACTATATCCATAATAACCCTGATATTGTAAGGCGTACCCCAATAATTGGTTTATAGAGGTTATATGTTGTTGCTCTACTAATTTAAGCACGTTTCTTTCTAGCGAATTAATACCGGTTCTGCTATTGGGAAAGCGTTCAATATGCGCTCTAATACAACTGGATAGATATTCAAAGTTAGAACTTTTCTTAATCTGCTGCTTGAGCTTAATAGGGTTATTGCTACAGTACAATTCCCATATTAAACTAGCTATTTCCAAATCCTCTTTATCAAGCTCTATTTTATGGTTAAAATGGTTTAATAAATGTTTTAGAGGTAATTGAGATAGTGGTAAAAGCTCTTCCTCTCCTTTTTGTCTTTTGCTGCAAACCAGATAGAATGGAACATTTGGTTTATTTTCAAGATAGAAGCTTATAGCGGCCAACATGTTGATATGACAAAAAAGATCAAATTCAAACCAGAGTACAACGTGATCATAATCCTGAGCAGCTTTCAGTTTGTTTAGCTGAGAGACAAATCGATTTTGGTAATTTTCAGAAGAAATATCATAGGCCTTTTTTAAAAATTTCTGACGTAAATTAATAAATTCATTAGAACCTACTTCTTTAGTGCACGGGCCTTCGCACAATAATTCACGCCACACAATAGTTTCACCCGAAAGGCCAAGTTCTTTAACTTGTTCAGCTAAACTATCTCCATTAATAATATGTAGAGCTTTATCTAACATAGGAAAAATTTAAGTTGGACAGAAATCAACCTCCAACCCTTTTTACATTGTAACCATCCTTCTTTAAAATCTCCATCACCTTCTCACGATCATCCCCTTGTATAATAATCTCACCATCTTTAGCCGAACCACCCACTCCGCATTTTTTCTTTAATTTCTTTCCAAGTACCACTAAATCTTCATTAGAGCCTTCAAAACCTTTAATAATAGTTACTGTTTTACCTCCACGACCTTTATTGCTAAAATGTGCCTCTAAATATTGGTCCTGGGGCGCTAAAGTTTCTTGAGTTTCATTTTGTTCGTTGCCATCAAAATCATCCTTTGTAGAATAAACAAAACCACCCAGATCTTCGAGTCCTAGTTTTTTCTTGGGCATAATTTATTTTTTTAGAAGTCCTATTTCTACCAGCCGTTGATGTAGAAAGTCTCCGGCAGTAATGTCTTCATATTGTTTCGGGTTCTCTTCATCTATACATTGCTCGAGGCAATCCAGCGGCATTTCGCTTCTTGGATGCATAAAAAACGGAATAGAGTACCTTGGATTGCTCCATTCTTCTTTAGGCGGATTTACCACCCTATGAATTGTAGAGCGCAGCTTATTATTGGTATGCCTTTCTAACATATCACCAACATTAATAACCAGTTCATCTTCTTGGGGCAAGGCATCAATCCACTCACCGTCTTTTCTTAACACCTGCAGTCCTCCTGTAGAAGCTCCCATAAGTAGAGTGATAAGGTTTATATCTCCATGTGCACCTGCTCTTACAGCTCCTTTAGGTTCTTCGGTAATTGGAGGATAGTGAATTGGCCTTAAAATACTATTGCCATTGCTGGCCCAATGATCAAAATAATGTTCACCCAGCCCAATATATAAGGCTAAAGCACGTAAAACGTAAATTCCGGTTTTTTCCAGCATTCGGTAAGCTTCCATTCCTACCTTATTAAAATCCTGAAGTTCTTTGACCTGAATATTTTCAGGATATTCTTCAGTGAGGTTGGCATCTTTATCTGGCTCCTGACCAAAATGCCAGAATTCTTTCAGATCACCTTCTTTTTTACCTTTAGCGTGTTCTTTGCCAAACGAGATATATCCTCGTTGACCTGCCAGGCCTTCTATTTCATATTTTTTCTTTACTTCCAGGGGAAGTGCGAAAAAACTTTTTACTTCTTTATATAAATTTTCCTCAAGCGCACTGTCAAGGAAATGGTTTTTTAAAGCTACAAAACCAATTTCCTCGTAAGCTTTACCAATTTCATCTACAAATTTTTGCTTTCGTTTCGCATCGCCCGAAATAAAATCGGCCAAATCTACGCTAGGAATATTATTCATTGCCATAATATGCTTTGTTTTAGGTAGTATTACAAACAAAGTTAAATAAAATTACGGGAGTCCCCGAGGCTTTTTATATTTCTTAGCATTTATAATTTTGGTTACATTTGAGAAACAAACATTTGTATGCATCGAGATTCTGCAATGAATTCAATCATAAAATTTGATAGAAAAAATCTTTCTTCAGTTCAACTTTTAGATTTATATGCCGCACTTCTAAAGCCCCGATTAATTGAGGAGAAAATGCTTATTTTACTTAGACAGGGAAAAATATCGAAATGGTTTAGTGGTATAGGCCAGGAGGCTATTTCGGTGGGAGTGACAAAAGCTCTAAACCCCGATGAGTATATTTTACCAATGCACCGTAACCTTGGCGTATTTACTAGTAGAAATGTTCCTTTAGATAGGCTTTTTTCCCAATGGCAGGGAAAACAAAACGGGTTTACAAAAGGCCGTGACCGAAGCTTTCATTTTGGTACCCAGGAATATAAGATTGTTGGAATGATCTCGCATTTAGGGCCTCAATTAGGAGTTGCCGATGGTATTGCCCTCGCGCATAAACTAAAAAACGAATACAAACTTACAGCAGTTTTTACAGGAGAAGGGGGGACTAGTGAAGGTGATTTTCATGAAGCGCTTAATATTGCTTCGGTTTGGGATTTACCGGTTATGTTTTGCATAGAAAATAACGGCTATGGACTTTCAACACCTACCACAGAACAATATAGATGTAATCACCTTGCAGATCGTGCCAAAGGTTATGGGATGCAATCTTATATCATTGATGGTAACAATATTATTGATGTTTACAGTAAAGTTTCTGAAATAGCTAAAAGCATTAGGGAAAATCCACGTCCTGTTTTATTGGAGTTTAAAACCTTTAGAATGCGTGGCCACGAAGAAGCCAGTGGAACCAAATACGTACCTGAAGGTTTAATGCAGTTCTGGGCACAAAAAGATCCTGTAAACAACTTCCAACAGTTTTTAAAAGAGGAAAAGATTCTAACTGAAGACCAGGAATCTCAGTTGATCAATACAATTAAAGCTGAGATAAATAGCAACCTAAAGAAAGCTAACGACGAAACCCCGGTGGAATTCGACGAAACCAACGAATTAAATGATGTTTTTCAAAAGTTTGTTTATCAGTCAGTTAAACATAATAAGAAAACAGAAAATATTAGATTTATAGATGCCATAGCGCAGGCTGTAAGACAATCTATGCAGCGACATAACTCACTTGTGTTAATGGGCCAGGATATCGCAGAATATGGAGGTGTTTTTAAAATTACCGAAGGACTTTTAAAAGAATTTGGCAAAGATCGCGTAAGAAATACCCCTATATGCGAATCGGCTGTAGTTGGCACTGCCATGGGCCTGTCTATTAGTGGCATGAAAGCCATGGTAGAAATGCAGTTTGGGGATTTTGTGAGTTCCGGCTTTAATCCAATTGTAAATTACCTGGCCAAAAGTAACTATAGATGGAACCAAAATGCCGATGTAGTGATAAGAATGCCCTGTGGAGCAGGAGTAGGGGCAGGCCCTTTTCATAGCCAAACCAATGAAGCCTGGTTTACCAAGGTTCCGGGGTTAAAAGTTATTTATCCGGCTTTTCCATACGACGCTAAGGGACTTTTAAACACCGCGTTTAATGACCCGAATCCTGTCTTATTTTTTGAACATAAATTATTATATAGAAGCATTAGGCAGGAAGTTCCGTTAGATTATTACACATTAGCATTTGGAAAAGCTTCTGTAATAAGAGAAGGGAAAAGTATCACTATTATAACCTATGGAGCCTGTGTTCATTGGGCTTTAGAGGCTATAGAGGATATTGGATTAAATGAGGTTAATTTAATTGATTTAAGGAGTCTTCAGCCTTTAGATAAGGAAACTATTATAAGAGGTGCAAAAAAGACCGGAAAAGTTTTAGTACTTACTGAAGATTCAATGTTTGGAAGCTTAGCTTCAGAAATTTCTGCAATTATTTCAGAAACCTGTTTTGAATATTTAGATGCTCCGGTTATGCGCCTGGGTAGTGCTGAAATGCCTATACCTTTTGCTACAGCATTGGAAGAAGGCTATCTTCCGAAGAAAAAATTAAAAGAAAAGATACAGCAATTAATAGACTATTAATAATATTAAGCTGATAATTGAATGATTTTAAGAATCCTTAACAAGCGCGCTGTTAAAGTATTAATAATCTTTTGTCTCGGTTCTACACCTGCTGTAATTTAGTTTATAACTAATCAAAAATCTAATATTATGATACGTTTAATCGTTATTTTCTTAATTATTGCTCTGGTAGCTGCTATCTTTGGCTTCGGGGGAATTGCAGAAGGTTTTGCTGATATTGCTAAAATTATATTCTATATTTTCCTTGTATTGCTTGTAATCTCTCTGGTAAGCCGATTATTTAGAAGATAAAAACATTTTAAAAAATAACTAAAAATCCAATGTATTGTGTCAGATGTTCATCGGCAAACATTGGGTTTTTACATAAATACCTAATAAACTACTTAAACAACTAATAATGAAGAAGCTATTTATACTTGGTTTTGTAGCCGCACTTTTTGTGGCTTGTGGCCCTAGCAAAACCGCGAAAGAAGCTAGAAAAACTTTTGATGGAAATTGGACACTTACCAGCGTAACTTACCCAAACAGTTCGGGTGAGTTTGATGTAACCTTACTAAATGATGCGAATGCCTCTTGCTTTGAAAATAGTACATGGAACTTTGTTTCCAACAATAATAGAGGGGCATACTCCGTTCAGGGTAGTAATTGCAGCCAGGGACAACGTTATTTTGTTTGGTCTATAGACGAAGAAAATACACCTGAAGGAGTTTATGATTTTTTATTAAAGCCAACGGATGAAGATTATAAATCTACCACTGGAAACCAGGGGTTCCGTATGAATTTAAAATCACTTTCAGAAAACCAAATGACGTGGGAGCAGTCTGTAATGTTAGAAGGTTCTCCCTTTGTGATTAGAATGAATTTTTCTAAACTTTAAATAAATTATTTTACTATGAAAACGACAATAAATAGAATGTTTGCCATTCTCTTTGCTTCAACCCTGCTCTTTAGCTGTGAGGCTACTAAGAATGCAAATAATAAGCAAAAAGGAGCTGTAATTGGCTCAACTGGTGGTGCCGTGATTGGTGGTGTTATAGGAAACAATACCGGCGATGGCAATACGGCATTAGGTGCCATTATTGGTGGTGTTGTAGGTGGAGCTGCCGGAGCCATTATTGGTGATAGAATGGATAAACAAGCCAAAGAAATAGAAGAGGAAATCCCAGGGGCTGAAGTAGAACGTGTAGGAGAAGGTATAAATGTTACTTTTGATGAGAAAAGTGGAGTTTATTTTGATACCGAAAAGTATAATATTAATGCAAAGTCGCAGGCAACATTAAATAAACTTGCCGATATCTTTAAAGAATATCCTGACTCTAATATACTGGTAGAAGGACATACCGATAATACAGGGAGTGAATCTTACAACCTTACCCTTTCAAAAAATAGAGCTCAGGCGGTAACCAACTATCTAGTGAATAACGGTCTAAGCAGTGGTAGGTTTGAAACAAAATGGTATGGAGAATCACAGCCAAAATATGATAATTCAACTACCGAAGGTCGTGCTAAAAACCGCAGGGTAGAGCTAGCAATTGTGGCTAACGAAGAACTTAAAGAAGAAGCGCGAAGAAAAGCTGCTGAACAGAATTAAGCTTTTTAAGTTCCCAAACAACTATTAAATCCCGGAAAAGTCCGGGATTTTTTTATGCTTTTCTTTCAGCTAAGAACAATGCTTATTAATAATGAAATTTTTAATTTAATTAGGTTAAAAAAGAAATAACTAAAAGCTTTTACAACAGCTGCCACAAACAATCATCAAATACTCTGGAAAATGAAATGGGCATTTCGACACTGTTCAATTATTTAGAAAGAAAATATAAAAAATGTAAGCCTTAAAAAGTATTGCCCCAATAATGTTCCCGCAATACAGGGAATATTCTTCTCATTGATTTAAATCTTGATGATAGAGTATATCATCTTATACATTATTGATGTGGAAAGAAAATTATGTAAACAGTTGAAAATCTTTTTGGTAACTTAGGGGAGAATATAGATGAAACCCGTAAAGTGCTTCTCGGCAATATGGGAATATAAGCATTGCAAAAATATTGTATATGTTAGAGTGACTTATAAGAAACAGCCAAAAGCAGGTGAACAGGACTTTATGTTGAGTTTTGGACCTGGATTTTCGGCACAAAGAATTTTATTGGAATGGTAACAGATTTTAAAGATCTTAATTATTGGGCTATTATTTTAGGAGGTAGTACTGGCCTTGGTTTTGCCACTGCCCGAAAATTAGCCCATCACGGGATGAATATTATCATTATTCATAGAGATAGGAGTGCTGATATTGCTGAAATTGAAGAAGCCTTTGAAGATATTAGAGAACAGGATGTAAAATTTGAAAGTTTTAATGTTGATGCTACTAATGCTGAAAAAAGAGGGAAGCTTATTAAAGAGATTTCCGAAATACTTGGTGAAGAAGGTAAAGTACGAACTTTAGTGCATAGTATTTCTAAGGGAAATCTTAAACCAATGACAGGTGAAGAGCCTACCCTTGGAAATATAGACTTCCAAATTACCATAGATGCAATGGCTATAAGCCTTTACGATTGGACTAAAGCTATTTTCAACTCAGGACTTTTTGCAAAAGATGCCAGGATTATTTCCTTTACCAGTGAGGGGAATAAAAAGGCCTGGGCTAATTATGCAGCTGTTTCAGCGGCTAAAGTTGCCTTGGAGGCCATCACCCGAAGCATTGCCCTGGAATTTGCGCCTCACGGGATTAAAGCAAATTGTATTCAGGCCGGCGTTACCGTTACACGATCTTTTCAAATGATTCCCGGTAACGAAACCTTGCGAGTTCACGCCTTAAAGCACAATCCCTTTAAAAGGCTTACAATCCCAAAAGATGTTGCTAATGTTGTTTATTTATTGAGTAAGGACGAAGCTAGTTGGATTACCGGAACTATTTTACCTGTAAATGGAGGGGAACATTTAAAATAAACTCCTGGGCGAATTATCACAACACGCTAAAAACGTTTTTGGCATCAATTAACATTTGTAAAAATGAAAAGAGAATCGCATTTGTAACTTATTTAGGTGAAAATCTGCCAATTCCATTTAACCTTTTTCATATCGGGAATTTTTCTGCTTTTGCCGTCTCGTTAAATATGTCCTAAAACCAGATTTCTTCATTGTAAAAGCCTTGCCTTATTTGTATCTTGAAGCAACTAATTTAAAACGATTTGATTATGAAGACTGTTGATAAGATGGAAGTGTTACACAGCCAAAGCGCCGAATTTATTGAAAAAGGTGAAAAAGGTAAATTTTTAAAATTAATCCCCGATACTTTTATTATCAAGGGAGAGGAAAAAGATGGTGCTTTTAATCAGGGGTATGCTATTAGACATATTAATAGACAGGATATTTTGCTTATTGATGTGGTTGAAGAGTCTACGAAAGAAGCTGTAAAAAAACTGGTAAACGATGGCTATAAAATAAAAGGAATCTTAATTACCTGCGATGCTATTTTAAAAGATGCATATGCAGACTTAAAAACGATTTCTGAAGATGCCGGTGGTGCCCCAATTTTTGCACATGCGCGTAACAACTTTAAGGACAGTTTCAAAACAAAAGACATCACTGAAAGAAAAGGAGTTCTAAAGGATTTTGGTTTAAAAGTATTTGATCTTCCCGGCAATGGAGGTGCATCGGTGGTTATTTATTCTGAAATTAACGACGGAATGTTATTTCCGGGGGAAGATGCTGAAGGCTCTCCTTATAATTCAGATTTAAATACTTTTAAAAGGCCAAAAATGGATAAATCCAACGACGATTTCGGCTTAGCTGGAAGCTGGAGTGCTTTTGATGAAGAGTTCGCTTACTTATTTCCAAGAAAAGGAAAGCCCGGGTTTAATATTGAAGAAGGTCAACAAACAGATATTTTAAATGCCTTAAGTAAAAATTAATAATAATGTCGTCTCAAAAATAATCCGTAAAATATTTCGCAACACGAGTTCAGAATATTTGAAAGCTTATTTTTCACACGACTTTTTTTGAAAACAGCCATAAATAGGGAAGGAGTGCCTTCTGTAGTTATGGCTGTTTTTATTTACTATTCATTTATAATTAAATAAGTTAGTTCGCATCTATTAAACTTTAGATTTAAGATATTGTTAAACGGGCTAACTATTCCTTTAAAATGTAATATTTTAAAGCATAAAAATTAACCAACTATGTCTCAATTAAACGTAACACAAAAACTAATTAAGGAGCATTTACTGAAAGGTGAAATGACTCCCGGAAAGGAAATTGGAATAAAAATAGACCAGGCTTTACTGCAGGATGCAACCGGAACATTGGTACAATTAGAACTGGAAGCCATGGGATTGGATAAAGCACAAACAGAAGTTGCGGTGCAATATGTAGACCATAACTTATTACAAACCGATTTTAAAAACGCCGATGACCACTTATTCCTGCTTTCAGCCGCGCAAAAATTCGGACTTTGGTATAGCAGACCAGGAAATGGAGTAAGCCACCCTGTACATATGGAACGCTTTGGGAAACCTGGAAAAACAATGGTAGGCTCAGATAGTCACACTCCCGCAGCAGGATCTTTAGGGATGCTGGCCATTGGTACCGGCGGACTGGATGTTGCGGCAGCCATTGCAGGGCAGCCTTATTTTGTGAAAATGCCCAAAGTTTGGGGAGTTAAACTTACCGGGAATTTACCAGATTGGGTGAGTGCAAAAGATGTGATTTTAGAAATGTTACGACGTCATGATGTAAAAGGCGGAGTAGGAAAAGTGATAGAATATTATGGAGATGGCCTTAAGAACTTAAGTGCCATGGATAGGCACGTAATCGCCAATATGGGCGCCGAACTGGGCGCTACTACTACAGTTTTTCCAAGCGATGAGGAAACGAAAAGGTTTCTGAAATCTCAAAAAAGAGAACACGATTGGAGAGAACTAATAGCCGATGAGGGCTGTGAATACGATTTACACGAAGAAATTATTTTAGATGAACTTGTACCATTAATAGCATTGCCTACAAGTCCGGGAAATGTAGTTGCTGTAAGTGAAGTGGCAGGAAAACCCATTAGCCAGGTTGTTATTGGTTCATCAGCTAATCCGGGATTACGCGATTTCTGGATTGCGGGAGCTATGGTAGAAGATAAAGCGGTGAGTAGCGATGTATCTTTTGATATTAATCCAACTTCGCGACAAATAATTCAGAATATGATAGAGAATAAGGCCTTTGCTAATTTGATTAAGGCCGGTGCCCGTTTTCACCAATCGGGTTGTATGGGTTGTATAGGAATGGGCCAGGCTCCTGCATCGGGTACCATTAGTTTACGTACCATGCCCAGAAATTTTCCTGATAGATCGGGAACTAAAGACGATCAGGTTCATTTGTGTAGTCCTGAAACAGCTGCAGCTTCAGCACTAACAGGAAAAATTACCGATCCCAGGGATATGGAAAAGCTTTACAATATGAAATACCCTAAATTTGAATATCCCGAATTTCATATTATTAAGGAAGATATGCTGGTCGCACCACCGGAAGATGGTTCTAAGGTAGAACTTCAAAAAGGACCAAATATTAAATCGCTACCATACATTGAACCAATGCAAGATCATTATAGTGTTCCTGTGATGCTTAAAATGGGTGATAATATTTCTACCGATGAAATTTTAAAAGCAGGGGCAGAGGTGCTGCCTTTTAGAAGTAACCTTCCTGAAATAAGCAAATTTTCGTATACAGTTATTGACGAAACTTTCTATGATCGTGCAATGAAAGCCAAAGGAGAACATGGTGGGCATATTGTAGTGGCAAAAGATAATTATGCACAAGGCTCCAGTAGAGAGCATGCGGCTATTGCGCCAAAATATTTAGGGCAAGTGGCAGTAATAGCTAATAGTTACGCCAGGATTGCCTGGCAGAACTTAGTAAACTTTGGAATTTTGCCTTTAGAGTTTATTGATATTTCAGATT
Organism: Salegentibacter maritimus; assembly: GCF_016236915.1. Lineage (GTDB taxonomy): Bacteria > Bacteroidota > Bacteroidia > Flavobacteriales > Flavobacteriaceae > Salegentibacter > Salegentibacter maritimus. Next base: position 84,651 of record NZ_JAEHOK010000001.1, read on the forward strand.
ATGATAAAATTGAACAAGGCGATCAGGTAGTTTTTAAAAATCTTAGGGAAGACATTAAAAACCGAAATAATATTAAGGTGATTGTAAAAAAAGCCAATGGTGAGAAATTAAATTTTGAAACAAGGCATAGTATGAGCGATAGGCAAATTAAAGTACTATTAAAAGGCGGGATTATTAATGAATTTAAAGAACGTATTGAAGCCAACGAACTTGGTGAAGGGCAGGCCCTGGACGCAAAAGAGGCTGATACGAACAAATGAAGATTTCTATTTAACTATTGAAAAACCAGGGGGTAAAAAAAAGGCTATTTGAATAGTTTTCAAATAGCCTGTTCTACATAGAACTGCAAAACCTAATTAATTAGCGTGTGTTTTCATTTGGCTTTTTTTCTTGGCCAATTGCCTATCAAGGTCTCTTACTGTCTCAGCGGTAGCAGCTTCAAAAGAATTTTCGTTAGATTCTGCAAAAATTTGTGGGCCGGGCACACTTAATTTCACATTACATATATAGCCGTTAGGATCTTGACCTTCCTGCTTTTTGAAGTAAACCTCGGCTTTCACAATAAAATCGTATTTTACTTCTAGTTTATCTAATTTCTTTTGTGCGAATTCCTGTAAACTTTCACTTTTTTCTAGTTTTACAAACTGATATATTGCTTCCATAAATTATAATATTTTAGACTACCAAGAAACCCATTATCCATCGATTATACAAACAATTAAGTGATTCTTAGCAAAGCTTTAAGAATCCTTTTAAAACCAAATTATTTATACAATAACTCTAATTTTGCCTGCATTATTTATCATAGATTTAAACTTAAGTAATTGATAAATAGCTGCTCTATAGCATTCTGTAGTCTAATGAATAATTTAAAACTCTTTTAAGATAAAATTGAATCAAAAGCTTGTAACTTAGGCTAACACATTGATATTAAACATAATGAAACGATATTCACATTATTTATTAATTATTTTACTGATATTTTTTGAAAGTTGCGGTACTAGTGTAGATGCTGCAAAAGTGGAAAAAACAAAACAATTGGTAGAAAGTCGCGAATTTGAAATTGAACACGATTGGGTTAATCCTATGAGCGGAGGTAGAATTAACCTTATAGGAAATCCGAATTTTATAAGGTTTAAAAAAGATTCGGTAAACTTATTTCTACCGTTTTTTGGTGAACGTTTTGCCGGTGGCGGCTATAATGATGAAGGCGGAATAAAATATAATGGACCACTAAATGATTTAGAAATTAGAACAGATTCTAAGAATACACAAATCATTGAGTTTTCGGCCAGACAAAATACCGAGAACCTTAATTTTACAATCAATATTTATCCCGAAGGAAAAGTTGATACCAAAGTGAATAGTAGCGATCGATCTTTTATTTCTTATCAGGGCGAAATAGGGGAACTTAAAGAGAAAGATAGAAAATGAAAAACATATAGATGCAATAAGTGCATTGAGTCCTGTTTAAAAATCCTATTTTACATAATATAAATTATAGTGCAAATATACAATTGTTAGTGACATTTTAAAATTGATATCTGGCTATTCTATTTTAAAATAGCACCAGTATCTTATACCCATTTGGCGTTACCAAAAGCATTTTTTTATCTAATATTTAAGATAAAACTTGAGTTGTTTTTTGTAAATTATTGATTATGAGACTCAATGGTATCACAAATTTAATTATCACCAGTATTATATTAGTGGTTGTTACTGTATTGGTATATTTTAATATCGATTTTCGTTTAATTTTTTACTTGACTATTGCAGGTCAGGCATTATTAATTTTCACTGTTTATAAGGTGCTAACTGATAGTTTTAAAACTGATAAAACCTTTGAAGATTGTTACGAAGATTACACTCACAAAGAGGAATAATCTTTAAGGCAACTTTTATTCAGCTACTTTAAAAACTTTTTTTAATGATACGGGCTTACCTTTACCTGTATGAATCCTCCAGTATTTATTTTAAATCTTCCTTAAGATTACAGTGTGTAAGACATATTTTTATTTATTCTACTCAAAAAACTATGAAACTTACAACATCTTGAATCACCATACCCCAAAACCTGAGAACAATCATAAATTACATCTACCAGAAAGTTATAAATTTGTAAATCCTAAAATAGTATAATGCAACTAAATCAATATATAGATCATACCCTCTTAAAGCCTACAGCAAAACCTGACGATATTGAAAAGCTATGTATGGAGGCTGTGGCAAATCAATTTATCGCTATTTGTATTCCTCCCTCCTACCTAAATCTGGCTAAATCTATTTTGAAAACCTCTAATGTAAAGATAGCTACGGTAGTAGGTTTTCCACTAGGTGCTATGACTACAGATGCTAAAGTGTTTGAAGCCCAAGATGCGATTGCCAAAGGAGCCGATGAAATTGATATGGTGATTAATATTGGCATTTTAAAAACCGGAAATACGGAATATATCCAGAACGAAATTGCTGAAATTAAAAAAGCTATAGGTTCTAAAATTCTAAAAGTAATTATTGAAACTTGTTATTTAAACGATGCTGAAAAAAAAGCTGCCTGTTTAGCTGCTTTAAAAGGCAGGGCAGATTTTGTGAAGACTTCTACTGGTTTCGGTACCGCTGGGGCTACTTTTGAAGATGTACAGCTTATGAAGCAAATTGCAGGCGACAAAATGAAAGTAAAAGCCTCAGGTGGAATTAAAGATCGAGAAAATGCTATAAAATATATAGAATTAGGGGTGTCCAGGCTGGGAACATCTTCAGGTGTTAATTTAGTAATTTCAGAAAAAAACTAGAATGAGCGTACATATAGAGGCTAAAAAAGGTGAGATTTCAGAAAAAATATTACTTCCGGGAGATCCATTAAGAGCTAAATGGATTGCGGAAAATTTCCTTGAAAATGCTGTTTGTTACAATAAAGTTCGGGGTATGTTTGGATATACCGGCACCTTTAAAGGCGAAAGAATTTCTGTACAGGCAACGGGAATGGGTATTCCCTCTGCATTGATTTATGCAACAGAATTAATTACAGAATACGGAGCAAAAAAACTAATTCGGGTGGGTTCTGCCGGCTCCTACCAAAAAAATCTAAAAGTGAATGATGTTGTTCTGGCAATGTCTGCATCTTCTAATTCCAGCTTTAATAAAGCAAGATTTGAATACGCCGATTTCGCGCCTACGGCAGACGCTCAATTGTTTCTAAATGCAGTTAAATACGCTAAAGATAATAATATACCGGTTAGATCAGGTAATGTGTTGTCGTCTGATGTATTTTATGAAGAAAATGAGCTAACCTATAAAAAATGGGCAGATTATGGTGTTTTGTGTGTAGAAATGGAAAGCGCCGGACTTTACACTGTTGCGGCAAAACATAAGATACAGGCACTTTCGGTGCTCACTATTTCTGATTCTTTGGTTACCGGAGAACATTTACCGGCAAAAGAAAGGGAACAAAGCTTTAGCAGAATGGTAGACATAGCCCTTGGTAGTTTTTAAGCTGGTTAAATTTTCAAGTAACTAAATCAACGGATTTTATAAAGCTTATCTTATAAATGGGGTTTTACTTTGCACAAACAACTTTTGTTCAAAATAAAGCTAAAAGTATATTTAAACTGAAAATTCTTAATTTTAATGTCAATTAAAAATAGGTTTGCAATTTTAGGTTGAGTTACCTACCTCGAGTGGTATATATAGATAAACAGCCAGAACTAAATTGCAAAGCCTTAAATCATTAATAATTAAAGCTTATGAATCAGTATAAAGCTGCTGAAGACCGTTATGAAAAAATGCAATACCGCCGTTGCGGAAAAAGCGGCATCAAACTTCCCCTACTCTCTTTGGGTTTATGGCATAATTTCGGAGATAAAGACAATTTTCAAAACTCCAGAAAGCTTTTAAGAACCGGTTTTGATAATGGAATTACCCATTTTGATTTAGCTAATAATTATGGCCCACCCTACGGTTCTGCCGAAAAAAACTTCGGTAAAATATTCGCTGAAGATTTTAAACAATACCGCGATGAGTTAATTATTTCCACCAAAGCAGGTTGGGATATGTGGCCCGGGCCATATGGCGATTTTGGCTCCAGAAAATATCTTATTGCCAGCCTAGACCAATCGCTACAAAGAATGGGCTTAGAGTATGTAGATATATTCTATCATCACCGCCCAGATCCCGATACTCCTTTGGAAGAAACTATGGGGGCTTTAGATCAAATTGTAAGGCAGGGTAAGGCACTTTATGTAGGGATTTCTCAATATTCTGCAAAGGATACAGCCAGGGCTTCCAAAATTCTTAAAGATCAAGGAACGCCTTTTCTTATTCATCAACCAAGGTATAATATGATGGATCGTTGGGTAGAAGATGGATTATTAAATACACTACAACGGGAAGGAATTGGCAGTATAGTATTTTCTCCGCTAGAACAAGGCATACTAACCAATAAATATTTAAATGGAATTCCGAAAGATAGCCGGGCAGCAACCCAGGGAAGTTATTTAGATGAATCGCATATCACTCCCAAAATAATAGATAAAGTACAAAAGTTGAACGAAGTAGCCCAAGCCAGAAAGCAAACTTTAGCGCAAATGGCGGTTGCCTGGTTACTAAAAGATAAAAGGGTAACTTCTGTATTGGTTGGAGCCAGTAAAGTTGAGCAGTTACAAGAGAATATTAATACTTTGGAAAATCTGGAATTCAATAAAAATGAATTGGATGAAATAGAAAAAATCCTGCAGAATTAACTAACAGGATTTTATTGATATCGCCAAAGGGTAAAACCCCGAGGTAGTTTCCTAGAGGCTTTCTGAGAAACTCTTAAATATTATGTATATATATAAGAAACCTTACTCAGAGAGCCTTTTTTATTTAATATACACTTCTAAAAGTTCACAATTTTTAGCTGAAATTTCTACCTGTTTATTTTCGGCAGGAATAAGCATGGTTTCTCCCTGCTTAATATTTTCTGAATTACCGTTTACTGAAATTTCTCCACTCCCACCAACACACATATAAATAACAAAAGAATCCAGGTTACTGTAATCTTTCTGAATATTACCTTTTACAGGTAAATAATTAGTTGTAAAATATTTACAGCTCGCAACTTCAGAAGAAGTATTGGCAGCTCTTGTATAATTAAGTTTAAAATCGTCTTTCTTTTCAAAATCTATAGCATCTATAGCTAATGCTGTATGGAGTTCTCTAGAATTACCCTCATCATCTGTACGATCCCAATCGTAAATTCTATAAGTTACATCAGAAGTTTGCTGGATTTCGGCCAAAAGCACCCCTGCTCCTATTGCGTGAACTTTACCCGTATTAATAAAGAAACTATCTCCTTTTTTTACTTCTTCAAAGTTTAGCAATTCTACGATCTTACCTTCTTCTAACCTGGAAATATAATCTTCTTTAGAAATGCTTTCCTTAAAGCCTACATTAATTTTTGCTCCCTTATCGGCCTGCATAATATACCACATTTCGGTTTTTCCAAAAGAATTATGGCGTTGTTGGGCAAGCTCATCATTAGGATGCAATTGTACTGAAAGCTCTGTTTTTGCATCTATAAACTTAATTAACAAAGGAAAATCGTTATCAAATTCTTTGTAAATTTTTTCACCTACAATTTTAGCTTTGTAATCATTTAAAAGGTCCTTTAAAGAAGAACCTTTAAGCTTTCCATTGGCTACTACAGATATATCTCCCGGTACGCCAGAAATTTCCCAACTTTCGCCCAGGTTGCTCTGGGTTGTTTCTTTATTAAGATTGTTTTTTAATTTGTTACCACCCCATATTTTTTCTTTTAGAATTGGGGTAAATTTAATTGGATAATCGAGCATTATTTGGTTAGTTTAAAATCGCCTCAATATACTGAAATATTGGCGTGTTAAAAAATATAGTCACTTCTTTAGATTAGTATAACCCAAAAATAATAGGCTTATTGTGAAGGTAGCAAATCTATATTTTGCTTTTCTATTAAATACAATTCGCGGTATAACCTTCGTTTATGTTTGGTGCCTACAGGGTTCATATCTACACTGTCTATTTTTGTAGTTTTATAAAGCTTAAAAACCTGCTGTAAACTATCACTTAAGCGAGCTTCGGTTAATACTAAAAATTTATTGCCTTCCGGAATCTTCACCTCCCCTTCCTGGGTTAACACGGTAATAGGTTTTCCATAGTCCCAGATTATTTCAGGAGCAAATGTATTGAATTCATATACTTTTGCATTATATTTTTTTAGATGACTATCTATAGTTGAGGCACTATTGTACGCCGGGTTTATATTTATCTTATCTGCCATTGGTAAACCAAACCACACAACGCTTATCAAGAAAAAAATGCTTAAGTAGAATACGGGTTTTATCTTTTTCAATAGTAAATATCTAAACATTAGAAACCCAATACTAAAAAGGAAAATTGAACTTAGTATGTACCAGTAAAGAATATTCTGCATAAAAGATTCGAAATAAAAATATGCGGCAATAGGAAAAATGCAACCTACCAAAGCAAAAATTCCAAAATGAACATAGACTACAGTAGCTTCTTTATTTTTTATACTTCTCCAATTATAAAATAGATATTCTATATAAAAAGCGGTATTCATCGCCATTGGAATAAGTACAGGAAGAAGGTACCGAGATTTTTTTTCTGGAATTACAGACAGAAGAAAAACCGAAGCCAGCGTCCATAATAAAGTAAATTTATAAGCCTTCTTATTGCTAACTTTATCTTTTAAATAAGGATAAAGCAAGGCTACAAAAGCAGGAATAGTCCATAATCCGCTTTGTATAACAAAACTCCAATAATAATAAAACGGCCTAACGTTATAGTTTAGCCACCTTCCAGTTTCCTGACTGGTAATTTCAGAAACTGCATGGGTGTCAAACATATAAACATAAAGATTCCACCAACCGCCAAATATTAAAGCGGTAGCGGTTAAAAGCACTAAAGCCTTCCAACGTTCTTTAGTTCCCTTAAACTTATAAATAACCCCATAAGCGATTAAAAAAGGAAGAAATAAGGCATAAATAGAAACCGGGCCCTTACTCAAAATAGAGCAAGCTATAAAAAGGCCGCTAATGGTGGCGAGGAGATACCAGTTTTTTGTAGTATTATATAATTTATATAGAAAGAATATAGCTAGCATCATAAAGCTATGCGTGTGAATATCCCATTGTCCATCCCTACTGGAATAGACAATATAAAATGAAGTAGCAGCAATTAATCCTGCCAAAAAGGATAATTGAATATTCTTAGAAATTTTTAATAGGAATTTGTAAATAAACACTACTAATACTAAACCCATAATGGCAGAAGGAAGCCTTAAACCAAAGAGCCCTTCCATTCCAAATATAGACATAGAAATAGCAGTAAGCCAAGTTGGCAACGGTGGTTTTTCATAACGTGGCTCGGCATTCATGGTGGTAAAGATCCAGTTATTATCCTGCAGCATTTCCCGGGCGGTTATAAAATTTCGCGCTTCCATTATATTGATATAGATCGCATCCAGGTTTACAAAAAATACGGCAATACAAACCAGAATTAGGAGCACTAGATATTTATTCTCTAACTTCATTATGATGAATTATAATATTTCTAATATACATTAAGATCCCAAATAGATGCCCAATAAGTAAAACAGGATCTTTTCTAAAAATGGCATAAATTAAAATTAAAGAAGAGCCTGCAAGGCTTAGCCACCAAAAACCCAGTGGCAAGGTAGATTTTTTTTGTTTTTCTGAATAAAACCATTGGTACAAAAATCGCAGGGTAAAAATTATTTGCGCGATAATACCTAGAATCAGCAACCACGGCCAAATAGCCTCATTTTGAAATAGTTTTTGAAGATCGTATTCATTATTAAAAAAACTATAAGCCACTAATATTATGGGGAAAGCAAAAATTAAAAACCTTATAAACCTGTGAAGTTTAACCCATTGCCCCTGAAACTGTAAGTTTCTAATATAAACGAAGTACGTAATACTTTGGCCAAGCATAATTGCAAAATCACTTCTGGCATATCCATAAACAAATAAAAGGAAGGCTCCTAATAGGCTTAATTCCCAAAAAAGAATGGGTGTAAGAACTTTTTTTTGTTTTTCAGAAAGTATCCATTGCATAATCATCCTTGAGGAAAACAGGAGCTGGGCAATAAATCCTATCACATAAACCGGTAGCGAACTATCCATGTTTCGCTTTTATACTATAGTCTATATAAGATTTTTTTATCCAAACATAGGCAAAGCAATCTATTAAAGGCCCCAGGAACCTATTTTTAAAATTATATTTTGAATAGCCTTCCATCCTGGGATAGTGGTTTATTACCACTTCTTTAATTTCTTTTTGCTGTAACAATATCATGGCCGGTAAGAAGCGTTGTAAACCCCTAAACATAGGGATCTTTTTAGCGTAAGCTGTATGCATAATTTTTAATGGACAACCCGTGTCGTGAATATTGTCTTTAGTGAAAAATATTCTTACGGCATTACCGGTTTTAGAAGAAAAACGCTTTATTAAAGTATCCTTTCTGTTTTTTCGCCACCCGGTCACCAAACCATAATCCTCAATATAAGGCAAGAGCAATTCAAAATCTTCAGGATGGGTTTGTAAGTCGGCATCCAGGTATCCAAGTAAGCGGGTTTTAGTATTATCGAATGCGGCTTTTAAGGCAGCACCTTTTCCGTAATTTTTATCAAACAAAAGACAACTAAAATCTTTATTCTCCAGACAAAATTTTTCTATAAACGAAGCGCTACCGTCGCTAGAACCATCGTCTACTAATAATACACATGACTTAAGGGAAGCAGATTTTAAATACTTTTTTAAATATTCAAAAAGCCTGGGTAGACTTTCTTTTTCATTGTAAACCGGGACAATAATCGTAAACTGAAACTCCATACACAATTAGAGACTGTAATTAAGGTTTGCTGATAAAAAGCGCAATTTTAAAACCCGATTTATTAATTCTGTATACTGAGGCATAAAGCAGGTTATAGTTTCTAGTTGGACTCTTTAAAATTTTATCGGAGCTAAATTAATGATATAATTTAGAAAAACTTTCAAAATAGAAATTAAGTTAAAGAAAGATTAAAACCGATCTGAAAATAAGTTTCAAGAAAAAAAATAATTTTTAATTGAAATAAGCTTGTTTTATTTAAAAAGAGGCTTATCTTTGCAACCGCAAAAACGGTCGCGTAGCTCAGCTGGATAGAGCACCTGCCTTCTAAGCAGGCGGTCCCAGGTTCGAATCCTGGCGCGATCACAACAAAAAACCCCGCAAATTGCGGGGTTTTTTGTTTTAATAATGAAAACCAGATTTTAAATTAATCTCAGTTTCTAAAACTATTTAAAATTGCAGCCAGCCTATAGAAAAATATAGCTTCTTGCCTAACCTACTATACTAAATTCTATTGGCTATTATTTTAGATTAAATTAGACTCCACAAAATTTATTTATTTAAAAATTCCCCAACTATTTATTTTGAGCTAAACTTATTCTACGTGTGCTTAAGAATATATGCATGATAGTCAATAAATTAAATTTCTATTCAGAAAGGGAATTTTTAGAAATAAATCAATCTATGATTATGCTCATATATTAGGAATAAAAAGTTAAACACCTTTATCGGCTTAAAATTTAATTCTAATGCAGATATCATTACCACATAATTTTCACATTCCCGTTATGGGTTTGGCGTATTCCATAGATTCTCCAATTAAAGTAGCTTGCTACGGCATTAATTCGGCTATTTCTATAATTGAAGATAATTTATTGGAAACTATGCGAAAGCATTACTCGCAAAAATATGGTGAAAATTATACCCCAATTAGTACCAAAGAAACCGACTACCGTGTTAAACGTATCACCAATTATCTAAATTTGGTACAACGCACGGTAAATACAGAGTTTGAAAGGATAAAGAATTCAACTTTTGATTTAAGTTCAGACCTTACTAAATATTTTGAAATGCTTCCTGATACAGGTGAGTTAAAAAAAATGTTTCATAGGTTTTTACAAACAGAAAATCTTTCAGAAAGAGATAAATTAGAACAGCAGTTAAAAGAGAAAATGGTACCCGGCGCTGTAGAGGTTAATATAATGACCAAAGTAGATAAAGACAATCCGGGTAAAGACAAAGCCATAGCTCCAAACAGTTCTGATGCACTAACTGCTTTAAGAGCTTATGCGACTAGCGAATTAAAGAACTCTGCCATTATTTTTTCTGCAGGCTTAAACCCCAGGTTGTTTAATTATATGGAAGAATTTAAAGAGTTTGATGCCACTGGCTGGGGTAAATTTGATAAAAAAGTTGTTATAAAAGTTAGTGATTATCGCTCGGCACTTATTCAGGGGAAATACTTAGCTAAAAAGGGAATTTGGGTAAGTGAATTCAGAATAGAGTCTGGTTTAAACTGTGGAGGTCATGTTTTTGCCACCCAGGGATTATTAATGGGGCCCATCTTGAATGAATTTAAAGAAAAGAAGGAGGAATTAAAAGAAAGCCTCTTCAGTTTATATAACCCCGCAATTATAGCTAAAGGACAGGAAGGTTTTTCTGAACCGCACCCTATTAAGATTACGGTTCAGGGCGGAATTGGTACTTCAGAAGAGAACAATTTATTGTTTACGCATTACAAGGTAGACAGTACAGGCTGGGGAACGCCATTTTTACTTTGTCCTGAAGCCACAACAGTAGATGATGAAACCCTTAGCTTATTGCTTAATTCTAAAGAGAAAGATGTTATTAGAAGCCAATCTTCGCCATTAGGAGTAGGATTTAACTACCTAAAAGGTACTAGCGCAGAAACCGAAAGGTTAAATAGAATTCAAAAAGGTGCTCCGGGAAGCCCCTGTACCGAAAAGTTCCTGATTTCGAATACTGAATTCACAAAAGAACCTATTTGTACCGCTTCTAAAAAATATCAGAAACTAAAACTGAAACAATTAGAGGAAAGCAACCTGCCCGAGAACGAATATCAACAACAGCGGGAAGATGTACTTAGCAAAGAATGTCTTTGTGTTGGGTTGAGTAATGCGGCTCCATTAAATTACAAAGTTCCATTCCTAAAAAAACAACAAGCAGTAACTATTTGCCCAAGCCCTAATATTGCCAATTTTTCTAAGCTTTCTACTTTAAAAGAAATGACCGATCATATTTATGGGCGTTCCGGGCTTATTAAGGAAAGCAAGAGACCTCATATGTTTGTGAAAGAATTAGATTTATACATAGATTATCTTGCAGAACAGGTTCAAAGAACCCCAAACCCAGACAAACGTACCCTAAAAAATTGGAAAGCATTTTGTAACAATATTTTAGAAGGAATAGCTTATTACCGAAAGCTTTTAAAAAATAAAGTAGTGGAAAATACCTCCGACTTTAATAAGGCACTTGATAATGCTGAAAACACTATTTTAAAAACAAAGTCTTATTTATTTGAATAACTAAATAAAGAGATAAATATCAGTTATTTTTTAGAAAACCGGAATAAGATTTAAATGTTGATCGTGTAAAATTCCGAATAATATTAAAATCAGTAAGAATGAAAAAACTAATTCAAGATTCCCTGGATAAGGCAATTTCCTATGAAAAATATAATGAGCTTTTTGAAAGGCTAGTAAACCAGGGAAAAACGACCGGTGAAATTACACCAGATAAAATAAATTACACTAAACTTAATTATTCACGAAGTAAACGTCTTGATAAGACCATTAAGCTATCGGAAGAACAGATAGCATCTTTTAAAGATTTAAGCTCTAAACAAACCTGGTTGGTAATCACAGAACCCTGGTGTGGAGATGCGGCTCAAAGTTTGCCCTATTTTAATAAAATAGCAAGCATTTCAGATAACATTGATTTGAAAATTGTGTTACGTGATGAGCACTTAGAACTTATGGACTCTTTTTTAACCTATGGATCCCGCTCAATTCCAAAGTTGATTATTATAGATCAAAACTTGGAAGTAATTGCACATTGGGGGCCGCGTTCTAAAGCCGCTACAAAACTGGTAGATGATTATGTGCAAGAATATGATATAATTGACGATCAGCTTAAAACAAATCTTCAATTATGGTATAATAAGAATAAAGGAGAAGCTATAGTTTGTGAACTGCAGGAACTTATTTGCAGCCAAAAGCCTTCAGAAGTTTTTTAGAGTAATTTCGCGCATAAGAACGAAAAGGCTGTCTAAGAAATTTAAAAGTATTAACTATAATAAATTAATATTCAGGTAAATAAATTTCTAGACAGCTTTTTTATTTGATATATCGTTATTAAATACTCTTGGGGCTATTCTGTGGTATTTATTATTTAGCCTATTTCTTTTTAATGGGCACCATAAAAACAGGAACCTTGGTTTTTTTCAATACATTTGATGCTACGGTTCCCATTAAAAGTTTTTCAAAAACCGAATGACTATGAGTCCCCATAACCAACAAATCGGCATTCCATGTTTTTGAATATTCTAAAATTGCAGTAGCGGCATCCCCTTCAGCCAAATAAATGTGTTTCTACATTTTTATCTTCCAGGTGTTTTGCTGCGGTTTCTAAAAAATCTTCCACTACTCCACGCATTTCCTGAGCAATATCCATATTTACTGCCATTTCATCGTAACCGGAATAACCCATAAAAGTAGGATAATCTATTCCATAGTAACTTATATTTGCCATCACGTGTAGTAAACAAACTTTGGCATCTAGCTGCCTGGCGAGTTTATAGCCGGCTTCAGCAACTTTTTCAGAAACCGGATGGTAATCTATAGCAATTAATATACGCTTCATAAGATTCAGTTTCTTATAAAGTTATTAAATGAATTCTAAAACCTAAAATTAATACTGAAAAATCTAAGGATCGCGTTTTTGCAAAAGCTTATTCTTTAACTACTATTAAACTAGCTTTTGCGCCGGTTAAGAGGTTCCATTCTTTTGAAGCCACAAGATTACCATTTTCTTCCAAAACTTTTAACTGTGCAGTATTCGGCCCCGAAGATCCCTGGTTTATAGCTTCAAATTCTATATTATTAAATCCGCTTTCAAGGCTAACCAGGACAGGACGATAACCACCGCCTAGTACTACGCGCTCAATAAATTTTCCGTTTACATAAATATTTACCTGGTCTCCATCTACAAATTGATGGTCTCTACAATATAATTCTACGAACTTCCCGGTAGTTTTAAAATCTCCTAAGTATTGATCTTCTCTATATTTTTCAAGCGCCTCTTTATCCTTTGTCCATCTCTCTTTAACAGCATCTCCTGCTGTTTTTAAATTATTTGGTTTCTCCCTAAAATCTATTGCTTTTGGTTTCTCTCTAAGATATTTACTTTCTTTAGTAGGTTCTTCTGCCCTAAGAATAGGAAAACCAGAAGATGTTTTTTCTGGTTCGGCTTTTAATATACCTCCGGTATTATTAGTAGCCGGAAGGTCTATTTGTCCAAAACTTAGTGATGATACAAAAAGAAATAAAAAAGTATATATAAGCTTCATAGAATGAATTCTTTAAACTTTAATTATCAAAAATACAGCCAAATTAGATTAAAGAAAAATCTTTTCTCAATATTAAGAAAATGCAGCTATAACAGTTTATGCATTCGTTAAACATTTACTTACCTTTACTGGTTGTTGCAAGGTAAAAATCGGAATTATAAATTCAAATTGGCATCCTTACACAAAGTGATTATTTTAGAAAAATAGATATGAAATCATTCGTGTACGCAATGAATCTCAATTATAGAGTAAAAACTAAAAAATATTATGCAGGTAAATCATCTTCTTGAAGAAAGTTCAATAGCCGGTAAATTTGTAGCAGAGCTTAGAGATGTAAATGTTCAAAAAGACCGAATGCGGTTCCGTAGAAATATAGAGCGGTTGGGAGAAGTGCTAGGATACGAACTAAGTAAGCAGCTTAGTTTTTCGGAAAAAAATATTACAACCCCATTAGGAAATTCAAAAATTCAGTTACCGGAAAGCGATGTGGTGATTTGCTCTATTTTACGAGCCGGACTTCCTCTTCATAATGGATTATTAAATTATTTCGACGATGCTGAAAACTCTTTTATTTCTGCTTATCGCCATCATCCCAATAACGATGAACATTTTGAAATTGTGGTAGAATACCTGGCCTCTCCTTCTCTGGAGGGAAAAACCCTTATCCTTGCCGATCCTATGCTGGCCACAGGTAAATCTTTTGTGAATGTAATGAAAGCTTTAAAGCAAATGGGAACTCCAAAGGAAATTCATTTGGTAGCTGTTATTGGCGCTGAAGAAGGTGTAGCTCTGTTAGAAAAAGAATTCCCTAAAGATTCAAAACTTTGGATCGCTACTATTGATAAAGAGCTTAATGATCACGGCTATATTTTACCCGGTTTGGGTGATGCAGGAGACCTTTGTTATGGCGGAAAAATGCAACACTAGTCTCTTTTATTTTTGTTAAGTGGCAGGTGACTTTATGTTCACCTTGGAAATTAGATAGAAAATTTTAAAATAAAGTTTATGAAAGCCGTCGGAATAAAAAAATCATACCCAATAGACCATAAGAACAGTTTTATAGAATTTCAAACCGACGAACCGAAACCCGAAGATTTAGATCTTTTGGTAAGAATTAAATCAGTTTCCGTTAATCCGGTAGACTATAAAATTAGACAAAACGCTGCTATAGAAAAGGAATTGAATCAGCCAAAAATACTTGGCTGGGATGCTTCCGGGATTGTTGAACGAGTTGGAAATAAGGTTACAAAATTTCAACAGGGCGATGAAGTTTTTTATGCCGGTGAAATAGACCGGCCTGGTTGTAATGCAGAATTTCAGTTGGTAAACGAAAATATTACTGCGCATAAACCTAAGAATGTTTCTTTTGAAGAGGCTGCTGCCCTACCCCTAACTTCACTTACAGCCTGGGAATGTATTTTTGAACGTTTAAAAATTGAAGAAAACTCGGGAGAAAACCAGGATATTCTTATTATTGGCGGCGCCGGTGGCGTTGGTTCTATAACCATTCAACTTTTAAAAAAACTAACAAAATTTAATGTTATTGCCACTGCTTCCCGTAATGAAACCGCAAACTGGTGTAAAAACATGGGAGCTGATGTAATTGTAAACCATAAAAATTTGGTCGAACAAATGAAGGCTAAAGGGCATGAAGAGGTAGATTATATTCTAAACTTTGCCGATACCGATATGCATTGGAATGCAATGGCAGAACTTATAAAACCGCAAGGAAATATTTGTGCTATTGTGGAAACCAAAAATCCGGTAGACATAAACAAACTGAAAAATAAAAGCGCGGCTTTTCACTGGGAATTTATGTTTACCCGAACAAAGTTCAAAACATCAGATATGGCTCGTCAGCAACAAATTTTACAAAGGATTTCGAAGCTTTTAGAAGAAGGAACCATAACTACAACTCTTCATAAAACTTTTAGCAAGCTAAGCTCGAAAACATTTAAAGAAGTTCATAGCCTACAGGAATCTGGGAAATCGATTGGCAAGAATGTAATTTCATTTTAAGAAGAAAACTTCAGGATTCAGGCTGCTTTGAACGCCAATACACTAGATCTAAAAACGAATTTAGAATGATGGGGATCATTAAAAAGGATAGCCAATAGCAAAGTTTAACACAGGATTTGCGTAATCAAATTCCCAACGCTCGCCTTCTTTCAGACTAGGATCGTGCAGTGGTGCCGCGAGATCTACCCGAATAACGAAACTTTGAATATCTACCCTTAGTCCAAAACCGGTACCAATACCCAGTTCATTAATAAAGTCTTTACTGAATTCTCCACCTTTTAAAGTACTATTTTTGTCCGTATACCAAACGTTACCGGCATCGGCAAAAACAGCCCCATATAAATATGGGAAAAGCGGAAAACGATATTCTAAATTTGCCTCAAGTCTTATATTCCCGGCCTGGTCGAAAAAAGCGCCATCTTCCCCGGGCGGTGTGTAGGTTCCTGGGCCCAAAGAGCGAGTATTGAAGGCCCTTACGCTATATGGCCCCCCTGCAAAATATTGTTTGGTAAACGGTAAAACATCAGAATTTCCGTAAGGCAAACCATAACCGGCAAACAACCTGGATGCTATTTTTGAATCCCGACCTGTTTTTAAATGATATCTAAAATCTATATCGGCCTTTGCATATTGTGCATATTTTAAACCTAAAAATGTTTGGGGATCTTCTTCGCTATGGCCGCTAATTGCATCTACTAAATTTCCGGCAATATCAAGGGTTGAATTAAGAAAAAACTGATGTATTTTATTTTCATCTATATGCCCATTGTAAGTAAAAGAATAGGTTAACCCGGCAATAAATTCTTGATTAAAACTGTTTTGTAAAAAAGGATTATCCTCAAGAATTTTTTCAAACTCTTCACTGGTTTTTCCCAGGTTTACATAGTTTACCGAGACAGGATTAAACTCGTGGGTAACATATCTATTAGCATTCCAGATATAACCAAACCTGGCCGATACCGAACCAAGCCTGAAAAGTTGACTTCTATTAAGATAATCAAAGCCTAAACTGGCTTTGGTTTTAGGGATGGAATACGAAAAATAGTTTTTATCAAATTTTATTGGAAATAGCATTCGTGGAAAAATCAAATCGCCTTCTAATCCTATCTGAATACTGTTTAAACCTGCCTGGGTGCCTCCACCTACCTGAAATTCATACCCGAAATCTCCGATAATATTTAAAACTTCACCTCCTTTAAAAAGATTTCTATTGGTATAACCTAAAGCCAGGCTTGGCCCGGTAAAACCGTTAGATTTTGTTACTGCCCTAACTTCTGCCCGTAGAGATCGTTTGTTTAAAGGAGACAAATAAATATTGGTTTCCAAAACGCCAAGGCTATCTGTAGAAAGGCTATCTATTTCCCGGTAATTGATATTCACAAATTTGTAAGCACCTATGTTACCTAACCTTCTCGCAGTATTTCTAGAGGTTTCTGGATCGTAAAGTTGACCTTCCTCAATTAGCAAATAAGGGTCTAAGTGCTTAGGTTTAAAGAAAAGCTCTTTTTGAAAAAAGTTCTTTTCAGCATAGCGTGTTTTAGCTGTAGAACTATCGGTTCCAACCTCGTATTTAGGGTATACGTTAACGCTCTTAATTTTATAAGGAATAATACTTTGAGTTGGCACATCTTTTTTTAACCTCAGAAATAAATCAAACTTTTTTTGCGCATATTGATTGGTATCGGCTTCAAATATTAAAAACCCTGAATTAAAATTGTAATATCCCCTAGCCTTTAATTCCCTATCAATCCTTTCCCTTTCCAGTTTCATTGCAGAAAGATCAAATCGCATTCCTTTTTCAATAGGTGAGTTTTTTAAACTAGTACTTATCTCCTTATAAATTTGAAGACTATCTGAATCTAACTTATATTTTTCTAGCAAATACGGCTTGGGAACTTCAACAGCGTAAGCCACTTGCATCTCCTTTTTCTCTTCATTTTTACTGGTTGTAGAAACTATTGAACTATAAAAGAAACCCCGGTTTTGAAGCCTGTTCTTAATTAAACCCTCGGTTCGAACCGGCTCTACATCACTGGCATACACCGGCTCCTCGCCAATTTTCTTATTTAGAAATTTATTGATAAAGCCTGGTTTCTCCCGTTGCGCTTTATAATAAAAATATAAGCCCGGTTGCATTCCTAAAAAAGAGCTGTTAGGCTCCGGACTTAAAACAGACTCCAATTCGGCTTTCA
Source organism: Salegentibacter maritimus (assembly GCF_016236915.1). Taxonomy (GTDB): domain Bacteria; phylum Bacteroidota; class Bacteroidia; order Flavobacteriales; family Flavobacteriaceae; genus Salegentibacter; species Salegentibacter maritimus. Next base: position 102,337 of record NZ_JAEHOK010000001.1, read on the forward strand.
ATGAAGACTTATTTTTAATTATGGTATCACCTTCTAGTGTAATTTCAGCACCCGTATATAGCAATTCTCCCTCGGGAATAAATTTCTTTACGCTACAAGCCTGAAACAGCAAAGACATTAAACAGATGCTAATAATATTTTTAAAATGAATTTTCATTTATACCTAATTTCTATCTCGTATTTTAAATTTCCTATACCCCAATATACTATCGCTAAAGCTTCGCTACTTTTCAGTTGAAAATCAATAGAATTTATTCCTCTTTATCTTCGATTGTAATTTCTTCCTCTTCTTTTAAAAAGAAATTATCCCATAATTCCTGAAATTCGTTGAATTCACGGGTGAAAATAAAAGCAATTCCGCTAACAATGAGTTGCCCATCTATAACATTTTCAAACTCATTTCTTCTAAAACCTTTTAATCTAAAACGACCATTTTCGGTTAGTAAATACTCAATACTTACATTTCCAATTAGTGGGCTGGTTTCTTCTCCAGGCCTGTTGCCGCCCTGCACGTCAACTTCACTCCCCACACTTACAATTAAACGGTCATCAAGTAAAGACTTTTGCGCTTCTATATCTACCTGTGTGCGTTGTGTTGCCGTATTTCCCTGGTAATCGGTATAGCTGTCTACGCCAAAATTAAGCTGCACCCCGGTATCACCCAGTAATTTATCGGAAAACATATTTAATTGATCGGCCAGAGCCTGGTTTAGGTTATCGCGTGCAATAGAAAGGTTTCCACCACTATCGCCTGCATTATTAGATGAAGGATAAAAGCGATTAAGCACCAATAAAGAAAAAACCTGCTTGTTAAGTTCAGCTTCCTGGCTATTTAATTGTTGTAACCTGCCATAGACTTCTCCCCCACCTGCACCTCTTTCTTCTTCAGGCATTTGTAAACCAAAAGATAATTCTGGTTGCATTAATTCGCCGCCTACATTTAGATAAACCAAAAATGGCAAATCTCTTCTAAATTGATCACTTCCGGCTCCCTGTACTGCCATAAGCGATGCAGGAGAGGTCTCCACTTTATAAATTGCACTAACATCTAAATTAGCATCAAATGGATCTCCTGCCCAGGTAATTCGGCTGCCTTCGGCTATTTCAAATCTTCTTTTCACTAAATTATAAAGGCTCATTTCGTAATGTCCGCCATTCATTATATAACGGCCAGAAAGTGACATTCTTCCATTAGGTGAAATATTAAAGTTTAGCTCACCTTCCCCTTTCACTCTAAAATTATCACCGGTTTGTTCATTTATAATGATGTTAAACGCCGCCTTTTCATTAATATTAATTCGGGTATTGATATTATATCCGGTAAGTGTGGCCGATTCCTCCTCTTCATTTGCAGTTAAAATATCATCGGGATTTTCACGATTGGTAAAAATTACTATCCCATCCCGTTGCTGCATTGCCAGTTCTTCTTCGGGCATTACATATGTAAAATCGGTGTTAGCACCTATACTCAGGACCATATCCAAATTAGGTACATTAAGATCTCCGGTAAGGCTGGCATCTGCATCAAAAGTGGCCGTACCGTAAAACAATTCGTTGTCTTCTTTTGTTGAATTGAGGGCCTGAAAATTCCTTGCCTTAAAATTAAGGTCAAATTCAGGGTTAAGAAGATTCTCTAAAAGAACTTCACCATTTACTACAAATGAGTTTGCATCTTTATCCTCTACTTTAAATTCACTAAAATAAATTCCTTTATTATCAAATTTCAATGTTTCCGACGGGAATTTAAAAGGGGCATTAAGCAGGGCCAGTTTTATTTGCGCTTCATCAAAATAAAGTTCACCATTATATTTTGTATTTGTGGTTGTACCGCCAAGGCTTAAATTTCCCGAAAGACTTCCTTCTCCATTGGTTATTGCTCCCATAGAAAGACCTTCCAGGGTTTTCATACTAATTTTATCGATATCCATTTTCATATCTACCACGGTGGTAGAATCTAGCGCCTGGATATCCCCATTCATATTAAGATTTACATTATCTCCTTTTATAGCCAGGCCAACATCATAAAAGAAATCGGCTTTTGGAGTAGAGTTTAAACTTAATGTCCCCATAGGAACTTCTAAAACATTAAGTTGATTAATTTCCAGTCCCGCTAAAATTCCAATTTTCTGCAATGGATCTTCAAAAACCAGGTGCCCATTTAAGCTACCAGTAGCAAGCTCTTCTTCTGAATTCAGGTAATTAAGCAAAAGCCCCAAATCAAAATTAATGAACTCTAAGCCAATATGGTTCTTGTCTGAGAATGCAAGTTTATCACTTAAGTTTAATTCCTGATCCTTATTGCTTAATCTAAAATTATTAGCCTTTATTTCACTATCAAAAACAAGTAGTTCATTGTTAGCAGGAATGTTCCATGCTTTTTTGTTCAGAATTAAATCCTTAGGGTTTATGTGTAACTTAAGATTGTTTTGAGGCTTTGTGATTTCTGAAGATATATTAAATAATTGTTCTTCGCCCTGGATAGATGTGATATCAAGAAACAGCTTATCTTCTGAAAGGCTTCCACTAATGTTAGTTTCTTGAATAGCTATGGGCCCGGAGTTAATTGAATTAAACCCAAAATTAAAATCGAAATTTTCGGCATCTGAATTTAATTTGAATTCAAGGCTGTCAATTTCACTATCATAATAATTTATATAAGGTAAGCTAACCAGTGCATCAAGCTTCTTCTCTTTTTCATTAAAATTGGCCTCAATATTCACAGTATCCAATTGTTCTAGATTAGCCAGGAAAACTTCACCCAAAACAGGCGCATTCGTAATGCTGGCACGTAATTTTAATTTTACCGGATTTTGGAGTGTATCCACTGTTTTTTCTTCATTAAAATAAGACTCATAATGCCTATTCAAAGCTGCAATAAAATCTGCAGGGTCTGCATTAGATTTTAAGTCTAATTCCAGTATTTTATTAGTAATCTGCACCGAAGTGGAATCTGGCAGAACAAAAGCCCGGGCATTCAAATTTCCCGGAAGATATGTGTTATTATCATAAACAACCACTGCCTCGGTAACATCGGCATAGGTTTTATATTCCTTAGCATTCCCTTCAAAGGCCGCATTTAACTTGAGTCCTAACCTAATATCCCGGGACGCAATGCCTAATTCCTGCAATCTTGCCCCTTTAAGATCCAGAGTAAGGTCGGCTTTTGGGTTTACAGAATCTAATTCTACCTGCGAATTAAGCTCTAATTCTAGGTTTTCATCTTTATAACTTGAAGCTATATCACCATTTCCATCTATGATTTCTCCGGAAATTTTAAGGTCTTCTATTATATAATTATTATAAGAAAAGGATTGTATGTTTGCGTCTAGGTTGGCGTTTAATGTATTCACGCTACTTCCGCTTCCAAAAGCTTTTAACTCCAGATTTAAAACACCCAGACTTTCATTTTTCAAAAGGTTTCCAAGCTCAAGTTCCTCAGAGGTTAGTTTTCCTTTAAATGCAATCTCTTCATTATTACTAAAGTTTCCGTCTACACGAATATTCCCGTTAGAAGTTTGCAAAAATGCTTTTGTAGACAAGTCTTTCAGGTTTCCATTGAGGTTTCCGCTTAGTTGAATATTTTCAGGAATTTGTATACCAAGATCTTTTTCGCTTATAAAACCGGTAAGATCGGTTTTTTTAGATTCTGCCCTAAAATTAGGAATATCAAAGCCTATTTCATTGGGGTTGTTGGCATTATAAATAGTCCCGTTCGCAAAAAATGAAGTGTTTTTCCAATTAAGCTTAGCTCTGGATATCCCAATAGCAGAGAGTTTACCGGAGGCTTTAAGATTCCCATAAAGCTTATTAGAGGCCAATTCTTTTACATAAGGATTGGATTTTAAACCCGGCTGAAAACGAAAAACTTCACGTATGTCTACTAAAAACTTTTGTAAATCGACCGAAATTTTTGCTGTTTCGTAATTAGCAATCAACTCTTTAACCGAATTATATTGCAACCCGACATTGCCGGCCAATTGATTTCCATTTAAGGCCATTTCAAGATCGGAAAGGCTTGCATCTGTATCTTCAAAGTTTAGATTAAACTGAAGTTTATTTAAGTTTAGCCCTGAAGCTTCCTTAAAATTTAAAGTAGCTACTTCTACTCCTGCTTTCTTGTTTTTAAGGAATATGTTATTTGAACTAAAATTTAGGGAATCCAAAACCAGGGCGTCAGCTTTAAATTCTCCCAATTTTGGTTGTGCCTGGTCAACCAAATAACTTAGCTTATTATTAGCTAACTTTATTTCATCTACATTTACTTGCCATTCTGGCCAGCTAAAAGGAGTTGCTTCGGTTAAACTATCTTGCGCACTTCCCAGATCTTTCATGCTAAGCTTTATTTCAGAATTTTGGAGTGCGATTGTATTGATCTTAACATCCTGTTTTTTAAGATCAATCAAAGGAGCTTCGGCTAAAAAATCCTGTATATTTAGGTTGGCGTTAATTCCATCGGGAGCAGCATTATAATTCAGCAAAACATTTTCCAACTTTAGGTTATCTACCACCAAATATGGCATGGGCGCAGGCTCTTTGTTTTCTGTTGCGGGAAAAGATTTATTCTGGGAATAGGTTATTGTTGTATTCCTAATACCGGCATTTTCAACCCGAAAATCCATTTTTTCAAGATCGGTTTTTTCAAATTCCAGGAAAAGTTCGCCCAGGGATAACCTGGTATCAATACCCATAACGTCGTCCTTAAAATTAATATCGAAATCCTTTAAATTTATATTTCCAATATTAATTTCCTGGGAAGCTGAAGTATCTTTTGAAGTTGGGTTAGTATTGGCCTGCTGAGTAGTATCGCTTGCAAAAGCTTGCATTAAAAACTCGTAATTGAATCCGTTAAGACTATCATTTCTAATAACATTAGCTTTTAAACCATTCCAATCTAAATTGTCTATGCTTATGGCGTTTCCTTTTATAATTGGCCAAATAGGAATATCAGCTTCTATAGATTTCGAGTAAATTAGAGTGTCTCCTTTTTTGTCTTCAAGGTAAAGACCATCGAGTTGAATATCTCCGGAAAAGGTAATAAAAAGTTTATCTATAGAAATCTCAGTATCAGTCTTAGCAGTAATATTATTAATCACCTGATTTTTGATGACATCCTGCCCCCACGGACTTCTAATAAAAAGCAATAAAAGCAGTATAAAAATAAAAAGCCCCGCAAAGAATTTTACGAGGATCTTAAAAATACGATATCTACCTTTCTTTTCCTTTTGTCTCTTTTCCAAATCCTAATATCACTTAGTATATCAAATTTATTCTATTGATAAGATAAATTAAACTTTTTATGCTTAAGATTTAGTTAATATAAAGGCGGCTGTGCTTAACTTTAATTCTTACTCCCTCATAAAAGTTGTGGTTTTATTGCACAGTTTTTGTCATATTTCTACAAAAGAAAAAGTTAAAACGATTTTCTACAAAAACCTTCAAAAGCCCCCTTTATTCTTCAAAAGCATCTGAAAATCAACAAACAAAAATCATTAATATTATTCACAAAGACTAAGTTTACAGGTTTTGGTATAGTTCTGGCTCGTTTTTGAGCGCCTAAAAAATTTAAAAGGCCTAATTAAAAAATCCGAAATAATTATGAAAAGAACAATCACAGTTACAGTATTAGCTGCAGCCATGTTAAGCTCGTGTGTATCCAAGAAAAAGTATGTTGCTTTAGAGAGCGAATTAGACGACACCAGAAGCTCGCTGCAAAAAACACAGGTGGAAAAAGAGGAAATAGAAGATAAATATGCTCGTATAGAGGCGCGAGTGGCAGATTATAACGCAAAAATTAATTCTTTGCGTGAGGAAAATGATAGTAAGATGGAAATGAACGATCTTACTGTTATGTCTAATAATAATAAGGAAAAAATGAGGGCTACCATTGCTAAAATGGATCCCGAAAAAGTAGCAGAAGCTAAAACTTTAGAAGACTCTATTAATTTAGCTGTTTCCCATAACCTAAAAAGCAATATCTCAGAAGGATCTGATGACGAAGATATTGATATTACTGTAGATGAAACGGTTGTTATGATTAATGTTTCTGATAAATTATTATTTGGAAGCGGTAGTTACAGAGTTTCAAGAAACGCACAACCTTTATTGAAAAAGCTTGCCGAAGTAATTAACTCAGAGCCTGCAATGGAAGTTATGATTGAGGGTCACACCGACGATCGTACTATGGTAGAAGGATCTTACATCCAGGATAACTGGGATCTTAGTGTAAGAAGGGCAACTTCTATAGTTCGAATACTTCAGGATAAATATGATGTCGCACCAGAAAAACTTATTGCGGCGGGTAGAAGTAGTTACCAACCTTTAGTAGATAATACTAATAATGAAAACAGAGCCAAAAATAGAAGGACCAGAATTGTAATTATTCCTAATCTGGACAAATTCTTCGCGATGCTGGAGTCCGAATAAACTAATAATTTCAAAGACTTAAAATAAACGAACGGCCTGAAAAGTCAATTCTTTTCAGGCCGTTTTTATTTAACCAGATTTCAACCTGATATTTTCCTTAAGTTTTATTCTAGTTATTAATAAAAAACAAATTATGTGTAAATAAGAAAAAGTATAATTCTGACTCTGAAGATAAATAGGATCTAGTAAATTTAAAAACTACCGGTTGATTTAAAAAGGAACTTCTGATTAAAATAAATACCTGTAAGATGATGACAATAAACGAGATAAATAATCTATTTTAAATAATAACTTTAAAAACCCTCCTGCAATTATAGTTAATTTTAGGAGGATTTTTTTATGAATCTTATGTGGTACTTCAACTGTGATAAGAATTAGGAAATTTATCCTTAGAACTTAAACCTTTAGATAAATTCGTCAATTCAAGTGAAATTTGTATCGAGAATAAGAATCTTTCACTTAGTTCTCAATACGATTTTTCGTAACTCAAAATCACTCGAACTGACGTTTAAAAGTAGTTTTAGTCTTTCTTTAAAAGGTGATAATCCAGGGAAAATTTACCGGCACCGGTAAAAAAAAGTAAAAGAAAGCCCGCCATATATAATAGAGGTAACTCCTGGCTACCAAAACCATCTGTCCAGTGTACAATAATGGCAGCTACAGCCATGGTTAGAATTAATGGAATTGCAGCAAAACGTGTTGCCCATCCAAGAATAATAAGGATTGCACACACAAATTCTGCAAAAACGGCAAACGTAAAAGTAACAGTTTCACCAACGCCTATAGGATCTGCAAAAGCAATCTCACCCTCTCCAAAGAACTTAAGAAGCTTAGGCACTCCGTGGGTAAGCATTAAACCTCCAATAAATAGCCTAAATAATAAAAGTCCGAAATCAGTATTTTGAAGATTAAGACTTGTAGTGTAAACGTTTTTCATAGTTTTCTAGATTAAATTTTAAAACCCCTAATTTACTTATATTCTTTTCACAACCTAAATATTTTATGCTAAGCTATATGCACTCTGCTCATTCGTGAATGTTCTAATCTAAAATGAAAAATGGTGATTCTCAAAAAGCAAAGCTGACGTTTTAGAACAAAAACATGTATTTCGTCGATTTTTAGTGTATTTCATCGATGTAATTTGGAATTAATTTATATCTTTGAATTACGAAAATCAAATTACGCAGCTTAACGATGTTACGATTCTATACCATAGCTTTTATTTTTTCTGTGTTTGCAGTAAGTCCATTGTTTTCCCAGGCTTCTGCATCGGCAAATTTTTCTGCATCGGCAACAATTATACAACCGATTGGAATTAACACCACCAGTCATATGCAGTTTGCCAATATTGACGCGAAAAATGGCGGATCAGTAACTCTAACTCCCGAAAACACCAGAATTACTAATGGGGACCTTGAACTTGCTGAAGGTGGGACCGTTTCAGCAGCTACTTTTGAAGTTACCGGGCAAAACGGATTTGCTTTCGCTATTAGCTTACCTAAAGGAAGCCATCGTCTATCCAATGGTTCTGAAAGTATGCTCCTACAAGATTTTACTACAAATTATGACGGATCTTCATTGTCAGGAGAAAGTAAAACGATTAAAATTGGGGCAAGTTTAATAGTAAACCCAAATCAAAAACCTGGCGACTACAAAACCAACGGTGATATACAGGTTACCGTAAATTACAATTAAAGAATCTTCAATTAAATCTATCTTTTTCATTTTAGTTTTAAGGAAAATTCATTGAAACGTGCATTTCAACGATTTTTTTATTTTGATTATCGAAAATGTTTCTTTCCTATAAGGGTTTAACCCCATATTTGCACTGTTAAACATTTGAACCCAAATCAAAATTAAATAAAACTAAAATGAAAAAAATTACTTTTATCCTACTTGCTCTTATTTCCGGAACTGTATTTGCCCAGTCAGATGAAGCAACTGGAACTGCTAACGCTGCCGCAGAAATTATCAGCCCTATTAAAATTACAGATGGATCTGACTTAAATTTTGGTCGTATTATTGGTAATGCTGCCGGAGGTAATGTTACAATATCTACTGCTGGTGTTAGATCTACTGATAATGATGATTTATTAGCACCCAGCACTACAGTGCAAGCTGCATCTTTTGATGTTACAGCTGCTGAGACATATAACTACTCTGTAACTATTCCTGGAATTAGTTTAACTGGTAATGGAGACGCAATGCCTGTTACCTTTGAAAGTAGTTTAGGAAATACAGGTGTGGTAGGTACAGGTGCTGCACAAACTTTAAATGTAGGTGGTGAACTTACAGTAAACCCCGCCCAAGCTGAAGGAACTTATACAGGAACTATTAGTGTAACTGTAGCTTACGAATAATAATTTTTATTCTACATATAAATAAAACGCCGCCCGCTGTGGCGGCGTTTTTTAGTTTTAATTAGATGGTATAAGCATTATTAAATCTTTTATGAAAAATTATGTTTTTCTTTTATTTATTGGCTTATTCGGACTTAGCGTATCTGCGCAAAACTCTGCATCTGCCAGCGTGAATAGTAGGGCAACGGTAATAGACCCTATTAAAATTGATAAAACTGTAGATCTGGATTTTGGCAATATTATTAGTGCCTACAATCCGGGGCAGGTAATTTTATCTCCCGATGGTTCGCGTGTGGCATACGGAGTACAAATTTCTAATGCTATTCCTGGTACGGTAAACCCCGCAGAGGCCGTAGTTACACACGGTAATAATAATTATGCCATTACCCTACCTGAACAATTTACGCTGTATAATCAGGAAAACCCAAACCAAGTACTGGTTATAGATAGGTTTACGGTGCAACCACAGGAAGGTAATATTGTAGATATTATAAAAATAGGTGCTACTTTAAACCTTGAGGCTAATCAAACTTCAGGATTTTACACAAATTCAACAGGCTTTAATGTAACCGTTTCTTACAATTAAACTTGATAAATTGCTTTAAGGTGTAAGTTCTTATTTATTATCTTTGAAATCAAAGAATTAATATTAAATCCAGCCCCACGGATATGATAAAAAAACTACTTAGTCCACTACTCCTTTTTTTCATTTTTATTTTTTCAGGATTTGCAAGCTATGCACAGGGAGATCTTATGATTATGCCCAAACGCCTGGTTTTTGATGGCTCACAGCGCTCTCAGGAAATAAATCTTGCCAATACCGGAAGCGACACTGCTGTGTATGCTATTTCGTTTGTAAACTACAAAATGACCGAAACCGGTGATTTTGAACAAGTTGAAAAACCTGAAAAAGGTCAGCTTTTTGCTGAAGATTTTCTAAGATATTTTCCAAGACGCGTATCTCTTGGTCCCAATGAATCCCAAACAATACGTGTTCAACTTACCCGAACCGGAAATTTAGAACAGGGAGAATATCGTTCACATATGTATTTTCGCGCAGTGGAAGAACAAACGGCCCTTGGTGCCGATGAAGCTGAAGAGAGTGATGGGATTTCCATTAATATTAAAACTGTATTTGGAATTAGTATTCCCATTATTATTAGAGAAGGAGACTCTAATACAAAAATTGAATTAACAGATTTTTCGCTAAATACCGAAGGAGAAAGTCCCAGACTTTCCCTTGTAATAAACCGTACCGGAAATATGTCTGTATATGGATACCTTAGTGTTACCTATATTGCGCCCAATGGCACTGAAACAGAAGTGGGTATGGTAAAAGGAATTTCGGTATATACCCCAAATACTAAAAGGAGCTTTAGTTTTCAATTAAGAAACGCTGAGGGTATAGATTTAAGCACCGGAAAACTAAAAATTTCTTATGCTGAAGATCAGGGAGATACTTTAGCTACTAGCGAAATAAAATTATAGTTTTTTAGGGTATGAAAAAAAACTACTCCAAACCCTCTATCTTATTAAAAATCACCATTGTAGTGATAGGTTTGTTGTTTTTTGATTTTTCATTTGCCCAAAATATAACTTCTACTGAAGATGGCAACTGGCACCAAATAGTATGGAGCCCCTCTCAACTTCCCCAACCCAGCGACAATGTAATTATCTCAAATTCAGTAGTAATTGAACAGGGTACCATTGTTGAAATAAATAATTTAACCATTAAAAGAAGCGGTTCGTTGACCATTAATGGTACTTTAATAGTCAATGGAAATATAAATATGGACAATAATGGCTCCTATTTTGAAATGGGGGCTAGTTCACGCGTAATTATTTTTGGAGATTTTTCAGCATCAAATAAAGTAAACGTATCTATATCAAGCTACCTAATTATCCATGGCAACTTTACCAAAAAAGGAAATGAAGGCAAAGGGAATTTTGATGTAGAAAATGGAAATATTTACATTTATGGAGATGTAGATGGCTGGCCAAACTTTGGAAGTTGTGATACAGGAGAAGATTATACCGGCACCCCTCAGGAAAGCGGTTCTTGTGATTATGGTAACGAAGATGATTTTGCAAACAATCCAGATATTCCGGATGATATCATTGAACTAAGCAATTGCTACGACCTAAAGGTAAACGATCAATTTATTTCTATAGGTGAAAATGCAGTATTTACTGCTTCAGATAAAGAACTTCAAGATGTGGCTTCTTACCAATGGCAAACTAAAAATAGGGATGGAAAGTGGATAGATCTTGCTGGAGAAAATCAATTTCAACTAGAAATCCCAAATGTTCAGTTAGAAGATGCAAACGCAATATATAGGGTTATTGTTCGTGGAAATAGCAACAAGTGTAGAATATCTATTTCTAATGCCGCCTTGATAAAAATAAAGAACCCCATAATAATTAATTCACAGCCTAAAAGTAATACAACTTGCCAGGGTACTGCGGTAAACTTTTATGTAGATGCCTCTGGACAAAACCTATCTTATCAATGGGAAAGAAATGATGGTGGTGATTCAAAAAATTATTTTGCTATAAAGGACAATACTTATTTTCAAAATTCGCAAACTTCCAATTTAACTGTAAATGCTCAGGGAACCTGGTTAAATAATATACGTTTTAGAGTTGTTATTAAAGATGAATATGGAAACGTAATAACTTCTGATTCTGCAATTTTAAAAGTAGATGAAAGCCCAGGAGGTGTTTATACACAGCCTAAAAATCAGGTTGTTTGTGAAGGTCATAATATTTCTTTTCAAACCTATACATCAAACGATCAACGCCAATGGCAGGTAAGTGAAGACAATGGAAACTCTTGGAGGAATCTAACCAACAATGATTTTTATAAAAATGTAAACTCCGAACGCTTAGATATCACAAATGCCCCTGCCAGTTTTAATGATAATCTATATCGTGTAGAGGTTTCCAATGAAAACTGTAGAGTATATTCAATCCCGGCTACATTAAAGGTAGATCCAGACCCAATTACAAAACAACCACAGGATGTTACTGTAGAATTTGGTAGCAACGCCCTTATTGAAGCAGGAGTTACCGGTAATAATCTAACTTTTCAGTGGCAGACCTTTAGTAGCAACTGGTACGATATTGAGGATGGTAGCCATTATACAGGTACAAAAACCAAATTGCTGGAGCTTATTAAAGTTGGTTATTGGCCGGAAGATGGTTCGCGCTATAGATTATTGGTAACCAATGAAAATGGCTGTATCTCCATCTCAGATACCGCAGTTTTGAATATAGGTGAAGATCTATGTAAGACAAAAAATACCTGGACGGGTACTGAAAATTCAAACTGGAATAATACCAATAATTGGAGCTGTAATAGCCTACCTACCCTGGAAACCGATGTATTAATTCCAGAAAATATAACTTCCGGAAATTACCCTGAAATAACTGCGGGCGCTAATGCTTTAGCCAGGAACTTAAGTATAGAAAACAATGCATCAGTTATGGTGACCGATAACTGGTTGCGTATTGCCGGAGATTTAACAAACAAGGGGATTTTAGCTACTGAATCCGGTAGCATTTCTTTTGAAGGGACTTCAACTCAAATTATTCCTGTAAATGCTTTTGAAAATAATCGAATTCAAAACCTACAAATAAATAATACTTCCAGAGTAACTTCAGAAGCAATTATTGAAGTGACCGGAACGCTAAAGGTTGAAAACGGGCATTTTTATACCGGGAATCAACTCACATTAATTTCAAATAAAATCAAAACAGCCCTTATTGATGTTAGCGGAAATGGCGAGGTAATTGGGCAAGTAAGCATGCAACGTTATTTGGATAAAGCTTTTGGTTATAAATATTTTAGTACTCCTTTTAAAAATACTATGGTGGGAGATTTTGGCCCTTTTATGAATTTTACCGATCCAGTAACTGGTTTCCCAAATTTCTACCGTTATAACGAAAACCGAAGGGTAGAAAACCTAAACCTTGATGCAAGCGGATGGGAAGCATATACAAATACCACAAATGCACTTAATACTGCAGAAGGCTATGCACTTAATTTAGGCAAAAATACAGCCTCTCAAACTATAGAATTAACCGGTGAGGTAAACAATGGTAGTGTTTCGGTACGCCAGCTAGAAAATAATCACCGAAAATATACCCGCGGTTTCCATTTAGTGGGCAACCCCTACCCCTCTCCTATAGATTGGGATGCTCCCCAGGGATGGATAAGAAATAATATTGATAACGGTATTTACTTTTTTACTGCTAGTGATACCAACCAATATACCGGTACTTACACCGCTTATGTAAATGATATTTCTACAGGAAATATTAACACTCCTAACATTATTCCTTCTATGCAGGGCTTTTTTATTAAAGTGAGCGATTCTGATACTCAAGAGAAAGTAATTGGAAGCTTCGGGATGGATAACAGGGTGCGTACAAACAACTTTGGGCAGCAATTCTATAGGTCTCAAATTAACAGCCAGAAATCCCTAATTCGCCTGGAAGCTGGTTTTAAGGGTGCTAAGGATAGAGATGCCATGATTGTCTATTTTTCGCCTTATGCCACTTCGAATTTTGAAAAGGAAATGGATGCACATAAATTGATGAATACCGACCCCAGGGTACCAAGCCTCTACAATATAAGTCAGGACAGGAAAGAACTGGCTATTAATGCTATTTCTTACCCTGAAACTAAAAGTTACAAAAAAATTCCTTTGGGAATTAAAGCCGATGAAAATGGAGAAATGACTATTGGGCTTGCCCGCATTGAAGGTTTAAATCTTAATTTGAATATTTATTTAATAGATCATTTAAAGGGTATTGGACAAAACCTCAGTAAAAAACCCGTATATAATTTCAATATCAAAAAAGGAACGCATAATTCTCGTTTTGAATTAATGTTTTCTGAAGAAGAAGTTACAAGTCCTGCAATTGCTTTTAACGAACCTTTTGATATAAAGGTTCAAAATGGAACTGTATTGGTTCACCTTAATTTAGATGAAAATCAAAAAGGCATTTTAAAAGCAACGACCATTACAGGACAAATTCTACAAATAAAAGAAGCTTCAGGAACCAATGAGGTAATTTTTGAGGGTATTACCAGTAATGGCGTGTATATTATTAACCTACAGGTTGGTAAAGCTCTTTACGCAAAAAAAATAGTAATAAAAAAATAAGTAGAGCCCATGCAAAATAGAAGATTTTATAATCATACATTTTTGTTTTTACTGCTTATATTTTCAGTATTAGAAATTAAGGCCCAGGAAAATCCGCCAATTCCAATAGAGGTTGAAGTAAGGACATCCAGAAACCTCAATTTTGGTTCTTTTACCGCAGGAAGTGCAGGAGGAAATGTTACGGTAAGCTACGACGACCAACGTACCGTAGATGGTGATATTTTTGAGCTTAATTTTGGACAACCGGTTTCAGCAGCTTTATTTGATGTGTATGCCAATCCCGGTACCATTATCCAAATTGAAGATATGGGGCCTTTTATCCTGGAAAATCAAGATACCGGCCTGCAAATTCAACTCTTAATTAATAGTTTTAGTACCGGTCATAGAACCTTTGTGACCCAGGCTCCCAATGCACAAGTACCTAATGAGGTTTTTGTAGGTGGCACCTTGCGTATTCCGTCAGATAATTCCGGAAACCTACCCGGAACCTACTTTGGCACATTTACCCTTAATTTTATTCATCAATAGATAAGAAAGCTTCGCTTAATGCAAACACTCTTCTGCTCTTTTTCTGTTGTATTTTATAAAAAATTGCTTTCTGTAATAATATTCGCCTTTATTTCTGTACCAATCATTGCTCAGGAAGATTACCCCGGGTATGACGAATTAAGCGTAGAAATGATTGTGCCCAATCTTGGTACTATAGAAATACCAATTGCTATTAAGGGGCAGGATGCCTACATTCCGGTTAAAGAACTTTTTGATTATTTAAAGATTAAAAATGAAGAAACCGAAGATGGTATAAAAGGCTTTGTTATTCATCCAGATTCGTCTTATAGTATTAATGTGTCCCGCAATAACATAATTTATAAGGACAGGGAGTTTACGCTTAATGAAGGGCAGTACATTAAAACGCCTTTAAACCTTTATTTAAAATCCAATCTCTTTGGCGAAATTTTCGGTTTAAATACAGAATTTTCTTTTAGGAGTCTTTCGGTCACTATGAAAACCGAAAAAGAGCTGCCGGTAATAAAGCAAATGCGACTTAAAAAGTTACGAAAAAATTTGAATCGTGTAAAGGGTATTGTTAAACCAGACACCACCATGGGCAGAAAATATCCTTTTTTTAAAGCAGGAACTTTAGATTGGGGAGTGGTCACAACGCAACAAAGTGAATTTGAAAATGACAATCGATTAACACTTGGCTTAGGGACCATGTTTTTAGGAGGAGAAACCAACCTGATGCTTAATTATTCCACGAGGGTTCCGTTTGATTCCAGGAATCAGTTCTACCAGTGGCGCTACGTAAATAATGAAAGCAAGTTATTTAAACAAGTTACTGCGGGAAGAATTTTTACCCGTGCTACCTCTTCTCTATTTGCACCCGTAAGTGGTATACAGGTAACCAATAGCCCTTTCCAAAATAGAAGATCTTTTGGTACTTATACCCTTAACGATTATACCAATCCCAGGTGGACTGTAGAGCTTTATGTAAATAATATTCTTGTAGAATTTACCGAGGCTGATGCTTCGGGGTTTTACACTTTTAATGTGCCCCTAATGTACGGTAACACTGCGGTAAGGTTAAAATTTTATGGCCCCTACGGGCAGGAGCGCGTAGAAGAGCGTATCATTAATATTCCTTATAATTTTGTTCCAAAAAATGAACTAGAATATACACTAAGTGCAGGAATTGTTGAGAATGAAGACTTAAACCGATTTTCCCGAATTAATTTTAATTACGGACTAAGCAATGCCATTACCATAGGAGGTGGAGCAGAATACCTAAGTGGCCTAAGTTCTGGGGAAGTTATGCCATTTGTAAATTCTTCTATTAGGTTTGCTTCTAATTTTCTCTTTACGGGAGAATATATGCACGGTGTTAAAGGAGAAGGACTTTTAAGCTATAGAACCCCGGGAAATCTTCAAGTAGATCTTAATTATATTAAATACCACGAAGATCAAACCGCAATTAACTTTAATTACCTTGAAGAGCGTAAAATAAGTTTTTCTGCCCCCATTAGAGCTAAAAACTTTTCTATGTTTAGCAGGTTTAGTGTTAACCAAATTATTATGCCCACTACCCAGTTTACTACGGCGCAGTTGTTGTTATCTGGAGCAATAATGGGCATTAGCACTAATCTCACAACCTATGGAATATATAACGACCGGGTAAAAGAACCAACTATTTATACTTCGATTTCGCAAAATTACCGACTTCCGCACAATTTCTTGTTCTCACCGCAGGTACAATACGATTTTAGCCGAAATCAGTTTAATAATATTATTGCAGAATTAGAACGTCCGGTTTTTAAACAGGGTTTTATCAATATAGCTTACGAGCATAATCTCTTACGAAACGCCAATATTTTTGAATTCGGTTTAAGGTATGCTTTTAACTTTGCGCAAACCTCTATGACTTCAAGATTGGGGAATAGAAATAATTCTTTTGTGCAATCTGCGCGTGGAAGTTTAATCTTAGACGATAATACAGGTTATGTTATGGCCAACAACCGCACCGCTATGTCCAGGGCCGCTGTAAGCATTATGCCTTTCCTCGATTTTAATACAAACGGCAAGAGAGATCCTATGGAGCCATTGGTAAGCGGTATGGAAATAAAGAATACTTCGGGTAAATTAACATATAACGAAGATGAAACAATACTCCGAATTACCGAACTGCAACCTTATATAGATTTATTATTGGAAATTAATCCTAACAGTCTTGACAATATTGCCTGGAAAGTAAAAAACGAAAAAATAAAAGTACATACTATACCTAATCAATTTCAGGAAATTGAAGTACCAGTAGAAGTTTTGGGAGAAGTTGCCGGCATGGTTTACTTAAAAAAAGGAAATAGTATGAATGGGCAGGGCAGAATTATAGTGAATATTTTAAATAAAAGCGGAAAGTTGGTCAAGGAAATTTTAACCGAAGCTGATGGATATTTTACCTACCTGGGATTAAAACCGGGTGCTTATACCGCTGAAATTGATCCTAACCAAATGAAAAAACTTGGTTATACCGCGGGGAAAGCCATAGAATTTGAAATAAAAGTAGATAAATACGGTGATATTGTAGATACACTGGAATTTATTATTACAACCGATTAATTCAGCATATTATTTATAGGTTATTTTAAGAATTTCCAGTTTCCGGGATTCTTTACCCAGCAAAAAGTCTATTTTATCTCCAACTCTTTTTCCGGTAACCGCTTTGGCAATGGGTGCTATAAATGCAATTTTTTGTTTTTTAACATCGGCTTCATCAACTCCTACAATTTGGAATTCCTGTTTACGTCCGTCCTGCTTTAAAACTACCCAAGCTCCAAAACGAACTTCATCTTTAGGTTGATCTGTTAACTCTAAAAGCCTTGCATTGGTAATTCTTTCTCTTAGTAAATTAAGCTTACCGTCTATCACCGCTTTTGCCCTTCTTCGTTCGGTTTCATTTTCAATATTAATCCCGGCTCGATCTGCTATAAGACTCCCCTCTTCTTCCTTTAGTTCTTTTAGACCATTTGGGGTCACATAATTTGTTTGTCCGGAAGGTAACGCAGCCCTTGGCGGTATAATAGGTGCTTCTTCCTGATCGTCCTCTTTTACAAAACCTCTGCTCATAAGTGTATTTTAAGGTATAAAATAACAATTATAGAAATGAGGTGAAAATTATCTTTCTATATAAAATCATAAATATTTTAGTAGAAGCCGGCATGCATTATCTATTAGCGTATTTTTATTTTATAAATTTAAATAATGAGTCTGGAGATAGCCATATTGTTTTTTATTATTGTAGTAGTGATAATTTTGTTTGCCCTGGAAGTATTTCCCATAGATAAAATTGCCTTCTTTATTCTCGCAACACTTCTACTCACAAATCTGGTTAGCCCGGAAGAAGCTATCTCGGGTTTTTCAAGTCCTGCAACCATAACTGTTCTCGCTCTAATGATAATCGCCATAGGCCTGGAAGCTAATGGAGTTATAGATTGGCTGGCAGGCGGACTTAAAAATTTAAGAATCCTACCGGTTTTTCTAATGGTACCGGCTTTTATGCTTATTGCGGGTAGTATTTCGGCATTTATTAATACTACAGCAGTGGTTATTGTATTTATTAAAATTATCACCGAATTATCTGCACGATACAATATTCCCAGTTCAAAACTACTTTTACCCATTTCTTTCGCCGGAATTATAGGAGGAAGCTGTACTCTTATGGGTACGTCTACTAACCTTATTGTTAACGCCGTCGCTGTAGAACGCGGTATAGAAAGGTTTAGCTTTTTTGAATTTACCTGGTATGGTGTCATCTTCATGATAATTACAATCATTATGGTGAGTCTTCTAATTAAATTTCTTCCCAGGTCTGGAAAGAATAAGATTAGTGAAGATTATAATTTAGACGAATATATTACCAAAGTAATTATTCAAAAGGATTCCGGTTCTATAGGAAAAAGTATTCAGGAAAGCTTTTTATATGATAATGACGATATTGAAGTTTTAAGATTAAAACGCAACGGCATTATTAACGATTGGCCCGGGAAATTTACTACCCTTAAAGAAGGAGACCAACTACTATTACGCTGTAATCTTGAAAATTTACTAAAATTAAAGGATTCAGAAGGTTTTACGGTTATTAAAGAGGGAGATAAAAGAAAACTGGCAGACCCCATTATCGATTCTGAAGAGTTAGAAGAAAACGTACAGGTAGTAGAAATTTTAATGCTACCCAATTCCCCACTTATCGGAAAGAATATTAAAACCGTTGGATGGTACGACCTACATGGGGCTGTACCGCTGGCAATTAGAAAACGTAGGAATTTTAGAAATCCTAAAAGAAGAATTTTTAACCGCGGAAAAGATGAAATTGAATTAAGGGTTGGAGACCGTCTACTGGTAGAGGTTACCGAAAGTGCTTTAGATGAGTTGCGAAAAATTGAAAATATTACGATACTCGAGCAACACAAAAATATTGAAGTAACCACAAAAACCAAGAGATACCTTTCGCTATCTATTTTACTAGTGGTTATTGCACTTTCGGCATTTTCTATTTTTCCTATTTTAAAAAGTGCGATAATAGGTTGTTTTCTAATGATTTTCACCAAATGTATAGACCTGGGAAAAATCTATGCCCAGGTAAACTGGCAAATTATTTTCTTGTTGGCAGGAATGATTCCTTTAGGTGTGGCAATGAATAATACCGGAGCCGACCAATGGATATCAGATCAATTACTCCTGGTGTTTGAGAATCAAACCGATACTGTAATTATAGGGATTCTCTTTCTTGTTACTATGATATTAAGCGG
The DNA here is from genome assembly GCF_016236915.1 of Salegentibacter maritimus. Classification (GTDB taxonomy): domain Bacteria; phylum Bacteroidota; class Bacteroidia; order Flavobacteriales; family Flavobacteriaceae; genus Salegentibacter; species Salegentibacter maritimus. Next base: position 121,594 of record NZ_JAEHOK010000001.1, read on the forward strand.
GTTTATCTCCAATAATGCTACAGCAATTATTATAACCCCCATTGCTATAAGTATTGCAGCCAGTCTACAAATGGATCCCAAACCCTTTATCTTATCGGTGCTTTTTGCTTCTAATTTTAGTTTTTTTACCCCGGTTGGCTACCAAACCAATACCATAATTTACGGTATGGGTATTTATAGGTTTAGGCATTTTTTTATTATTGGTGGCCTGGTATCTTTAGTGCTTTGGGTAACCGCTTCCCTACTGCTTTCTACCAGTTTTTAATTAGGAATCCGGTCTAATTTCAGGTATTTTTGAAAAAACTTTATCTCGAATCTATTTGATATTTCCAGATTTAAATGTTTGTATACCTAAGTTCAAACCTGGATTAATTTCTAAATATTTCTATGAGCTTACCTAAAAACCGTCTACTTATTATTGGCTGTGTTTGGCCCGAACCTAATTCTTCTGCCGCCGGTAGCCGAATGTTACAATTACTGCAATTTTTTCTTGGCGAAAAATATGAGATCACTTTTGTAAGCACAGCGGCCCGTAGCGAGTTTGCCATAGATCTGGAAAACATGAATATCGCTTCTGAAGTGATTAGAATGAACCATTCTTCTTTTGACGAATTATTAAGGCAAATTCAGCCTAATTTTGTGCTCTTTGATAGGTTTATGACCGAAGAACAATTTGGATGGCGCGTAGATGAAAACTGCCCTGAAGCCATAAAAATACTCGATACAGAAGATCTTCATTTTCTAAGAAAATCCAGAATAGAAGCTTTCAAAAAAAATATACCTGCCGAGAATATTTATTTTGATGCCGACATTACCAAAAGGGAAATCGCCAGTATCTACAGGTGCGATCTTAGCCTTATCATTTCTGAAGCTGAAATGGAATTGTTGCAAAATAAATTTGAAATAAACCCTCGCCTACTTTATTACCTTCCTTTTATGCTGAATTCTATTTCGGAGGAAGAAGCACTGAATTTGCCAAACTATCAAGAGCGTAACAATTTTATAAGTATCGGTAATTTCCTGCACGAACCAAATTGGAATGCGGTGCTATATCTAAAGGAAGAAATATGGCCATTAATACGTAAGGAATTACCGGATGCAAAACTTATTGTTTACGGGGCTTATCCATCGCAAAAAGTATGGAACCTTCATAATGAAAAAGAAGGATTTATTGTAAAAGGACGCGCAGAAACTGCTGAAGCTGTTATGCAACAGGCAAAAGTATGCCTGGCCCCCATAAGATTTGGCGCCGGGTTAAAAGGGAAGCTGGTTATGGCGATGCAATGTAGTACTCCTTCGGTTACAACTACAATGGGAGCTGAAGGAATTAACGGAGCTTTAAGCTGGAATGGATTTATTGTCAATAAACCTGAACTTTTTGCCGCAGAAGCCGTGCGTTTGTATAAAGATGAAAAACTTTGGGTAGAAGCGGTACAAAATGGCCATGCCATAATTAACTCACGATTTAAAAAAGAAAAACATCAACAAAAATTTGCTACAAAGTTAGCAGGGCTTATTCAAGATAAAGATGTTAATAGAAAAAGAAATTTTGTGGGTAAAATGTTGCAATACCACAAACATAGAAGTACTTATTTTATGGCTAAATTTATAGAAGAAAAGGAGAAGAATAAAAAAACCGCCGGCCATAATTAGCCTCCCGGCGGTTTTTATTACACAAAAGGAACAGTTTCCTGTTCATCAACAGAAATCAAACAAATTGAGGCGTTTCTTGATGTTCAAATAACTTTTGATTTAACCCCTGTAGGGTTTGTATTTTATGTTTAGAAGCTACCAATAAAGAAATATTATTATTACTACCCCCATAAGAAATCATTCGAACAGGAATATCATTTAATAGTTCAAACAAACGGCTGGTACTTTTATCTTCAATAAGGCCTTCTCCCACAATACAAATAATACTATGTTCTTTTTCTACGGTAATTTCTCCATAATCATTCAACTCTTCCAGAATTTGATCTAAATTTCTATCAGAATCTATGGTTAATGAAATTGCAATTTCAGAAGTGGTAATCATATCTATTGCAGTCTCATATTTATCAAAAACCTCAAAGATCTTTTTAAGAAAACCATGCGCCATTAACATCCTGTTAGATTTAATTTTAATGGCGGTAATCCCGTCTTTCGCCGAAATAGCCTTAAGTCCGCGAGAATGTATTTCGTCTGAAATTCTCGTTCCAGGAAGGTCGGGTGTAAATGTATTTTTTAAGAATAACGGGATTTGCCTTTTTATAACCGGCGAAATAGTTTGAGGATGCAAAATCTTAGCTCCAAAATAAGCTAGCTCTGAGGCCTCTTCAAAACTTAATTCGGCTATGGCATGCGTATTCTCTACATATCTTGGGTCGTTATTATGAAACCCGTCAATATCTGTCCAAATTTGAACTTCATCAGCCTTTACAGCTGCTGCCAAAATAGTTGCACTATAATCGCTACCACCTCTTTTTAAAGTATTAATACTATTATTTGAATCTATTCTTACAAAGCCCTGAGTAATATAAACCTCAGTAGGTTCCAACTGTGATATGCTTTTTTGAAAAAGTTCCCCAACCAACTCAGTATCCGGGTTTTCCAGATTTGAAACGTGCATAAAGTCTTTGGCATTCAAAAAGTTATTCTGTATTCCTTGCTGAGTAAGAAAAGTAGAAAAAATATAGGTGAGCATTGTTTCACCTGTAGTGACTACTTCTGCGTAAACACCTTCTGAATACTCATTTAGAGTTAGGCTCTTTAAGGTAGTTAAAACATCGTTTACAAAACTCCCGGCATCTGCATTTAAAGTCGCATCGTTTATAAGCGCGTCAATCGTTTCTTCATGCTTATTTTTTAATTCAGAAATAATCGTTGCTATAGCTGAATGATCTTTAACTTTAATAAGGTCGGTTATCTCTACCAACTTATTAGTTACACCAGACATTGCCGAAAGAACAAGTAGCTTCTTCCCTTCGCGACCCGCCAGAATATTTTTTACATTTTTTATACTCTCAACAGAGCCTACAGACGTTCCCCCAAATTTTAATACCTTCATCTTTAAGTGTTTTTAAAATTATTTTAGATCATGCTAAAATAACTTCGTGCATAAATAGAATTTAAGCCTGCTGTGGCAAAATATATCTATCAATTTATATACATTTGCACAAAATGTTTAATATTTAACAATGAAAACAATAACCACCTGTGTTCACGATATTATTAGGCATCAGCCCTTTCTTGACGATGCCATTGCAAGAGACATTATAAACTTTAGTGGACTTGCTGAAGACATTCAGCCGCAGGTAGAGAAGGAAATGCGTAAACCTGTAAAGCAAGGTTCTATTATTATGGCATTAAGGCGTTACGCACCCCACCGAACCAAAGTTAATATGCAACACTTAAGGGAATTGGGAGATATTGTGGTTAGATCTGGTATTACAGAATATACCTTTTTAAATTCTAACAGCATTATTGCCAATAAAGCAAAACTTCTGGATGCGGTTAAGGATCAAAGTGGGGTATACCTTAATTATTCAAGTAACTACCAGGAAAGTAATATTTTGGTATCGTCCAGCCTTACAAACCTGGTTGAAGACTGTTTTAGGAGTGAAAGACGTGTTTCGGTAAAGGAAGAGTTATCGTCTATAACCATTGCCCTCCCTAAAAATAGTTCACAGTTTGTAGGCCTCTACTTTTATCTCTTTAAGCTTTTAGCTTATGAAGGAATACCGATTTTTGAAATGATTTCAACTTCAAATTATTTTGCGCTATTCCTGGAAAAGGAATATGTAAATCAAGCTTTTTTATTGATTAATGAAATAAAGAAGTAGCACGTCTCTCCTATTAAAAAACTATCTAAACTTATTTAAGTTGATACCACCATACAGCATTTTGATGGTTCATAGGTAAAATAAGCTGATTTTCATTGGTATCGAAAAAGATATCTCCGGCACTTTTTTCTGAAGTTAGGACTTCGGTTAGGTCACCGTTTTTTCCTGCCAGGTATATTTTCCCACTTGCCCAATCAGATAGGTAAAAGGCTTCTTGCCCTACCGGTTGTATACCGTCTAGATTTCCTATTCCATTTTTAGAAATCTTTGTTATCTCACGGGTATCTATATCTATTTTTAAAAAATTACCATTTTCGTTCTCTCCCCACGCGGCCGCATAAAGATACTTATCCTGTGCAAAAAGCCCGTTAACATACTCCAGCCTTTTGCTATTTAAATACTCAATGATTTCTCCTTCTTTCGCCTCCGGAATCACTAAATCTAAAGCTTTACCGGGCATTAAATAAATAGCACTTTTACCTGAATCAGAAATAAAGATATTTCCCGTTTCATCTACAGTTATATCATTTAGTGATTTGGCACCTTCAACGGGAATTCTTCTAAGAATGCTTTCATTAGGAATACTAATTTCAACAAGTTCGGTATTATTGGTAACATAAAGTGTATCTTCCTTTACCAATAAACCTTTCGGGTCTCTCAATCCGGTTATCCATTTTAGGTCTATAATTTCTCCTACAGCCGAAACTCTGGAAATAAAACCATCTCCATCTTTTCTATCGGCCATATTTGAAATATAAAATTCATTTGTATTAACATCAAAAACCACTGATTCCGGATGACTAAAACCTTCCAGTTTTTTAATTAAACTGGCCTCAGTACTTTGCGCATAAATGCCACTACTCAGAAAAAGGGTTATTAAAAACAATTTAAGTTGTGTGTTCATCCTGTTAATTTTTAATTTCAGAACCAGAAATTTAAGGTTTTAGCTAAAATACCGCTAAATATTTATCAATATTTAATTTCAAGAAGACTTTTGAATTAATTTAGTTATTTCAATAATATAATTATGAAAAATATTATAAGAGCTATTTTAGCCGGTTGGGGCGCCAAAAAGTTGGGCGGTGGTTGCGGGTGTTTTGGAATTATAGTAGCCTTTATAATACTTTGGATAATTCTCGGGTATTTGGGATTAGGGTAATTACTCGTATTTGCTCATAATACTATTCCATTCCATAGTTTTTAGTACACTAATAAGCACTGGATTAATCTCATCTACCAGCTCTGAATCTTTTGGAAAACTATAAGCATAATAATCTTTTTTTAGCGTTTTAGGTAAAATTTCTATTTCATCTTCCAGGCCGCTTCTTTTAATTTCATATCTCAAAATAGGCTCATCATATACAAACAGTTTTGTTTCTTCATTTTCTAAACGCTTAATACCTTGTTTTTCATTGGCTACCTTAGAATGGTCTATATTATAAAGACTTAGCAACTCTTGTGCACTACTGCTTTCTACGCTGGTTATATTAAATTTTGAAAGGTCCTGTACCGAATTTATTTCATCATTCATGGTTTGTACTGTTAAAGATGAAGCAATTCCTGCAGTTAAACTTGAAATTATTATTATAGCCATAAACATCCATATTAGCGCAATTACACGTCCGCCGGTGGTTCTGGGAGATTTATCGCCATAGCCAACGGTAGTCATTGTTACTGCACTCCACCAAAACCCCTGAAGTATTCCCTTTGTACCTGTTCCAAATTCTTCGGCGTTCTTCTTTCTCTCAAAAATCCATACCAAAAAGCCAAAAACAAAGATCACGGCAAGTAGAATTAGGATTGCAGATATAAAATTCCAACTAAATAAATTTGCCAGGTAATTGAATATTTGAGACTCACTTCTTTTAGCCACCCCTGTATGGGAAATAAAATAAGGCTGGGAGAAGTCCATTCGTTTCATACGGCTATCGGTAACCGTTACCGGGTTAATACTAAAATCTACTTCTTTGTTTTCTATGCCGTTCAATAGTTCTGCCAGCGAACTATATTCTTTAAACTCATAATCCATCCCCATCTCTTCATTTATCAATTCCCAGGAATCTATACTTAAACCGGCATATTGTCCATTCTCTTGCATTACAAATGGCGGAGTTGGTGTTATTCCAATAAGTATTTTTTTAGAAAGTTCCAGGCTATCTGCCGGTTGCTGGGCATTAAAACTTAAACTTGAAATTAAGAGACTAAATAGAAAAAAGTACTTTTTAATCATTTAAAATTATCTTTTTCTGTTTTTGTATTATTTGAAATTGAGTCGAGTAAAACCTCATAATAGATTTTTAATTTCTTCCGACCAAAATTCCTGGCTTTTTTTACATCTTCCCCCATATAAATATCTATTTTATTTTTCCAGCGATAATGCATTTTATCTTTCACAAGAAAGATACTGTCAAAACCTTCAATTTTAACCTTAGTGTTGTGGTCCAAGCCTTTTTTAATTAAATCCCTGGAAACTGCAATGGCTTTTAAACCGGGCCTTAGGGTATCACCCCATGCGGTTATGTTGGCACCGCCCGCCCCTGTTTGCCAGCTCAAAGAATTATATGCTGAAGCGGTAACCTCTAATGTATCCCAAACTATAGTTGTTTCTTTCGAATTTTCACTATTCATTTTACAAGCCAAAAAGCTGAAGTAAAATATAAGCATGCATATAAATACTCCAACTTTCATAACTTATAATTTTTAAATTAAAATTCTAACTTAATTTCCAACCATCGCGGTAATCTCTACGTACAAACTGGTTTGCTTCATCAAAATTCGTTACCCTCATATTTTCTGAATCCCATAGCATTTTTATATCCCTTCCAGGATATTCAAAATAACTGTCTCCGTTGGCACGTTTTTTCTCATTTCTAACATCGTAGCCTCTAATAGCCAAATTAGCAATAAGCAAGGTTTCGGTTAAAGGCCCTGCAATTTCAAATGGAGAACTCAATTCCATTTTTCCATAACCGGCAATAGCTCCTTCTACCCATTGTGCGTAATGTCCTTCCTCTCCTCCAGGTACTCGTTTGTATGTTTCTGCCACGTTTACTTCATCGGTTTTTGAAGTAGGTAACAAGCGAGGGTTTCTACCATAAGTACCGCACATAAGCTTACCTTTATCCCCAATAAATAAAACGCCATTTCCACCGTCTCCAAAAGTTTCATTTGGTCCAAGCTCTTCCGGTCTTTTAGGTTTAATTCCGCCGTCCATCCAATGAATGGTCACGTCTTCAGTTGTTTTTTCCGTTTTTGGAAAAGTCATGATCGCATGGCTGGATGGTGGGCAACTTTCGGGGAAATAACCTCTTTTAAATTCATCTACATATACGCTTCCAACACTACACTGAACATCTTTTGGATGTCCAAGGCCCAAAACCCTATAAGGGACTTCAATTAAATGACAGCCCATATCGCCTAAAGCTCCGGTACCATAATCCCACCAACCGCGCCAGTTAAATGGCACCAAGCCTTCTCTATACTTCTTATAAGGTGCGGTGTTTAACCACAAATCCCAATCCAAATCTTTGGCAACTTTGGTATTTTTATCTTTTGGCCAGGGAATTCCCTGGGGCCAAACCGGGCGATCTGTCCAAACATAAACTGTCTTTACATTTCCAATAAGACCGGCATCTATCCATTCCTGAACTTTTCTAACACCGTCACCAGAAGCCCCCTGATTTCCCATTTGTGTTACCACTTTATATTTTTGAGCTGCTTCGGTTAATTGCCTGGCCTCATAAATATCATGGGTTAAAGGTTTTTGCACATATACAGGTTTTCCTAGTTCCATAGCAGCCATAGCCTGCACGGCATGGCCATGGTCTGGGGTAGAAATTGAAACCGCATCTATATGCTTTGCTTCTTTGTCTAACATTTCACGAAAATCGGTATAAAAATTTGCTTTGGGGAACCTTGCTATAGATTTTGCAGCCCTACTCTTATCTACATCACATAGAAAGCCAATTTCGGCCTTTCCAGATTTGTAAAAACTATAAATATCACTCTCTCCTTTTCCACCCACACCAATTCCTGCAACTACTAATTTATCACTAGGAGCTGTAAAGCCGGGACCACCCATTACGTGTCTGGGGATAATACTAATTCCAGCTGTAGCTAAGGCTGTGGTTTTTATAAAACTCCTTCTGGAATTGGGTTTTGGGGATTCTTTTTTCTTCATATTTAATGGAAATTTTTAATTATAATAGGTTCTACTTAATCTAAAATTTTATAAAAGTTAAGTTAATAAATGTATTTACTTATTATGAAAAATCCAATTTTAATATTAATACCTTGTCTCTGAAGACCTAAGAATTCAAAAATAGCAAAACCAAAATGTTAATATTTTTTTAAGATTTTGGGATTATAAGTCCTATAGTTTGGTAGCGGATCTAATAACTGTACCTTTGCCAACTTTAAAGGGCTGCATTCGCATGTCCATGATAATTTTGAAAAACAACATTATGAGTCAAGTAAAAGCAAATGATACGGTAAAGGTACATTACACCGGTAAACTAACTGATGGGCAGGTTTTTGACAGCTCTGTAGAAAGAGGTGAGCCTATAGAGTTTACTATGGGACAGGGACAGTTAATTCCCGGTTTTGAGAAAGGCCTTATCGATATGAAAGTGAACGAAAAGAAAACTATAAATATACCAAAAGAAGAAGCTTACGGAGAGCCAAAAGAAGAACTTATACAAGAAGTTCAAAAAAGTCAGCTGCCCGAAGAAATTAAGCCTGAAGTAGGTATGGGACTTGTTTCTAAAAGCCCTGATGGTCAGGAAATGAATCTTGTGGTTAGAGACGTAAAAGAAGACAGTATTGTGGTAGATGGAAATCACCCACTTGCAGGTAAAGACCTGGTATTTGATCTGGAAGTAGTAGAGATCAAATAAGTTTTTATAACCTATTTTTTTAAGCCCGAAGCCTCCAGGTTTCGGGCTTTTTGTTTTTTAAACTTTTAAGTATACAGGTTAATGTTTTTATAATAGTTTGAGACTGGCAGGAATGATTTTTATCTTAGGTGTAAATCAAAAAATGTTATTATGAAAAGAAATGGAACCGCAATCTGGAAAGGAAATTTAAAAGAAGGACACGGTATAATTAGTACTGAAAGTGGTATTTTAAATAATACACAGTATTCCTTTAAAACCCGATTTGAAAACGGCAAAGGCACCAATCCTGAAGAGCTTATTGGCGCGGCACATTCCGGGTGCTTTACCATGCAGCTTTCGGCAAATTTAACAGAAGAAGGTTTTGAACCCGATACGCTAGAAACCAAAGCTGAGGTTACTTTTGAAGATGGCACCGTTACAAAATCACATCTTATCCTTAAAGCAAAGGTAAAAGATATTGAAAGAGAAAAATTTGCAAATATTGCAAATGACGCAAAAGAGAATTGCCCAATTTCTAAATTGCTGGATACCGAAATTACCTTAGAATTTGAGTTGACCCAGTAAACTACCTCTGGGTAAACCTACGAGGCATTCGTTAGAAACATTTCTTTAATTTCGAGGCAAGCCTCGGGATATTAAAGCCTTTGGCGCTGCCAATAAATTTTAGAAAAAACCTTAAAATAAGGTAAATAGACTATAGGAGGTTGTCTAAAATGTGTACACTTCGTTATTCTGAATTTATTTCAGAAACTAAGCTAATGATTACCAAATTATATTAGAAGCTGAAACAAGTTCAGCTTGACGGAATAAATTTTTAGACAATCTCTTACTTATTTATAATTAATAAATGCTTCTTTTAAAGCAAAAAATATTTGCTTTTTAATAGCTGGGTTCATTTGGTTATTAATTATAAAGCTTTGGTTCACTTCCAATTCAATTCCCATATAATCTTCGGGAAACTTCTTTCGTAAATAGGTGGTAAAACCATCGGCTTTTCCTAAATACGGATAATTAAACCTGATTTTTAAATGAGGATTTTGTTCATTTAAGTATTGTTTGAAATTTTTACAGAAGTGCTTTTCCATCTTTCTTGATGAATCATAAAGCAAGCCAATACTCGTATTTCTTATCTCTTCATTTAAATATGGAGTAAAAGTGTGAACAGAAAGATGTAGCACCTTCTCCCCTTTTTCTATTAAACGTGAAATTTGTGTTTCTACTGAATTTCGATAAGGAAAATAATATGTATCTAAAACTTCTAACTTCTCCCGGCGAGGTAATTTCTTAGTGAATTCTGAAAATAATTGAGGATGTTTTATAGACCTATTTACTTCTACCAAAAGCCTCCCCGTTTCCTGAACCTGGCTAAAATAAGCCAGTTCTTCCAATGTTTTAAATAGTTCTAACGCACCGGGATCATATCCACGATGAGAGTTTAAAATCTTTTCTGCCTTAAGAAATAACCCCTGATATTTTCTGGGAATGTTATTGTATGCATGCTCACAGGTTAATACTAGTTTCACGGCTTAAAAAAATTATTCTCCTCCAGGCAATCGGCTAATTTAAGATAAACCTTTTTTATGTTTTCAGTCGAAAAATTTCCTTGCAGGGCCTTTAAAATACGGCTGGAAAGACTTCCGTTATTCAATAAAAATTGAATATTTCTCCGATATTTACCTGAAAGCTTACTTTCTATTTTTGAAAATAGGATTTTCCATATTTCTAAAACTTCAACTTTACTATTAAGGCCAAATACTTTAAGAAAGGCCAGATTTTCTATTTTGGTATTTTCGGCATCTTTAATAACCGAATCGAAAATTTTAAAAAGCTCGTCTTCATGCCATTTCTTTTGGTCTTCTAATGAGATTAAATCGCCATTTACCAATAGCTTTAAAGATTCAATAATCAAAATGGCTATGGCCATATCGGCTTTAGGACATTCCTGAATATCTATAACCCTAATCTCTATCGCATTCCTATCAAAGCGGGCAATAGCACCACGAGAATTCAAAAAATGATGATCTAAAATATTTTCAGTATCATAAGGTTTAATCGCGCTATTAATGGGTTCAAATATAATTTTAGAATAGGCTTCTTTAGAAAAAACCTGCTCGGGAATAACTTTTCCCGTCATTAGAGGAATCTCTTTTTGGTTGGTTTTATATACCTGCATGCGGGCATCTTTAAAACCCGTATCATGCCCTTCAAAAATGGGCGAACTGGCACTCAAAGCCGGAATAATAGGTAAAAGCAAACGAACGGCCGCATGGAGTTTTTCAAATTCAGTATCGTTAAAAAAAGGAAGGTTAATATGCATACTTTGCACATTACTCCAGCCGTGGCCACTACAATCAAAAATTCGGTTATAAAGCGCATAAATTCGATTATGATGGTGTTTCCAAAGCTGGGTTTCTGCTTTTGGATTCATTAAAGGATGGGCAGCCGTTGGTAACAAACGGGTATTATTTTCTTTTAATAGTAGGTTAACTTCCTTTATGTTTTCAGCAAAAAGAAGGTCTAAATTTTCTAAATCTGTTGTGGGACCGTTGGTTTTTAACTCCACTACGTGGGCTACCAACTCGTTGCTCCATTCAATTTTTCCATTTGCTATATCGGAAGTGATTTCCCCATTTTTTTGAATAAAAAGTTGATCTACAATTGGGTTCACTTTAAAATTAGAAGCATTAATAAGCATGTATTCCAGCTCAATTCCAAAAACTTCAAAAAGATGATACCTCATATTTATTTCTTTAAAAGCCGGTTTTTTAAAGCCGATAAAATCTCTATATAAATTTGTTCACCATAATAAATATCTTCTACTCCAAAATCTATGTTAGGATTATCATTAATTTCAATAACCAGCGGTTTGCCGCCTACCTCCTTAATATCTATGCCATAAAGCCCTTTTCCCATTAATTTGGCCGACCTTAAAGCAACATTTATAATTTTTTTTGGAACTTTTTCAATAGGCAGGCAATCTGCATTTCCATCCATATCATTTTTTTGCTTTGCTTCCCAATTATAAATTTGCCAATGTCCTTTCGCCATATAATAACGACAGGCATAAAAAGCTTTATTATCTAAAATGCCTATTCGCCAATCGTATTCTGAAGGACTAAATTCCTGGGCAATAATCAACTCTGACTTCTTTAGCATCGCTGTTACCAATTCCTGAAACTCTACAACAGTATTTGCTTTTTTAACCCCAAATGAAAAGGTAGAATCGGGTGATTTTAATACTACCGGAAGCCCCGTTACTTCCAAAACCTTATCTATATTTTCTTTATGAATTATAATGGTTTTTGGCGTTGGTATATTCGCATTATTTAAAGCTTCAGCCATATATACCTTGTTACAGCATTTAAGAATAGCATCTGGATAATCTATGATCGCAATGCCTTCTTGCTGGGCTTTTCTGGCAAATGCGTATGCCTCATTATTTACTTCGGTACTTTGCCGAATAAACAAGGCATCAAAAGCCGATAATCTTGAAAGGTCTTTTGGAGAAATAATTTCTACATAAAAATTGAGTTTCTCGGCTACTTCTATAAATTTTTTAATGGCTTTAGCATTACTTGGTGGTGCAATATCATCCTTTTGTACCAGGATAGCCAGGTCAAACTCCGATGTGGTCTTCTTAGGTGTATCATACCTTTTTTTTGCAAAATACTGAGCTGCAAATTGATGCATACTTTCTATATGCTCCGGCGGAATTTCAGCCTCAGAAATTGCCTTAATACTTTTAATATTCCATTTGGTGGTAAAATTAAATCTCACCCTTAGAAAAGGAATTTGAAAATGTTTATGAAACATCGCGCTTAAATCTTTATATTTTCGTGCGAGGTTTTGCCCAAAATATATACTTAGGGTAAACTCCTGCGATTTGATACCTTTTAAGCTAATTTGAATTAAATCATCAAATTCTTCGGAAACAATTTTTACCAGCTTCGGTGCCCGCAGGTCTACAATATTTTTTACGGTTGGAGTCGCCAAATGGCCTCTGGCCTCAGCCAAAAGTGATACATAATAGCCCTTAGATTGGTAGGAATAGTCCTTACATAAATTAAAAATCCTTGCGTTTTTAAGTTTAGCAAAATCTGGATGGGTAAGATAAGTCTGAGCTGAAATAATAGTTATATTATCTAGCGTTAATTTCCAATCTTCAGGTTTATTAACAATAATATATTTATTCATTAATTAGATGATAATACCACCAAATGTACACGAAAAACAAATATCTTTTACATTATTCTTTACTCATATAAATATTCTTTAAGCTATTTTTTTTCTAAACCTGGCACCTGGATTTAATACCTTAATTTTTATTAGTAATTTCAAGGCCTCACAAAACTGAAAAATAATTTATGAAACTAAATCTTTTTAGCCTTGCACTAATATTTTCGGCTAACCTTGCAGTTGCTCAACAAGATAATGAAAAAGCATTATTAAAAAAAGCAAAAGAAATTCACGAAAACGTAATTACCATAGATACGCATGCCGATATCAATATTAATAACTTTACTGAAGAAAAAAATTACACCATGAATTTAGGAAGCCAGGTAACACTTCCTAAAATGGACGCCGGTGGTCTAGACGTGGCATGGTTTATAGTGTATACCGGCCAGGATGAGCTCTCAGAACAAGGTTTTAAAAGTGCCCATGAAAACGCTATGGGCAAGTTCGACGCCATCCATAAATTGGTCAACGATTTTGCACCAGAACAAATAGGCCTGGCAACTAACGCACAAGAAGTACGTGATTTGGTTGCTGAAGGCAAGAAAGTAGCTATGATTGGTGTTGAAAATGGCTACCCCATAGGTAATAATATTGAAAATGTAGAAAAGTTTTACGATTTAGGTGCCAGGTATATGTCGCTTTCGCACCAGGGCCACAGCCAGCTAAGCGATTCTAATACCGGAGAGGCGAACGATGAATGGCTGCATAACGGACTTAGTAAATTAGGGGAAGAAGTAATTGCAGAAATGAATCGCCTGGGAATGATGGTAGATGTATCTCACCCTTCAAAGGAAGCAATTAAGCAAATGTTTAAACTTTCTAAAGCACCGCTTATCGCTTCCCACTCCTCTGCCCGTAAATTATGTAACCACAGTCGTAATTTAGACGACGAGCTTTTATTGTTATTTAAAGAACACGGTGGCGTGGTACAAACTGTTGCCTTTAAAAATTATGTGGATATTGAGAAAAATAAAGCTTTTAATGCGGCACGTGCTAAAACTTTTGAAGAGGAAGCGAAAAAAGAAAATTTTAAAGCTTTAGACAGAGAGGCTATAAGTAATTTAAGTTCTAACGAAAAAGACGCTTATTACGCAAAAGAAGAAAAAGTAAAGCTGGCTGCTGCTGAGGCAATGGAGTTATTAAAACCCGAAATAGCACCTGTAGGAGTGTCAGATTTTGTTGATCATATAGATTATATGGTAGATTTAATAGGCATTGAGCACGTAGGAATAAGCTCAGATTTTGATGGTGGTGGTGGTATTGACGGCTGGGAAGATGCTTCAGAAACTTTAAATATAACTATGGAATTGGTAAAACGTGGATATACCGAAGAAGAAATAGCCAAACTTTGGGGAGAAAACTTACTTAGGGTTATGAATGAAGTTGATGCCGTTGCGGCAGAACTTCAAAAAGGATAAATTCTTCCTTTTCTAAAACTAAAAAATCCTGCCCGGTTAAATATCCGGGCAGGATTTTAATTTTTATCTAAAATCTAGATTATGCGTGTTGCAGCTCGTGTTTTCCTTCTTTAATCTCTTCAATCATCTTCGCATTAAATGCCGGAAGATCGTCTGGATTTCTTGAGGTTACAAAAGCTTCATCTACAACTACTTCTTTATCTACCCAAAGTGCTCCTGCGTTTTCCAGGTCCTTCTTAATTGAATTAAAAGAAGTCATTGTACGGCCTTCCACAACCTCTGCATTAATTAAGGTCCATGCTGCGTGGCAAATAGCACCTACTGGCTTACTTTGCTTAAAAAAGTCTCTAACAAAAACAAGGGCATCTTCGTTTCTTCTTAATTGATCTGGGTTTATCACTCCACCTGGAAGCACCAAGGCATTGTATTCTTTAGCACTCGCTTCTTTTACAATGCGGTCTACTTCTATTTCACCAGACCAGTTTGTGCCTTCCCAGCCTTTAATCTTACCCTTTTCAAGACTTATAACATCTACTTTAAAACCTTCGTTTTCTAAAGCCTCTTTTGGAGAAAATAATTCACTTTTTTCAAATCCGTTAGTGGCTAAAATTGCAATTCTCTTTTCCATAATTCTATCTTTTTTTGGTTTAGCACGAAGGTAAAATAAGCTTAAAAGACAGTATATTAAGGTGATTATAAAAAGAGGGCGCTCTAAAGTTAAACTTTATTAATTCTCTTAAAATTTGTAAAATGAACTATGTTTTGCGTTTAGAATTCTCATTCTTTTTAGATTGTTCCTTCCAATCAAGTTTGTTTTTAAGCGTGGCTATAATATCTTTTTCTTCTTCTAAATGGGTACGTTTATCACTTAATTTTTCCAATTCCTGATAAATTGCCGGCTCCCCGAATTTATTGGGTACTACCCTTTCTTTTTTCAGGATAGCATATTGTACGGTAAATTCTGCTCCAAAAAATAAAATAAGACAGGTATAGTAAACCCATAATAAAATAAGAACTACCGAAGAAGCTCCACCATAGACCGAAGCCGGTTCACTTTGCCCAAAATAAAAACTTATAAGTGCTTCGCCCAATAAAAATAAGATAGTAGTCACAGCCGCACCTAAATAAGTAATTTTCCATCGTAATTTTATATCAGGAAGTAATTTAAAAATAGCTGCGAATAAAGTAGTAATGACCAGGAATGAGATGCTAAAATTAGCCAACTCAACCATAAACTCGGTTATGTTTGGCGCGTATCGTTCAATTTCGTCTTTGAGAACCCTAATTAAAGCTGAAATCACAAGAGATAGCAAGAGTAAAAGCCCGATAACCATTACCATTCCAAAAGAAATCAACCGATCTAACAAGATCCCCAGAAAATCTGTTTTTTTGGCTGCTACGTTCCAAATATTATTCATGGCTATTTTAAGCTGAAAAAATACTCCGGTAGCACCAAAGAGCAGCATTCCCACGCCAAAAATAATGGCCCAGGTAGAATCACTGGAAAGTGCAGCGTTGGCAATCATATTTTCTATAGCCTCTGCCGACTCTTTTCCTATAAAATTGCTGATTTCTGAAGTTAGCCTTCCCTGAACAGCCTCCTGCCCAAAGAAATAACCTGCTGTGGTCACTACAATAATTAATAAAGAAGGTAATGAAAACAAAGCATAATAAGCTATAGTAGCACTGCGCGCGTAGGGTTCGTTACGCATCCAGCTTATATAAGCCTGTTTAAAAAGCGACCATGAGGTTTTAAAAAACTTCATATAATTTGATAATTATCCTTAAAAAGCTCAATATGATGTTTGGTATGGCCTGCCACAATAAAGCCTAATGCACGGCAGCTAGTAGCACTTCCGCCTACAAAACCCTTACTTGTAAGCATTTCTTCCGAAAAGCTTTCATAAAGGCCAATCCCCGCATCTCTTACCGCAATAAATTCATTTTTAAAAGATTGTATATCCCTGTTTTTTACTGAGCTTGCTGTTACATAAGCATTATGATCAAAACCGGGTAACTCTACATCGGGATCTCTTGCCATTGTAAGCGATCTATATTGAAAAATTCTTTCAACATCTATTAAATGCTGAATTACTTCGGCCACGCTCCATTTTCCTTTTGCATAACTATAAGTTAAGTCTTTAGGCTTCAATTTCTCTAAAAAGCTAAGAAACTCTTGCTTGTTTTCCAAAAGTAAAATCCCCAGCGCTACATGGCCGGGGATTTTCTTTAAATACCTATTATAGTACGCATCGTACTCATTGGAATTTAAATTATTTGCTATCATATTAAGCAGAATTTCTACTGGCATTTATGTTTCCGTAAAGGGAACGTGTTACCATTTTTTCATAAACTTCCAGCATTTCTTCTGCACTTTTCCCTTGTTCCTGTAATTCCTGAACTTTTCTAAGTGCATGTTGTTGTATAGTTAACAATGGTAGTACAATACGCTCTCTTGCTTCAATAGAAGCTTTTCCGGCCGGTTGGTTCTCCATAAGTTCCTCATAACCGGTTATTTTCAACAACATTGCGTGAGTACGTTTGTATTCGGTATAAATAATCTTCCAAAAATCTCCAAACTCTTTATCTTTCTCCATATAGGCCGTTAGCGCAAAGAAAGATTTAGTAAGACTCATCATAGAGTTTTCCAGTAAAGTTTTAAAGAAAACCGAATTTTCATAAAGTGCTTTCACTTTATCAAATTCTCCTGCTTTTTCATACTGCTCTAAAGCAGTTCCCACTCCAAAGAACCCAGGGACATTTTGTTTTAACTGGCTCCAGCTTCCCACAAATGGTATAGCCCTAAGATCGTCTAAATTAAGCTTTGCCGATTTATTCCTTTTGGATGGACGGCTACCAATATTGGTTTTAGCATAAT
The DNA here is from genome assembly GCF_016236915.1 of Salegentibacter maritimus. Classification (GTDB taxonomy): domain Bacteria; phylum Bacteroidota; class Bacteroidia; order Flavobacteriales; family Flavobacteriaceae; genus Salegentibacter; species Salegentibacter maritimus. Next base: position 138,842 of record NZ_JAEHOK010000001.1, read on the forward strand.
ATTTTAGCGTACTCATCTTCTCCAGGTAAGGAATAAACTTTTCGTGCTGTTTAAAATCGGTATATGTTTTATAACTTATTTCAGCCAGATTTGTCATGGTTTCCCGGTCTTCATCGGTCAACTGGTTTTTATCTTCACTAAAAATTTCATTAGAAACACCAGAACTTAGCAATTGTTCCAAATTATACCTACAGGATTCCCTGGTTCCAAAGTTAGAGCTAATGGTTTGCCCCTGTACGGTTAATTGAATTTCTTCATTTTCAATTCCAGAACCTAAAGAAGCGTAGAATTGGTGAGTTTTTCCACCACCACGTGCCGGTGGTCCACCTCTACCATCAAAGAATACTACTTTAATATCATATTTTCTGGAAACTTCTGTAAGCATTTCTTTAGCTTTATAAATACTCCAGTTTGCCATTAAATATCCGCCATCTTTAGTACCATCACTAAAGCCAAGCATAATGGTTTGTTTGTTCCCCCTTCTTTCCAAATGCTGTCTGTAAACAGGGTTTTGGTAAAGGGTTTCCATCACGTTTGGAGAAGCTTTTAAATCGGGTACAGTCTCGAACAACGGAATAATATCTACTGTTGGTTTATCCCATCCGCAAAGCCTTAAAAACGCAAATGGTTCTAAAATACTTTGTGGTACTTCACTATGGCTAATTATATACCTATTGGCTCCGTTTTCTCCATTTTTCTGCTGAATCTCCTGCATCGCGTAAATAGATGAAAGCGTAGACTTAGTAATTCCATCTTCATACTTTTCAGGATCAATATTTCCTTCAACCTTAGTCAGTATATCAATTTGCTCTTCGTTAGAAAGCGAAGCATAGTTTTCAGGGAAGATTTCAGGGTGAGTTTTAATTACTTCTTCCAAAACTTCGGCGTGCTTGCCTGAATCCTGGCGAATGTCTAGCGTGGCAAAATGATAACCAAAAATATTTACTTTATTGATAAGGTCGTTAATTTCTTCTACAAATAAGCCCTGGTGCCTGGTTTCTACAATATCTTTTATTTTATATAACCTGGTCTTAAAGTCTTCCAGTGACATTTTGATCTTGCCAGATCTAGAGATTGCACTTTGGTAGAGCGAAGTCTCCATTTCAGCAATAATTATATCTACTTCATTAAAAGTAACCCTTCTTTTAAGCTTTCTTAAATCACGGTAATAATTTAATAAAATAGTGCTTCGTAATCTTTGGGCTACTTTTAAGGTTATTTCAGTAGTCACAAAAGGGTTTCCATCGCGGTCTCCCCCCGGCCAGAAGCCCAAATTAATCACTTGATTACCCAGGTCTTCTCCTTCAAAAATATTTTGCTGGATATAATTATAGATCTTACTTACACTTTGGTAGAATACATTTTCAAAATACCAAATAAGGCTAACGGCTTCATCATAAGGAGTTGGTTTTTCTTTTTTAAAGAAAGGAGTCTTTCCTAACTGTGCCAACAATTTCTTGATAAGGCTAAGATCATTTTTTTGAATTGCTTTATCTAAATCGGTAATAATACCTAATACAGCTCCCGGATAAAACTGCGTAGGGTGTGCAGTTAGGGTTGGTCTTACATTAAAACGTTTAAGGTATTCTCGTAACTCTGGTGTTTTACCTTTGTCTTCGGCTTCCTCTTTTACATTTCTAAGGGTTCCGCGACCATCCATATTATTTACTATAGGAAAAGAAGCATCTTCAATAGCATCAAAAAGCACTACCTGTCTTTCTATATACTGAATAAATCTAAACAGAAGGCTTATTTGATCTTTTTCGGAAGGATTGTCCTGGTATTTACTGAAAAAACTTTCAATAATCTCTGAAGGATTTTTGTTCTCCTTAAAGCCTGCTTCACATAATTCCTGAAAAAGAGGCAGCAGGGATCCTGTTTTACTAATATCGTCAAAGGGCAGCGTTAAAAATATACTGTTATAAACCTGATATTTTGAAAGTACGCTCTCATTGAAACGCTCTAGTCTTGGTTCTCTGTGCATAATAAATTTTAGTTGATTAAGGTTATTTCTAATAATGTTAAAAAAAAACCCTTTAAACAAGTAGCCTAAAGGGTTTTATATTAAGTTTAGGGCTACTTACATATCCTGAAAAATAGAATGCATTAAACGTTTTTTATCGTTTAAGCTTTCCTCTAAAGAAATCATTGTTTCTGTTCTGTAAACACCCTCAATATCATCTAATTGGAAAATAACTTCCTTAGCATGTTGGGTGTTACGAGCTCTAATTTTACAGAATACGTTAAATTTGCCTGTAGTGACGTGGGCTACGGTAACAAAAGGAATTTCATTAATACGTTCTAGCACAAACTTAGTTTGTGAAGTATTCTTTAGGAATACGCCAACGTAGGCTATAAAGGCATAACCCAGTTTTTTATAATCAAGGGTAAGAGAAGAACCCTTTATAATTCCTGCTTCTTCCATTTTTTTCACCCTTACGTGTACGGTTCCGGCCGATATTAAAAGCTTCTTAGCAATATCGGTAAATGGGGTCCTTGTGTTCTCAATTAACATATCGAGAATCTGATGATCTGTTTCGTCTAATTTAAACTTGGCCATTTTTTAAACTTCTTTGTTTATATGAAATTCAAAATTAATACAAAATCCTTGAATTATTACTAAAGTTTTTGAGAATTATCCACATTTAAGAGCCAATTCTACCCCATTTAAGACTATTTTATTAACTATAACGTTTTCGGTGAGTTTAGATTTATTGTTAATCGCAACTTTTTTCTTTTCACAATGAACTTCTTTGTGCGCAAATTTTTCTATTTTATAAGCAATTTTTTCAATTTCAGGCACAAAAATCAACTTCCCGTCCGTTAATTGCTCTTTGTACTGAATCGCAATGTCCACTATCCCATTTTCTGTATTGGCTTCTCTCAAAATAATATCGTTGAATAGTTTTTCATTCTCCGGTATTTCCTGGTATTTACAATAGTCTATATTTTCAAAACTAGCATCGCTTATTGATTTTAAAACTGAAATTAGTGCCAAAAACACATATTTTCGAGTTTCTTCCCGCTCATAATCATTCGGAAAGTGACCGGCCTCAAAAAGTATAGTGGGTGTTTGAGTACTCTGAAAAGTATCTCCCGTACAATTTATGTTAAAAGCATCATCATACCTTCCTATTCTACTTGGCAGTAACTCAGAAAGATCTTCCGCTATTTTAGCGATTAGCTGCATACTTTTAACTCGAGATGAATAAATTTGCCTGTCTTTATCCATTGAAGGCGTTAAAAAGGATAAAACAGCAGGGTTGGGTTTATTTCCAGCACTAAATATAGTTCGCTGATCGTGTAGATTAAGACAAAAATCTGGTTTGAATTTTTCAAAAACCTGTTTAAGTACTTTACTTTCCGGCTCACTCAAATTTTGAGCGTCCCTATTAAGATCTATTTTATTTGCATTAACGCGGGTATAAGCTTCAGCACCATCAGGATTTAACATAGGGAGAATACATAGACTACAATTATGTAAAATTTCCCGCACAAAAGCTTTGTCTTTACACATACCTATATATTTAAGGAGGTCAAAAACAGCCTTAGTGGTTGTAGCTTCATTTCCGTGCATTTGTGACCAGGCCATAATTTTTATGGGTCCACTACCAAATTGAATACTATAAATAGGCTTACCCAAAACCGATGCCCCAATTTCCTTTAAAGCAAATTCTTCCCCTAAATCATACAGTAAAATTTCTATATCAGATAAACATATATGCCTACCAAAGAGCTCCTTGTTTTTAAATGCATTATAATTATTAAAGAGGTCTATAATAAATCTTGATTTTTCCATGTTTACAAAAGTAAACAAACCAAAATTCACAATTGTAAACAGCTGAAATTACTTTTGTAAGTTACAAGTGTAAACACCAGTTCAGGCCTACAAACCAGAGCTATGGAATAAATCCAAGATAGATTATATTAACATTTATAATATTGTTTTTTAGTGTTTTACACATTATTATTTAAAACAAAGATTTAATACTAATCTACTGGTTGCATTTGTAATTTGGTTGCTAAAATCAGTTTGATTACATTTGTAAACCATAACTAAACCTAATGTAATTTACAATGGTAAACACAGAAGACTTCTCCAGGAGGCTGCATAAAATACTCGAATATTACGAGCTATCTGCTGCCGGTTTTGCCGACAAAATAGAAGTTGGTCGCTCCTCTATTTCGCATATTTTATCTGGCAGAAATAAACCGAGTTTAGACTTTGTAATGAAGGTTATTAAATCCTTTCCAGAGGTAGAATTATATTGGCTTTTAAATGGAAAAGGAAGCTTCCCTCCCAATAATGAATATTTAGCTTCAACTGAAGCAAAAGAGCAAGTAAATGCAAACGCAACTTTACCCGAACAAAAAATTCAGGAGAAAAACGAAGCTCCATTCACTTTAGCGCAGCAAGGCAAAAATAAACCTATTCGAAAAATTGTTATTTTTTATGAAGATGGGAGCTTTGAAGCCTTTGAAAATTGATAATTCAAGTAAAATAAGCTTATTTTGCATTACAAAGAAATTGCAATAATGAAAAAGCTCTTACCTCTATTAAGTTTTATTTTTGTTTTCACAGGCTGTTTTGAACCGGAAAGAAATTGTGCCGATTACAGAACCGGTACTTTTGAATTTAAAACCTATTTAAATGGTGATTTAGTTACTTCCACTTTTATTAGAAACGATTCTATTGAAATCGATAAATTTCAGGGCAAATCTGACACCTCATCGGTAAGATGGATAAACGATTGCGAGTATATACTTAAGAACCTCAACCCTGAGAGTATGGCCGAGGAAAAACCTATTCATATAAAGATACTAACCACTAATAAAGATGGCTATATCTTTGAGTATGGTATTGTTGGTAAGGATAAAAAGCAACGAGGCTCTGTAGAACGAGTTAAATAAATTAACTCATTTTCCCAAAGAGGCATTCAGTGGAATTACTTTTTTGGATTTTGAGAGCAATCCCCGAGGTCCCGATAACTATCGGGATGAACCCTAACTATGGAGTGGACTACTCTTTTTTCGAAAAATTCTTTTTAAGCAATTGATTTTGCTCTTCCATTAACTGGTTCATCTTCGCTAAAAGCTCAATATCTTTTGGGGTGACTTCTCGTTTATCTTTAGGATTTTCGGCTTTGGCCCTAAACCTATTCATAAATTTAATTACAAGGAATATTGTAAAACCAATAATAAGAAAGTCCAGAAAAGCTTCAATTAAAGCTCCATAACCTATTGCAACTTCCTCTATAGCCGATACACCTTCTGCTTCTGGAGTGCCAGGTCGCAGCACCCATTTTTTATCGGCGAAATCTATTCCATTGGTTAAAAGACTTAGAGGCGGCATCACCACCTCTTTTACCAGGGTATTTACAACAGAATTAAAGGCAGTACCTATTATGATACCTACTGCCATATCTACCATATTTCCTTTTATGGCAAACTCTTTAAATTCTTTTATTATACCCATTATTCGTCAAATAAGGTCCCCTGGCTTTCAGAAGACTCCCCTTTGTTTTCCTTTTTTCTAATATTGTTAATTTTTATTTTTTCGTCTGAAACGGCTTCATCATCAATTACCTCAATCTCTTCCGCCGGGGTTTCTTCTTCCTCTTCATAAGGTAAAGGATCTAATGGATTTATCTGTTTTACTTTTTCCGTAGTTAACTGGTTTCCAAGAGCCTTAATCCCTTTTATTGAAATAAACTCTTCAATGTTAATTTCTTCGTTAGGACGCTGATCTTTGCCTCGTTGTTTGGCAAATACAATCTCTGCCTGGGGATAAAAATCAGTAGAAACCAATTCCAAATAAGAGTTTTCATGATCACTAATAAACTTCTCTTCCTTCTCCGGATTTTCAATTAAAAAACGTTTTACATAAAAACGTTCTTTTTCCGGTTCCCAGTAAATTGCCGAAATAGGTTTTTTAGGCATCCATTTTTCTAAAACTACCATTTCTTCATCAAAACGAGTGGTAAGTTCAGGAGTTATAGTTTTTGCAGTACCATCCTGGGTAATGATTAAAATTCTATCTTCTCCTCTAAATTCTCCCAAAAGCTCACCCCGTTCATCTACGTTTAACCTTTTTACCGTTTCATCAAACCAAATTTTTCTGGGTTTTAGGGTAGACACCCCTTCTTCTTTAAGTTCTATACGTTTTACTGCATATTTGGTAACAATGTTTCCTTTTACGTTTCTGCCTTTAATAAGCATATCGGCAAAGTCTACATCAAATTTCAACTTTTTTATGCTGCCCACCTGTCTTAAAAAGATCGTAACTACTTCGGCCTCACCGTTAGGGTTTGCTGTAAAATAATGAACTTTTGAGTCCTTTTTTCCCTGAGTTAAATCATATTCCCTATCTCTGGTTACTGAAGTTACCGCAAAACGTTTAATGTAAGATGCACCACCTTTACCATCACGGTAAATCATATTATAAATGGTACGCTTATCTTTTTTCTTAAAAATGGCGACATGAATAATATCTTTTCCTATAAAAGTTTTGGTATCCACCTTAGTGACCATCATCTTACCATCGGCAGTAAAACAAATAATATCATCTATATCACTACAGTCGGTTACATATTCGTCTTTTTTAAGCGCAGTACCAATAAAACCTTCTTTACGGTTTACATAAAGTTTAGAGTTTCTAATCACCACCTTAGTGGCTTCAATATCATCAAAAATACGAAGCTCGGTTTTTCTGTCTTTTTCCTGTCCGTAATCTTTTTTAAGTTTGGTAAAATAGGCTACGGCATAATCTACTAGATTATCCAAATGATGTTTCACCCTGGCAATCTCATTTTCCAGTGCCTCTATTTTTTGCTGTGCCTTATCTAAATCGAATTTTGAAATTCGTTTAATTCTAATCTCGGTAAGCTTAGTAATATCTTCCCTGGTTACGGCACGTTTTAAATGTTTTATATGTGGTTTTAATCCTTCGTCTATCGCGTTAATAACTCCATCCCAGGTTTCCTCTTCTTCAATTTCCCTATAGATACGTTTTTCGATAAATATTCGTTCTAAAGATGAAAAGTGCCATTGCTCTTCCAGTTCTTCGAGAGTGATCTCTAACTCCTTTTTTAACAGGTGAAGGGTATGATCTGTAGAGCTTCTCAATATTTCTGAAACGCCAAGGAAAATTGGTTTGTTATCTATAATTACACAACCAAGTGGCGCAACCGAGTTTTCACAATACGTAAATGCGTAAAGAGCATCTATAGTTTTATCTGGAGAGATATTGTTTGGTAAATGGATAAGGATCTCTACTTCTGCAGCAGTATTATCTTCAATCTTCTTGATCTTAATTTTACCTTTATCGTTTGCCTTTAAAATAGAATCTATAAGACTTGTGGTAGTGGTTCCAAAGGGAATTTCAGTAATAGCCAGGGTATTTTTATCATACTGGCTAATTTTAGCCCTAATTCTAACCCGGCCACCGCGTTTTCCATCATTATAATTAGAGATATCGGCAATACCACCGGTTGGAAAATCTGGGAATAAAGTAAATTTTTTACCCTTTAAATGCTTTATAGAAGCATCTATAAGTTCATTAAAATTATGCGGAAGTATACGCGTGCTTAAACCAACTGCAATTCCTTCGGCTCCCTGTGCCAGTAACATAGGAAACTTTACCGGTAAATTAACCGGCTCTTTCTTTCTACCGTCATAAGAAAGTTGCCACTCGGTTAGCTTCGGGTTAAATAGCACTTCCAGGGCAAATTTAGATAATCTAGCCTCGATATATCGAGGTGCTGCAGATCGGTCTCCGGTTAAAATATTACCCCAGTTCCCCTGCGTATCTATAAGAATATCCTTCTGGCCCATTTGCACCATGGCATCACCAATACTGGCATCACCGTGTGGGTGGTATTGCATGGTATGCCCAACAATATTGGCCACTTTGTTATAACGCCCATCGTCCAAATCTTTCATGGAGTGCATGATACGGCGTTGCACTGGTTTAAAACCGTCTTCCATTGCGGGCACTGCACGTTCCAGAATCACATAAGAAGCATAATCAAGAAACCAGTCTTTATACATCCCGGTAACTTTTATAAGTTCTTCTTTTGGTTGCTCTAAATGTTCGTCTTTAGCTTCTCCCTGGTTGTCTTCCATTAAGCTGTAGTTTTTTGATTTTCCACTATTTTCTGCATTGAAGCTACCATGCCTCGCTTCTTCTTTTTAGTAAGAAAAGTAGTGTTAAAAGTATATTTCTTGTAACCGCGTCTTCTACGCGAACTTATATATATTGTAACTGCGGAATAAAAAAAGTAATCGCTAAACCTAAATTTCCCTAATTTTCTTTTTGGAAATTCTGCTTTCTTTACTCGATATTCCATAAATTTTGAAAAGAAAACCCCATTATTCTTTAGGTTAAGCGTCTCCCCATCACTGTCAAATTCAAAACTCTGACCTACCTTATGCACATAGAAACCAAGTATGAGTACTACAATATTGGGTACATAATGACTAAACTTAACCGGCTCGTCGGTACCCATTAGCTCTATATTTACAAAAATATTGGTCACGAACACCGCCACCAAAACAATGTAAATAGAGGGAATTATTTTTACTTCGTTTCTATTGGTTAACCTCATAGGCCTAACTCTTCAATAAGATCAAGTTCAACTTTAAGGTTGTCTATAATAAACTCCTGCCTGTCGGGTGTGTTTTTTCCCATATAGAAATTAAGCATTTCGTCTATAGACTTTTCTTTATCTAACATCACAGGGTCTAAACGAATATCTTCTCCAATAAAATGCTGGAATTCATCGGGAGAAATTTCACCCAAACCTTTAAATCGGGTTATTTCCACTTTTCCGCTTAACTTATCTACCGCATTTCTCCTTTCGGTTTCACTATAGCAATAAATAGTTTCTTTTTTATTTCGCACCCTAAATAGCGGTGTTTGCAAAATATATAGATGGTTTTCTTTAATTAACTCAGGAAAAAATTGAAGGAAAAAAGTAATAAGCAATAATCTAATATGCATACCATCTACATCGGCATCAGTAGCTATCACTATATTGTTATACCTAAGATCTTCCAGGGATTCTTCAATATTTAGTGCGGCCTGTAGTAAATTAAACTCTTCATTCTCATAAACAATTTTTTTACTTAGTCCATAGCTATTTAAAGGTTTCCCTTTTAAACTGAAAACAGCCTGAGTATTTACATCGCGGGATTTGGTAATAGAACCACTGGCCGAATCTCCCTCGGTAATAAACAAGGTAGTTTCTAAATAGCGTTCTTTTTTACTATCTCCAAGATGAATGCGGCAGTCACGTAATTTTTTATTGTGTAAGCTGGCTTTTTTCGCTCTGTCTTTTGCTAATTTTCTAATTCCCGAAAGGTCTTTACGCTCTCTTTCGGCCTGTAAAATTTTTCGCTGAAGCCTATCTGCAGTCTCCTGATTTTTATGTAGGTAGTTGTCGAGCTGTGTTTTTATAAAATCGTTAATATAGGTACGTACAGTGGGCATATCTCCGCCCATATCTGTAGAACCTAATTTTGTTTTAGTCTGACTTTCAAAAACAGGCTCCATTACTTTAATGCTTATCGCCGCAACTATAGATTTTCTAATATCGCTTGCATCGTAATTTTTACCAAAGAATTCACGTACAGTTCTCACAATAGCCTCCCTAAAAGCTGCCAAATGTGTCCCTCCCTGAGAGGTATTTTGTCCATTTACAAAAGAATGGTATTCTTCGCTATATTGAGCCTTACTGTGTGTAATGGCAACTTCGATATCATCGCCTCGTAAATGAACAATTTCATATAAGCGTTCATCTTCATGGATACTGTCCTTTAAGAGGTCTTTAAGTCCGTTTTCTGAATAAAACTTTTCACCATTAAAAATTATGCTTAGCCCGGGGTTCAGGTACACATAATTCTTAAGCATCTTTTCTATATATTCATTTCGGAATTTAAAGTTTTTAAAAATAGTCTCATCTGGCACAAAAGTTACCTTAGTTCCTCTACGGCGAGAAGTCTCATCAAGATGTTCTTCATCTTTTAATTCTCCTTGTTCAAACTCGGCTGCCCGAGATTGACCATTTCTGGAAGATTCTACCCTAAAATAAGATGAAAGTGCATTTACGGCTTTTGTACCAACACCATTTAAACCTACAGATTTTTTAAAGGCACGGGAATCATATTTACCTCCCGTATTCATTTTTGAAACAACATCAACCACCTTCCCTAGCGGGATACCACGACCATAGTCCCTAACAATAACACGCTGATTTTGAACTGAGATCTCTATGGTTTTTCCAGATCCCATTACAAATTCATCTATACTATTATCCAGCACCTCCTTCAAGAGAATATAAATTCCATCGTCTGCACTGGAACCGTCCCCCAGCTTACCAATGTACATTCCGGGACGCATTCTAATATGTTCTTTCCAGTCTAAAGACCGTATATTATCTTCAGTATACTTTGTTTCCTGGCTCATAAGTAATTCATGGAGTTGTGCTGCTAATATAAGGCATAGCCCAAAAAGTTAAAACAAACCCGGGCTATTTTAATTAACAAAGATTTAAAATTAATGTTAACTATAATTTAAGTGATAACTATTTTGAAGGAAGTTTTACCAAATTAACCCAAAACTCTTCAATTTTTGCGACGGCTTTTATAAAATCATCTACTTCTAAGGGTTTTGTTATATAGCAATTTGCATAATTTCGGTATGAGTTATCTATATCTTCTTTTGATGAAGAAGTGGTAAGCATAATCACCGGAATTTTACGGAAATCTTTATGCTGCTTTATATATTTTAAAAGTTCATGTCCATTCATTTTTGGCAGATTTACATCTAACAAAATTAAATCGGGCGCAATAGCTTTCACGTATTTCCCTCCTTTGTTCAAAAAGTCTTTAGCCTCTTTTCCATCTCTAACCACACTTAATTTATTCAGAATTTTTCCCTCCTCCAATGCTTCAGAGGTTAAGAGTACATCCCCTTCATTATCTTCAACTAAAAGAATGTGGATAGGTTCCATAATTTTTTAGACTTTTGTGTTATATGGTAAAGATATTAATAATTATCGCTAAATAAAATCAATGTAATTTTACAGAAAAACACACAAAAACATTGAATTAACGTTAATTTTCAATAAAATTCTTCGATATAGTAAAATAAAACACACTACCCGTTCCTTCTTCTGATTCCAACCATATTTTACCACCAAGATTTTCTATGATTTTTTTGGTTACCGCTAATCCCATTCCTGTACCGGAATATTCTTCGCGATGATGCAAGCGTTGAAAAATAACAAAAATACGCTCAAAATATGCTGCATCTATGCCAATACCATTATCTTTTATACTAAATTCCCAATAATCTTTAGTTTCCTTAAATTTTATGCTTACCTCGGCTGCTATTCCTTCCTTGCTATATTTAATCGCGTTGCCAATTAGGTTCTGAAACACTTGTCTAACCGGACTTTTAGGTGCTTTGATTAAAGGTAGATTAGCGTTTATGATCTTTACCTTTTTATCCAGAATTTTTTTTCTATATAAATGCTTTACATCATCAATTATCTCATTTATATCAATTACCTCTAATTTATCTTCGGTTCTACCAACCCTTGAAAACTCAAGAAGATCCAGGATAATTTGGCGCATGCGCTTTGCTCCATCTACGGCAAAATCTATATAAAGCAATCCTTTTTGATCTAACACTTCAGCGTATTTCTTTTCTAATTGCGTAAGAAATCCGGTTATCATGCGCAAAGGCTCCTGAAGGTCATGAGAAGCTACGTAAGCAAATTGTTCTAGTTCTGCATTCGAAACAGCCAATTCTTTAGCTCTCTTCTTTAAATCTGAATTTAACTTTTCAAGAGATATTTCATATTGCTTTTTACGGGTAATATCTTGCATTGCCCCTACCATTCTAATTGCTTCCCCGTTATTTCTAACCACAAATCCCCTATCAAAAACATCTAAATACTGTCCGCTAATATTCTTGTACCTGTATTCTTCTTCCCACAGTTCACTATCATCATTTATAGCATTTTTAAGGCTTATATCAACTCTATCACGATCATCGGGATGAATATTTTCATACCAAACACTTAAATTAGGTGGTAATTTTTTAAGGCTATGTCCAAATAATTTTTCAAAACCCGCACCCCAAATTACACTTTCATCTATTAAGTTGTAGTCCCAAATGGCATCAGATGTTGCCCTGGTAACATAATGGTACCTTTCGTTAGCTGCTTCCAGCTCCTTTTCGTAAACCCTTAATTTTGTAAGATCCCTAAGTACCCCAATCATTCTTTTAGCCTCCCCCGATTCATCCCTAATGATATAGCCATTTTCAATGATATCAAGAAAATTACCCGCTGAAGTCTGAAAACGATATTCTGCATACCACTTATTTGTATTCTTATTTTTGAGGGTGATCTCTAAGCCCCTGGTTATTTCATCTACGTCTTCAGGGTGTATTGATGATAGCCATTTACTAAAAGGAAACTTTTCTTCCTGTTTTTGAAATTTGAACATCTTATAAAACCCATCACCCCATTGTATATCATCTGTTGGGATGTCCCAATCATACATCGCATCTTCGGTGGCCTTATTAACAAACTCATACAATTGATTGCTGCGTTTCAAAGCAATTTCATTAAGTTGAAACTCTATAATTAATTGTAATAAACCTATAGAGCGACTAATCTTTCTTTCTTCCTGAATTTTATTAGGCTCAGGGTCATGTTTGTAAAAAACAGCCAAAACCGCCATGGTGTTTCCCATTATATCAACCAGGGGATAGGACCAACAAGAATCGATTTTATTTTCTTTTGCCAAGGTTTTTAGGTTAGAATCTACTGCATTATCAATTTTTGAAATTAGTGATTTCCCATTCTCACCTAAAGCACATATTTCTGTACTATCGTTTATTTCACGCCCATTTAATGCTTTACTTAGTTTAGAAGGTATAGCTCCTGAAGCCCAATTAAATAGTTTATTCTTTTCAACTTTTTGTATTACGAAATAAGTATTGGAGTTTATTTTTTCCAGGTTTTCTAAATAAAAATTAAGAATTTTAGTTAAGCGAAAAGCGTTGTTAAAATTCATTTCCAAAACCTCACGTTCCAGGTTCTCCTGTTCACGAAATTGTTTCTTTTCGGTAACGTCCCTGGCATTAGAAACTATACCTTTAACAGAAGAGTCCTCTAATAAGTTTGTCAGGGTGGTTTCCAACCATAACCAGGTATTATTTTTATGCCTAATCCTAAAGGGCTTAATCGACACTCTCTTTTGGAAAAGCACCTCATTATATTTTGCTTTTACCCGGTCCACATCGGCAGGATGAATTAAATCGAAAGCATTTTTATTCTTGATTTCTTCTGAATTATATCCCAGAACATGGGTTGACGTTGGACTTACATAGTGATACCCTCCATCCTTATCTAATACAGCTATCAGATCACTGCCATCCTGAACAAGACTTTTAAAACGTTTTTCACTTAAATGAAGCTTCTCTTCTATTTGTTTTCTTTGAGATATATCTGTCAATATTCCTCTTAACCATCTTACTTTCCCATTTTCCTTGACTACCGATACCATATCGCTCAACCATAGATAAGTGCCATCTTTTTTGAGCATTCGATATTCAAAACTATGATTTTGGCCTTTTTTTGTTTGATTAAGACAAAATTGAACCGCTTCCTGCCTGTCTTTCGGATGAATATGATCCTGCCAAAAAGAAGCATCATGATACCACTCTTCCGGTTCATAGCCTAAGATATCGGTAACCTGATGACTAACAAAAGTAAACTCAAAGGTTTCAGCATCCATTTCCCAAAAAACACCTTGAATACTTTGAATTAAGCTACGGTATTTTTCTTTGGTTTTATTAAGCTCAAGCTCAGTTTTGTATTTTTCAGAAACATCTATTCCAATGCATTGGATCTCGGTAGGATGACCTTCTGAATTTGTTAAGCTTACAAAATCCCAAAGTGTTGTTCGTATGCTACCGTCTTTTCGCGCTTTTTCTAACTTTATTTGAAATATTTGGTTTGGATTTTCTTTACACTTACTTACAGTTTTTTTTAGTTTTTCATGATCTTTCTTTATAACTGTTGTTAAGCAACTTTTACCGAGTAAATCACCTCCTTCTGCGATCCAATTAAAATCTTCCTCAAATTTTTTATTATAATAAGTATAATTCCCTTCAATATCGGTTCTAATCACATAGTTGGTTTGTGATTCTAATAAATTTCGCTGTCTGGATTCGTTTAATTGAAGTATATCATAAGCTAATTTCTCTTGCGTAACATCCATAATTATAGCATCCCAAATTACACTACCATCAGAAAACTTATTAGGAGAACCAACACTTCTGTTCCACCTAATACCTTTTTTAGGATGCTTTATACGCCACTCGTGAGACCATAAATTTAAATTTTTAGATGAATTTTCAAAGCTTCGTCTAATTTCATCCATATCCTCTTCATGAACCAGCTTCCATACTTTATCATTATCCCTAACTGCATCTTTTGATGAAATTCCCCAAAGATCTATAGCACCTTCGCTTACATATATTAGCTCATCTTCCCCATTAGGTTTTAGCTTATACCTAAAAACAACGCCAGGGATATTATTGTTTATATTTTTAAGTCTTGTTTCTGCCTGTTTACGTGAAGTAATGTCTTGTGTAGCCCCATATATCCGAACACATTTACCTTCTTTAAATTCTGGTTTACCTGTAGCCCTTATCCATTTATCATTCTTTTTTGCGGTAGTAATTTCTAATTCAAGATCGAACTCCTCCCCTGTTTCTACTGCCTTCCTTACAGCGCTCCTTATATTAGTTTGATCTCTTTTAGTTTTATAAAAATCTATAGCAACCTCCAATTTTGGCTTGAAATTTTCGGGCACCTCATGAATCTGTTTTACCATACTGGACCAGTATACCGTCTGACTTTCCAGGTTAAATACCCAACTACCTATTTGGGCAACTTCCTGGGTCTCTTCTAATAACCTTTCATTATCCTGAAGTTTTTTTAATGAGGTCTGCTCTTTTTTCCTGGCTAGAACCAGTTCAGTGATATCTCTAAATCTCTGTAAAATTAATATCACCCCATGCTTATCTTTAATAGGAATATTATCTACTTCCAAAACTTTAGTCTTTAAACTACCGGTTTCAGTATCACGAGATTTATACTCCAGTTCCAAAATCTGATCTGCCTCTACCGACTCCAAAACTTTGGCCAAAGATTTTTTAAGTATGTCAAAACCCTTCTGCCCAAGGCTTAGTTTTTCAAAAAACTCAAACAAATCGTTCCCTAAAATTTTATGTTTTGCTATTTCAGTTTTTTCCTCAAAAGACCGATTTGCTTCCAATATTTTAAACTCTCCATTATGTGGTTGCAACAATAGACAGCTATCTGGAAAAGAATGAAATATCTCCTTTAATTGACTGGGGTTCATCATTATAAATAGAGTTATGGGGCTTAATATTTAAATGAAGTTTATTTCTTGTTTAAATTACTTAAAATCTACGAAAAAACTCATCTACTTAAGGAAAAAGAAACGGTTTATATTCGGTTATTCACTTTACTTAATAAAAGAAATTTATCCTATTAGTCATCGAGACTCCAGGGTTGCCTCAAAATGAAAAAATATTGCCATTTAATATCTCGTTCAATTGCCGTAAGGTAATTTACTTATAAAAATAGTTCACTTTAATTTATTAGTCTAAGCCACTGAGCAATTAAATTACCTCGGGTTTTACACCCTTTGCAGGTCCCAATAAAGATTTTCTAGCACTAAAAAAAATTAGGTATTAAACAAAAAAGATCCTGCTTTATTAAAACAGGATCTTTTTTAAAATTGTATCTAATTAATCTGTACGGAGGTTTTCCCGTCAGAAAATAATTAAACTACCTCAGGCCAAGCCCAGGAGGCATTTGTTAGAAACAAACTTTAATTTCCAGGCAAGCCTTGGGGTAATATCATCTTTGGCAGTGCCAATAAAAAAATTATCGAATTTCAAGACAAGCAATAGTAGTTAAGTCTCTACTTTTCGGCAAATAAGTTTATTACTCTTCGTGCATAAACTTTTGTTTCCCAAGTAATTCTTCTTCACTCTCTACATGTTCATCATCGGGAACACAGCAATCTACCGGACAAACCGCTGCACACTGTGGTTCTTCGTGAAAACCTTTACACTCTGTACATTTATCGGGTACGATATAATAAATCTCATCGCTAATAGGTTCTTGAGCCTCATTAGCATCAGCTTCCTTTCCATTAGGTAATACTATATTTCCTTCTAAATCGGTGCCATCGGCATAACGCCAATCGTCTGCACCTTCATAAATAGCCGTATTGGGGCATTCGGGCTCGCAGGCTCCGCAATTTATGCATTCATCTGTTATAACAATTGCCATAGCTTTATTTCTTTCTAAATTATTAAACGTAAAACTTATGTGGTATTTCCCAGGTATTTTTAGGAGTTTGCCTGCTTAAGTTTTAATTTCGCGTTACAAATTTAAAGCCATTGGCTATCATAACCAAATATGGAAATGACAATCGAAGAAAGAAAATCATATTTTGTTGAAGTAGGAAAATTCTTGAGCCTATTTGGAGACAATTCTAGTGATTCAATAAAAATCACACCACAAAACGAAAGATTTTTTAATGAATTAAATGATAAAATAGATCAGGCTATTCATTATAATGGTTGGTTTACCCGTGAAAATGTGGTTTTTTCACTTCAACAGTGGAGCAAGGCCTTAACCCCAAATAATTTAGAAACCTGGCTAAAACCTTATACGTTTAATCAAGAAAAACAAAAAACCGTAGCCATTGTAATGGCAGGAAACATCCCTTTGGTTGGATTCCACGACTTTATCTCGGTTTTAATTTCAGGACATAATGTACTGGTGAAACAGTCTTCAAACGACAAGCAATTATTACCGGTTATTGCCAGTTTTTTAATAGATATCGCTCCCGAATTTAAAAACAGAATAAAATTTACTGAAGACAAGCTAGGCAGTTTTGATGCCGTTATCGCTACCGGTAGTGATAATACGGCACGTTATTTTGAATATTACTTTAAAGGAAAGCCTAGTATTATTAGAAAAAACCGGAACTCGGTTGCCATACTTACCGGTAAAGAAAGTACAACTGAGCTGGAGGCCCTGGGAGAAGATATTTTCAGGTATTTTGGATTAGGTTGCAGAAATGTATCGAAATTATATGTCCCTGAAAATTACAATTTTGATGACTTTTTTAAAGCAATTTATTCCTGGAAAAATTTACTCAACTCAGCAAAATACACCAATAATTACGATTATAACAAAGCGGTGTATTTAATGAGTGAATTTAAACTTTTAGAGAATGGTTTTCTTATTTTAAAAGAAGATGAAGGCTTTGGCTCCCCCATCGCAACCTTGTTTTATGAAAAATACCAAAATAAAGCCCAGCTTCAAAAAAACCTCAAAGAGCATCAGGACAAACTACAATGTGTTGTTGGTAATGAAACCGAAGTAGGTTTTGGACAAACCCAACACCCCAGGTTATGGGAATACGCCGATGGAGTAGATACTTTACAATTTTTAGAAAAAATTTAAGTTAGGAAAGCTGAAACTTTAGATTTAAAGTAATCAAATAAATTCAAGATAAATCTCAATAGATTAACCCTCTTTTTTAAACCAACTATGAAAAAACATAATTATAGCGCCGGTCCTTGTATATTGCCGCAAGAAGTTTTTAAAGAAGCCGCCAATGGTATTTTAGATTATCAGGGATCTGGCTTATCTATTATGGAAATTTCCCATAGAAGCCCTGCCTTTGTAGAAGTTATAGAAGAGGCTCGAAGCCTATCTTTGGAACTTTTAAGACTTAAAGATAAGGGATATAAAGCGCTATTCTTGCAGGGCGGTGCAAGTATGCAATTTTTAATGACTGCTTATAACCTATTAAATAAGAAAGCAGCCTATTTAAATACGGGTACCTGGTCTTCTAAAGCTATAAAAGAAGCTAAGCTGTTTGGTGAAGTAATTGAAGTTGCTTCTTCAAAAGATAAAAACTTCAACTACATCCCTAAAGATTATAAAGTTACAGCAGGAGTAGATTATTTTCATTGCACCAGCAATAACACCATATTTGGCACCCAAATAAAAAACTTTCCTCAAGTTGATGCGCCACTGGTTTGCGATATGAGTAGCGATATATTTTCCAGGGAATTAGACTTTACAAAATTTGATCTTATCTATGCAGGGGCCCAAAAAAATATGGGACCGGCGGGAACTACCCTGGTAATAATCAAAGAAGATATTTTAGGAAAAGTAGAGCGTGAAATTCCATCTATGCTAAATTATAAGGTGCATTTGGAGAAAGACAGTATGTTTAACACCCCGGCTGTATATGCCATTTATGTTTCTCTTCTAACCCTTCGATGGATTAAAAAGAACGGCGGAATTGCAGCTATGGAAAAAAGAAATGCTGAAAAAGCCGAGCTTTTATATAAAGAGATAGATCGTAATCCTTTGTTTAAAGGTTTTGCTGAAATAGAAGATCGCTCTATAATGAATGCTACTTTTAATCTTACAGACGAAAGTAAAAAAGAGGCTTTCGATAAACTTTGGAAAGAAGCTGGTATTAATGGACTTAATGGACATAGAAGCGTAGGTGGTTACCGTGCCTCTATGTACAATGCACTGGATATAGAAAGTGTAGAAGTACTTGTTAATACCATGAAAAAACTAGAAGAACAATCTTAAAAACCATTTTATTAGGCCAATATACTATTGACTAATATAATTTTATACAGGATAAATAAGCATAAACCTGTCTCATATTCCCGTGCAAGGGATTAAACTATAAACCTATGAAGCCTGAAGATTTTTTTAAACAGCCCGCAACTAAAACTGAAAATATAAAAATACTTGCAAACGACGGACTTTCCGAAGAAGGTGTTACACAACTTGAAAATGCAGGTTTTATAGTAATAGCTGTTAAGGTAGCCCAGGAACAATTAGCTGAATATATCAATTCAAAAAAAATACAGGTTTTATTGGTTAGAAGCGCAACTACCGTAGATAAAGAGCTCATAAATGCCTGTAAGAATTTAAAATTAATAGGTAGAGCTGGTGTTGGCCTGGATAATATAGCCGTTGAATATGCCGAGAGCAAAGGAATTAAAGTTATAAACACTCCCCTTGCAGCTTCAGATTCTGTGGCCGAATTGGTCTTTGCTCATCTTTTTAGCGGAGTTAGGAGCTTATTTGATTCTAATAGGAATATGCCTCTGGAAGGAGAATCGCGATTCAGAGAACTAAAAAAATCTTATTCAGCAGGAATTGAGCTAAGAGGAAAGACCCTTGGAATTATAGGTTTCGGCAAAATTGGACGTAAAGTGGCTAAAATAGCTTTAGGCCTTGGAATGAAGGTTATTGCTAGCGATAAAGAAGAGGGAGAAGTAAATATTACTTTAGAATTTTACAATCACCAAAATATAGCTATCCCAATTAAAACAGAACCTGTTGAAGAACTAATAAAACATTCAGATTTTATAACATTACATGTACCGGCCCAAACGGAACCACTAATAGGTAGTAAAGAGTTTGAAGCCATGAAACCCGGCGTAGGTATTATTAATACAGCACGTGGCGGAGTAATTGATGAAGTTGCACTTTTAGATGCTATAGAAGATGGAAAAGTTGCCTTTGCAGGACTGGATACTTTTGAGGCTGAGCCAAGACCGGCGATCAAGCTCTTAATGAACGAAAAACTTTCTTTAAGCCCACATATAGGAGCCTCTACCCTCGAAGCGCAACATCGTATAGGTATAGAGCTGGCCCAACAAATAATTTCGTATTTCAAAAAATAGAATATAGTAAAGCTTTAACGTATAAAATTATTTAAAAACCGTAAATTCAATTAATTAAAGACAAAATATATGGCTTCTATATTAGATTTATTAAAGACACAAGTTGGCGAACAGTTGGTAAATAAGGCCAGTGAAAAAACTTCTGAAGATAAAGAAAAGGTAAGTACAGCACTTGGAATGGCTTTGCCATTAATTATCGGTGCAATGAAGCGAAACACAAGGGATCCCGAAGCTACCAAAAATTTGGATAAGGCACTGCAAAGTGAAAAGCATAACGGAGATGTTTTAAACAATCTGGAAAATAGGGAAGCTGAAGAACTCAGCCAGGAAGGCAGTAGCATTTTAAGTCATGTTTTAGGTGCTAAGCAAAATGGAATAAGCAAAACCTTAGCCGCCAGCTTAAATATGGACGAAAGTTCGGTTAAAAATATTCTTGAAATGGCAGCACCGGTTATTATGGGGCTTTTAGGTCAGCAGAAACGAAAAGATAATGTAAGTGCATCAGGTCTATCTGGTTTATTAGATTCGGTGTTGGGTTCTAACTCTTCACACGACCAATCACTCCTGGAAACTTTATTAGATTCCGATGGAGACGGTAGTGTTATAGATGATGTAGCAGGAATGGTATTAGGCAGTAAAAATAAAAAAGGCGGAAGCTTACTTGGCGGTATGTTCGGCGGCAAATAAAGGAAAGCACCTGTAAGCATGTATAAGATTTTTTACATAGGTCTTTTAAATTAACCCCATTGAAACAAGCATAAAAATTATCGTTTATTAAGATTTACAGATTCTAATCGGAATATATTTGAGGCAATTATAAAGTTTATCAAGCCTACAAATTGAATTAAAAAACAAAAATGAAAAACTTCATTTACATATTATTATTAGGTTTATTTTTATACAGTTGTGGAAGTACCAAAAATAGAAAGTTGGGCGATTCCCAAATCAATGAAGATACCGTACGTATTGCAAACGATAGTTTAGAATATGAAATTATTATTATTGAGCCCGGTTTTAATTTATTTATAAATTCCGTTGCCAAACCAGAGGGCTATTACTCCCAACAGTATTTGGAAAATAAAAATCAATTATTAGTTTCAGAATACAACCAACGGGTTAGACAACCTCAAATTTATAATCCAGACCTATATCTTCAGGAAATAAACTACGATCCTTCAATAGATTATGGTTACGAAGTTAATTATTTACTCTACAATTATTTCGTATACTTTAGTCGACATTACAATCAAAGGTTCTCAGTACCTACGCGCATTTAACAATGTTTATTTTAATTCTTCGAAGCTTTTAGTATTTTTGCCATATGAATAAATTAAAAAAGCGTTGGGGTATAGATTCTAACTGGCAAATATTTATAATTATTATAGTATTTGCGATCACAGGATCTGTATCGGCTAAATTAGCCGAGCCCCTTTGTAATTTTTTAGGTATTTATCAAACTACTTCTCACTGGGCTGTTTATTGGAGTGTTAGAATTTTACTCATTTTCCCTATCTATCAGGTATTATTGGTTAGTTTTGGTTGGATCTTTGGCCAGTTTACATTCTTTTGGGCTTTTCAAAAGAAGATGTTAAGCAGGTTAGGTCTCTCAAAATTGTTTCAACAGTAAGATTTGAAATTATTTAAACACATATTTGTTTGCCTAATTGCGGCGATGCTATTAATGCCTTCGGCTTTAAGTTTTTCGCATATTTTTAGTGGCCACGGTCATGAATTATGCGATAATTATGCCGATGAACATTTTCATGCAACCAGTATTGATTGTGAGCTACACTCATTCAATAACAATCCGGCTCTCATTGCAAGCTTCATTAATTTTGAAACCTTCGATGAGAAGCATGTAAAAAAACAATTTTTCGACTTTTACCAATTTTTAAGTGATTATCAAAGGCTTCCGTTTGAGCTTCGCGGCCCGCCTATGCCTGCCTAACATTTCGTTTTTTATTTGTTAGAAGTATAATTATTTAAAGATTTTATATGAAAAGTTTACTTTTCTCATTGCTATTCATAGCAGTGACCCCTATTATATATGCCCAAAATACTTTTTCGGGCAAAATTATCAATACTGCAACCGGAGAACTTATATTTAGTGCCAACATTTACTTTCCTGAACTCAATAAAGGCGATATGAGTGATATGGACGGAAATTTTAGTATCGCTAATATTCCCAATGGAACATATAAAGTATTGGTTTCATCTATAGGATTTGCGACCTATTCTAAAGAATTGAATTTTCCTAAAACTTCTAATTTAAATATCGCACTGGAAAAATCGGCTATAGAAATGGAAGAAGTGATCGTGTCTACTCCTTTTCATCAATTACAAAGTGAAAATGTAATGCGGGTAGAACGAGAAAATATAGCAGACTTAAATCAAAAAGGCGCCGTTACCTTAAGTGATGGAATTGCTCAGATAGCCGGGGTAGAAAGCTTAACTACGGGCGTGGGTATTGGAAAACCGGTAATAAGGGGCTTAAGCTCTAATCGCGTTTTGGTATATACCCAGGGAGTGAGGTTAGAAAACCAGCAATATGGAGACGAGCACGGACTAGGAATAAGCTCTAAAGGAATTGAAAGTGTTGAGGTTATAAAAGGTCCTGCTTCCCTACTCTATGGCAGCGATGCCATTGGCGGGGTCCTTTACTTAAACCCTGAACGTTATGCCGCTGCAAACAAAACCAACGCCGAAGCAGATGTCAACTATTTTAGCAATACACAAGGCTACCAGGGAAGTTTAATGGCAAAAACTTCGGGAGAAAAGTTAAAGTTTCTTGCGCGTGGAGGTTACGCTACTCATAGCGATTATAAAACGGGAAATGGCAAAAGAGTTACCAATACCCGTTTTAATGAAACCGATTTTAAAGCGGGGATTGGCTATCAGGATGCTAAATTTAAAACCGATTTAAGGTATAACTTTAATAAATCTAAAATTGGAATACCCGAAGAAATTGGTGCACAATCTACAGCTAAAGACCCTCTCCTTCCTTATCAGGAAATAGATAACCATATTGTAAGTTTAGACAATAAAATTTATTTTAAAAATTCAAGTCTGGATATTAAAGTAGGTTATCAATATAATAACAGAAAAGAATTTGAAGAGCATCACCATGAAGAAGAGCACGGCACGGAAGAAGGTGAAGAACATGCTCTCGAGGAGGAAGGTGAAGATCACCCTGCTTTAGAAATGCATTTGGAAACTTTAAACTATAACCTTAAATATAATCTACCAAGAACCGGTAAGTTTGAAACAATTATAGGAGTTCAGGGAATGTACCAAACCAATACCAATTATGGAGAAGAACTTTTAATTCCTGACGCCACCACAACAGATTTTGGCGTATTTGCCACTACCCATTTGCATTTTGAAAAATGGGATTTTCAGGGCGGAATTAGGTATGATTTGAGAAATATTGATAGTAAAGCAGTAGAAGCTCATGAAGAAGCACATATGGAAGAAGAGCACGAAGAGGAACACGAGCACGAAAGTGGTGAAATTGCAGCCTTAAATAATTCATATAAAAGTATTAATGGTGCTTTAGGGGCAAAATATAATATTACAAGTAAACTTAGCGCCCGTTTAAATTTGGCTACCGGGTTTCGCGCTCCAAACCTATCTGAATTGACTTCTAATGGTTCTCACCACGGCACCAATAGATATGAGGTTGGGGATAATGCCCTGGAAAACGAACAAAATTTTCAGTTGGACCTTTCTTTAGAATGGCGAAATAAGCATTTTGAAGCTTTTGTTAATGGCTTCCACAACACTATTAAAGACTATATTTATCTACAGCCTACCGGAGAATTAATAGACGAAAACCCTGTTTTTCAATACACACAAAACAATGCTGAATTATACGGAGGCGAAATAGGGCTTCATATTCATCCGCATCCACTAGACTGGTTACACCTGGAAAGTAGTTTTGAAACTGTTACCGGTAAAAGAAGCAATGGAGAATACCTACCTTTAATTCCTGCAAATTCTATTACAAATACTTTTAGGGTAGAGTTTGAAGACCCGGTAAAAAAAGTATACAGTAAATATGCGTTTGTACGTTTAAAAAATGTTTTTGATCAAAATAATGTTAGTGCCTTCGAAACCCAAACCGGAGGCTATGGCCTGCTAGGAGCCGGATTTGGAGGAGAGTTCTCCGCTAACTCTACCAAAATAAGAGTTGGAGTTAGTGCAAATAACATTTTAAATAAAAATTATATTTCGCATCTATCCCGTTTAAAACCAGACCGTATATCAAATATTGGAAGAAATATTTCAGTTTCGGTTAACTGGATGCTCTAAGTTTCGAGTTCAAGAATTTTTATAAATTGAAAATATTTGAATTGAAACAAAAAAAGCCTTACAATTTTAAAATTGCAAGGCTTTTTTTAATCTTTTAAATCTTCTTTATACCACGATTTTCTTTTTTCCTTCTATTTCGGGGTTATTATTTTCTATATCATCTATATGGGTTAAATTCTTTTTATGATCTTTTTTAAAGTAGCTGTAAGCAGCAACGCCCGCACCGGCAGCTAGCGCACCAACGGCAAGAACACCGGCAGGTTTCCTGAGAATTGTTTTTCCTGCTTTATAAATAACGGCTCTCTTAAGCCACACTATCCCCTTTTCAATTACCTGATTATTCATAATTTTGTTTTATTACTTAGTATTGATTTACATTTTCAATATCGTAGTAATCACTTGATAATAAAGTTAAAAAGTTTTCAAATAACACAGTTTTAACTTCTTTAGGCCAGTAAGTATTGATAATTAGAAATAAAAAAAGAGGCCAATATTAGCCTCTTTTATAATACGTTAAAAGCATCTTAATAGCTCTCTACTTCTATAGTTCTAGGTTGCGAGTGTCTATTCTTTTTCCAAACAAATGTGTAAAAATACATAAGGGTAAATGTTGGTATAATATCGGTTCCTGGAAGAATTTCTTCTAAAAAAACCAATACCGAAGCTACTTTTCCTTTTTTACCGGGGTACATATCTCCCATTTTCTTTGCAGCATATGGAGCCCATACTAAATCCAGAAACGGCCCAATTAAGGGAATTGCCACAGTAATCATCCCTATCGCGTCATACGCAAGGCTTTTTACAAATAATTTATCTTTTAATAATTTCATTTTAAATGCTTTTTAAGTTAATAAAGCAAATAAAGTGCCAATTCTCTATTTTAAATCTGAGCTAATGAGTTTTAAAAATTCATTTCTGGTTTCTATTTTTTCAAATTGCCCTCTGAAGCCAGATGTTGTTGTAGCACTATTTTGTTTTTGTACGCCACGCATCATCATACACATGTGTACTGCCTCTATAACCACAGCCACTCCTTTTGGTTTCATTGTTTTATTTATACACTCCAAAATATCGTGGGTTAAGCGTTCCTGCACCTGTAACCTTCTTGCAAAAACATCTACCACCCTTGGTAACTTACTTAAACCTACAATATGGCCGTTAGGGATATAAGCTATGTGGGCTTTTCCAAAAAACGGTAGCATATGGTGTTCACACATAGAGTACAACTCAATATCTTTTACCACTACCATTTCATCATAACTCTCCTTGAACATGGCTTTTTTTAAGATGGCTTCAGCATCCATTTTATAACCCTGGGTTAAAAATTGCATGGCTTTGGCCGCTCTTTCTGGTGTTTTTTCAATTCCCTCGCGCTTTACATCCTCTCCAATACCTTCAAGGATATTTTTGTAATTTTCCTGAAGGCCACCGGTAACTTCAATATTATATTCTTCTTTAAATTTATAAGCCATTTTTATTATTTCAATTTGTCTGAAAAGACTTCGGTTAGTTTTTTTATTTTAGGGTCTATTATATATTGGCAATAGGGTTGATCTCTGTGTTCATTATAGAAATTCTGATGCTCTTTTTCGGCGATATAAAACTCTTTTGCCGAGGTAACCTCTGTAACAATCTTATTTGTAAAAACCTCTTTTTTGTCAAGTTCAGCAATTATGGATTCAGCTTGCTCTTTTTGTGATTCTGAATGATAAAACACAGCACTTCTGTATTGCGTGCCTACATCATTTTGCTGCCGATTAAGCGTGGTAGGATCATGTGTTGCAAAAAAAACATATAACAATTCCTGAAAACTTATTTCCTGTGGGTTAAACTTAATTTGAATTGCTTCGGCATGACCGGTCCTGCCAGTTATTATTTCGCGATAAGCAGGATTTTTAATATTTCCACCTGTAAAACCTGAAACTACTTCCACTACTCCATTTAAACGTTGAAATACAGCTTCGGTACACCAAAAACAACCTCCTGCTAAAGTTGCTACTTCTAAATTTCCTGAATTCATAGCTTAATTTTGTTTAGCAAATCTAAATAATTAATAAACAGAAATAGTAGATTTAACTTGATTTTAATTTAATGGTATTAGTGCTTACAAATAAGCATCTTAACTTAATTCATTTAAAATCATCTTTAATACCTAAAATGATCAATCTACTTGAATTCATCAAAATTATACTATCTGCCTTTCATAGAAAAACAGATGACTTGAAATTAAATAATTGAAAGTTTAGCATGGAAACTCCATTCTAAAAAGATCACACGAAAAAAATAGCAATATCAAAACATATTCTATTCTTAGCTTGGGCATTCTGCTTAATTTGGCTAATTTTCACCAATTCTAAAACAAACGTAAATAAGATAATAAAGATAGTAGTCTTAGCGTTATTTTGATTTCTTAAAGCCCGGCAGGGGCTTTTAATTTTGATATTAAGCCAACAAATGATTATAGCCAGGAATATTCATAAGTATTACGGAGACCTTCACGTATTAAAAGGTCTTGATCTCCATATTAAGAAAAGTGAAATTGTCTCCATAGTAGGAGCTTCCGGAGCCGGTAAAACAACTTTACTTCAAATTTTAGGAACCTTAGATAAACCAGAGAAAAATAAAGCCTCTTCTCTTAAAATTAACGATACCAATATTTATCAACTTTCTTCAAAGGAATTATCTAAATTTAGAAATAAGAATATTGGTTTTATTTTTCAATTTCATCAACTACTGCCTGAGTTTACTGCACTGGAAAATATTTGTATCCCGGCTTATATTCACAATACACCAAAGAAAATTGCCGAAGAACGTGCAATGGAGCTTTTAGGCTTCCTGGGACTTAAAAACAGAGCTAATCATAAACCGGGAGAGCTTAGTGGTGGTGAACAGCAGCGTATTGCGGTAGCCCGTGCACTTATTAATAATCCTTCAGTTATTTTCGCCGATGAACCATCGGGAAATTTAGATACAGAATCTGCCGAAAACCTTCATCAGCTTTTTTTTAAACTAAGGGATGAGTTTGAGCAAACTTTTGTAATCGTAACTCATAACGAGGAGCTTGCGGATATGGCCGATAGAAAAATCACCATGCAGGACGGGAAAATTATTGATAAAAAAGAAATTTAATAGACTTGAAGAAAAGTGAACTGAAGTCTTTTCTGGATTTCAAAGCCGAACAATACAATACTCCGGAATTTATTGAAACAGATCCAATACAAATTCCACATCTGTTCAGTAAAAAGGAAGATATTGAGATTGCCGGATTTCTTACCGCAACAATTGCCTGGGGCAATAGAAAGAGTATTCTTAAAAATGCCCATCGGTTAATGGAAATGCTAGACCAGAGTCCGTATGATTTTGTTTCAAATCATTCAACAAATGATCTCGAAAACCTATCTGGCTTTGTGCATCGCACCTTTAACGAAACAGATCTGAGATTTTTTATTTCAGCTTTGCAAAACATCTATAAAAACCATGGTGGGATGGAAAATGTTTTTACGAAAAATGCTGAAAAAAATTCGCTGCAACCGGCCATACACGAATTCAAAAAAAAGTTCTTTGAAATTCCACATGAGCCCAGAACACAAAAACATGTGAGTGATCCCCTCAAAAATTCGGCAGCCAAAAGAATTAACATGTATCTGCGCTGGATGGTACGCAATGATAAAACGGGAGTAGATTTTGGTTTATGGAAAAAACTTAATACTTCACAATTAAGCTGTCCTTTAGATGTCCATTCGGGGAATGTAGCACGTAAGTTAAACCTTTTAAAACGTAAGGCCAACGATGCAAAAGCTTTAACTGAGCTGGATAGTTCATTAAGAGAACTTGATGCTGTTGATCCTGTGAAATATGACTTTGCTCTATTTGGCTTAGGAGTTTTTGAAAAATATTAATAAAAATTTAACAAAACCCATTAAATTAGTTAAATTTGTTTCAATTCAATTATATAGTTTATGTTAAGTCCGGCAATTCCTGAGAACGAAAGTCAACGTCTAAAGGCGCTTCAGGATGCTAATATTTTATATAGTCCTTCCCAGGAGGAGTTTGATAATATCACACAATTAGCTTCCTTTATATGCAAGACACCGGTTTCCCTTATTTCATTGGTTGGGGAACACGAGCAATGGTTTAAGTCTAAGTATGGCACTGAATTATGCTCCTCGAAACGTGATATCTCTTTTTGTAGCCATGCAATTTTAAATCCGGAAGATTTAATGGAGGTTCAGGATACAAGACTGGATAAACGTTTTGTAGACAATCCGTTTGTACTTGCTAAAAATGAGCCTATTCTTTATTATGCTGGCATGCCTTTAAAGGATTTTAACAGGATGCCATTAGGCACACTTTGCGTGATAGATACCAAACCCAACAAACTGGATGAAAATCAAAAAAAGGCTTTAAAATCTCTTGCCAAACAGGTTGAAATTCTTCTGGAGCTAAAAAGAAAAAATGATTATCTGGAGAGTGTAAAAAAAGAATTGAACGACCATAATGCTATGCTAAAAAACTTTGCAGGTGTCGTTTCTCATGATATGAAAATGCCATTGGCAAACATGATTATAACTGCTGATATTCTTAAAGCTAAATTTGGTGAAAAGCTAGGAGTTGAAGGTTTATCTTATTTAAAAAACCTAAAACAAGCCGGATTAAGACTTAGTGGCTACATAAATGGTATTCTAGACCATTACGAAAGCGATAGTATTGCTGCCTCAAATTGTGAAGAATTTGATGTTCATCAGTTATTGGAGGAAATTATAGACCTTCTAAATATTACCGAAGATTGTATAATAAACCTACCGGAAAATAACACCATAATTAGTTCTAACCGGGCGGCTTTAGAACAAATATTTTTAAACCTACTGGGTAACAGCCTTAAGTATAATGACAAGCCAAAAATTATAATTGATATTGAGTTCTCGCAAACTCCCGATTTTTATTATTTCAGCGTAAAAGATAATGGGATTGGGATTCCGAAGGAAAAAGAAGAAGATATTTTTAAACTTTTTACCATTGTAGCTAAAAGTGATCGTTCTGGTAATAAAGGAAATGGCATCGGATTGTCTACGGTAAAAAGACTGGTTGGCAATTTAGGTGGAAATTTAAATATAGAGTCTGAAATTGGTAAAGGCACCAGGTTTAATTTTTCCATTAGACGAAAGCTTTCATAAAACTTATCCTTTTAATAGAGGGAAAGATTTTTTATCTTATAGGTTATAACCTTTAAAAGATATGCAGCAACACTATATTTCTTCAAAAGAAAAATCACGTAGGGCAGCTCTTGCTGAATATGCAATCTTTAATTCGGGAGAAGATAAAGATTATGACCAGCTAACCTTTTTAGCAGCACAAATATGCCGGGTTCCAGTAGCAAAAATTAGTATTATTGGTAAAAACAAGATTTGGTACAAATCTATTTATGGCGCTCAGCAAGACAGGATATCCAGAGAAAATACTTTTTGTGAGCATACCATTTGGGCCGAGAAAAAAATCTTAATAATTAATAGCAAAGAGCAACCCATAATTTTTGAAAAAGCCAAAGCGATTTACTCACAGGAATACCATTTCTATGCCGGTGTGCCTTTACTGAGCGAGAATAGCCACGCAATAGCTGTATTTTGCATTTTTGACACAGAAATTAGAAGTTTAGATCAGGTACAAAAAAAATCATTACTGGCTTTAGCTAACCAGTGTATGAATCTTTTTGAGAGTAGAAAGCAAAAAACAAAACTGCAACATATTCAGCGCAAATTAAAACAGAAATATAAAGAACTTGAAAAATTTGCCAGTCTGGTTTCCCATGATATCAAATCACCCTTAGCCAATATTATTTCTTTAACAGAATTACTAAAGGAAGAAAACAAAAAAAATCTAGATGAGCAAAGCAAACAGTATCTTGATTTTCTGGTAGAATCTTCTTATTCGCTTCGCAATTATGTAGACGGAATTTTAAAATTTTACCGTAGCGATCATATTTTGGAAAAAGATTTTGAAGACGTACACCTTCCCGGTCTACTTAAAAAAATTACTGATTTATACAGCTGGGACGAAAAGGTAGAATTTACATACCCAGATAGCGAACTTTTAAAAAATGTGAATAAGGCCGCACTTACCCAGGTTTTCATGAACCTTATAAACAATGCTTTAAAATACAACAGTAAAACTATTAGAAAAGTAGATATTGGTTTTGAAACCACAGACACTCACTATTGTTTTTCAGTAAGTGATAATGGCAATGGAATAGAAAAAGAAAATTTTAAAAAGATCTTTAAACTCTTTACTACATTAGATGTAAAAGATAGGGATGGTAATCCCGGTAGCGGAATTGGTCTTGCTACTGTAAAAAAGCATATAGAGCAAATGCAAGGCAATATAGATGTTATTTCTAAAAAAGGTAAAGGCAGTACTTTTAAATTCAAGATTAAACGCCCTTAGCTTAAATTCCATTTCCTATATTTGAAAAACTTTTTAAAACCTTATGGAATTTAAACAGCCGGAACTTCTTTACGCACTGTTTTTGCTACTTATCCCGTTGGCTGTTCATCTATTTCAATTACGTCAATTTCAAAAAGAAGATTTTACAAATGTAAAATTCCTGAAAAAAGTTATTCGTCAAACCAGAAAAAGCTCACGATTAAAGAAATGGCTGGTATTAACTTGCAGAACATTGTTGCTAACTTTCTTAATTTTAGCGTTTGCCCAGCCTTATCTTCCTGCTAAAAACCCAAAAACAGGTTCAAGGGAAAAAGTAATTTTCCTGGATAATTCTTACAGTATGCAGGCCGGCGGTAAAGACGGTGAACTCTTTACAGCAGCTATTCGGGATTTAATAAAGAATCTTCCAGAAGAGCAAGAGCTAAACCTTTTTACCCATAATGAAGAATTTAAAAATCTTACTTCATCAAATTTAACTTCTACGCTTCAAAACCTGGAATTCACCCAAAAGCCTTTAGACTTTAATACTCTTAAACTAAAAGCATCGCAATTATTTAAAGATTCTATACGCGAAAAAGATTTTATTTTTATCTCAGACTTTCAAAAAAACCTTGGAATAAATAAATCTTTAGATACAAGCTACACTTATCACTTTATACCTGTATTTCCAGAAAGCACAGAAAATATTAGTATAGACTCTATGTACATTAAGCATCGGGAAGTGAATGAAATTGATTTTCGGGTATTGTTAAGCAGCACCGGTAATTTCAATAGCCCCCAAAGTGTTACCCTTTTTAGTGGTGAGGATCTTTTGGCAAAAACTTCGGTAAACTTTAAGAAGGCTGACACTGCAACCGCAAACTTTAAAGTTAATCAGGTTGAAATCCCTAATGGTGTTATTAAAATTGAAGATGCTTCTTTGGATTATGACAATAGCTTATTTTTTAGCCTGAATAAGCCTAAGCCTCCTAAAGTGGTGATTATTACTAAAAATGCCGAAGCAACTTTCTTGAGGCGTATTCTTAGTGGGCCGGAGTTTATTACTGAAATATTTAAAAAAGATCAGCTTGATTTTAATAAACTAAACACTGCCGATCTTATAATCTTGAATGAACTTGAATCTATTTCAGGGCCGTTACAAACAAACTTAACCAACCTACATGGTAATGCGGTCCCACTGGTAGTTATTCCATCAACTAATAGTAATCTTAATTCTTATAATAGCTTTCTTAATAGGTTGAATGCTCCCCAATATTCTGAAGTAAAAACAAGAGAAGCCCTAATCACCGAATTGGCTTTTGACCATCCGTTACTTCAGGGGGTATTCCAGGAAAAAGTTGAGAATTTTGATTATCCTAAGGTGCAAACGTATCATAAAATACAAAATGGAAATAAAATTATTTCTTTTCAGGATAATTCGGGTTTTTTAGTAGAAGAAAACGGAGTTTTTCTATTTGCAGCAGCCCTTAATGAGAAAAATTCCAATTTCAGAAATTCACCTTTAATAGTTCCTGTAATTTACAATATAGGGCTCAAAGCTTTTAAAAGTCCAAATTTATACTACGAAACGGGTAAAAATGAAAAAATTAGAATTCCAATCGATGCCCAAAAAGATAAGGTTGTTCGTGTTATTTCAGAAAACATAGATTTTATACCTAAGCAAAGATCTCTTGGTAACACGGTAGTTATAAGTACAGATTTACTGGAAGTCCCATCCGGGAATTATACCGTAGAATACAATAAAAATCCAAAAGCTTACCTTAGCTTTAATGCCCCCAGAAACGAAAGTGATTTGGAGTATTTTCTCCCCGAAAATGCAAAAAACATACATATTTACCAGGATATAAACACTTATTTTAATGAGCTAAAACTAGCCAGCCAAAGCAATGAGCTTTGGAAAAGCTTTGTTATTTTTGCATTGATATTTTTAATCATAGAGATGCTACTTTTAAAATATCTAAAATAACCAGTGCGGTAATAGACTTTAAAACTATACAGGAATTAGGTTATAAGCCCGTAATAAAATTCCCGATTTGGGATTAAATTTATAAAGAAATGAGACTACTATTAAAATCGGCCACTATCATCGATAAGCAATCGGTTTACCACAATAAAAAACAAGACATTTTAATTGAAAACGGAATAATTAAAGAGATTGCAGAAGAGATTTCCACCACGGTCGATAAGCTAATAGACAAAAAGAATCTTCATGTTTCCAGAGGATGGTTTGATAGTAGTGTTAGCTTTGGGGAACCCGGTTTTGAAGAAAGGGAAACCATAGCAAACGGATTAGACACTGCTGCTAAAAGTGGTTTTAGCAGTATTGCTTTAAACCCCAATACTGCTCCGGTTATTGATAATAACGGGGCAATAACATCGGTTAAATCCAAGGCGGCCCATCACCCGGTTAAGCTATTTCCTATAGGTGCGCTTAGCCTAAAAGGAGAAGGTGTGGATCTTGCCGAGCTCTATGATATGAAACAAGGCGGTGCAGTAGCATTTGGCGATTATAAAAGCCCCATTAAAAACCCAAATTTACTTAAGATAGCACTTCAATATGCACAAAATTTTGATGCGCTTGTACAATCCTTCCCTCAAGAAAATCGCATTGCGGGAAAAGGAATGGTAAATGAAGGACAAAGTAGTACTTCGTTAGGGTTAAAGGGAATTCCTAATTTAGCAGAAGAGCTGCAAATTACTCGAGATCTTTATTTATTGGAGTATACCGGTGGTAAAATACATATCCCGACTATTTCAACAAAAAAATCTGTAGCACTCATTAGGGAGGCCAAAAACAAAGGTTTGGACGTTAGCTGTAGTGTTGCCGTTCATAACCTTATTTTCACCGATGAACTCCTACAGGATTTTGACACCAATACCAAGGTTTTACCACCCCTAAGAATAAAAGAAGATACTGAAGCTTTAATTGCAGGTGTAAAAGATGGCACTATAGATATGGTTACCAGTGACCACAACCCTATCGACTCTGAAAACAAAAAAGTAGAATTTGACAATGCACTATATGGCACTATTGGCCTGGAATCTGCATTTGGTGCCCTAAATACTTTGTTTTCTACTGAAGAAGTGATTGAAATCTTAACTAAAGGAAAACAACGTTTTGGTTTAAAAGATGTAGCAATAGAAGAAGGAAATGTTGCCGATTTAACATTGTTTGATCCAGACAAGCAATATAAATTTACTGAAGCTCATATTTTTTCAACCTCGCAAAACAGTATATTTAAATCTTATTCGCTTAAAGGTAAAGCCTTTGGTATAATTACTAAAACGGGAGATTTCGGTTTATAATTCCGGGCTAAATTTAATATCTTTGTTTTACAAATTAATAGTTATGAAAACAGTGGTCGAAGAAGGAAAAACGGCGGCTATAGTGGCCTATGTTACAATTATTGGTACAATAATAGCCTATTTCATGAATAATGACCATAAAAACCCTTTTGCTTCATTTCACATAAGGCAGGCCTTTGGTATCCATATTACTTTTTACGTGCTGGGAGTTTTGGTTGGTTTATTTGACAGCTGGCTAATTACATCGGCCTTTTATGTTTTTATTGCCGTTTTGGGTATTTATGGGCTGGTAATGGCAATACAGGGCGAACAAAAGGAAGTACCAATTCTTGGTACTTATTTTCAAAAATGGTTTAGTACAATACAATAAATGAATACCAAAGAACTTTCCCTTCAACATCTTATTAGAAAACCTAAAATAGCTTCAGAAAATCCACCATTGCTTTTAATGTTGCATGGATATGGAAGCGATGAAAAAGATCTCTTTTCTTTTGCTGAAGAATTACCCGATGAATTATTTGTGGTTTCAGTAAAAGCGCCTTACGCAATGCAGCCTTATGGAAACGCATGGTATGCGATTCACTGGGATAACCAGGAAGGTAAATTTAGCGATGATGAACAAGCCAAAGAATCTCGTGAGAAAATAGTTGATTTTATTGATGAAGCTGTTGAAGCCTACCAGTTAGATGCTAAAAATGTGACACTTTTAGGCTTTAGCCAGGGTAGCATTTTAAGCTATGCCGTAGCACTCTCCTACCCCAATAAGGTTAAAAATATAGTTGCGTTAAGCGGTTATATTAACGAAGGAATACTAAAACCGGGGTTCGAGAAAAACGATTTTTCTAACCTGGCGTTTTATTGTTCTCACGGTTCGGTAGATCAGGTTATACCTGTAGAATGGGCCCGTAAAACCAAGCCTGTTTTAGACACGCTTAATATTGAAAACAGCTATTCAGAATTTCCGGTGGGTCACGGAGTAGCCCCGCAAAATTTCTTTGAATTACGGGAATGGCTTAAAAAGAGAATCTAATTTACAGGGTATAAAAACGATTTTTCTGCAGTAAGGTTTAATTTTCCTTTTTCATCTACCTCGTAGGTAAAAAACACCTCGCCCCAATAC
The DNA here is from genome assembly GCF_016236915.1 of Salegentibacter maritimus. GTDB lineage: Bacteria > Bacteroidota > Bacteroidia > Flavobacteriales > Flavobacteriaceae > Salegentibacter > Salegentibacter maritimus. The sequence continues at coordinate 173,872 of NZ_JAEHOK010000001.1, forward strand.
TTTCCATCGGTAAAGTCGGCGATGATCCATTTATGGTTTAAAATCTTGATTTTGTTGATACGCATACTGCCTTCCATCCCGGCAAAAGGAACAAAAGCATTATCATTATCTACCTTATTTTGGCTTATCAGTTCATTCTCTATAGTTTCGGCAATAGTTGCTGCCTCTATTCCCCTGTTTTCAAAATAGCTCATCGCATCTTCATTATCGAGCAAAGAAAAATAAGCTGTTCCTTCGTTTTCTTCAGCTAAAGAATCATTTTCAAACTCAAGCCGCTCCACCTCGCTTTTCAATTCCTTAATAGTTTCATCTCTAGAATCCAGTATTTTTTTATCGTTCACATAGATAAAAATGGTAAACAAAAGAGAAAAAATAAAAAGATAGAGTACTAAATTTTTGCGCATATTAAAGAGTGATTTCAAGATTATCGTAAGCTAAAAAAACATTTTCAGGAAGCTTTTCCTGTACTTGGTCATGAAAGCCAAGTAAATGGCTTATATGTGTTAAGTAAGCTCGTTCTGGCTTAACCCGATCAATAAAAGCCAGAGCTTCTTCCAGGTTTAGATGAGAATGATGTGGTTCTATTCGTAAAGCCGTAACTACTAATACTTTTACACCATCCAGTTTTTGAATTTCTTTTTCTTCAATAGATTTTAGATCTGTGAGATAAGCAAAATCTTTAAGTCTAAAACCATAAACCTGCAAACGATTATGTTTATAATCTATTGGAATAATTTTTAAATCATTAAAGAAAAAAGGTTTGTTTTCAATTTCATTTTCAATTACACCTGGAGCACCGGGGTACTTATTGGTAGAAGTAAAAATATATTCAAAGCGTTTTCTCAGTGAATTTAATACACGTTTATGGGCAAAAACCGGAATATCTCCCTGCCTAAAAAAGAAAGGCCTAATATCATCTAAACCGGCAGTATGGTCGTTATGCTCATGGGTATATAATATGGCATCTAGTTTTTCTATAGGGTTTGCCAACATTTGCATCCTAAAATCGGGGCCACAATCTATAAGTATATTATTGCCCTCCCACTTAACTAAAACCGATACACGTAAGCGTTTGTCTTTAGGGTTCTTACTAAGACATACCGGATGCTTACTACCAATTATTGGGATTCCCTGAGAGGTGCCAGTGCCTAAAAAAATTACTTCCAAGAATTACATGTTTTGCTGCAAAAGTAAAGATTATTTTTTTCTATACCCTACTGTTTTTAGTACCTTTGGTATACACAAAAAAGAAATCACACTTAAAGAAGAAATTATGCCAATTACAATAATGGGCGATAAGGAATTTGAAAATGTTCCCTCTATAAAAAGTAAAGCGCTACGCATTAATTTAAATGAAAACATCTACGGAACTTTTTCTGAAATTGGTGCCGGGCAGGAAACTGTGAGAAATTTTTTCAGGGCAGGTGGTGCTTCGGGTACTATTGCGAAAGCCATGAGCGCTTATGATAAAGATTTTAGTGATGCAATTTATGGAGTTGAAAACGATCGAAGATATGTAACTGAAGCCCGATTAAAAAAAATGCTTTCTCACGAAATTGGCTTAATAGAACAGCGAATTTCCCGTGAAAAACATCCTAATAAACTATTCTTTAGCTATGCCAACACCGTGGCGACCATAGACTTTGCCAAAAAATATAAAGGCCATGGTTGGGTAGGAATTAAATATCAGGTAAGGCCTGAAGAAGATTATAATGAAATTAGTTTACACGTAAGATTTCACGAAAATGATGCAAGACATCAGCAAAATACCTTAGGTATATTGGGCGTGAATCTTATATATGGTGCTTATTACAAATATGATAATCCAAAAAAATTATTACGCTACTTATACGATCATATAGACAAAGATCAAATAGAAATTGATACTATAAATTTTAGTGGCCCCAGGTTTGAAGGGGTAGACAACCGCTTAATGAGCCTACAATTAGTAAAAAACGGGATGACAGATGCCGTTATGTTTGCTCCCGATGGGAATAACGTACTTCCGGCCAAAATTTTATACAAAAAAAATATCCTGGCATTTCGCGGAAGTTTTAGACCCGTAACCAAGGTTAATATGGATATGTATGAGCGTTCGCTCGAGCTATTTTTAAAGGAAAGTAAGGTTGAAAAAGAAAACACCGAAGTTATTTTTGAAATCACACTTTCTAACTTAAGGGCTGAGGGTGAAATAGATGAACGTGATTTTATGGACAGGGCAGAGCTTTTATGCTCCCTGGGACAAACCGTAATGATATCTAACTTCCAGGAATACTATCGTGTAGTTGAATATTTCTCAAGATATTCAAAACAACGAATGGGATTAAGTATGGGAGTAAATAACCTTATTGATGTATTTGATGAAAAGTATTACAGGCACTTAAGTGGTGGGATCCTGGAAGCTTTTGGAAAATTATTCTTTAAAGACCTTAAGGTTTACCTCTACCCTCTTAAAGATCCTGAAACAGGCGAAATTACTACCAGTGACAACCTAAAAGTTCACCCAAGAATGAAGGAATTATATAAATTCTTTAAATACAATGGCAGGGTTGAGGATATTAAAAATTACAATCCTGAAATCCTTGACATTTACTCCAGGGAAGTATTACAAATGATTAATGAAGGTAAAGAAGGTTGGGAAGATATGTTGCCTGAAAAAACCACAAAGATGATTAAAGAGCACAATCTTTTTCATTATAAAGAGAGCAAGAAAAAGGCAAAAACTGAAGCCTAAAAAGTTAAACATTAAGCATAAAAAAATCCGGATGATTATATAAATTATCCGGATTTTTTATTTCAGCTTTGAAAGCTCTAGGCTATTCGCTTTATTCTAGCACCAATATTTTTAAGGCGTTCTTCTATATTTTCGTAGCCTCTATCTATTTGTTCTATATTATGGATAGTAGATGTTCCTTTGGCAGAAAGCGCAGCTATAAGTAAAGAAATACCCGCCCTAATATCTGGCGAAGTCATAGTAGTAGCTTTTAACTGAGACTGGAAATCGTGCCCAATTACGGTTGCACGGTGCGGATCACATAAAATAATCTTTGCCCCCATATCAATGAGCTTATCAACAAAAAACAAACGACTCTCAAACATTTTTTGGTGAATAAGTACACTACCACGCGCTTGTGTAGCCACTACCAGCAAAATACTAAGTAAATCTGGAGTAAACCCTGGCCATGGCGCATCACTAATATTCATTATAGAACCATCGATAAAGCTTTGTACTTCATAACCATTGGTATGTGCAGGGATAAAAATATCGTCCCCTTTCCGTTCAATAGTTATTCCCAATTTTCTAAAAGTAGTTGGAATAATACCTAACATATCCCAGCGAACATCTTTTATGGTAATTTCGCTCTTAGTCATTGCTGCCAGGCCTATCCACGATCCTATCTCAATCATATCGGGAAGGATGCGGTGTTCACAACCTTTTAAAGAATCTACACCTTCTATAGTTAAGAGATTAGAACCTACACCACTTATCTTTGCCCCCATGGCATTAAGCATGGCGCAAAGTTGTTGTAAATAAGGTTCACAAGCAGCATTATAAATAGTAGTAGTACCACTGGCAAGAACAGCCGCCATCACAATATTGGCTGTACCGGTAACCGATGCTTCTTCCAGGAGCATAAAGTCTCCTTTTAGTCCGTTTGGAGCTTCAACCCCATAAAAACGTTCTTCTTTATTATATCTAAATTGAGCTCCTAGTTTTATAAATCCTTCAAAATGGGTATCTAGCCTTCTTCGCCCAATTTTATCACCTCCCGGCTTTGGAATAAATCCTTTACCGAACCTGGCCAATAAAGGGCCAACAATCATAATAGATCCTCTAAGCCCACTACCATCTATTTTAAACTGTGCACTGCTTAAATAGTCTAAATCGAGATCGTCACTCTTAAAAGAGTAACTACCTTTTCCTAGTTTTTTAATTTTAACTCCAAGATTTTCAAGAAGTTTAATCAGTTTATTTACATCCAGAATATCTGGTATATTATTAATTACTACCTCTTCAGAGGTTAATAATACGGCACAAAGAATTTGCAGGGCTTCGTTTTTGGCTCCTTGTGGCTGAATTTCTCCACTAAGTTGCTGCCCGCCTTCAATTTGGAAAGTTCCCATGAAAGTAAAATGTTTTTTTAGTAGCGCTTACGTCCGGATCCTCCTTTACGGTTGGACTTTTTAGAATGATTGCTTTTACCGCTGTGTTTCTTTTTATTTCTAATTAAATTTGAAGCATCACTAAGGTCTTCATCGGCATTTTTAAGGTTAATTTTACCACCACTAAGTTCTCTAAGGTGTTCAAAAATAATACTATCTTCTACCGTATCACGATTCCAGTTTAGATAAGACTTTTTCATATGGTTGGCTATTGTTAAAACCAAACCTTCTTTTAAAGGTCCCTCTTCCCAGTCTTTAACTTCATCTATCATTCGGTAGATATTATTTCCGTAGAAACGATATTTCGGGAAATTTTGTGGATAATCTAACATCTCGGGACGCTCTTCCAACAATTCTTTACTGGGCTTGGGAAAAGGTGATTCCACATCGAGTTTAAAATCACTAATTATAAATAACTGGTCCCATAGTTTATGCTGAAAATCGGGCACATCGCGTAGATGTGGATTCATATTTCCCATTACAGAAATTATAGATTTTGCAACCTGGTTACGTTCTTTATCGTCCTCTATCTCAACGGCTTTTTCCACCATTTTTTGAAGATGTCTCCCGTATTCAGGAATAATTAAGTGGCTCCTTTCAGAGTTATATTCTAATGCGTGTGTCAAAATTGAAATTTATATGGTAATACTTTATTCGATAATCGAGACTTAAACACCTTGAAGTTTGTTTCAAAATCAAATTTCTTCCATTTAATGCCTCTCAGGCTCTCCTTTTATAAATTCGCCTGTGATAGTTGAGAACGGCAAAGTACTAAATATTATCGAGATAGATAAAAAATTAATAATTTAAAAAGACAGAAACTTCAAATGCTAAAAGGCAAATTTAAAAATTCTCGTTTTAAAATTTATAAGAATTATAGGGAAATTACACCCTCTACCTTTGCTGCCACTTCCTTATATTTTTCAATAACTGCATCGGGATTTCTCATACGAACATTAATTGATGCACTAATATAAGTTCCCTTTTTAGATTTTTTGGTAGTAATTACCGCTCCCATATTATCAAAAATCTCTTCAATCTTTTCTATGCGATTAGAATTAGCTGGCACTATAAACTTATATAAATATTCGGTTGGCCATAGCGAGGTATCCTGTAATTGACTTTTTAATTTACTGTAAAACTCTTCCTGATCTTTCGTTCCACTCATAGCTTTCTAACTTAAATTTAGTTTGCAAAGATACAAGGATTGCAAACATTTTTATAATCAATTTCAAATGTCGAAATTTGAAGCGTGAAAAAGCAAAAAATAGTAATAACCGGTGGCCCCGGTACAGGAAAATCTTCTATCATTCGCCAACTTGAAAAACACGGGCATGAATGTCTACATGAAATTTCAAGACAGGTTACCCTAGAAGCGCAAAAGCAAGGGATTTCTCAGTTATTTCTGGAAAAGCCCGTACTTTTTAGTGAAAAATTACTGGAAGGAAGAAAAATACAGCATCGGGAAGCCGATATGATTTCTACTTCCCCTATCTTTATAGATCGCGGTATTCCAGATGTACTGGCGTATATGGATTATTTCAATACAGCATATTCAGCATATTTCACCAATGCCTGTAAAGAGTATCCTTACGATAAAATATTCTTTTTACCACCCTGGGAAGAAATTTACCAAAGTGATAACGAGCGTTACGAATCTTTTAAAGAAGCTAGTTTAATTTCAAAACACCTTTTTGAAACCTATAAGAAATATGGTTATAGCCCCATTGAGGTTCCAAAAACTTCAATTAAAGAAAGAGTTCAATTTATATTAAATCAAATTGAATAAACTATTTGCAAGACGCACATTACATATTAAAAAAATATTGGGGACATTCGTCCTTTAGATCGTTACAGGAACCTATAATAGCAAAAGTCCTTAAGCAAAAGAATGTCCTGGCACTAATGCCAACAGGGGGCGGAAAATCACTTTGTTTTCAAATCCCGGCTTTATTACAGGAAGGAATATGCATCGTGGTCTCGCCGTTAGTGGCCTTAATGGAAAATCAGGTAAATGCCCTTCAGCAAAAGGGAATAAAAGCCATGGCTTTAACCGGGGGAATGACTTACCAGGATCTTGATACCGCCCTGGATAATTGTATCTACGGAAATTACAAATTTCTTTATCTATCGCCTGAAAGACTCCAACAAAACCTGGTGCAGGAGCGTATTAAATTGATGAACGTCAATCTAATTGCCGTAGATGAAGCACATTGTATTTCACAGTGGGGTCATGATTTTAGGCCGGCTTACCGAAATATTTGCCTATTAAAAGATTTAAAACCTGGGGTGGTATTTATAGCACTAACAGCCACTGCAACCCCTTTAGTTGTAAAAGATATTATAAAAGAGTTAGAGCTAGAAAATATAGATGTACTTAAAGACTCTTTTTATAGGGCAAATATTGCTTATAATGTATTAAAAGCGGAAGACAAATACTACCATCTTAGTAAGCTACTAAAAACTAAGAATGAACCGGCAATAATTTACGTTAGAAGCCGAAAAGCAAGTCTTGAAATTGCCGGTTTTTTAAATAAAAAGGGCTATAGTGCTGATGCGTTTCATGGTGGTTTACAGCCAAATGAAAAGACCCGAAGACTTAATGAATGGCTGGAAAACAAACACCAAATCATGGTAGCCACCACTGCTTTTGGTATGGGAATAGATAAAGCCGATGTACGCCAGGTTATTCATCTAAATCTCCCAGAATCTTTAGAAAGCTATTTTCAGGAAGCCGGAAGAGCCGGAAGAGATGGGAAAAAAGCGGTTGCCACTATTTTAACCAATAAAGGTGATATTCCGGTTTTAAAGAGTCAGTTTTTGGCAAATTTACCCCAATTGGAAGATGTAAAACTGGTCTATAAAAAACTAAACACTTATTTTAGGATAGCTTATGGCGAGGGTGAACAAACCGAGCACAACTTTAGCTTTTCCAAATTTTGTGCTCAATACGAATTACCGTTTTCAAAAACTTACGAAGTTCTTCAACTCTTGGACCGCTGTAGTATTTTGAAGCTTTCTAAAGAATTCCATAAAAAAACCAGTATCCATTTTAGCGTTTCAGGAAAGCAGCTTCAGTTTTACTTAGATCAAAATCAAAAATATGAAGAATTTGTTCGTGCACTTCTTAGGACCTATGGTGGAATTTTAGAGAATAAAACCAATATAGACCTGGCTTCAATTTGTAAAAAATCGAGTATAGATCAAAATACAGCACTTAAATACCTTGAAGAACTTGAAAAGGCTCAACTATTGGAATACGTATATACCGAACATGATGCTACGGTTTTATTTTTGGTACCGCGGGAAGATGATTCGGTTATTTTTCCACTCGCACCCTATATAAAACAATATAATAATTCTAAAAAAGAAAAAATAGATGCGGTATTAGATTATTTGGAAAACGACAATTTATGCCGAAGCAGACAACTTCTAGCCTATTTTGGAGAAGAAAAAGCAGAAGACTGTAAAATTTGTTCTGTATGCCAAAAAAACGTAACACCGCTAACACGAGAAGTTAAAAATGCTATTTATATAGCGATTACAAAAGTTTTAAAAATTAAGAATGCTTCATCCCGGGAACTAACTGAAGCAATAAATTACCCTGAAAATCAGGTTTTAGAGGTTTTACGCCTATTAATAGACAAAGAAATAATTATCAGAGAAACGGGGAGTATCTATAAAATAAAAAATTGATGAGTGAAATAAGAATAGTATTTATGGGAACACCAGACTTTGCTGTTGCAAGTTTAAGTAGCATATTAGAAGCTGGGTATAATGTGGTAGGTGTAATTACCGCTCCCGATAGGCCAGCGGGTCGTGGTAGAAAAGTACAGGAAAGTGCTGTAAAAAAATTTGCAAAAGATAAAGGATTAAAACTCTTGCAGCCTACCAATTTAAAGGATAAAAGTTTTCTTGAAGATTTAGAAGCTTTAAACCCAACCATACAGGTGGTAGTTGCATTTAGAATGCTACCTAAAGCGGTTTGGGATTTACCAAAACTTGGAACTTTCAACCTTCACGCTTCGCTGCTTCCGCAATACAGAGGTGCAGCACCAATTAACTGGGCGATTATTAATAATGAGCCAAAAACAGGGGTTTCTACTTTTTTTCTGGATGAAAAAATTGATACAGGCGCAATGATTCTTCAGAAGGAAGTGAATATAGATACAGAAGAAACCGTAGGCGAATTACATGATAAGCTAATGGATTTAGGGGCTCACCTGGTGGTGGAAACACTAATACTAATTGAAAAAGGAAATGTAACCCCTACCCCACAGCCGCTTAATTTAGTACTAAAAGAAGCCCCCAAACTAACTAAGGAAAATACCAAAATTAACTGGAACGACTCTTTAGATAAAATTTACAATTTAATACGCGGACTTAATCCTTATCCGGCCGCGTGGTCTTATTTTTTTAATGGCAAAAAAGACGAAAAGGTTAAGATCTATCAATGTAAAAAAGAAAATTACGATCATAACTTAGAAAATGGTAGTATTCTCATTGAAGACAAAAAGCTGAAAGTAGCTGTGAAAGATGGCTATTTAATAATTGAAGAATTACAACTCCCCGGAAAAAGAAAAATGGATGTTAAATCACTTTTAAATGGTTATGTCTTTCTAAAAGAGGCGAAATTCTTCTAAGCCCTTATGGTTATTGAAACGGAAGAAAATCAACTAAATGGAGACTTCTTTATCAACAAAATGCCCGACTTATTAACAAAATCCTGCATTTCCCTTGATATTACTTGCACGGCCGAGAATTCCATATAAATTTGTAAGGCAATTTAACAGAATGTTTAACCAACAGTTTATTTAAAATTCAAATTATGAACAAAACAGATTTAATTGACGCAATGGCCGAAAATGCTGGTATTTCTAAAGCAGCAGCTAAAAAAGCACTAGAATCTTTCTTAGAAAACGTAGAAGGTTCTCTTAAAAAAGGAGATCGCGTTTCTTTAGTAGGATTTGGATCTTGGTCAGTTTCTAAAAGAGCTGCAAGAGAAGGAAGAAACCCACAAACCGGAAAAACTATTAAAATTGCTGCTAAAAATGTAGTTAAATTTAAAGCCGGTGCAGATTTACAAAAAGCTGTAAACTAATAATTTAAATTAGTAAAGCACTAAAAGCTTCCCATTTGGGAGGCTTTTTTAATGAAAAATTTTAGCATTTTATTTGATTTTTTTTTCAAATAATGGTAGCTTAGAGTAAAACAATGCTAAAATGATTGCTTTAAAACCAACCAAAGGCCATCTATTGGTAGCAGAACCATCGATAATTGGAGATGTTGCATTCAACCGATCTGTGGTATTGCTCGCCGAGCATTCTAATGCAGGTTCGGTTGGTTTCATACTTAATAAAATTTTAGACTTCACCCTACAAGACCTTGTTCCCAATCTTTCCGGTAACTTCAAAATATACAACGGCGGACCTGTAGAACAAGACAACCTATACTTTATTCATAAAATCCCGGACCTTATTCCGCAAAGTATAGAAATAGCCAACGGGATTTATTGGGGTGGCAACTTTGAGGTCGTTACCGAACTTATTCAGCAAGGGCTTATAAGCGAGAAAGAAATACGTTTCTTTTTAGGCTATTCTGGCTGGGATGCCAATCAATTAAGTGAAGAGCTCGATTCACATGCCTGGATAATTACTACAAATGATGACACCAAAGACATTATTGAACGTCCTTATGGTTCTTTTTGGAAAGACAAGATGATGCAATTAGGAGGCGAATACCTTTTATGGTCTAATGCTCCAGAAAACCCAAGTTATAATTAACCCAATCTTGCCTTTACATTTAACTTTGAAAGTAAATCCTTAGCCGATTTGTTCTCAAATTTTTTCTTACGATATTTTGTAACAGGTTGAATACCGCAAATAACATTTGTTATAAATAATTCGTCTGCTTTCTGAAGTTCAAATGGAGAGATAGAAGCTTCTTCTATACTTAAATCTGGTAGAGTTTTTATTATCTCTAAAAGTTTTTTTCTGGTAATTCCGTTTAAAGCACCATCTGAAAGCGGTGGAGTTTTAATCTTATCACCTTTTCTAAGAAAAAGGTTTCCATTAAGAGCTTCTACAACATTTTTCTTTTCATTGATTAAAAAGCAGTTTTCATATCCATTTTCTGAAGCAAAAATACTGCCCAATACATTAATAGCACGATTATTAGATTTTATTGTAGAAAATAGACCACTGGTAATGTAATGGTCTTTAAAGAGCTCTACTTCATAATCCTCTTCATTCAATAAATAAAAAGCATTTTGGAGTTCTTCGGCAGTTATAATAAAACCAATTTCACGTGTGGTAGGCTTATAATATCCGCCTTCTTTACGAAATGCAGAAAACTTTACACGAGCGGCGTGAGTATCCAGTCCGTTTTCTTTTACTAAATTCAATATTTCCTTTTCTAAAAATTCGGGAGAAAAACTCGCGGGAATTTCCATTCGCATAATACGCATAGAAGCCATTAACCTAAAGTAATGATCTTCCCAAAACATTACCTTTCCATTAATTACCCGAATGGTTTCAAAAACAGCATCTCCATAGGCAAATCCTCGATTCGCTATAGAAAGTGATGCTTGATTCTCTGCTACTAATTTTCCGTTTATATTTATCATAAAAAAACCCCGTTTTAGAACGGGGCAAATGTAATGTTTATCTTAGAAATATTAAACTGATCCTAAAACGTGTTTTAGATCTGAAATCATATTTTCCCAAAGCATCTTTCCCTCTTCAACTTCATCTTCATCATCGGCAAAATCAGTAATCATTATAGAAACATCTTTAGTGATTTCATCTACCTGTATTCTTATTTCAAAAAAATATGGAGTATCTTCATCGTCCAACCACTTAAATTTTATACGTTCATCGCTCTTTTTACTTACCAATTTGGCTTTTTCTTCACTTCCTTCCCAAATAAAAGTAAATAATTCACCTCGTGAATTTACATTATCTGCATACCATTCGCTTAATCCTGAAGGAGTTGATATATATTGGTATAACAATGAAGGAGAAGCTTGAATGGGAAATTCCATTTCGTACTTGATCTTATCTTCCATTTTTAGATATAATTAGTTTTGGGCAATATAGATATTAATTAGAAGGATAAAAAGAAAACAAAATAAATATTTTAGAAAATAAAGTTTGCGTCAATACAAAATGTTTATATATTTGCACCCGCAATCACATTTTGGTGAAAATGCTCGTTAAGTCAGGCCAATAGCCGGCTAACAAGAAAATGGCGAGGTAGCTCAGTTGGTTAGAGCGTCGGATTCATAACCCGGAGGTCACGAGTTCAAATCTCGTTCTCGCTACAAAGAAATAAAAGCTCCACAAAAATGTGGAGCTTTTATTTTTTATACTAGTCCCGCATAATCAAAATGGGGGATCAAGAACATTTTCTGGGTTTTTGCTTTTTTAAGCAAATAATTTTTCGAGTCTAAATAGGAAGAACTCGGTATTTCTTACTCCTCTTAATTGTGCTCTAAAGGCTTTTATTTTTGCATTGAAAGTATTCTACTGATTCGCTAGCTAATGGTGTTTAAGCTATTTCTAAAAGCCAATAAACCCTGTTCCCTACATATATCTCTATTTTAACAAATAAGTTTTATTCAAGAACCTATATCGAGATTGATTTTTGTAACTATTTAAAAGTACATTATAAATAATTCGTTAAACAAGATCTTTGATGCATATATACAACCGCAATAAGTTTTATATGCAGAAAAACTTTCTAAATATTTTACTCCACTTCAAAATAGAATTCCAATATATCTTTCTGTTTGATGACCAATAAAATTAAGCGGAGGGGGCAATAGTTTAGGCAATAAAACCTTGACCAGGCCTGTATAGTGATTAGATACTTTTAGTTTAAAATCAAACTAATATTTCAATTCACAACCAATTTTTGAGGTGTAATATTAAATTACAGTTGGTTATACTTAAAAAAAAAAGACAGACTCAAAAAAGTCTGCCCTGTTATTTCAATCTTAAATACTTTCAATAGACAATGTTTAAGAAGATCAATTGCTTAAAAAAAGAAACATTTCCTCATACATCATTTTTTCAAATCTACTTCTCCACCATTCTATCAAAATACTTAAATAATTCGCCCTTAGTAATATTGCTCCCCTGTTTTATAAGCGCAAATATATCTTTGTTCCTATCATCACTTAAAGCTTTAGAAGAGGTGTATATATTCACAGATTCATCCAGCAAGTTAGTTTGCAACCAACTATAACCTTCTCTTGTAGTAAGATCTACCCCCTCGTGCTCAATCTTTATAGCAATAAGATGAATACTCACCTCTGTTATATGAAATAGATAGATTTGATTGGCTGAAAAATGCTCCAGGTACTCTACTTTATTCAAAACACCTTCCCAAATAAGATCACTAAAAACATCAAGTTCCTGCTCTGCAACTTTTGGCTGGTCTTTTTTTATATTCTCCCATTCATCCGCAGTAATAGATTGCGAAGCAAGGAAATTTATAAATTCCTGCTTCATTTCTTCAAACTGCTCTTTGGTTAATCTGGAATATTTCATCTTCAAAAAAATTATTATAAATCTACAAAATCGTCATCTTAAATTTGTTTTAGCGGCTAACTGGGTTGCACCTCTATGCTTTTTAAGAGTCAAAACCAGGTTAGCTTGACGAAAATAATACCCCGAAACCTCAATTACAATAGGGGGCTCATTAAAATAAGAAAAGCCCACTACTTGAGCGGGCTTTCAACTTTATTATAAAATAAATTAAGCTTCAGATACTACATCAAAATTGTAAGTAGTAACTACCTCACGATGAAAACGTAAAGTTGCTTCATACTGTCCCAATCTCTTGATGTTTCCACCTGCGATGCTAATAAATTTCTTGTCGATTTCAATTCCTTCCTTAGCAAAAGCCTCAGCAAGATCGCCATTAGTAATAGATCCAAATAATTTGTCTCCGGCACCAGCTTTAGCAGTTAACTTAATCTCTACATTATTAAGTTTTTCTGCCTGCTTTTTAGCTTCATCGATATGCTTTTGCTCTTTATAAGCTCTTTGCTTCAGGGTTTCTGCTAAAACTTTTTTAGCAGAAGGAGTAGCAAGATGTGCATACCCATGAGGAATAAGATAATTTCTGCCGTAACCATTTTTAACGTTTACAACATCATCTTTAAACCCTAAATTATCTACGTCTTTTCTAAGTATCAATTCCATAATTGCTTCTTTTTATTTTAATAAATCACCAACATATGGCATTAACGCAAGATGACGCGCTCTTTTAACAGCAACAGCCACTTTTCTTTGGTACTTTAAAGAGGTACCTGTTAAACGACGAGGTAAAAGTTTCCCTTGTTCGTTAACAAAGCCCATTAACCAATCCGGATCTTTATAATCTATATACTTAATTCCAGATCTTTTAAAACGACAATACTTTTTCGTTTTGCTTGTCTCTATATTAAGAGGAGTAAGATATCTAATCTCTCCATCTTTTTTTCCTTTTGCTTGTTGTTCAATAGATGTAGCCATACTTACGCTTTTTCTTGTTGTCTTCTATTTCTTCTTTTTTCAGCCCAGGCGATAGCGTGCTTATCTAACTTTACAGTTAGGTAACGCATCATACGCTCATCTCTTCTAAAAGCAAGTTCCAATGGCTCTATAGCCTCTCCTGGAGCTTTAAATTCAAACAGATGGTAAAATCCGCTTTTTTTGTGCTGAATTGGATAGGCTAATTTTCTAAGCCCCCAATCTTCTTTAGATACCATCTCGGCCCCTTTAGAAACAAGAAATTCTTCGTATTTCTGAACTGTCTCCTTTATCTGCTCATCAGATAAAACGGGATTCAAGATGAAAACAGTTTCATAAGTGTTCATAAAAATTTACTTTAAATTAAATTGGCTGCAAAAGTAACTTATTTATTTCTTTTCTCAAAGCATACTTCTAAAGTAAATTTCCTTCTTAAAAATAATAAGGAATCAAATGATATTTTTAGAGCTCTAACCTAGATCCAGGCTTACTTAATTTAACCTTATTAAATGAATGCTATTTTCTGCTATTCTAATTTATATGAAATTTATTGCTATTATTGCTTTTTATATGGATAAAATATGAGTTAAAAATTAGAGATATAGGTTAGAAAAATTCTTAAATTAATCTTAACTTATACTAAGTTTATCTTGTAATTACGATATTTTATGTTTAATATTGTTTCTACTTAACCTGAATTACCGTGGAAGAAATTTTACTCAAATGCCTTGTTGTTGACGATTCCAGCTTACAGCGCCTAGCTATTGTAAAGTTGATTAAAGATCATGCTAACTTAGAACTTGTAGCGGAGTATAACAATGCTATTGAAACTAAAAACGGCCTTCTTGATAACGAAATTGATCTAATATTTCTCGATATCGAAATGCCGGTGTTAACAGGTTTTGAACTTTTAGATGACCTTCCCAATAAACCGCAAATTATTTTTGTAACTGGAAAAACACAATATGCTTTTAAAGCATTTGATTATGATGCAGTAGATTACATTCACAAACCGGTAACGAAAGAACGTTTTAACAATGCGGTTAATAAAGCCATAAACCTTTATAAGCTAAAGCATCAAATTGCTTCTGCCCCTGAAGATGATGATTATATTTTTGTAAAAAGCAACCTCAAAAATCGTAAGGTCTTTTTAAATAAATTAAAGTATATCCAGGCTCTTGGAGATTATGTGAAATTTGTAACTGAAAAAGAAAATTTTGTAGTGCTCGCTACTATGAAATCATTTGAGGAACAACTACCTACTAACAAGTTTCTTAGAACACACAAATCTTACATAGTTAATTTAGATAAAATTGAACGCTATAACTCTAAAAATATAGAGATAGACAAACAAAAATTACCGCTTAGTCGTCATAAAAAAACAAATCTGGTAGAAGCCTTAAGTGCTATTCAGTAAATTTACCGCTGGCAAGCCCAAAAGACATTAAATAGATTTTTTAATTCTGATTCAAATCCTAGAATCCCTAAGGTACCGGTATAAACCTCTATAAACGAATAAATTAACGCAGTACAATTTCAGAAAATATTTAAAAAAAAAAAAAAAACTAAGCAAGTCCTTATTGCTTTAACTTTTTAATAAACCAGATTTTCTAAAAATGGTTCTTAGTTTCCTAATTATAGAAAGTCTATCCAACTTAACCTATATAGGATCTACGTTAATCACAACTTTTACACTTCTAAAAGCACCAATAGCCCTAAAGCTTTCCATAATTCGTTGCAGGACTTTTTTTGTTTTCCCTAAGGATTGCTGCTGTGGGATTTTAAGTAAAATATTCTTATAGTATTCATTTCTAATACGTGCAACAGGAGGAAATTCAGGTCCCAATACATTTTCTTTAAAAACATTTTTCATTCCTGTGGCCAGCCATTCAGCAGCATCGTTTGTTTTAGAATAGTCCCTGCACTTAAGTGTAATTCTAATTAAGCGATGAAACGGTGGATACTTATAATTATAGCGTTCCTCCAGCTGATCTTTATACATCCCGGAATAGTCTCCCGTCGAAACTTGTTGAATAATTTGGTGATGAGGGTTATAACTCTGAATTAAAACCTTTCCACGCTTCTTTGTTCTTCCTGCTCTTCCGGCAACTTGCAACATTAATTGAAAACTACGCTCATGAGCCCTAAAATCGGGGAAATTCAACAAATTGTCGGCATTCATAACCCCTACGAGATTTACCTTTCTAAAATCAAGTCCTTTAGAAAGCATTTGAGTACCAATTAAAATATCTATTTCCTGCTGCTCAAAAGCATTAATCAATTTTTCATAAGCATACTTCCCCCGGGTAGTATCCTGATCCATTCTTGCCGTTTTATAATCGGGAAAAATGGCTTTTAGTTCGGTTTCAATTTGCTCGGTCCCAAAGCCTTTAGTTGTAATTTCGGGGCTATCGCATGCCATACATTTTTTTTGCATAGCAATATGGTAACCACAGTAATGACATCGCAATTGATTATTATGGCTATGATAGGTTAAACTTACATCACAGTTGGGACATTGCGGAGAATGCCCGCAGGTATTGCATTCAAGAACCGGGGAAAACCCTCTTCGGTTTTGAAACAAAATAACCTGTTCTCCCCCATCCAGGGTATCTTTAATTTCAGTAAGCATTCTATCGGAAAAATGCCCTTTCATCTCCTTCTTCTTATATTTAGTTTTTATATCTACAATTTCAATTTCAGGATCTAAAACATTCGCATACCTTCGGTTTAATTCTACAAAAGCATATTTATGATGTTGCGCGTTGAAATAAGATTCTAAGGAGGGGGTGGCAGACCCCAGTATAATTTTTGCTTTAAATAATTTCGCCAAAACCACCGCAGCATCCCGGGCGTGATAACGCGGTGCCGGATCAAATTGTTTAAAAGAGGTTTCGTGCTCTTCATCTACCACAACCAAACCTAAATTAGCAAAGGGTAAAAATATTGATGATCTCGCTCCTATTACTATACGGGCTTTTTCCGAATCCTGCAAAATATGCTGATATACCTCTACCCTTTCATTAACTGAATACTTGCTATGATAAACCAAAACTTTATCCCCAAAATAAGCCCTTAATCTATCTATAAGTTGCGTTGTTAATGCAATTTCAGGTAAAACATAAAGCGCTTGCTGCCCCTTGTCAATTACCTTTTCAATGAGCTTAATATAAATTTCAGTTTTTCCAGAAGAGGTTACCCCATGAAACAAACATACATCCTGCTCTACTAAACCAGCTTCAATTTCCGAAAATGCTTTCTGTTGCATTTCACTCAGCTTGATATTAGTTAAAGAGCTTTCTTCTTCAAAAGATACCCTATCGGTTTTTTTATAAAATTCCTCAAGGATTTCTTTTTTAATCAAACTTTTAATAATTGCTGCAGAAACACCAGATTTATCACTAAGCTCTTTCGCTTTTAAAGGCTTCTTATGTTGTGCTTTAAGGCTAAAGTAACTTAATAAAGCTTCTTTTTGTTTTGGTGCATTCTCAAGTTCATCAAGAAGCCTATGCATATTAGCTTCATTGTCATACACCGAATTTAATCTAACATAGCGTATTTTCTTTGGTTTATATTGTTCATAAATCTCCTGGTTAAGCAACACCAAGCCTTTCTGTACAAGCTCATTAAGAATAGGTAATACATTTTTCTTATCCAGAATCTTTGCTACTTCCTGAATTTTTATCGAGGATTGACGTTGCAGAGCTTCAATTACCAGGTATTCTTCGTCTTTTAATTCCGTTTCTTCAATATTTGCTTCTTTGGTGAGTTGCACAATACTTTCACTTTCCAATAAAAAAGCCCCAGGTAATGCTGCTTTTAACACCTCACCCTCGGCACACATATAATAAGACGCAATCCAGTTCCAAAATTTTAATTGATGATTGGTGATTAAAGGTGCCTTATCTAAGATTTGATTTATAGGTTTAGCCTCATAAACCTGTGGTGGATTTTGATGAATTGCAGCCGTAATCGCTGTATAAATTTTAGATTTACCAAATGGCACGGCTACGCGCATTCCTTCTTGTAGAAAATTAGCTTCAGCTTCAGAAATTGCGTAGGTAAAACGCTTTTGTAAAGGCAATGGTAAAATAACATCTATAAAATACGGCATACATAATAAATAAATAACCTGAAGGAAAACCTACGAGGTATTAAGTGTTTTAATTAACAAGGGTGCAAGCCCCGACATATTTGAATCATGATAGTAGCATAAACTACCTTACAAAAACTACAAGACATAAGCCAACTAACCACCGTATCAACCTAAGGGCCATAAATCTTATCGATGATTAGTTTATTCAAAAATAAAAACCATCCTCAAAAAAAGAATGGTTTTTAAACTATTTAATTTCTTAAAAACTTACTCTGCCCGTTCCCAAACTTTAGTCTTATAAAAAAAAGCAATATATCCTCTCACGTTAAGTTTGTTAGGCTCTGCTTCATCAACCCATAGCTTTCCTTTATATTCCTTTCCAGATTTTGGATCTATTAAAGTGCCATCTACATACTCATCTCCTTCCTTTTTAAAGTCACGAATAACATTTAAGCCTTCGATAGGCTTATTTTTTAGTTCCCCTGGGCATTCAGTGCATTTACGATCGCGGTCTTCTTCTTTTGTTATTCTTATAACTTTACCATGAACAGCGTTATCTTTTTTATAAATTTCTACTATAGAATTTACACGACCTTCATCATTCACTACTTTCCATTTCCCAAACACTTCCTGTGCTTTAGAGTTTGAAGATATTAGCATAACTCCAATAAAAAATAGATTAAGCAGGTTAAATTTTATTCTCATTTTATCAGTTTTTATCCATTACCCAGCATTCCCTTTTTTAGGTCTTTATCGGCTGGTTTATTTGAAAGCCATATACCGAATAAAGCTTTTTTAAACGCTAATCCCTGAATGGTACCACTTTCATTTCCATTTTTATAGATTACCATACCTCTTTCAGGCAGGTAAACCAAATCAAAAATATCGCCTTTATTGATTTCTTCCTCAAAAAAGCTTATAAATTTCTTGATTTCATCGGAAAGCGGAGCCGTATTTCCTCCGGTAGCATTTTCAAAACCTTCGTTTACAGCGTCAATCATTCTTTCACTGGTAATCATTTTAGAGACTATATGCAATTTAAGCGCCATGGCCTCATTTTTATTCATTATTTCGGATGCATTTCCCGATTTGGTTTTAAGGTAAAGTCCACCGGCATACATATCCATCCAAAATTTCTCTCTTACTCCGGCCCCATTAAGAACTAGTTTTTCTGAGCCAAAATTTAAAGTATTGGGCAATGTTGCACCCCCTATTTCAGTTTGTGCTGAAATAGAATGTAAGCTGAAAACAGCAATAAATAAGAAGATTATTTTTTTCATGTTCTTTAAGTTTTAAGTGGTTAAGTTATTTAATTTTTTTCTTCATTTTTATCAATGATGCATTTAATTCGAAACCTAACAGCAATATATTTGAATTTAACCAGATATATACCATTAAAATTAATAATGCACCAATTGAGCCATATAGCTCGTTATAGGTAGAAAAATTTTCAATATATAATCCAAAAAGATATGTAAAAATTAAAATCAAAAAAGTAGTAAAAAAAGCACCTATAGAAAAGAACCGGGCCTGCCGGGCCTCTTTGGTGCCAAAATAATAGAGGGTAGCCACTGCTGTGTAAATAAGCAACACAAAAACCAGGTATTTCACAAAAGCGGCACTAAAATCGCTAAAACCTACTCCTAAATTATTAAAATCGTTTATTGCATAAGTTAAATAAACAGCCAGGATAACGGTAAGCAATAATAGTAAAGCCATTATAAGCGAAACCCCAACTGCTACAAGGTATTGTCTTACAATAGAGCGGTTGGTATTGGTATGATAAGAAAACTCAAAACCGGTAAAAATGGCATTTACCCCATTAGTCATTAAAAAAATAGAAATGATAAATGCTAACGAAAGTAAGCCACCTCGCGGGGTATTGGCAATATCCAGAAATATATCATTAAAAAAATCTGATGTATTGGGTGGCAGCAATGAGTCCATAAAAATTAGGAATTGCAGCTGAAAATCGTCTATAAAATTAATGTAGGGAATTAGGTTAAGCATAAATAGCAAAAACGGAAATAGCGCCATAAAAAAACTAAAAGCAATGGCACTTGCCCTGGTAGAAAAAGTTCCTTTTATAATTCCGCCAGAATAAATTTCCCAAAGATCATAAAAAGACAAGCCATCAAATCCGGGCAGAATCATACCCTTGGTGGTATTTTCCCACCAATTTGAAAATTGTTCTATTTTTGATAGAAGGGCTTTTTTGGGCGCCATACATTATATTGCTTTTAAACTGAGGTCTAAATTATATACCGAGTGGGTTAAAGCGCCACTGGAGATATAATCTACCCCACATTCGGCATATTTTCTAGCCGTATCAAGCGTAATACCTCCACTAGATTCGGTTAAGCATTTTCCATTAATAAGTTTTACCGCCTGCCGGGTATCTTCGTAACTAAAATTGTCAATCAAAATACGGTATACACCTTCACTTCTTAGAATTTCTTCAATCTCCTTTAAATTTCTTGCTTCTACAATAATTTTAAGGTCCAGTTTATTTTCCTTAAGATAATCATTTGTCTTCTTGATAGCTTTTGTAATTCCGCCCGCAAAATCTATATGATTATCTTTTAGCATTACCATATCATACAACGCAAATCTATGGTTTTCTCCGCCTCCAATTTTTACGGCCCATTTTTCTAAAGCTCTAATCCCGGGCGTGGTTTTCCTGGTATCTAAAATCTTAGTTTTTGTACCCTCTAATTTACGAACAAAAGTGTTGGTTTTGGTCGCTATGGCACTCATTCTTTGCATAGCATTCAAAACCAGCCTTTCCGCTTTTAATATAGATTGCGAGTTTCCCTCAACATAAAAAGCAATATTCCCAGGCTCTATAACATCGCCGTCTTCCATTAAAGCTTCAACTTCTAATTGAGGGTCTACTTCTTTAAAAACCTGTAAAGCAAAATCAATACCGGCTATAATCCCTTTATCTTTAACTAATAATTTAGCCTTTCCCCTGGCGTCAGGCGGGATACAGGCCAAAGAACTATAATCGCCATCGCCAACATCCTCTCTAATGGCATTTTTTATAATTAAATTTATTTCTTTTTCAAATTGTTCTTTTGAGATCATTTGCAATACTTATTTTTGTAAATGTAGCAAAGTCTGCGTAAAATCTAGTGAATGACCATAAAATTACTCTGTATAGGAAAGACCGATAAGCGAGAATTAAATCAACTTATCGAGATTTACAAAAAACGACTTCAGTTTTATAATAAATTTGAGATTGAAATTATTCCAGATCTTAAAAAGACAAAAAATCTAGATGAAAATCAGCAAAAAGAAAAAGAAGGTGAATTAATACTGGCTAAAACTCAGAATTCAGATTTCCTGGTGCTTCTAGATGAAAACGGAAAAGAGTTTTCTTCTGAAAAGTTTTCAGAATATATTCAGAAACGATTAAACAGCGGATTAAAACAGCTTATTTTTGTAATTGGCGGCCCTTATGGGTTTTCTGATGCTGTTTACCAAAGGGCCAATAGTAAAGTTGCGCTTTCACAAATGACTTTTTCTCATCAAATGGTAAGACTCTTTTTTACCGAACAACTCTATAGGGCTTTCACCATTTTAAAAAACGAACCCTATCACCATAAATAAAACCTGGCTTATGAAACTTGTATTTGCAACGCACAATAAAAATAAATTAATTGAAGTAAAGGCACTTTTACCACATTATATTGAGCTATTATCCCTAGATGATATTGGATGTACTGAAGAAATTCCGGAAACCGCAGATACCATAGAAGGTAATGCTATTTTAAAAGCAGAACATGTTAGGCACCGCTATGGATATGATTGTTTTGCCGATGACACCGGTTTAGAAGTAGATGCCTTAGATGGAGAACCGGGTGTTTTCTCGGCCCGCTATGCCGGAGAAGGAAAAAATGACCAGGCAAACGTCACTAAATTGCTCAATAAATTAGAAGGCAAAAAAAATAGAAAAGCACAGTTTAAAACTGCGATAGCCCTAAACTTAAATGATAACCAAAATCTTTTTACAGGAATTTGTAAGGGAGAAATCATATTAGAAAAACGTGGAGACCAGGGCTTTGGTTATGATCCTGTATTTATACCCAAAGGTTTTTCAAAAACATTTGCCGAAATGAGCTTAAGTGAAAAGTCTGAAATTAGCCATCGCGGGATCGCCTTTAAAGAGCTAATTACCTATCTCTCAAAATAAAAGAAGTAGATAGGCATATATTGCCAGCTAAGCCTTACCTTTGCCGCTTATTTAATTTTTTATATGAACAAATTTGAACAATTAGGTTTAAACCCTTCTATTCTTAAAGCAGTCGAAGATATGGGTTTTACAAGCCCAAGTGAAATACAGGAGAAAGCGATTCCTGTTTTATTAAATGAAGATACCGATATGGTGGCATTGGCCCAAACCGGTACAGGAAAGACAGCTGCTTTTGGATTCCCGCTTATCCAGAAAATAAATGTAAGTAAAAAACATACACAGGCATTAATTCTTTCGCCAACTCGTGAACTTTGCCTGCAAATTACCAACGAATTAAAAAATTACTCGAAGTTTGAAAAAGGACTTAATCCGGTAGCTATTTATGGTGGAGCCAGTATTACAGAGCAGTCCAGACAAATTGAGCGTGGAGCACAAATTATTGTAGCTACCCCCGGGCGTATGCAGGATATGATAAATCGTAACCTTGTAGACATCTCTAAAATTGAATTTTGCGTTTTAGATGAGGCAGATGAAATGCTTAATATGGGCTTCTTTGAAGATATTAAAGCAATTCTTTCCCATACCCCAAAAGAAAAACACACCTGGTTGTTTTCTGCTACCATGCCTAAAGAGGTGGCAACTATTGCCAAAAAATTTATGCGTACTCCTATTGAAATTACAGTAGGTTCTAAAAATCAAGGAACCTCTAATGTTTCTCATGAGTACTATCTTGTTAATTCAAGACAACGTTACGAAGCTCTAAAAAGGCTGGCAGATGCAAATCCAGATATTTTTTCAGTGATTTTTTGTCGCACAAAAAGAGATACTCAAAAAGTAGCTGAAAAGCTTATTGAAGATGGTTATAGCGCTGCTGCATTGCACGGAGACCTTAGCCAAAATCAAAGAGATTTGGTTATGAAGAGCTTTCGAACAAAGCAAATTCAAATGTTGGTAGCTACCGATGTTGCTGCCCGCGGAATTGATGTAGACGATATTACACACGTAATCAATTACCAACTACCAGACGAGATCGAAACCTACAACCACCGTAGTGGCCGTACCGGTAGAGCTGGTAAAAGTGGGGTTTCTATGGTAATTGTTACCAAAAGTGAAATGCGCAAAATAAAAAGTATTGAGCGTATAATTCAGCAAAAATTTGAGCAAAAAGATATCCCTGATGGGATGGAAATTTGCAGGGTGCAATTATTTCATTTGGCAAACGATATTAAAGAAACAAAAATTAACCACGAAATTGATACCTATTTACCGGGCATCAACGAAGTACTGGAAGATTTTACCAAAGAAGAACTTATTAAAAAGTTCTTTTCAGTAGAATTCACCCGATTCTTTAATTATTACAAAAACTCCCAGGGCTTAAGTTCTCCTTCTGCTCCAGCAGATGGAGGTGGTTCTGGAGATTCTACCCGATACTTTATAAATGTAGGTGCCAAAGATGGTTTTGACTGGATGAGTCTAAAAGACTTCCTTAAAGCAACACTAGATTTAGGCCGTGACGATGTGTATAAAGTTGATGTAAAAGATAGTTTTTCTTTCTTTAACACAGATGCAAAAAATACCGAAGCAGTTTTAAGCATTTTTAAAGACTTTAAACATCAGGGTAGGTTTATTAATGTTGAAGAAACCACAGATACCGGTGGACGTGGAAAACGCGGCGGCGGTGGCGGAGGCCGAAAAGGCGGGAAATTCAATAAAGGTGGCAAAAAACCTGATTTTAAATCTGGTGGCCGCAGGCGCTCAAACGATTTTAAAGGAGGTTCTGGAAAAGGAAAAAAATCAGGGAACCGAAGCAAAAACATAGAGAGCTCTATAAAAAGAAGACGCAACAAAAATTAAATTTACATAAGGCGCCTAATTTCTAATTTATGGCATTATTTTTTATAAGTATTTTATAAATTAGGCGCTTATTGTTATGAAAAAAATTCTGTTTTCCCTTTTACTGTTTAGCTTAGCTTTTCAAGCATTCTCCCAGGATGTTGTTTCCGGAACGGTTATGAATGCTGCCAATGATAAACCTATTGAAAAAGTTCATATCGTGAACCTCAACCAGGTTAAAGGTGCCGTTAGTGAAGAAGATGGAAGTTTTGAATTACAGGCCACCGTAAACGATACCCTATATTTCTCATATCTTGGATTTAGGTCCATAAAGGTTAGGGTTACTAACGACTGGCTTAAGTATGGCAGTGTAAAAGTAAAAATGACAGAACTGGGCATTGCCTTAGAAGAAGTTGTTTTAAAACCGGTTACCCTTACCGGATATTTAGAGATTGATGCCAGGAATATCCCAATTTACGAAAATAATCGCTACAGCATATCTGGCTTAAACGCAGGATATGAAGCCGGTGACAATTCTGCCAGTGCAATTTCCCGGAACCTGGGAGCCATTTTCAACCCTGCCGATTTAATGCATAATATTTTTGGAAAAAAACCAAAGCAAATGCGTAAATTAAGGCAAATGAAAGAAGATGATGAAATTAGAAACTTGCTTAGAAATAAATTTGACAGGGAAACATTAATTGCCTTGCTCCCCTTAAACGAGGTAGAACTTAATGAAATTCTGCAAAGATGTAGTTACTCTAAAGATTTTTTAAAAACTGCCAACGATCTACAAATTCTAGATGCTCTAAATGGATGTTACGAAGAATATAAAGTTTTGAAGCGAAATTAAGATTTTACTTTTTTCTCCATCTGGGTTTTTAAATTAATAAGTCCTTTTTCAATATCATCTCCCATCAATTTATTAGGGCTGTAAAAAAGACTTATTACCGAGAGAGGAAAAGGCAAACTCCCTCTAATTCCCCAAACCACTTTAGATTTACCCGGTTCTAGCTCTTTTATAGCAAAATAAGTAAGCATACTTACCTTTACAGGTTTCACGAAAAGTACCCTTGTTTCAAAAACCCTGGGATGCTTCACCTTTATAATTTTTTGAATGCCCTCTCCTATTCCCTTATTATCTCCTTTCCAGTAAATAGCAGAACCAACTTTACCATCCTCTCCTTTTTGCTTTAAAACAGTCTTAGGATACTTAAAAAACCAGGGGACCCAAAATGGGTGATTTTTTAGTCTTCTTATAAAACTAAATACTACATCCCTGGGTGCATTAATCACCATAGTTCGGCTTATATCGTATTTCTTTTTTGCCCAGGCGTGCAGAAAAGCAATAAATGTAATAAATGCAATAAGCAGATAGAAAAAGAGGGTCATTTGTTAAAATTATTCAACTAAATTAAACATTTTCTGAAATGTAACGTGATATTATTGTATCAGAATTTTTAATACATTTCTTCAACCACTCATATTTAAGGTTTTCTTTTTCCTCAATAGATAATTCCCAATTGATAGTACTATTTTTTAATACCGAAGTAATATGCTGTAAAATAATAGCGGCCGAAACCGAAATATTCAAACTTTCTGTAAACCCTACCATAGGAATTCTAATACTACAATCGGCCTCACTTAGAATTTCTTCACTTAATCCATCTTTTTCAGTTCCAAAGAAAATAGCAGAAGGTTTATCTATATTAAAATCATGCAGTGCCGTACTTTCTCCGTACGGTGTGGTCGCTACAATCTGATATCCTCTATTCCGTAATTCCTGAATACATTCTTTTGAAGTTGAATATCGATTAACATCTACCCATTTTTGAGCACCCATTGCTATTTCCCTATCTATTCTCTTAGGTTTTCGTTCCTCTATTACGTGGATATTTTGAATGCCAAAAACCTCGCAGCTTCTTATAACAGCACTGGTATTATGAAGCTGATAAACGTCTTGGGTTGCCACGGTAAAATGATTGGTTCTTTCTTGAATTACCTTATCGAATAAAGCAATACGCCTTGGTGTAAGAAAGGTTTCAAGATGAGATAGAAGCTTATTTTTTTGCATAGGCTAAAATAAAAAACCCAACAATAACCTGAACATTTTAAAAAAGAAATATTTGTAGGAAATATTTCTTTTTGCCAACGCCAAAGGGCATAAAACCTCTAAGGCTTAATTCGATTTTAAAATTTGTTTTCAACAAATGCCTAGTGGGCTAGCTTCGAGGTAATTTATTTTCTAAAGATAAAGTATTCGCATAAAAAAACCCGGTCTTATCGAGACCGGGTTTATACTTATATTTAATTGATAATCACTAAGAGTTAGAACCTACATCTCCCTGCGCAACCAGGGTCTCTAAATCTTCAGCACTTAAATGCACATTTATATAACCATCGTAATTCAGGAGTCCGTTATAGTCTATAGCTTCCCCATCTTCACCATTAAATTTAGTTACATTAGTCATACTCATTCCGGTAGTACCATTAACTGAATTTAAGGTAATTGCAATAGCTCCGGGAGCTTCAGAAACAGAACCTACGTGAATATGTGCAGGATGCATTCCACCATCAGGTGTTCCATCTAACATAATACTAACCAAAGTTTCTCCATTTTTTCTTTCTTCAAAAACTACTGAACCAGTTATACCATCTACATCTTTTTCATCTAACTGATAGGTTTTGCTTTCGCCGGTTAGTTCATTAGCACCTATATCTCCCTGTGCTACAAGCGTGGTTAATACTTCGGCGCTTAAATGTACATTTACATAACCGTCAAAATCCAAAACATCGCTATACATAAACGAAGTTCCATCGTTTAGCTCAGCTATATGAGTCATACTCATTCCCGTAGTTCCATTTACGGGGTTAAAAGTAAAGGCAATATCACCAGGCCCCTCGGCAGCAGTTCCCATATGAATATGCGCCGGGTGCATACCTCCATTAGGAGTTCCATCTAGCATAATAGTAGCCAAAGCTTCTCCACTCATTCTTTCTTCAAAAACTACTGAACCACTTATACCGTCTACAGCTTTTTCATCTAACTGGTAGGTTTTGCTCTCGCCGGTTAGTTCATTAGCACCTATATCACCTTGTGCTACAAGTATGGGCAATTCTTCGGCACTTAAATGTACATTAACATAACCGTCATAACCAAGAATATCACTATACATAAATGCAGTACCATCATTTAGTTCAGCTATATGAGTCATACTCATTCCAGAGGCTCCATTTACTGGGTTAAAAGTAAAGGCAATGTCGCCAGGACCTTGAGCTGCTGCGCCTATATGAATATGCGCCGGGTGCATCCCACCATTAGGAGTTCCATCTAGCATAATAGTAGCTAAAGTTTCTCCACTCATTCTTTCTTCAAAAATTACCGAACCACTTATACCGTCTACGGCTTTTTCATCTAACTGATAGGTTTTGCTTTCGCCGGTTAATTCATTAGCTCCAATATCACCTTGTGCTACAAGGGTAGGCAATTCTTCGGCACTTAAATGTACATTTACATAGCCGTCATAACTAAGAATATCACTATACATAAATGCAGTACCGTCGTTTAGCTCAGCTATATGAGTCATACTCATTCCGGTGGCTCCATTTACAGGGTTAAAAGTAAAGGCAATAGCTCCAGGACCTTCGGCTGCAGCGCCCATATGAATATGTGCCGGGTGCATGCCATCGTCTGGAGTTCCTTCTAGCATAATAGTAGCCAAAGCTTCTCCACTCATTCTTTCTTCAAAAACTACTGAACCACTTATACCGTCTACGGCTTTTTCATCTAACTGATAGGTTTTACTTTCGCCGGTTAGTTCGTTGGCTCCAATATCACCTTGTGCTACAAGGGTAGGCAATTCTTCGGCACTTAAGTGTACATTTACATAGCCATCGTAATTAAGAACATCGTTATACATAAAGGCAGTTCCATCATTTAACTCGGCTATATTTGTTTTACTCATTCCGGTAGCTCCATTTACAGGATTAAAGGTAAAGGCAATAGCTCCAGGACCTTCGGCTGCAGCACCTATATGAATATGTGCCGGGTGCATCCCATCTTCTGGAGTTCCATCTAGCATAATAGTAGCTAAAGCTTCTCCATTCATTCTTTCCTGAAACATCACATTTCCTGAAATACCATCTACAGCTTTTTCATCGAGCATATAATTTTTAGATTCCCCGGTAAGTTCGTTTTCGCCGATATCACCCTGGGCAACTAGTGTTGTTAATTCATCTCCACTTAAATGAACATTGATATACCCATCAAAGCTTATGGCTTCCTGATAAGTAATATCTGTACCATCATCTAAGGAAGAAAAAGTTGTAGAACTCATTCCTGTAGAACCGTTTACAGATTCAAAAGTAAGTGCAATATCCCCACCTTCTGCAGCCGTATTGTAGTGAATATGTGCCGGGTGCATTCCCCCATCTGGAGTGCCATCTAGTTCAATTTCAACCGTGGTACTGTTATCTTCATTTTCCATAAAAGTTGCAGTTCCAGAAATAGAAGGATCAGCAACCGAAAAAAGCTGGAAAGACTTTGTCTCTCCCTGAAAATTGTCATCATCAGAGCCGCCGGCATCATCATCGCTACTGCAACTCATAAACATAAATGGTAATGCTATAAAAATAGCAAGTAAAAATTTTCTCATAATTTAAATTTTGGTTTTTAATAATTTAAATGCATCAGATCAGTATTTCTACTAATTCTAATCCACAACTCACCAATATTTACGAGAGAAAGGTTTTTAGCGGATGTTAATATTTTTAAAAAGTAATCTTAAATTGTGTTAATAAACACTTCAGGAAGTGATAAGGTGAAATAGGGAAAGGAATTGAATCTTAAAACTAACTTTAAGCATTTCTGGAAGAGCGATTTTAAATAAGTTATTTCAAAGCTTCCACCTTTTAATAATAATGATAGCAGGCTTAGCTCATTTAAAAAAAATCATTCTAAAATAAAAAAGCCCGACAACATGTCGGGCTTTTAATTGATTAAATATTAAAGAATATTATTCTTCAGAAGCATTTGCTCCCATATTCCCTTGTGCAGCAAGTGTTTCAAGATCATCTGCACTGGCGTGTACATTAATGTATCCGTTGTAAGTTAGTAAGTCTTCGTAAGTAATAGCCTCACCTTCTTCTTCCTCAGTACCATCTGTCATAGCGATGTTGGTCATACTCATACCGGTAGCTCCATTTACAGGATTAAAGGTAATAGCAATAGCTCCAGGAGCATCTTCTACAGATCCTACATGTATGTGGGCTGGATGCGAACCTCCTTCTGTAGTACCATCAAGGTCTAAAGTAGCTAAAGTTTCACCATTCTCACGTTCTTCAAATACAGCTACTCCGCTTACACCAGCGATGTCCATTTCATTAAGATCGTAGCTTACAGACTCTCCGGTAAGTGCATTTCCACCGATATCGGTTTGCGCAACGATTGTTGGTAAATCATCTTCGCTTAAATGTACATTGATATAACCATCGTAAGCAACTAATTCTTCGTAAGTAATAGGTTCACCATTTAATTCAGAAACCTCAGTAATGCTTTCTCCATCGGTAATTGGATTGAAAGTAACTACAATCTCACCTGTTTCAACAGCAGAATTCATATGAATATGTGCCGGATGTACACTTCCGTCTTCTGTACCTTCCAGGTCAAATTCTACAGTAGTAGATCCGTCTTCATTTTCATTAAAAGTAACGGTACCACTAACGCCAGAATCTCCAATAGTGTTTAAGGTGTATTCTTTTGTTTCTCCTTCAAAAGGAATGTCTACACCATCATCGTCACTATCACAACTTGCGAAACCTGCGACCATCATTAAAGCAAATGCTAATTTTTTCATTTTAAATTTAATTTTTGTGTTATTAATTTATTCAACTTGTAGATACGAATAACAGTAAATGGTTGCGTGTTATTATGAGTGTTGCGAAGACTTTAACAAGAAAAAAAACTTACTTTCCTGACTGTAAGCAAAATCGCTATCTACCTTTAACATTTTTAATTATCTAAGATTAACATTATCTTAGAAATTACAATAAATACAACCGCATGTTAGAAAAAATAGTCGTGCTAACCGGTGCCGGCGTAAGTGCCGAAAGCGGCATAAAAACATTTAGAGATGCCGGGGGTTTATGGGAAGGTCACGATGTAATGGAAATTGCCTCACCGGCAGGCTGGAAAAACAATCAAAAAAAAGTTTTAGAGTTCTATAACCAACGAAGACGCCAATTACTAACAGTAAAACCCAATGCTTCGCATTTTGCCTTGGCAGAACTTGAAAAAGAATTTCAAGTAGAGATTATCACTCAAAATATAGATGATCTTCACGAAAGGGCCGGAAGCACCAAGGTTACCCATTTACACGGCGAACTTTTAAAAGCCAGAAGTACGTTTAATGAAAACCTGGTATTAGATTGGAAACAGGATATTAATATAGGAGACTTTTGTGAATTTAATTATCAGCTGAGACCTCACGTGGTATGGTTTGGTGAAGCCGTACCCATGTTTGAAAAAGCAATGGAAATTGTAAGTAAAGCAGAAATGCTAATAATTATTGGCACCTCTATGCAGGTATATCCGGCGGCAGGACTCCTGGATTTTGCTCCAAACGGGATTCCTATTTATTTTATAGATCCTAAACCTAATATTTCAGAAAAAGGAAACCTGCAAATTATTGCTAAAAAAGCTTCCCTGGGAGTTCCCGAGTTGGTCAAAAACTTGTTAAATTCCTCTTGAATATTGTCTTCTATTTCTATACAATAAAGTTCTTGGCAAACGAAAAAAGCATCTAGCCCTGATTCTTGAAAACAAGAATTAATTTTTAAGTAAACTACCTCGGGGCAAGCCCACGAGGCATTCGTTGAAAACAAATTTTTAATTTCGAGGCAAGCCTCGGGGTATTACACCCTTTGGCGGTGCCAATTAACTCCAATAGCACTATGCTCATTTATCACACAGGCTTTTATAAAAATTTAGCTAAAAAGAAATGCTGCCGTAGTTTTAAAGATTGGCTGGAAGCAGTATCTTTATGGCTTTTAATTTCTAATTTAAACCCATGACACCGCTAACAGCTATTTCTCCTATAGACGGAAGATATCATTCCAAAACAAAACAACTTTCTGCTTATTTTAGCGAAGAAGCTTTAATAAGATACCGCGTAAAGGTTGAAGTTGAATATTTTATTGCGCTTTGTGAATTACCCTTACCGCAATTAAAAGATATTGACCATTCGATATTTCCGGAATTACGTGCTATTTATGAGAATTTTACAAGCATAGATGCCCAGGCCGTAAAGGAAATTGAAAAAACTACCAATCACGATGTAAAAGCTGTAGAGTATTTACTAAAAAATAAGTTTGATGAATTGGGGTTGGAAAAATCTAAAGAGTTTATCCATTTTGGACTTACTTCTCAAGACATCAATAATACGGCAGTCCCTTTAAGTTTAAAAGATGCAATAACCGCCCAGTATCTTCCCGAAGTTGAAGAAATAATAGCGAAGCTAACGCAGCTTTCGCAAGATTGGGCTAATGTTCCTTTATTGGCCAGAACCCACGGTCAGCCTGCCTCTCCTACCCGATTAGGAAAAGAAATAGAGGTTTTTATAAATCGCCTGGAATCTCAACTCGATCTTTTAAATAAAGTGCCTCACGCGGCTAAATTTGGAGGTGCTACCGGTAATTTTAATGCACATAAAGTAGCCTATCCAAATACCGACTGGAAAGAATTTGGGACAAATTTTGTACAGGAAAAATTAGGCTTATACCATTCTTTTCCAACTACTCAAATTGAGCATTACGACCATATGGCCGCTTTATTTGATACCTTAAAAAGAATCAATAATATTCTAATAGACCTGGATCGCGATATTTGGACCTATGTTTCGATGGATTATTTTAAGCAGAAAATTAAAAAGGGGGAGATTGGTTCTTCGGCTATGCCACATAAAGTAAACCCAATAGATTTTGAAAACAGCGAAGGAAATTTAGGGATTGCCAATGCCATTTTTGAACATTTAGCAGCTAAGCTTCCCATTAGTAGATTACAACGTGACCTTACCGATAGCACTGTGCTAAGAAATATTGGAGTGCCCCTTGGGCATACCAGTATCGCTTTTAAAAGTACCCTTAAAGGCCTTGATAAATTATTATTAAACGAAGAAAAGCTAAACGAAGATCTAGAGGCTAACTGGGCTGTAGTAGCTGAAGCAATTCAAACCATTTTACGCCGTGAAGGATTTAAAAATCCGTATGAAACCCTTAAAGGCCTTACCAGGACCAACGAAAAAATTAATAAAAAGAGTATCGCCGATTTTATTGAAACCTTAGAAGTTTCAGAAACAGTAAAAGAGGAACTCAAAAAAATAAGTCCGCAAAATTATACAGGGATTTAAGATAAAAAGAGGTTGTTTGAAACGAATCGTCAATCTGAACTTGTTTCAGATTCTAAGTTTATTAGCCCCTGAAACAAGCTCAGGGTGACGTTCATAAGGTTTCAAACAACCTCTTCAATTATTAGACTAAAAACTACTTTTCAATTTCGGTTTGAAGCATACCGGAAATCCCTTTTAATCCTGCAACATCTATATCACCTTTGTCAAGAGATTTCATAAACTCCATTAATTTTTGTGGATTCATATCTTCTCCCAAAACACGTGCTACCCCAACACCTTTTGTATCGTCATAACCATACACGATAATTTCGTCTATAGCATCTTCATTTCCGGTAAAATAAATTTCAGCTTTACGGGTATTTGAGCCATATCGCATTAAAAGCTGGTACTTTTCATCTTTTAAAATTTCAGCCAACCTGGCTTTTTCAATTTCATATTCTTCTTTGCTATCATTTACCGGTAACGCCAGAACATTAATTTTCTTTACGGTTTCCAGAGTTTCTTTTTGGGTTTCATCCAGTTCCTCGGTATTTGTAAACATACTGGTAGGTATATCTACCGCTATAAATTTATTATCCTGTTGATTTTCTACATAGTACTCCTGCAAACTAGCTTCGTTAGCACAGGAAACAAAGGCTGTAGCAGCAAGCGCAAGGCTTAATATTTTTATTACTTTCATTGTTATAGATTTAATAGTATTATTCTAAGATTTATTTTCAACATTCTTGAGCTCTTCAGCTCCCGGAATTTTAAGATCGGAGGTTAAGCGGGATAACTGAGAAAGATCTATTTCGCCGGTAATACTTAAAATTACCGAAATTGGATCTCCTTCTTTTTCACCTTCCATAAACATAAAAAGTTCACTTACATAGTTGTCGCTTTTCCCACTTTTTGAATAAAACCGAATGTTTTTACCATCTTCTTTTACCCGCATTAACTGGTCTAATTTATTAGAACTTAAATAAGACGCTACATCTTTTTGCATTTGACTTCTCACTGAGGCGGTGGTACTGGTAAACATTTTAATTTCATCCAGGTTTTCAATAAGTTTTAGATACTCCCTGGCTTCAGGGTTATCGTCGCTTAGATCTACTTTGGCAAGCATTTTAAACATCTTACTGGTCATTACCATCGCATCTACATCTTTCATGTTTTCATACTTGGCAAAAGATTGAGCCTGCGTTATTAGTGGTAACAACCCAATGATAATTATTAGTGCTATCTTTCTCATGGCTATTCGGTTTTGATAAATTTATTTTTAGTGTTATTAAATTCTTTTAAATATTTAAGGTCTTGTTTTCCTTCATTCATTATTTCAGAAACCATTTTTAATGCTTCCATACTCTTTTGTAATGCCTCTTCCCTATCCTGAATAGTGCTAACATCCTTATCATTCATTTCCAAAGGTTTATTTTGAAAAAAGAAAAGGCCTATTACTAAAATTATACTGGCCGCCATAGCCGTCCAGAGATACCTATTCTCTTTTTTGTTAGCAGGCAAATTAATTTCCCGGTCATAACTTTCTTGATTTTCTTTTGCAGAAAAGGCAAACATAAGTTGGTAAGGTTTTAAACTTTCAGAAACTTCGTTCCTTTCAAAATATTTCCTAAGTTGCTGCTCTTCGGCCAAAGAAGTTTCCCCGGCATCATACTTTTCGAGTAAATCTTTAATTTTTTGTAATTCCATAATCGTGCTTGTTTGTTAAGCGCTCTCTTATTTTCTTTCTTGCACGCGATAAGGCTACCCTTACCGCTGTACTTTTCATTTTTGTTATTTCTTCTATTTCTTCAAAATCCAGTTGCTCTATATCTCTAAGCTGAAAGACGATTTTTTGTTGTTCGGGTAAATCGGCTACAATATCCTGTATCCAATTCATTTCATCTTTTAGCTCCAAATCTCTTTGAGGGGAAATAGATTTATTTTCATAATTTTGATGAACAATTCTTAAATTATTATTCTTTTTAGCCTTCAATTCATCTAAACAGTGATTTTTTATCACCATCATTGCAAAAGCTTCAAGGTTGGTATAATCCTTGATTTTATGTTTTCGGTTCCATAATTTTAGAATCACCTCCTGGGTAGCATCTTCGGCCGCTTCTTTAGAAACAAGCAGTCTTAATGCAAGCCGGTACATTTTATCTTTTACCGGGTTTATTTTATCCAGGAAGGCTTGTTGTTTCATATATGTGTTGGTTTATTAACCTTCTTACCCTTTAAACGATTAGTGGTGATATTTGTTACAATAAGATTTTGGTTTTAAGTAATTGTAGGTATTTTTAGCAATCTAAAACAAACTTAACATTTATGAAGATTAATAAACTAATTTTATTTTTAGGCTTATCGCTGGGAATATTAAGCTCCTGCTCTACAGATAATGATGATGAGCGTTCTCCTATTGTAAAAGGTGAAGAAGATCCCAATTTAGAAATAGAGAATTATCTATATGATGCCATGAGCATTTTTTATGTCTACGAAGCAGATGTTGCAGAACTTGACGAAAATTATTTTGATTCTGAAGCCGATAAAGATGAATGGCTCGCCAGTTTTGATTCGCCGGAAGATCTCTTTAATGAAGGATTAAAAGTTCCCGCTCCAAAAGACCGATTTAGTTTTATTCTTGACGATTATACAATCCTGGAAAACAGCCAAAGCGGTATTAGTACTACCACCGGAATGGACTATGGTCTTGTAGCTTATGGAGAAAATGGGGTTTTTGGTTATGTACGCTATGTAATTCCCGGAAGCCCTGCCGATGAAGCCGAAGTAAAAAGAGGAATGCTTTTTACCGAAATTGATGGAGAAGCCATGAATCGCTCTAACTATCAATCGCTTTTGGCACGCGATGGTTATGAAATTTCTTTAGCTGAAGTAAATGAAAATGTAATTAGTGAAACCGGTGAAACAATCGCTTTAACCAGGGAACAAATTACCGAAAACCCGGTTTTTATTTCTAAGACCATGGAAGTAGACGGTATAAATGTGGGGTACCTAATGTATAATAGTTTTACTGCCGATTTTGATGATGAATTAAATGCTGCTTTTGGAGATTTAAAGGCTGAAGGCGTGGACGAGTTGGTTTTAGATCTTAGATATAATGGTGGCGGTTCTGTAGAAAGTGCGGTAGACCTTTCCAGTATGATTACCGGGCAGTTTGAAGGTGAAATATTCTCTAAACAAACCTGGAACGATCTTTTACAAAGTGAATTTACCCAGGAAGAATTGGTAGATAGGTTTAACGATAAAATTAGAACTGGCGAGTTGATTAATAGCTTAAACTTAAATAAAGTTTATGTTATTGGAACAGGTTCTACGGCATCAGCCAGTGAGTTGGTAATGAATGGCCTGGCGCCCTATATAAATGTAATACACGTAGGCTCATCTACCGTTGGTAAATTTCAGGCGGCCGCTCCTTTGTACGATTCGCCAAACTTTAACAAACAAAACCGTAATCCTAATCATAAATATGTAATTCAACCACTCATTTACGAATCAAAAAATGCTAATGAAGACGCTTATTATGAGGAAGGTTTAATCCCCGATATTGAGGCTGAAGAGGATATTGTTAATCTATTACCTTTAGGCGAAGCTAGCGAAACACTTCTAGCTGCTGCTTTAGCCGATATAACCGGAAACAAAATGGCTATTCCAGCAGTTTCTTACGATACCAGGTTTACTAAAATTGGAGAAAGTGGAGAGTCTAATGTAGATTATCAGAGAATGTATATTGATAAAATCCCAGAAGAAGTTAGGAAAAAAGCAGTAGAATTACAGAAGTAATTCTTTAAACTAAAAGGAAAAGCCCCGTCTCATTAATGAAACGGGGCTTTTTTATATAAGCAAATAACAGAAAAACAATATACTTAGTCGTTAAAGTAGAAGCCATTAGGGTTTACCCCTCCAGAGTCTATTTCATCTACCAATTCACCATTCATATTATAAATTCTTATTGTGCCATTAGAACTATAATCATTGGCATCTCCTGTATAGAAGTAACCATCTTCTAACTCGAATCCATAAAGAGCAAAAATATCTTCACTTAAAGTAAAAAGACTTTCAGTAGGTAGCTCTTCAGGTAGCTCTTCAGGTACCTCTTCAGCAGAAGTTTCCATAGAATAAACAGCACCATTAAGGAAATAATAAATTTTATCATTCTCAATTTCAAAGCTTGATGGATGATCTGTTATATTTGGAAAAATTATTTCATCAGATATCTCGTTAGTAGACAAATCTATTTTAGAGATACGCCCAGCCGTTTCTTCAATATCTTCAGGCCAAGATGGTATCCCGCTAGACATAACCCATAAGTATCCATCTTCAATCTCTAAAGAACTAGGTACATCTCCAACTTCTATACTTTTCTCAATAGAGTTAGAAACAGGATCTATAACCAAAATCTTATTATTAAAATTATATCCACCTTGTAAATTCACATATAGCTTATCATTCTCAGCAATAATCATCTCCGGCCCCTCTTCTACACTAATAGTTCCGGTAGCTTCATAGTTTTCCAAATCATATATTGCGATATAATCATCATTTGCATCAAAACCATCTCCCCAGTTAGTCACATAAATATGATCTTTGTAAACTACAACATCCCGTGGATAACTTAAACCGCTCTCTATTGTATGAACAAGCTCCATAGAGTTTCTATTTACAATATGAATTAAGTTTGAATAATTCATAACAATAAAAGCATAATCTTTTGTAAATGTAATATTCTGCCCGGTATCGCCCATTGGCTGATCATTCACTTTAGAGAATATCTCGGTATCAATGATCGAAAAATCATTACTTACGTAAGTTATCGTACTATTATTTTTACCAATCCCCCCCTCATTCAGTACAAAAAAACCATTGGTATAATCTCCTTCCGCTTGTGGCCCATCGGGATCAACAATATCATCGTCACTACTACAGGAATTTAATAAAAGCCCTCCTATTAAGGCCATAGACAATAGTTTGCTAATTCTCTTCATTGTTTAAAAATTAAGGTTTAGGTATATATTAAAATTTCTACCGGGCATCCACCGGTTTTCTACACTTTGGTATGCTTCATCAAAAATATTGAGTACTCTTGCCCCAATTTTATAGCTATGCTTTTTTCCAAAATCATAGCCTATTCCCAGGTTTGAAACCGTATAGGCATCCATATTATAACGAGCATTATTATCTGACCTGGTAAACGCCTCACCGGTATATAAAAGCTGATAATCCAGGCTTAACTTTTTAAAACTATAGGTAAAGGCAGCCGTAGCTTTATGAAAGGGTACATAAATAAGCTGGTAGCCGGTATTCATGTCTTCTGAAACGGTATATGCATAAGTTGCAGAAGCACCTATACTATGATTTTTTAAAATATTTGTTTGCCAATTAGCAAGTACCTCAAAGCCATAGGTTTCTACTCTCTCTTCATTTATTGGACGCCAGGCCCCTGTTTCTGAGGGTAGCCAACGAATCATATCATCAATTTGGTTGTAATAACCGGTAAGGCTAAAATTTAAATTTTTATAGTTAAAATGGTTTCCAAGTTCTACCTGGTTGGAGGTTTCGGGATTAAGATTGGGGTTTCCGGCACCCGTCCAATACAGGTCGTTATATGTTGGAATTCTAAAATTTCTGGAAGCGTTTATTTTAAAATTATATAAATTGGTTACATCATAATTAAGGCCCGCCGAAAACAATAACGGACTCTCATAATTATTGGTAACTTCTTTTCTTAAACCCAATTCGTACTGAAATTTCTTAAACGGCCGGTGTTTCATTAACAATGCCGAAGAAAAAATATTCCTGGTATTTTCAGTAATTCCCGATCCCGTTCCATCGGTATAGGTATTGGTTAATACAGCATTAAATTGCAATGTATTTGAAGGTGTGTATTTTATATCATACTTTCCTATGGTAGTCTTTGCTGCTCCAAACGTATAATTATTGGAAGCAATATTTGGATAATATCTATAGTTTTCATCCAAATAGGCCAACCTGGCTACCGAGATAAAATTGCCAAACTCACTAACCCATTCCAATAAATTCCGTGAATTTACATTACTGTATTTGGTTTTAGTTTCTGAAGGCCTTATCAATGAAAAATGACGTTCTCCTTCAAAAACTTCACTGTAAAACTTTAAGGTATTTCTTTTAGTAAACCTATATGCCAAACCAATATTTAGGTTATTGTTATAAAAGCTCCCATTTACGTTCTTCTTTCCTTTCAGCGGCCATTCATAATCATTATCTGAAGAGTTTCTGGCAAGAGCGGCACTTAAGCTCCATTTTTTGGTTGAAGTTTTAATTTTATATCGAGCATCTAAGGTGTTAAAACTCCCGTATTGTAAAAATAAATCCTGTTTAGTTTTTCCACTAAAATCCAGTTGGGTATTTAAGTGAATACTTCCGCCAATAGCCCCAGAGCCATACACAACACTTCCACCCCCACCACGAACACTTATATTATCAAATCCGCCTGCGTTTATGGTATTAAAGTCGGTTTGACCGTTAAATTGAGAATTAATATTAATTCCATTCCATAAAACTGCGGTTTGAGACGCAGTTGTTCCACGAAAAGATGGCGAAGAAACCATTCCAAGGCCATTTTCTTTAAAATAGATATTGGTATTAAAATTTAAAGCTGAAGTAAGTAGTGCTCCGTTTTTCTTTAAAACCGAATCGTTTAAAACGCTTACATGCTGCCCGGTAGAGAAATCTCTTAATTTAATATCGGTTAAAAACACCTCGTCCAAAACGTTTATAGTATCGTTTTGAGCCCATAATGGCAAGCCACAAAGCAAGCCAAGAAATAAAATATAAAATTGTCTATTTTTCATCTGCCCCTGACTTTTATCCCGAAAGTCTAAGAATTAATTAGTACTATTTTGGCAGGTCTCCTGGCTCGCGTCTCGTTGTTTACCTTCCCGTTCTAAGTAAAAACAGTGGTTTTTGAAGTGATAACAACAAGCATTCTGATTTAAAAATCAGAACTTAGCTTACAGTTGCGGGAACAGCTCAGGCTTAACAAAAGTTAGAAGGAAGAAGTTTGAAACACGAATAAAATATTCTTTCCTGGTATTTTGTACTTCTAACTTCGTACTTTTTTCCTGATTCCCTTTTAATCGGCGTGATAAAACACATCCGAACCAAAAATTTCAGTGCGAAATTAAACATTTATACGAGTTGTAACTATTAAATTCTAAATAATATTACTTTTGACAATTCCTCTTCCAAAAATATCTGAAACACTATGTTCAAGACAAACAAGGTTTCATTCTGGAAAATGAGAAAAAGCAAGTTTCAGTCAATTAGATTTAAGCGTATTAAAATGAAAAATAAGTTTACCTGGATTCTTAATTTTGTTATTCTATTTCTATTCCTAACTGCATGTAAGAATAACCAGAACGAACAAAAAACAACTTCTAAAAAGCTTGAAACAGCGCTTGAATTAAGTTACGCTAAGAGTTTTAGTATCAAAACATTTAATGATTTCTACCTAATAGAACTAAAATCTCCCTGGCCTAATGCCAAAGAGCCCTTCACTTATCTTCTTTTTAAGGAAAATGCTCAAATCCCAAAAGATTTAGAGTATGATCAAAAAGTGCAAATTCCGGTAAAAAAAATGGTTGTTACTTCTACCACGCATATTCCGGCACTCGAAGCTTTAAATGAAGAAAACAGCCTTATTGGTTTCCCGGGCTTAGATTATATCTCTTCTGAAAAAACCAGAAAACTGATTAATTCCGGCAAAATTAAAGAGTTGGGGAAAAACGAAAATATCAATACCGAAATACTTATAGACCTGGAACCCGAAGTAGTTATTGGTTTTGCTATAGATGCGAATAACAAAACCCTGGAAACAATTCAAAAAATGGGAATTCCGGTGATGTACAACGGCGATTGGACAGAAAAAACTCCACTTGGAAAAGCA
This sequence comes from Salegentibacter maritimus, assembly GCF_016236915.1. Classification (GTDB taxonomy): domain Bacteria; phylum Bacteroidota; class Bacteroidia; order Flavobacteriales; family Flavobacteriaceae; genus Salegentibacter; species Salegentibacter maritimus. The sequence goes on from NZ_JAEHOK010000001.1 coordinate 214,001, forward strand.
GAATGGATCAAGTTTTTTGGTGCTTTTTACGATAAGTTAGCTGAAGCCGAAGAAGAGTTTGAATCTATTGAAAAAGCTTATAAAGAAGCTAAAGATTTAGCAAAGTCGGCTAGAAATACCCCAAAAGTCTTAAGTGGTGCTATGTATAAAGACCAATGGTATTTACCTTACGGAAACTCATGGCATGCACAGTTTATTAAAGACGCCAATGCTAATTACGTATATTCTAATACCCGGGGGAACGGCAGCATGGCATTATCTTTTGAAAGTGTGCTGGAAAAAGCCCAGAACGCCGATTTTTGGATAAGTGCCGGACAGTTTACTTCTTACTCGCAACTTTTAGAAGAATCGGAACATTACAGACAATTTGAAGTGTTTCAGAAAAAAAATGTTTACAGTGTAAGCCTAACTAAAGGTGAAACCGGTGGAGTAATTTATTTTGAACTTGGCCCGCAACGCCCAGATTTAGTACTAAAAGACCTGGTTGCTATATTTCACCCAGATCTACTTCCTAATTACGAAACTACTTTTTTTAAGGCCCTGGAAGAGTAATTTAGTAGCTTCAAGGCACTGGTTAAAACCTTATCTAAAAGTTTTTTTGAATTTCCGGGTAAGTATCATTGTGCATAAATCTTTTATATTGAGCACCCGGAAGTTTAAAATGGCCTTATATAGGCATCCATTTTTTATTATGCTTCTTCATTAATTTTATCTCCTCATTTTATTTCAGATATTTACACCCAAATAAATAACCGGTCTTGTTACATTCCCAAAAATATGTTCTTCCGCTGGTACTCCTTTTTCTGGGAGTGCTATTTCTTGGATTTTTGAATATTAGCCTGGGCTCGGTAAATATTCCATTTAAAGATGTCTTTGCTTCTATCTTTAACCTGGAAGTCTCTAAAGAAACCTGGCGATATATTATTGTGGAATATAGATTACCAAAAGCCATCACAGCCATTATAACCGGTTCTGGATTGGCCATAAGCGGGTTATTAATGCAAACGCTATTTAGAAATCCATTGGCCGGGCCATATGTTTTAGGGTTAAGTAGTGGCGCAAGTTTAGGCGTAGCCATTGTAATTATGGGAGCTTCTATTTTTGGAGGTGTTTTTGCAGGAGTACTGTTATCTAAATGGAGCCTTGTAATAGCATCTAGCCTGGGAAGTTTATTGGTTCTTATGGCAGTAATACTGGCTTCAATAAAGCTTAGGGATACCATGGCCATCTTAATTATAGGCTTAATGTTTGCCAGTTTAACCGCTGCAGTGGTAAGTGTTCTTTCCTATTTTAGCCCTGCAGCACAACTACAGCAATATATATTCTGGTCTTTTGGAAGTTTAGGAGACCTTTCGTGGAACGAAGTTGGCATTTTAACCATTTTTTGGCTGGTAGGTTTGGCACTTGCCATGTCTTGTATCAAAAACCTGGATACCTTACTGCTTGGGGAACAATACGCGAAAAGCCTGGGGGTAAGTATTAAAAGAAACCGATTTGTAATTATTATTGCTACCAGTTTACTTGCGGGCAGTATTACTGCTTTTGCCGGCCCTATTGCTTTTGTAGGTTTAGCTGTTCCACACTTAATAAGGCAGGTAATTCCTGTAAACAATCACCAAATTTTAGTTCCCGCAGTTATTTTAGGCGGAGCTGCTTTAATGCTTATTTGTGATATTGCAGCCCAATTACCGGGGCAGGAATATACCCTGCCCATAAATGCCATAACTTCTTTGATTGGTGCCCCGGTAGTGATTTGGCTTTTAGTTCGCAAACGAAAATTTCTATTCTAACATTGGAGAAATCCCAACAACATAGTATTCTTAAAACCACTAACCTGGATATTGGCTACAGCACAAAAGCTAAAAAAACCATTATTGCTAAGGCTATTGATATTGAAGTAAACCAGGGAGAACTTGTTGCCGTAATTGGTGTAAATGGAGTTGGAAAGTCTACATTTCTACGAACATTAAGCGGTGTTCAGGATGCACTTCAAGGCGAGGTTTTAGTAAAACACCAAAAAATTAAACAAATAGATTCCCTGGAACTAGCCTCTTTAATAAGTCTTGTGCTTACCGAGCAACCCATTTCTAAAAATCTGAGTGTTTTTGAGTTGGTGGCACTGGGTAGGCAGCCGTATACCAATTGGATTGGCCGATTAGGTAAAAATGATCTTCGCCAAATAAAGAAAGCGTTGCAGCATGTAGGCATTGAAGACCTGCAAAACAAAAAATGCTACGAATTAAGTGACGGGCAATTACAAAAGGTATTAATAGCCCGTGCTATAGCTCAAAACACCCCCCTGGTTATTCTGGATGAACCCACCACCCATTTAGACCTTTACCATAAAGCTTATGTGCTAAAACTGCTAAAAAAGCTTACCAGGAAAACAAACAAAGCTATTGTGTTTGCTTCGCATGAAATCAATCTAGCCATTCAGCTGTGCGATAAGATAATTTTAATGCAGCCAAACAAAGTTAGTACAGGTTCTCCCCGGGAACTGTTGGAATCTGGTGCCTTTTCCAGTGTCTTCCCTGAGGGCTTAATCGTTTTTGATAAAGCTTCCGCTTCTTTTAAAATTAAGCCTTAATTCTCCTTAAAAATATATTTTAAACCAAATGTAAAGTTATTGGAGTAAAAGTTTTTTAGTGTGTAAAATTCGGCCCGGGCATCAAAATAAAGATACTTTGAAACTGGCCAGGTTATATTTCCGCGGTAGCGTTGAAATTCATCAGAAAAAGTATCGAGGAAATAACCCGCATCCAGATTGATCTTCCAAAAATTATTTTCATCTAAATATTCGTATGTCAGTCCCATTCCGCCATATAATCTTTTATCTAAGGTCCAGTAAGGATATCCGCCCGTTCTGGTTGAATTACCCAACATTCCTGAGATTTCGGAATAAGGTTTAAATTTAGACTTATCATTAAGGACAACATCCATAGAAATACCGGTTAAAGCCTGTATATCCTGCACATCGTCGCTAAAATGATTCCCCTCCAGGTAAAGAATTGCGCGAAATTTTTTCTTAAACTGAAGTTCTTCGTAAATATTTAATTGGGTTTGGTAAATATCCAGGGAATAGGCCGGTCCTGTAATAGCAGGTTTCCTGGAAAGTTGCACCGAACTATACAGGCTGTCTATAGAAATAGAGGCCGAAGCATTTAAATGCAAATAAGCTTTCCCTACTTCATTAAACTCCAAACGGGTACCAAAACCATAATTAATCTTTTCAAACCTTTCCCGTGATTTAAACCTATAAATCAAACCGGGCAATTGCTCATCTATATTGTTTTTTAAACTTTCCTGCACAGGTATGGCATAGGCTTTATAATAGCTAAGTCCGAATTGATGTTGATGTAACTTTTTATCCCGGATACCATACACAGCCTCGGTACCAAAAGAAGTAGGGTCTAGCCTATCGCTAATAATATTACTCTTCAAACTTAGAAAATCACCTTCGGTAATTCTTAGGTTATGCTTTAGTTGTGCGGCCACTTCCGGGTAAAAAAGAGATGGATATCCCTTCAATAGCATTCGTTTTTCCAGGGAACTTAAATAGCGAACATCTTTGTTGAGCTGTCTTCTTAAGCGTTCTTTTTTCTCTGAATCTACCAATTGTGAAGTTAATTTCCAGGCCTTGGTTATCTGGCCCCGCCCCAAATAATATTCCGCCATAAATGCCTGGATAAGCTCTTTTTCCTTCAAATTATTTTTCACGGAATAATTAGCGTACAAACGTTCTACTTCGTTATAATTCTTTAAGGCATACAACCACTGCATTCGCTCTACAACAGGGAAATTATCGGCACAGGCAGACCACTCCAATGCTTTTCTAAAACTTCCCTGGTTGCCATAGGTGTAGGCAATTGTAGCTGCCAGCGGCTTGAGTCCTTTATCACAAGCTTTTATCTCCAAAAGTTCCTGAGCCGCTTTTTTATTATTATCGGCAATAAGATATTCTATATAAATAGGAAAATTCTTCTCTTTAAAAAATTCGTAATCCCCAGATTGCAATCGCCAATTATTCACTGATTCTTCACCAATTTCTTTGCTGCATTTAGACCATAAAATGGCTTTTTCATATTCTCCGGCATCAGCAAAAATCCAGGAAATAGTTGAAGCGGCAGACTTAAAATCTTCCCGGCAGAGTGCAATGTCCTTAACAAGGTTAAAGGCAGTTTCAGGAAATTTTTCATTTAAAAGTGATAAATAGCCAAACCTGTTTTCAGCCGAATTGGCATTATCTATTAATTTTAATAATTCATTACGGCTTAGCTGAACTTCGGTTTCACTACCAAAATAAGCAATAAAATCTTTCCTAAAACCTACATTTTTTGGATATAATTCTATTTGCCTTAACATCCATCGTCTTCTGGTTTCCAAATTTGGGTAATCGCTTTGGGCTGTAAATTCTACAGAAAGCGCAACATAAACCGAAGATGCTTTTTTGGAAAATTTTTGTTCCAGTAAAGGCCATATTTCATTCTGACGTCCCTCCCAGCCCAGATACTTAAATAAATCTATCCAGGTTTGCCGATTAAAATTATTAGCAATGCTAATTTCAGACTTCAACTCTTCGATTTTCCTTTCTACCTCCACATCACCTTGATTTTCTGAAGGTTTTGTAGATAAATAAACCTCAAACTCCTGTTGCAACGAATTTTGTAAATTACGAGGAGAATTATTTTTGAATTTAGGTAAGCTCAGTTGGTTTTTAAAAGTTTGAATATTATATAGAAAACCTTCCAAAAGAGGTGTTTTAGTATATTTACGCTTATTCTGAGTAAGATAGGACTCTATTTCATTATTATTTTCTGCGGATATATAAACAAACCAAAAATTTTCATTTTCTGCTGAATTTTTGGTCTGGGCAGACACCTGGACAGTCTTTTCCCCTTCTGAAAATTGATATGTAGTCTCTCGCCAATTTTTGGTAATTTTTGCCGCATCTGAAACCTTTAAAAATCGAATAAGGGGAAAGGTTTCTTTTACTCCTTGTATATAATCCCTAAATCTAGGCAGCAAGCCGGGAGAACCATCATCTGAAATTCTCCAACCATAAGCGTTTATATTTCTCAAAATATAATCTCCAGCACTGTCCAAACCTTCTTCCCCGGGAATTTGATAAATATCATCGGGATGGATAAAATGGGTCCAAATACCGGTATAAAGATACAATGACTGTTGATTAAATTCCTGGGTTGATGTCATTGCAAAACCACTGGTTATCCTTGGGAAATTAAAGAAATGGTAATTGTAAGGTTCGGGATCAAACTCCCGATATCCCCCTTCCTCAAAATCCCCCAAATAAAGGCTGGCATTATACTTAATACTTGGTATATTTTCTTCCAATGCCAAAAAACCCGTACTATCTATAATATTAGATGGCGGCACATACGATTTAGGTAACTCGCCATAACCACGTGCAGCCCAACGTTTTTTAACCGCCTGCAAACTTAACCCCATATAGCTTTTGCTAGGCCATTCTGCCTGCGTAAGTGAAACGTGATTATAGCCATGTAGGTCTATTTCATGCGTGGAGTTTCTTATATCAAACATCAATTTATCGGAACCATTTTGTCCTTCTAAAATAGAACGTTCCCATTCCCCAAAATTAAATGGTGGAGTTGTTTTATTAGAATAATCAAAACAAACATAAGCCGAATAAGCGATATCTTCTTCTTTAGCCAATTTCAACATATCTTTCCACCAAACTTTTGAATAAAAGTCGGCCTGGCTTAAGTCCATCTCCGATTGCACCGGCTCCATTTTGGCATTATAAAGCGGTGCCGGAAAATCATCTAACATAATACTTGAGGCATTTGCTATTGGGTAAGGAACCCCTTCTAAACCTTCTAAAATGGCAGCAAAAAATAACCCACGCTCCTGCTTTTGCGAAAATTGTTCTGTGTTAAAGGAAATAACCGTCCCCTTTCCTATTCTATTCTTAATGATTAGTGGATAACTTTCTTCAGAAAATGCAGTTGCCAAAACCTCAACCTCTTCTTTAAAGTTATTTTCTTTTAATCCATAATGAATGGTACTGTTCCTGTAGTGCTTTCCTTTTAATCCGGGTATAAAATCTGTTTTAAATAGAAATCCCTTAGCGGTAGTGTTTATTTGTAAATCGGCGTCTGCTTTTACTCCGGCTAAAAATCCAAAATTTTTATCTACTCCAGTCGTAGGAATAAAAAGATGTCCGCCATTTGCAACAAAATTGATAAGAAAATCCATAGCCCGGGGGTTTAATTGGGCCAGATTATAAATTACTATGCTTTTTACCGAACCCGGTATGCCGGGTTCTTTATTAAAATCTTCCTGTGAAATTTCACCAAAAGGAATTTTTGCATAATTAAGGGTCTTTCGAATGTGCCTACTGTTTTTTAGGCTTAAATCATTCTCTGCATCTAAAATATAAGCTACCAGGGGCGTATTGCTAATTTCATCATAAAGTACCCGAGGATTGCTCTTTATACTTTTAGAGTCTTCACCATCGGCCTGACAGCCCGCTATAAAAGATACAAGAAAGCCTAAGGATATATATATTAATAAATTGATTAGTAGTTTTATTCTCATCAAAATAATAATTCATTAATGTTGCTAGAACGAGGTCTATTCTCTATCTTATATACTTTTAAAAGCCTGGTATTATAATAGACACTTACTGCCCTACCTTTGGCTTTTAGTAATTCTATTCTCTCTTTTGTTAATGATTGCTGTGCTTTAAAAGCTTCTTTTTCGGTAGTATCTTCATATACAAAAACAAACAAGGTTTCAGGCAAGATAATATCCGGATTATTCAAAAGATAGGTTGCATTATTTCTATACGTGTTGAACCTTCTATCACGTTGAATATAATTTTCATTAAAATAATCGTAGTTATAATAATAATGGTCGTTATTACTAAAGCTATAATAGGGCAAAGAATTTACAATAGCATAAGAATAGGGCAAATTTTCTGATTGTATCTTTGCATAAGCTTCAAATACATTGTTTTCTGTTTTATTAGACTCAAAATTGAAAGTAGCTTCCTGCGGAAATGTGTATATAGCAAAACCTAAAATTATTGCGGCACCACTAACAACTTCAATAATGGTGCTCAATGGACTTTGCTTTTTAAAAATAGCAATTAGATTTACTACAATGTTTAGTATTATTCCGAAGAAAATTGGAATAAACACACATAGCACCTGACTTAAAAGATCCAAATCTAATAAAACCTCGTCTATATGGTAAAGACCGAATAGTATATTAAGGAAAATTAGGAAAATAAGACTCGCAAGCCATTTATGTGGTTTCTTTAGGTATTTAAAGATGGTGATAACTAAAAAAACAACTGCTGCAACCTGGTAATAATAAATAAGTTCTTTAAATGGAAGAACTAAACTGGAATTGTATGTATAAGCATCAAAAGAAAAAAGGTTGGAAACAATAAAAGCCCCCATATCTTCTTGCTTTATAAGAGCTGCCACTCCATAAATAACACCAATTAGACTAACCGAAGCAAGATATGCGAAAATAACTTGAGACACCTGCTTTAAGTTATCCCTAAATTTAAAGAAGAACAAAATAAATAGGAAAAGAGGAATTATTAGCAAGCCTACAAACAAGTCTAAAATTAAAATAGTTGTAAAAAGAACCACAAACCATCCAAATATGAGCTTTCTATTAAAACGAAAACTTTGTGGATAAATACCAAAAAACATGGTAGGCACTGCAATAATTAGGGCCGTAAAAACAGACTTGTGTTCCGCTACTAAATCTAAATTCATTGGCAGAAAGGAATATAGTAAGGCAAAACTTAAGCCTGCCAATATACCCGGGGCGTGTTTTCGGGAAATCTTATAAACTACCCAATATATAACCAGGGAGAGCAAGGCAGATTCCAGAAGTCCGAAAGATTGCAAAGCCTCAGCATTCGTGATACTGGTTATTTTTGCGTAAAGATTTATAATTAAGTAATCTCCCATCATTTCACCCGGATGAAAAAACCACGTCTCAAAAGAAAGGTCGTTTATTAGGTTTAACTTTTTAAACCAGTGGTACGAAAGCGTGAATACATCTTCACTAAATAACGAGCTTCTGGAAACATAGGTTATTATAGGCAATAAAAAGCCAATTGCCAATTGCCAGTTTTTATGGTATTCAGATAATCCTTCCCCTCTATTCTTATACGTGGGTTTTATAATGTTATCTCTATCCAAAAAACTCTTTCGCCTTTCAAGCTTGATTACGGCATACAGAATAGTACGGGTATATATTCTTTGTAGCTGATCCCTAATTGGTTTTCTATAATTAAGGTTCATAAAGGTTAAGCTAATAACGGCAATAGCAATACAAATTATAACAAATAGATCAAATGTATTAGTAAGCACTAATATAAAACCTCCTAAAAGCACGGAAGCAAGAATTAAGGTGATGGTAGGAATTAAGAAGTTTAATGCTGTTTGCGCAGAGACACGGGCAGAAATTATTCTATGTATTAAAAGAATTAATACAAAGAACAAAATAATTCTTAAGGGTCCGGCAAGTAGGTAGGGCTCTAAAAACATAATTCACTTCAGTTTTTATCAGGAATACTTTGTAAATCTATTTTCCCAATAAAATAGGGCCAGTTATTTTCTTCCAATCTTTGGTCTATGGCCTTTTTTAATTTCTTAGTTTCGGCATATTCTATTAAAATTACGGGGACTTTATAATTCCTATAAGCTTCTTCAAGTTCGTGTAAAAGTCGTAAATAGGTTTCTTCTTCCCTTAATTGATATTTATTTTTACCGAAATCATAATCGGTTACCACACTCTCTTTGGCTACCGAATTGATATACGGATGAGTATCTTCAATTATTGATACACCTGCATTCTGCATTAAATAAATCTCAGGGAAAAGAATCTTTACAGTTTTTAGAAAGTCTAAAAGAGCAGGTTTCTTTTCTGGAGTTGGACCAAATTTGGTATAGTTGTCTATGTTGTCCAAAAACATTCCGTCCAATCCCTTTTTCATATTAAATTTAATAATATCCATAAGAGATTTACTGGTCTCCTTATTTTCTATATCTAAAATATGACTATTCCATATATTGTTTTTTCCCAGGGAAAAATCTTTTATTTCAGGATAATGGGCCGCCGATTCATTGACCTCCCCTAAACTTATATATCCTAATACTGTATTATTTTGCTGCTTTAGTACCTGAATATCCTTACTATCGAAATGAGCACTTTCCAATACCACTATTTCATATCCCGAGACATCTTTGGGGTAAAAATCGCCATAAGTAAAAAGTATTTGCTTTTCTTTAGTAAGTTGCTGGGCTAAAGCCTGGGCAGTTTGGAATAAAATTGCGCCTGTAATCATGAAAATTTTAATAAGATGCATAATAGTAATAATCCAGGTTTTTAAAGAAACTGTATGTTTCCTTTGTAGTAAGTAGCATAAACACAAAGGATCCTACCAACATACCTACCACACTATATTCGTAAGAGACCCATCGACTTAGTAAAATTCCTATAGTAATATTTACCAAAAAGGCAATCACTATATGTAGCAAAGGCCTTCTATGTTGACCCAGTGTATACAGATATAAAACATTAAGCATACCAAGGCTTAAAAACAAGTATCCCACACTTCCCAAAATACAAACCCTAAGGCTCAATTCACTAAGATTCTCATCAAAACCCGAAGTATATCCCCAGGGCTGGGTAATTAGCAAGTATAGGAAAATTGCAATCCCCAGTGCACTAATTGCAAATAATCGTAAATGTTTAAAATACATTTTTTTCATCTTATCATTAAAGGTTTGAAAACTGGAGTACTTTGTTTCCAATTGATGAAAATCCATATGCCTTATATAAGAATGAATGGCGTATTCCATAACTCCTCCTAAAAGAAAGAAAATTAAAATTGCAAGATCCATCCCTATTTCATAATCCTTTTCGTAGTAAATAATGTAAGGTATATCTCTATTTAAAGTAGAGGACCATGCTACAAGCCTATCCAGAAATACAAATGCAAACAAAAAGGTACCATAAAGGAAATAATTAAAATTTCTGTATAAAGAGAGCATAACCTTAGGCTTCTTCTTTTCGGCTTTGTTTTGTTTTAACTTAAACTGTAGAAAGAAGTAAATATATCCCACCGAGATTAGAGAAGCGGTAAGAATACCTATCCAATGCACAAAATAGGGATGAATTGCGGTATACCAATGTAATGCCAGTGCCAATGCAGTACCTACAGAAACGCTTAAAGATAATACCCACCTTTGTTTTAAAGCATACAAAGGTGCCAACACCAAGAGCAAAAAGCCGATAAATAAAGCATATAAAAACGTGATTATTACAAAAAGAAAACTATAAAGTGGAACAACCATATTTACCAACAGCGAAAAAATAAAAAAACCTATTATAGTAAATGTTCCGTTTATAATAATTTTCCTGGTAGAATAACTAGCCATATGGTAATCTTTATTATACCAATAGTAGGAAACCTGTTTACCTATAACCTGAACAAAACCAGCACTTAAAATAAAGCCAAAAATTACTCCCAATACTACTGCCGTAGATTGCAGGTTGTTGAATTTTGAATAGGTCCAGAGCGAAAAACCAAATATTATAATAGAAACCACCTGTAGGAAAACAGGAAATAAGTGGATTAATCCAGAACTATAATCTGCAATAAATCGTTTGGTGTTTTTTGTCGTGATATATTCGGTAAGCGCTAATCGTTTAAATGTCTTTGCCTCTGCTATACGCTGATTATTGTTTTTAAGGTTTGCCAGGGTAATCGCATCATAGGCCTTATAAATATATTTGGAAAGTTGAAAAATATCATCAAAGCCATAGTCCTTTTTCACATCTACCTCCCTAATCCCAAAAGATTCTATGGTAGCAGCTACTACATAGACATTTACAGGTTTACCGTTGCGCTCTTTAACAGAAACCACAAGCTTGGCAATAGCTTTAATTTGATCCTTGTTCATCCTCAGTTAAAATCTTTAATCTTAGTCAGTTTAGCTCTTGAACCTTCAGCCTTCATCATATCCTTATATACATCTTCATACTCCCTTATAAACTTATTTAAGGTAAAGTTGTTTAAGACTTTTTCCCTTGCACTTTCCCCCATGTTTTTTCTTAGGTCCTCATCTAAAAGCAACTTCGCTACATAGCTTCCAATTTCTTCGGCATCTTTTGGTTTACAGGTAAATCCGCAACTTTCATCAAGCGCTTCTTTCACACCGCCAACATCGGTAGATACCACCGGGATTCCACAGCTCATAGATTCTATAACAGTATACGGAAAGCCTTCAGAAATAGATGTTAAAATAGAGATATCACCTTCCAGAAATATTTCCTGAGGATTGTTTCGAGGCCCCATAAACTTAAAATTATCCTGTAAACCTAATTCTTCGATAAGCTGAAGACATTCCCTGGTGTAATCCGGAACCGCTGTATCATCTCCATAAACCATATATTGCACATTAGGAATGCTGTTTTTTACCACTGCGCAAGATCTAATCATTGTTAAAATATCTTTTAACTCAAAAACCCTTGCTAAGGCAACTACGGTTGGAACATTTTTTAAATGAGACGGTTTAGGCCCGGGTTTAAAAACCTCGGGATCTATTCCATTATAAATTACTTTAAATTTTTTAGGATCTGCACCATACCATTTTTCCCATTTTTGATTAAAGGTAGTTACCGAAATAATCACATCAGATTTATAATAGGCTAAACGGGCAATAGCCTCGGAGAAACGAATTAGTAAGCTCTTTAAAAAATAAGGATATTCAGATTTATTAATAGCCAGTAACCTTTCCCTTATAAAAACCCCATGCTCTGTTAGCATGATCTTTGTCCCATATTTATAATTGGCAATAAGTGCGGGAATAAGAGGGAAACCACTTAGTGTAAGATGCGCAATATCCACCCTGGGAATATTTACAATGGCAAGCGGAATTAGAAATCTATAAATCCAGCGTAAACCCACAGTTATATCTATCAAAGAAGCATCAGGGTTGCGTTCACCAATAATAAACCTGGCTAGAATATCACGGTAGGTAAGCCAAACATGCTTATTCCTCATGGTTTCTTTAAAATCGTAGTCTTCAAAGTAAAACCATAATTGATGAAAAATGATATCCAGATCTTCTATTTGTTGGTCTTCACTATATATAAACTCAAGTAAACTTTTAAATAGCGGGATAAATTTTTGTTCAACCACCGCATCTGTGGTCCATTCTTTTTTAGCTACTGTTTTATAATATTCTTCTCCATAACTTATATAATCGTAAGGCTCGTCTGGTGTCCAAAGAGGTACTTGTATAACTTCACTTATGTTGTTACTTAGTTTATACTTTGTTTCCTTTTCAAACGAAGCATTTATGGAATACAACTTAAAATCTATATTACCAACCTTGTTACATAAGTGATGTGCCCAGGTTGAAACACCACCACCATTAAAAGGGTAGGTACCTTCTAAAATAAGTAATACGGAGGGCTTCGGCATTAAATTATCTTTTAATTCAAAAATATAGGAAAAAATGTCATTTATACACTTCCAAACCAGAAATTATAAGCGCCTTTCCAGCTATTAAACTTTTTTCAATGAAACTTCTTTAGCGTTAAAAAATATGGCTTTTTAAGCATAATAAATACAAAATCCACAATTAATCGTTTGGTAATTTCACATATCTTTGCCTTAAATTTCAATAAGTAAATGAATTTAGCCCGAATTCCAATATTTATTTTTAGTTGTTTACTCATTTTATGTCAGAATAGCACAGCTCAAGAGGTAAATTACCGCCAGCAGATGCGAAATTTAGTTATTGAAATTAGTGAAAACGCAAAAGCTAAAAATGAGAATTTCCTTGTAATTCCCCAAAATGGTATAGAACTCATACTTTCCGAATCCAAAAATCCCGCTTTAAACTATTTGAAAGCTATAGACGCGGTAGGACAGGAAGATCTATTTTATGGTTACCCTGAGTTTAACCAACCTACCCCTAAGCCAGACATCACTTATTTGCTAAAGCATCTTGAAATTGCAAAAAATCAGGGAAAAGGAGTATTGGTAACAGATTATTGCTCTACTTCCCAAAAAATAGCCAATTCCTTCTGTTTAAATAAAAAAAATGAATTTATCTCTTTTGCAGCCACTCGAAGGGAATTAGATGAAATCCCGGACTATGCCATTTTTAATGAAAATAAAGCAGATATAAATCATATTTCTGAAGCTAAGAATTTTCTGTACCTGCTCAATTACGCCAATTATCCAGGCAAAAAAGATCTTATAGCTGAAATTGCATTCACCAATTACGATTTAATTATTATAGACTTGTTTTTTAATAAGGAAGCTTTCACTGCTGAAGAAATAAAGAAATTAAAAAAGAAAAAAAATGGTGGAGACCGACTGGTAATTGCCTATATGTCTATTGGCGAGGCAGAAGAATATAGGTATTACTGGAAAGACTCCTGGAACAAAAATCCCCCAACCTGGTTAGCGGAAGAGAACCCATATTGGAGCGGGAATTTTAAAGTAAAATATTGGCATCCCGAATGGAAAGGACATATATACAGGAATAAAGATGCTTATTTAAAAAAAATAGTTAATCTTGGCTTCGATGGGGTCTATCTGGATATTATAGATGCTTATCAATATTTTGAAGCAAGTAATTAATTTTCTTTCCCCTTAAATAAGCATTAAACTAAGCCCAGAATTTTAGAACAATTCGAGCAAATAAGTATCTTTGGGAAAACTGCTAATTTCCCATGATTAACTACCTACTTGTTACTGCCATTTTTATTGCTCTCTTCCTCGGAATTTACTTTGGCAAACTAATTTCTGGTTTGAAAAGTAAAAATAAGGAAGCTGTTTTAGAGGAAAAAAACAATCAACTATTACTTCAGGTAGAAGAAATTAAAACCCAACTAAACAACAATTTAAACAATTATAAGGCTGAAATTTCAGAACTACAAAATAAAGCCCAAATACAATCTGAAAAAATAGAGAACGAGCGTGAAGAAATACGCCGCGAAAAAGATTTTCTTAATACTGAACTAACAAAAAGAAACGCCGAGTTTAGAAACCTGGAGCTTAAAAACAAAGAACAAAAGGTCGAGGTTGAGAAACTTCAGCAAAAATTTGAAAAAGAATTTGAAAACCTTGCCAATAAAATTCTGGAGCAAAAGTCAGAAAAATTCACACTTCAGAATAAAGAAAACATTCAGAATTTATTAAATCCTTTGCAGGAGAAAATCCTTCATTTTGAAAAGCGTATCGAAGAAGGAAATAAAGAAAGCATAGACCGCCACGCCATGTTAAGGCAACAAATTATTGGTCTTAAAGAGCTTAATGAGCAAATGAGCAAGGAGGCCACCAACTTAACCAAAGCTCTTAAAGGCGATACCAAAACCCAGGGGAACTGGGGCGAAATGATCTTAGAGCGTGTTCTGGAGCGCAGCGGACTTAAAAAAGGAAGTGAATATTCAGTTCAACAAAGTTTTACCAATGCCGATGGCAAAAGGGTTTTACCCGATGTGGTGATTAACCTACCCGGTGACAAAAAAATGATTGTAGATTCTAAAGTTTCGCTTAATGCTTACGAACGTTATAGCAATGAAACTCGCGAAGAAGAAAGCAAAAAGCATTTAAAAAATCATTTAACCGCCATAAAAAACCGTATCAACGAGCTAAGCAATAAAAATTACCACCAGTTATACCAAATGGAGAGCCCAGATTTTGTTTTGCTTTTTATCCCTATAGAAGCTGCTTTTGCCGTTGCTTCCAACGAATATCCTGGATTGTATGCTGAAGCATTTGATAGAAATATTATTTTGGTGACCCCCACCACCCTACTGGCTGTGTTAAAAACCATAGATAGTATGTGGCAAAACGAAAAGCAAAAACAAAATGCAATCGCTATCGCAACACAGGCCGGTGCATTATACGATTCCTTTACTGCTTTAACCGAAGAACTCACAAAAATAGGCAGGCAATTGGGAACTGTACAAAATTCTTATGATGTAGCCATGAAAAAGCTTACAGGCAAGGGGAATTTACTACGAAGAGTAGAAAATCTTAAAAAACTTGGTGCGAAAGCCAGCAAACAAATAGATCATAAAATGCTATCGACTATAGAAGAGAGCGATATTGAAGAACCCAACAAATAGACTAACTTGCAACCAATTTCAAATTAGGAAAGCAGAAAGATTATTTTGATTTCCAGGCAAACCCTGGATTTTTTAAACTCGATTATCAAACGAAAAAATACTTAGCTATCAAAACATCGAAAAAATGAAAAAGACACTTTTTGGAATTTTAGGAGTCATTATACTTCTTTTTATCGCCTGGTTTGCTTTTATCTATTTTGTGCCCTACAGCGAGGGCACAAGAAGCGGTGAACTTATAAAATTCAGTAAAAAAGGCGTTATTGCCAAAACCTGGGAAGGTGAAATTAGCCAGGGAATTAGCGGTGCGCAAATCTTCCAGTTTTCGGTTTTAGATAATAACCAGGAGGTTATTCAAGCTCTCCAGGAAAACGAAGGCAATTATGTTAAGCTTAAATATAAAGAGCGCTACGCTACCTTCTTTTTTTGGGGAGACACCAAATATTTTATAACCCAGGTAGAAGAAGCCCAATCCCCACATTTTAGAGACAGATAATTATGGGCCATTTTAAAAAAGTAAAAGATTCACAGGTAGATATTTCAGAATTAATGCTGCCTTCACACTCAAACTTTAACGGTAAAATTCACGGAGGTTACATTCTATCCCTTATGGACCGTATTGCATTTGCCTGCGCCTCTAAACATTCGGGTGCATATTGCGTAACGGCCAGTGTAGATACGGTAGACTTCTTAAAACCTATAGAAATTGGCGAGTTGGTAACTATGAAAGCCTCGGTAAATTACGTAGGTAACAGTTCTATGGTTATCGGGATTCGGGTTGAAGCCGAAAATATTAGAACAGGAATAAAAAAACATTGTAATTCTTCTTATTTTACGATGGTTGCCAAAGATAAAGATGGAAAATCTATTGCCGTACCAGGATTACACCTAACTACCGATGACGATATTAGACGTTTTGCCAAAAGTATAAAGCGAAATAAAATGACGATAAATAGAAAACAAGAATTCAGCGAAACCGATTTTTCTTCAGAAGAATATGTGCATTTATTAGAGAATTATAAGGTTAAAATAGATAAATAGCTTGGCAATTGAAGTTTAACGGATTTATAGCAGCCATTTTTTTAGCGATCCTTATCGCCTATTTATTTCCTGAAGGTGTCGTGCTTTTCCCACTTAAAACCATCACGGATATTGGAATTGGATTTATCTTTTTATTCTACGGATTAAAATTATCTCCAACAGAATTTAAACTGGGCTTTTTAAATTATAAAGTTCATATTGTGATTCAATTGACCACATTTGTAGTGTTTCCGTTACTCACACTCTTATGCCTACCACTTTTTGAAAACGGAACCGCTTCAAACCTTTGGATTGCCCTGTTTTTTCTTGGCACCCTTCCTTCTACCGTTTCATCTTCAATTGTAATGGTTTCCCTGGCAAAAGGCAATTTACCTACCGCGATCTTTAACGCCAGTCTTTCAGGAATAATAGGGATTTTTGTAACTCCAATTTGGTTAAGTTTTTTTCTTAGCCATAATGCCAGTTTTGAGTTTTTAGATGTACTTTTAAAATTATTCCTACAAATAATTCTTCCTTTAATTCTGGGGTTAATCCTGCAAAAATTTCTTGGTGAATTCGCTAGAAAACATACTAAAAAACTTAGCCTGATAGACAAAACTACCATTATACTAATTGTTTACTCCAGCTTTAGTAACTCCTTCTCCTCCAATATTTTTAGCAGTGTAGCAACCCAGGATTTATTAAAACTCAGTGGAATAGTGGTTATACTCTTTTTTGTAGTTTATTTTGGACTGGCTTTACTCAGTAATTTTTTAGGATTTAAGATTGAAGATAAGATTACTGCACAATTTTGTGGCACAAAAAAATCACTTGTTCATGGCTCTGTAATGGTAAAAGTGATTTTTGGAAATGCCGCCAATACCGGGCTTTTACTTTTACCCATTATGATCTACCATTCCCTGCAGTTAATATTAATTGCTTTTTATGCTGAAAAATACCGAAAACGGGTATTGCGTGCTGAAACTTAAGAAAATACTGCTTAGATGTAAGTTTATGCTGATTCTTGTTAGATGCAGAAACAAGTTCAACATGACGATTTACTCAATAATAGTAATATCATCAAATTAGACCTCCTAATAAATTTCGGAGCTAGCTTTGAATCAGGATGACATTTATATCTTAAAACATTTAAAGATAACTTGCGATTTCAGCAATATTGATTGTAAAAAAAATCCAGCCAAGAATAAGTAAAAGTCCGCCAAGTGGTGTTATTGGCCCTAAAACTTTTATTTTCCTTCCTGCTGAAGCGCTTAAGGTTAATCCATAAATACTAAAGGAAAACAAGAATATTCCTATAATAAAAAACCAGGCAATAAGCTGCTGGGAAACCCCGATAAACGGAAAAACAATTCCCAATATAATAAGCATAATCGCATGGTACATTTGATATTTTACGCCTGTCTCAAAACTTGTTAACTGGTCTTCAGAAAAACGTTTTTTTAAAGCGTGTGCTCCAAAAGCTCCAAAAACAACCGCAAGTGTGCCGTAGATTCCACCAATTATAAGTACAAATTCTTTCATAAATATTTTTTAAAGGCTAATAGGTTAACTACTTAAATTAGAAAAACCTACAAGATATTAAAATCTTGTAGGTTTTTGGTTTATTGTGTTGTCTAAAAAGATCCGGCTTCGTCAAGCTTAACTTGTTTCAGCTTCTAGCATGTTTGAACTTTCAATGAAACAAGTTCAGAATGACGATTTATAAAATCTTTTCAGATGGCCTATTCTTTAAATACTATTTCTTATTTACTCAAATACATTTTTCTTCTACTGTAAAGCTCATAAAATGCATCATCCCTAAGACTATCTATAAAAAGAATACTTTCTCCGGTACTCTTCATCTCTGGCCCAAGTTGTTTATTCACTTTATGGAACTTATTAAAAGAGAAAACCGGTTGTTTTATAGCGTAGCCTTCTAACTGCGGATTAAAGTTGAAATCTTTAACTTTCTTCTCACCCAGCATTACTTTAGTAGCATAGTTTACATAGGGTTCTTTATATGCCTTAGCTATAAATGGAACCGTTCTGGATGCCCTTGGGTTAGCCTCTATAATATAAACCTTATCATCTTTTATGGCAAACTGAATATTGATTAAGCCCACCGTATTAAGTGCTAAAGCAATTTTACGGGTATGATCTTTAATTTGCTCCATTACCAGGTCTCCAAGATTAAATGGAGGTAGCAGCGCATTAGAATCTCCCGAGTGAACCCCACAAGGTTCAATATGCTCCATAATTCCTATAATTTGTACATCTTCGCCATCACAAATCGCATCTGCTTCAGCTTCAATGGCACCATCCAGATAGTGGTCTAACAATAATTTATTATTCGGAATTTTTCGAAGTAAATCTACTACTGTTTCTTCCAGCTCATCTTTGTTGATCACAATTTTCATTCCCTGCCCTCCTAATACATAAGAAGGTCTTACCAGGATAGGGAAATCCAGGTCATCGGCAAGTGCCAGGGCTTCATCTGCAGTTTCGGCAGTACCAAATTCAGGGTAAGGAATGTTATTTTCCTGAAGCAGTTTAGAGAAGCTTCCTCTATCTTCGGCCAGATCCAGCGCTTCGTAACTGGTTCCCATAATTTTAATACCGTAACGCTCTAATTTTTCAGCAAGCTTTAAAGCAGTTTGGCCTCCAAGCTGTACAATTACCCCTTCCGGTTTTTCGTGACGAATTATATCGTAGATATGCTCCCAGAAAACAGGTTCGAAATAAAGTTTATCGGCTACGTCAAAATCTGTAGAAACCGTTTCGGGGTTACAGTTAATCATTATCGTTTCATAACCACACTCCGATGCCGCTAAAACACCGTGCACACAACTATAATCAAACTCAATTCCCTGGCCAATTCGGTTAGGACCAGAGCCCAATACTACAATTTTCTTCCTGTCGCTAACCTTGCTTTCGTTATCTACATATCTTTTGCCATCTGGCGTTTCAATTTCAGCTTCGAAAGTAGAATAGTAATAAGGAGTTTCGGCCTTAAACTCGGCTGCACAGGTATCTACCAGTTTATACACCCGGTTTATTCCTAAATCTACCCTTTTATTATAAACTTCACTCTCTAAACAGTCAAGCATATGGGCTATTTGTCTATCGGCAAAACCTTTTTGTTTGGCTTCCAGTAATAACTCTTTAGGTAGAGAATCTTTATCAAATTTTGAAATTTCTACATCCAGCGCATAAAGTTCTTCATACTGGCGCAGGAACCACATATCTATTTTAGTGATCTCGTGAATTCGGCTTAATGGAATTCCGGCCTTAATCGCATCATAAATTACAAACACACGATCCCAGCTGGCATAAGTAAGTTTTTCTATAATTTCGTCGTACTTGGTATAGCTTTTTCCATCTGCTCCAAGTCCGTTTCTCTTAATCTCCAGAGATTGTGTAGCTTTATGCAGTGCTTCCTGGAAAGAACGACCTATTCCCATTACCTCTCCTACAGATTTCATTTGTAGGCCTAAAGTACGATCTGCTCCTTCAAATTTATCGAAATTCCAACGTGGAATCTTTACGATCACATAATCTAAAGTAGGTTCAAATAACGCCGATGTTGACTTTGTAATTTGGTTTTCCAGTTCATCTAAGTTATAGCCTATAGCAAGTTTTGATGCAATTTTTGCAATTGGATATCCGGTTGCTTTAGAAGCCAAAGCCGATGACCTTGAAACCCTTGGGTTAATTTCTATGGCTATAATATCTTCTTTTTCGTCTGGACTTACCGCAAACTGCACGTTACACCCACCGGCAAAATCTCCAATGCTGCGCATCATTTTTATTGCCATATCACGCATACGCTGGTAGGTAGAATCGCTAAGCGTCATAGCCGGTGCAACCGTAATTGAATCTCCGGTATGAATCCCCATAGGGTCCATATTTTCTATAGAACAAATAATAACCACATTATCGTTCTTATCCCTAAGCAATTCCAGCTCATACTCTTTCCAACCTAAAAGCGCTTTATCTATTAACACCTCGTGAATTGGTGATGCCTCGAGCCCATAGGTAAGCATTTCATCAAATTCTTCGGGACCGTGAACAAATGAAGCACCACTACCACCCAGGGTAAAAGAAGCACGAATTACTAATGGAAAACCAAATTCCTGTGCTACTTCTTTCCCTTCAAGATAAGAAGTTACCGTTCTTGCCGGTGCCACGGGAACTCCAATTTCACCCATAAGTTGCTTAAACTTATCCCGGTCTTCGGTAATGTTTATGGCGTCTATATCTACACCAATAAGTTTGATTCCAAAATCTTCCCAAATTCCCTTTTCATCGGCTTCAATACACAGGTTAAGTGCAGTTTGTCCACCCATAGTAGGCAAAACAGCATCTATGTTTGGATGTTTTTTAAGAATTTCAATAATAGATTTGGTCGTTAAGGGCTTTAGATAAACGTGATCTGCCATAGACGGATCGGTCATTATCGTTGCCGGATTAGAATTAAGCAGGATAGTCTCTATACCATCTTCACGTAATGAACGCAAAGATTGGGTTCCTGCATAATCAAATTCACAGGCCTGACCAATAATAATAGGCCCTGAGCCAATAATAAGAATACTTTTAAGGTTGTTGTTTTTAGGCATTTTTTGTAAATTGTAGCATATTAAACTTAAAAATAAGGAAGCGCTTGGATATAAAAAAAGGCGTTACTAAAAAAAGTAACACCTTTAAATATTTTAAAAACTAATTATCATTAGTGCTTATGTCTGTTTTCAGAAGAGACAGATATTTTCTTTCTACCCTTAGCCCTTCTTCTGGCAAGGACTTTCCTTCCGTTTGCACTAGCCATTCTTTCTCGAAAACCGTGCTTGTTCTTTCTTTTTCTCTTAGATGGTTGAAACGTTCTTTTCATTTTAAATATCTTTAAATCTTCTGTATAATCGTTTTTTAGCTCTCTGTAAAACTGCGTGCAAATATACAAAGCTTTTTAACTATTACAAGAGGTATTTTAAATTATTTTTAATTGTTTTTGCTACCTTTGCCGCTTTAAAAATAAATACATTTATGTTTAACAAGAATATCAAGTTAGTTTTAGCAGGAGCTGTATTAGGCGTTGCAATTTGGCAGTTTGTAGAAGGAAACATTGGAAATGGTATCATGTTTATACTTCTTTCCTTAATTTTTGTATTCCTGTATTTTAAAAACGAAATGATATTACTTGCTTTCTTACGCTTAAGAAAACAAGACTTCCCCGGAGCAAAAAAGTGGCTGGATAAAATAAAAAATCCGGAAGCTACCCTTACACAAAAACAACAAGGCTATTATTGGTATCTACACGGTCTTATGGTTTCACAAACAAATATTACCCAGGCTGAAAAATTCTTTAAACGCGCTATTAAATTAGGTCTTTCTATGGATCAGGATTTAGCCATGGCCAAACTTAATCTTGCCGGTATTGCGATGACCAAACGCCGAAAAAGAGAAGCAACCAATTTACTCGCCGAAGCTAAAAAGCTAGATAAACACGGCATGCTTAAAGACCAAATGAAGATGATGAAGCAACAAATGAAGAAAATCTAACTTTATTATAATTTTCGTTAATTTCTATTTTTATTGATAATTCAAAAGATTACAGCGCAAATATCGCCCTCTTATCGATAATATTTCAATGCCTTCTTCTACCGAAGTACTTTTGTTATATGTAGGCTAGAAGAACGTGCATGAAACATTTTTTACTCTTTCTTTTTATAATTTTCAGATTAAATATCCAGGCACAAACTGAAAAAAGCGATAAGCTTTACTTTTCTGATGCGCTTGCTATGCACTTACCTAAATATGCTGTAAAAGCAAAAGAAGCTTATAGGCATAGGGAGTTTAAAAAAGCAAAACACTTGTTCGACACGCTGGTAGAAACAAAATTAAAAGGAACTTATATAGATAATTTTAAATTTTTAAACCTGAAAGATAAAACTGTTGCTTTATACGATTTTAAAAAGCCGGTTTACCTCTTAACTTATGTTTCCTGGTGTATTCCCGGCAAAGGAAAAATTCCTGTCCTAAATGAGCTTGCTAAGAAATACCAGGATAAAATAGGTATTGCAATCTTATTTTGGGATACAAAACAAAAAGCTAATGAACATAAAAAGAAGTGTTTTTCACCATATAACTTATCGAAGGAAGCTTCTTTTAAACTTAATTACGAGGCTATTAATTCTGGCATAAGCAATAATTTGCTTGGAAAGTCAGGGCAAGAAGCTCCTGAAAATTTTAGGGAAATATCCCCACAATAGAAATTGATCGTAAAGTCTATTAAAAAACATACTTTAACACCCTTAAAGTAAAGGAGCCCAAAGCCTCGCCAGTGCTTCCCTTATTTTTTCCGTTGAAGGGCGCTTTAACCAATCTTCTAAGATCAATTCGGTAGTTTCTTCAAGGTCAAAATTATACACTTCAGTCATTTCTTGTGCCACCCTAGTATCATATAAAAAAGCATTGATTTCAAAATTTATATCAAAACTGCGATTATCAAGATTACAGGAGCCGATACTGGTTAGCACACCGTCTACCACCATAGTTTTGGCATGAACCATCCCTTTATGGTAATGATAAACCTGAACACCAGACTCCAGTAATTGCTCTATATAAGAATTGGTAGCATAGCGCGCAATCACTGAATCTCCCTTTTCCGGAATAATAATCTTTACTTCAATACCAATTCGGCTGGCCATACAGAGCGCGGTAAGAATCTGATTGTTGGGAATAAAATAAGGTGTGGTAATATAAATATATTCTTCAGCCGTGTTAATTGCCGTTAGAATGGCTTCCATAATATTCTGCCAATCGGTATCAGGGCCACTGGCAGCAATTTGAACTGCTGTCCTTTCTGGTATTCCAATCTTCGGGAAAAACTCCTCTTCAACTTTTAAGACTTTTCCGCTAATAAAATTAAAATTAAGTAGAAATTGTGCCTGTAAAGATTTTACCGCATGCCCTTCCACTCTTAGATGTGTATCCCTCCAAAACAATTTTTCTTTTGGATTTTCTTCAAAATTCACATATTCATCACAAATATTAATGCCGCCAATAAAGCCTATATCACCATCTATAATGGCCATTTTTCTGTGATTACGATAATTTAATTTGCGTGTTAGATTTGGAAACCAAACCGGCATAAAAGGAAAAATTTCAATCCCATAGGATTTCATTTTCTTTACCGCTTTAGAGGAAAGCCTGCTAGCTACATAATCATAACTAACCCTTACTTTCACCCCTTCTTCCGCTTTTTCGCAGAGCAATAAAATGAGTCGGTTTCCTATTCTACCGCTGTTAAAAATATAATATTCAATATGAATATGATGCTTTGCCTTTTTAATATCTTCAAATAAGGCTGAAAACTTATTTTCGCCATTTATAAGAACCCTGACTTTATTTTTAAAGGTGACTGGCTTTTTTTGATTATTCTGAAGCAAACGAACCAGTTTCATTTTTTCCTCGATAGTACCTCTCCCACGATACTTCTCGATAAGTTCCTGCTCATTAAGTATTAACTTTTCTTCCCAGCGCTGAATGATATTTTTATCATAAAGTTTCTTTCGGTTAAACAACTTACTTTTTCTAAATTCCTGGGCAAAAAAGTAATAGACCAAAAGGCCTATTACCGGTAGGGCTAATAATGCAAAAATTAGGGAAATACTTTTTACAGGCTCTCTAAAATGCATCAATTCGTAGCCAATCGTTATAAAAACGATAAGGAAGTTGGCAGAAAGTAAGATCCACCAGATATTATCCAGGAAATAATTCATTTATTTCACAGCCGTATAAGAATTTTCTTCAGGAATCTTAATTTCATATTCTTTTCTTGAGGCATTATTTAAATGCGCTTCCCTAAGCCAGGGATTATGGATCTTTAGGATTTTATAATTGATGTTAAAATGTTTCGCAAAATCAGCGAAATCATTCACCACGGTATCTACCTTTACAGTCCTTGTTGGAATATTTTTATAAAGATGCTTTTCTTCAAAATTAAAACCGTATTGCTCCGGATTGGTTAATATTTCTTTTAAAGCCAAAATCCTAAACATATAGCGGCCGGTTTCTGTGTTTAACAATAATTCGTAATAGTCATCTACCTTTTGGCGTTCCAATTGCCTTTCAACTCCCCTGTTCCCGGCATTATAAGCGGCAGCTGCCATTGTCCAGCTACCAAATTTTGCTTTAGACCTCTTAAGATAATCGGCGGCAACACGGGTAGATTTTTCAATATGGTAACGTTCATCTACATTATCATTTATTTCAAGGCCGTAATCTCTTCCGGTTCCTTTCATTATTTGCCAAAAACCTCTGGCACCGGCCGGAGAAACTGCCTGGGTTAAACCACTTTCTATCACGGCCAGGTATTTAAAATCGTCTGGAACACCTTCTTCCTTTAGAATAGGCTCTATAATTGGAAAGTATTTATTTGCCCTTTTTATTAAAAGCAAGGCATTAGATTGCCAGTAAGTATTCACCAGTAATTCCCTGTCCATTCTCTCATAAATGTCTGGATCATCTAAAGGCACTTCTTCTCCGGCAAAATTTATATTTTCTGGCATCGGTAAAGCGTAAATATTGTAGTCTTTTACCGGCCTATCGTTTGCGTTGGTTTTTACATATTCCTGTATTTTGGAATTGGGGGCCTGTTGGGTTGCATTAACACTTACAAACACAATGGTAAGTAATCCCACTATTATTAAAGCAGATTTTAAAATTTTCATAGCAATTATTTTTTATTTTATTTTTCTTCAATTTTTCCTGAAAGTATTAATTCAGGTAGGTACTTATTAAACCAACGGTAACGATTTAAAATCATTATATGCGTACCGTTTTTAACATTGATATAATTTGAAATATATTTAGCGGGAAAAATCTCATCTTTATCCCCATGAATATGAACAATATCTTTTCGAGCTTTTGCACAACTCCATAAAACCATATTTTTTATGGCCCAGTCTAGATACCGTTGATTTCTAACCGAAAGATACTGTCTATACAGTTTTGCTCTTTTTTTTATAAAGTCTCCCACCGCAATTTTCTCAAAATGGTCTACATAGTCTAATAAGCTTGTAGGTATAAGTTTAAATAAACCTGTACTTGCCGCATACCGCATACGTCTTGGCAACTCTGCCCTACATTTTACGCTAGAAACTATAATAAGCCGTTTTAAGTCTAGGCTTTTAGCCATTTCCTGCACAATAACCCCACCAAAAGAAACCCCTATCAATACCGGATTTTCGTGTTTTACATATTTATTCATACGTAGGGCATAGCTTTTTAAGCTTTCGTCCTTTTTAGGAATAATCCATTCTAAAAAATGCATTTTAAAACGATCTTCGGGAAGTTTTATAAATTCAAAAATAGATGAATTTGCGGCCATTCCCGGCATAAAATAAACATGAATCAACTCTTTTTCATTAGTCATTTTAACAAGTATATAACACTCTCAATTAGCCTAAAACCGTAAATTTACTTATCAAAATTACTGCTAATTATTTGGCTTTCACAATTGAAAGATTAAAAATAATATACAAATCCTCAAAGCCTTTTATTTTTATGATTCTTATCAGGATTTCAACTTTCAAAGCTTTATTTAACTACCTTTATATCAAGAACTAAAAGTAACTTTTATTGGTCCATTTTTATTCTTATTTAGGATAACCTATACTGTTTTAAAATAGCTATCACAAAAAAAAGAGAAATGATGAATGCTGAAGAAATTATAATTACCGACAACGAGTTCTTAAGACAATTTGAAACTACCATTAACGATCAACTTGCCACCATAGAATACTCTCAACAAGAACGAAAAATTTTTCTTACAAAAGTTTTTATGCCCGAGCCTTTAAAAGAACAGGGATATATGGATGCTTTTATTGAAGCCGTGCTGGAGGAAATAAAAGATCGAAACACGCGTGTAATGCCCACCAGCCCCGATATTGCTAAATTTATGAGAAAGAACAGGAGAAAATATAAAGACTTGTTACCGGTAGGAATTAATATTTAAAGCGCTACCTTTTCTGCAGCAAACTCAAATCTAACTATACCATCTTCATCAATTGAGGTGAGTTTTATTTGATGTAGTGTATTTACCAATGCAGGGTCCCAGGGAGCTTTCACTTTTACATAGTTTTCAGTAAATCCGTGAATATAACCTTCTTTATTTTCGCCCTCAAAAAGTACGGTGCAATTACTTCCTAACTGGCTTTCATAAAAAGCCCTTCTTTTCTTGGCCGAAAGCCCACGTAGCATTTTACTTCGTTTTTTTCTAACTTTATTAGAAACCACACCTTCCATTTCTGCTGCAGGAGTATTATCCCTTTCAGAATAGGTAAAAACATGCAGGTAAGAAATGTCTAATTCATTTAAATAATTATAGGTTTCTAGGAAACGTTCTTCTGTTTCTCCGGGGAAGCCTACTATAACATCAACCCCAATACAGGCATTAGGCATCACTTTTTTTATTTGTGCCACTCTATCGGTATAAAGCCCACTCATATAGCGTCGCTTCATAAGCTTTAATAACTCATCGCTTCCACTTTGTAATGGAATATGGAAATGAGGGACAAAGGTTTTGCTTTGAGCAACAAAATCTATGGTCTCGTTTTTCAATAAGTTGGGTTCAATAGAAGAGATTCTTAAACGTTCAATCCCATCAACCTTATCTAGAGCTTTTACAAGATCAAGAAAAGTATGCTCGTGTTTTTTATTACCAAATTCTCCTTTGCCGTAATCGCCAATATTTACGCCGGTAAGTACAATCTCTTTAATACCCTTTGCCGAAATCTCAGCAGCATTGGTAAGTACATTTTCCAGTTTATCGCTTCGTGAAATTCCTCGAGCTAGCGGTATGGTGCAATACGTACACTTATAATCACAACCATCCTGAACCTTTAAAAAGGCTCTTGTCCTGTCGCCAATAGAATAAGCTCCCACATAGAAATCGGCTTCATCAATTTCGCAAGAATGAACTTCACCCATCTCATTTTTAGAAAGGTCGTTAAGATAATCGGTAATTTTAAATTTTTCAGTAGCTCCCAGCACCAGGTCTACCCCCTCTACATCGGCAAGTTCCTCGGGCTTTAATTGCGCGTAACAGCCAACAGCAATCACAAATGCATCCTCATTTACTTTTTGCGCTTGTTTTACAATGGTTTTAAAGCGTTTATCGGCATTTTCGGTCACCGAGCAGGTATTAATCACATAAATATCAGCTGCTTCAGAAAATTCTACACGTTCAAAACCTTCATCCTTAAAAGATCTTGCAATAGTAGAAGTTTCTGAAAAATTGAGTTTACAACCCAGGGTATAAAATGCGACCTTCTTAGTATTCATACATCTGCCTGTTTCTGTAGAAGTTAAATGTTTTTTGGGGCTGCAAAGATACCAACAATTATTGTTTTAGGAAAACATTGTTTTGGTTATCGGTTTTCAGTTATCAGTTCTCAGTTATCAGTTCTCAGTTTTGAGTTTTCGGTTTATGGTCATCATCGAGGAGGCGATAGCCAACGTGACATTCTGTTGTTGAAATTCGCCTTCAAGTGTCATTCTGAACCTGCCCGTCAAGGCAGGCTTTCTTCAAAATGACGCAATGCACAAACAATTAAAAAAGATTGTCGCGCTCTTTACTCACTAGTTGTTACTTTGAAAACCACTATACTTCTACCGATGCGATTTTAATTTCTGGTTCCAGAATAATCTTAGACTTTATAGAGTTGGAGATCAAGCAGGCTTTTTCGCTCTTTTCAAGGATGCGTTTTGCCCTTTCAGCATTGTTTTCGTTAGAAATCTCCAGAATGGGTTTCAATATAATCTCTGTCATTTGAAACTTCCCATCAACTTTATCTAATTTTCCTGTAGCTTGAGATTTAAAACTGACAAATTCAAGTTTAGAATTTTCAGCAATTGCCAAAAAAGTAGTCATCAAACAACTTTCTACAGCAGCAACCAAAAAATGTTCGGGAGACCAAATATTAGGGATTCCTTTTGGAAAATCGGGCGGGGTTGCAGTTTCAATAATATCGCTTAATTCGGGAGAAGAAACTTCCCCCTTTCTATCTTCTTTCCAGGTTAAGTCTACCCGGTATTCGTGTTTATGGGCCATTACTATTTATTTTAATCCCAAAAAAGGGTAATTACATAACAAAGTAACGGCAATTTAAAACCTTAAAATATGACCTGGATCAGCCTCTTAAAGACTAATTTTGAATCTTTTAAGATTCAATAAAGTCTTTTAGGGTATTTACCACGTAGTCTAATTCTTCTTTGGTATTAAAACGTGAAAATGAAAAACGAACCGAGGGCTTTTTAAGATCTTCATCATCTAAAAATGCGTTTAAAACGTGCGAACCTTTATCGCTTCCACTTTGGCAGGCGCTACCCTTAGAGCAGGCAATTCCTTTTAGATCCAGCTGAAACAATAGCATTAGTGCTTTATCTTCTGGTACCGGCAAACATACATTTACCAGCGTATACGTACTTTTTTTTAAATCGGCACATTCACCATTAAATTTCACACCGGGAATTTCAGCCTTTAACTTGGAAATAAAATGAGCTTTTAAATCACTAACATAGGCTTTTTCTTCGGCTAAATTATCTAAAGATAGTTTTAAAGCTTCTTCCAGGCCTACAATATTATGAACTCCTTCGGTGCCGGCACGATGGCCACGCTCCTGCTCTCCTCCAAAAATAAGTGGTTTTAATCCACTGTTTTTTCTAACAAAAGCAAATCCCACGCCTTTGGGACCATGAAATTTATGAGCGCTTACCGCTGTAAAATCTACCGGGATTTCACTAAAATCAAGATCATAATGACCCACCGACTGTACACAATCTGAATGAAAAATTGCACTGTGCGTTTTACACAGTTTTCCAATTTTTTTGATATCTATTTTATTGCCAATCTCATTATTTACGTGCATCAGACTCACCAGTGTTTTCTTATCTGATGCTTTCAGCAACTCCTCTAAATGAGTTTCCTTTATATTTCCGCAGGAATCTAAATCAACATAAGCCACTTCAATATCAAAACAATCCTGAAGCTGTGCTACAGTATACAAAACTGCATGATGCTCAATTTTAGACGTGATAATACGTTTTACGCCAAGATCTCGTACAGCAGAGTTTAGGGCAAGATTATCGGCTTCGGTACCTCCGGAAGTAAACACAATTTCAGATGCTTTAACATTTAAATAACCGGCTACGGTTTTACGCGCCTGCTCAATTAAAGATTTGGCAGACCGCCCAAAAGAATGTGTAGAAGATGGATTTCCATACACCTCTTTCATTACAGAGGTCATTTTATCTATTACTTCGTCACGCATTTGCGTGGTTGCGGCAGAATCTAGGTATACATTTTTCATCGCTGCAAAATTAAACGAAATAAAATTATTTAAAAGAACCTACCCTAAAAATCCTTAATTCCGCTATTTTTGTTTCAGTTTGAATATATGCGCATACCTATGAAAAAGATTTTTGCAGCCCTGCTATTTAGCTTTACCCTCTACTCCTGTGACGATGGGGACATTACCGTAACCAGTTTTGATTTGGAAGACAGTGATTTAAGCATTTGTGAAATTGATGATAAGAAGGTGCTTTGGGTAGTAAATAATGAAGATGTTTATGAATCTATGTCGTTAGAACTGGACGACAGCGCTTTAAACGATAGCCTTACAAATGTCTTAACTTTAAATGTTGAGGATACTATAGAGATTAGCCTTAGCGGTGAAAAAAACCGATTGGTTTATAGAATTTACGATGCCGAAATTAATGGAAGTAAATATTTTTGCCAGGGAGTCCCTCCCGGGTCCCCAAGGGTTTTAGAGGAATATGTCTCTGCAGGAGGAACTGTAACCATCACTACCAGTTTTAACGATCTTGGCTTAAATGAAGATGCAGATGCCGATGGTGATGGCATACCGAATGCTGAAGAAGGTTTTGACCCCAATGGAGGTAATCACCTGGATACCGATGGTGATGGCATCCCTGACTATTTAGATATTGATGATGATAATGATAATGTACCAACCGCAAGTGAAAAAGATGCCGATCCCGGCGAACCAGCCACAGAAAACGGCTATTTAGATACCGACGAAGATGGGATTCCAAATTATCTGGACTCAGACGATGATAATGATGCTGTGCTAACACGGCACGAAGTGGAGGAGGAAAATATACAAAGAGCCATAGATGAAAATGATGATGGTTTTCTAAGCCCCGAGTTAACCGCTGAAGTAGACGGACTTGGAAATTATTTAAATAAAGAAATTTCTTCTCCAAGTTTTGAGCACGAGCTTCAATTAGACCATTCTATTGAACGGGATTATAGATCTGTTATAGTAATTAGGGATTTCAACCTAATTCGCCAGGATGGCAGCGGGGAAGATATTCGTTTTGATTCTTATAACCTGGGGAGGTTGGTAGCAAACGGTATTCTCTTTAAACAACTAACAAACCGCCAACAGGAATTACAGGATGCAGAAGAGGAGAATGAAGAAGGAACAGAATAAAACCCTGGTAATTAGGCATTCTGAAAAATATAGACTTCGGTAGCGCCCAGACCATATTTTTGATAATCGGCGTCATAGAATTTTAGATTATCGTAGCGCCCAAGGAAAAAGTCGAGTTCAGCTTTGAGCACGCCTTCACCTACCCCGTGAATAAACACAATTTTTTGAATGCGTTTGCTAATTGCAAATTCCAGTTGTCTTTTGGCAGTTTCCATTTGCAGGTTCAACATATCGTGATTACTCATTCCGCGGGAAGACCTGGTTAGCTTTTCTATATGCAAATCTACTTCCATAGGAGGTAAATTTCGCTCTTTGGGCTTTATACGTCGGGATTTGGGTTTTGGAGGTAATTTCTTTTCCTTTAAAACCTCATCAAAATCTACGTCTCCCGGCATTACATCTATAGAAGTTTCTATTTTCACCAATTCTTCCCTGTTAAAATCCATTTCAAAACCATCGGTGGTCTCTATATAAACTTTATCGGCTTCAGTCTTTAATACATAGCCTTCTAAGACATCGTCTAAAACCGCAACTTTATCTCCCTTTTTGAACTCCATTATTCCTTATTTTCATCTTCTTTATGATCGTCTTTCGTTTCTACCCAAAAATTGGTAGCACGATATAGACCTAGCATAATAGTAATCAGGCCAATAATCTTAAAATATGGATGGGTATTTTCAGCAGCGATAGCATATAGTAAAAGGCCACCACCTACTACGATTAAAATTGTATTTAGTACTTGAGAATTGTTCATTATTTTACCTGTTATCCCTTATTTTAAAGCTGTTAAAAAAAACGGTTATTGTATTTGCTGCAAAGTTACAGGAATTATGAGGCAAATTTACTTCTTAGCTTTTATTTTCTCGTTTTCCTACGGAAATGCCCAACTGCATATTACTCCTTCCCAAACGGGAGATTCTTATATTTACCTTAGTGATAGATTGTTATATATTGAAGATAATATAAACTTAGAAAAGAACCATTCTCCCGATACTGAAGCCAGTATTTATTTACGCAAGGAATCTCAATTACTACAAGGTGTAAAAAGCACTAATAATAATTCGGGGAACGGTTGGATTTCGGTTTTTCAGGAAGGCACCTCTAATGCTTTCGATTATAATTACTGGTCGCTACCGGTCTCTAACAATATAAGCACTAACCAATTTGGCGCAGTAATCTTCCAGCCAAAAACAAAAACCAGAAGCCTACCCGCATTAATTACCAATAATTTAGAAGGGAATGCTAATCCTTTAAAAATTTCTACACGATGGATTTATAAATTTTCGGGTAGCAGCTACGAAGATTGGACATATATAGGAAATAATTTTGATGTAAAACCGGGAGAAGGTTTTACGATGAAAGGTGTAAATGGTAGCGATCACAACCTAATAAATGGTATAGAAAACAATCCCGGAAACCGACAACGCTACGATTTTAGAGGTTTACCCAATGATGGAGAAATAAAAGTCCAAATAAAGAATAATAAAAGCGTTTTAGTAGGCAACCCTTATCCTTCGGCCCTTCATTTACAAAGTTTTTTGTTAGAAAATCCCAACAGTACAGGAATAGCCTATTTCTGGGACTCCAGGGATAATGGAAACTCCCATTATCTAAAAGACTATGAAGGCGGTTATGGTTCGTATTCCCCGGGTGCCAATGCCTATGCACCGGCTGTTTTTAAAACTTATAATGATGGCGGTGCAGAAACAGGAAATTCGGGAGCAAATGGCAAGCATATAGCCCGGGAGTACAGTCCCATAGGCCAGGCATTTATGCTTACAGGAAAAAGTGACGGCTATATTTCGTTTAAAAATTCACATAGAAGATTTCAAAAAGAAAATGGCCTAAATTCTGAATTTAAAAATCAACAAAGAAATGAGTTTCCTTTACTGAAACTCAATGTAAATTTTAACGATTTATATACGCGCAAGCTTTTATTGGCTTTTAGGGAAGACTCTTCCACAGAAGAAGATTGGGCTATGGACGCAAAAATTTATGGCATGCTAGACAACGATGCCGGCTGGAATATAGCAGAAGCCTTATATAATATTCAGGTTAGGCCTTTTAGAAAGAACGATAAGATCCCGCTGTATATAAACTTATCTGAAGCCTCCAAATTGAGTTTCAGTATGGAAAATATTCAGGGTTTTAAAGCAAAAGAAATCTTTGTTATTGATGCCTATTTAGAGACCTATAATTCTATTTCCGAAAACGAATTCACGATAGATTTAGAAAAAGGAAACTATAGTACACGTTTTTTTATTAGTTTTATGCAGGAAAAAGAGTACAGTCCTTTACCAAAGGAAAATGAAGTTGACCTGGAAATTACATCCCCGGAAGTAATTATTGCTCAAAATAATTCACTTTCACAATTGGAGGTAAAAATACTGCAAGCCAATTTAAAACAAATATTACTTTATAATCTTAATGGGCAAATGATATTTAAACAAAACATAGCAGGTGGAAGCAAAGGCTATAAATTATCTACTTCCGGTATTCGGGATGCCATCTATATTGTAAAGGTAATTTCTTCTGAAAACCTTGAATTCACCAGTAAAATTAGCATCAAAAACTAATGATGGAAGAATTTATGCTACCTTGCCTTAACAAGAGCCTTACCGGGATAGATTGCTTTGGTTGTGGGGGGCAACGTGCTTTGCTTATGGTTTTTAAAGCGGAGTTTACTCAGGCATTTTTTATGTTTCCTGCTATTTATCCTATTTTGACACTACTCGCTTTTCTAATTGTGAACCTTTTTGTAAAATTCAGATATGATTTTCAAATAAAAATTGCCCTTATTATTTTTAGTGGTGCAGTGATGCTTATAAGTTATTTAATAAAAATGAACATGTATTTTCAACTAACCCAATAAACCAAACTTTATGGAAAGACAACAACTACCTAACTCAACTTTAATTTTAATTTTCGGAATTCTCTCTATCATTGGCTGCTGCTGTTATGGCGTCGGTATAATTTTCGGGATCATCGCCCTGGTTATGGCAAAGAGAGCCACAGAAATATACAACGCCCAACCTGAATTATACACCGGTTACCAAAATGTAAAAACCGGAAAAATTCTTTCTATAATTGGTCTTGTAATAAGTTTAATTTATGTGATTTTTATGATTATAGCTTTAATTATATACGGTGGATTTGAAGGGTTGCAGGAAATACAAGAAGAGTTTGTAAGAGAGATGCAACAAAATCAATAAATTATCTTGATTCTAAAAAATAAAAAAAGCCTTTCTAAATAGGCTCTTTTGAGTAAACTGCCTCGTGCGATGCATTAAAAAGCCAGCTAAAATAGCTGGCTTTTATGTTTTAGGTTATGAAGATGGAAAATTTAATGTCGCTTTTCTAAAACGTTGGCAATATCTTTTAAAGAAAAACCTTTGGCCTGTAATAAAATTAAATAATGAAAAAGCAAATCGGCACTTTCATTTAAAAACAAATCATCATTATTATCCTTCGCTTCAATAACCGTTTCTACGGCCTCCTCGCCTACTTTTTGAGCTATCTTATTCATTCCCTCATCAAAAAGGGAAACCACATAAGAATTTTTATCCTCACGTAACCCGGGCTCTACCTCGCTCATTCTTTTTCGCTTGGCGATAATTCCTTCTAATTGAGATAGAAATCCAAAATTGGGCTCATTTTCTTCAGCCCAGCAAGTATCTGTTCCCTTATGGCAGGTTGGGCCTTCAGGGTTCACCGAGATTAACAAGGTATCGTTATCACAGTCGTTTTTAATAGTTACCAAATGGAGGTAATTACCGCTTTCTTCACCTTTTGTCCATAAACGATTTTTAGTTCTGCTAAAAAAAGTTACTTTTTTTGTTTCATTTGTTTTCAAAAAAGCCTCCTCATTCATATACCCTAACATTAGTACCTTTTTTGTAGATGCGTCCTGGATTATCGCCGGTACAAGTCCGTCGTTATTCTTATTAAAATCTATATTCATGTCTACTTTTCATTTTATAAATGTCATCCTGAATTTCTTTTCAGTGCCTGCCCCGATTTTTATCGGGATCTAATTATATTTTTTTGAATAGGAACTTTTTTTAAAAGCTTTAAAAAACATCATCTTAGACCGTAGCTTCGGGATTAATTTCAGGATCTAATATTTTATTTTAAACCACTTAGAAGCTGAAACAAGTTCAGCTTTACGAAATATAGCAATAATCAAGCTTGTTTCTCTATTCTATCTTCTATTCTCTTTTTTCTTGCTATTATTTAAAGCCTAACTTCCACGCCATTTCTACGAAGTTCTTCTTTTAAGTCTTTAATTTCAATTTCCTTAAAGTGAAAAACACTAGCGGCAAGGGCGGCGTCTGCTTTTCCTTTTATAAAAGCATCGGTAAAATGCTGCATAGTTCCCGCACCTCCTGATGCGATTATGGGTATATTTAAGTCTGAAGATAAAACTGCCAATGCTTTATTGGCGAAACCTTCTTTGGTTCCATCGTTATTCATGGAAGTAAATAGAATTTCTCCTGCTCCGCGTTCTTCCACTTCTTTTGCCCATTGAAACAAATTTACATCGGTGGGCACTTTTCCGCCTACCAGGTGTACTAACCATTCACCGTTTACCTGTTTGGCGTCAATAGCCACGGTAATACATTGACTCCCAAATTTAGCAGCAAGCTCGTTAATTAGGTCCGGTTTTTTGAATGCTGAAGAATTTATGGAAACTTTATCGGCTCCATTTTTAAGCAAAATATCCACGTCTTCTACAGATGAAATTCCACCACCAACGGTAAAGGGAATATTAACTTTTTCGGCAACCCGTCTCACCAAATCGGCCAGGGTATTTCGTTTTTCTTCCGTAGCCGAAATATCAAGAAAAACCAATTCATCTGCACCAGATTTTGCGTAGATTTCTGCTAGTTCAACCGGATCTCCGGCATCCCTTAAATCTATAAAATTTACGCCTTTTACGGTTCTTCCGTCTTTAATATCCAGGCAGGGTATAATTCGTTTTGTAAGCATTGTTTGTATATTAAAGTTCCTTTCTTTTTTAAGGGAAAGTAACCGGGGTACATTTAATTCTCTAAAATAAACTTCTCCAATTCTTTCATTTGAATACGACCTTCATAAATTGCCTTTCCAATTATGGTGCCTTCACAACCAAGTTCAGCCAGTTTGGGTAATTCGCTAAAGGTAGAAATTCCTCCTGAAGCTATAAGTTTTAGCTTTTTATCGTCTGAAGAAGTTTCTTCCAGAATTCTGCGGTACAGTTCAAAAGAAGGACCTTCCAGCATCCCATCTTTAGAGATATCGGTACAAATCACATAGTTTATACCTTCTTGCTGGTATTCCCTAATAAAAGGTATGAGTTCTTTATTAGATTCTTCCTGCCAGCCGCTAACCGCAATTTTTTCGTTATTGGCATCAGCTCCCAGGATTATTTTTTCAGGACCAAATTTCTTAATCCAGGATTTAAAAACTTCAGGATCTTTAACAGCAATACTACCACCGGTTATTTGCTGTGCGCCACATTCAAAAGCAATTTGTAAATCTTTATCGGTTTTTAATCCGCCACCAAAATCAATTTTTAAACTGGTTTTAGAAGCTATTTCTTCCAAAATTTTATGATTTACAATATTTTTTGATTTAGCACCATCCAAATCTACCAAATGTAAATACTGAATCCCGTGCGTCTCAAAGTTTTTGGCTACTTCTAGCGGATTTTCATTATAAATTTTCCTGGTATTGTAATCGCCTTTTGAAAGACGAACACATTTACCTTCAATAATATCTATAGCTGGAATTATTCTCATTTAAAGTACAAAGTTAGAAGTTTGAAATATGAAGTATTAAAAATTAAAATTATGTTTTCTTGTTTTGTTGTTTTCGTCTTGCTGTATTTATTGAGGCTACTGTAATGGCCAAAATCTCTTCCGCTTCACGGTGTAAGTTTTGAGCTTTTTTAATGTCTTTACCTTTCATGATTTCCATAAATAATTCAAGAAAATACATACTCTCGTCTGCTTCTTCTTCAACGATTTTAAGTTTATTTATAAAATCGGCAGTAGATTTGGCACGTTGAGAAGCTCTATAATTTGCTCCCACAGAACTTGAACAACGGATGAGTTGATTGGCAAAAGCATTATACTCTCTGGAATAAGGTATTTCTTTACAGAAAGACCAGCAATCTAATGCGAACTGTTTTGTTCTTTTTTTTAAGTCGTTCATTACTTCGTACTTTTAATTTCGTACTTCTAACTTCAAAAAATTTCCCAGAATTTTCTCGCCCGCGTCACTACTTTTTTCGGGATGAAATTGTACTCCATAAAAATTATCTTTTTGAATTGCCGAGGTATATTCTACTCCGTATTCAGTAGATGATATGGTTTCTAAACATTCCTTAACGTAAAAACTATGTACTAAATACACGAATTCTCCTTCTGAAATTCCGCTAAACAATGGGGATTTTAGATCATAAATTTTATTCCAACCAATTTGCGGAACTTTTAATTTATTATCGAATTTCACTACGTTGGCGTCAAAAATTCCGAGGCCATCAGTATCTCCTTCCTCGCAATATGTACACATTAACTGCATTCCAAGGCAAATTCCCAATACCGGCTGTTCTAAAGTTGGAATCACTTTATCTAAACCGGTAGACTTTAGCATTTTCATTGCGCTGCTGGCCTCACCTACTCCGGGGAAAATCACTTTATCTGCCGTTTTAATTTCTGCGGCATCGCTACTTAAAATCGCCTCGTAACCCAGTCGCTCTATCGCAAATTTTATACTTTGAATATTACCCGCCCCGTAATCTATTATTACTATTTTCATATTTTAGTTTTCAGTAGTAAGTACTATGTATTGAGATTCTTCATATCTTTTAACACACTACTTATATCTGTCATTTATTGGCTCCGTTAAAGGGTGTAATACCCCCCTGGCTTGCCTCGAAATTAAAATTTTGTTTCCAACGAATACCTCGTGGCCTTACCTCGAAATAGTTTACTATAACATTCCTTTGGTTGATGGCAGAATCATTTTTTCGGCATCTCGTTTTACCGCCACTTTAATTGCCTTGGCAAAAGCTTTAAATATAGCCTCAATTTTGTGGTGCTCATTTTGCCCCTCAGCTTTTACATTTAGGTTGGCCTTAGCACCATCGGTAAAAGATTTAAAGAAATGATAAAACATCTCTGTAGGCATTTTCCCCACCATTTCACGGTTAAATTCGGTTTCCCACACTATCCAATTTCTTCCGCCAAAATCTATAGCTACCTGGGCCAGGCAATCGTCCATAGGTAAGCAAAATCCGTAGCGTTCTATACCAAGTTTATTGCCCAAAGCTTTGCTAAAAACTTCTCCCAGGGCAATGGCGGTATCTTCAATGGTATGGTGCTCATCAACCTCTAAATCGCCCTTTACTTGAACCGTGAGATCCATTTGACCGTGACGGGCTATCTGATCTAGCATATGGTCAAAAAATGCAATTCCGGTACTAATATCAGATTTTCCGGTTCCATCTAAATTTAGTTGAATAAAGATATCGGTTTCATTGGTTTTCCTTGAAATTTCTGCCCTTCTATCCTTCAGCTTTAAGAATTCATAGATATCTTTCCAACTATCGGTTTTAAGAGCTATAGCTTCTTTAACTTTCTCCTGGTCATTCTTCACTTCATCGGTGGCCAAATCTTCATGTGTATCTATAAAAATACCTTTTCCACCAAAATTATAGGCAAACTCAATATCTGTAAGCCGATCGCCAATCATAAAAGAATTCTTTAGGTCGTATTCTTTTTCATTATTTAAATACTTTCCTTCTAAAAGCCCCGTATTAGGTTTTCGGGTAGGAGAATTATCTTTTGCGAAAGTACGGTCCATTAAAATTTCACTAAACTCCACGCCTTCATTTTTGAAAGTTTGAATGATAAAATTTTGAATAGGCCAAAAGTCTTTTTCCGGATAAGAGTCTGTGCCCAGGCCATCCTGATTGGTTACCATCACCAATTCAAAATCCAGTTCTTCAGCAATTTTTTTTAAATAGTACAAAGCTTCAGGGTAAAATTCCAATTTTTCAATACAATCTACCTGATAATCTTCCGGCTCGTGAATTAGGGTTCCATCACGATCTATAAATAATACTTTTTTCATAACTTTAGTTATGCCCTGAACTTGTTTCAGGGCCTTTTGAATTTAACTTTAGGCTTATTAAAGTTGGATTAAATTTCTTTATTAAATTCCATTTCCAGGATTTATGCCAGTTTTTCAATTGTTTCTCTCTTGCTTTAGCTAATCTGGAACTAGGTATAATTTCAAAATATATAAGATCAAAGACATTATAATCTCGTGTAAACTTCGCTCCTTTTCTTAAACGGTGCTGTCTTAGTCGGAATACAAGATTTTTTGTAGATCCTATATAAAGAACGCTTCTATTCTTATTGGTTAATATGTAAACATAGTTATTCATTTCTATCAAAAGAAGCTAAAAAAAGTTCAGTTTGACGAAAACTATACTTTTTATTATTCTATACTCTTTAAAGCTTCTATTAACTTTTTATTTTCCGCTTGGGTTCCAACAGTTAAGCGTAGTGTATTTTCGCAAAGCGGTTGCGTAGTGCGGTTTCTAATTACTATTCCTTTTTCTAACAATTGCCCATATCTTTTATTGGCATTATCTACTTTTACCAAAATAAAATTAGCATCAGATGGGTATATTTTCTCAACAAACCCAACATTCGCTAGAGCCTCACTTAAGAGGGTTCTTTCTTTAATTAAATCGGCTATTTCAGAAGCTACCTGCTCTTTTTTAAGCACTCTATCTAAAGCCCTTACTTGCGTTAATTCATTTACATTGTAAGGTGGTTTAATTTTATTTAAGATTTCAATAATTGCTGTAGAAGCATAGCAAATTCCTAAGCGTATTCCCGCCATACCATATGCTTTAGAAAGTGTTTGGGTAACTACCAGATTTTGATATTGCACGAGTTTATGTAACCAGCTTTTTTCTTCTGAAAAATCTATATAGGCCTCATCTACAATCACTAAACCATTAAAACTTCTCAGAATTTTTAAAATCTTTTCTTCTGAAAATGAATTACCCGTAGGGTTATTGGGAGAACATAAAAAGATCATTTTCGTATTTTGATCTACCGAATTCAGAATCTCTGTTACATTGGGTTCAAAATCTGAATTTAGCAAAACTTCCCTATTCTCTATATTATTGATATTGGCCAGTACTTTGTACATACCATAGGTAGGAGGCAAGGTAATTATATTATCATCTCCCGGCTCGCAAAATGCACGAAACAGCAAATCCAGTACTTCATCGCTTCCATTGCCCAGTAGAATATTTTCTGAAACAATACCTTTTAATTTCGCCAATTCAGCCTTTAGGTTACGTTGCTGCGGATCTGGATACCGATTTACATCGGTTTGAAACGGATTTTCGTTCGCATCTAAAAAAACCATTTCAGAACCCGTAGACTGGTATTCGTCCCTGGCGGAAGAATAAGGCTTTAAAACGGCCACATTAGGCCTTACCAGATTATTTATATTAAATTTATTCATTCTATTTGAATGGTCTTTAATCGTCATTCTGAATTTATTCTCTTCGTCACCCTGAACTCGTTTCAGGGTCTAAGATATAGACTGTTAGAACATATTAGATTCTGTAATAAATTCAGAATGACGATATTTTTAGTATTACTTTAATTCTTTTAATCGTAAGCTCACCGCATTTTTATGGGCTGCCAAACCTTCGGCTTCTGCCATTAATTCAATGGCAGGACCAATTCCGCGAATACCTTCTTCAGATATTTTTTGAAAAGTCATACTCTTCATAAAACTATCTAAGTTCACTCCGCTATATTGTTTGGCATAAGCATTTGTGGGCAGTGTATGGTTGGTTCCCGAAGCATAATCTCCGGCACTTTCGGGAGTAAAATTTCCTATAAAAACCGAACCTGCATTCTGAATACCTTCGGTGAAAAAACTTTCGTTAGTCGTACAAATAATAAAGTGTTCCGGGCCATATTCATTAATTAAATCCAGAGCATCTTTCTCTTTTTCAACATATATTAGCCTGGAATGGGCTATGGCCTTTTCAGCAATATCCTTTCTTGGTAAAACTGCTAATTGATTGGTTACTTCCTTCTCTACCTCTTCCATTAAACTTTTAGAGTTGG
This sequence comes from Salegentibacter maritimus, assembly GCF_016236915.1. Lineage (GTDB taxonomy): Bacteria > Bacteroidota > Bacteroidia > Flavobacteriales > Flavobacteriaceae > Salegentibacter > Salegentibacter maritimus. The sequence continues at coordinate 254,844 of NZ_JAEHOK010000001.1, forward strand.
AAACAAGCACTACCTGGCTATCTGCCCCGTGTTCGGCCTGGCTTAACAAATCTGAGGCAATAAAAGCTGCATTGGCAGAATCATCGGCTAAAACAAGTAATTCAGAAGGGCCTGCCGGCATATCTATAGCCACATTATAACGAGTTGCCAATTGTTTCGCCACTGTAACAAACTGATTACCGGGACCAAAAATCTTATAGACCTTTGGGATGGTTTCGGTACCAAATGTCATTGCTGCAATTGCCTGAATCCCACCAACTTTATATATTTTAGTCACACCACATAATTCTACGGTATATAAAATGGCTGGATGTACATTTCCATTTTTATCTGGCGGCGTACACAGTACAACTTCTTCACAGCCGGCAATGTTTGCAGGAGTAGCCAACATTAAAATTGTAGAAAATAAAGGAGCACTTCCACCCGGGATATATAATCCAACTTTTTGAATAGCCCTTTTTTCCTGCCAGCACTTTACTCCATTAGTTGTCTCAACCTCTATTCTATCGGTTTTTTGTGCAGCATGAAATTTTTCGATATTGCTTTTAGCCAATTTGATAGCATCTTTCAATTCGTTGGAAACCTTAGCGGCAGCAGTAGTTACTTCTTCTTGTGTAACTTTTGTTTGCAAAAGATTTATTCCATCAAAAAGTTCGGTATATTTTGATATTGCGGTGTCCCCTTTTGTTTTTACTTCACTAAAAACCTGGTTTACGGTTTCTTCAATATCTTCTATAGTTTGCGTAGGCCTTTTTAAAATTTTAGCCCATTCAGACTTAGCAGGATTATAAAATTTTTCCATCTTAAAGTACCATTTTTTCTATAGGTGCAACTAAAATACCTTCGGCACCATTTTGTTTTAATTCATCTATTACCTCCCAGAAACGTTCTTCATTAATCACGGTATGAATAGAACTCCAGCCTTCATCGGCAAGCGGGAGAATTGTAGGACTTCTCATTCCAGGCAGTAATTCGATGATCTTTTCTAAATTTTCATTGGGAGCATTCAGTAAAATATATTTAGAAGTACGCGCATTTAAAACCGATTTCAATCTAAATTGCAATCTCTCTAGAATTTGCTGTCGTTCTTCTGAAATTTCAGGAGAAATAGCGAGCACGGCTTCACTCTTCAGCATAATTTCTACCTCTTTTAATCCGTTTTTAAACAAAGTGCTACCGCTGGAAACAATATCACAAATACCATCGGCTAACCCAATATTGGGAGCTATTTCTACCGAACCATTAATGATATGAAGTTCGGCTGTAATACCTTTCTTCTCCAGGAATTCATTTACCGTGTTAGGATAAGAAGTGGCAATTTTTTTGCCGTCAAGATCTTTAAGGCTATTGTACTCCATAGATTTTGGCACAGCCAAAGAAACACGACATTTTGAAAACCCAAGTTTTTCACCCTGAATAATATCTTTTCCTTTCTCAATTAGCACATTCTCGCCAATTATGGCTACATCAACCACTCCATCTCTTAAATACTGTGGTATATCACCATTTCTAAGATACATTACCTCTAACGGAAAGTTACGTGATGAAGCTTTAAGTTGTTCTTTTCCATTATCTATAGAAATACCGGCATCTTTCAGTATTTTGAGGGAATCTTCATTTAATCTACCCGATTTTTGAATAGCAATCCTTAATTTTTCCTGGCTCATTTTTTAAATTTCTTTTACGCTTTAGTTGTTGGTTATAAAGTAAACTATCTCGGGGCAAGCCCACGAGGCATTCGTTGAAAACAAATTTTTAATTTCGAGGCAAGCCTCGGGGTATTACACCCTTTGGCGGTGCCAATAAAAAAACCCGTTTGAATAGCTCAAACGGGTTTTAAATATGCTGAAAATTACAACACACCAAATTTACCTCGCCTGAGCGCAGTAATAAATATGATGGTGATGTAATTGAAAATTCTTCATTGTGATTACAAATCTAAATATAAATTTTAAACTGCAAAACAGCTTTCTTATTTTTTATAAATTTTTGTCTAAAACAATATAATTAATACTCAAATGTCAAATTAATCATCAATAGCACTAAAAAGCATTTGCCTGAATTTCCAGGCGGTTTCATCGCCGGTATTTCCCCGTGTTTGCTTCAACAAAATACCGATTACCTGCTCCTGGGGGTCGGCAAAATACTGCGTGTTAAAATAGCCACCCCAATCGAAAGTACCGGCACTTCCCTGCCCTCCGGTTATTTCTCCTGTTTCTGTTACCACGCCAAAAGCGAGACCGTAATACTGATTCGGAAAATTAAACTTTTCCCCAACCTGGTTCCCCATAATAATAGCTACTGTTTTTCGGCTTAACAAACGAGTACCATTATACTCCCCTCCATTTAAATACATTTGAAGAAATTTGGCGTAATCTTTTGCCGTACCCGATAGCCCTGCACCACCTGAAAAATAAGTACCATCTTTTGTTAATGGATAATTCGTATTATAAAATGTATTCGGAAAATTTGTCCATTTGCCATCTTTTCTATGTTGAATCGCCACCAGACGATCTTTTTTTGATGAAGGCTGATAAAATCTTGTATCGTTCATTTGAAGGGGATCAAAAATTCTTTCTTTCAGAAATATATCAAAATCCTGCCCTGAAATTACCTCGATAAAATAACCCAAAACATCTAACCCTACACTATATGTAAATTTTTCACCGGGTTCATGGTGTAAGGGCAAAGCGGCCATTTTCTTTATATTTTCACCAATGCTAATGTCTTCTTCGGTAAATAACTCGACTATTCCTGCCCTGGTGTAAATTTTCTTCATACGCTGATCGCCATCTATCCTTCCATAACCCAAGCCTGAAGTATGCGTTAAGAGATGCCGAATAGTAATTTCATTTTTAGCCGGTGTCGAGGTGTAACTACTGTCTGCTTCGTTAAAATCTTTTAAAATTACTGGATTTTCGAATTCGGGAATATACTTAGAGATAGGGTCGTCTAAACGAAACTTCCCTTCCTCCCATAGCATCATAACTGCAGTGGCTGTAATGGCTTTTGTTTGTGAAGCCAATCTAAAAATCGCATCTTTTTCAAGTTCTTTTCCCGATGCATTTGCATCTCCATAGGCTTTATGAAGAACAATTTTCCCATCCCTGGCAATTAGGGCAACTGCACCCGGTACTTGATTTTCATTTATGGCAAATTGAAGCATCTCTTCAATTTTCTGTATTCTTTCTGAAGATATTCCTACTTCAACAGGACTAGCTGTTTGAAGTGTCCCGGAATTGGTAACCGAAGTGGTTTGGGCAAAAACAGCAAGGCTTCCTATAAAAATAGAAAGCCTTGCAAAATTTAAGAAAATAGATTTCATTTTCATTATTTTAATTTCCTCCACCTAAAATTAAAGGCATTCCATCTTCACCCGAACCTATAATCACGGTTTTAGAATTACCCGATCTGGCCAATTCCAGCGTTGCCTGAATTCCTTTTTCTTTCAGGATATTTGGGGTTAAAGAGGCATTCAAGATATCGTTGGCTCGTGCTTTACCTTCAGCATCAATACGCTGTCTTTCTGCTTCTTGCTCAGCTTTAGTTAAACGAAATTCGTATTCCAAAGATTCTTGCTCCTGGCGTAGTTTACGCTCAATTGCATCTTTAATATTTGGCGGAAGGGATACATCTCGCACCAAAACTTCATTTACCTGCACATATTGATCTCTAAGTAAAATTTGAGTTTCTTCTAAAATTTCTTTCTGAATCGCTTCTCTTTTACTCGCATATAATTGCTCAGGATTATACCTTCCTACCACCGCCCTTGCGGCCGATCTAACTGCGGGCTGAAGTAAACGCTGAATATATTGCTCGCCTTTTTCTCTATGTAGTTTTCCCAGTTGCTCATAAGAAGGTTGAAACCAGGTAGAAGCATCTAGCTTAATTTCAAGACCATTAGAACTCAAAACCTGCATTTTTTCTTCTAAAGATTGTTGCCTTACTTCATAAACATACACTCTATTCCAGGGTGCTACAAGGTGAAAACCTTCATTTAAAGGCGGTTCATCGGTAACCACACCACCTCCAAAGGTTTTATACAAAACCCCTGCCTCACCAGAACCAATTGTAACGGTAGATTTTGCGACAAAAATTATTAAAATAACGATTCCTATAAGAATAGGAACTCCAAGCTTGGGTAATCTTTCCATATATAAATTAAATTTAAATTAATCCTTTATACTTTCTGTAAAACCATTCTATTGCCAGTATTAAAACCAGCAGAAATAGAAGGTAAAACCAGTCTATCAAAGGTACGTCTTTTTGTTGGCTTTTTTGAACAGGCTTGTATTTATCGGCATTTAAAAGCCTATTTATAAATTCTTGCGTTTGATTTTGGTAAAAAATCCTCGTTCCAGAATTTTCAGCTAAGGCCTGCATTGCATTTTTGTTAGCTGAAATAAATTTTTGCTCAATATTATAACTTATTACTTCAAAACTTCCCGAACGAGAAAGCCCGGTTTCTGCTTCGTTAACCTGAAAAGTATAAGTACCTGGTGGTAAACCACCTAAATCTACCTGGTAGGTATTATTTTTTAAGATAAATTGGGACTCAAAGCTGTTTAAAGAATCTTCTACCGTAATTAGTAAGTTAGCCTTTGGATCGAACTGATAGTTTTGATCGAAAAAATTCGCATTAATTATAGCCGATTCATTTTCATAAAAAAAAGACTCGTAATCTAAAGTTAATCGCTCTCGTTGCTTTGTAGAGGCCAGGTTTTGAACCAGTTTTCCGAAGAAATTATCAAAAGCTTCAAAAGATTTATCTTCCAAAAAGCTAGCCGAACGCCAACGCCAGATATTTTCTCCAAAAATATAGCCTATTTTACGCTGTGCATTGCCCTTTATAGCCAATAAAGGTTGTGTAGTTTCTACATTTTCAATTTCCTGAAAATAAATACTTTCAATACTATTACTTTCAAGCTCAATATTACCAAACTTATCTTCAAGCGGGGGGAAATTTGAAAAAACAGCATCTTCAAATTGAAACTGGTTAAAATTTGGATTTCTCACCGCGAATATTTCCTGATTTTGATTCGTAAAATCTTTTATTATAAAATCCTGAATATTATTTATAAAATTCCAATTGGTTTTTGTGCCGGTAATAAGAAGATAGTTTTGGTTATTCTTCTTCAACTCTTCAAAGACAGATAAAAAACCAGCATTGGGCTGGTATAATATTACTAACTGATAGTCTTCCAGGGTAAGGTTTTCACCAATATACTTAATGGCAAGCTGCCGTTGCTTGTTGGTTTCTACAGCCTTTTTAATGGCTCCTAAATCTGGATGCGACATAGCACTTAGCAGCAGAATTTCGGTACGCTCATCAATTACTTCTATCGCGAAACTTTTAATGTTGTTCGCCTGGTTTTTTTCGGTTGCCAAAGGCGCAATTTCAGCTTTATAAGAAAGTACTCCTAAATTTGTGGCGGGGAGTTGAGCCTGGATTATTACAGAACTATTTTCGTTATCTAACGAAACCTCTTCAGAGAAAATGACCTTTTCGTTTTCTTTAATAACAAACCTGGTATTTACCGCATCTTCTCCCGAGTATGAAATAAAGGCTTCAACCGGAAAACGATTATCCAAAAATGCATAATTATTTAGGTTTAACCTGATTAATTCCAGATCGGGATATTGTGTGGTATCGCCAATTACAAGAGGGTAAATTTCTGTATTTTTGGAATTGAAATATTCAAAATTACGACCGGAAGTTTGATTTCCATCGGATATTAGTGCAATAACCGATTTTCTTTTTTTAGAAAGTGCTTCAACCCCTTCTAATGCCGAAAAAATATTGGTTTCAGTATCCTTAAAGTCATTAATATCGCCCGATTTGAGTTCTTTTCCGAAGTTATACTGAACGAGATCAAAACGTTTATTTAATTTTTCGTTAGACTTAAAGCTTTCCAGTATAAGTTTAAGGCTATCTTCCTGCTTAAGATGATTTATAGACCAGGAATCGTCTGCCAACAAAATAAGCATAGGTTTTTCTAACTTATAGCTGATAAAACCAATTTTAGGGTTAATAAGCAGCAAAAGAAGTATAAAAACCGAAAAAAAGCGTAATGAAAAAAGAATATAAGTATCCCTACCTCTTTTTCTAGACTTATAGAGGTATTGAAAAAAAGCAAACCCCAGCGCAATAAATGCAGCCAGGGCGATAAATAAAATTTTAGATAACTCCATTAAAGTGAAGATAGTTAATCCTTTCCGGGTAAAAGTTAAAAGTTCTAATAACTAATCACTCTTAACTTCTAACCTATCTATGTATGCATCCCCCCATCTACGTGAAGTACCTGCCCGGTAACATAAGCACTTAAATCGCTCCCTAAAAACACACAGGCGTTAGCTATATCTTCTGGGCTTCCACCTCTTTTTAAAGGAATTGCCTGTCTCCAGCCATCAACTACATTGTCGTCTAACTTTTGAGTCATTTCTGTTTCTATAAATCCGGGGGCAATAACGTTGGTTCTAATATTTCTTGAACCAAGTTCCTGGGCCATAGATTTAGAAAAACCAATAATTCCGGCTTTTGAAGCAGCGTAATTTGCCTGACCCGCGTTACCGGTTACACCTACTACAGAACTCATATTAATAATGCTTCCCTTACGCTGTTTTAACATGGTACGTTGAACAGCTTTGGTCATATTAAAGATCGACTTTAGGTTCACTTCAATAACCTTATCAAAATCTTCTTCGCTCATTCGCATAAGGAGATTATCTTTTGTGATACCTGCATTATTTACCAGAATATCTATAGCCCCAAAATCTTCGGCTACATCTTTTATAAGTTGTTCGGCTTCTTTAAAACTCGCTGCGTTAGATTGATAGGCTTTGGCTTTTACCCCCAATTCGCCCAATTCGTCTGCCAATGCATTGGCAGACTCAGCTGAAGAATTATAAGTGAAAGCTACGTTAGCACCGTGCTGGGCAAAAACTTTAGCAATTCCCTTGCCTATTCCACGGCTACCACCGGTTATTATGGCATTTTTCCCTTCTAATAATTTCATATTTATAAAAAGATTGATGTTAATTAAACAGTTTCAAATATAACAAAAGCTAATACCAAGAAATAAAAAATCCTCCTGTATTTGGTGAAACACTAAATACAGGAGGATTTCAATATGATTTAGGAAGGTTTTAGCCCTTCATTACCTCGGCCACTTTTTTCCCAATTTCTGCCGGTGAATCTACTACATGAATTCCATTTTCTTTAAGAATAGCTTTCTTTGCTTGTGCAGTATCTTCGCTTCCACCTACAATAGCTCCTGCATGTCCCATAGTACGGCCAGCAGGTGCTGTTTCTCCGGCTATAAAACCTACAACCGGTTTTTTGTTTCCATTTTCTTTAATCCAGGTTGCGGCATCTGCCTCTAATTGACCTCCAATTTCACCGATCATTACAATACATTCGGTTTCCTCATCGTTCATCAATAATTCTACAGCTTCTTTGGTGGTTGTTCCAATAATTGGATCTCCCCCTATACCAATTGCAGTTGTGATTCCAAGACCTTGTTTTACTACCTGATCTGCAGCTTCATAAGTTAAAGTACCAGATTTAGAAACAATCCCTACTTTACCTTTTTTGAAAACAAAACCTGGCATAATACCAACTTTTGCTTCTCCGGGAGTTATTACACCTGGACAGTTAGGCCCTACCAAACGGCAATCTCTATCCTGAATATAATCGTAAGCTTTTACCATATCTGCCACCGGAATACCTTCGGTAATCGTGATAATTACTTTTATTCCGGCATCTGCTGCTTCCATAATAGCATCTGCTGCAAAAGCTGGTGGTACAAAAATTATAGAAACATCGGCTCCAGTTTTTTCAACAGCATCAGATACCGTATTGAAAACAGGCTTATTAAGGTGTTTTTGACCTCCTTTACCAGGAGTTACACCTCCAACCACGTTGGTTCCATACTCTATCATTTGTTCAGCGTGAAAAGTACCTTCGCTACCGGTAAATCCCTGAACTATTATTTTTGAATCTTTATTGACTAAAACGCTCATATTTTTTTTGATTTTGCGATTACAAAAGTAAGTTTTTAAAAATGAAAGATAAAGTGATTTATGAAGTTTATTAAGGCTTTAATCTTAAAATTAAGTAAAATTCAAGCCTAAAAATCAGATTATTTGAGAACTCAAAATTAAGTCCATGGACTAACGTCTATTTCTTCACCCAGTTGTGAAATTTGAACACCCTTAAGAAGTTTGTTATCTTTTAATTCCCAAATAGCCATAAAGTGGGCCAGTGGCATTTCTTCGTCGGGATTTTCTATTGTTTTTACATGGTAGGTAAAGTGTATGGCTATTTGATTGTCTTCTTCGACAATCTTTTCCACTTCGGCCTTAAGCGATTCGAAGCTCTTTCCTAGATTATCCCTAAGCTCTAATATTTTGTCGAAATCCAGCTTTTTAAATCCGGTGGTACCGTACCAGGAAAGATTTACATTGGGATGTAAGTAATTGTCTAGAGCTCCTTTTTCGTCTTTAAATAGGGATATATAAAAATTCTCAACAATCTCTTTACTTTGTACGCCCATAAATTTATTATTTTAATTTCTCAAGCAATTTAGGTAATTGCTTTAAAAGTGCCAATTCTTTTAATTTAGCCCTGGCTTCCATCGCTGGGTTTCCTGTATATACTTTGTTTGCTTTAGTAGATTTTGTAATACCGGCCTGCCCCATAAGAACACCACCTTTTTCTACGGTAATTCCGCTACGCATTCCTACCTGCCCCCAAACGGTCACCTCGTCTTCGATAATTACTGCCCCGGCAATCCCTACCTGGCTGGCAATAAGACATCTTTTGCCAATAACCGTATCATGGCCAACCTGTATTAAGTTATCAAGCTTAGTACCCTCTTTTATGGTAGTATCTCCGGTAACACCTTTATCTATAGTGCAATTAGCTCCAATTTCAACATTATCTTCTATTACTACGCGTCCACCAGATCTTAATTTATCAAAGCCTTCTGGTCTTGTTTTATAATAAAAAGCGTCTCCTCCCAAAACAGTTCCGGAATGAATAATTACGTTATTTCCAATAATAGTATTATCGTATATACTAACATTTGAGTGAATTAGGCAATTACTGCCAATCCTTACATTATTGCCAATAAACGTGTTGGGCTGAATATGAGTACCCTTTCCTATTTGAGCCGACTCTGATATAGATTTATCAGCTTTTTTGAAAGGTTTAAAGTACTGAGTAAGCTTATTAAAATCGGAGAAAGGATCTTCTGAAATCAACAAAGCCTTACCTTCGGGACAAGCTAATTTTTTATTAATCAAAATTACAGTAGCAGCCGAATTTAAAGCCTTATCGTAATATTTTGGATGATCTACAAAAACAATATCCCCGGGTGTCACCACATGAATTTCATTCATCCCGGTTACCGGGAAATTAGCGTCACCAATATACTCGGCATCAATAATAGTTGCTATTTGTTGTAAGCTATGTTCCTGGGGAAATTTCATATACTAATTATAAAAAATTAGCCATCCTGCCCCAGTATTTGGGGATTATCTCAGAGTCTAAGCGTTTAATATCTAAACAAACTAGAAGCTGAAACAAGTTCAGTCTGGCCTAAAACTTTTTGAAAGACTAAAATTATTCTTTAATTCTTTCTTTATAAGTTCCTTTATCTGTTTCTACTTTAATTTTATCACCTTCATTTATAAATAAAGGAACATTCACCTCTGCACCTGTCTCTACAGTTGCCGGTTTAGTGGCATTGGTGGCAGTATTTCCTTTTACACCAGGTTCGGTATGTGTTACTTCCAATATTACACTTGCAGGCATTTCTACTGAAAGCGGTGCATTATCTTCGGTATTGATTATTACTGTAACCACTTCACCTTCCTTTAAAAGTTTAGGTTGATCTAAAGCTTGTTCCACCAAACGAATTTGAGTGTAATCCTCCACATTCATAAAATGATAAAATTCATCATCATTATATAGATACTGAAATTTATGAGTTTCTACACGAACATCGTCTATCTTATGTCCCGCTGAAAATGTATTTTCTACAACTTTTCCTGTAGTTACACTTTTTAGTTTGGTACGTACAAAAGCAGGACCTTTTCCGGGTTTTACGTGTAAAAATTCAACTATCTTATAAATATCGTGGTTGTAACGAATGCATAATCCGTTTCTAATGTCACTTGTACTTGCCATTTAAATTTATTTTAATTTGAACTAAAGTATCCTTTCATGATACCTCGTTGTGAGTTTTTAATGAATTCTAAAATTTCGTCTCTTTCTGCCGTTGCTTGCATTTCGGCTTCAATAATAGCTACAGCTTGTGTATTATTATAGTTTCTTTGATAGAGAATTCTAAAAATATCCTGAATTTCCCTAATTTTTTCGGTAGTAAACCCTCTTCTACGCAAACCTATAGAATTGATCCCAACATAAGATAAAGGCTCCCTTCCCGCTTTAACAAACGGAGGAACATCTTTTCTAACCAAAGAGCCTCCTGTTACAAAGGCGTGTCTTCCAATACTGCAAAATTGCTGAATTGCCGCCATACCTGCCAATACTACGTGGTCTCCCACATTTATATGGCCGGCGAGCGTACTGTTATTAGAAAAGATACAATTATCGCCCACAATACAATCGTGCGCAATATGGCAATAAGCCATTATCCAACAGTTTTTCCCGATTACGGTTTTCATTCGGTCTGTAGTCCCCCTATTAATGGTTACACATTCTCGAATAGTAGTATTATCACCAATAACCGTAATAGTATCTTCATCATCAAATTTTTTATCCTGCGGAATGGCAGAAATAACGGCTCCCGGAAAAATACTACAATTCTTTCCTATTCGGGCACCTTCCATTATAGTTACGTTAGACCCTATCCAGGATCCCTCGCCTATCACTACATTATTATGAATAGTGGTAAAAGGTTCTATTACTACGTTCTTAGCAATTTTGGCTCCGGGATGTACGTAAGCTAAAGGCTGGTTCATATAATTTATTTTGATTTTACAATTTGCGCCATTAATACGGCCTCGGTGGCTAATTTTCCGTTTACATAAGCAGAGCCTTGCATTTGGCAAATTCCCCGGCGAATAGGCGCAAGTAATTCTAATTTAAATATTAAAGTATCTCCAGGTACTACCTGTTGTTTAAATCTTACATTATCTATTTTCATAAAATAAGTAAGGTAATTTTCTGGGTCTGGAACAGATTTCAATGCCAAAATACCACCAGTTTGAGCCATTGCTTCTACCTGAAGTACACCCGGCATTACAGGTTTTCCGGGGAAATGCCCCACAAAGAAAGGCTCATTCATGGTTACGTTCTTTAAACCAATCACGCAACTATCGGTACAGCTATAAATTTTATCAACTAAAAGGAATGGTGAGCGATGCGGCAAAATATCCATAATGGCATTCACATCCATTAAAGGCTTTTGATCCAAATCTATTTTTGGAACATTATTCCTTTTTTCAGTTTTAATTATTTTAGATAGTTTTTTAGCAAACTCGGTATTTACATAATGTCCCGGCTTATTGGCAATTACTTTTCCACGAATACGTGTACCTATAAGTGCCAAATCTCCCAAAACATCTAAAAGCTTATGTCGTGCTGCCTCATTAGGATAATGCAGCGTTAAATTATCAAGAATTCCATTAGGCTTAACGGAAATATCATCTTTTTCAAAAGCCTTTCTTAGTTTCTTTAAGGTATCTTCGTTTATCTCTTTATCTACATAAACAATAGCATTGTTTAAATCACCTCCTTTAATTAATCCGTGGTCTAAAAGTGCTTCAAGTTCATGTAAAAAGCTAAACGTTCTTGCATTAGCAATTTCATCCTTAAATTCTGAAAGATGGTTAATCGAAGCGTTTTGAGTGCCCAGTACTTCTGTGCCAAAGTCTACCATAGCAGTGACCTGGTACTCTTCTGATGGCATCACGATAATTTCGCTTCCACTTTCTTCATCATGATAAGAAATCACCTGATCTACTATATACTCTTCCCTTTCTGCTTCCTGGCTAACTATTCCTGCTTTCTCTAAAGCTTCTACAAAAAACTTTGAAGAACCATCCATAATTGGTGGCTCTGAAGCATCTAACTCAATTAAAATATTATCTATATCAAGCCCTACACAAGCTGCAAGCACATGCTCTGAGGTTTGAATTTTCACCCCATTTTTCTCAAGGTTCGTCCCTCTTCTTGTATTCACTACATAGCTTACATCTGCTTCTATCTGAGGTTCTCCCTCCAGATCCATTCTTTTAAAAACATAACCGGTATTTTCCGGACCAGGTTTAAAGGTCATTTTCACTTTCTGACCGGTATGCAGCCCAACCCCTTCAAGGGAAACCTCCCTATCTATAGTATGTTGTTTCGCCTGTTTATATGCCATTTTTAATCTTTTTTTCTAATTGGTTAAGTGTATCTATAGTTTTAGGTAAGTTTTTAAAATGCACGTAAGATTTATTAAAATCTCCGTAACCAAAGGCTGGAGAGCCTTGCAACATTTCATCATCTTTCACATTTCGGCCAATACCAGCCTGAGCCTGTATTTTCACCCTATCTCCTATTTGAAGGTGACCAACAATACCAACCTGCCCTCCAATTAAGCAATTTTTACCAATTTTAGTAGAACCGGCTATGCCTGTTTGTGCCGCTATGGCCGTATGAGAACCAATTTCTACATTATGGGCAATTTGAATTTGGTTATCTAATTTCACACCTTCTCTTATAATTGTAGATCCTAAGGTTGCACGGTCTATAGTGGTCCCGGCACCAATATCTACATGATCTTCAATTATCACGTTTCCAATTTGGGGTACTTTTGTATACTTCCCATCTTCTCCCGGACTAAAACCAAATCCATCGGCTCCAACAATAACTCCGCTATGAATAACACAATTATTACCCACAATGGTTTCAGAATAAATTTTCACCCCCGGGAAAACAATTACATTATCCCCTATTTCCACATTGTCCCCAATATAAACGTTCGGATAAAGCTTTACATTGTCCCCAATTTTTACGTTTTCACCAATATAGGCAAAAGCACCTATATAAATATTTTCTCCAAATTTCGCCGAATCAGACAGGAAACTCGGTTGTTCAATTCCCTTTTTGTTCAGTTTAATTTGATTGTAATATTCCAGCAAGGTAGAAAATGCTTTATAAGCATCTTTCACCTTAATTAACGTAGTGTTTATAGGTTCTTCGGCTACAAAATCACTATTAACTATTGCGATAGAAGCCTGTGTAGAATATATATATGAAGTATATTTAGGATTGCTTAAAAAGGTTAGGGAACCTTCGCCTCCTTCTTCAATTTTAGCTAATTCTGATACTTCTACATCGGGGTTACCCTCAATTTCTCCCTCAAGTATCTCTGCTATTTGTGCTGCTGTAAATTTCATTCTGGCAAAAATAAAAAAAAAGTGTTAATGTTTGGCCTTCGGATAACACATATAATACTTAATCACGGTTTTTGAAAGCGCTTTTAGGTTCAATTGATCCGATGCTTTCGCTACATCGCTAATCTTCCCATTCTTATGTAAAATGTTAATATTGTTATTTTCGCTTTTATAAGCGGTATTGGTAACCTCCCCACTAAATACAAAATATGCTGCTTCTTCGGCCGATACATTTGCTTTTTCCTGAAAAGCTTGCCGGCGTTTTTCTAACTTTTCAACAGATGGTTTCTTCTTTTTAATCTTCACCTTCAACAGGTCCCGGTTAATGATCATTTTACATAAATTAGACAATACAAAGTCGTCGTGATCTTGCCATTCTTTCATTGCAGAGACAATATCATAATCGTCTAAACGCGCAAAAACCGATAAAGTTTGAGAAATGAAGTCTTGCGGCCCAATTCTGTTATGCAGAAAATAAGAAAGAGATTTACTTGCGTTCAAGTCTTCCCCTTTTTCAACCAATTCCTTCGCCCGTTTTAACATTCTAATTAAAAGTTGCTCTGCCACCAAACTGGTTTTATGCAAATATACCTGCCAATACATTAATCTTCTGGCCACTAAAAATTTTTCTACCGAATAAATCCCCTTTTCTTCAATCACCAAATCATCATTAACCACATTCAGCATTGCAATAAGTCGCTCACTGTTTATATTTCCTTCAGCAGCACCGGTATAAAAACTATCTCGTCTCAAATAGTCTAAACGATCCATATCCAATTGACTGGAGATTAATTGATTTAAAAATCTGCGGCTGTAGGTACCGCGAAAAATCTGCAAAGCCAACGTTAAACTTTGGTTAAAGTCACGATTCATTTCTTCCATAAAAAGCAAAGAAATATTTTCGTGGTCTACCCCTTCCACAATACTATGTTCCATGGCGTGTGAAAATGGACCGTGACCTATATCGTGAAGTAAAATAGCAATTTGCAGGGCCTCTTCTTCGTCTTCAGAAATCACAACCCCTTTGTAGCGAAGCACTTGAACTGCTTTTTGCATTAAATGCACACAACCTAGAGCATGATGAAACCGGGTATGATGAGCACCGGGGTAGACGAGGTATGACATTCCCATTTGAGAAATTCTGCGTAAACGCTGAAAATAGGGATGTTCAATTATACTAAAGATTCGCTCACTGGGGATGGTAATAAATCCGTAAATTGGATCGTTTAATATTTTAAGTTTATTAGTAGCAGTCAAACTTTTTATCGTGTTAATTCAAAACAAATATACATATATAGAGTTGGGGAGTATAAAAAGCACTACATAAGTTGTAAAAAACTGCAACTCTATAACAATTTATAGGAATTCACGAGTATTAAAGTCGCAAATTTAAAAAAGAGATCAAAACTCAGTTAACGCATAAAAATATAAAGAATGAATAAAATAAAAATACTTTGGGTAGATGATGAAATAGATCTACTAAAACCACATATTCTATTTCTTGAATCTAAAGATTATGAAGTAACCACCAGCCAAAGTGGGACTGAAGCTTTAGAGCAAATAGAAGAAGAGAGCTTTGATATCGTTTTTCTTGATGAGAATATGCCGGGACTTACCGGTCTTGAAACACTTGCTGAAATAAAAGAAAAAAGGGAAAATCTTCCTATTGTAATGATTACAAAAAGTGAGGAGGAATATATTATGGAAGAAGCTATTGGCTCTAAAATAGCCGATTACCTCATAAAGCCGGTAAATCCCAATCAAATTCTACTTAGTATAAAAAAGAATTTAGACCATTCCCGACTTATTTCTGAAAAAACAACATCAAATTACCAACAGGAGTTTAGAAAGATTGCCATGGACCTAAGTCAGGTAAATACGTTTGAAGAATGGGGCGAACTTTATCAAAAATTAATCTATTGGGAGCTACAGCTTGAAGACCTGGAAGATAGTGGTATGTTCGAAATTTTAGAATCACAAAAAAATGAAGCAAATACCCAATTTTGTAAATTTATAGACAAAAATTATACAGACTGGTTCGAAAATAGCGTTGAGGCGCCTATAATGTCCCACACCATTTTTAAAGAGAAGATTATCCCTGAAATTTCCAAAGATCAACCTACATTACTTGTTGTAGTAGATAATTTAAGATACGACCAATGGAAAGCATTAGAGCCGGTAGTAGCTAATTACTACAAAAAAGAAAAAGAAGAACCTTACTTTAGTATTTTACCTACCGCAACACAGTACGCCCGTAACGCTATGTTTTCTGGTTTAATGCCAGCCGATATGGAAAAAAGGTTTCCGCAATATTGGAAAAACGATACAGATGAAGGCGGAAAAAACAACCATGAAGCCGAGTTTTTAGAAGAGCAATTGAAAAGGTTAGGAAAAACCTTTAAACATGAATATCATAAAATTACAAGTTTAAAAGGTGGGAAAAAACTTGCTGAAAACTTTAAAACCCAAAAGGATAACGATCTTACAGTTGTGGTTTACAACTTTGTAGATATGCTATCACATTCTAAAACAGAAATGGAAGTAATTAAGGAATTGGCTTCCAACGATAAGTCTTATAGATCCTTAACTCATAGTTGGTTTAAAAATTCGCCTCTACTAGATATTATTCTACAGGCAAAACAATTAGGATTTAAATTAATTCTTACCACAGACCATGGTACGATAAACGCAAAAAATCCATCAAAAGTTATAGGTGACAAGAATACCAGTTTAAATTTAAGATATAAAACGGGTAAAAGCCTCACTTATGAAGAAAAAGATGTTTTGGCTATTTCAAACCCTAAAAGTATTCATTTACCCAGTATAAATATGAGTAGCTCTTTTATTTTTGCTAAAGGAGACCTCTTTTTTGCATATCCCAATAATTACAATCATTATGTTAGTTATTACCGGAACACCTACCAACACGGCGGTGTATCCTTAGAGGAAATGATCATTCCTTTTGTTGTATTAACCCCAAAATAAACACATTAAACACTGATTTACAGTAAATTATAGGGGATATAAAATTATTCCCTATCTTTGTTATGCCAAAAATCTTTTTTTGAAAATGTCTATAACCTACAATTTAGCCCAAATTGACGAGGCTGTTCAATTTATATTAAATCATACAAAAAGTAAGGTCTTACTTTTTTATGGTGAGATGGGTGCAGGTAAAACCACTCTTATAAAATCTTTAACTGCAGCCTTAAAAAGTATAGATAAGGTATCTAGCCCCACGTTTTCGTTAGTCAACGAATATCACACCCCCCAGGAAAATATTTATCATTTCGATTTTTATAGATTAAAAGACGAAAATGAAGCTTTAGATATAGGTATTGAAGAGTATTTGAGCTCCAATAATTGGATTTTTATTGAATGGCCACAAAATATTAGTAGCTTTTTAGAAAATGAATTTCAAAAAGTGGAAATTTCAGCTATAGATAAAAAAACTAGATTGTTAAATTTGTGTTAATAAAAACCAAATGCTTTCTTAAATTGACTAAAAAGCTTTGTGTTAGCTGCAACAGATAATTTTGTTATAGTTCAAAATTAAAAACCGCAAAAAAACAATATAATTTTAAATTATAGTTATTTATTTTTTATTAGTATAAAATATATTTTGTTGAAATATCCTCATTTTTTTGCTTAAAAAAAGCTGCAAAAGTACGATTAATGTATTAATTTTTAGCGTTTTATATTTCCCTAGGTTTGCTTCAGTAAACAAAACGAAATAACAATTTAAAACCCTATATTATGAAACTTAAAGCATTACTTTTTACAGCAGCAATTTTTGGAGCAAGTTTTTTTGTAACTTCAACTTCTGATAACGATAACAATAATGACCAACTCAAAGAACAAGCTGTCGACAGATCAACAATCAAAATTCCTGCTGCTGGGTAGCATTATAGCGCTTACTATAGCGTTTTCACCTTATATATTTTATTTATATGAAATTTTCCCAAACGGTAAGGTTTGGGAAAATTCTTTTTTTACCTACGAAAGTCTTTATTATGAAAATGTGATGACCGCAGCATGGACCTATCTTGGTAAAATTGTTCCACTTTTTCTTCTTTTTATATGGTTTTTTACCTGTAAACATTGGTGGTATCATGCTATTTTAATTCCTATTGCAATGTATTCCTACCAATTAGTTATAAGTATTTATCAAGATGTCTACTTAAGAGTAGACCCGTTGGATACCAATCAACTAATTTATTTGGCCCCATTTTTTATACTTATCCTTTCTATTGTTTATCTAATTCGAATAAAGATATTTGATCGTGTCTACGGCATCGATCTTAGCGAGATTGATGAGACCGATGTTTCTGTATTTTCTTCTGTTTCTGAAACCGATAGGCGCCAATTAAAATCCTTCCAAAATGAAAAAGAATATTGGGAGCCCACCGAAGAAGATTATTATAGCCGACTTTAATCAGGGCTATTTTTAAAAATAGTTGTAATTTTCCTATTATAAAGTTTTAGCACCTAAATATGGGCAAACAAGTCTCGCCTTTTACCAAAGAACAATTAATTCCGCAGGAGGAAACCCTGGAAATGTATAAGAATAAGGGAGAATTGTTTATAGGAATTCCCAAAGAAACTTCTTACCAGGAAAAGCGAATTTGCTTAAGTCCTGACGCTGTGGCAGCAATAACCGCTCACGGCCATAGGGTAATGATAGAATCTGGGGCTGGAAAATGGGCACGCTTCAGTGATAAGGATTATGCAAATGCCGGTGCAGAAATTACCACAAACACTAAAAAGGTATTCTCCTGCCCTACTATATTAAAGATTGAACCTCCTTCCATTAAAGAACTTGATTTAATAAATCCGCAAACAATTTTAATTTCCGCACTTCAACTTAAGACCCAGTGCAAAGAGTATTTCCAAAAATTAGCTTCAAAAAGAATAACGGCCCTTGGGTTTGAATTTATAAGGGACGATGACGGCAGTTATCCTATTGTTAGAGCTTTAAGTGAAATTGCAGGTACTGCTTCTGTTTTAATTGCTTCTGAAATTATGAGCAATAATGTTAACGGAAACGGTTTAATGTTTGGCAACATTAGCGGTGTTCCCCCTGTAGAAGTAGTTATTCTAGGAGCAGGCACTGTTGGTGAGTTTGCAGCCAGATCGGCTTTGGGGTTGGGAGCAGGAATAAAAGTTTTTGATAGCTCTCTTACCCGACTACGAAATATTCAGGCTAACCTAAATCAAACTTTTTATACATCAACTATTCAGCCCAAAAATCTAACAAAAGCAATAAAACGTTGTGATGTTCTTATTGGTGCAGTTCGGGGCAAGAATCGTTCTCCGGTTCTTATAACAGATGATATGGTTAGTACTATGAAACGTGGGGCTGTAATTATAGATGTAAGTATAGATATGGGGGGCTGCATAGAAACCAGTGAAATTACAACTCACGATAAGCCTATTTTCACCAAACATAATGTACTGCATTACTGCGTTCCAAATATCCCTTCTAGATATGCCAGAACATCCTCGCTCTCAATAAGTAACATTTTCACGCCCTATCTACTGCATATTGCCGAGGAAGGTGGTATAGAAAACACCTTACGTTTTGATAAAGGTTTACGAAATGGTTTGTATTTTTACCACGGAATTTTAACAAATAAATCTATAGCCGACTGGTTTGATCTTTCTTACAGAGATATTAATCTCCTTATTTTTTAGAATAATTTATAACCAGGGCCTCTTCAAACTATTTTAAATGAAATTAATTCATAGAATTGGATATTTCTCTGTTGGATTATTCTTTGGGATAATGCTTTTACTCTTTTTTTTGGGTGGTAAAAAAACCTCTTGTGACTATTCACCAAATGACCGGGTATTAAAAAATATAAAGATAAAAGAACGCGCATTTTCTGCGGAAGCTTTTAATTATTTTGAAACAAATAAATTAGATACTGCTCTGGTTTCTGAAAGCTTAGAAAATGGTAATGTAGATTTTAGCCGAAGCAATACGGAAGGCAAACCCTGTAATGTTTACCTAATCACCAATAAAGTTAAAGAAGCAATACTTGAGCTGCAAATAGAAAACTGCGATAGTACAGCTACTATTCGCCGTGCAATCTTAATTCAGTAAACTAACTCGGGGCAAGCCTTGGGATATTAAACCCTTTGGCGGTGCCGAGAAAAAAGAGTTTGTCATTCTGTTTTTGACAAACTCTTTTTTGCTTAAAAGCCATACTACTCAGAAAGAATTTGATCTGTATGGGCTTTGGTTTTTACTTTTTTAATCACTTCTTCAATTTTACCGTCTTCATCTATTATAAAAGTAGTACGGTGTATCCCGTCATATTCCTTTCCCATAAACTTTTTAGGTCCCCACACCCCGTAAGCCTGGATTACTTCCTTATCTTCATCGGCCAAAAGTGGAAAAGGAAACTCATATTTAGTTTTAAAGTTAGATTGTCTTTTTTGAGTATCGGCACTAACTCCCAGGATAGCATAGCCTTTTTCCTGAAAACGCTCCCAATTATCTCTAAGATTACAGGCTTCGGCAGTACAGCCCGGTGTACTTGCCTTCGGGTAAAAAAACAAAACCAATTTTTTCCCTTTAAAATCTGATAATTTAATCGTATTTCCATCCTGATCTGCTACTGAAAAATCTGGGGCCTTATCCCCGACTTCTAATGTTGTCATAATTTCTATTTTTGTATCTATTAAATCGCGGATATTTTCCAGCGATATACTAATTTCAGTGATTGAGTAAATTTAAACAATATGACCAAACAAGAAAAGGTAGAATTTGTAATTAATACCTTAAATGATATTTATCCCGAAATACCTATTCCGTTAGATCACAAAGACCCTTACACCTTATTAATTGCGGTTTTGCTATCAGCCCAAAGTACCGATGTAAAAGTTAACCAAATCACTCCCAAACTTTTTGAAATAGCCGACAATCCAAAGGCTATGGTAAAACTTTCGGTAGAAGAAATTAGGGACATAATTAAGCCGGTTGGCCTCTCCCCTATGAAGTCTAAAGGAATTTATGGATTATCTAAAATTCTTTTAGAAGAACATAACGGTCAGGTTCCCGTTAGTTTCGAAGCACTTGAGGCTTTACCGGCGGTGGGCCATAAAACGGCTAGTGTAGTAATGGCGCAGGCATTTAATGTTCCTGCCTTTCCGGTAGACACGCATATTCACAGGTTAATGTATCGTTGGAATTTAAGCAACGGCAAAAATGTAGCTCAAACAGAAAAGGATGCTAAACGTTTATTTCCAAAAGACCTTTGGAACAAACTTCATTTGCAAATTATTTGGTATGGCCGGCAATACTCACCGGCAAGGGGCTGGGACTTGGAAAAAGATATTATAACCAAAAAAATAGGTAGAAAAACCGTAATTAATGATTATTATAAAAAGAAAAAATAATCAAGAAAAAGACCTGTTTGCAAACAGGTCTTTTTCTTGATTTCTAATTGAGAATGCTTTCAAATTTAATTCCCTGAAAATCTACAATTCTTAAATTTTTTGAATAGTTCAAAAGAAACTGTATGGTTTCTTTTGAAGGTTCTAAATTCTTCAACTCATCCTTTTTAGATTGTTTTTTAGTGTAAAGTTTCCTCATGAGATATTTTTTGCGTTGGTTTCTTATTTTAACGCAATCTTTTGAGGAATATTATAAATTAGTTTGTTAAAACAAGATTATGTTTCTCAATTATTTTTCGAAGATTAATTAAAGCGTAGCGCATTCTTCCCAAAGCAGTGTTTATGCTTACTCCGGTTCGCTCAGAGATTTCTTTAAAACTCATGTCTTTATAAATTCTCATGGTAAGAACTTCCAATTGATCTTCGGGCAGCTCTTTTATAAGCTCCTTTACATCGTTTTCTATCTGATCTTTAATAATTTGTGTTTCAGCATTTAAATCTGAGTCACTTAAAACCGAAAAAATATTAAAGTCGCCGCTATTATCAAATTTAGGCATTCGCTTATTTTTTCTAAAATGATCTATTACCAAATTATGTGCTATACGCATTACCCAGGGTAAAAATTTACCCTCTTCATTGTATTTTCCTTTTTTTAAGGTTTTAATCACTTTTATAAATGTATCCTGAAAAATATCTTCAGCAACATCGCGATCAAAAACTTTAGAAAAAATAAAACTGTAAATTCGGTGTTGGTGTCTGTTAATAAGGGTACTTAGTGCGGCTTCGTTTCCATTCATGTAGTTGCGTACAAGAACAGCGTCAGTAATTTCAACGTTATTCATATTAGTTACTTTTGTTCAGGATGGTAGGGGCTCCCGAGGTTAGGTTATTTAGTTTTTAAAAGTAACTTTATGCGATAGGCGAGTGTTTTTTATTAAAAATCAACGGCCAAATATAGTAAGATATCTGCTACAAAAGCAAACAAAAGTTTAAAATTTTAACAATACAATAAGATTTTCAGGGCTTTAAAGCCTGCTGCTTATTAAGTATCTTTGCATCCCTGAACTAGAAAAATGAGCATGAATATTGACGTTGCCAAGGTAAATCCTAAGGAGAATATTATTATAAAAGGTGCAAAACTGCACAATCTTAAAAATATAAATGTAGTAATTCCCAGAAATAAATTGGTGGTCATTACTGGACTTTCCGGTTCCGGGAAATCCAGCTTAGCTTTTGATACTTTATATGCAGAAGGCCAACGTAGATATGTTGAAAGTCTATCTTCCTACGCCCGCCAGTTTTTAGGCAGGTTAAACAAACCCAAAGTAGATTACATAAAAGGAATTGCTCCCGCTATTGCCATAGAACAAAAGGTAAACTCTACCAATCCCCGTTCTACCGTAGGAACTTCCACCGAAATTTACGATTACCTTAAACTGCTTTTTGCCAGAATTGGAAAAACCTACTCTCCCATCTCCGGTAACCAGGTAAAAAGAGACAGGGTTGCCGATGTTATAGACCATGTTAAAACTTTCGATGAACGTGAAAAGTTATTGCTTTTGGCACCCATTCATATTGAAGAAGGCCGTACACTTTCAGAAAAAATAAAAGTTTTAGCCCAGCAGGGTTATAGCCGTATCAAGCTTAAAGATAAGGTGCTAAGGATAGATGAAGCTAATCTTAAAAAGGCTAAGCCCGAAAATGCTTTATTAGTGGTAGACCGAATTATCACAAAAGATGAAGAAGATTTTTACAACAGGCTGGCCGATGCTACCGATGCTGCCTTCTTTGAGGGCAAGGGCGAACTTTATATTGAAAGCTTAAAATCGGGAGAAAAGAGACATTTTAGCAATAAATTTGAACTGGATGGGATGAGTTTTCTAGAGCCCAATGTTCATTTATTCAGTTTCAACAACCCTTATGGCGCCTGCCCTACCTGCGAGGGTTATGGGGATGTTATAGGTATTGATGAAGCCCTGGTAATTCCTAATACCGGACTTTCAATTTACGAAAATGCAATTTTTCCCTGGCGCGGTGACAGTATGAGTTGGTACCGGGATCAATTGATCAATAATTCGCATAAATTCGATTTTCCAATTCATAAGCCATGGTTTCAGCTTACGCAAGAACAAAAAGATTTAGTTTGGAATGGAAATAAACATTTTGAAGGTTTAAACGATTTCTTTCAATTTTTAGAAAGTAAGGCTTATAAAATTCAAAATAGGGTAATGCTTTCCCGCTACCGCGGAAAAACACGTTGCGCAACCTGTAAAGGAAAACGCTTAAGACCCGAGGCAGATTATGTAAAGATAGATAAGCATAGCATCACCGACCTTGTAGAAAAACCTTTAGATAAGGTTAGGGAGTTTTTTGATAAGCTTACATTAAATGAATACGATCAACAAATAGCTAAAAGGCTATTAACTGAAATTAGGAACAGGCTTAAATTCCTATCGGAAGTTGGTTTAGATTACCTTACTTTAAATAGGAAATCCAATAGTCTTTCTGGTGGGGAATCGCAACGAATTAACCTGGCAACTTCGTTAGGGAGTAGCTTAGTAGGATCTATGTATATTTTAGATGAACCTTCTATTGGTTTGCACCCTCGCGATACAGAACGTTTAATTGGAGTGCTACAAAACTTGAGAGATCTTGGCAATACTGTAATTGTGGTAGAGCACGATGAAGATATTATGAGCGCTGCCGATGAAATTATTGATATAGGCCCCGAAGCAGGAACCCACGGTGGTGAAGTTGTGGCTACGGGAACATTAAAACAAATTCTAAAATCTAAATCGCTCACCGCACAATATCTTAATGGAAAAGAGGAAATTTCGGTGCCCGAAAGCCGTAGAGAAGCTTCCGGTGAAATTAGGCTTTTGGGAGCTAGAGAGCATAACCTTCAAAATATAGATGTAACTTTTCCGCTTCAAACATTTACGGCAATCACAGGTGTTTCCGGTAGCGGTAAAAGTACACTGGTTAAAAAAATATTATATCCTGCAGTACAAAAGAAAATTGGAGGTTATGGAGAAAAAGCCGGGCAATACACCGATATTGAAGGAGATTTTAAAAATCTTGGAAGCGTAGAATATATAGACCAAAATCCTATTGGTAGATCTTCGCGCTCCAATCCGGTAACTTATATTAAGGCCTACGACGATATTAGAAACCTTTTTGCCGATCAAAAATTATCGAATATTAGAGGTTTTAAGCCTAAACATTTCTCATTTAATGTTGAAGGCGGCCGCTGTGAAGTTTGTAAAGGTGAAGGTGAAGTAACCATAGAAATGCAGTTTATGGCCGATGTTCATTTAGAATGCGAGGCCTGTAACGGAAAACGCTTTCAAAAAGATGTGCTGGAAGTTCAGTTTGAAGGAAAAAATATAGACGATGTGTTGAATATGACCATTGACGATGCTACTCATTTTTTTGCCGAACACAAGCTAGACAAGATCGTTAGAAAATTAAAACCTTTACAGGATGTGGGGTTGGGTTATGTTCAATTAGGCCAAAGCTCTTCTACCCTTTCCGGTGGAGAAGCACAGCGAATAAAACTAGCTTCATTTTTAGTAAAAGGGGCAACCAAAGAAAAAGCCCTGTTTATTTTTGATGAACCAACTACAGGGCTTCATTTTCATGATATTAAAAAGTTACTAAAATCCTTTAATGCCCTTATTAAAAAAGGACACAGCCTGGTAGTAATAGAACATAATATGGATTTGGTAAAGTGTGCCGATTATATAATTGATATTGGCCCGGGCGGTGGAGTTAACGGCGGAAATATTGTTGCTACCGGAACCCCGGAAGAATTAATCAAATCTAAAAATTCGGTTACAGCAAAATATCTAAAAGAGAAATTATAAAGATTATTGTTTCAGAAAAATTTATTTCTTAATTGCAGTTTTATTAAATATTCGATATCTAAACAATTGATTTACAATAAAAAAACCTCTAAAATAAGCTTTTTTTAGAGGTTTCCCTTTTTTTGGCACGTGGTTTGTATTTTATGAAGTAATTCTCACCGAGAGTTTTCTTTAGATCACTTAAAAACGCAAACTATGAAAAATATCACCTTTTTAATCAGCTTTTTATTTATTGGCCTTTCGGCTAAAGCTTCTGAGTCTATAATTCATAGAGCTTATAATGATGCTTTTATTTTTATTGAGAATGGTGTTGAGTTTGCCGTTTATCCTAACGGGGAATTTGATTTTTATTACAACCCCGATTTCAGAAGCTCAAGTGTTATAAATATTTCTACGCCAAATATGAATATTAGTTATAATTCAGGTTATAATTATGATGCTTATGTTCAATATGACGATTATGGTGCTGTAATTCAAATTGAAAGTGTTCCTATTTATTATGATTATTACGGAAGAATAATAAGAGCAGGTAATGTTTTTATAGATTATAACCGTCGCGGCCATATTGCAAGAGTTGGAGGTTTATATATTCACTACAACCGTTTTAACCGAATCACCAATTATACCGGGTTTATAAACCACTATAATAGCAGTTATGTTTACAGACCCTGGCATAGGTATTATTCCAGGCCAAGAAGCAGTGTAAGTATTGTTTTTGGTAAACCTTACCGGGCTTATTATCAACCAAATCGCGTTACTTATGTGCAGCATGTAAGTTATTACAATAACTATTATACTAAAAACGTGCATCAAAACTTTTACAGGCCAAATCAAAAGAGGGTCTCCTATAATAAAGGAAGAACAACTTCTGGTAAACGTGATTTAAGAAAGATTAGGAATAAAGAAGCTGAATTTGCTTCCAGGGGAAATAGCCGGAGAAGTAATATAAAAGCTCAAAGATCTAATGTTGCTAAGTCCAGAGAAAACATTACGAGATCTAAACGAAATACAAGTATTAGGGCACGCGAAAACAATGTAAGATCTTATAGAGGTACAGCCAATAGAACTGCTGTGAAAAACAACAGAACACGTTCTAAAACTGAAGCAAGAAAAGTAGGTAGGGAGTCAAGGAATACTGCAATAAACAGGAGGTCTAATTCCAGAAAAGTGAATGCTTCCGGTAGAAATAGCAGAACTGTAAAAAGTACCCCTACAAGACGCTCCAGTAGCGCCACTAAAGCTTCTTCTGCAAGAGAATCAAGAACTACTACCAGAAGAGCCGGTAATAGAAATAGTAATACAAGAGCGGTAAAAAGCAGTAATAATAAAAGATCTTCTGCTAGAACATCAAATTCTTCTTCACGAGGAAGAAGTTCGGCACGGAATGTGGATAGAAGATAATAAAGAATTCATAATTTAATTTTTTGGTTGGTTAGTTGGAAACCCCTTGAAGCTTCATAAGTTTCGGGGGTTTCCCGTTTTTAAGAGATCTTAATTTTTAAAACCTTATTAATTATACTATTTACTTCCGAAGAAAAATTCAGAAAATAGGCTAAAACTATATAAGTAACTCCTATTAAAATAGATTTAAGAATAATATTTAATACGGGATGAAAATTAAAGTCCCAGAAATAAAAACCAAGGGATAATAAAACTCCAATTAGTAGAATAAGCCAGGTTTTAGAAGTAAAAGGAAGGAAATTAAATTTTTTATGTACCAGCCATATTTTAATTGAATTATAAATAAAAAAAGCTATAAAACTGGCTATAGCGGCTCCTTCTATTCCAAGAGCAGGAATAAAGACCAGATTTAGTATAAAAGCCAGTAATACCAGAAGAACGCCAATAAAAAGTACTATTCTGTAATAATCTGAATTAAAAAGAATGCTGTTATTGTTCCCCAGGAGATTATCGTAAAGTTTCACCAAAGAGATCAACAAAACCACCAGAATACTTAATTGATACTCATCTGGAATTAGCTCATAGAGTTGGTTTACATTGGTAATTATCAGAATAAAAATTAATAAACTTATAATCAATAAATTTAAAGAGCTCCTTTTATACAAATCTTTAAGGCCATTAGTATTTTTTGTATTAAGAAATTCAGCTGTCATGGGGTTTGTAATTTGGTGCATTGCCTTTTGCGGCACCGAAATAACCGTTGCAATATAAATGGCAATTCCATAAATAGCTACATTTTCAATAGGCATAAAATATTCTATCATTACTTTATCCAGATCTAGTAAGGCCGTGGCAACAGATGCGGCGATAAGGATTAGGGATGTATACTTTAAAACCGGAGACAATTGCTTAGGAAATTTAAAATCAAGTTTTGGAAAATGAAGCGAGAACGCATAGATTTTCATAGCAATTAGTCTCAATACAAAAACCCCGGCAATGCAATAGATAAATTGATGCACTGTAATCCACTTAAAATAAACCGCCAACAGTAACAAACTAATACAAAACCTATGAAATACTTCTTTCATAAAATTCCCGAAAACACTTTTGTAATAAAGCTTAGACCATGCAAAGAAAATTTCAAAATAAGAAGTGGCCAGGGCAATTAGAAAAATCAACCATATATAAGGCCTTACAAGTCCATTGCCTTCTGTAAAATAATCAATTAAAAAAGAATAATTTATAAAGCCAATTAGGCCTAAAACACTAGCAACCAACAAGGGCAAAAACAAGACTAAATTTAAGAGTCGGTCTTTTTCTTGTCTTGTTTTATAAAAACTAAAGAATTTTATAAGGGTGCTATGTACGCCAAAAGCCATAAACGGCCATAATAAACTAGCCGCCGAAAGTAAAAAAGTGACTAAGCCGTAATATTCCTGTTCTAAAAAATAAGTGAATAAAAACAGGGTGTTTACCGCCCCAATTGCAAAACCAAAATAGGTAGTAATTAGGTTCTTAAACGATTGCTTTATAATTACCCCCATCTTATACGCTCTTTATCAAATTAGCCAGTTGCTGAGTTAAATACTTTCTTTGATATTGCTGAATATTACCAGAAACAAAATTAGTGTCTCCGTTTTTATATTTGCTATAATGAGCTAAAATTATGCTTTTAAGTTTTTCTTTTTCTGAATACTGAAAATAGAATCCTGAACCGGTCGCATTTAAAATTCGTTCAACATCCCATTCTTTGGGGCCAATAGCTAAAATTGGCCTTTGTGCCATTAAATACTCAAATAATTTACCTGGAATAATCCCCCTGGTTTCTTTGCTGTTAATCTCAATTAATAGCAATAACCGGCTTTCTTGTTGAAGCTTAATGGCTTGTGAATGATCTACATAACCTAATACTTTAAGTTTCTCACCTAAACCTTCAGATTTAATTGAAGCGATCACCTCTTCGCTTAATGTACCTGCTAATTTTAGCTCAAGGTCTTCAGCAAACCTAGAATTTTCTTTACAAAGCTCGGCTATGGCCTGCCATAGGTTTAGCGGGTTTCTTTCGGAAAGTAAAGAACCGATATGGGAAATACTGAACTTTTCATCTAATTTACCGGTATTTTTTAGGTCTTTTTCGGTCGCATCAAACCCATTGGTGATTACACTAATTGGTTTCGGGGTTTTTTCTGCAAATTCGGCTTTTGTGGTAAAACTGGTAGTAATAATATGGTTGGCTGTATTTAGTACCTCCTGCTCCAGCTCAATATGTATTTGCGCACTTTTTTTGGTAAGTCTTAACTTTTTATGATAGCCAATTTGCGTCCATGGATCCCTAAAATCGGCTATCCATTGTAATTTCAGTGCTTTCTTAAGTTCTAATCCAATAAGATGTAAGCTATGTGGCGGGCCGGTTGTAATTATTTTTTTAATCTTCTGCTCTTTTAAATAAGTTTTCAGAAATTTTACCGAAGGTTTTACCCAAAATTTTCGAGCATCGGGAATAAATAGGTTACCGCGAATAAAAAGTAACGACTTTTGTAGCAAAGATTGATTTTCTTCTGCGGCAATAATTCCCTTACTTATAGTTTCTGTTTGATTTTTAGCAAATATTCCGGCTAGTTGATAAGGCTCAAAAATAGGTTTTTTCAGGATTGTGATTCCTTCCGGAATATCGGCCTCAAAAGAGGCATCCAACATAGGATAATTAGGATTCTCGGGAATAAACACCACCGGCTCAACGCCAAAATCCCGTAAGTACTTTACAAACTTTAGCCAGCGTTGCACACCGGGACCTCCGGCCGGTGGCCAATAGTAAGTTATAATGAGTACCTTTTCCATGAAAAGAGCTTATTCCCTTTTTCGGGATTTATACTAAACTACCTCGGGGCAAGCCCACGCGGCATTTGTTTGAAACAAATTTTTAATTTCGAGACAAGCCTCAGGGTTTTACAGCCTTTGGCGATGCCAATATAATCCTCCTAAAATAATTAAAACCAAAATAATAGAACTGGCAAGGGCAATACTACTACCGGTATTTACTACTTCGGGCTCAAACCTAAAAGTTAGGGTATGTTCCCCGGCCGGAATATTCATAGCACGCAACACGTAATTTACACGCACATGCTCCACTTCTTCTCCATCCAGATACGCCTGCCAACCCGGCTGATAATACATCTCGGAAAAAACTGCAAATTGAGCTTCTGATGTGTTGGTTTTGTATACCAATTCGTTAGGCTGATAGCTGGTTAATTCAATTTCAGCTTTTTCAGCAGCCTTAAAATTTTTAGAAACTTCCTCCTTAAATTTTGAATTTATAATTGCAGTCTTTTGAAGATCAACCTCTTTTAAACTTAATATTTCTTCATTAGCAGATTCAACCCACTTAATATTATTTACAAACCATGCATTACCAAAAGCATTCGGATTTTGCTGCGCCTGTGGCTGGCCACTTTCAGAAGGAACAATAAAGTACTTTGCATTTAGCATATTTAGCACTGCCATATTATTCTTCGAAATATAGAAATCATATAAATCCTGTATCCTTCCGGGTTTGGCAGCGTGGTAACCACCTATGGCATTATGAAAATAAGAGGTACGCCCTGTATTAAAAGGGCTACCGGAAACATCAAAAACCCTGTAATGCCCTTCATCCTGTAAAATTTGCTGGTCGGCTTCATTTGGTTGAAATGGCCTATCCATTTGACCTGCATTTACAAAATCGTCCTTATTTACATAGCGCTTATCCACAGGAATCAAATCTATAAGAATTAAGAGTCCCAAAGCCGGCACCAACCAATTCTGTGTGATCTTCTTCTCAATATATAGCCAAATTACGGCTGCTGTTAAGGCTGAAAAAATAAGCGACCTAATTAGATCTTCGGTATAAATAGCTTTTCTATCTTCTTTAAGCGCTCTTACAAAATCGGCTCCCAGTTGTTGAATTAAAGTTGAATCTCCTGCTCCGCTAAAATCAAACAGTACTGAACGGAATAGCAATAAAGCTAGACCAATTCCTCCTACGACAATACCTGACCATTTTAATGCCTGCACCTTGGCTTCTTTTTGAAGCTTTGGGTCAAATAATTTATAAAGTCCGTAAACGGCCAGTATGGGCACACATAGTTCTATAATTACCTGTATAGATGAAACCGCTCTAAATTTATTGTACAAGGGCACATAGTCTATAAAAAATTCGGTGAAAAACCTGAAATTCTTACCCCAGGAGAGAACAAGTGCCAAAACACTTCCGCCAACAATCCACCATTTTAAACGGCCTTTCACCAGATATAGGGCAAAAATAAATAGGAATAATACTGTGGCGCCAATATAAGCAGGAGCCCCCACATAAGGTTGGTCTCCCCAATAGGTAGGTGCGTTTTCAGCAAAATCGGCCGCCTGAACCGGGGAAGCTCCTAATTTTAACAAGGCATCATAAATTTCGGTGTCTTTACCAATATCTTCAGCATTAGAGCCACCCATAAATCGGGGGCTAAAAAGGTTTAAAGACTCCATTATTCCGTAACTATATTCAGTAATATAATTAAAGCTTAGTCCAGCCGCAGGCTTATCAGATCCATCTGGTGAAATTGTTAAACCGGTATCTCCCCGGGTACTGTAAGCCGTATATTCCTGAGTGGCCAGTAAATTAGTAGCATTTGCTCCTATGGCCAATATAACAGCCACTACCATTACCCCTAAAGCCTTAAAGAATTTAGGAAGTATGTTTTTTCGGTAGGCATCAATTAAATATGCTATTCCCAGCACAATAACCAAGAGGAGCAAGTAATAAGTCATCTGAAAGTGATTGGCCCCAATTTGCAAGGCCATTGCTAACGATAGCAATAAGAAACCCCACAAATACTTTTGCCTAAAAGTGAGAATAATGCCGCCTAAAACCATAGGCATATAGGCAATTGCGTGGGCTTTAGCATTATGCCCAACACCAAGAATAATAATTAGATAGGTAGAAAACCCGAAAGCAAGTGCACCTAACAGTGCCAATCTAAAATCTAGTTTTAAACAGAGTAAGAGAATATAAAAGCCTAAAAAATAAAGAAAAAGATAATCGGCCGGTCGTGGTAAAAACCGTAAAACATTATCTAGTTTTTTCACATAGTTATGCGGATAATACGCTCCTAACTGAAAAGTGGGCATTCCTCCAAAAGCCGCATCGGTCCAGTAAGGTTCTTCCCCGGTTTGGTCCCGAAAATCGTTTTGCTCTTTGGCCATCCCGATATATTGAACAATATCGCTTTGAAAGATTTTTTTTCCTTCAAGAACAGGACTAAAATAAAATAAAGAAACTATTACGAAGCCTACCAAAACAAGAAGGTGGGGTAGAAACTTTTTAAGATTGGCCATCTGATTTTTTTTAGATCACATTTATTAAACCTGAAAGGGAGCTACCTCCCTATTCATTATAAAAAATTGATCCCGAAATTAATCAATTTCCTCGTAATCTATATATTCACCAACGTTTTTATTAGATTTTCTACCGCTTTTTGGGCCTTTATCAATACTAACTTTTCCCTCCTTTTTTTGAGAGTTAGGGTCTTGCTGCTGCCTAAATTGTTGTTCAAAACGCTTTCCCACTTTTCTTAGAAAATATTTAAGTATAAGTGGTCCAAACCATTTAATTAGTATTTTAAAAGCAAAATATACTAATAGAATAATTAGAATCGTTTGTAATACATCGGAAAAAGAAGCTTCTAACATTTTAAGGTCTTTTTGCAAAAGTAAAAATAAGCCTTGAGAATGGTCGCTTTCTATTCCTAAAAAAATAATAAATCTGCTATCTTTGAAAGTAACAAACCAATCTAATATGCACTATTTAAAAGTAGGTATCGCTTTTATCTTCTTCGGAATTTTTACTGCAAACGCACAATACACTGAAACCATTAACTCCAATAGACCCGGGGAATCTCAGGGAGCCTACGCCGTAGGAAAAAATGTACTACAATTGGAAGCAGGTGGGTATTTGGGAAACGATAATCACACTCTTTTTAATAGTGATACAGATATTTTGGGAGCAAGTTACGGTATTCGTTTTGGGTTTTTAACCGAAATCCTGGAGCTTAACTTATTTGGTTCCTTTCAGGACCAGGTAACTTCTATTCCTTCAGGAAATGGTGTAGATGAATTTAAAGTAACCAACTTTAAGACAAATACTATAGGTGGTAAATTTTTAATTTTTGATCCCAATATAAGTGTTAAAAAACGAGAAGTAAATCTATATAGCTGGAAAGCTAACCAACGTATGGATTTACGCAGTCTAATCCCTGCCGTTTCGGTTTATGGTGGCGCCAATTTTAGCTGGTGGGAAAACCCATATATGTTTGAAGGAGAATCTTCGATTAGTCCCAAAGCAGCCATTATTACTCAAAACAACTGGGGACGTTGGGTATTGGTCATGAATTTTATAGCCGATAAGTTTACGGAAGAATATCCTTCTTACGGAGGAGTGTTTACCCTTACCCACGCGGTTACCCCCAGATTTGCAGTTTTCGGGGAGTTTCAAACCTATATAAGCGATTTATATGCCGATGAGTTATTAAGAGGCGGGGCTGCCTACTTATTTGGAAAAGATTTTCAGGTTGATATTTCCGGACTTGTAAATTTTAAAGACACTCCTTCCAGGTGGCAGGTAGCTGCCGGAGTTTCTTATAGATTCGATTTTCATGAAGATGACGAATATATTGAAGACACTTACGAAGGAAAACGCAATCAAAGAGGGGAAGAACTGGAAGAAACCGGTTTTTATAAAGAAAAGGAAGAAGAAAATGGTTCAGGTAAATAGATCTTAACCTGATTTTTCTTGGAAACAAGAAACAGAAAAACCGTTTAAAGAATAATCTTATTGACGTCAAACTAAATTTATTTCAGCTTCTAAGTTTAAATGAAACTAGATTCTAAAACAAATTCAGAATGCTGTTAAAGGAAAAATTCTTTAAACGATTTCGCTTATTTTTATAAATTAATATCTACTCTTTACTTGCCATTGCGGCAGAAACTGAAGCAGATAATCTTTTGTAGGTTCCATTTTCTAAACGTTCTCGAATAGCTGAAAAAGCTTGTAGGGTTTCTTCTACATCTTCAAGAGTGTGAGAAGCGGTAGGAATCATTCTCAATAAAATAAGTCCTTTTGGAATTACCGGATATACCACAATAGAACAGAAAACGCCATGGTTTTCCCTAAGGTCTTTAACCAAAGCCATAGCTTCTGGAATACTACCTTTAAGGTACACAGGAGTTACACAGCTTTGTGTAGTCCCTATATCGAAACCATTATCCTTAAGTCCGTTTTGAAGTGCATTTACATTCTCCCAAAGCTTTTCTTTTAGCTCAGGCATTGTTCTTAACATTTCCAAACGTTTTAATGCGCCAACCACCAATTGCATTTGTAGGGATTTAGCGAACATTTGAGAGCGCAAATTATATTTCAAATAATCTATAATTTCTTTATCGGCGGCAATAAATGCTCCTGTACTGGCCAAAGACTTCGCAAACGTAGCAAAATAAACATCTATTTCATCCTGTACTCCCTGCTCCTCACCGGCACCGGCACCTGTTTTTCCAAGGGTACCAAAACCATGAGCATCATCTACAAATAACCTAAAATTATATTTTTTCTTAAGCTCAACAATTTCCTTTAATCTTCCCTGCTCTCCACGCATTCCAAAAACCCCTTCAGAAATCAATAAAATTCCTCCTCCTGTTTGTTCTGCAATTTTCGTGGCACGTTGCAGGTTTTTCTCTATACTATCAAGATCATTATGCTTGTAAGTAAAGCGCTGCCCCAGGTGTAGTCGTACACCGTCTATAATACAGGCATGAGCATCTACATCATAAACAATTACATCCTGTTTAGAAACCAGCGCGTCTATGGTAGAAACCATTCCCTGGTAACCAAAATTTAACAAATAAGCAGATTGTTTATGAACAAAAGAAGCAAGTTCATCCTGTAGTTTTTCGTGAAGATGCGTATGTCCACTCATCATTCTGGCTCCCATAGGATATGCCGATCCATATTCTGCAGCGGCTTCAGCATCAACTTTTCTTACTTCGGGATGATTAGCAAGCCCCAGGTAGTCATTAATACTCCAGGTAATTACTTTTTTCCCTCTAAACTTCATTCTGTTTGAGATAGGGCCTTCAAGTTTTGGAAATACAAAATATCCCTCTGCCTGCTCTGCCCATTTTCCTAATGGTCCTTTATCCTTATATATCTTATCAAATAAATCCCTCATCAATCTTTTTTTAGTCAAGCCGCAAAAGTACTTAAAATTGGCTCAATTGTACAAAGTTATTTTTTTCTTAAAATTCAAATAAAAGAAAAGCATCCTAGGGGGATGCTTTTTTCGTTTCTATTTCTGAATCAATTTCAAAATATTCTTTATTTAATTATTTCTATAGGTTGTGCTTCAATTTCGTTTTTGGTATCAAAAAAGCCTTGCTCTTCCATCCAATTATCACTAAAAACTTTTCCCATATAACGTGAACCGTGATCTGGAAAAATAACCACTACTTTACTATGCTCATCAAATTCGCCTTCTTCAGCAAGTTGTTTTAAGCCTTGGGTAGCAGCTCCACTGGTATAACCTACAAAGAGTCCTTCGGTTTTAGCCAGCTCTCTTGCCGTATGGGCACTATCTTCATCACTAACCTTTACAAAACGATCTATAATTTCAAAATCTGTAGCTGAAGGAATAAGGTTTTTACCCAAACCTTCTATTCTGTAAGGATAGATTTCATTGGCATCAAACTCTTTAGTTTCATGATACTTCTTTAAAACAGAGCCATACGCATCTATCCCAATAACCTTCAAATCAGGATTCTGCTGTTTTAGATACCTTGCAGTTCCCGATATTGTACCACCTGTACCACTACAAGCAATAAGATGAGTTATTTTTCCTTCTGTTTGATTCCAAATTTCAGGACCGGTAGAATTAAAATGCGCGTCTATATTCAAATCGTTAAAATATTGATTGATATAAACCGAACCTTTTGTTTCTGCGTGAAGGGTTTTTGCCACCTGATAATAAGACCTGGGATCGTCTGCCGATACATGTGCAGGACAAACATAGACTTTGGCCCCCATGGTTCTTAACATGTCTATTTTATCGTTAGAGGCTTTAGAGCTTACCGCTAAAATACATTCGTAGCCTTTAATAACACTTACCATAGCAATGCTAAAACCGGTATTCCCAGAAGTAGTTTCTATAATGGTGCTACCCGGTTTTAGAATACCTTTTCTTTCTGCTTCTTCTATAATATAAAGTGCAATACGGTCTTTTGCAGAGTGTCCCGGATTAAAGGCTTCGACCTTAGCGAAAAATTCTCCTTTAAATTTTTGGGTGATTTTATTAAGTTTTATCAAAGGTGTATTGCCTATAAGCTGCAATACGTGATCGTATACTTGCAAATCTTCTTTCATAAATCGAAGTTCTTTACAAAATTTGGGTTAAAGATTTTGCCCAATTCTTGAGCGTGAAAACATTTCAGAAATACTGAAAAATATCTTATTTTTTATTCCGAACCAATCGAAATAAAACACTGACATTCAATGCCAATTTTATTTCTATTCTATTATAAACCTTCGAATATTTAGAGGCTTATCCCTCTATATTCAAATTCTCTTTGCAATACTTCTCAAACCTCTAAAGAGGCGATTTTTCCTAAAAACACAGAAGTAAAACCGTCCAAATTTAAGGTAAATTTTTTAATTAGTGGTCAATTCCTTCCAAATCCAGTAAAAATGCATATTCTTCAGCCACCTCTTTTAAAGCTTCAAAACGTCCTGAAGCCCCACCGTGGCCTGCATCCATATTGGTATGAAAAAGTAACAAATTATTGTCGGTTTTCAGGTCTCTTAATTTAGCTACCCATTTCGCAGGTTCCCAGTATTGAACCTGAGAATCGTGCAAGCCCGTTGTTACCAACATATTAGGGTAGTTTTGCGCCACTACATTGTCGTAAGGTGAATATTGCATCATATAATCATAATAATCTTTGTTATTAGGATTACCCCACTCATCATATTCACCAGTAGTTAATGGAATGCTATCATCTAACATTGTTGTTACCACATCTACAAAAGGTACGGCAGAAATAACACCATTGTATAGTTGCGGAGCCATATTTATAACCGCCCCCATAAGCAAACCACCTGCAGAACCACCCATAGCATAAAGATGTTCTGCAGAAGTATATTTTTCCTGAATTAAATATTTTGAAACATCTATATAATCGGTAAACGTATTCATTTTATTGAAAAGCTTCCCATCTTCATACCATTTACGACCAAGGTATTCCCCGCCACGAATATGTGCTATGGCATAGATAAAACCACGGTCTAACAAGCTAAGCCTCACTGTAGAAAAATAAGGATCTATGGTAGAGCCATAAGAGCCATAAGCGTATTGTAAAAGCGGACTATTCCCATCTAATTTGGTTCCCTTTTTGTAAACCAGGCTAACCGGAATTTTAGTACCATCTTTTGCCGTTGCCCAAATTCTTTCTGAGGTATAATTATTCTTATCAAAATTTTTATCTAAAACAGCTTGCTCTTTTAAAACCGTCTTCTTTTGGGTTTCCATATTAAAATCTACCACCGATGTTGGCGTTGTCATGGAGTTATAGGTAAACCTTAAAATTTCCGTATCAAAAGCAGGGTTTATTGAGGTATAAGCCGTATAGGTCTCATTATCAAATGGAATATAATACGCCTCAGAATTATCCCATCGCATTACTTTTATCTTATTCAAGCCATTGTGTCTTTCACTAACCACCAGGTACTTTTTAAAGATATCTATATCTTCCAATAAGTAATCTTCCCGATGTGGAATTACATCTACCCAATTTTGCTGACTTGTCTTTTCAACCGGAGTTTTCATCAATTTAAAATTGGTAGCACCATCTTTATTAGTCATTACGTAAAAGCTATCTTCAAAATGCGCAATGCTATATTCCAGGCCACGTTCTCTGGGCTGAAAAACCTTAAACTCGCCATTAGGGTTATCAGCTTTTAAAATGCGGTATTCAGTAGTTAAGGTACTATGGCTCCCAATAATGATATACTCTCTGGATTTCGACTTATAAACATAGGTATTAAAAGTTTCATCTGCCTCTTCATAAACTAGCTCATCTTTAGAAGAGTCTGTACCTAAAATATGTTTGTAAATTCGATAAGACCTTAAGGTTTGATCGTCTTTTTTGGTATAAAAAAGCGTTTTATTATCTGCGGCCCAGGTAGAACCACCGGTAGTATTTTCTATCTTATCAGGATAAATTTCTCCGGTTTCCAGGTCTTTAATCTGAATGGTATATTTTCTTCTACTTAAGGTATCAACCCCAAAAGCGACCATTTTATTATCCGGACTCACATTTAATCCGCCAAGACTGTAATACTCAAAGCCTTCGGCCATTTCATTTACATTAAAAAGCAAATCTTCAGGCGCTTCCAGGCTATCTTTTTTACGCGAGTAAATAGGATAATCTTTTCCTGTTTCAAACCGGGTTAAATACCAATAACCATTTAATTTATAAGGAACCGACTCATCGTCTTCCTTTATCCTGAACTTCATTTCTTCAAATAACCGCTGCTGAAAATCACTGGTGTGAGCCGTCATTTGTTTATTATAAGCATTTTCCTGATTTAAATAATCTATTACCTCGGGGTCTTCCCTATCGTTCATCCAGTAATAATTATCTACTCTCACATCTCCGTGAAACTCCAGCTTTTTAGCTATTTTCTTCGCTTTAGGCGGTATAATTTCTTTTTTCAAATCTGCATTATTTTGAGCGCCTGCAAAGGTAATGCTTCCCAGTAAAATACATAATAGTCTCTTCATATTAACAGGATTAATCCTGTAATTTAGTAAATTTGCCTTTCATAAATTTTAAAAAAAGAGACTATGTTTGGAGATATGATGGGTATGATGAATAAAATAAAAGAAACCCAGCAAAAAGTTGAAGAAACTAAAGAACGATTAAAAACCGTTAGCATTGAAGAAAAATCAACCGACGGCTTACTAAGCGTAACCATTACCGCCACTCGTGAGATTAAAAATATAAATATTGCCGACGAGTTACTTGAGGATAAAGAGCAATTAGAAGATTATTTGGTACTTACTTTAAACAAAGCCATTGCCAAAGCTTCTGATATCCATGAAAAAGAACTTGCCGCAGTTGCCAAAGATGGAATGCCAGACATTCCAGGAATGGATATGCTTAAGTAATTTTATTCGAGAATCGAGATTTATCCCGATAATTATCGAGACTTCTAAGAGGCTCACCACGGGTTATTTACTATTCAGTTAAAAAACAAACACCTCACAGACTCTAAAATCTGTGAGGTGTTTATTTTTAGGTTATTTTACCTAAGTCTCTTATAGTTTAAGTTCCTTAAGCACCTTCAAAAATTTCTGGTGCATTTCTTCGGAATAATCTAAATGGGTGACTATTCTTAATTTTCCCTGCCCCATATTGCTTATCCTAATATTTTCTTTTGCCAGATTTTTCATAAATGCAGCTTCATCTGAAGCCTTTTTAAGATAAAAAATAACAATATTGGTTTCTACTTCTTCCACTTCGCCAACATAACTAGCGGTTCCCAGCGTTTTAGCTATATCGGCAGCCCTTTTATGGTCTTCGGCCAGGCGTTCTACATGATTATCCAGGGCGTAAATACCGGCTGCTGCCATAAAACCAACCTGTCGCATTCCGCCGCCTAAAACTTTACGAACCCTAATGGCATTTTTCATTATTTTTTTGCCTCCAATTAATACAGAACCCATAGGGGTCCCAAGTCCTTTAGAGAGACAAACCGAGATAGTATCGAATAATTTCCCGTAATTCCTGGGATCTTCATTTTGAGCAACCAGCGCATTAAAAAGCCTTGCTCCATCCAGGTGAAGGTCCAGGTTATGGGTATTACAAACTTTTCTTATTCTTTTAATCTCCTCCAAATCATAGCAGGCTCCGCCCCCTTTATTAGTAGTGTTTTCCAAACAAACCAAACTGGTAAGAGGGCTATGATAAAAATCTGGAGGGTTGATACTTTCTTCAACCTGTGCAGCAGTAATCATTCCACGGTCGCCGTCTACCAATTTACAGGAAACTCCGCTGTTAAACGAAGCTCCTCCCCCTTCATAATTAAAAACATGCGCCCATTTATCACAAATAAGCTGCTCGGCCGGTTGTGTATGTAATTTTATAGCGGCCTGGTTCGCCATACTCCCGGTTGGAAAAAATAACGCTTCATCCATTCCAAACATTTTTGCCAGTTTTTCTTCCAAAGCATTTACACCAGGATCTTCCTTGTACACATCATCACCAACTTCAGCACCTATTATGGCTTTTAACATCCCACTGGTAGGACGGGTTACAGTATCACTTCTAAGGTCTATTTCTTTCATAAAATATATTTTGACTTAATTCGAAATATAAATATTCATTTTTTATAGGAAGTTTAAGCTCTTAAGCTCTAAAAATCCAATTTAATACTTTCCCTATTATTCTCTTAAATTTTCCTTCTTCAAAATGAAATGATCAAATTTCAGCAAGTGAGAAACTGACTAACAGGAGAATAAGTCTAAAGCCTTTCTTTTAGGGCAATTTCAGGAAATTTTAAAACTATAAAAATATCGTTAAATAGTTTCCCGGCCTATTCTTAAATTCTATTTTTACTTTAAAATTTAGATGTATGATTACACACGAGCATATTAGAGATCTTAGAGAGCGCCTTGGTGCGTTAAGGAGGTATCTTTGACATTGATGCCAAGAAAATAGAAATCACCAATCAGGAGGAAAAAACTTTTGCTCCAGATTTTTGGGATGACCCCAAAAAAGCCGAGATCATTATGCGTGATCTTAATTCTGAAAAACAATGGGTGGAAGAATTTGAGAAATCTGAAACCCTGGTAGAGGACCTGGATATTCTTTATGAGTTTTATAAAGAAGGTGAAGCAGGCGAACACGATGTTATTGAGAAGAATGAGCAGGCTTTGGCGCTTATTGAAGACCTTGAGTTTAAAAATATGCTTTCTGAAGAAGGCGATAAGCTAAGCGCTGTTTTACAGATCACTGCAGGCGCGGGTGGTACCGAGAGTTGCGACTGGGCTCAAATGCTTATGCGCATGTACCTGATGTGGGCCGAAAAACGCAATTTTAAGGTCAAAGAATTAAACTATCAGGCAGGGGATGTTGCGGGCATAAAAACAGTTACCTTAGAGATTGAAGGGGAATTTGCATTTGGATGGTTAAAAGGTGAGAATGGTGTACATAGATTGGTAAGGATTTCTCCATTTGATAGCAATGCAAAACGACATACTTCTTTTGCCTCCGTTTATGTGTACCCACTGGCCGATGATTCTATAGAAATAGACATCAATCCGTCAGAAATTTCCTGGGAAACCATGCGTTCCTCAGGTGCGGGAGGACAAAATGTGAATAAGGTAGAAACAGCAGTTAGGTTGCGCCACGCTCCTACCGGGATTGTTGTTGAGAATTCAGAAACCCGATCTCAACTGGAAAACAAGACCAAGGCTATGCAGCTTTTAAAGAGTCAGTTATATGAAATTGAACTTCAAAAGCAACAGGCACAACGTAGGGAAATTGAAGATTCTAAAATGAAGATAGAATGGGGGTCGCAAATTAGAAATTATGTGATGCATCCTTATAAACTGGTTAAAGATGTAAGAACAGCAGAAGAAACCGGAAATGTAGATGCTGTAATGAACGGGGAAATTGATGTTTTCCTGAAAGCTTTTTTAATGATGATGGGACAACGGCAGGAAGATTGATAGATTTCTGCCATTATATTTTAGATTTAAAATTTATTGTTTATTTTAAAATCGTAAAAAACAAATTATGATCACTGTTTATCACAATCCAAGATGTAAAAAATCTAGAGAGGGCTTGGAACTTGTAAAAAACTCTGGAAAAGAATATCAAGTTAGAGAGTACCTAAAAGAGCCTCTTTCAGAAGAAGAACTAGGTAAAGTTTTAGAAAAATTAAGCTTTTATCCAATGCAACTAATTCGTAGTAATGAGAAAATTTGGAAAGAAAATTATAAAAACAAAGATTTAAGCGACAAAGAGTTAATTACTGTAATGGTAGAGAACCCAAAACTTATTGAAAGGCCCATTGTAGAAACATCTAACACAGCTGTAGTAGGTAGACCTAGCTCTAATATTGAAGATATATTGTAAGTAAAGTAAATATATCAAAGCACTAAAGAAATGAAAACTCAACATAAAATAGCAATAGTAGGTGGTATCGCCGGTTTTATAGCGGCAGGCTTTATTTATTCCCAATTTCACCTAAACAGAAAAAGCAGAAAAGAACTTATTGAAATTGCCAGGGAGCTTGCCTATACCTGGAAAAAAGAACTGGATCTTAATTTTGAACAAACCGAAAAACTTGAGGATCTAATAATTGAATACACGCTTAAGAAAAATGAAATTATAAATGCTACCGCATTACATGAAGATGATATTATTTTCAAACTAAAATCTATTCAACAAGCAGAACACACAAAGCTGCAAAAAATAATGACAGGAAAACAATTTCAGAAATACTTAGAATTAAATAAAAAAATTAGTCAAAGGTCTTAAGAACTGATTTTCAATCAAAAAAAACTCGATTTAACAATCTAAATCAATATTTAACGTGAGTTTAACCCACATTGCGTTAAACCATTTTAAGAATTTAAGGTCTAAGAATAAAAAATTCTATGACCACCAAAATCTTTTACACGCTAAGCCTGGCGTTTTTTCTTTGTTTTAATTTTAGCAGTTTTGCACAAACTTCCGGTAATTCTTACGAAATCTCCGGAAAAGTAATGGACAACGAACTAAATGTTCCATTAGAATATGCGACAATTTCAGTTGTTGATGTTAATAATCCAGAAAATGTTAATGGAGGCATCACTAACAATAAGGGTGTTTTTAAAATTGAAGTAGCACCCGGAACTTATAATATTGTTGTAGAATTTATTTCTTACGAAACCAAACGATTCAATAATCGTAAGATTAATGCAGATTTAAATCTACAAACCATAGAACTTGGAGTAAGTTCTGATAATCTGGATGAAGTAATTGTTCGTGCTGAGACCACTCAGGTTGATATTAGGCTGGATAAAAAAATATATAATATCGGAAAAGACCTTACCACTGCAGGTGGTACTGTAAGTGACGCCCTAAACAATGTTCCTTCTATTTCGGTAGATATTGAGGGCGGAATAAGCTTAAGGGGAAATGATAATGTGAGAATTCTTATTAATGGTAAACCTTCAGCA
Source organism: Salegentibacter maritimus (assembly GCF_016236915.1). Classification (GTDB taxonomy): domain Bacteria; phylum Bacteroidota; class Bacteroidia; order Flavobacteriales; family Flavobacteriaceae; genus Salegentibacter; species Salegentibacter maritimus. The sequence goes on from NZ_JAEHOK010000001.1 coordinate 297,220, forward strand.
ATGGCAGGTTTTGGCAATACCGATGTTTTAAGTCAATTACCGGCTGAAGCTATAGAGCGCGTAGAAGTAATTACATCTCCTTCTGCCCGGTATGATGCCGAGGGTACTGCAGGTATTATCAATATTATTCTTAGAAAAAAAGAAACACTTGGCTTTAATGGCTCTGTTACTGTAAATGGTGGGATTCCTGAAAATGGGAGTATTTCTGCCAACCTAAACTATCGTACCGATAAATACAACCTGTTCACCACTACAGGGTACAGGTATTCAGAGTCGCCCGGTTATGGTTTCTTCGACACGCGATTTTTTGACCCAAGAACAGATATTATTTTAGACAGCCTAAAGTACGATCGAAATATTGAAGATAGGGACTACAACAGGATAAACCGTGGTTTCAACACTAATGTTGGAATGGAATACTACCTATCTGACATGTCTTCAATAACCGGTGCTGTATTTTATAGACTTGGTGATGACAGAGATGTTACCAATAATATGAACGACTACCTATTGGGAGATACCGAGCTTTTAGGAACTAACAGAAGGGAAGTTGAAAATGAAGAGGATGAAAGTATCCAGTTCTCCCTTAATTATGTAAAAAAGTTCGATAATAAAGGGCATAAACTTACCGCCGATTTTCAGTTTGAAAATGATAGTGAAACTGAAGACGCTTTCATAAATGAGTTCACCACCTATAACAATACAGAAAATGCGACTATAGATATACCATCTGAATCTACCCTTACCAAAGAAGATAAAAAAGAATATTTAATACAGGCAGATTATGTATTACCTATTGGCGAGGAGTCACAATTTGAAGCGGGATACCGTGGTAATTTTGAAAACGAAATAACAGATTATAAACTATTTCAGGAAAACAATCCTGGCGAGTTTATACTGAATAAAAACCAGACCAATGTTTTTGACTATTCTGAAAATGTGCAGGCTTTGTATACACAATACGGTACTAAATTTGGAAACTTCAGCTTTCTTCTTGGTTTAAGATTAGAAAACACCAACCTACAAGGAAAAATTGATTCAGAATTAACTGAAGCCGAATTGCAGGAAGAGTTTTCATTCGATATAGATACAGATTTTAACAACGACTATCTTGGCCTATTCCCTACCCTAAATCTTATTTATGAGCTTGGTGAAGATGAAAATTTGACCCTAGGGTATAACCGAAGAATAAACAGACCAAGAGGTTGGTATATAAACCCTTTCCCTTCAAGAAGCAGCCGTAATAACATCTTCCAGGGAAATCCAAATCTAAATCCGGCATTTTCTAACGCTTTTGATTTAGGTTACTTAAAAAAATGGGATAAGTTCACCCTAACTTCTTCTATTTACTATCAAAGAGAAACCGATGCTTTCCAAAGAGTAAGAGAAGAAGTGTTTATTAGCGGCCCATCTGGAGAACAAATTGAGGTGATAAGAAGCATCCCATTTAATCTTGCGACAAACGACAGAATGGGTGGTGAATTAGGTTTTCTTTACAATCCGGCAGATTGGCTAAGACTTAACGGAAGCGTGAATGTTTTCCGTTTTAAACTGGACGGAGAATTTAATGGAAACGATTATAGCCAGGATAACTCAAGTTGGTTTGGTAGGTTTAGCTCAAAAGTTACCTTACCACTAAAAATAGATTGGCAAACCAATTTATTTTATCGCGGGCCTTCAGACGAAATTCAGGGAACCCAGGATGGAATTCTAAATGTGGACCTGGCTTTCAGCAAAGAAATTCTAAACGATAAAGCCACACTTTCCTTAAACGTAAGGGATATATTTAACGGTAGAAAAAGAACCAGCTTTACCTCTACAGAATTTTTTAACCAGGATAGTGAATTTCAGTGGAGACAGGGACAGTCTGTAAATGTTTCTCTAATTTACAGGTTTAACCAACAAAAACGCGAACAGCGACGTAGTAATGGAAATCAGGACTTTGATGAAGGTTTTGAAGGGTAATTATAAGAAGCTGTCTGAAAAGGTTTTAAAAGCGTCATCTTGAATTTATTTCAAGATCTAACTGTTGGTAATTAAAAACATGTTAGAAGCTGAAATAAGTTCAGCTTGACGAGAATAGACTTTTCAGACAGCCTCCTTCTAATTTCACAAAAACAAAGCATAAAAAAAAGGGACTTTAATAGTCCCTTTTTTTTATGCTTTTTCTTCTTTTGCCTTTTTCCTTGCTTCTTTCTTTTCTTTAAGCAATTCTCCAACCGAACCGCCTATCCAATAAGGTAAAATAGCCATTAGGAAAATCATAAGCCAGAATCCCATAGTTAAAATAACCAGGAAAGCCAGAAAACCGAGATATTGATCGAATTCGAACATAATTACCAAATTTTTTTGATCTGGTCAAATATACTAAGCTTTGGCGGCTTATCACAATTAAATTTTCAGAAATTACAAAAGACCTGATTAACATTAGGAAAATTAAAGTCTAAATTCTCTTTATTTATTCCTTTAAAATGCCGTTAACTTGTAAATTTGTGTTGTCACAACTAATATAACAATTATGGATTATAGAATAGAGAAAGATACCATAGGTGAAGTAAAAGTACCCTCAGATAAACTTTGGGGTGCTCAAACCGAACGTTCCAGAAACAATTTTAAAATTGGGCCTGCCGGGAGTATGCCATTGGAAATAGTTTACGGCTTTGCTTACCTAAAAAAAGCCGCTGCATATACAAATAGCGAACTAGGTGTTTTACCTGAAGAAAAAAGAGATTTAATTGCCCAGGTATGCGACGAAATACTTCAAGGCAAACACGACGATCAGTTCCCATTGGTTATTTGGCAAACCGGTAGTGGAACTCAAAGTAATATGAATTTAAACGAGGTAATTGCCAATCGTGCCCACCAATTGGCAGGAAAAAAACTTGGAGAAGGCGAAAAAACACTTCAGCCTAACGACGATGTAAACAAATCGCAATCTTCTAATGACACCTTTCCTACCGGAATGCATATTGCCGCGTATCAAAAAATTATAGCTGTAACACTTCCAGGTGTAAAACAATTACGTAATACACTTAAGAAAAAATCAGAAGAGTTTAAAGAGGTTGTTAAGATAGGTCGAACCCATTTTATGGATGCCACTCCCCTTACCTTAGGACAAGAGTTTAGCGGTTACGTAGCCCAGTTGGATTACGGTATTAAAGCACTTGAAAATACCCTACCGCATTTGGCTGAATTAGCACTTGGTGGCACCGCTGTAGGAACCGGACTCAATACACCCGAAGGCTATTCTAAAAAGGTAGCTGAGTATATTGCCAAGTTCACCGAACTTCCTTTTGTTTCTGCCGGAAATAAATTTGAAGCTCTTGCTGCCCACGATGCATTTGTTGAAACTCATGGTGCCTTAAAACAACTGGCCGTATCTTTAAACAAAATAGGAAATGATATTAGAATGCTTTCTTCAGGGCCTAGAAGTGGAATTGGAGAAATAAACATTCCTGCAAACGAACCCGGTTCATCTATTATGCCCGGAAAAGTAAATCCAACCCAATGTGAAGCTTTAACAATGGTTTGCGCCCAGGTTATGGGTAACGATGTTGCCATTGGTGTTGGCGGAATGCAAGGCCAATTTGAATTGAACGTTTTTAAACCGGTAATGGCCGCTAACCTTTTACAAAGTGCAGAACTTATTGGTGATGCTTGTGCATCTTTTGATGTAAATTGCGCAAGTGGAATTGAAGCAAATACACCAAGAATCCAGGAGCATTTAAATAATTCTTTAATGTTGGTTACCGCTTTAAATACTAAAATTGGGTATTACAAAGCTGCAGAAATAGCCAATAAAGCTCATAAAGATGGAACCACGCTTAAAGAAGCTGCGGTAGCATTAGGCCATCTTACTGAAGAGCAATTTGATGAGTGGGTACAACCTAAAGACATGGTTGGAAATATAGAATAATTAATTCAAATTTCATAAAAACTAAAAAGCCTGTCTAAGAATTTTAGACAGGCTTTTCCTATTAATATTAGTCATCCTGAATTTATTTCAGAGCCTGCCCCGATTATTTATCGGGTATCTAAGTTGTTGACATTCGAAGCACATTAGAAGCTGAACCAAGTTCAGCTATACGAAAAAAGAATTCAACAACTCTTCTCTAATTTAAACTCGAAACTTATTTCGTTATATTCTTCTTACCTTTTTTGGCATAAAACTTTTGAAATCTCCAGTAAGACACAGCTCCCAATAATGCTACTATTGCAACGGCATAGTAAATAAATGTTGGAGTAATCACTTTATCCCCACTAGCATACGAGTGTAAACCGGCCAGGTAGAAATTCACTCCAAAATAAGTCATTAGAATACTGGCAAAGGCAACAATAGACATAAAATTAAAGAACCATCTGCTTCTAAGTCCGGGAACTAAACGCATATGAATCACGAAAGCATACACCATAATACTAATTAAAGCCCAGGTTTCTTTAGGATCCCAACCCCAATAACGTCCCCAGCTTTCATTGGCCCACTGTCCCCCCAGGAAATTACCTATAGTTAGCATAACCAAACCTACGGTTAAGGCCATTTCAGTAATAATAGTTATCTCTTTAATATTAAGGTCCATTTTTTTCTTATTCCCCTCTGTGGTAAAAATCATTAACAATAATGCCACGGCACCTAGAATCATTCCCAGGGTGAAAGGACCATAACTTCCCACTATTACCGATACGTGAATCATTAACCAATAAGAGTCCAAAACAGGCTGTAAATTGGCAATAGAAGGATCCATCCAGTTCCAGTGCGCAATCATTAAAATCATAGAAGTTACAAATGCTGTAGAAGCAATAGTTAAACTACTCTTTCTTCCAAATGCTAAACCAAAAAACATGGTAGCCCAGGCAACATAAATCATAGACTCATAAGCATCACTCCAGGGAGCGTGCCCCGAAATATACCACCTGGCAATTAAACCTAAGGTATGTATTACAAACAGAACTATAATTACACCGCCACTTATCTTAACCAGCCATTCTGTAATCTTGTTGTCTTTAAAGATTCGAACAATAACTATTACCAGCATAAATAGCCCTGCAACCATATACATCCAGAAAAGATTTCTAAAAACATCGTATTTATTGTAAAGGATTTCGGCGTTTATCCTGTCTTTTGATGGCATTACCTCCTCTCCAAATTTCTTTTGAAAGCCTTTAATGCTTTCAAGGTATTGATTAGCTTTGCTATAATCCCCGGTTTCACTTGCATCGGAAAGGGCTGTCATATATAACGGTAGAATTTGTTTGGTATAAACAGAATCCATCCCCTTAAATACCACACCTTCATCCTCCAATTCAGGATAGGAAACCCATTTGTTGTTCTCATGTCCCGGAATTGGGAAAATTCGAAGTATTTTTCCCTGTAGAGCCCTGTATAATAAGTTTACCTTTTTATCGGTATTAATAAAATCTTTTTCAAATTTATTGGGTACTGCAGCTTTATAAGCCTTCTCCAACATTGGAGAAAGTTTATAGTTCCCCATTTCATCAAAAAAATTACTAAGGGTTAAGTATTTTTTACCTTCTTCTACGTCCAAAATGTGATGTAAACTATCATTATGCTTTTCAACATAAATGATAGGTACATTGTACCAAATCATTGGATTTTGGGTTAATGATACCAATACCTGGTCTGAACTTAAGCCTTCGTATTCATCAGATTTACTTAATTTTCTAAGTAATTCAGAAGAATAAGTATTAGCCGGTTTCATCCTACCACCTGCATCCTGAATAACCAAACGGCCAAATTCTGCTGCATGTTCTTTACTAATAGCATTGGCCTTAAGAATAGAGTCTACTTCTCTCTTTGCCGATTCAGCATGTTGATGGCTATCATTTGGAGCCTGGGCAAACATAGAACCTGCCAGCATAAAGAAAGCCAGCACTGTGGTTAACTTGCTCTTTTTACTTTTTACTTTTTCCAACATTTCTTTCAGCTTTCCAAATCTTGACCCCCTATCAAACAGAATAAGCATAAGGCCTATATAAAGTAGCGTATAGCCAATATACGTTACCCAGGTTCCCCAAAAATCATGATTTACAGAAAGTACTGTTCCGCTCTCATCTGGCATAAAACTAGCCTGGAAAAACCTAAAACCTTTATGGTCTAACACGTGGTTCATATAAATTTCATACGGCACATTTTCCTTTCCTTCTTCAACTATTTCCACTTTACTTTTAAAAGAGGAATAGCTATTTTCGGTACCCGGATATTTATCAGCAATAAAATCATTGAGTTTTAATGCAAAAGGAAGTTCAATTTCCTTACTACCGTAATTTAGGTAAAACTCGAGACCTGCCAGTTCTACTTTATGAGGCTCACTGGGAATTCCCTGGCCACCCATTATAGTTACTGTTTCAGACTCCCCTTGTGAAGAAACCTTCACTGTTAAGGCATCAGACTGGCCATCTGTTTTTTCTGGTGTTTTAACAATATCATATTTCCCTTTAATTACGGGCTCGGGTATTACAAATTGCATAGCACCAATATTATAAAGCGAACGCAACATTAAAGTTTGGGTAGAATCCTGCAACAAATTTCCTCGCTCCTGGTCGGCCATTCGCATATAATCACCTTCAAAAGGTGAGTTTATGGTATATTTACCTGTTTCTTCATCATATTGTATATTAATAGCGCCATCTGTAGGTTTATTTAAGGCAAATAATACATTATGAACATTTTGTACCTCCCCTTCTTTTAAGTAGTGATCGTGACGTCCACCACCACCAGATTCAACCAGTTTAAGGTAAACATCGCCATCTCCAGTAGGAACCAACTCTTCCTTAGCACCATAAATAAAATTAGTTGCCTCTATAGTAACCGGCTGCCCGTTATAATCGGTATTCAACACATATTCATTCTCTGTTTCCGGAGCAAAAAGCACCGGTTCTTCCAAAACCCTTCTGCGAGGCTCTCCATCTATTTCGCCGTCTATAAAAGCGCTAAAATAGGTTTTTTGAGAAAGCATAATGTTAGTGGTTTCCCCTTCTTTAATAGGCATTATCCCCTCATAACTAATATAGCGGGTTATAAAAGCCCCAACTAAAATTAATATAAAAGACAAGTGCAGTAAGAGGGAAGACCATTTTTCACGTTTATGAAGATTATAACGTTTAATATTACCTATAAAATTAATCACAAAAAACAGCATAATACCTTCAAACCACCAGGTGTTATAAATTAACACTCTTGCCGTTTCTATACTATACCAACTTTCTATAAATGTTCCGAACGCCATGGCCACTGAAAAGACCACAAACAAAACTGCCATGATACGGGTAGAAAATATGACAGAGGCTATTTTATTTTGCATGAAGTAGCTATTTTAAGCCTGCAAATTTAGGGATTTTTAATGGTTTGCATAAGGAAAAACAAAGACATTTCCCGACACAAATGTTAATTTTATTGCCTGATTATTTTTAATAATTTAGCCGAATGTTAGAAGTTGTCATTTTAGGAACCGGGAATGTTGCATCTCATCTATTCAAAGCTTTTTCTGAAAAAGAAAATATAGATGTTATACAGGTATATAACCATAATAAAGAGAGCCTAAAAAGCTTCTCCAATCTTACAAATACTACCACAAATATCCAGCAATTAAAAAAGGCAGATTTTTACTTTATAGCTATAAAAGATGATGTTATTCCCGAAATTGCCCGGCAATTAAGCAAATACAAAGGCATTATTTTACACACCTCGGGAGCCGTAGGTATAGATATGTTAAAACATACAGCTAACTATGGCGTTTTTTATCCTTTGCAAAGCTTTTCCAGGAATACGACTATAGATTTCACTGAAATTCCAATTTGCATAGAAGCAAATTCCGCAGAAAACCTGGAAAAAATAAAGACTCTAGCTCTTACAATCTCAAAAGATGTACGTGAAGTTAATTCTGAACAGCGAAAAGCTTTACACGTGGCCGCAGTTTTCGTAAACAACTTTAGCAATCATCTATATGCTATTGGAGCTGAAATTTGTGATAAGCACGCTATAGACTTTAGCATTTTAAAGCCACTTATTAGCGAAACGGCTTCAAAAATTCAAACTTTATCGCCTTACGAAGCCCAAACCGGTCCTGCACTAAGAAATGATCATAAAACAATAGAAACACATTTAGCAATTTTATCTAATAAACACAAAAACCTATACAGGGAAATAACCCAATCTATTCAAGATTTACATGGAAAAGAACTATAAAGAATATCTAAATCACATCAACACTTTTGTATTTGATGTAGACGGCGTGTTAACCAATGGAAGCATTCAGGTTAGTACTGGCGGAGAACTACTGCGCACTATGAACATTAAAGATGGTTATGCACTTAAAGCTGCAAAAAATGCCGGCTATACGGTTTGTATTATTTCTGGCGGCAAAAATGAAGGAGTAAGAAAAAGGCTAAGAGACCTTGGAATAAATGATATTTATTTGGGTATTCACGATAAAGTGGAACAAATGGATGAATTCTTTGATATTTATAATATAAATGCCGAAAACGTACTCTATATGGGAGACGACATCCCAGACTATTACCCTATGAAACTTGTTGGCCTGCCTTGTTGCCCGCAAGATGCAGTGGCAGAAGTTAAAGAAATCTCCAGATATGTTTCTCATAAAAAGGGAGGTAAAGGTTGCGTTCGCGATGTGATAGAACAAGTAATGAAAGTTCAGGGTAAATGGATTGACAAAGCATAATGAACTGGGTTTTATTAATTCTCGCCGGACTTTTTGAGGTAGGCTTTGCCTTTTGCCTGGGAAAAACAAAGCTTACCACCGGTTACAACTCTAATCTTTGGTTTGCAGGTTTTTTAATATCCCTAAGCATCAGTATGTTTTTGCTCTATAAAGCTACCCAAACACTACCCATTGGCACTGCCTATGCAGTATGGACAGGTATAGGTGCCGTTGGCACTGTTTTACTTGGGATTTTTATATTTAAAGAACCTGCCAACTTTTGGCGTATTTTCTTTCTAAGTACGCTAATAATTTCAATTGTAGGTTTAAAGTTTGTTTCTGAATAATCTAATATATGATCGCCTATTTAAAGCTGGTAAGATGGCCTAACCTTATTTTTATATGCCTCACCCTGCTCCTTATAAAGTTTTCGTTTTTTGAGGGCTTTGGTGCTACTATTACACTAAATGCGTTTGGCTATTCGCTTTTAACCCTGGCCACCGTTTGTATTGCGGCCTCGGGCTATGTGATTAATGATATTTATGATATCCAGGCCGATAAAGTCAATAAACCCAAAAAACTAATTGTTGGAAATAAGATTTCAGAAAAAAAAGCGAACAACCTATTTATAATTTTAAATATTATTGGCGTTGGGTTGGGCTTTTATCTGGCAAACCTGCTTGAAAAACCCGGTTTTGTAGCCATATTCATTTTTTCTTCGGCGCTTCTCTATTTATATGCGAGTTATCTAAAACAAATTCCTTTTTTAGGAAATATTATCATTAGTTTTCTGGTAGCTTTCGTAGTGCTATTGCCCGCTATTTTTGATCTTTTTCCGGCAATTTCCCCTCAAAACAAGCAAATACAATCCTTATTGTTTTCTATTCTAATAGATTACGCAGTATTCGCCTTTTTACTGAATTTATTACGGGAAATGGTAAAAGACCAGGAAGATATTAAAGGAGATCATAATGCCGGTATACAAACACTCCCTATTATTTTAGGACATAAGCGCACCAATAAGATAATTTTTGCACTTGGCATCCTACCAGTAGTTGCCATTATATATTATATCTATAATTATCTTTTTGAAAATACTTTTCTGGTAATCTACACCTTAACCTTTATCCTGGCGCCCCTACTCTATTTTCAGGTGCGTATTTGGGAGGCGAAAAAAAAGAGTGATTACTCTCACTTGAGCTTAGTATTAAAAATTATTTTATTTTTCGGACTTATTTCTATCGGTTTTCATCAATTTTTACGTTAATCCTATTATGTTAAAAGAACTTTTAAAAAATAAAGAAATAATTCTTGCTTCGGGCTCACCAAGACGCCATCAATTCTTTAAAGATCTTGACATCCCTTTCAAAATAGATGTAAGACCGGTAAAAGAAGTTCATCCAGAATATCTTCAAAAGGAAGAAATAACCGATTTCCTCGCTCAATTAAAAGCCGAAGCTTTTCAGAAAGAATTAAAAAAAGACCAAATTTTAATTACAAGCGATACTATTGTTTACAATGATAGAAAGGCAATGGGAAAACCTTCTTCCGCACCTGAAGCTAAAGAAATGCTTAGATCTCTTTCAGGTAAAAGCCATAGCGTTTTCACTTCGGTTTGCTTTACTACATATAAGCATCAATCTACCGTAAATTGCGAAACCAAAGTAAGCTTTAAAGAGCTTACGCCCGGGGAAATTGATTATTACGTAAAAAATTTTAAACCTTTTGATAAAGCAGGAGGCTATGCCATACAGGAATGGATTGGACTTATAGGAATCACTAAACTGGAAGGAAGTTATTTTAACGTGGTAGGCCTACCCACACACCTGGTATACCAGGAGTTACTAGATCTAGCTTAAGGTATTTGTTGTTCTGGTTCTACAGCAAAAGTTTATAAAAGTCAACCCAAATTTTAAATAGCTTTTACCTTGATAATTTTAACCGGACAGGCATTTGCTGCCGCTTCAGCCGGTGCCAGGATACTATAATCTGGAGATTTAAGGGTATGAAAACCTTTATTATCTTTAGCTTTTAGCAAAACCGATTTCCCATCTTTTTTAGACATCTGAAATTGTGCAGGGGCAAGCTCTACACAATAATTACATCCAATACATTTATTGCGCTGTAGCGTTACTACCACCATTAAGCTTCTACTATTTTATAAAGTTTATCTGAAAGCCTTACCCTAAAAGGCAGTTTTATTGTACAAGAATCTCCTTTTATGGCTTTTTCCACACTGGTTTCATCTACAAATAACTCTTTCAAATCAATTTCTTTGGCTCCTGTACTGGGGCCGGTAATTAATAGCTTATCGCCTTTTTTGATATCGTAAGCTTCTATTTTAAATTCAGCCACTTCCGCTTTAGGGAAGTAATGCACACCTTTGCCCACATAAATTTTTTTCTGGGTGGCCTGAGATCCCGAGGTATTGTTCCATTCTCCAAGTTTTTGCCCTAAATAATAACCACTCCAAAAACCACGATTATAAACCGTGGCCAACTTCTTCATCCAAATTTCAACCTTTTCAGAAGTAAATGTATCTTCATATAGCGCATCTAAAGCTTCTCTATACACCCTGGTTACGGTAGCTACATATTCAGGTGCACGACCACGTCCTTCAATTTTTAAGATATTTATACCGGCACCCATTACCTGGTCCAGAAAATCTAAAGTACAAAGATCTTTTGGAGACATCATATATTCATTATCTACCTCAATCTCAAAACCGGTTTCCTGGTCTATAACTGTATATTTCTTTCGGCAATTCTGTTTACAAGCACCCCTATTCGCAGAAGAATTATGTGAATGAAGGCTTAAATAGCATTTTCCTGAAACCGCCATACATAAGGCACCGTGGCCAAAAACCTCTATCTTCACCAATTCGCCTGAAGGGCCTTTTATTTGTTCTTTTTGAATCTGTTCTGTGATCTTTTTAACCTGCCTTAAACTTAACTCCCGGGAAAGCACCATAGTTTCGGCAAAAAGACTGTAGAATTTCACCGTTTCAATATTGGTAATATTAAGTTGTGTAGAAATGTGTACTGCTATTCCCTGCTCTCTTGCAGAAGCAATTACCGCCTGATCGGAGGCAATAACAGCCGTTACCCCGGCATCTTTTGCCTGCCTTAAAAGACTTTTAATAAGCGATAAGTCGTGATCGTAGATAATAGTGTTAAGGGTAAGATAGGTGCGTACATTTTTAGCACTACATCTTTTAGTAATTTCAGGTAAATCTTCCATCGTAAAATTCACAGAAGCCCTGGCCCTCATATTAAGCTGGTCTATTCCAAAATAAACTGAATCTGCGCCATTATCCAAAGCCGCCTGCAGAGATTCAAAATTTCCCGCTGGGGCCATTAGTTCCATCTTTGTCTTCATTCAAAAATTTATTAGTGCTTACTTTACCGGGATTACAAAAAGTATCTTATCTATAAAAAACACTGCAAAAAAAGTAAAAAGCCAATTTTCACATACTGACCACGATCATATTTTAGCACATTTTTGGTTCTTTTTTAAAATTTCTATACACGCTTTTAAAATTAACCTCGAATATAGAATTAGTAATTTACTTTGTTAGCTATACTTCATTAATCTGCATATACTAGCCACCTAAAAATCGAGCTTCTGTATTATAATTGAAAGTATACAAAACACCATCGTTCATGAATAGGTTCAAGCTATAAAAAACAAATAAGACACGCACATCAACTAATACAAATAGCTAAATACGAGCAATTTAAACTCATTCACATTAACTTATAATTCACGCTAATAATTTAAAAAATTGTTTCTTCTATTTCTATTTAGAACTGGCTTTTTAGATTAACTTTGTATCAAAATTTAGTATAAATTATGTACGAAGTGTTTTCAATATATAAAACCGAAATCTCCTATACGGTAGCCACCATTTTTGTTTTATTAATTGTTCAATTTCTTTTAAAAAAAGCAGCCCATAAAGTAGGGAAACGCAGTGAAATTAATTTTACGAGAACCAGGCTAATGTTCAAGTATATTAATATTTTAATTCTACTTATTGCTGTATTCTTACTTTCATTAGCCTGGGGGGTTGGCCTTACAGAAATCTCCCTTATCTTTTCTTCGGTTTTTGCAGTGCTGGGAGTAGCACTTTTTGCCATCTGGTCTATACTGAGTAATATTACTTCGGGGATTATTCTATTCTTTTCTTTCCCATATAAAATTGGGGATAAAATAAAGATTCATGACAAAGACCTACCTGTTGAAGCTGTTATTGAAGACATAAAGGCTTTTCATTTACACCTCAGGACATTAGACGGTGAACTTATCACATACCCCAATAACCTTATTTTACAAAAAGCAGTATCCCTGGTGGCCAAAGACGTTTTTCTTGATGAAGGTAAAAGCAGCCTGTAATTTTTATTAAAAGCACTCTTTTCAACTTAGGTCACCAATAATTCAACGATATTTTGCTACCTGAAAAAGTTCAAAAAACGTTTTTAAATCGTTTAACTCAAAAACTTAAGATCTTAGGCTTAAGCTCCTGCTTTATAACAAACAAATATTAAATTTAATGAAAGTTCCCAGACATTTACCTCCTATTATCCGGTAAAATCTTATCTTCAGGCGGCTAAAGTTTTTATATTTGGTAACCTCATTTAACTGCCTTAAGATTTATGCGTAACTTACTTAGTTTACTTTGCTGCTTTTTTTTGCTGAATATACACGCACAGCAACCCGAAAAATTAAATGCTTCTGAAATTTTTCAGAAAATAAAGAAACTAAACTTCCTGGGATCTGTCTTATATATTGGCGCTCATCCAGATGACGAAAATACTCGCTTAATCTCCTATTTTTCTAACGAGAAAAATGCAAGAACTGCCTACCTCTCTTTAACCCGGGGCGATGGAGGCCAAAATCTTATTGGGTCCGAATTAAGAGAACAATTAGGCGTAATTAGAACCCAGGAATTGCTTGCAGCCAGACGAATAGACGGTGGCGAACAATTTTTTACCCGCGCTAACGATTTTGGCTATTCTAAAACCCCGGTAGAAACTCTAAAAATATGGGATAAAGAAAAAGTACTTGCAGATATGGTATGGATTATTAGAAATTTTAAACCCGATATTATAATTAATAGGTTTGATCATAGAACTCCGGGTACCACCCACGGGCATCATACATCTTCTGCTTTATTAAGCCTGGAAGCTTTTGAAGCGGCAGCAAATCCGGCCAAATTCCACGAACAGTTAGAATTTACCAAACCCCATCAATCTAAACGCGTTTATTTTAATACTTCCCCCTGGTTTTATGGCGGCCAGGAAGCTTTTGAAGAAGCCAATAAAAACCAATTTATAAGCTTTGATACCGGAACCTATTTCCCACTTCTAGGGCTATCAAATCCAGAAATTTCTTCTTTAAGCCGAAGTCAACACCAATCTCAGGGCTTTGGGAGTACGGGTTCGCGGGGCAGTCAAATGGAATACTTAGAACCTATTAAAGGGGATACCCTCCGGTCACAAAATGTGTTTAAAAACATTGATACCTCCTGGAATAAGCTAGAAGGTGGTAAAGCCATTGGTGAAATCCTAACCCAGGTTGAAAAAGATTTCAATTTTAAAGATCCCGCAGCTAGTTTGCCAAAACTTTTAGAGGCTTATACTTTAATACAGAAACTTCCCAATAAGCACTGGCGAGAACAAAAAACCAAAGAAATTAAAGACATTATCTATGCAAGCGCAGGCTTATTTTTAGAGGCAGTAGCCAGCCGGGCTTCGGCTACACCGCAAGATAGTGTTCAGGTAAAACTAGAAGCGATAAATAGAAGTGATTTTCCAATTAGTTTAAATTCTGTAGAATTAAGTCCGAATAACACCAAAACCCACCCCCAAATAAACTTGAAAAATAATACCGCCTGGCACAGTGAAGTAAGCCTAAAAATCCCTAAAAACACGCCATACACCACGCCATATTGGTTAAAAGAAACTGCCAATAACGGAATGTATATAGTAAAAGACCAGCAATTAAGAGGACTTCCAGAAACACCTGAACTTAGCAAAAGTCTTTTTCAACTAGATTTTAATGGACTTAGCCTAACTTTTGAAAGGCCAATAGTTTATAAATTCAACGACCCTGTGTTTGGAGAAACCTACCAGGCATTTGAGGTGATACCCGAGGTTTCTATTTCGTTTGAAGACGAGATTGTAATTTTTGAAAATGCCGAACCCAAAAAAATTTCGGTAAAACTTACTTCGGGAAAAGCAAATGTACAGGGAGAAGTTAGTCTTTCGGCCGGAGAAGGCTGGACTATAAAACCTGAAGAACAAAAATTTCAGCTTCAACAAAAAGGTAGCACTCAAATACATTCTTTTCAGGTTATTCCGCCCAAAAATCAAAACGAAACATTTATTAGTCCCACGGCCCTGGTGAACGGAAAGGAATTTTCAGAAAAATTAATCACCATAGACTACAAACATATTCCAAAGCAAAACCTGGTAACTCCTTCAAAATTAAAAGTTGCTCGTTTAGAGATTGAAAAAAAAGGAAAACTCCTTGGTTATATTGAAGGCGCGGGCGATGTGGTTCCCGAAAGTTTAGAGCAAATAGGCTATAGTGTAGAAAAATTAAATGCGGCTTCAATTTCCGCTTCTTCCTTAGAAAAATACGATGCTATCGTCCTGGGGATTCGTGCATTAAACACGCTTAAAGACTTAAAATTCAAGCAACAAATACTTTTTGATTATGTAAAAAGTGGCGGAAATTTAATTGTACAATACAATACCAGTCGCGGTTTGGTTACCAATAAAATAGCTCCCTTCCCATTAGAATTATCTCGCGATCGTGTAACCGATGAAACCGCTGAAGTTAGGTTTTTAGCCGAAAATCATCCGGTTTTAAATTTTCCCAATAAAATCACCAAAAATGATTTTGATAATTGGGTTCAGGAGCGCGGACTTTATTTTCCGGATTCCTGGAGCGAGGAGTTTACCCCTATCCTATCTATGCAAGACGAAAACGAGTCTCCTAAAAATGGAAGTTTACTGGTTGCGCAATATGGAGAAGGTTATTTTATTTATACCGGATTAAGCTTTTTTAGGCAATTCCCCGCTGGAGTAGCTGGTGCTTACAGGCTTTTTGCTAATATGATTTCAATTGGAAAATAATGAAAAAACCCGAAAAATTTACATGGAATAAATCCTATACCATGGTTCTTCTAGCCAATGCTGCTTATATTCTAATTTTTTATTTCATCATGTCCCTATTCTCATAATATGCAATTAATAGACTGGTTAATTCTTTTTGGTACCCTGGCCTTTATTGTGGCATACGGCGTATATAAAACAAAAAATGATAAAGGTGCCCGCAATTTTATTGGCGGTGGAAGTGAAACCCGCTGGTGGACCATTGGGCTCTCTACCATGGCCACGCAAGCCAGTGCAATCACCTTTCTTTCTACTCCTGGGCAGGCTTTTAACGACGGAATGGGCTTTGTGCAGTTTTACTTTGGGCTGCCCCTGGCCATGGTGGTTATTTGTATGTTTTTTATTCCCATTTATAAAAGGCTGAATGTTTATACCGCCTACGAATATTTAGAATCTCGTTTCGATAGAAAAACCAGAACACTAACCGCTATTTTATTTTTAATTCAACGAGGATTGGCAGCCGGGCTCACCATATTTGCTCCGGCCATAATCTTATCGGCTGTTTTGGGCTGGAACCTTTCTGGCCTTACTGTACTTATAGGTTCGCTTGTTATTATTTATACGGTTGCAGGGGGCACTAAAGCTGTAAATGTTACCCACAAACAGCAAATGGCCGTGATCTTAACCGGGATGTTTGCAGCATTCTTTATTATTCTAAGTTACCTTCCCGAAAACATAAACTTTAGCAATGCATTAGAAATTGCCGGTGCCAGTGGTAAAATGGAAATTTTAGATTTTTCATTCGACTTTGAAAACCGCTATACTTTTTGGAGCGGAATTATTGGAGGTGGTTTTTTGGCCCTTTCTTATTTCGGAACAGACCAAAGCCAGGTACAACGCTATTTAGGCGGTAAGTCGGTTAAAGAGAGTAGAATGGGAATGATTATGAACGCTATGCTAAAAGTACCTCTACAGTTCTTTATTTTGCTTGTGGGCGTGATGGTTTTTGTATTTTATCAGTTTAACAATGCCCCGCTTAATTTTAATCCTGCGGCTACCGAAACCGTTTTGAATTCAGATTATGGCCGGCAATACGAAGATTTAATGCAGGAGCACGATGCCATTCAGCAAAAAAAGCAAAACCTTCATATAGCATTCGCAGAGAATAATGATTTCAATAAAGAAAATAATGAAGCATACCGTGAAAACCTGGCTTCGTTACAGGCTTCTGAAAAGGAAACCAGACAAAAAGCGAGGAAATTAATAGATGCTTCAGATAAAGATGCAGAAAGCAACGATAAAGATTATGTTTTTATTCACTTTATCCTTAATAATCTACCAAGAGGACTAATCGGGCTCTTACTGGCGGTAATCCTGTCGGCTGCCATGTCTTCTACCGCATCAGAACTAAATGCTTTGTCCTCTACTACTTCTATAGATCTTTATAAAAGAAGTAGAAAAACAGAAAAATCTGATGAACATTATGTAAAAGCATCTAAATGGTTTACGCTTATTTGGGGACTTATAGCTATTGCTTTTGCCAGTTTTGCTAATTTATTCGACAATCTTATTCAGCTTGTAAATATTATTGGCTCTATTTTCTATGGCAATGTTTTAGGTATTTTCTTACTGGCCTTTTTTATTAAAAAAGTGAATAGTAATTCTGTTTTTATAGCGGCTATAATTACACAGTTTATAATAATTGTCATCTTTACTTTAGATGTAATGCCCTACTTATGGCTTAATTTGGCGGGATGCTTACTGGTTATGGCACTTGCCTTAATTTTAGAATTATTCATAAAAACCCCCGAACATAAAATAAAAGAATATCGCTAATAATGCCGTTCATTAAATTGATGGCAAAAGACAAATTATATTTTAGATGAAAAAAATTAAATGGGGCATTCTTGGCCTCGGAAAAATAGCAGGAAAATTCGTCACTGCATTAAAAGATGTAGAAGGTGCCGAATTATATGCGGTAGCCAGTAGGTCTATAACCAAAGCTGAAAGTTTTGCCGAAACACATGGAGCTACAAAATTATTTTCCAGCTACGAAACCATGCTGACAGACGAAGCATTAGATGTGGTTTATATTGCCACTCCTCATGTTTTCCATTATGAACATACATTACTATGCCTGGATAATAAAAAAGCGGTTTTATGCGAAAAACCTTTTGCGATCAATAAAAAACAGGTAGAAGAAATGATTGCCAGGGCACAAAAACAGCAAGTTTTTCTAATGGAAGCCATGTGGACTCAATTTTTACCACATTTTAAATATGTGCTTGATTTAATTGAGTCTGAGAAATATGGAAAAATTGAGAGCTTAGAAGCAGATTTTGGTTTTCCTGCACCGGTAGATTTAGACAAACGACTCTATAATAAAAGCCTGGGAGGTGGTAGTTTGTTAGATATTGGGGTTTATCCGATTTTTATGGCGCTAAGTGCATTGGGAGTTCCGGAAGATATTGAAGCACAGGCAATATTTAGTGAAACCGGCATAGATAAAGAATGCAACATGGTTTTTAAATATCCAAAAAATGTTAAAGCCAATTTGCGCAGCTCTATTATAGAACAAACATCTACTGCGGCCATCATTCAGTTTGAAAATGCTAAACTTACCTTACATAAAAGGTTTCATGAACCTACAAGTATCACTATTCAAACTCCTGAATTGGAAGACACCAAAGAATTTAACGTAAGCTCCAACGGTTATAATTTTGAAGCCGAACATGTTCAAAAAATGTTGCGTGAAGGCAAAACCGAAAGTACCGAAATGACTTTCAAAAAAAGCTTGCAGCTAATTGATTTATTAGATAAGGTTAGAACCAAAATCGGTTTAGAATATTAGTAGAACTAATTGGCAAACATATTCCAAAAACAAAAAAACCTCACAGCTCTTATAGATTTGTGAGGTTTTTTACTATAATTTTTCAAGAAATTAAGCTTCTACTTTTTTGGTAGTTTTCACTTCTTCTCCTTCTTCGCTTTCCACTTCTGCCAAATAACGCTCAGCATCTAAAGCAGCCATACATCCGGTACCTGCTGCCGTTACCGCCTGACGATAAATCTTATCCTGAACATCACCCGAGGCAAAAACTCCCGGTACATTTGTTTTTGTAGATTTACCTTCGGTAATAATATAGCCGGTATCATCCATCGTTAATTTGTCTTTAAAAATATCGGTATTTGGCTTGTGGCCAATAGCAATAAACAAACCTGTAATCTCAATTTTCTCTTTTTCACCGGTTTCTTTATTCAGCATACTTAAACCTTCAACCACTTGTTCCCCAATAACTTCATCAACTTCGGTGTGGTAACGAAGATCTATATTTTTAGTGTTATTTACACGATGCTGCATAGCTTTAGACGCACGCATTTGATCACCGCGAACCAACATCGTTACTTTATTACAGATGTTTGCCAAATAGGTCGCTTCCTCGGCAGCGGTATCTCCACCTCCAACGATAGCAACATCCTGACCTTTATAGAAAAAACCATCACAAACAGCACAAGCAGAAACTCCACCACCTCGTAAACGTTGTTCACTAGGCAAACCTAAATATCTTGCAGTAGCGCCGGTAGAAATAATAACAGACTCGGCTTCAACCCAGGTAGAATTATCTATACAGGCTTTATGAATTCCGCCCACCTTATCACTAAAGTCTACTTCGGTTACCATTCCCATACGCACTTCGGTTCCGAAACGTTCGGCTTGTTTTTGCAGATCCATCATCATTTTTGGACCATCTACGCCTTCGGGATATCCGGGGAAATTATCTACTTCGGTGGTTGTAGTTAACTGCCCTCCGGGTTCAAGACCGGTATACATTACGGGTTTAAGATCGGCTCTTGCTGCATAAATCGCCGCAGTATATCCAGCTGGGCCAGATCCTATAATCAACGTCTTTATTCTTTCTAGTTTATCGCTCATTTTATATTGTTTTTCTATGTTACAAAAGTAGTAAGTTTCCTTATAAACTTACACGAATCTAATTAAGTTTTACTATTCAATAATAATTGGAAGGTATAGATTTGGTTCAAAAAAAGAAAAAATTCTTAGCTTTTCATAATTAACTATACCTTTGCCTAAAATCGTCTATCAAAAAGATAGGCCAAGCATTTGTATTATAACCTATAATTTCGGGAAAAGCCCCGGGATTTTTAATTCTCGAATATCAAGTAAATGGAATTTACCTTATTTAATATTCTAGACATCCTGGGAACCATAGCCTTTGCAATCTCCGGTGCCCTGGCAGCTATGGACCGCAGGCTGGACCTTTTCGGAATTTTTATTATTGGGTTTGTTACTGCCATTGGTGGTGGTACCCTAAGGGACACCCTTATTGGCAATACTCCCGTTACCTGGATGGAAAATACCATTTATGTGTATTTAATTGGAGCAGTTACCATTTTAGCCATAATTTTTCGGAACAAAATTAATTATCTTAAAAAGTCGCTATTTCTTTTTGATACTATTGGTTTAGGAATCTTTACCATTACCGGAGTAGAAATAGGCATAAGAAATGATCTCGATCCTATAATTTGTGTTGCCATAGGAGCCATGACAGGTACTTTTGGCGGTGTTATTCGTGATATACTTTGTAATGAAATTCCGGTTATCTTTAGAAAAGAAATCTACGCTACTGCCTGTATCGTTGGCGGACTGGTTTTTGTTATTATGCACGATTTGGAGGTTAATCGGGATATTATATATCTCACCACCTCAATAATTGTAATTGCCATTAGGTTAATTGTAGTAAAATATCATATTTCACTCCCCTATTTCTATATTTCTTCCGAAAAAAAGTAAACTACCTAGGGGCAAGCCCACAAGGCATTCTTTGGAAACAAATTTTTAATTTCGAGGCAAGCCTCGGGGTATTCTACCCTTTGGCGGTGCCAATAAATTAAAGCACCTAATGCCCCCCGGCTAATTAAATTCAAAATATAGCCGGGAAACATTTTATTTTAATGCGGAAGTTTTTTACGAAGTAGGCCGTATAAAAAAGTACCTAGTAGTGCTCCCGCAAAAACAATTAATAAAGGCATAAAACCTGCACCTATTAAGGTAAAGATGGGGCCGGGACAGGCACCTGCAAGCGCCCAACCTAATCCAAAAATAATCCCTCCATACATATAACGGCTAAAACTTTTCTCCTTAGGAATAAAAGTGATTCTTTGGCCGAAAAAAGATTTTAGGTTATTCCTTTTAATAACCTGAACACCAATTACACCTAAAACCAAAGCAGAACCTATAATTCCATACATATGAAAAGATTGAAACTGGAACATCTCATAGATTCTAAACCAGGAAGCAGCTTCAGATTTAAACATTACGATTCCAAAAAATATACCTATCAATAAATATCCTACACTTCTCATAATTTCAATTTAAAATATTAACGGGAATAAAATGTGCACCATTAGTAACCCACCTACAAAAAAGCCAATTACGGCTATTAAAGAAGGTAATTGCAGGTTACTTAAACCTGAAATTGCGTGACCAGAGGTACAGCCCCCGGCATAACGCGCACCAAAGCCAATTAAAATTCCTCCAACTAAAAGAATGATTAAAGCTTTGATACCACCTACAGATTCCCAGGTAAAGAGTTCGGTAGGCAAATAAGCCTCTCCTGCACTATTAAAGCCCAGTTCCTTTAAGTTGCTAATAGTTTCTGGATTTATAGCCACAGAAAGATCGTTGCTTAAAAAATTTGCGGCAATAAAACCACCAATTATGGCACCAACAACTACAATAAGGTTCCAACGTTGAGATTTCCAGTCGAAATCAAAAAAATCGGCTTTAGAATCTGCGCCGCAAAGCGTACACATAGTCCTTAGGTTAGAAGACATCCCAAAACCTTTACCAACAAAGATTAGTAAAAACATTATTAAAGCAATAAGTGGTCCTGCTATATACCAGGGCCACGGCTCAAAAATCCATTCCATAGTTTCTTTTTTTTTCGAAATGCAAATTAACTGCAAATTTTCAATTAAGACAGTAACAATTGTTACAGGAAAAACCTATCAAATTTACGAAAGCTATTATGATTGTATTACCCGGAATAAGATTTTAAATTCTCCAGTACTTTTTTAGATAGACGCTCCTGGGTTTCGGCAGTCCAGCCGGCACTTTTTTGATAGGAAATAAGTCCACTCATCTCTTTTACAGCTTCAGAAAGTGACGCACCTCCATCCCCATCAAAAATCCCAAAATTAGTCTCAATTTTTAACCAATCAACAAAAGCTTTTTCGTTAAAAGGTAGCCCCAATGAAGTATTGATTAGGATTTTACCTGAACCTAAGCGTTTAAACTCTCTCGCTCCCAATATCCTGGTATTTTTAGGAAGATGTAGCGAGATTATTTCTGCAGTTTTTAGTAGTTCTTCCAATGGTAAATAGGTAAGGCCTTTAGCTTCCCAATCCCTTTTTCGGGTTCTGCTAAAATAATAAATATCGGCGTTGAGGGCCAGTAAGGCTTTCGCCAATAATTGACCGGTAGTACCCAAACCTATAATCCCAATCTTTTTACCGGTGATCTCTACCGGCATTTCACGCCATTGGTTTTCACCAAAGCCATGAAGTAATTGAATTAATTCAGAGATTATAAACTCTACCACTCCGGGATCTCCATAGTCAAAAATTCCTTTTACGCTAATTCCTTTTTCCCTCGCAAAATCTACGGCTACATTCGCCGATTCATCGTCATAAAGACTGCAAGCCATGCCTATATATTTAAGCTGACCGCATTTTTTAATTACACTTTTAGGGATTTGTGTTTTCCAGGAAACGATAATTGCTTCGGCTTTCCCAATCCTGTCAATAAGTTCCTTTTCTGAATCGGGGCTATCTTTATAGACGGTAACCTCAGCGCTACTATATTCCTGGAGCTCCTCTATGGCCCAATCTTTAAGTTTAGTATGGTCTACACAAACAACTTTATTGAATTTCATATAATCTACACTAACGTATCCTTGAAAATTATCTTAAAAATGGTATTCTAAGGAAATATTTAGGGCTTTTGGACTTTTTTATTCTAATTGAATTATAAACAATCAAAGTTACATTCAAAATATAAAGAATAACAAAATATGCCGTAATCACTAACGGGTTTAAACGCAACGAAATAGAAATATCAAAAATAATCCTAACAAAAATTAACAGGTAAAATAAAAATATGAAAAGACACCACGTTATTTGAAAATTGACTACTTCCTTTCCAAATTCGTCCACTTTATGAACATTATTTTTCTTAGAAACCCACATCACCAAAGGAATTAGAACACCTAAAATTGGGAAGAAAAGAAAGCTTAGTGCCGAAGTATTAAGCAAAACCAAATAAGAGCTGTTCTTTTCTAACTTCCAATCAATAAGCTCCTCTGATGTTACACCAAGCCCTTTAGCTATGCGTTGTAAAGTATCTCCTCTTGGTTGGGTCTCTCCTTTCTCAATACGCTGAATGGTTCTTAAACTAATACCGGATTCTTCTGCTAAAAACTCCTGGGAAAAACCTTTTCTTTTTCTTAGTTCAATTAATCTATTTGCTAACTCATTATCTTTCATAAATATCATTTAATGTTTTAGCAAATCTATACTGAAGCCTGGAAAAATCTTGCGACACACTTATGACATATTTACGCCAGGTCTGTCCCACAGTAGGATAAGACACATTTTTGTTGGTTTAAATTTAAGTAAACTACCTCGAGGTGTTACACCCTTTGGCCTTGCCAATAAACCTAAGTTTTAATGGTACTTAAAAAAAATCTTATATGTATTACTCCCATTCAGGAAGGATTGTTTCATCGTAAGCCTGGCTTAATAATATATCGTCTTCATAAACCCTATGAGCGATTTCAAATTCCAACTCTAACTTTTTTCTTTCAAGCTTTATATTTGATGTAGTAATTTTAGACATATTCTTTAATCTTTATGTGTTAATTGTTCTAAAAATAAACAAAAACAAATTAATTTATAGGGGAATGTTCCCATGTTTACGCTCTGGCCTTAGTACCTCCTTGTTTTCCAGCATACTAAAACCTTTCAGCAATTTTCTACGTGTTTCCTGTGGCATAATCACCTCATCTATAAATCCGCGTTGCGCAGCTTCAAAAGGATTGGCAAAAGTCTCGGCATATTCAGCTTCCTTTTCGGCCAGTTTTGCTTCACTATCTTTAGCTTCTTTAATTTCCTTTCTAAAAATAATCTCACTAGCTCCTTTGGCTCCCATTACGGCAATTTCGGCAGTTGGCCAGGCAAAATTAAGGTCGGCACCAATATGCTTGGAATTCATTACATCGTAAGCCCCACCATAAGCTTTTCGGGTAATTACGGTAACTTTTGGTACCGTAGCTTCACTAAGTGCATAAAGTAACTTGGCCCCGTGTAAAATAATACCGTTCCATTCCTGGTCTGTACCCGGCAAAAACCCCGGAACATCTACCAATACCAACAATGGAATATTAAAGCAGTCGCAAAACCGGGTAAAACGAGCTGCTTTTTTAGACGAATCTACATCTAAAACCCCGGCCAGGCTCATGGGTTGGTTGGCAACAATTCCAATACTTCTTCCGCCCAGGCGGGCAAAACCAACAATAATATTTTCGGCATAGTCTTTATGGATTTCAAAAAACGAATCTGTATCAATAATTCCCTTTATTACCTCATGCATATCATAAGGCTTTGTAGAACTGTCGGGTACAATACTATCCAGTTCTTCCCGAATTTCGTCTCCCATTGTATAGTGAAGTTTTTCCGGTGCTTTTTTGTTATTCTGCGGCATATAGCTTACCAGTTTCCTGATATCTTCCAGGCAGGCAATATCATTAAAAGAAGTGATATGTGTAACCCCAGATTTTGTGGCGTGGGTAGAAGCTCCTCCTAGCTCTTCGGAAGTCACTTCTTCGTTGGTTACCGTTTTTACCACATTTGGACCGGTTACAAACATATAGCTGGTATCCTGCACCATAAGGGTGAAATCTGTCATGGCAGGCGAATAAACAGCTCCGCCGGCACAAGGCCCCATAATAGCTGAAATTTGTGGAATTACACCTGAAGCTTTTACATTTCTATGAAAAATATCGGCATAGCCTCCCAAAGATTTTACTCCCTCCTGAATTCTGGCTCCTCCTGAATCGTTTAAGCCAATCATGGGGGCTCCTACCTTTACCGCAAGATCTATTACCTTACAAATTTTCTCTGCATGTGTTTCTGAAAGAGAACCACCAAAAACGGTAAAATCCTGGGCGAAAACATAAACCAGTTTTCCGTTAATGGTACCGTATCCGGTTACCACGCCATCCCCATAAAATTTTTGGTCTTCCATTCCGAACCCGGTAGTTCTATGGGTTACCAAAATCCCCATTTCTTCAAAAGAACCTTCGTCTAATAGATAATCTATACGTTCGCGGGCCGTAAGTTTCTTTTTCTCATGTTGCCTGGCTATTCGATCTTCTCCTCCACCTAGTTTCGCCTTCTTAATTTTATCCTGTAACTTTTCTATATTCTGACTCATCAATATTTTCTTTTACTCAGTTATCGAGATTTACATACTCCAAGCTATCACTCGAAATTGATTTTTTCTTTAATATTTTATGGACAAGAGATGCTTTATGCTAACTCAAAAAGAATTATTATTTCAGTTTTGAGGGATACGCAATTGCTGCTTATCTTCAAGGTACTTTTTTAAAGCTACCAATGCCGCAAGTTTTGCTTCTTCCTGAATTTCATCTTCAAGTTTTTCAGCGGTATAGTACTTTTTTACAAAATGGGTATCAAAGTTTCCACTTCTAAATGCCTCATGTTCAAAAACAAACTTACCAAAAGGAAGCGTGGTCATTACCCCTTCAATTTCGTATTCATGTATGGCCTTCAGCATTAATTGAATTGCTTCCTCACGGGTTTTCCCGTACGTAATTAATTTTGACAACATGGGGTCGTAATAAATAGGAACTTCCATCCCTTCTTCAAAACCATTATCAACCCGAATATTTGCTCCTTTTGGAATAGTATATTTTTTCAATTTACCTACGCTTGGCATAAAATTATCCATAGGGTCTTCAGCATACACTCGAAGTTCAACTGCGTGTCCTCTAATTTTTAAGTCTTCCTGTAGCAAATTTAATTTTTCGCCCCGGGCTATTTTAATTTGCTGCTCTACCAGGTCTATCCCCGTTATATATTCGGTAACGGGATGTTCTACCTGCAAACGGGTATTCATCTCCAGGAAATAGAAGTTTTTATGTTCGTCGAATAAAAATTCAACCGTACCGGCACCTACATAATCACAGGCCTTTGCCACCTTTACGGCTGCTTTTCCCATTTGTTTCCGCAGTTTGTAGTCTAACACCACCGAGGGTGCTTCTTCTACTACTTTTTGATGTCTACGTTGAATACTACACTCACGTTCAAAAAGATGAAGGTAATTTCCGTGGGAATCGGCCAGCACCTGAATTTCTATGTGCCTGGGTGATGAAACATATTTTTCGATAAAAACGGCCCCATCACCAAAAGCCGACTCTGCCTCGCTGATAGCGCGTTTCATTTGGTCTTCAAGGTCTTTTTCTTCTTCTACAATACGCATTCCCTTTCCCCCACCACCGGCAGAGGCTTTTATAAGAATAGGAAAGCCAATTTTCCTGGCAATTTCTTTGGCTTTATCCACATTGGTTATGGCCTTATCTATACCGGGAACCATAGGGATATCGTATGCTTTTACTGCATCTTTAGCGGCCAGTTTACTTCCCATAATTTTAATGGCTTTAGAGCCGGGACCTATCCAGGTAATACCATTCTTTTCAACATTTTCGGCAAAATTGGCATTTTCACTTAAAAAACCGTACCCCGGATGAATGCCGTCTACCCCTAAATCTTTCGCAACTTCAATTATTTTATCTCCTTTAAGGTACGACTCGTTAGACGGTGCTTCACCAACGCAAACGGCTTCGTCGGCAAATTTTACATGGGGTGCATTCCTGTCGGCTGTAGAAAAAATGGCAACGGTTTTAATTCCCATTTTTTGAATGGTCTTCATAAGCCTAAGTGCAATCTCTCCCCTATTTGCTATTAATATTTTCTTCATTTTAATAATTTTGAATTTAAATTCAGTAAAAGCTTTTTAAACCTTATTTTCTGAATTATTCCATTTCAATTAACAACTGATTCTTTTCTACGGTTTCCCCTTTTTGAACTGAAACAGATTTAACTACTCCATCTCTGGGAGCTACAAGTGTATTCTCCATTTTCATGGCCTCTAAAACCAACAGGTAATCTCCTTCGTTTACCGTATCACCTTCCTTAACATTTACTTCAAGGATAAGTCCCGGCATTGGTGCTTTAAGATCATTGACCTTTTGGGCAGCACCAAGGGAAAGCCCCATTTCTTCTATAAGTAAATCCAACTCGTTAGAAATGGCCACTTTATAGGTATTAGAATTAATTTTGATATTGTATTGTCGCTGCAGAAAATCTCTGGAAACAACTTCAGCTTTAAAACTGCGGTTTTCCTGCAATAAGTGGTAATGTTTATCTGTAATTTGTTGAGTATCTAGAGAAGCAATCTGGTTTTTAGTAAATTCAAATGTATAGGCATCATTTACGGTAACCTTATAATTTTTATCCATAGTTTCTTTTTTCAAATTTAATTTGAAGCTTGTTTTGTAAATATAGAAAATCGTTTGAAACTAATTTAAAGACAAATCAGAATTACCCGGTATAAATTCACAAAAGTTTAAAATAATCCTGAATTACATTTCTTATTTTAGGGTAAAACCAAAAAACTAAGAATTATGAAAAAATTATTTTTAACAGGCTTATTGGTATTTTTAGGAATCACTTTTGGGCATGCTCAAAAATCTGAATTACCCGAAATGGTATCGGCCTACGTTTCGCAACTTTTTCCGAATGAAAAAATTAAAACTGTAGAAATTGATAAAGGAGATAATTGGGAAAAATTTGAAATTAAAATGTCTGAAGGTACCGAACTTAGTTTCGACCAGAATAACCAGCCGACTGAAATAAAGTGTAAAAGCGGAATTCCTGCACCAGCTTTACCGCTTAATATTGCTGGTTACATAACTAAAAACCATTCAAATATTAAAATTATAGAATATGAAATGGATAAAGAAGGACACGAAGTTAAACTGGAAAATGGAGATGAACTGAAATTTGATTCAAAAGGAAATTTTGTAGAAATGAATTAATAGATTTTTCCCTTTAAATTAAAAAATCCCCGTAGAGAATAATTTTACGGGGATTTTTGATTAAATAAGTGCCTAAAAATTATTTATCGCTAAACTCTTTAATTGCTTCGCTTAAATCGTACACTTTAGCATCTTTGAATTTATTTTCAAGAATACTGCTTCCGGCAGCCGAACGATACCCACCTGCGCAATGCACCATAAAAGGTTTACCTTCGGGAAGCTCGTCGGCACGGTTTCTTAGTTCGTTTAATGGAATAGCTACCGCATCTTCAAAAATCTTACCTTCTGCAACTTCACCTTCATTTCTAATATCTACAATGGTATAGTTTTCTTTATTTGCTTTAAAATCTTCCAGGTCGAAATTATCTGAAGTTTTAGAAGCTTTTTCAGATAAAGTTAATACACCTTTCATTTGCTTTTCATAACCAATTTTTGCAGTTCTTTCCAATAAATCATCAATTTGATCTACGCTTTCAACTACCAGGTAAAAAGCTTCATTGGGCTCTATAATTGCACCCAGCCAGGTTTCGTATTTATCACCTTGAGATCTGGCCATAATATTGATACTGTTGGATAGATGACCTTTTTTGTAAACATCTCCATCACGAGCGTCTACAACAGTTACCCCCTCTTCTGGTGCTTCATCTACATTAAGTTTTACCGGCACGCCATATTTTGCTTTTTGTACATTTAAAGCACCACTTCTATTCAAGTCTACATTAAACCCAAAATAAGAAGGAATAAAAGGCTGATCTTTTAAGATTTCTGCTACAAACTCTTCTTCGGTTTGGTCTTTAAAAGCCCAGTTGCCCTGTCGCTCATTACCTAAGGTACTGGAAGAAGCATCACTCATATTTTTCCCACAAAGGGAACCTGCACCGTGTGCCGGGTAAATTAAAGTATCATCGGGCAAATGAGTAAACTTGTTTTGCATGGTGTGGTACATTTGCTTTGCCAATTCTACGCGTTTTGCCTTCATATTCCCGGCTTTTTCGCGTAAATCTGGTCTTCCTACATTACCAATAAACAGGGTGTCTCCACTAAACATAGCTGTTTCACCATTTTCTTCAGCTATAAAAGTTAAACTATCTGGCGAGTGACCCGGCGTGTGCAAGGCTTTTACACTAACACTGCCTATTTTAACATCATCTCCTTCATCAAAAGCTGTATGTGGATAGTCTACCCCAACTTTCTCGCTGATATAAATTTTAGCACCGGTTTCTTGCTGGATTTGTAAATGCCCACTTACAAAATCGGCGTGCGGATGCGTTTCAAAAACTGCCACAATTTTCGCCCCGTTTTCTTCGGCATATTTGTAATACTGCATAGGATTACGGCTGGGATCTACCAGTGCCATTTCACCATTACTTACAAGGGCATAAGAATAATGCGCTAAGGCTTCGTCTTTAAATTGTTTTATTTTCATTATATATACTTTTTTTATTGTTATTAAATTGATTCTTCACTTTACTTTTTCTAAATGGAAAAGCCATTTGATTTTTAAAGTCTTCAGGAAATTCTTCATCTCCTTCAAAACCCAGTTCTATACTCTTGCCTTCCTTCGGAATATAGGCCGTGCCAAATAAAAAATCCCAAATACTAAGGCTTAAGCCAAAGTTCATACCGTATGGCCTATCTTCCGGAAGCGCTTTTGCGTGATGCCAAATATGCATCTTCGGATTGTTGAGAAGATACCCAAATACCCCATAGTTCCAACCTACATTGGCGTGATTTAGATGTCCTATAAAGACTGCAAACATATGTACTACAAAAAACTCCTGAATTCCAAATCCTATCATAGCCAAGGGAATATACTGCACCGATTTATATATTATGGTTTCCATAAAATGAAATCTAAACTGTGCTGCAAAACCCATTTCCTTTACGCTGTGATGTACTTTATGGAATTCCCATAGCCAGGGCTGTTTATGCAATTGCCTATGAACGTTCCATTGTATAAAATCTGCAATCACAAACATAATTAGCAACTGCGCCCAAACCGGAAAATCCTGAACCTCTATAGCTACAATATTGGTAATTCCAAAAAGCCCCAGAAAATCATTAAATAATTCTACAGCCACATTAGAAAGTGCATTATAGCCAACCAACGAAAACAGAAAAAAATTAAATAAAATATAGAACGTATCCAGCCAGAACCCTTTACGGAAAAGCTTTTGATCTTTTCTCCAGGGAATCACTATTTCCAGCAACCAAACCAAAACTGACAATCCTATAAGCCAATAAAAATAATTGGTCCAGGATGGATTACTAATTTCATTTACCAAATAATTAAAATATCCGGTAAAAGAATTGGTTATTATTTGAATGTACTTTTCCAAACAGTTAAAAATTTCTTGCAGCAAAAATATAATAATCTTACACTTCGGGCAGTAACTTTTGTTACAGTTGCCATAAAGCAACTTTGTAAACTACCTCGGGGCAAGCCCACGAGGCATTCGTTGGAAACAAATTTTTAATTTCATGCAAGCCCCGGGGTAATAAAACCTTTGGCGGTGCCAATAATATGATTTTAAAAGTTTAAAGGCTGTATTAGTTCCGGGATATATACACTAATAGATTAGAGGCTGTCTGAAAAGTCTATTCTCGTCAAGCTTAACTTGTTTCAGCTTTTAACATGTTTTTAATTACCAACACGTTAGATCCCCGATAAAGAATCGGGGCAGGCTCTTAAATAAATTTAAGATGACGGTTTTAAAACATTTTCAGACAGCTTCACCCAACAACAAGTTCTTCTTTTAAAAGTTGAATAGAATTCTAAGGCCTATATTCTTTAACAACTATTTGTAACATTTGTAACAAATAGCTTCTACGGTTTGTTTTATCTTCGCGCCTTAAATGCAATTCAAGACTTACATAGTAATTTTTTTTACCGCTATTTTCCTCGGAAAATTCCTGGTACTGGATGCCCGAATGCTTCACAGCGTAATGGATGCCGAAGGCATTGCATTGATAAATCCCTTTTGTAAGAAAAGTGCCCAACAAACTACCGACGATATTTTAAGTCAGGATTCTTCTGTTTTGGTCATATCCAGTGATGCTGTATGCAATAGCTTCTTTTATTTTAGCAGTCCTTATTTACCTGGACAGGAGATTAAAAATAATTTTCACGATTTTAATTATCAAAACCCAGCTGTAATTTCCAGCTATTTCTCCAAAGACTATCCCCCTCCAAAGGCATTAGTGACATACATGATATAAAATCTGGGACCTTTTCCCGGAACCTATTATTATTCACTAATTCTAAAGTTTTATGAATTCACAAATTTTAGTGAGTCGTCGCTCTATTCAATTGTTAAGGGTGATGCTCAGCGGGATATTTCTCGTGGCCAGTTTACATCATTTACTTAATATCGAAAAAACAGTAAAAAGAATAGATCAAGCCAATTTTAAAGGAGTCGCCTATTTTTTTGGAAACCCCGAAATATTGGTAATTCTGTCTGGTGTAGTTATGCTTATTGCAGGTTTTGGCCTTCTAATAGGCTTTAAAACACGCTGGGCAGCAATAATTCTAATGCTTGTTCTAATCCCTATAACCCTTACCGTACAGGTTGGACAAATTACGAGCCTGGGGCCACTTTTTAAAAACATCGCCATTGCCGGCGGACTCCTGTTTTTTATCCTAAACAATTTTAAAGATCAACAAACAACAAAAATATAATCGGCTGCTTCAGCCATAAAATTTATCAAAAATGAAAAATTCAATTTTAATATTCACGGCCTTAATTATGCTGTTCTCTGTAGGCTCACAAGCCCAAAATTACAATCCTGAAAAAAACAACTATGTGGTTTTAACCAAAAAAATTCCGCAGCTAAAACCTATTTTAATTACAGTAGAAGAATTACAGAAAGAAGATGGACATCATTTTGGTGATTTTCAGATTATTGTTTGCGGTAAGACCGTAAAAGGCTTAACCGATAAAAACCAAATGCAAGGCTTTGTTCAACAGGCAAAAGAACTGGATATTAGTCTTAAGGCCTGTGGATTCTCTCTCAATAAATTTGGTGTAGACCCTAAACAAATTCCGTCTGAAATGGATATTGTGGAAAATGGCATTCTCTATAATTTTCAACTTCAGAAAAAAGGATATACAAGTATAGAGCTATAAAAGAATTTGATTTTAACGAAATAAAATAATAGAGATGAAGAATAAAATAGGAATTCTATTCATTTTAATAATCTTGGGAGGTTCGGGATTTGCACAAACCCAACCAGCATCCAATAAAAACAATTATGTGGTTTTAACCTCAAAGATTCCACAATTAACCCCCATTATATTTACTGCGGAAGCTTTAGAAAAAGAAGACGGAAACAAGTTTGGCGATTTTCAGATAGTGCTTTATGGCAGTAATGTAGAAGGACTAACAAATAAAGAGCAAATGGACAGCTATACCAAAAAAGCTGAGGCTGCGGGTGTACAAATTTATGTTTGTAAACTCTCTATAAATCACCTAAACATTAATCCCAAAGATCTACACCCGCATATAAAGGTGGTTAACCATGCATTTACCCATCTTTTACAATTGCAGAAGAATAAAAATTATTACAGTATAGAGCTTTAGGGTCTCAGCCCTTATAGCTAAAACTGCTAATAATACTGGTTGATTAAAGTTTAAAACAATACTTATCATATGAATTTCAAAAAAAGAATAAAGAAACTCTCATTCTTGTTTTCCGGGATTATAGCCATTGGGCTATTTGCCTCGTGTAAAGATGCAGAGAAGAAAGATCAGGAAAATAATAAAGAAAAAGCTACTAAAATTACCATTTTACAAACCGCAGATATTCATGGGCAATTAGATGCCCACCCGGAATTGTTTTGGGAAAATGAAGAAATTGTATTTAAAGAACGTGGTGGTTTGGCACATATTAAGACCTTATTTGAAAAAGAACGGGCCAACAATCCTAATACAGTAATTTTTGACGGTGGCGATCTTATCCAGGGAAGTGGCTATGCAGCACTTTCTGAGGGAAAAATATTCCCAGAAATTATTAAAAATATGGATTATGACCTTATTGTACCCGGAAACTGGGAAGTAGTTTATGGCAAGAAAATAATGATGGACGTTTTGCAGGGCTTTGAAACTCCTGTTATTGTTCAAAATATGTTTCACGAAAAAGATAAAAAAGAGCTTTTTCCTCCTTATTGGATTAAAGAAATTGAAGGTGTAAAACTAGGCTTTATTGGAATAAATGACCCCGATGTTCCTGTAAGGCAAAACCCTATTTTTAGTAAAGGCATTGACTTTAGCGGATTGGAAGATGGTGTAAAAGAATTGATTCAGAAAGTAAAAAAAGAGGAAAAAGTTGATGCCCTGTTCCTGGTGACCCATTTTGGTATTTTTAAACAGGTAGAATTGGCCAGCAACCCAATTGCCAAAGATGTAGATTATATTTTTGGGAATGACACCCACGAACGTGTTAGGCAACCCATTAAGGGCAAATATGCCAAAGTAACCGAGCCAGGTGCATTTGGTTCGTTTGTAGGAAAGCTTAACCTATACTTTAAGGATGGAGAAATTGTAGATGAGGAGTATGAACTGATAGAAGTAGACCCTAAAAAATATCCGGCCGACCCCGAAATTGCCAAACTGGTAAAAGAGGCAAAAGCACCTTACAAAGAACATTTAGAAACTGTGGTTGGTTATACCACAACCCCACTTTACCGATATTTAACGGCAGAAAACCCTATGGATAATATGATTACCGATGCAGCAAGGTGGAAAACCGGTGCCGATATCTCTATTTCTAACGGTTTTCGTTTTGGAAATCCAATAGTACCAGAAAATGGTGAGCCTGCTCCCATAACCCGGGCCAATTTATGGAATTTGCTTCCGGTAAACGAAAAAATAAAAACCGGGAGAGCCAGTGGAAAACAAATAAAAGATTGGTTGGAGAATGAAATGCACAATGCATTTGCCCAAAACCCCACCGAACGCTTCGGCGGTTGGTTAGTA
The DNA here is from genome assembly GCF_016236915.1 of Salegentibacter maritimus. Taxonomy (GTDB): domain Bacteria; phylum Bacteroidota; class Bacteroidia; order Flavobacteriales; family Flavobacteriaceae; genus Salegentibacter; species Salegentibacter maritimus. The sequence goes on from NZ_JAEHOK010000001.1 coordinate 331,192, forward strand.
AGATTCTCTGGCATGGAAGTAGATTTTAATTCTCAAAATGAAAAAGGAGAACGCATACAATCGGTTACTGTAAACGGAGAAGAAATGCAAGAAGAGGAATATTATACTATTTCAGCTTGTGTGCGCCCCGGTGACCCCATAGATAATTTATGCCGAATGCCAAACGTAAAAGATGTAGAGGTAAAAGATTATACTATTCATGAAGTGGTAGAAGAGTACCTACAAAAAAACTCCCCTGTTTCGCCAGGTTTAGATGGTAGGTCTTACTGTGAGTTTTTGGGAGAAAAATCATTCTCAACCGTACCCGGCACAAACTATGAGTTTCACTAAGTAAACCACCTCGGGGTGTTATACCCTTTTGCGGTGCTAATAAAAGAAAAGACCGGATGAAAAGCCTGTTATCGTCAATCTGATTGGGGGAATAATAAAGATTCTATAAGCTTTTCATCCGGCCTTGTTTATTTGGATAATTTTAAATGTTTTCTATTTTTTTCTAAAGCAACAAAACGTAAAATTCTGAACGGCTCCTGTTGGGGTTGTATGGTCTATATTTTTACTCTTTAGAAGATTAAAATTATCTGCCAATAAATTTTTGAGATCTTCATCATTATATTGTTTGATAGTACGGCCGCTGCATTTCTCGGGCCCATTTTTTGAGAAGGTTGCTATAATCACATAACCCCCGGGAATAACCGATTTTTCCAGGATTTGCAAATAATTTTCAATTTGTTGGTCTTCCGTTAGAAAGTGAAAAGCAGCCCTATCGTGCCAGAGATGATAAGTTTTTGTAGGTTTAAATGAAGTGACATCGGCATTTATCCAGGTTACTTTTTCGGCCTCCTCCCCTAATCGGTTTTTTGCCTTTTCCAAAGATGCTTTAGAGATATCCAACACTGAAATATCGCGATAACCATCTTTCAATAAAAAATCTACCAAATTAGAGTCTCCTCCACCAATATCTATAATCTTAGAAGTAAAGGGCAGTTCCAATTCCTGAATAAAACTTAATGAAGTACCGGGTTTTTTCTGGTACCAACTTGTTTCAGGATAAGATTTCTTTGTATATACATTTTGCCAATGTGATTCTGCTTCATTCATAGCTGAATTATTTAGAGTTATTTTTTTGAGGTTTTTCAAGTACTTTAATCATATTAAAAGAACGCATTAAATGAAAAAGGCCCGGTAAAATTATAAAACCACCAATTAAGAGCATAATTGCCAGGTTACTAATGGTAGCATCTGGCGCAAGATTTTCCAACAGACTTACTTCCTTATCTGAAGTAATTATAATATAGGGAAAATGAGCATAAAGTGCTGCAAAAAGAATTAAAATAACCTGGGAAATGGCCAGATATCTACTGGCAATTCTATATTCCTTTTTAATAGCTTTCCAGAGTGGAATTAACAAAACTCCAGATAGCGCTACACACGCCAGGGAAACCGGGTTATGTATAAAATCTTTTATAAATTTTACGTTGTTGAGATATCCAAAACTAATTAATATAAATCCCAGCCCTACCAAAACCGAAGTAAAAAAAGCTGAATTTTTCACATAGTGTTTTCGGGCTTTGCCATCGGCCTCTCCAATTAAAAGCGTGGAAGCTAAAAACGCACAAAGCGCAGCATAAAATAAGCCCACTAACAAACTAAAAATATTAAGCCAGTGTTGCATAAAAAGATCGTAAAACCCATAGTTTTCATAATCTTCGGTAATAATAATCTTACCGCCAATTAATGTTCCAAAAGACATTCCTAAAAATACCGGGGTTACAAAACTTCCTATTCTAAAAAGCCAGTTATACCAAAATTGGGAACCATCTACAACGGCATCATAATGTCTAAAAACAAAAGCAACCCCACGCAAGGTAATTCCTAACAACACCAGGGTTAAGGGAATATGTAAATATATTATCATAATGTTGAAGTAGGCCGGAAATGCTACCCATAAAATTACAAGCATAATGATTAACCAAATATGATTTGCTTCCCAAATTGGCCCCATAACCCTATAAATGGTATCCTTGGTTTGTTCCCTGTTTTTTGCAGAAGAAAAGAGTTCTACAATTCCGGCACCAAAATCGGCACCACCAAGCAACACATACAGGAGCAATGAAAACAACAGAAAAAATAAAACTACGTACAGCATAATTAATCTTTAGTTTGATTTAGGGATTTTATTTGTCGATTCATTAACCAGGTAACCGTTAATCCTAAAACTGTATACAAGAACAAGTAAAAGAAAAAGCTATATTTCATACCCGGCATTGGTGTCACTGCTTCCTCTGTACGCATAATTTGGTGAATTATCCAGGGTTGGCGACCAACTTCGGTAACTACCCAACCGGCTTCTACAGCAACAAAGCCCAAGGGTGCCACTATTATAAAGAGTAACCAATAATATTTGCTATGAAGCCAGTTTTTCTTTTTTAGACTTATGAAATAAATAAGTCCGGCAAAAATCAATAAAGTCCCAATCCCTACCATAATTTGAAACGCGTAATGAACAATAGCAACCGGAGGCAGCTCATCATCGGGGAAATCGTTTAATCCTTTTACCTCTGCATCAAAATCACCAAATGCCAGAAAGGATAAAGCTTTCGGGATTTCAATTTTATGGGATACTGTTCGATTTTCTTCATCTACTATCCCTCCAATATAAAGTGGCGCACCTTTTTTAGTTTCATAATGTGCCTCCATAGCTGCCAATTTTACCGGTTGGCGTTCGGCTACATCTTTTGCAGAAAGGTCTCCACTAAGAGGCTGTAGGAAAGCAGCTATTGCCCCAAAAACAATTGCGATTTTAAAAGCTTTAGTGTTCAATTCTACATTTCTTTTTCTAAAAATTTGAAATGCATGCACCCCGGCTACCCCAAAACTGGTGGCTACAAACGCAGCTAAAGTCATATGCAATGCTTGGGTGAACCAGGCAGGATTTAGCAAGGCTGCCACAGGATCTATGTTGGTAAATTCGCCATTAATATAATCAAAGCCAGAAGGGGCATTCATCCACCCATTGGCCGAAACTACCAATATACCTGAAGCCACACCCGAAATACCAATAATTATCCCGGTAAACCAATGAAATTTCTCGGGCAATTTATTCCAACCGTAGAGATAAAATCCAAGCGCAATGGCTTCTACAAAAAATGCAGCACCTTCTAAAGAAAAAGGCATCCCTATTATAGGGCCTGCATGCTTCATAAATTCTGGCCATAGCATTCCAAGTTCAAAAGAAAGGGCGGTACCAGAGACTGCCCCGGTAACAAAAAAAATGGCAACTCCTTTTAGCCAGGCCATAGTTAATCTTTTATAGATAGGATCTCTGGTTTTAAGCCACTTATGATGCGATAATACCATAAAAAATGGCATAACCATACCAATACAGGCAAATATAATATGAAAGCCAAGGGTAAAGGCCATTTGTAGACGGGCGTAATCTAAATTTTCCATCAACTTTTAGTTTCGAATTAAGGTGTAAAGAAATTTCAATTTTGAACCCATAAATTTAGGGAAAAACCTGGCGGTATCCTGACGGTAATCGGCATATTTTGGATACTTTAGGCACAATTGTTCTTATTCATTTTAGAGTGTATCAAAAAATAGCTGAATAAGAATTTGATGCTATTTTTATAGGCCAAAATTGCATGGAGCCGAATTGAATCCCTAAGCCTCCATCATACATAATACAACGGCTTTTTTATTTAATCCCTGAAAAACAGATAAATCCATATAGATCTTGATAATTTGAAATTAACCGTACACAACAAAAATGCGACTAGAACAATAATAAAGAAAACTCTTAAAGGTGATAAATCAATAAGCCACCAAAACAATACAAGGCTCGCTATCATTTGTGCTACAGAAAGAGAATAACTTACATACATGGCTCCAAAAAAAAAGCCGGTTTCTATCTCAAATTTATAATTGCAAACAGGGCACAAATCATTCATTTTGGGAAATCTCAATAAAAGTAGGTTTCCACTATTCCTAAAAATGTTACCTTTTTTACAATTAGGACATTTACATTGCAAAGCATTTATAACTTTATTCATAAAAGCATTTATTTTATCGCAAAAATAAAGCAGTACTTAAGAGTTATCCTTGCAATATATTCGCAACATTTTGTACTTTTAGGACATTTGTATGGAAATACCAATTTTAAATATTAATCAATTTAAAGAATCTGCCTCCATAAATGATGTATATGTAAATACATTCTCTAACCATATACAGATTAATAAGAATTTGATTAATAAACCACATAGTCATAACTTCTACTTGTGTGTACTTTTTACCGAAGGTACCGGAACGCACGAAATTGACTTTAATTCTTATACTATAAAACCCGGCATGGTTTTCTTTTTAAAGCCGGGGCAAACGCATTTTTGGAAATTTAAAACAGCTCCCGAAGGATTTATCTTTTTTCACTCTCAAGAGTTTTATGAACTTAAGTTTTTGGAGCATACGCTTTTTTCTTTTCCGTTTTTTTATTCGTATCAAAATCCTCCGGTAATAGAACTAGATTCCCAGAAAAATTATGAATTACAGCTTAAGTTTCTAGAAGTTTATAAAGAGTATTCACAAAGGAACCTTCTAAGGGAACTAAAAATTGTAAACTTACTTAACAACATTTATATAGAGCTAACGAGAATCTACACACTTAATATTGATTTAGAAAAACTTAGTTCCTCAAATTATCCCAACATACTTGCTACTCTGGAGAATTTAATAAATACGAATTTCTATAATGAGAAATTCCCTAAATTTTATGCCGATAAATTAAACATAACCACTAAGCATCTTAACAGAGTGGTAAAAAAAACAATAAATAAAACGACTAGCCAATTAATTTCCGAAAGAATAATTCTGGAAGCAAAACGTTTAATTGTACATTCTAATGGAAATCTTGCAGACACCGCATTTACACTTGACTTTTCAGACTATGCCTATTTCTCTAAATTTTTTAAATCAAAAACAGGGATAACACCTTTAGAGTTTAAAAAAAGATACTTAATGAAGTATTGATATTATTTCAATTTTGTTCTCATCTAAGCTTATAAAATTCTAGGAAATCTCTGCCCAGATTATATAGATTCCCATAAGTAAGACAAACCAACCAAAACCTTTCTTCAATTTTTTTCCGTCTATAAATTTATTGAGATATATCCCTATAAACATTCCTATCATAGAAAGTCCCGTGAAAATAGCTAAAAACGCCCAGTTGATATTCATATTTTGAACATCACCAATAAAGCCTATAAGCGATTTAATTGCAATAATTAATAATGAAGTGGCCACCGCTTTTTTCATGGGCAATTTAGCCAGAAGTACCAGGGCCGGAATAATTAAAAATCCGCCACCGGCACCCACAATCCCGGTTAACACCCCTACTACTATACCTTCAATTATAATTAATGGATAGTTATAACTTACTGCCACTGGCTCTGACCTTTTTTTTCTGTTTTCACGAATCATAGAAACTGAAGCCAGAATCATGATAATCGCAAAAAACAACATAATCCCGATGTTTTTTGTGATTTCAAAATCCCCAATGCTAAATAATGATTCTGGAATAGCAGGCACTATATATTTTCGTGTCGCATATACGCCTATAAAAGCAGGAATAGAAAACACAATAGCAGTTCTAAAATCTACCAGTTTTTTTTGCATATTTTTAAGCGCCCCAACCAGGGCAGAAGTACCTACAACAAAGAGAGAGTAAGCTGTAGCCGTTACAGGGTTCACAGCCAGTAAATAAACCAGCACAGGAACGGTTAGTATAGAGCCTCCACCACCAATTAAGCCTAAAACAACGCCAATAATTAATGCTCCAAAGTAACCTAGTATTTCCATATTCTATTTTTAAGTTTATGCAAAATTAATTGCAATATGGGGTCTTTACAGTAACAAGGGTTACAGAAGGCTAAAGTGCCATGACTTCTATACTGTTTCTTTGAAGTTTTATCTTTCCGTCTAGTTCAAGTTTTTTGAGCAACCTGGAAATAACCACCCTGGAAGTGTGTAAATCGTAAGCAATTTGTTGGTGGGTAACGCTAATTACTTCATTTTGGTTAATTTTTGCTTTATCTTCAAGATACTTCATTAAACGCTCATCCATATTCATAAAAGCAATGGTATCTATGGTGTCTAGCATTTCTGTGAGACGAGCCTGGTAACTTGCAAAAACAAAATCACGCCAGGACTTGTACTTAGAAGTCCATTCTTCCATTTTTTCAATAGGAATCATCACTAATTTTGTATCGCGTTCAGCTACAGCCCTTATTTCACTTTTGGTTTGACCTAGACAACAGGAAAGCGTCATGGCACAGGTATCACCACGTTCCAGGAAATATAACAAAAGTTCATCGCCCTCCTTATCCTCACGCATTATTTTAATAGCTCCTTCAATCAATAAAGGCATCATTTTTACATAATCGCCAATTTCTATAATTTTTTCGCCTTTTGCTTTGAATTGAAGTTGGCCTACACTATTAATCTCTTCAATAAGTTTATCTTCAAAAATAAAACCGTAAGCATCTTTTAATTCCTGTAACATATACTAGTTTCCGCTATTTATAAATATTATAATGATGTTTTTTAAAAGCTAAAATTAGTGTTTAAATTGATAATTAAATATGTTTTTGATGGAAAGTCTATCCGGGCAACACATAAAAATAAATTGAAAGATAATGGCAAAAGGTTCCAAAAAGTACGAAAATATGAAAAATAGCATGGTTAAATTTCACTTTATCCAAACTAAACAATACAGCCCCAATAGTATAAGAAATTCCGCCACCAAATAGCCACCATAAACCTCCCGAACTTAAATTATCGTATAAAGGTTTGATGGCTAAAACAATAATCCATCCCATTAAAACATACATAATAGTAGACAGGGTTTTATACTTTCCCGTAAAGAAAAGTTTAAGAATAATTCCGGTGAGGGCCAACCCCCAAACCACCCCAAAAATTGTCCAGCCTATCCAGCCTTCTAAAGTTACAAGTGCAAAAGGGGTGTAGCTTCCGGCTATAAGTACATAAATAGAGGCATGATCCAGGATGTTTAATTTATACCGAAGACTCTTTTTGGTTGCACTATGGTAAAACGTAGAAGCCGCGTACAATAAAATCATACTCGCCCCAAAAATGCTAAAGCTTACAAGGTGTACCGTTTCGCCAAGTTTACTAGCTCGTATAATTAATAAAATGAGTCCAAGAACACTTAAAAACAGGCCAAAACCGTGAGAAATAATATTTAATTTTTCTTCAAGGGCATCGTATTTTTGATGAGGATTTTTTTCCATAGCATCGGCCATTTGCTCAATAATTAATATTTAATAATAAAAGACCTGCCGAAGTTCAGCTATTCAATTAAATAGCTCTTTGCCTTGCCAGCAGGTAAATTTCTTAAATACTTAAAAGTAAAAATATTCAAGATGAAATGGAATCATTTAAACGATCAATTTTTATTATTTTCGGGCTTTCACTCCAGCACAATTTTTAATCGAATCCTATGAAAATTTTGCATACCGCCGATTGGCATATAGGTAAAAAACTGCATAAGCATAGTTTACAACCCGATTTTGACCTTTTTATAAGTTGGCTTTGCCAGTGTATTATTAAGAACGATGTAAAGGTATTATTGGTTTCGGGAGATATTTTTGATTTAGCCAACCCTTCTTCGGAAGCAAGGCAACAATACTTTAAAGCTTTAATGAAGCTAAGGCGTCTGGACTGCAAAATAATACTTACCGGCGGAAATCACGACTCCCCTACTATGCTAAATGCGCCTCAGGAAGTGTTGCGGGAATTAGATATACATATTATTGGCGGTTTGCCTCAAGAACTTTCAGAGTGCATTATTCCTGTTAAAAATGGTAAAAACGAAACCGAACTTCTTATTGCAGCTATCCCCTATTTACGGGATGCCGATTTAAGAACAGCCTCCCAGGGAAATTCTTATGAAGATAGATTAGAAGCTTTACGAAAAGGAATTCAACAAACCTTTGTGGACACCGCTAAGATTTGCAAAACCAAATTTCCGGAAGTAGACTGTATTGCTATGGGGCATCTTTTTGCGGCCGGTGCAGAAACTTCAGAGAGTGAGCGTGATATTCAAATTGGAAACCAGGCGGCTTTTAATGCGCTTCAGTTTGGCGATTATTATAAGTACATCGCACTAGGACATATTCACAAACCACAAAGGGTAAATGCCGCCACTCCCACTTTTTACAGCGGTTCCCCTATTCCACTTTCATTTAGTGAACGCAGTAATAAAAACCGAATCCTTCTATTGGACACTGAAAACAATTGGGAGCCTAAAAGTATAGAAATACCAGGCTTTAGAGCATTAATAAAAATAACCGGAAACCTGGAAAAACTTCAACAAAAACTAGGGGAATTAAAAGACCGGGAAGGCCTGCCTTCTTTAATTGAAATTGAACTTCAAGAAGAACATTTTGATGCTAACAAAATATTTGAACTAGATCAATTAGTGGGTAATTTTGAGGTTAAAGGCTATGAGATTGTAAAGCATCGCGCAAGTTTTAAAAATAAAATAAGTGGTAGCGGCGAACTCTATGAAGAAAAAAAACAACTAGAAGATCTGCAACCCTTAGATGTCTTTAAAAAATTAGTAGAAGTACAGGAAGAAGATGAAGAAACCAGAAAAGATTTAATGAGTGCTTTTAATGAAATTCTTGAGGAAGTTCACCAATCTAAAAAAGCTTAACCTATGAAGATTTTAAATATAGCCTTTAAAAATATTAATTCATTAAAAGGTGAGAACTTCATAGATTTTGAAGCAACTCCTTTTTCTGGAAATACGCTTTTTGCCATTACAGGCCCCACCGGAAGTGGAAAGAGCAGCATTCTAGATGTAATCTCGCTGGCACTTTTTAACCAGGTGCCCCGGCTTGGGAAGATTAGTAAAAAAGAGATTAGGGAAAAAGGCGCTATCCTTACCCGAAACCAAAAAGAAGCTTATGCTAAAGTAACTTATGAAACGGGAGCAGGTCGTTTTACCTCTTCCTGGAGCATAGAAATAAACCGTAATGGCAATCTCAACGATTACAATATGGAAATTGCCAATCTTATAGATAACTCGTTATTAGACCTTAAAAAATCTGAAGTTCCTACTAAAAATGAAGAGTTAATCGGTTTAAATTACGATCAGTTTATTAAGTCGGTTTTACTGGCACAGGGGGATTTTGCCAAATTTCTTTCGGCTAAAAAAGAAGAACGTGGCGAACTACTGGAAAAAATTACCGGTACAGGCATTTACCGTCAATTAGGTATGATGGCTTTTGAACGTTTTAAAGCCGAAACTAAAGAAATTGAAGCCCAGCAAAATGAAATAAAGCTCTTTGAATCCTATTTACTTTCTGAAGAAGATCTTGAAAATTTCAATAAAGATTTAAAAGAAAATACCGCTGATACCGAAGCTTTACAAAAAGACCTAAAGCTTATTGAAAAACAATTAGAATTAAAAGAAAACATCGGGAAACAGGAAAAAGAAATCAATAAATTAGAGGAGCAGGAAGTTAATCTGCATCGGCAGTTTAAGGAATTTGAAAGTGAATACGGTACGAGTCTCAACCGGCACGAAAAAATACAAAGTATTGCCGAAGAATTACAATCCTGGAACCGATTTCAAAAAGAATTAAAAGACTTAGATAGCAACCTGGCAAAGACGTCCTTAAAGATTAATGATACTAAAAAGAATATCAGCAGTTTTATTGAACAGGTAAAAGAATTTGTTCAGGAAGATGTTCAGGCTGAAAACCTTAAACAGAAACTGAATCTTTTTACCGAAAAAATAGGGAAACTTCAGGATGAAAAAAACTCACTTGGACTGGAATATAAAAGTAAATTACAGCTATTTAAAGCTGAAGTAAGAGAATTAAAAATCGACTTTCCAGAACATGATTTAAAAACCGGGAAGGAACTGTTGGAAAAACTTCAAACTAAAAAACTTCGGGAGAAAAAGCAACTTGAAATTGCGCTAAAAGAAGTGGATTTAGAAAAACTGAGTTCCGAAAAATTGCGTTTAAAAAACCATTTAGAAAAGACGCGTGAAGCACGGCAATTTTCTGAAAGAAAACTTCAACTTGAAGAAAGCGGTTTAAGAATCAAAAAAGATATTGAGGCTAACCAACCGGAATTTGAAAGCCTGCCCAAAACCATAACGCTACAAAAAGACCATCTTTCTTCATTAAAAAAAGATTTAGAAATTCTTCAACTTAAAAAATTAAATCAGCTAAAAACCGCAAAATTAGAAGAGCTTAGAAAGTCGCTTAAAACCGGGGAAGCCTGTCCGCTTTGTGGTGCTTTAGAGCATCCTTTTTCTGAGCATGTTCCGGATTTTGAAGATGAGCTTGAAATAAAAATAGCAGCAAAAAGTAAAGAAATAGAAGATAAAAACACGAAACTTACAAAGGCTCAATCTAGATTTGAACATATAAAAGACTCTTTGCAAAAAGCTAAGAAAGAATTAATTGAAATTGAAAATCGCATTTCGGAAAACAAGCAACGATTTAGTGAAAAATATCCCGATTTCAATTTTAGTGAAGAGATTGATTGGGAAAACTATATCGGAAAAATTAATTCAAAACTTGAAAGTCTAGATGCCTTTGAAACAATAAAACAAAAACTAACCGCTATTGCCGGCGGTTTACCAATTTTAAAAGATTTAAATGATATTTTGACCAAAGGCACATTGCTAAGGCGGCAATTGGAAGCCAATTATTCGGGAAATAATATCCTAAACGACCACCGAGAGCTAACAGATAAATGGAACGCCTTAAATCACGAAAAAAAATATCTTGGAGAAAACCTAAAAGAACAAAAACAAAATTTAAGTGAGCAGTCAAAGAAATATGAAGCACTATCACGAAAGCTCGAACCGGAAGTTACAGAAAAAGGATTTACGTCTATTGAAAATGCATTCCGGGCTTTATTGCCGGGTCAGAATTTTCTGGAGTTAAAGGATAAAAAAGATGCTATTTTAAAAGAAAAAAGTATTGTTGCCACCGGAATTTCTACTCTGCAAAAGCAATTAAAGCAGTTTAAAGAAAATGAAAGTGAACGTACTACTAATGATTTAAGGGTTGAACAATCTAAAAAACAGGAGGAATTTAAGTCCAAACAGTCAGTTTGTGAAGAATTGCGAAGAAAACTTGGAAATAATAATGAGTACCTGGCCAGGTTAAAGCAACTGAAAAAGCAAATTACAGAAAAGGAAAAACAAAGTAAACGTTGGCGACTTTTAAATACACTTATTGGAGACCGACAGGGGAAAAAATTTAATGATTTTGCACAAGATCTTACGCTTTCGCAATTAATTTACCTGGCCAATAAAAGGTTAAAGGACCTGAGTGAACGATACAAAATAGATAAAGCAAATGAAGATGAAGACGACGGACTGATTGCCATTGATGAAGATATGGGCGGACAAAGAAGATCTGTTAAAACCCTTTCGGGGGGAGAGACCTTTCTACTAAGCTTGTCGCTCGCGTTGGCCTTATCTGATCTGGCTTCAAGAAATGTTGAGATTAACAGTTTATTTATAGATGAAGGTTTTGGGACTTTAGATCCTGAAACTCTTGACCAAACCCTTGATACTTTAGAAAAATTACAGGCTGAATCTGGAAAAACCATTGGAATTATTAGTCACGTGGCCTCTTTAAAAGAGCGTATTGCAACTCAGATACAACTTACCCGAAACGGACAGGGATATAGTAGTTTGGAGCTTAAGTTATAAGTTCATGACAACAGATAACTTTTCTGTGCAATACTTATTACTTTTTAAACCACTTCTTTCGTTAAAACCTCTACGGTACATCCCAGTTTTGGAAGTATAAGCCTCATTTTTCGTTTACCTACTTCACGAATAATGGCTTCCTGATTTTTGAAGACACCACTTTTAATACTTATATGGTCACCTTCATTTAAGCGATCTACTTTTGCATCATCTACATTTTCGCCATTCAACCATTTCCGAATAACTTCTATCTCTTCGTCTTTTACAATGGCTGGTTTTCCAAGCCAAAATAAATATTTTACCACACCAGGAACATCAAAAACCAAATTACGTTCCTGTTCCTTTAATTGAATAAAAACATAAGACTTAAAAAGGGGGCTTTTTAGCTTTTTTTTACGGTCTTTCCACTGCTTTATTTCAGTGATTAGAGGACAATAAACTGCTACTCCCATTTCTTCCAAACGTTGAGCCACTTTCTTTTCGGTTCTAGGTTTGGTATATAAAACGTACCACGCCATAATTAAGTTTTGTCAGTCTGTATGCAATACAGGACTTCAAACTCCCTTGCTTTAAATTAGGGGGTTCTGAAGATATTTAGGTTAATTAGTTAATTCAAAAATACAAAGATTTTAATGAACATTAGATAGCAATAATTGATGAAAAGGTAAATAAAACATTGAAATACTGATAGCGAATTAATTAGAAAAATCTTTAAACAGAATAAAGCACAAGGCAAAATTTTCGGGCAAAAAGTGAAGTGAATTACCACGAGGTAAGGGAACGAGGCATACTATGGATATATACTTTTATTTCGAGGTAAGCCCCGGATTTTGGATTATCAAATAAAGTACTCGTTATTCTAAAATACAGGTTTCAGAATCCAATTCAAACTGTACCGTAAAATGTTCAAAATTATAGGTTTCGAGAGTTTTTAAAACTTCAGCCTTCAATTTTAAATATTCTTGAAACCCATTTACATTGTGAAGTTTAACGTGAGCTGTAAAAACGTGGTGTTCACCTTCCTGAGACCAAATATGTACGTGATGTGTAGAAGCAACCCCCTTAATACTTTCAATTCTCTCCCTTACCTCCTTTAAATTAATATCCCGCGGCGTTCCCTGTAAAAAAATAAAAAGCGTTTCTTTTAACCTTTTAAATACATTCCAGAGAATATATAAAGTAATAGCAAGTGAAAGCGCGGGATCCAGATAATGAATATCCTTAAACTGTAAAATAATAGAGACCACCAATACCGCAACCCAACCTAATACATCTTCCATTAAATGCCAGGATACTACTTTTTCGTTTAAGGTTTTACCACTGCTTAATTTATAGGCGGCAAACCCATTAACAGCCACTCCTATTATGGCGAAAAACATCATCCCTTGAGCATCAGAATGTTCTGGATACATCAACCTTTCCACCGCTTCATAAATAACATAAACAGACCCTCCAATAAGTACTACACTGTTAATAAGAGCTCCCAACAAAGAGAACCTTCTATAACCAAAAGAAAATTTAGAATTGCTTTTTTGTTTAGATTTATGATCCAGGTACCAGGAGGTTCCAAGCGAAAGGCTATCTCCAAGATCGTGTACCGCATCTGAAATTATAGCGATACTATTTACATAGATTCCACCAATAAATTCAAGAATAGTAAATCCCAGGTTTAAGAAAAACGCCAGTTTAAGATTTTTTCCTGAAGAATGCTGATGATGCTCGTGCCCCATAATGACGAAATGAATGTAATTATGCCTCGTTTTCGAAATTAGTTATTTTTTTAGTTTATTATCAATTCCTACCAAACAAAACAGCCCAATTTATTTTCTAAATATAAAATCTACTATTATTATTTTTTTCATTTTTTTCGTATATTAATATGAATATCAAAACCTTATAGCTATGAAAAATATAAAAATCCTACTACTTGTTGTTTCGGGTATGCTTATTGGCTATATATCCCTGGATACAAAAGCTTTTTCACAAACCAATTCCCAGGATTTTGTAGAATATAAAGGTGAAGTACTTAATGCCGATAATAAAAACACCATTGCCAATGCTCATATATCGGTAAACGAGACCAATATTTCTACAATTAGTAATTCTGAAGGAAAATTTTCCTTAAAAGTACCTAAGGGTTTAGCTCCTGCCACGGTTAGTATTTCCTATTTGGGCTACCTTAGTAAAAACTTACCTTTAAGCTATTTTAAAGCGAAAGGAACCCTAATTTACCTTAATCCTGTAGTAGAAGAGCTTTCTGAAATAAAAGTTTATAAAGCCGGCGATGCCAGAAAACTGGTGTATAATATGCTGGAAAATCGTGGGGAAAATTATATTAACCGCCCTACCGAAATGACTGCTTTCTACAGAGAAAGTATTAGTAAAGGCAACAGAAATGTTTCCCTAAGCGAGGCTGTTGTAAAAATTCATAAAAAACCTTATAGCCATTATGGCGATGAGGATATAGAATTGGTTAAAGCTCGCAAAACTGCCGATTATGACCGCTTAGACACATTAGCCCTAAAATTACGTGGTGGGCCATTTAACACCTTATTTATAGATGTTATGAAATATCCCGATTATCTTTTTTATGAACAGAATTTAGAAAATTATGAATTTAACTTTGAGGAGCCCACACAAATTGATAATCGCTACCTGTATGTAGTAAGTTTTAATGACCGGAATAAAGATATGCCCTGGTTTTATGGAACTCTTTTTATTGATGCAGAAACCCAAAGCCTGGTAAGGGCAAAACTAAATATGAATGTAGATAATAGACGGGCAGCCACCAGGATGTTTGTAAATAAAAAACCGGGAGGAACCAAAGTTTATCCCATTGAAGTAGAATATGACATAGATTATCATCAGCAAAACGGCAAATGGTATTTTGGCTATTCTAATGCAAAGCTACTTTTTGTAGTAAACTGGAAACGCAAATTGTTTAATTCGCGGTATCAGGTAAATTCTGAGATGGCTGTAACTAATTGGCAACCCGAAACCGAAGACCGTATTAAAAGAAATAAGAATTTTCTTAATAAAACAGTAGTGATGGCCGATGATATATCGGGTTTTACAGACATACAATTCTGGGGAAGCAACAATATTATAGAACCCGATAAATCTATACAAAATGCTATAGAAAAAATTAAACGGAATATTCAATAGACATAAATTAGCAGAAAAACTCAAAGCTTTTTTACAAATCTTTTAGTATCCAAAAACATCTAATTTAAACTGCTTGATTTTGAGATGAATCAGGGATAGAATCTCAATTAATTATTCTTTTAAATACTAAAAATAAGTAGTACGTACTTTAAGCTACCATTAAAAAGTATATGCTGATTATGAGCTTATTAAAAATAAGATACAATTAAGCCCCCAAAAAACCAGCTTTTCATTTTGAAAATAACAAATAAGCCCTTTAATTTGTAACTCAATTTATGTAGCACTATTTAATAAGATTAAACCAGAATTTACAGCTGTTTTCATAAATTGAAGTTTTAATCGAGATGTGGCGCAGTCTGGTAGCGTATACGCCTGGGGGGCGTGGGGTCGCAGGTTCAAATCCTGTCATCTCGACTTTTGGTTATTAAACCACACCACAGAAAATTAAACTAATGATTTCCAGATTTAATCAAATCTGGAAATCATTTTTTTTGATATCAATTCAAAAAAAGAATGTAATTGATCCTTGATCTTCTAAAGATTCAATTATTTTGAGCGACCTTAATTGGTTATCTTTTTACAATCAATTTCAAATCTATATAGGTATTCTGGTTTGTTTTCAATTTTAAAATATAAACTCCAGTTGGTAGTGTGGAGATATTCAGATTATAAATATCTGAAATATTTTTATCCGGAAAAATATAAGTTTTTGAAAGTACACCGCTAAAATTATAAACAAATATTTCATGTAAAACTATGGCCGGATCTAAAATTTGAATACTTACCTCATAATTTGCTGGATTCGGGTACAGTATGGCCTTATAATTATTGTTGGTATCCAAAATATCTTCTTGAACTTTAGTCACATCGGTCGAGGAGGAATTTAGACTTTCGGTAGGCACCCCTAAAATCTCTATACCATTAATTAATGGATTTTCTACCGCACCGTGAATAAATACAATCTCTAAAAGGCCATCGGTTACTTCTACTTCTTCTACAATTACCCCTCCTACCTGGTGACCAAATTGTGCAGAAAGGTCTACAGCCTGAAGGGAAGCAGGTACCACTCCTTCTATAGAAACATCAAAAATCCTTGTAC
>NZ_JAEHOK010000010.1:0-97194 GCF_016236915.1 Salegentibacter maritimus
ATTGGTCTCAAAAAAGGGATTTAAACCCTGCAATTTTATTGCAGTACTTTAGTAGTGCGAAAAAATCTATATTTTGGTACTATGAGTTATCAAAGAAAAGGCTCTCATACGGTAAGTTATTTAACGTGCCATATTGTTTGGGTTACAAAATATCGGTACAAGGTACTTCGAGGAGATGTTCAAACTCGTTGTCGTGAACTTTTAATCCAAATATGTGAAGCTGAAGGTATAGAGATACTGAAAGGAGTAGTGAGTTCGGATCACGTTCATATGCACATTGAATATACTCCAAAATTGAATGTAAGTAGCATATTGAAAAAACTCAAAGGACGAACTTCAAGGAAACTTCAACAAGAGTTTCCAAAACTGAAAGAGCGTTATTGGGGGCAACATTTTTGGGCAAGCGGTTATGGAGTTTGGAGTACTGGGAATATTACGGATAAAATGGTCAATGAATATTTGGAACATCACCGTCGAGATTCGAGTGATAATTCCAATTTTATATTGGAATAGTAAAAGGGGACTTTCAGTCCCCAGTATTAATAAACCTCTGCACTTTTAGTGCAGAGTTGTTTAGTTTATAAAGCCTGGAGGTTTCATTATAGCTTCCCCCTGCCCCGGTGGTGTAAATAGAATAACCTTTATCAAAACGTAAGTTCCAAACTAAGTTATCGATTACTGCCCCCAAAGCTTCCACTTTTAATTTTTCATTCCAATCTGCTTCCTGAACCCTTATAAGGTGTTGGGGTATATACATGGAATTTTCCTTTTTATAATTTTCTGGAAAATAAAATTCCGTATATACAGGGCCTATAGGTAAATTCCCATATGCTCTAATATATTTGTCCTCAGTTTGCACTTTTTCTCGGGTAGGTAGATTTCCCAAGTACTTATTAATTACAGGTAAATATTTTTCAATGGAAAAATTACCAGTTAGAATAAATGTGAAATCATTTGCATTATTATAGAGCTGTTTATAAATAGATAGTACCTTTTGTATATTAATTTTTTCAATGCCTTTAAATTGTTCTGTACCAAAAGAAGCTCCGGAGTAATCATTAATAATTTTTTTGATATTATTTGTTAAATCTTCGTATTTTAAATCACCATGTTGATTTTCATACCGTTTTCGTTCATTTAGCTTCCAGTCCTCAAAGGCTTCTTTGCTTGTATTCGGATTAGTGAATAATAAATATACAACCTGCAACATTGCTTCCAAATCTTCAGGTTTGCCATTTATTTCAATACCTGTTTCTTGGTTTTTAATGTATGGCTTGATGCCGTACCACCATAAACTATTCCCTGAAGTATACCGTTGAAATTCAAATTTATTCAAACTGCCTATACCACTATTTTTTATGATTCCCGGTGCATGAATAGCTGAAAAGTAATCTTCATCAGGAACGTTTAGAGCACCATTAGAATTGAAGCCTTTTAGTAAAATTTTTTTCTGATGAGGCCCTGCCGAGGGCTCAAAAGAATGTAAAACTAAACTTAGCCCATTTTTCAGTTTAAATTCGCGTACCTGCCTATTTGAAATTTTAATTTCCATATATTGATTTTCACCAAGCTGTTTTACTTCATTAGAATCCATTATAAATTCGGGAATTACAGAAGGAGAATATGGGCTAACCGGCTTTTGGTAGGTTTCTTTAATCCAGGTTCTTACCTTATTTTCTGTGAAAGATAGTGCCTTGTGAACTGGTGGAGCCGCTATACCGATATCTTCGGGCATTTCTAGGGGCAGGGATTTTAGGAAGCTATTAAACTCATTAATTGTAAAATCCGCCAACCACTTTTTCTCCTGTTCAATTTGATCGCGTGTAAATAATTTTCCATCGATAAAATGTTCTTCAATTCCACTTAACCAGAATGAAATTTGACCATTCTGCAGGTTATCCAGGTTATCCAAATGTTGGTTTTTAATTTTTTCAAATTCAGACATTAAAACTCCTTTCTTATTTAATTGACTGACAGTGCTGACGGTATTAATTATTGCTTCCTTTTCCTGATTATTCTCTGATTGAATTATAACTCTGATCGCAGATGGATTCTGTGCCTTCCTAATGGTATGTTCTGTTCTTATTTTATAGAAGTTATTGTACTTATTTGTACGTTCACGAAGTCTGTTATTCAAAATATCGATAAATATCGATAATTTTCTCCCTCTCATAACCCCATTGAAGTTATGGTTATTTTTGGAAGAAACCGGATCTCGGTAAAGCATTTCAATATCTACTTTGTCGATTTCCGAAATACCATCAGGTACTTTTTCAACATTTACAAAATGGGGTTCACTATTAAAATAGATAGAGTCACAATGGGGTGACTTCGTTTTATTTAAACTAGGATTTATATCAGCAAATGATGTTTTAATTTTGGTTTCCAAACTATCTAAATCGTTGATATTACCTACAGCCACTATTGCCATTAATTCCGGCTTGTACCAATCACGATAAAAGCGCCGTACGATTTCCGGTTTGAAATATTTATGATGTTTAAAAAAGTTGGAGTAATCCTGATTACAGGGAACCAGCCTACTCATTATCATATTGGTATTAAGCACTTTTCCGGCATTATCACTACTTCTAGTTATAGCTTCTTGAATCAATACACCTCTTTCCTCATCTATATCCGTTGTTGTTAATCGTAATCCCTGGGCGATATCCTTAAACCAAAGTAGCCCAGTCTCCAAAGTAGGATTACTATTGGCCGGGGCATTAAATTTATATATAGTTTTATCTGTACCTGTTGTGCCATTAATATTAAACTTAGTAATATTCCCTTTCAAAAAATTATCCAAATAAAAATGTATACCATTTGGGAAATGTTCGCTTGATTTAAAGGCCATATGTTCAAGAAAATGGGCAATATTTAATTGATCTTTATCCTGGTTATTTACACCCGCTTTGACAAGAAGTCTCAATTGTATTTCAGATTTTGCTTTCGGTAAATCTTTGATATAATAAGTCAGGCCACTTTTAAGCTTTCCGTGTCGAATGGAAGCATCCAAAGGTGGATCATCTGTTAAATGTTGTGATTTCTGTGCTTTTAAAGGCAGAATAATGAACAATAAAAGGACTAAAGTTATCTTTGATATTATTTTCATACTTAAAGTTTAATAACCGGGATTTTGAGTTAAATTTGGATTTTTCATTAGTTCTTGCGCCGGTATAGGATAATAGATGTCTGTATTTTCCCAATCTTCGGATGATGGAGGAAGAAAATAGTCTGCTTTATTTGTCCTTTTTAAATCCAGCCAGCGATGTCCCCATTCAGTAAATAATTCTTTTCTTCGTTCTTCCAGGATAGTATCAAGCAATTCTTCTTTACTTAACTCCTCATTATTTGCCGATAGTATAGGTAATCCTGCTCGTACTCTTAGAACATCTAAATCCGCTAATGCACCTGCGAAATTATTTTTCATAACCCTAGCTTCAGAGCGTATCAGATATTGCTCTGCAAGTCTTAAAACCATAGAGAACTCCAGTATCTCATTTATACTTCTCCGGTCTTTATATTTATTGACAAAATAATTTTGGGTGTCTTCATTAAAGCCTATCCAATCGTGTAATCTTTGATCCCTTTCCACAAAAGAATTTACAAGCTCCTCGGTAAGCGCAACTTTTGTAATGCCGGGTGCAATGGAGAGAAAAAGAAAGATACTACCTTCATTAGTGAACCCTAGGGGGCCACCCCTTCCTTCTGGGGTTATTTGCCAAATGGCTTCCTTGCTGTTAGCAAGAAATACCTGATTTGGATCGCTAATAATTTCATATTGCTGGGTGTTTGAAATTACTTCGCTACTGGCCAAATCTGCCTCCTCCCAATTTTCCTTATATAGGTGAACCCTAGCTAATAGTGCTAAAGCGCATGATCGATTTACACCCGTACGATCTCCATGCCTGTAATTGTCATCGAGTAAATCTCGCGATGTATTGAGATCCGTAATTATTTGTTGGTAAATGTCCTCTTCAGAATTTCGAGTTGCAAGAGAGTTTTCTCTATAATCGGTAGAAAGAATTAGGGGAATTTCCCCGTATAAATTCACTAAATAAAAGTAAGTAAAAGCCCTAACGAATTTGGCTTCCCCTTCTAGGCTGGTTTTTATTCCCTCGCTTAAATTGTCAGAGGCTTCAAGTCCTTCAAGAATTGAATTTGTCATATAAATAATACTATAAGCGCTGGACCACAGCGCCAGATTTCTGCTATTGTTTGGTTGGATATTATTTTCAGAATATTCTCTAAGGTTAAGGTCATTTTCCCTTATTGTCTTTAAATTATCGGAAGAAAGACCGGAAAGAACCGTTACACTATTTTCCCATCCGCCACTGAAAGCAGCGCGAAACAATTCGTTATAAATTCCGCTCATTGCACTTGCGGCTGTCTCATCGCTATTGAAAACTGCCTCACTTACAATTTTATTTTCTGGAGCATCTACCTCCAGAAATTCTTCGCACGACAAGAATGAAATACTTGCCAGAATTAATAGTCCTAATATGATATATATAGTTTTTGTCATGATTGCTGATTAAAGGTTAATTTGCACACCTGCGGTTATTGTTCTTAGCGCAGTAAACGAAGTCCCCCTTGCCGGGGCTTCCGGATCCATTCCTTTATAGGGAGATAAAGTGAATAGGTTTTGACCCGTTAAAAAAAGCCTCCCTGTTTGTAAGCCTATCTTTTCTAGAAATCTTGATGGAATTGAATATGTCAGGTTCAAAGTTTTTAAGCGTAAAAAAGAGGCATTTTCAATTGGAAATGTAGAATTTAGAGCATCGCTATAGGCACGAGAAGCTTCAATCGATCTTGATATTTGTTGGAATCTATTATTTGAGTCAAAAGATTGATAAACATCGCTCCTTTGATTTTCCAGGCTACCGGCATTAAACATTGCTAACATTCCTTCTTGCTTTACGAACTCCCATAGAAATTGTAGGGAGAAGTTTTTAAAGCTTATAACATTATCAAGGCCCCCAAAAAACTCCCGACCTCTATTCCAGGCAATCATTCTGTCCTGGTAATCTAAGGCATCGTCATTATTAACGTCTGTAAATTGATACAGCCCGGTTTCAGGATTAATTCCATCATAATCATATAGAAGGGAAATATTCAGGGGTTCACCTACTCGGTAAGTATTGGCATAGGAAGATTCTTCAATGTTTGGGTAACTCACTAACTCATTACGAGGGATTGTAAAATTCAGTGATGTTCGCCAACTAAAATTTTCTTTTTGAATATTATAGCTTGATAATTCTACCTCCCAGCCTGTATTTTGAGCCGTCGCGGGTAAATTAGCCTGAACCGATGTGAATCCAGTTATTGCAGGTAATGAGAATCCTACAAGTTGGCTGGATGATCTATTACGGTACCAACTTACTGCTAGGTTTAACTGGTCTTCAAATAAACCCAATTCAATAGCAGCCTCCAGTTTTTTATTTACTTCCCAGGAATATTCAGGATTAGATAGTTGATTTGGATATAGCCCACCAGGTCCAAGAGTTGATTCGTATGCATCAAAATACCCATAGTCGCCAATTTGGTCATTTCCAGTTGTACCGTAACTACCCCTAAGTTTACCAAAAGATAAAAATGGTATAGAGCTCTTAATAAATTCTTCTTCTGAAAATATCCAGGCACTTCCTATGGCTCCAAAATTGGCTATTCTGTTTCCGGGTCCAAATCTAGAGGATCCGTCCCTTCTACCAGTGAGATTCAAGTAATATTTTTTGTCCCAGTTAAGGCCTAAACGAGCAAAAATGGCGTTATAGCGATAATCAGCGTTCGAGTTAGACGTCGCAATAATATCTTCAGCAGCATTTAAATTGCCCATTAGCGATTCTGAGACATAACCTTCACCCTGTAGGGCAATATTTTTTCGTTCACTTTGCTGAAAAGTAGAGCCTAGAATTATATCTATTTCTCCTTTTCCTATTGAATTCCGATAATTTATTTGTGGCTCTACAATCCAGGAGTTTCTTTTTATAAAAAGATGGTTAGATCTGTTTGCTATATTTCCTCTTGTTGCTGGACTAAATGAACGTTTTGGCCTTTTTACCAATTCGTCACTGCGGAAATTAGTATACCCAAAATTAGATTTTAAGCGTAAACCTTTTAAAATTTCATAGGAAACCACCAGGTTTGAATTTAGGTTTTGAGCCTGTGTTCGGCTGGTATTGTAAAAGCCGCTCAAAGGATTCTCCAATCCAACTTCAGCCCAATCACTCCAATTTAAAGTGTTGTTTTCATTAAATAACGATGGAGCATTTGGGGGGAGTGTGAATGCATTAGCAGTTAAATTTAAATAACCCACTAAATTGTTTAAATCTACACCATAATTTAAGGAGAGATCAAGATTTAATTTATTGTTATCTGAAGTATGGCTCACGTGAGCCCCGGCAGTTACCTTTTTGTAATCGTAATCTCCTATGAACACTGTGCCCTGCGAGTGATATGAGCCACTTAAGCGAAATGCTGTGTTCTCATTACCGCCATTGGCATTTAAGTTTACATCAGTAACCTGGGCAGTCCTTCCAAAAAAAATGTCTTGCCAGTCGGTATATCGATCCTGGTCCCAAATCAAGAGATCGTATGCATTATCCTCAGTAGGTTCTAAACCATCATTTACAAATGCCCTTCTTCTTATTTGCAGATACTCTTCTGTATTTAATAAATCGATACGATTGGAAACAGTTGAAGCACCTGTATATACCCGTGCTTGTAATTCCGTTTTTCCTTGCTTTCCTTTTTTAGTGGTAATTAAAACTACACCATTTGCACCCCGGGAGCCATAAATAGCTGTAGCATCCGCATCTTTTAGCACTTCAATGCTCTCTATATTGGAAAGGTTTAAGGTGTTGAGTGGGTCAATTCCGCCAAAAGTGAGGTTGCTGTTGCTTTCTAAGGGAGTAGAATTTATAGGGACACCATCAATTATATAAAGCGGAAAATTTCCTTCTTCCCGTAAGCTGTTAGTTCCCCTAATTCTGATGGTGGATGCATTACCGGGCAAATTACCATTAGGCGTAATCTCAACACCTGCCATTCTACCGGCCAAGGCCTGTATAGGACTTACCACCGGCTGCTGTTCTATCTCCTTAGCTGTAACTCTTGAAATATTCCCTGTGCTTTCCCGTTCTGTAGTATTATAATATCCAGCATTAATTTTTACTTCGCCAAGGGCAGAGATATCCTCCTCTAATTGAATGCTAATTTCTTCGTTGTTATCTACCGGGATTTCTACTGTTTTATAGCCTATATAGGAAAAAACCAAAGTCCCATTGGCAGGAGCAGAGATACTGTATTCGCCATCCAGGTTAGTTACGGTTCCTCTATTAGTATTTTTAACTGTTACAGTTACCCCCGGAATAGGAAGGCCGTTTTCATCTTGTACTACACCAAAGATTGCTTGCTGCAAGGGCAGGGGAGTAGTGGTTGCTGCATGAGCAGACTTTGATAGGAAGAAGAGTATCCCGCCTATAATAATTAGGGCCACCCATTTAAGGCGCGAGTAATTATTTTTCATAATTTTACGTGTGATTTAAATGAAACATTGTTTTATTTAAGCTTAGGCCTTCCCCACGCAGACGCCAATCTTAAGGGGAAGGACACTAGGCTTAATTCAAATAGCCCCAGTACATTTATTAAAAAATACAGGAGTTTTTCCGGCTCCCTTTAGCCGAAATGAAAACCTATTACTAATTTTCCCAAAGCCCTTTTAGGACTTTTCCCAACCCACGCTGTAAAAAAAATAGGGTATCACAGCACCCACGGGATTGTGAAAATTTTTACCTGTCCCGCAACAAGCTTAAGATTGGACATAAGATTAGACCACCAAAACAAATTATTTTGGGATTGCGAGACTTGAAAAATTGTAGAAGATCACTTTGAAAATTATGAAGAGAAACAACGCAGTTCGAACTAAAAAATAGACGTGGAACTCAACTTATTGTATAGGAGGTACTGGCGGTACCTTTACCACAAATAAGTGAGCCCACGCCGTTTTATGAGCGTGAGCATGATCACTTATCATCCCGTGGTAATATTAAAACGCCAGTTTTCCTATACGAGATTCAAAGCGTATGCTTCTATATTTTTTAGAAGTAAACGCAAATATAATATCACTCAAATATATATAAAAATTTTTAAGTGCGTACGATCGTGCGCAATTATTTTTCAAAGTTCTTTTTCTTTTGTCATATGGCTGGTATAAATTATATTATTTGTGATTTTATAAGTAGGGAGTGGATACAGCCATGGCTTGATCAGAAACGATCGCAACGTTCTTTCGCTGATAAATGTAACGTGGAAGAAGGAATCATAAGAAAAATTAGAGGAAAAACAGAATATCGTATTCCGGTGGAAACTCTCGAAAAAATTTGTGATGGTCAAGGAATTTCCCTTCATACTTTTTTCAAGAAATTGGGGAAATAATTATTTGATTTTGAAAAATAAATAAGCTTAACTAGCTGGTTTAATAATTATTTGTTAGAAGTAATCTTGGTATACCTCAATTTCAATTAGAAGAATCTATAGTTGCAATTGATTACTTATCTTCTAATTAAACTGACTACCCCTTTATTTACGGTTTTCCGTATTTTTCTATTATTTTAATGTTTTATATTAGCGAAACCTGAGTTTATCCCGGTATTCTTTTTAATAAATGGTTATTTTAGGTGGGATATAACGAATTACCTGCAAGCTGAAAAAAGACAACGAATAGAAAATGAACAACATTAAAGACCTAAACATAGAAAAGGAGATTTTACCGTTGTTCGACTATTCTATGAATATGTTTTCAAGAAACAAAATCCTTGAAATTCTTGAAAAACCACTACAATCAACTACGGACATAATTGAACGTCAGAATATCCTAAAAGGATTCTCTGAAAATGAGAAAATATTAAAGGACTATTCGTATACCATTTTGTACTTAAACGAAGTACATTTCTTCCTCAATGATGAAAAAATCGAAGACCTCTCAAAGAAGAAACTGAAATACAAGCTGTTTGCTTCTAAACAAGAGAAAACAAGATACACAAGTAAGCTGAATCAATTAATTTTGTTTTTCCATCGTTTAGAATCCAAATATTTTACAAGATTAAGTTTAGAAGCTTTCCCAAAAGATTATGCTTCAAACATTAAACGGATTTTGCAGTTTCTATCAAATTTTGAACTTCATAAGTTTGAGCATATAATTCGGGAAAAAAGGTTAAAAGTCAACCACGTAATCGAATTAACAGAAAAAATTAATGAGCTAAAAAGAAAAGAATTGATAAGGCCTTTTTGGGAGGATTTTTTTCTGTTCGAATCATATCTATCTATTAGTTTCGGAATAACAAAAAACAATTTCGTATATCCAATTTTTATAGATAACAGTATTAAACTGCAAGATTTTTATCATCCATTATTGGAAAATCCTGTCAAAAACAACCTCGAAACCAATAGCAATGTAATTGTATTAAACGGACCAAATATGTCCGGGAAATCAACTTTTCTTAAAGCTGTCGGACTTTGTATGTATTTTGGTCATTTAGGAATTGGCATACCTGCATCTGAAGGTGAAATCCCATTTTGTAATTATTTTTCCATTGAAATAAACAGAAGGGATGATATTTTAAATGGATACAGTCATTTTATGACCGAAGTGATGAACCTTAAAAACGTAGTCCAGCAAGCAACTAATGGAAAAGAATGCTTCGCAGTTTTTGACGAACTTTTTAGCGGTACAAATGTGGAAGATGGTTTTGAAATTTGCAAAACGACAATAAACGGATTAAGTAAATTCAATAATTCCTATTTTTTTATATCAACTCACATTCAAGAACTAAAAAATGTTTCAAATGGACAGATTGAGAATTATTATATTGATTGTGAATTGATTGAAGATATACCAACTTTTACTTATCAACTAAAAAAAGGTTGGTCAGACATAAAAGTTGGTCGGATTTTATTTGAAAAAGAAGGATTGAACAAATTGTTGAATTAAAAAAGCCAGCAGGTAACATCGGCTTTAAGTTATTGCTTGTTCTCGCCTTACTTCTGAAAATCCTCACGTATTTTCAGTTTGGTGTGTACTTGGAAAGTTAAGTGCTAACCCACGCAACTACTCATAACCGAGACATTGTGTACAATATTAATTACGAAAAATGAATATAAATTTAAATGATGCTATTCCTAATATCATTTATAGATATAGAGAAGCGGATAATGAAGAGCATTTAAGAATTATCAAAAAACAAGAATTGTTTTTAGCTCCACTGTAAGCTTCCCCAATTTAAGCCCTAGCTAAATTCAACCTACAATTTGATTTTTATTTTTGCTGATTCTTGTGGGAGGTAGATTTCTCCGCTTCTTTTTCTTCGAGCTTAAGTTTCAATGCCTTCATATCATCACTAATTTTTCGATCTACGATCTTCGCATAATGTTGGGTGGTGCGAAGATCCTGATGACCTAACATTTTGCTTACAGACTCAATTGGTACCCCATTGGTTAAGGTGATAGTGGTGGCGAAAGTATGCCGGGCCAGGTGAGTGGTAAGGGGTTTCTTTATGCCACATAGCGCAGCGATTTCTTTTAAAAAGGCATTGGATTTTTGATTGCTTAATACAGGTAAAACATACTTGCCGGCCTTTACTTCCGGATGGTCTTTATAACGATCTAAAATTTCTTCTGCAATTGGAAGTAGAGGTATGCTACTTAAAGATTTCGTTTTGGTTCTTTTTATTCGAATCCATTTGCCACCGTCTATTCCCTTGGTGATATCCGCACTGCTTAATTTTTTGACATCAGAATAAGCCAGGCCTGTATAACAACTAAAAACAAACATATCTCTAACCAGTTTTAAGCGATCCAGATGGAGAGTTTTATCGATTAGTGTTTGTACTTCTTCCTCATTAAGATACTCTCGTTCTACTGTTTCAAACTGTACTTTATAATTATAAAAAGGATCTTTGTCCATCCACTGATTAGCTAGGGCAATACGAATGATTTTTTTAAAATTGTTCACATATTTCAAAGCAGAATTGTGGTTGCATTCTCGTTTGGTTTTTAAAAAGTATTCAAATTTAGAGATGAAGTTGTGATTAATATCATTCATAGCATACTCGTTGCTCTTAAATTCTTCGTTGATGAACTGTTCAACATGATTATAACAAGTCCAATAACGCTTTGCGGTACTTTTAGAAATACTTTTACCTGAAAGTCGATCCATTTGTTCATTATGCTCTTTAAATGCTTCCAGGGTCATTTTAGGCTTCTTTTTATTTACTCCCTTGAATTCATCTAGAATATTTTTCGAGGAAACAGTTTTATTATTTTCAACCAGATTCTGATGTATATTTTTGATCCTATTTCTAAGAACATTGATGTAGTTATTGAGTTCAATGGCCTCAGGACTTTTTCCTAAGGCTTTTTCCGATTTAGAACTCCATTTTCTAGGGTCGATTTTGCGGTTAATACTTAAAGCAGATCTCTTGTTATTTACAGATATTCGTAAATAAATATCGCTCTCAGCTGATTTATTGCTTCTGCTTTTTCTAAGGTAAAAACTAAGTTGATAAGAGGTACTCATATTTTTGGTCTTAAAGTTGACCATTAATGTAGTCAAAAAAGGAGTGCAAACTTAAACTTTAATATTTTGTAAAGATTTGATATTTAGGGTTTTTGGGTGTTTCTGGTTACCAATTTTCCTTTAAATAATTGGTCACCAGATTGGTAACCAGAAATGTGGAATTATTTGATATTAAACGATATCCTTAAAAATGAAAAACCCCGTAAATCCTAGGATCTCGGGGTTTTTGATTGAGTTTGATACTCAAAAAGTGGAGTCGGAGGGGTTCGAACCCTCGTCCAAACAAGCAATTAAATTGCCTTCTACACGCTTAGTTTTCACTTAAATTGTCGGGAAAAAGTCTGGCCGAAAACTACCTAACTTCTTCCGTATCCTCAATTAAATTTCAGAACTGCATCAAGACACTACAGTTCCTATATTTACTTTATCGGTGCCCCTAGTGCGAATGCCGTAAATCAAGGCCTTCGCGGGACATCTTGGCTCCCTACCTTGTAGGGACTAAGCAAAACCTACTATAATTCGGTTACGCAGCCAAGGCGTAGTTATCTTCGCCGTTTAAAAAAGTGTGAAATATGAGATTTACGAGCTATATCCCAGCGCTCGACGTGCTTACAACTCAATTAGACTCGCTGTCAAAACCAAGTCGACCCCATATGTAAAGAACATTGTCATTTAAAACTTAAGTATAACCAAACTTAAGGCTTGCAAAGATACAATTTTAAATTCATATCTTTGAATTACACATACAAAAGGAACAAAACCCATACCAGAAATGATAAAATTTGTACTGATTAAAGAAGAAAAAACACCGCCAGATCGCCGAGTTGTTTTTTCGCCAAACAAGTTAAAAGAAGTCGTGAATAGGTTTCCGGAAGCCAGTTTTAAAGTGCAAAGTTCAAGTATTCGGGTGTTTAGCGATCAGGAGTATCGCGACGCGGGTTTTGAAGTTTCCGATGATGTTTCAGATTGTGATGTGTTGCTTGGTGTTAAAGAAGTTCCGCTACCGGCGCTAATTCCGAATAAAAAATACTTTTTCTTTTCCCATACCATTAAAAAACAAGCCTATAACCGCGATTTGCTTCGGGAAATTCTTACTAATAATATAGAATTATACGATCATGAAGTAGTGGTAAACCAGGAGGGACACAGGCTTATTGGTTTTGGGCGCTATGCAGGGCTTGTAGGTACTTATAATGGATTTAGAGGAATTGGCTTAAAGGAAAATTTATATACTTTACCCAAAGTAGAATCCCTGACAGATCTTGATGCCATGTTGGCAGAATTGAATAATATCAAGGTTCCGCCCATCAAGATAGTATTAACTGGCGCAGGAAAGGTAGCTCGCGGAGCCAAAGAGGTTTTAGATCATTTAAAAATCAGGGAACTGGAGGTAGATGCTTTTCTTGAGTTTAACGGAAAAGATCCGGTGTATTGTAATATAGATGTATTGGATTATAATAAGCGAAAGGACGAAACCAAAGGCAGTCAAGCCGAATTTTTTAAAGATCCTTCTGGCTATGAGTCTAATTTTATGCGTTTCGCAAGGTGTAGTGATTTCTTTATATCGGGACATTTTTATGGAGATGGGGCGCCTGTGTTTTTTACTGCGGAAAATGCAAAATTAAAAAACTTTCGTATAAAATATATAGCAGATATTTCTTGCGATATCAAGGGGCCTATTGCCAGCACTATTAGGCCTTCAACCATTGCAGAGCCTTTTTATGGTTATAATGCAAAGAATGAAATTGAAACAGATTTTAGGGAAAGCGACAGTATTTTGGTAATGGCGGTAGATAATCTACCTTGTGAATTGCCAAAAGATGCCAGTGAAGGTTTTGGGGATATGTTTATGGAACATGTAATCCCGGCTTTTTTTAATAATGATAAAAATGCTGTTTTACAACGGGCACGTATTACGCAAAATGGGAAATTAACTCCTAGATTTAGCTATTTGCAGGATTTTGTTGATGGTAAACTAAAACCTAACGAGTATGCTTAACAGTTATAATTGAAGAATTTTTCAGTAGTATGTTTTCCTATTTTGAATAGGTTTTAAATATTCTTATAGTCTAAAGATTTAATTTTTTGTCTATAGGTGCCCGGTAGAATAAGCCATTTAAAGAAAACATCCAGGGATATAATTTTACCAATTTTGTAAATAGGAAGTACGGGGCTTAGCAGCGAATTTTTTTTCAAATGTAAATACTTACGAACTTTGTTAGGAGTGATAAGGCTTTGTGTTTCCAATAATAGCCTGTACCGAGCAATTCCCAAGTGATGCCTGTATTGTTTATAAAGGTCTTTGGTGTAGATACTATATTGCAGGTTTTGATGAAGATGATTCTCTCTCATAATTTCAAACTCTTCAAAATCTTTAGGAAGATCTACTAAATTCATTCGTTTTCCAAGCCGTAAAAAGACATCAAAGACTTCTTGTTTTTCAAAATATTTAAGCTTGCGTTCCAGGATTTCAAAAGATCTTATAGAATAATCTATTAACATAAATAATACATCGCGATAGGCCCAATCGGGAATGCGTTTTCCCCGGTTAGTTTCAACTAATTGATGTATTTCACTTATGCTATCTATAGCTTTAAAAGCCTTCCCAATGGGTCATTGGGTAAGCGGCCCGTAAAATATAGCCAGTCTACCGCTTTATTAAGCGCAAACTCGGCCGAGGCACCGGCGAAAATTAAGAGAATTGTGTCGCTTTTACCCCAAATTTCTCGTACAATAGAATTTTTCTCTACAAAATACTGCATTATTCGATTTCAGAATATTTTATACCAGATCATTAGCTGCCTGCAAAAGGAGTTCCAAAAATACCCACAGCTAATTCTGCCCAAATTAATAGAAATACAATTAGAATAATGGCACTAAGTATAAATCGGTTTCGCCTGGCAGAAACTTTTACAAAAGCCATATTAATTGCCAGGCCTGTAAGCAGCAGTAAAATGCCCATGATAACAAAATCTGAAGCCGTCCAAACCACTTCGTTGTTAAACTGCATTGCGATAAAGGGAATTAATAAAAGGACGCCCACTATAAATACAGTAATTAAAATTCGGTTAGTTTTCATAAAAAGAGTTTTTAATTATTAGTTATTTATGTGCTTTGAAATTCAAAGTGAATTCATAAAAAAAGAGTGTTATATTTTTCCGCCGTTTGGGCTCAATAATTTTTCAATGGCATTAATATGTTTTTTAAAATCCTTCCTTCCGGCAGGGGTAATGCTATATCTTGTATTTGGTTTTCTATTTATAAAAGATTTTTCAACTCTTATGTAATCTTTCTTTTCCAAAGCTTTTATATGGCTTGCAATATTACCGTCGGTAACCCCCAATAATTCTTTTAAGCTCGTAAAATCGGCATAATCATTTACCATTAGAACACTCATAATTCCCAGGCGCACCCTATGATCAAAAGCTTTGTTGATATTGTTGATTATATTTTTCATTCGGCGTTTTTCCTGTCATACTTTTTGTACACCCAGATACCATAAACAATATGAAAAAGTCCAAAACCTGTGGTCCAAAAATATAAACCATAACTTAAAAACTGTGTGGCAATAAGTCCCAGTATTGCCTGGATATATCCTAAACTTTTTATATCAATTGCAGCATATTTATCGGCGTGAATAAGTGCCAATCCATAGAAAATAAGCATCCCTGGAGCTATTAGGCCAATAAGGCTATATTGCAATAGCACCAGGCAAAATAAGCCTCCGACCGTTAAAGGCGCAAAAAAATTGATAAGCAAACGTTTACTGGTACTGTTCCAGGCATTTTCAGAAAGTTTTTTGGCTTTTTTAATGCTGAGTAAAATAGCGGTTCCAATAGCCAGAACAAGAACTGCCAGGGCTATAAAAAATAACTGCGTCAATGCTTGTGAATTTATTGAATTAGGACTTAGCAAGGCTATTACTGCATGGTGTTTCCATAATAAAACCTGGGCAATGACTGCTCCAATAAGAGCATATATGCCGGCAAATACTCCCGCAAGCCCACTTAGAGAGCCAAAGCGGGAAGACCTACTCATCATAAACTTAATGTCGGATAAATCTTTTAGATACTTTTTATTTTCCATTTTAAAGTACTTTGAAAAACAAAGTAAATAAAAAAATATTATTATTTATACATTTAGGGGAAATTTAAACTGAAATCGGAAACAATTGTTTTCGGAACTTTGTAAAAACAATTCTTTATATGCGTATCTTTTTTAGTCTTTTTATCCTGCTGCTTAGCCTGAAGCTTTCAGCCCAGGAACTGGAAGTAATGTCTTACAATATTAAATATGCCAATGAAAATGATGGTGAAAACTCATGGTCTCAGCGCAAAGAGCATATTACCAACCAGATAAAGTTTTACAAACCCGACATTATGGGGGTTCAGGAAGCTTTGCTGGGGCAGTTAAAGCATTTTCAAACTGAAATAGATACTTATAAATATGTTGGAGTAGGACGGGACGATGGTAGGGAGGCCGGAGAGTTTAGTGCCATTTTTTATAATAGCGAAGCTTTTGAAGTTGTGGAAGAGGATACTTTTTGGCTTTCAGAAACACCACAAAAAATATCTGTGGGTTGGGATGCTTCTATGGAGCGTATATGTACGTTTGCTAAATTTAAAGAGCTCAATTCAGGTAAAAACTTTTGGGTTTTTAATACACATTTTGACCATATTGGGAAAAAAGCAAGGGAAAATAGTGCGAAGCTTATTTGGGAGAAAATTTCAGCTTTAAATAAAGAAGGCCTGCCTGTTATTTTAATGGGAGATCTTAACCTGGAGCCGCAAAGCAGTGCAATTCAATTTTTATCAGAAAAGATGAACGACACCAGGGTAGTGGCAGCGCTTCGTTTTGGTCCAGAAGGTACTTTTAATGCTTATAATTTTAAAGAAGCAGTAACACGTAGAATAGATTATATCTTTACTTCAAAAGATAATATTTACGTAAAGAAATACGCCGTTTTAAGCGATTCCAAAGATTTAAAATACCCCTCAGATCATTTGCCGGTTTTTGTGGTATTAGAAATTAAATGAATTAAAAAAGGAGTTCCTTGTGCTGGCATTATTCTGGAATATATTTCTTAATCAAATTTAAAAGATTGCAACTCAAAAAAATACCTCGTGGTAGGGCACGAGGTATTACTTTGTATGTTACTAACAGTTACCTGGCATTAAACTTTGTTTAGTACCTAAGAATTTTTCCGTAGCACTATTTATCACCTTTATTTAGAAATCCATAATGGAATTTCTGGCCTTTCTCCAAAAAGTTCTTCGGTTACACTTCCTACTAAAAGATTTGAAATATTATTACTTCCTTTATCGGCAACAATTAAAATATCAACCTTATTCTTTTTTGCGAATTCCAGTAAATTGCTGGCTATACTAGAATCCCTTCCGGGGATAATAAGTGAATTTATTCCCTCTTTATTTGTTAGTTTACTTAGAAATTTTTCACTTTTTTGTTTGATATGTTTTTCAATTTTAGGCTCCATGGATTCCTTAGGAATATATGGTGAAAACTGCACCGGCACCGAATAAACATGGGCAGCAGTTATAGGCGATGATGTTGCTTCCCGAAGCATTTGTGCTATGTTGAATATCTTTTTAGACTCCCGGGAAAAATCTGTTCCTACCCAAATATTGTTTACTTGCGCAGAAAAATCTCTTGGAATGGACAAAATATCACACTTAAGCAGCCTAAGGAGTTTGCTGCTAACTATTCCTGTGCCTTTTGTTTTCTTTTTATTTCCAACAATAACCAAATCAATATAATATTTATTGGTAATATAATTGATTAGGGATTCAGTATAGGGGTCTTCAGAAATGAGGACTTCCCAATCTACTTTGCTGGTAAATAGGCTTTCTACTTTTTCATTAAGTTCATCCCCAATAATTTCATCGAGATTAATATCTTTTAATTGTTCCTGAAATAATGCGGTTATTTCGTACTTTTTTATGTTATGCACAAAATATACCTTTTCAACCTTTAAAGTCTCTGCCAGAAACGCGGCGTATTTGATAAGGGTATTATCAATATCTGAAAGGTCTAAGGCAACCAGAATATTATTGAATTTCTCCATAATGCCTGTTTTTTAATGTTGTTCTTTGTTTTTATCTAAATTTCTTTTCTTCACAATCTCATTTACAATTTCTTCGTAGTTTTCCATCTCTTTTTGCTCTTTCTTTTCCTGCAGTTCTAAATGATCTTCTTTTAAACCTTTGTAAAGTGAATAGCACATTACCAGCAGAATAAAGGCAAAGGGGAGCCCTGTTACAATGGTGGCTGTTTGTAATGCCTGTAAACCACCGCCTATAAGTAAAACAGCGGCTACAGTACCTTCGGTCACGGCCCAAAATACACGTTGGCCTTTTGGGGCGTCTATTTTCCCTCCCGAAGTTAAACTATCAATTACCAATGAACCGGAGTCGGAAGAGGTAATAAAGAAACCTGCAATAAGAATAACGGCTACCACATTTATTACCATAGAAAGGGGGTAATCTTCAAAAAATACAAATAGAGCTGTGGCTATATCATCGTTAACGGCGTTTACAATGTTCATGTCACCACCTATGGCATCTTGTATTGCTACACTTCCAAAAGCCGACATCCAGAAGAATGTTACCAGGGAGGGAACAAGTAAAACACCTAATATAAACTCTCTTATGGTTCTTCCTTTAGAGATACGGGCAATAAACATTCCCACAAATGGAGACCATCCAATCCACCAGCCCCAATAGAAAACAGTCGAGTCATTTTGCCAGGAAGTATTGGTAAAGGTTTCGCTCCAGGTAGAAATTTCAATAAAATTATATAAATAGCTGCCTGTATTTTCAACAAAAGATCTAAATATAAAAATGGTAGGGCCTAATATGAGTGCCAGACCTAATAAAATTAAAGCTACACGCATATTCCATTCGCTTAAAAACTTTACTCCTTTATCTACACCTAGTACTACAGAAACCGTAGCTACCAGGGTAATTCCTGCAATTAAAATCACTTGAGTGGTAATCCCGCTGGGAATATTAAAAACATAAGCTAAACCTGAAGCAATTTGTTCTACTCCAAAACCAAGCGAAGTGGCCAGTCCAAAAAGAGTTGCCAAAACAGCAAAAATATCTATAGTATCACCTATTTTTCCGTAAATTTTATCGCCTAAAAAAGGGTAAAAGATAGAGCGAATAGTTAACGGTAATCCTCTTGTATAGGTGAAGTATGCCAGGGCAAGACCTACCAGGGCATAAGCTCCCCAGGCGTGAAAACCCCAGTGTAAAAATGTAAAGTTCATTGCTTCTTTAGCCGCGGCAACAGTACCGGCAGCTTCTCTTGGCGGTTCTGTAAAGTGCATAATGGGTTCTCCTACACTAAAAAATAGTAAGCCAATTCCCATTCCGGCACTAAATAACATAGCAAACCAGGATAGCACTTTAAATTCTGGTTTGGCTTTTTGTCCACCTATGCGCATCTTTCCAAAAGGACTAATTGCGAGATAGAAGAGGAAAATTAAAAATAAATTTACGCATAGTATAAAAAACCAGTCGGCATTATTAGCCACGGTATTTTGGATGTTGGTAAAAGCACTTTCGGCTTTCTTTTCAAATACCAGGGTTAAAACTATACTTGCAATAATGATAAAAGAGGAAATAAAGAAAACGGGTCCGTTTACTTCTAATCCAAAGATTGATTTTTTTTCATCGCTTCTTGTAACTTTTTTAGCCATATAATTGGTTTTCAGAAATTAAATTAAAAATAGTAGCCTATATTTATATTGAATCTTGCTTCCCATTTAGCATCGGAAACGCCTGCTGCAAAATCATCTACAAAATCGCCTCCCAACCAGGAATGGTTATAACCTGCTGCATAATCAATATAGGTATAAACCTGGCCGGCGGTAACCAAAACACCCGTAACGTTCATATAGGAATCGGTAAAATTCTTATGATGTTTTTGCATATACCCAAAATCATTATAGAATTCCAGGTTTGAAATAGGGCCCAGGTTAACAGGTACATTTCTTGAAATTGCCAGGGAATACAGGTTAAAATCGGCGGCAACCTGGTATGGAGCGCCGTAAGCTCCAAAAGCCAGGGCATCTCTACTTTCTCCTTCAGCGTTTTCGGGATTATGTGACGCTGTTAGTGCCTGTGCTTTTAAATTCCATCGATTTTGCGTTATCTCATAATGCGCAGCCAGGCCATAATGGTTTCCTGTTTTTTTGGTGTCTAAATTATAAAGACCGCCATATTGCCCCGAAACTCCCAGTCGGTTTGCTGCTTTCTCGCCAAATTTGTAAACAAATTTTCCGTTAAATTGGTTTATTTCCTTGTTTCTTCCTACAACATCATAAGAATAGCGGCTGGTAGAAGATTCGGTATTACTTCCAAATTGTAATTCTTCTGCACCTTTAAAGAATGCTAAATGATATTCATATTTTTTACCGGCGTGAATATATTTTACACCCATATCGTGGTCATCCTCAAGGCCTACATAATAGGTGAGATTAAAAAACCAATTGTGGGAGTTATATTGTTGAATGCCAAATGGTACCTGGGTTAACCCAATTTGTATTTCGTCTAAATCGTTAAATTTATAACCCATCCAGCCTTGTTTCATCACACCACCTCCAAAAGCATCTGAATACAAACGATATTCAGCATTTAGATAAATTCCTTTATACTTTGCATTAAAATTTATTCTGAATATATCATATCCAAAATCTCCACCGCGAGCTTTTTGGCCAGATTTCCAGGAAGATAGGTTGTAATTGTATCGTAGGGCACCACCCACAGAAATTTCGGGTTCTTCCTGCGCAGATAAAGGAGCTATTATAAAAAAACAAAAAATAGCTAATACTGAATTGGAAGAGAAGAAACTCTCTAACATTCGTTGGGTTTTCATTAAGGTTATTTTTGCTTGGTTTGGCATCAAATTAACTTAAATTAAAATGAAAACTCCTAATAACCAATTAGATTAACTTTTATTTAATTTAATAAAAGTACAGTTAAGATAGCTATGGGTTTTGTTTAACCAATCATCGCTACTTAATCTTTCGGGGCTTGCCTTAGAGGATTTATTTGTAAAAGAAAGACTTATATTCCAAATTGAAGGTTGGAAATCATTTTATAATATATCTTATGGCTTTATTACTATAACAAGCCGGGAAAGTTGTTTTAATAATTTTTATAGCAAATAAATTCCGGCAAATTTTAGATTATAATTTATTGACCGTCTTCCTTATAGCTACCAGGTTACTTAAAAGTTTTTCCAGGTGTTTAAGATCTAACATGTTGGCACCGTCGCTTTTAGCATTGGCAGGATCAAAATGAGTCTCAATAAATAAGCCGTCTACATTATTTACCACTCCTGCGCGGGCAATGGTTTCAATCATATCCGGTCTTCCACCGGTAACGCCACTGCTTTGGTTGGGTTGTTGTAAAGAATGGGTAACATCTAAAACAGTAGGAGCAAACTCTCGCATGGTGGGGATTCCCCTAAAATCTACGATCATATCCTGGTAGCCAAACATGGTTCCGCGGTCGGTAATCATAACCTGTTCATTATTGCAGTCGGTAACTTTTGTTGCCGCGTGCTTCATACTTTCAGGACTCATAAATTGCCCTTTTTTCAAATTGACTACTTTTCCGGTTTCTGCAGCGGCCACAACCAAATCTGTTTGCCTTACCAGAAAAGCCGGAATTTGAAGCACATCTACATATTCGGCAGCTAATTTCGCATCACTAATCTCGTGAATATCAGTGATAGTTGGGATTTGAAAAGTTTCAGAAACTTTTCGTAAAATTTTTAAAGCTTTTTCATCGCCAATTCCGGTAAAACTATCAATTCTGCTGCGGTTTGCCTTTTTAAAAGATCCTTTAAAAACGTAAGGAATTTCCAGCTTATCAGTAATTTTCACCACCTTTTCGGCAATTCTTAGTGCCATTTCTTCGCCTTCTATGGCGCATGGCCCGGCAAGTAAAAAGAAATTATTGGAGTCTATATGTTTTAACTGCGGGATTTTGTCAAGTTTCATAAAAAAAGAATTGGTTTTGCAAATATAGTGGAATTAAGCGGTAGGAGCAATTCAAAAAATACGCGTTTTCCCGAGTGAATTTAATTGACTGAACTTGAACTAAAAACGAATTTTTATTGTAATTTTCTATGTTAATTTTTTAAACTATGGAACTTCAAAACATCCTTATATCAGAGCTGCAGCACGAAGTGGTGCTTACCGAGAAATTTTTAAAAAGAATACCTGAAGATAAGATGGGTTGGCGACCACATAAAAAGTCTATGTCTATAAGGCAACTTGCCAATCACCTTGCTGAAATTCCCAGTTGGATTACCGGAACTATGGAAATGGACGATATGGATTTGTCAGGCTACAAAGCTCCAGATTTTGGGACTGTAGAAGAAATTCTAGAAGTTTTGCAAAATAATACTGCAGAAGCTGAAGCCTCTTTACGTAAACCGGACAAAGAATACGAAAAGAATTGGAAAATGATTCAGGATGGGAAAGTTTTAATGGATATGCCAAAATATAGTGTGCTAAGAATGATGGTGTTTAACCAATTGCCCCACCACCGAGCGCAATTAGGGGTGTATTTTAGACTTTTAGATATTCCCGTGCCGGCTACCTATGGCCCATCGGCTGATGAAAGTTAAAGACTGGTTTTAAACCCTGTACTTTCAGAAAAAAAATGGCTGGTATTAGGGAATAATTTAGTAATTGTTACACAACCAGGCGTTTCCTGTTAAATGCAATAATAATGGTGTCTGTCACCGTTTTCTTTATTTACCAGAGACCCGAAGAACCTCTATTGGCTATAGGTTTTGGGACAATTTCTGTGATCTATTTTGCCTTTTTCTTTTGCAGAAAAATGAAAGCCAATTCCTAATTATAGGATACCTGTTTTTAAATGAAGCTTTGATTTACAGTTGGTTTGCTATTAAATATTTTATTTGAATAAGTGGTGTAAGTTAATTATATCTTTAAAAATTGCCGTACATTTGCAGCCTTAAAAAATTAGGCGCTTATATGACAGCTATCAAAAACATCGCGATTATCGCACACGTAGACCATGGTAAAACTACCCTGGTAGACAAAATTATGTACCACTGCCGTTTATTTCGGGAAAATCAAAATACAGGAGATCTTATTCTTGATAATAACGATCAGGAAAGGGAGCGTGGTATTACCATTACTTCTAAAAACGTATCTGTAGTTTATAAAGACACTAAAATTAATATTATTGATACTCCCGGTCACGCCGATTTTGGTGGAGAAGTAGAGCGGGTTTTGAATATGGCCGATGGGGTTTTACTTTTAGTAGATGCTTTTGAAGGCCCAATGCCACAAACACGTTTTGTTTTACAAAAAGCTATTGATTTAGGTTTAAAACCTTGTGTGGTGGTGAATAAAGTAGATAAGCCTAATTGTACGCCAGATGAGGTACACGAAAAGGTTTTTGATTTAATGTTTGAATTGGGGGCTGAAGAATGGCAGCTTGATTTTCCAGCGGTTTATGGTTCTGCCTTAAACAATTGGATGAGCAACGATCCAAATGATAAAACAGAAAATATAGAGCCACTTCTTGATATGGTTTTGGAACATATTCCATCACCGAAGATCGAGGAAGGAACACCCCAAATGCTTATTACTTCTTTAGACTTTTCTTCTTTTACCGGAAGAATTGCTATTGGAAGATTGCAAAGAGGAGAATTAAAAGAAGGAATGCAGGTTTCGCTTGTAAAGCGTGACGGTAGCCTTAAAAAAACAAAAATTAAAGAACTATTTACTTTTGAAGGTCTTGGCCGTAAAAAAGTAGAAGCAGTTCAACCAGGTGATATTTGTGCTTTGGTTGGTCTGGAAGGATTTGAAATTGGTGACACTGTTGCTGATTTTGAGAACCCTGAAGGTCTTGAATCTATTGCTATCGATGAGCCTACAATGAGTATGCTTTTTACCATTAACGATTCGCCTTTCTTTGGGAAAGATGGGAAATTTGTAACTTCAAGACATATTAAAGAAAGACTTACCAAGGAGTTAGAAAAAAATCTTGCATTAAGAGTCGAGGAAACCGATAGTGCCGATAAGTTTTTGGTTTATGGACGTGGGGTAATGCACCTTTCGGTTTTAATAGAAACTATGAGAAGGGAAGGTTATGAGCTTCAAATTGGTCAGCCACAGGTTATTATCAAAGAAATTGATGGTGAGAAATGTGAGCCTATAGAAGAGTTAACTATAGATTTACCTGAAGAAGTTTCAGGGAAAGCTGTAGAGATGGTAACCACAAGAAAGGGCGAAATGCTTAGCATGGAAACCCGTGGCGAACGAATGATTATTCAGTTTATGATTCCATCTAGAGGAATTATAGGTTTGCGTAACCAATTGCTTACTGCTACTGCGGGTGAGGCAATTATGGCACATAGGTTTAAAGAATATCAACCATTAAAAGGTGGAATTCCAGAACGTCTTAATGGTTCTTTAATTTCTATGGAACGCGGAAAAGCAATTCCTTATTCTATAGATAAACTTCAGGATAGAGGTAAGTTTTTCGTAGATCCGGGAGAAGAAATTTATGAAGGGCAGGTAATTGGTGAGAACTCCCGCCAGGATGATATGGCTGTGAATATTACCAAAACCAAGAAACTTTCCAATGTGCGCTCTGCCGGTGCAGACGATAAAGCGAAGATTGTTCCTGCAAGAAAGTTTTCTTTAGAAGAAGCTTTAGAATATATTCAAAAAGATGAGTATGTAGAAGTAACTCCCAGTCATTTAAGATTGCGTAAAATTTATCTTACCGAAAACGAACGTAAGAGAAACAAAATAGTATAATTATCTGGTAGTAAAGAGTTTGTTTAAAAATTTTCAATAATCGTTATTCTAAATTTAATACCTTAGAAGCTGAAACATGCCCACCTGAAAGCTTGGGCAGGTTCAGGTTGACGTTTAAAGAACTTTTAAACAAACTCTTTTTTATATGGAATTTTTAGGGATTAGTCTTACAGAGTGGATTGGTTATCTTTCTTCCTTTTTTATTGCTATTTCTTTCTTTATGAAAAATATCATAAAGCTTAGAATTATAAATACACTGGGCTGTATTTTATTTGTTATCTATGGAATTTTAATAAAATCCTGGCCTGTAATTATTGCCAATGGTATAATTGTTTTTGTAAACTTTTATTACCTCGTTATAGATAGAAGGCCGGAAAGGCTTAAAGAAGATGAGGTGAAACCTTAATCGCCTACTTTTGTAACGTAGAATTTAAGATTTTTTAAAATTGCTCTATTTATTATTTATGGAGCCTTTCTTAATTAGGGTTTAATAGAACATCAATATATTCCCTCTCTGATTTTAGGTAAGCTTAAACCGATTTTTGAACCACTTCAAAAACGCGCTGTCCATCACATTTTAAAGTCTTGGAAGGATATTTTAATAGTAGCGCATAATCATGCGTGGCCATAAGAATAGTTTTTCCGTTTTTGCTTATATCCTGAAGTACCTCCATTACTTCCACCGAGGTTTGCGGATCGAGGTTCCCGGTAGGTTCATCGGCAAGAATAAGCTCGGGATCATTTAAAAGCGCTCGAGCAATAGCTACTCGCTGCTGCTCGCCTCCAGATAACTGATAAGGATATTTAAAGCCTTTAGATTTCATTCCTACTTTATCCAAAACTTCATCTATTTTATGATCCATAGCTTTTTTGTCTTTCCAGCCGGTGGCCTTCAGAACAAAAAGCAGGTTGTCTTTTACATTTCTATCGGTTAAAAGCTTGAAATCCTGAAAAACCACACCCAGTTTTCTTCTAAGAAAAGGAATATCTTTTTCTTTAAGTGTTCGCAAATTAAAATCAACAATATTCCCTTCACCTTCGGTAAGTGGTAAATCTCCGTAAAGTGTTTTCATAAAACTACTTTTCCCTGTACCGGTCTTACCAATAAGGTAAACGAAATCACCTTTATTGATTTCTACATCAACTTCAGATAAAATTAGGCTTTCACGCTGATAAATGGCAGCATTTTTTAATTCCAGGACGGTATTAGACATAAAAATCTAGGCTTTGTTTGGGTTAAAAATATAGGTAAATATACATTTTTCAAAAGCTGCCGGTTCACTTTTTTTTACATTAACATAATTATCACTTTATATGGGCGTTAATAAAGGAAGGTTTAAATTATCTTTGAATCATCAACTTAAATATTTATAAATGACACCTAACAAAATTTTACTGTTTGTTGTTTTAGTATGCTTCTCTTTTAACGGCATTTCTCAGCGATCGGCCAATTATACGCACGATCTGGCCGAATTCAATAAAGCACTTGAATTGTACAATAATCAGCAGTTTCTGGCAGCTCAAAATTTATTCGATGAAGTTAAAGAGCAAACAGAAGATGAAAAAATTGAAGGGGATTGTGCTTATTACATTGCTAATGCAGCCGTTCGCTTAAACCAACCGGGAGCCGATAGGTTAATGGAACGTTTTGTAAGTAGGTATCCTACCAGTACAAAGACCAATTCTGCTTATCGCGATGTTGCCGATTATTATTTCCAAACCGGAAAATATTCCCTGGCCCGTAAATGGTACAATAAAGTTGATGAAAATAGTATGAGCCGTGCCGAAAAGCAGCGCTTCTACTTTAATAATGGCTATGCTTACTTTAGAGCTAAACAATACGACCAGGCTCGTAAATATCTAGAAAGGGTGAGAGACTCTAAAGAATTTGGCTCCCAGGCTAAATATTACCTGGGCTATATGGCCTATGAGGGCGATGATTATGAAGAAGCCAATAAAAATTTTGAAGCTGTAAGTGGCAACGATAGGTATAGTGAAGACCTTTCTTATTTCCAGGCCGACATGAACTTTAAACTGGGTAAGTTTGAAGAAGCTATAAAATTGGCAAATGCACAATTACAAAGCTCTAATCGTATAGAACGCTCTCAACTTAATAAAATAATTGGCGAGAGTTATTTCAATTTAGAACAATATGAACAAGCCTTACCTTACTTAAAAGAATATGATGGGGAAAGAGGAAGGTGGAATAATACCGATTATTATCAATTGGGCTATGCTTATTATAAACAGGGCGATTATGAAAATGCCATCTCTGAATTCAATAAAATTATAG
Source organism: Salegentibacter maritimus (assembly GCF_016236915.1). GTDB lineage: Bacteria > Bacteroidota > Bacteroidia > Flavobacteriales > Flavobacteriaceae > Salegentibacter > Salegentibacter maritimus. The sequence goes on from NZ_JAEHOK010000010.1 coordinate 26,701, forward strand.
ATGGAAAAAATAAAATTGCCCAAAATGCATATTATCACCTGGCGCAGTCTTATTTAGAATCCAATCAAAAACAGCAGGCTTTAAATGCTTTTAAAAATGCCAGCGAGATGAATTTTAACCCGCAAATTCAGGAAGATGCGTATATGAATTACGGTAAACTGAGTTACGAGATTGGGAATAGCTACGAAAGTCCGTCACAGGTATTGATTAATTATATAGAAAAATATCCCGAGTCTGAGAATAGACAGGCTATGGAAAGCTTGCTGATTGATTCTTTCCTTACTTCGGGCAATTTTGAAGAAGCCATGCGTTTGTTGGAGAACAACCGTAACTTTAGCGATAAGCAGGCCTACCAGAAAGTTGCTTACTACTATGGTCTTCAGCTTTATGAAGAAAGCGATTATGAAAATGCTATCTTAAATTTTGAAAAAGCACTTTCTGAACCCAGGGACCAAAAAATAACAGCCAAAGCTACTTTTTGGAAGGCTGAAAGTGAATACAACATCAATAGAATTGACGATGCCATTCTTGGATATCGCGAATTTTCAGGGATGAGTGCTGCAAGAGGAACAGAAGAATTGAACAACCTTGATTATAACCTTGGTTATGCCTACTTTAAAAAGAATGAATACGCGCGAGCTATAGAATTCTTTAAGCGTTATGCTGAAAATAGTTCTAATGAGGTAGCCCGTAGAAATGATGCTTTATTGCGTTTGGGAGATACTTATTTTGTAAGCAGCCAGTATTGGCCGGCAATTGAAGCCTACGATAAGGCACTTTCGTTGAGTGGAACTAACGATTATGCTGCTTTCCAAAAAGCTATGAGTTATGGGTTTATAGATAGAAGAGATACTAAAATTTCTGAACTTAAAAACTTTATAAATCAATATTCACGTTCTTCTTACAGAGATGACGCTATGTATGAATTGGGAAACACCTATGTTTCAGCAAATAATACCAGCCAGGCTTTATCGGCTTACGATAGGCTTATTAGGGAAGTTCCTAAAAGTGCTTTTGTGCCTAAAGCCATGTTGCGACAGGCCTTAATTCATTATAATTCCGATAATGGAAACCGGGCTTTAGAAAGGCTAAAGACAGTAGTACAGAATTATCCGAATACACCCGAAGCTATGCAAGCAGTATCTACTGCAAGAATGGTGTACGTAGATCTTGGGCGTACAGATGAATATGCAAACTGGGTACAGAATATAGATTTTGTGGAAGTAACCGATGCCGATTTGGATAACACTACCTACGAGTCGGCCGAAAATCAATATTTCAATAATGAGTATGACAGGGCAATTAGCGGTTTTGAAAACTACCTGCAACGTTTCCCTAACGGAATTCATTCCATAAATGCTAATTTTTACTTGGGTCAGTTATATTTCCGAAACGGAAATAAAGCGAAGGCAGCAACAAATTATAGAGTTGTAGCCGATAAACCTAAGAATGAATTTACCGAGCAGGCTCTTTCAAGATTATCTGAAATCTTGCTTGAAAATGAAAATTACCGTGAAGCCGTTGGTTATTTAGAGAAGCTAGAAAAACAAGCCAGTTCTGAACAGAATATAATTTTTGCTCAATCAAACCTGATGAAATCCTATTTGGAATTAGACCAGCCTGGGAAAGCGGCAAATTACGCCGACAAAGTTTTGGCTAATTCAGAGTCAGATTCAGAGGCCCGTAATGATGCCAGGGTAATTGTGGCCCGTGCGGCATTTGCGTCTGGTAATATGAGTAAAGCCAAAAGCGCGTATGCCGAAGTACAAAAAACGGCTAAAGGGGAACTGGCGGCTGAAGCTTTATATTATGATGCCTATTTTAAAAATGAAAGCGGTAACTACGAAGCTTCTAACGCTGCGATTCAAATTTTAGCCAAAGATTTTTCGGGTTATAAACGCTGGGGAGCTAAAGGTTTGGTATTAATGGCCGATAACTTCTACGAGTTAAACGACACCTACCAGGCTACCTATATTTTGGAAAATGTAATTAAAAACTTCCAAAACTATCCTGAAATTGTACAGGAAGCAAAGCAGGAGCTAGCCAGAATAAAGACAGAAGCGGCCAAAACCAATTCTTCGGTAGAAGCAAACAACTAATTCAACTTTCAATCTAACATTTAAGAATTTCTATATGCAAATGATTTCAATAAAAAAGAGCCTTATCCTAAGTATGTTTTTAATTGGCGGGGTTCTTTTTGCTCAGGATCCTATAGATAGTGAAACCGTAACTGTAGTAAAACCCTATACACCTACGGTAAAAGACGCTAATAAGATAAAGCAAACCCCAAGTAGGTCAGATTCTGTTAGAACCCAAAAGAGACCGGTGAAATACAGTATTTTCTCGGTACCTGTAGCCTCAACTTTTACACCTGCCAAAGGTCGTGCAACCACCTTAAAAAGAGAAAGAAGAATTAAGGTGTACGATAATTATGCAAGCCTTGGCTTTGGAAATTATGGTAATTTATTAGCTGAATTCTACAGCAACCTGGAAGTAAACCGCAGCGATAATTTTGGGGTTTATGTAAGCCATAATTCATCCCAGGGCGGTATTAAGGATGTTATTTTAGATGATAAGTTTTATGATACCGAGCTAAACTTAAGCTATAACTCTAAAAATCGTGATTTGGGCTGGAAAACTGAAATTGGTGGCCGTCACCAACTTTTTAATTGGTATGGTTTGCCGCAAAATGAAGATTTTAGCAACGACGAATTAAATGCTATAGATCCATCTCAAAATTATTTTTCTGTATATGCTGGTGGGGAAATAGAACTTTATGATTCATTTTTTGATAATGCAAGTGCAAAGTTTAGACATACCGGAGATTCTTATTCAACTTCAGAAAATCATTTTAACGCCAGCGGTAACTTTGAGGTAAATATCGCCGATGAACTTATAACCACTAATATTTATACAGATATAGTGCAGGGAGAGATGGGGGAACAATTTCTGGCTTCTGAAAACTATAATTACGCTTTTATGAATTTTGGTATTAATCCGAGCTTATTAATCTTAAGGGACGACCTTACTTTAGATCTTGGCGTGGCTTTCTTTTATAGCCAGGATGTAGAAAATAGCGATGGCAATTTCTATATCTATCCAAAAATTACTGCAAGCTACAGGCTTGGTGGCGACTATTTTACCCCTTACGCGGGTCTTGAAGGTGGTTTGCAACAAAATACATACTTTAAATTTGTACAGGAGAACCCCTATGTTTCCCCAAGTTTGGAAGTAAAGCCAACCGATAATGAGTATAATGCCTATGTTGGCGCTAAAGGAAAATTAAGCAATGCTGTTTCTTATAATTTCAAAACCGGGTATCAGTCGCAGTTTAATAAGGCTTTGTTTAAGCGCAATCCGCAGGCCAATACCCTAATTACCGAAAACTATGCCTTCGGAAATTCTTTTGAAGTGGTTTATGATGATGTAAACACCCTATCGGTTGCCGGAGAGCTTAATGTTGATGTAAACCAAAACTTTAGACTGGGAATTAATGCCGAATATTTTAATTATAATACAGATGATGAGGCTGAAGCCTGGAACCTACCCGATTTTAAAGCTTCTTTAAATGCCGATTATCAAATTAGTGAGAAGTGGTTTGCCGGTGCTAATTTATTTTATGTGGGAGAACGTTACGACCAGGAACGTGTAGTTGCAATAACTACCGGAGAACCATCTTTAAATACCATTAGCCTGGACAGTTATTTTGATGTAAATGCAAATTTAGGTTACCGTTTTAATGATAGACTGTCGGTATTTGTGAAAGGAAGTAATTTATTGAATAACGATTACCAGCGCTGGACCAACTTTAGGGTTCAGGGATTACAATTGCTTGCCGGGGCTACATATAAGTTTGACTTTTAAAGATTAAATTTTTTGATTAACTATTTAAGTGGCTGTTTAAAAGGTTTTAAAATCGTCTCTTTTAAATTATTTTCAGTGCTTTTCTCAATTAAAATTGGGGTCTAACATCTTGCTGATTAAAATTGTGTTAGAAACTGAAAATGAGTTTATTTTTAATGAGAACAAACTTTTTAAACAGCCACTTTTTTGTGCTTATATAGGTTGTATGTTACCAATATTTTTTTAAGTGATTTTGAATCAGTATTTTTAAATTTATTTTTATTAAAGATTCCTTAACAATAACACAACATTGGAAATTCAAAATTAAGCGTAGAACTAATTAATATTGTACCCAATTTTAAGGAAAAACAATTTATCCCTTAAATTATAATTTTTTACAAATTTAAAAGAGCTAATTAATGGCAAAAGGTAAAAAGTTTCAACGAAGTGACCGTTCCCGTCCATATTTGAATATTCTGGATTATATGGTGCAGGAAAAAGCCTTCCTTGCAATAGTAATTGTTGGTATAATTATGGCCGGAATATTTACCGGTAACCAAACAGCAGCAATGTGGCTTGGTTTTTTCTTTGCAGCCTATGCCACTGTTGCAAATGATAGTATCCAATCTCTTGGGACATTTATTGAGAGTAACAAAGCCAAGCGTTGGTGGATTTTGTGGTTGTATGTAGGCTTCATTTTTTTGGGTGTAGTTAGTTTTAGCTGGTTTTATTTTGATGGGGATGTAACCTATCAACGGCTTTTAAAACCAGATGGTAGTTCTCCTTACCCACATCCGGAATCCTTTAGTTTTTTTCAGATTATAGCACCACTGGTACTGCTTATTTTAACCAGGTTAAAAATGCCGGTTTCTACTACATTCCTTATTTTAAGTGTATTTAGTGCTGATACTTCGGGTATTACATCGGTAGTATGGAAGAGTTGGACAGGTTATATAATGGCGTTTGTACTTTCATTCTTAGTATGGTACCTATCCTATAACTTTATTAAAAAATATTTTAAGAGCCGTAAATTCAATAATAGCTGGACTGCCGTTCAATGGCTTGTAAGTGGTACGCTTTGGGGAGTTTGGGTAATGCAGGATGGTGCTAATATAGCGGTATTCCTTCCTCGTAGTCTAGATACTTTCCAGTTTATAGTGTTCGCTCTTACTATTTTTGGAGGTTTAGGCCTGTTGTTTTACTTAAGGGGAGACAAAATCCAGGAAGTAGTTAGTGAGAAATCTAGAATCTCAGATATTCGGGCAGCAACTCTGGTAGATTTAACTTATGTAATTCTACTTATCTATAAACTATTTATTAGTACGGTACCTATGAGTACTACCTGGGTATTCCTTGGTATTATTGGAGGTAGGGAAATAGCCATAAGCCTGGCTAGAAACAAAAAAGGTAAAAAGCACCGTAAGAAGGCCGGTAAGATGATCTTTAAAGATTTCTCTTACGCTATGATTGGGTTATTCGTTTCGGTAGCACTTGCAGCTGCAGCTAATAAAAGTATACGAGATCAAATTATTAATGCAATATTCTAAATTTGCACAAGTAAATAATTCAACAAAATGCGCCTTTACCGGGCGCATTTTTTATTTTTATATAAAATTATAATCTAGATGAAAAATATATTAATTGCTTGCTTTCTGGGCTTTGCTTTGATTTCGTGTAATTCTAAAAATAAAGCAGAAGTGGATCTCATGGTTTTTAATGCTGAAGTTTATACCGTAGACGAAAATTTCAATACTGCTGAAGCTTTTGTGATAAAAGACGGGAAATTTGTTGAGGTAGGAAATGCTGATGAACTTCAGGAAAAATACAATAGCGCCGAGAAACTTGATGCGGGAGGAAAAAGCGTTTTTCCCGGTTTTATAGATGGACATGCCCATTTTTACGGATTAGGCTTACAGCAACAACGGGTAGATCTGTCAGGCACCAAAAGTTTTGAGGAGGTGGTACAGCGCATTGTTGATTTTCAAAATAAAAGAGATGTTCCATTTATAACCGGTAGGGGATGGGACCAGAACGACTGGGAGAGAAAAGAATTTCCGAACAAAGATACTTTAGATGAATTATTTCCAGATACCCCAATAGCCCTAACCAGAATAGATGGCCACGCACTTTTGGCCAACCAGGCTGCATTAGATAAAGCCGGAATTACAACAGAGACTTCTTTTAATGGTGGGGATATTGAACAAAAAAACGGAAAATTAACCGGTATTATTGTAGATAATCCTATGCAGCTTATTGCTGAAGCACAGCCTGAACCTTCTACAAAAGAACGGGTAAATGCTTTGCTAGATGCTCAGAGGCTATCTTTCAAGTATGGCTTAACCACAGTTGTAGATGCCGGAATTGATAAAGAAATTATAGAGCTCATGGATAGCCTTCATAAAGACGAAAGTCTTAAAATAAGGCTATACGCAATGATTAGTAATACTAAAGAAAACCTGGATCACTATCTAGATAAAGACCCTATTAAAACCGAAAGGCTACATGTGCGTTCAGTAAAATTTTATGGCGATGGTGCACTGGGTTCAAGAGGTGCTGCTTTAAAGGAAGAATATAGTGACCGTGCCGGGCATTTTGGAGCCTTGCTCTCGCCTGTTGAAGATTTTAAAGCAACTGCAGAGCGGGTAGCAAATTCAAAATTTCAACTGAACACTCACGCTATTGGCGATTCAGCCAACTATATGGTTTTGGAAACTTACGATAAACTTTTAGCCAACGATAAAGACCGTAGATGGAGAGTAGAACACGCGCAGGTAATTGATGAAGAAGATTTTAAATATTTCAGTAAAAATGTTATTCCTTCGGTTCAGCCTACACACGCAACCAGCGATATGTATTGGGCAGAAGATCGTTTAGGGGATAAAAGAATACAAGGTGCTTATGCCTATAAGAAGTTATTAGACCAGGCTGGAATTATTGCCCTGGGAACCGACTTTCCGGTTGAAGAGGTAAGCCCTTTTCTAACTTTTTATGCAGCGGTAGCAAGACAGGATACTAATAATTTTCCCCAGGAAGGTTTTATGAAAGAACAGGCCTTATCTCGTGAAGAAACCTTAAAAGGAATGACCATTTGGGCGGCCTATGCGAATTTTGAAGAAGAAGAAAAAGGAAGTATAGAAGCCGGTAAATTTGCCGATTTTATAATTTTAGATAAAGATATTATGAAAGTTGAGCAATCTGAAATTCCCGGAATTAAAGTTTTGGAAACTTATGTAAATGGGGAGCAGGTATATTAAAACCATTAAACGAAAAATAGATATCTTTGTGAATCGAAAAAATATAAGAAAATGAACGACGGATTATACGCTAAATTTTATACCACTAAAGGTCAGATTTTAGTTGAATTGGAATATGAAAAAGTACCCGGTACAGTTGGGAATTTTGTAGGGCTTGCTGAAGGTAAGCTTGAAAATGACGCCTTCCCACAGGGGAAACCTTATTATAACGGACTTAAATTTCATAGGGTGATTCCTAATTTTATGATTCAGGGGGGAGACCCACAGGGTACCGGTGTAGGTGGTCCCGGTTATAAGTTTGAGGATGAAATTCATCCCGAGCTAAAACACGATGCCCCTGGAAAACTATCTATGGCCAATGCCGGTCCCGGAACTAACGGAAGCCAGTTTTTTATTACACATACCGAAACCGCCTGGTTAGACGGAAAACATACTGTTTTTGGTAGTGTGGTTCAGGGCCAGGATATTGTAGACAGCATTCAGCAAGGTGATGAAATAGAAAAGTTAGAGATTATTAGAGCCGGAGAGAAAGCAGAAAGCTTTAATGCAGTAGAGTCTTTTAGGCAATTTAATGGGGCTAAAGCAGAAAGAGAAGCAGCAGCAAAGAAAAGAGAAGAAGAATTACTGGGAGAAATATCACAAGGCTTTAAAACCACAGAAAGCGGACTTCGCTATAAAATTGAGAAAAAGGGAGAAGGAGCAAAACCTGAAAAAGGACAAACTGTTTCTGTACACTACAAAGGAATGTTGACTGATGGAAGCGTTTTTGATTCTTCCTATAAAAGAAATCAGCCGCTGGAATTTCCTGTGGGAATGGGCCACGTGATTAGTGGTTGGGACGAAGGTATTTTGCTTTTAAATGTAGGAGACCAGGCCCGCTTTGTGATTCCATCGCATTTGGCGTATGGAGAGCGTGGTGCGGGTGGTGTAATTCCACCAAATGCAGCATTGGTTTTTGATGTGGAGCTTGTAGCGGTAAAGTAAAAGCCCCCTAACCCCCGAAGGGTAATTTAATGATAAAAAATACCTCACAAGTTTCAGAGACCTGTGAGGTATTTTTTTAAGAATGAGTCTAAAAAGCTTGTTTTCGTCAAGCTGAAATTATTCAGACTTTATCCCGCATTAACTTCGGGATTCTAACATGAATAGATTGTCAATATCTTAGATCTCCGAATAAATTTCGGAGCAGGCTCTGAAACAAGTTCAGGATGACGGGCTTAATAGAAGTTCGTTTTATTTAGAATCCGGCTGTGGCGTCATTCTAAGATATGGTTTTACTTCTTTAAAACCTTTAGGGAACATCTCTTTGGCATCTTCGTTAGATACAGAAGGACTAATTACTACATCTTCCCCGTGTTTCCAGTTGGCTGGAGTGGCTACTTTTTGGTAGGCGGTAAGTTGCAGCGAATCTATTACCCTTAATAATTCATCAAAATTTCTACCGGTACTTGCCGGGTAAGTAATCATTAGCTTAATGGTTTTATCTGGTCCAATAACATACACCGAACGTACGGTTAGCGTATCATCGGCTTTTGGATGAATCATCCCGTAAAGGTTGGAAACCTTCTTATCTTCATCGGCGATAATTGGAAAGTTTACCGTGGTATTTTGGGTTTCATTTATATCATCTATCCAGCCTTTATGAGACTCCAGGCCATCTACACTTAATGCCATCACCTTTGTGTTGCGTTTTTCAAACTCATCTTTATATTTTGCAACGGTGCCAAGTTCGGTGGTACAAACCGGGGTGTAATCTGCCGGGTGTGAGAATAAAATCCCCCAACTATCTCCTAAATAATCATAAAAGTTGATTTTTCCTTCCGAAGTTTCAGCATCAAAATTTGGTGCTTTATCCCCTAGTTTTAACTCGCTCATAGTTTTGTTTTTTAGTGATTAGAACTATAAAATTAAAGAATTTTTATTCTAAACAACCTATTAAGTCAATAGGTTTTACTTGGTTTAAGATAAGATTAACTGATAACGCTTATAATAGATTTAGGAATTAAGATTCTAGTGTATATTTCCATTTAATGTTGCATCCAATGCTCGGTTTTTGGTTTTGCGATACTTTTTTATTGGCAAGAACGGCATCCATAGCATCGCGAAGATGCCTGCCATTAACCGGAATGCCATTTCCCGGTCTTGAATCGTCTAATTGGCCGCGGTAGATTAACTTTAATTCATCGTCAAAAAGATAAAAATCGGGTGTGCAGGAGGCTTTATAAGCTCTGGCCACTTCCTGCGATTCGTCGTAAAGGTATGGGAAAGAATATTGATGTTTTCTTGCTACCTCGTTCATATTATCAGGATGGTCTGCCGGATAGTTTTCTACATCGTTGCTCATAATCGCGGCAAAACCAAAACCCAAAACTCGGTAGTCTCCGGCAAGTCTAACTATTTCTTCATTTACGTGCTTCACAAATGGACAGTGGTTGCTTATAAACATAATTAAAGTCCCTTTGATGCCTCTAATATCTTCGAGTGAATATCTATTGCTTGTTATTACATCTACAAGATTAAAATTTGGAGCCGGTGTTCCTAAAGGAATCATATTTGACGCAGTTCTGGCCATAATGTTTTATAAGTTTACTCGATAATCGAGATTTTTCCTAATAGTTATTGGAACTCCGAGGCTTTCCCCGAAGTCAAAAAAATCTTTTCATTTAATTCCTCATTGGCTTACCATGAGGTAATTCACTTCTGAATATAGTGTTTTTTTCTATTTTTGTTGAAAAATACCATATGGAAATTTCCTGGAAGGATTTTGAAAAAGTTGAAATGCGAGTTGGAACAATCACTGAAGTTTCAGATTTTCCCGAAGCCAGAAATCCTGCTTATAAAATGCTTATTGATTTTGGTGAAGATATTGGCCAGAGAAAGACTTCGGCTCAAATTACCAAACGCTATAAAAAAGAAGAACTATTAAACCGCCAAATTGTGGCGGTAGTTAATTTTCCAAAGAAACAAATCGCAAATATTATGAGTGAATGCCTTGTGTTGGGAGCAGTAGGAAAAGAAAATGATATCGTACTACTAAACGCCGATTTTAAGGTTGAAAATGGACTTCGGATAGGTTAATCATTATTCTATTTTCTCGTATTTACTGCCACAAGCTTCAATACAGGCCGGGCTACATTGATAAAAAAAAAGCTGTTTTCATTTAGTTTATAAGTGAGGCTAATTTTTAAATCTGCGCAATGTGGGCTAATCGTTTTGTTGTAAACATTATAAGAAGCCTCATTAATAGCTTCACCATAACAGAAACTGGTGGTAGGTTTCTATCTTTATAGAGTTTTAGGAGTTCGCGGTTTTATATAGGTTGCCCGGAGATGTCTAAAAAAATACCGGGATTTGCCAGTTTTATCTAATTATTGGCATTTCCCGGTAATTTTGCTTTCTAAAACCTTAGGGCTCTCTATGTGATATAACTAAAATTTACATCTCGTCGCCAAAAAAGATAGCATTCATTAAAAGTTTATTGGTACCATACCAGAAAGCGCGAAAGTTCGTATTATCGGTAAATAGTATTACATTTCCGCGACCCATTCCAGTATGTTTAAAAGGAACTGTACCGGCAATATCTTCTAAGCGCGGATCACTAATATATCCACTTAGCAAAGGATTTTCCGTGTACCGGATAGGATTGTTGTAACTTTGCTTATCGGCTTCTACAAAAATTGTAGTATTTCTAAACAAGGCAAGTTTATCATTGGTATAACCGAAATTTACCGGATGTGAGCGATCTATCTTTGCTTCAAAAATAGCACCTCCAATACCCTGTGCACCTCTAAAATCTCTTTGTTCCTCAAAGCTAATATCCCTGGCTACCAGGCTGTCTTTTTTGATTTCCAGGTCCATAAAATCTTCCTTTTCAAAAAAGCGCGCGGCATTGCGGTAACCAATTAAAGTTCCGCCGTCACGAACCCAGTCTTTAAGTTTTTCTATGTCTCTTTTTTCCAGAGCACTTCCGCGGGAATTGGGCAAAATTATATCGGTATAACGACTTAAATCTGTACGCGAAAATCTCCTGGTGTCCAGTTTGGTGATTTTCATATCGTAGCGCTGGTCAAATAAATGCCAAATTTCACCGGCATCATAAGGAGTGATTCCGTCGCCCACAATTAAAGCTACTTTTGCAGGTTCAAGGGCTTCAAACTGGTTGCTTCCCAGATTTATTCCTTCGGTTAAACCAGTGTTTATAGCATCAATTTGAACATTCGACTTTTCTACTACATTTTGTAGAAATTGATACATCTTATCTGCATCCAACTTTTGATTTTGAACCGGGATTAGAATGGTGCCGTAATCGTACTCCCTATCGGCTAAAGAAAAAGCTTGCATTCCCACTTTTGCTCGAAGCCCTTCTTCAAGAATCATATTGAGGGCTTTAGGAGAATAATAATCGTGCCACTGCATTACATAAGCGTAATTGCTTTTCTCTAAAGTTTCAATTTTTGGTGCGGAAAGTTCTTTTATTTCTTCTCCCGCATGTTTTAGTTTAACATCCTCAGCAAAATCCAGGTTAAAGGCCAGGGGCAGGGTCCATGCCGAAACATCATAAAATAAACTATCTTCAAATTCGGTACGGCGTTCAAACATTGCCTTTACAAGTCTGTGTTGGCGCTGATTTTTTGGGACCACATAAGCTGAATGTTTTTTGAAATTCTTTCCTTCTGCTTCGAAATCTTCTTTTAAGCTATGAATTTCAACCTGATGTTTTTTAAGTATTTTCGCCAGTTCGTAAGCTGAAGCAGCATCTTTTTCACTTCCAAAAACATAAGCACCATCTTTGGCAGAGTTACGGGCGTTTTTATAGAAATTACGCTGATAGTTAAGGATTTTTTCACGCATATTTTTAGCAGCTTCTAAAGTAGAAAGTGCTGCAGTAAACTGGTTGCGTATGGTGAAGGGAAAGGTTAAAATACCATTGTCGGTTTCCTGGGCGTGGCCACGAGAACTTCCCTGTTCAAAAAGAATTCCAATACTTCCGTTAATATCGGGGAAGGTAGAACCTTTTCCGTAGTAAAAATCGTCGTAATTTTCTTCGGTATAATAAAAAGAGCCTAGCTCGTCGAAAGCCTCGGCATGGTAGTTTCCTATTTCTTTAGTGAGTTCCTGGTTAATTTCTGGGGTTAACGGGTGGGTTCTTGAAGGAATTCCCGGCTGAAAGAAAAAGCTGGAATTAGAACCCATTTCGTGATGATCGGTCAAAATATTGGGCATCCATTTATGGAATGTTGCTATACGCGCCTGAGATTCGGGCAATTGTACCGGTAACCAATCGCGGTTCATATCAAACCAATAATGATTGGTTCTACCGCCCGGCCAAACTTCGCTATACTCTCTATCTTGTGGATCTGGATTTATATTTTCACTTTTATTGGTGTTGGCCCAATACGCAAAGCGCTGCAGCCCATCTGGATTAAATGAAGGATCAAATAAAATTATAGTATTGTTCAACAAATCTTTTACTTCTTCACTTTCGGCAGCAGCGAGGTAATAAGCTGCTAAGAGAGCAGCGTTAGAGCCGCTGGCCTCGTTTCCGTGAATAGAAAAACCCTGGTTTACCACTATAGGCATTTCTGCTACATTTAGCGAAGAGGCATTCTCTTGCGTTAATGCCAGGTGTTCTTTGCGAATCTCTTCTAAATTTTCGTGATTTTCTGGAGAAGTTATGGTGAGTAATATAAGTGGGCGACCTTCATAAGTTTCGCCGCGATTTTCAATAGTTATTCTTGGTGACACACGGGCAAGCTCACGCATATAATTTAAGAGTAAATCGTGTGTAACATGCCATTCCCCGGGAATGTATCCAATTATATCCTGAGGTTTTGGTATGTCGTCGTTATAGTTTATATCCTGGGGCAAATAATAATCCAGGCCAAGCTCTTTATTTTCTTGTTGGGCAAACGAGTTTAAACAAATACAGAAAATTAGAAAGGGTAGAAATTTTTGCATATTTTTTTTTATTTGGGATATAAATATAAAAAAACCGTCCTGATTATCTCGGGACGGTTTATAAAATCTTAAAAGCAATAATTTAAATGTCGTCAAAACTTACATCGGTAAATTTCTTTGGTGTATTGTTTTCCTGACTTTCATCTTCAGAAGTTTCATACTCCTTTTTGAAATCTTTTTGATGACGCTCGCTAATTACCTCTTCTCCTTTTTCATTCAAGATAAAATCTGTCATCTCTTGAAGAATTTCGTGGAAACCGGCAAAATCTTCTTTGTAAAGGTAAATTTTGTGTTTCTTGTAGAAGAAAGAACCATCATCGTTAGTAAATTTTTTACTTTCGGTAATTGTTAGGTAATAATCGTTTGCACGTGTTGCCCTAACATCAAAAAAGTAAGTTCTTCTTCCGGCTCTCAGCACTTTAGAGAATATTTCTTCTTTCTCCATCATTCCCTTGTCACTCATAAAATAGATTCTTTAAATATTTTGGTTTAGTACTGCTCAAAAATCTAAAAATTTTTAACATCTAGCAAAAAAATTTCACATTTCTTTTTCATTTAACTGTTTTGCATATAATTCTTTATAATAGCCTGGCTGGTTTAATAATTGGGAATGAGTGCCTTGTTGTACAATAGCACCGTCTTCCAGAATAATTATTTTATCAGCGTTTTTGGCCGAAGAAATTCTGTGGCTTACAATTATGGTAGTTTTATCTTTTGAAATTTTAAAGAGATTATTTAAAATAGCTTCTTCGGTTTCGGTATCTACCGCCGAGAGGCAATCGTCAAATAATAAAATTTTTGGGTCGTGAATTATAGCACGGGCAATAGAAACTCGTTGTTTTTGACCTCCAGAAAGGGTGATGCCACGTTCGCCAAGAACTGTTTCGTAAGCTTTGCTGAACCCAAGAATATTTTTATGTACCGAGGCATTCTTTGCAGCTTCAAATATCTCCTGGTCGGTAGCATTTGTTTTCCCGAATTTGATGTTGCTTTTAATAGAGTCGCTAAATAAAAATGCATCTTGTGGTACGTAGCCAATACTAGTCCTTAGGCTATCCAGGTTAAGCTCTTCTATATTTTTACCATCTATACAAATTCCCCCCTTTTCTACATCGTATAGCCTACCAATAAGTTCCAGAATTGTAGATTTTCCGGCACCGGTTTTTCCTATAATGGCCAGGGTCTCACCGCTATTAATTTCAAATGAAACATTTTTAAGGGCCGTAATATTGGTGTCATCATAGGTGAAACTTACATTTTTAAAAGCAATACTACCGTGAATTTCATCGGGTGTGTCTTTTTTATTTACAATTTCTGGTTTTTCTTTTAAAAATTCGTTGATACGCTCCTGGGATGCATCAGCTTGTTGTACTAAAGAAGTTACCCAACCTATAGAGGCAATGGGCCATGTAAGCATATTTACATATAGCAGAAACTCTACAATAACCCCAATATTTTCAATTTCCCCATTTATATATTGGTTACCGCCAATGTAAATAACCAGTACATTGCTAATTCCTATTAATAAAACCATTAGCGGAAAAAAGAAAGCCTGTACCTTAACAAGGTCAATGTTTTTATCACGACTCCCGTTGGCAAGATTTACAAAGTCGTGGTTTATTTGCTTTTCCATCCCGTAAGATTTTATAACGGCAATTCCGCTAAAGCTTTCCTGGGTAAAAGTATTTAACCTGGAAAGGTACTGCTGTACTACAGTGCTTCGCTTGTGAATTGCCACACTAATTTTATAGATAGAAAACGCCAAAACAGGAAGGGGTGCCACCGTAAATAAGGTAAGTTTTGGGGCTGCCTGAATCATAAAAATTAAGACCACCACAGTAGATGTAAAAGTGGTTACCGTATACATAATTGCCGGGCCAAGATATAATCTTACTTTGCTAACATCTTCGCTAATACGGTTCATTAAATCTCCGGTGCGATTTTTCTTATAAAAATTAAGAGAAAGCTCCTGGTAATGTTTATAGATTTCGTTTTTTAAATCAAACTCAATATCCCTTGAGACCACAATAAATGTTTGTCTCATTAAAAAAGTAAGAAATGCAGCAATTAGGGTAGCTCCAATTATTAATGCTATATTCATGGCAAGTTCGGTTTTAAGTACCTCGAGTGTACTTATCTCACCATTAATAAATTGTTCTATAGCATCTGTAGAATCGCCAATTAGAGGAATATAATATAGTGCGAAAATACGGGCCACTATGGTTATTACCAGGCCTATCAATAGTTTCCACTTATATTTTACAAAATATTTATTGAGATGCTTAAGGTTCTTCATGTAAGAATAAAAAGATAAATTTTAAGAATATGTTATTTTAACACGTTTTAAAAGTCTGTTTGTTGAAATATTCTTTATTTTTGCATAGTGATTTTCAGAAAAATGAAAATACTAAATTAAAAAATGTAACAAGTTATGCAAGTTGATGTTCTAAACGCAAATGAACTAAAGAAGTCTGCACCAGTATTCGGTCAACTTTCTTTTGATAACCACGAACAAGTAGTTTTTTGCAACGACAAAGATACAGGTTTAAAGGCAATTATTGGTATTCATAACACGGTTTTAGGACCTGCACTGGGTGGTACCAGAATGTGGGACTACAGTAGTGAATGGGAGGCCTTGAATGATGTTTTGCGCCTTTCGCGTGGAATGACTTTTAAAAGTGCAATTACAGGACTTAATCTTGGTGGAGGAAAGGCTGTTATAATTGGTGATGCCAGGACCCAAAAAACACCTGAACTAATGAGAAGTTTTGGGCGTTTTGTAGATTCTCTTAGCGGAAAATATATCACTGCAGAAGATGTGGGAATGGAAACTGCCGATATGGATACTGTGCGTGAAGTTACTAAATATGTAACCGGGATTTCTGAAGACAAAGGCGGTGCCGGTAATCCATCTCCAATCACGGCCTATGGTGTTTTTATGGGACTGAAAGCGGCTGTAAAGCATAAGTTTGGTAGTGACGACCTGGAAGGGAAATCGGTATTGGTTCAGGGAATAGGTCACGTGGGTGAAACTCTTGTAGAGCATTTAACCCAGGATGGAGCCAGGGTTTTTATTAGTGATATTAATGAAGAACGACTTGAAGCTGTAAAAAATAAGTACGGAGCAGTAATTTTTGAAGGTTCTGATGTCTATGCTGCCGATGTAGATATCTATGCACCTTGTGCCCTGGGAGCAACCATTAACGATGATACGGTAAAGCGTATTAATGCAAAGGTTATTGCCGGTGCAGCTAACAACCAATTAGCCGATGAACTTACACACGGTAAGGTTCTTAGGGAAAGAGGAATTGTTTATGCCCCAGATTTTCTTATTAATGCCGGAGGTATTATAAATGTGTATGCAGAACTTGAAAATTACGGGAAGCAAGAAATTATGCGAAAAACAGAGAATATTTATAACACTACTTTAGAAATTCTAAGTAAAGCCGATAAGGAAGATATGACCTCTCACTTTGCAGCACTTAAAATTGCACAACAACGAATTGATGATAGAAAAAAACAAAATTTGAAGTAATCAATTTCAAAAGTTTGGTATTTTTGCAAGGCGAAAGAATATTCTTTCGCCTTTTCTAATTCTAAAAAGTTCTTTTACAATTATGTTGACAAGAAGACATATTCGGGTTAAAGTAATGCAATCACTCTACGCCTTTAACCAAAGCCAAAACAACAACCTGGGGACCGAGGAAAAATTCCTCCTTAAAAGTATGGAAGAGATGTACGATCTCTTTCTGGTGCAGCTAAGCCTCATTGAAGAGTTAAAAGGCCAGGCCGAAAACTTTTTAGAAAAATCCCAACAGAAATACCTTGCTACCAGTGAGGAGAAAGATCCCAATAAAAAATTCGTTTCCAATGCTATTTTTAATATTTTCCAGAATAACGAGAGTTTACAGGACGCACTGGAGTCAAGAAAAATAACCCATTGGAAAAGGGATGATGATTATGTGCAGATTATTTGGGAGGCTTTAAAAAATAGCGATATTTATAAAAGCTATATGGAAACCCGTGAGTCGAGTTTTAAAGAAGATAAAGAGTTTATAATTGCCGTTTTTAAAGAGATTATTGCTCCCAACGAAAAACTTTACGACTATCTTGAAGACGCTAAACTTACCTGGATAGACGATTTGCCAATTGTAAATACCGCAGTATTAAAATTTCTTCAGAAATTAAAACCTCATTCTGCCGAAAGTTTAAAACTGGATAAGCTTTATAAAAATGAAGAGGATAAAGATTTTGCGAAAGATTTATTTAGAAAAACCTATCTAAATGATGATGTGTTAGCAAAAGAAATGTTGGGAAAAACCCCAAACTGGGATAAAGACCGAATTGCAGAAATTGATATGATACTTATGAAAATGGCAATTTGTGAATTTCTTAAATTCCCTTCAATTCCGGTAAAAGTAACCATTAATGAATATTTAGAACTTGCCAAAGAATACAGTACTCCAAAGAGTAGTATTTTTATAAATGGCGTTTTAGATAAGTTATCTAAAGAGTATAGGGAACACAATAAATTAAATAAAGTAGGGCGAGGTCTTATGTAATGAAGAAAATTTCTTAATTTTAAAAATTAAATTATAAAGTTCATGATTATGAAAAATGGAATCTTAATGTTGGCTGCAGTAGGGGCGCTGCTTTTTACTTCGTGTAAAGACAACAACAATAACGCCTCGGAAAAAGTAAAAGCGGAAAATGTAGAAAGTGCTGCAGAACGCGATGCACAGGCTACCGTATATCCAAAGATGGAGTTTGAAACTTCAGAGCATGATTTTGGTACTATTCCACAGGGTAAAAATGTAGAGCATACCTTTACATTTACCAATACCGGGCAGGCGCCATTGGTAATTACAAATGCAAGAAGTACTTGCGGTTGTACCGTTCCATCTTACACCAAAGATCCAATTCAACCGGGAGAAACCGGAGAAATGTTGGTGAAATTTAATGGCTCTGGAAAAGGTCAGGTAACAAAAACAGTAACGGTAACTGCCAATACAGAAGCCGGTACAGAGCGTCTTAAAATTAAAGCCTTTGTAGAAACCAAAGAAAACGCTAGCTAATAAATGGATCAATTAACCCAATTTGCCCCAATAATTTTAATGTTTTTAGTGGTGTATTTTTTTATGATACGTCCACAAATGAAAAAAGCTAAACAAGAACGCAACTTTGCTTCCGAATTAAAACGCGGAGACCGTATAGTCACTAAAAGTGGAATGCACGGTAAAGTTGTGGATTTTAGCGAAAAAAACAATGCGGTGATTATAGAAACCGGAGCAGGAAAAATAACTTTTGATCGCTCTTCCATATCTATGGAAATGAGTAAAAAACTTAACGAAACAGCCAAGCCGGAAAAAGAAAGCAAGGCAAAAGCCGTTAAGGAGAAGAAATAATTTTCTGTTATAATTTAGAATAGAAAATCCCCAGCGTTAAAGCCTGGGGATTTTTATTTTTAGGGAGATTTAAGAATTGTAAAAAAATACGTCATTCTAAACTCGTTTCAGAATCTAACATTTTAGAACCTGAAACAAGTTGAGGTTGACGTAAAAATAAATTTTTTAAATATTCTTTCTCTATTAGCAATTTTTGTATTTATCATGAAGTCCTTCACCATTCTTAATCATTGGTTTAATCTTTTCCAGTCGGGATCTTTTTGTAGCTTCCCTTTTTGCTTCAGCAATATAATTAGCATATTCCCTTTGTTTGCCTTTAGTTAATTGCAGAAAAGATTTTTCTAAACCTTTATCAGCTTTAAAAGCATCTTTTAATTCTGGTGGTAGTAGTAACTTTTTTAAAACAACCGGTTTTATCTCTTTTCCTTCCCGCTGGTTTTGGATAGCTTCTGCTATATATTTCTGAAGAATTTCGGGTCTTATTTTATCTTCTTTTCTAAATCTTATTTGTCTTAGAGCTTTGGTTTTGCCTTCCTGAGCGTTATAGAGTAGCGCGGTATTCTCTTTTAACAAGGCTCCATTAAAAAACCAAAGGGCACAATGATTTTTAAATGCTGCCATGCCAACCACATTTTTGCCGTTAAGCGTGTAAACCGGTGTTCCCCATTTTATACATTCCTCAAGTTCTGTATCTTGCAATACTGCTCTTAAAGCCTGTAGCTCTTTTTCCCAGGAATTATGGGTTTTAATATATTCATCTACCGATTTTACAGCCATTTTCCTTTTGCTTGAATATGGTTTTACTCGATAATCGAGATTTATCCCGATAGTTATCGGAAATCCGGGGCTAGCCTTGAAATAAAAATCTTTTTATGTAATGTCTCTTTGTTTTGCCAAAAGCTAATTTACTTATATTTTTCTGAAGTTATTTCTGCAATTTTTACGATTACTTCAGTAGCTTTTTGCATACTTTCTACCGGTACATATTCGTATTTTCCGTGAAAGTTATGGCCGCCGGCAAAAATATTAGGGCAGGGTAATCCCATATAACTTAGTTGAGATCCATCGGTGCCACCGCGAATTGGTTTTAAAATGGGTTCAACATTTACTGCTTTCATGGCTTCTTTGGCAATGTCTACAATATGCATTACCGGTTCAATTTTTTCCCGCATATTAAAATATTGATCGGTGATCTCTACCGAAATACAATCATTTTCATATTGTGAGCATATTTCTGAAGCCAAATCCTGCATCATCTCTTTTCTGGCATTAAAATGCCCTAAATCATGATCTCTAATTATATATTCCAGTTGGGTTTCTTCTACATCTCCTTTTATATTGCTAAGATGAAAAAATCCCTGTCTATCTTCGGTATGTTCGGGTGTTTCCAGTCTTGGTAAAGAATTAATAAAGTCTACCGCAATATACTGGCTGTTTACCATCTTATCTTTGGCATAACCGGGGTGTACGCTTTTTCCATGTACTTTAACTACGGCCCTGGCGGCATTAAAATTTTCATATTCCAATTCTCCTATTTGGCTCCCGTCCATGGTATATGCCCATTCAGCACCAAATTTTTGCACATCAAATTTGTGGGCACCGCGACCAATTTCTTCATCAGGGGTAAAACCTACCCGGATTTTTCCATGGGGAATTTCAGGATTATCCAATAAATATTGCATCGCGGTCATTATTTCTGTAATCCCGGCCTTATCGTCGGCACTTAAAAGACTGGTGCCATCGGTGGTAATTAGAGTTTGACCTTTATACTGTTTTAAATCATCAAAATATTCGGGAGAAAGAATAATGTTTTTCTCTTTGTTTAAAATAATATCCCTTCCGTCATAATTCTCAATAATTTGCGGTTTTATATTGGTAGCGTTAAAATCGGGGGAAGTATCAAAATGAGAAATGAAACCAATAACCGGAACTTTATGCGCAACATTAGCAGGTAGCGTGGCCATCACATAGGCGTTATCGTCTATACTAACTTCGGTCATACCCATTTCCTGCAGCTCTTCTTTCAGCTTTTTAGCTAACTCCCATTGCTTTTGACTGCTGGGGGTAGTCTGGCTTTCGGGATCACTTTGGGTATCTATGGTGATATAGCTAATAAATCTATCTATAATCCGCTGTTTGTTAATCATTTGGTTTCAACTTTTATTATTCAGAATTTTAAGAGTATTTTGTAAGCTCATCTCTTCTAAGCAAATATAATTAACGTGAATAGCTATTCCTTGCACTTATGAAAAAACTATTATTCCTTTTCGTTATTTTAATCCTTTCTTCCTGTATAAAATCTAAAAACCTTGTTGAGGATAATTTTGGTGAAAAAACTGTAATAGCCGATTCTGCCATGGTGGTTTCGGCCAGGGCAGAGGCTTCCAATATTGGTTTGGAAGTTCTAAAAAATGGTGGGAATGCTTTTGATGCTATGTTAGCTACCGAAATGGCACTCGCGGTTAGCTTTCCTTTTGCCGGAAATTTAGGCGGCGGCGGATTTATGGTTTATAGAAAAGCAAACGGCGAAACAGGATCTTTAGATTTTAGGGAGAAAGCGCCATTAGCGGCTTCTAAAACAATGTACCTGGATAAAGATGGAAATGTACTATCAGAAAAAAGTATGTACGGCTCACTTGCCGTTGGCGTTCCCGGTACAATTGCCGGAATTTTTGCAGCTCACGAAAAGTTTGGAACCTTACCCATAAACGAAATTTTAGAACCCGTAGTTGCTTTGGCTAAAAACGGATTTGTAGTTACCGAAAAACAAAGTAAAACTCTGGCTCATTACAGCGAATTGTTCTTACGGGAAAATAAGGGTACTATTTTATTTGCTAAACCTTACAGGCCGGGAGATACCATTAAAAACCCTCAACTTGCGAAAACCCTGGAGCGAATAATTACTAATGGAAGAGAGGAATTTTATACCGGTGAAACCGGCAGGAAAATGATCGCTTATCTCCGGGAAAGAGGTGGTGTTATGAGTATGGAAGATTTGCAGAAGTATCAGGCGCATTGGCGGGAGCCCGTAACAGTAGACTATAAAGACCTAAAAATTATATCTATGCCACCACCCTCAAGTGGTGGAATTGTTTTAGGGCAAATTTTAAAAATGTTGGAAACTTTTCCTTTAGCTGAATATGGTCATAATTCGCTAAAAACTATCCAGGTGGTCACCGAAGCCGAACGTAGAGCTTATGCCGATAGAAGTTTTTACCTGGGAGATCCCGATTTTGTGGATATTCCAGTAGATACTTTATTGAGTGACGCATATCTTTCAGGGAGAATGCAGAATTTTAGTTTTGACCAGGCCACACCTTCCTCCAGTATTGGTTATGGTGAAATTCCCGGATACGAAAGCGACGAAACCACACATTATTCTATAGTAGATAAATATGGGAATGCCGTAGCTGTAACCACTACTTTAAACGGAGCCTATGGCTCTAAAATGTATATTGAGGAACTTGGTTTTTTTCTTAATAATGAAATGAACGATTTTAGCGCAAAACCTGGAGTTCCCGATATGTTTGGGCTTGTGGGAGCCGAAGCAAATGCTATAGCGCCACAAAAACGAATGCTAAGTTCTATGACGCCCAGTATTGTTGAAAAAAATGGAGAATTATTTATGGTTTTGGGATCACCGGGTGGTTCTACCATAATTACCTCGGTTTTGCAAACTATTCTTAATGTAAAGGAATTTAAAATGAATATGCAGGAAGCTGTAGACGCACCTCGTTTTCATCATCAATGGTTGCCCGATAAGGTGCTTTTTGAGCCCAATGCATTTGAAGCCAGTTTGTTAGATTCTTTAAGGTTGAAAGCTTATCATATAGATGAAAATGAATCTCGAATTATAGGAAAAGTAGATGCGATTAAAATATTGCCCAATGGCCGTTTGGAAGCTGGTGCCGATAGGAGGGGAGATGATACGGCAAAAGGGTATTGATACTTAAAATAATCGATTTGGACTTTTTGGGCTGTGTAAATTAGTCTATTTTTGTGAAAACCCAGTTATAATGTATAAATCGCTTTTACGCCCTTTCCTTTTTAGGTTTGATCCTGAATGGGTGCATCATTTCACTTTTAACACTTTAAAGAAATTCGGTAAAACTTCCATTTTTAAAAGCCTGGTAAAAAAGAAGTTCCAGGTAGAAGATTCGAGATTGGAACGAGAGGTTTTCGGACTTAAATTTAAGAATCCGGTGGGGCTTGCCGCTGGTTTTGATAAAGATGCAAAGCTTTTTCAGGAGCTATCAGATTTAGGCTTTGGGTTTATTGAAATAGGCACTGTTACCCCAAAAGCGCAACCCGGTAACGAGAAAAAACGCCTCTTTAGGTTAAAAGAAGATAATGCTATTATTAACCGAATGGGCTTTAATAATGATGGGGTAGAAGCAGCTGTTGCCCGACTTAAGAAGAATAAAAATGTACTTATTGGCGGGAATATTGGGAAAAACAAGATTACTGCAAACGAAAATGCCGTAGAAGATTACAAGATTTGCTTTGAAGCGCTTTACGATTATGTAAACTATTTTGTGGTAAATGTGAGTTCTCCAAATACCCCTAATTTAAGGGAGTTACAGGATAAAGAGCCGCTTACTAATTTGTTGAATACTCTGCAAAATTTAAATGCCGCAAAGCCTAAGCAAAAGCCTATTTTGCTAAAAATAGCTCCCGACCTTACCGATGCGCAGTTACTGGACATTATAGAAATTGTAAAAGAAACAAAAATCGCAGGGGTAATCGCAACCAATACAACCATTTCCCGTGAAGGCTTAAAATCTGAAAATAAGTTAGAAACCGGCGGACTTAGCGGAAAGCCTTTAACAAACCGGGCTACTGAAGTGATTCGTTTTCTTTCTGAAAAAAGCAATAAAGCCTTTCCTATTATTGGAGTAGGGGGTATACATACCGCCGAAGATGCATTGGAGAAACTTGATGCCGGTGCTAGTTTAGTTCAATTATATACCGGTTTTATTTACGAAGGCCCGGCTTTAATAAAAAGAATTAATGAGGCATTGCTAAATAGAAGTAGGGAGTAAGCTATTTTAAATGATAGACCAGCTCATTCCTTTTTTAACCGCTTCGGCAATTTTAACCATCTCACCGGGCCCCGATATTATCTATGTGATGGTTCAGGGAATAGCCAATGGTAAAAAGCATGGTTTTGTCACAGCCCTGGGGCTGGCCACGGGTATTATTGTTCACACCAGTCTGGTGGCTTTTGGGGTATCGGCGATTATTAAAAGTTCAGATTCACTCTTTTTAATTATTAAATTGCTGGGTACTAGTTATTTGCTATATTTGGCCTGGTTGGTTTTTAGGAGCGACCCTAAAATTGCTTATTCTTCAAAAGGAATTCAAAAGAAATCTTTGTTGTCGCTTTTCAAACAGGGATTTATAATGAATGTGCTAAACCCAAAAGTGACCATATTTTTTCTGGCCTTTTTTCCCGGTTTTCTTTGGGATCCGGAAGGAAATACCGTGGTTCAATTCTATATTTTAGGCTTGTTTTTTATGGGTATTACAATTCTTATCTTTGGAAGTGTAGCTTTATTAGCCGGGAAAATCTCTACTTACTTAAAAAAGCATACACACTCTGCCCTTGTTCTAAAATGGTTGCAGATTGTGGTTTTTATAGGAATAGCAACTTTTATACTGATCTAGTTGTATAAAATTAGACTTAAAGGAAAATTAGAAGTTATACTTTTTTACTAGTAGGATGCTAATAAAATGAATTAATATGCATTGGTTTTTAGATATTCCTTAAAATACTATCTTTGATGATATGGATAAAATCAAGCTTATTGAGTGTCCGCGGGACGCTATGCAGGGAATAAAAATCTTTATTCCTACTGAAAAAAAAGTACAGTATATTCAGTCTTTATTGCGTTGCGGCTTTGATACCATAGATTTTGGAAGCTTTGTGTCTCCTAAGGCTATTCCGCAAATGGTAGATACGGCTGAAGTTTTATCTAAATTAGATCTTTCTACCACAAAAAGTAAACTGCTTGCTATTGTAGCAAATACCCGGGGAGCAAAGGATGCTTCAGCGCATCCTGAAATTGATTATTTGGGCTATCCTTTTTCAATTTCCGAAAACTTCCAAATGCGTAATACCCATAAAACCATTGGTGAATCTGTAGATATTTTGGGCGAGATTCTTGAAATTGCAGAAAAATCGAATAAAAAAGTAGTAGCATATCTTTCTATGGGCTTTGGAAATCCTTATGGCGATCCCTGGGATGTGGAGATTGTGGGGGAGTGGACAAAAAAGTTATCGGATATGGGAGTAAAGATTCTTTCTTTATCAGATACTATTGGAAGTTCTACTCCGGAAATCATTAAATACCTATTCTCAAATCTAATTCCTGAATATCCCGAAATAGAATTTGGTGCCCACCTTCATACCATACCTTCCAAATGGCACGAAAAAATTGATGCTGCCTACCAGGCAGGCTGTAGAAGGTTTGATGGAGCAATTCAGGGCTTTGGGGGCTGCCCTATGGCAAAAGATGAGCTTACCGGTAATATGCCATCAGAGAAAATGCTTTCTTATTTCAACTCTAAAAAGCTGGACTCAAATATTAAAATGACCAGCTTTGAATCTGCTTATAACGAAGCTTCTAAAATCTTTAATGCTTATCATTAATAGTCTTTATTTAAATTTTGCAGTTGATTAATAAAACCTATTTAAAATTAATCTAAATAAACTTGTTCTAACAAAATTCTGTTTTTATATTTGCTGCTCAATAATTTTAATCAGTCTAAATAAAGTAATATGAAAAAGCTGTTCTTATCAGCAATCTTAGGTGGGTTAACGCTTACCTCTTGTTCATCTGACGATGATGTTTCACCAGAAAACCCAAAGTTGGAGGTCCCTGAAACCTATACTTTTGAAAGAGATGCTAATTCTAGCGTAAGTTACTCAGGTCAAACTACAAGGCTGCAAATGACTTCCGAAATATTGGCTAAGTTTACCGATTTTGAAAATGGAAGCGAAACACTTTTGCTTGATATGTTTGTAAATGAAAATGCTCCTTTTGAGAATGCAAGCCTTAATGAATCCTCCAAAAGTATAAAATCTAAAGTAGCGGCTTCCAAATTGTATTTTTCAGCAAATACAGTAGAAAGTGCCGAGATTAAAGGTGACTTTGATTCTTATATTTCTGAGCAATTTACAGCAGTAAAAGCTAATAAAGAAGTTTTGGCCGATACCGGTAAAGCGGGCCAAATAGCCCAGGGGACTAAGGTTCGGTATGTTAATGAAAAAGGTTTGGAAATGAACCAGGCTTTTGCAAAAGGCCTTATTGGAGGGCTGTTGGCCGATCAAATTTTAAATAACTATCTGTCTCGGGAAGTTTTGGATGAAGGCGATAATCGTGCTAATAATGATGCCGGTATGCTTGAAGAAGGTAAAAATTACACCACCATGGAGCATAAGTGGGATGAGGCTTACGGGTACCTTTACGGAGATCCTTCTATTCCACAACAAGATCCCAATTCGGTTTTAAATGAAAGTGATGATGCCCTTTTGTTTAAATATATGGGGAGTGTAAATGACGATAGTGATTTTGAAGGTATAGCCGAAGAAACTTTTGAAGCTTTTAAAACGGGTAGGGCAGCTATTGTTGCCGGAGATTACCAGGCTCGTGATGCCCAGGTAAAAATTATTCGTGAGAATATTTCTAAAATTATTGCTGTAAAGACAGTATATTATCTACAGGCAGGTAAAGAGCAAATGGCTGAGGGGCAAACCGGAGCTGCATTTCATTCGCTTTCTGAAGCTTATGGATTTATTTATAGTCTTAGGTTTACCCATAACCCGGAAACAGGTGCACCCTATATTTCTGCCGATAATGTTGAAAATTATTTAGGACAGTTAATGAGTGGGGATGGTTTTTGGGAAGTGACACCAGAGACTTTAGATACTATTTCTGAAGAAGTTGCTGCTGCCTTCGATTTTACGGTAGCAGAAGCATAATTAAAAAACTTTACCGGAGCTGAACTATTTTTTCTGCTCCGGTTTTTAATATTTATAGCTATGACTAAGATTTCAAAATTTTTATTGATCGCAATGTTAGCATTTGCCGTTGCTTGCAGTACAGATGATGGTGAGGGTGGCGATTCTACCGGTTCAGATAATTTTGACAGGGGCAAAATGCTGGCCAATTGGGCCGATAATATAATTGTGCCTTCTTTTGTGGCTTTTCAAGAGGAGACACAAAAGCTGGAAGATATAGCTAAGGCTTTTGCAGAAACTCCAAATCTTGCGGTATTAAAAACGCTTAGGGCTCAATATAAGGTAGCTTATCAGGAGTTTCAAACGGTGGAGATGTTTCAAATTGGAAAAGCTGAAGAATTAGGTTACAGAAATTTCCTAAATACATACCCAACCAAAACAGAAAATATTGAATCTAAAATAGCTTCCGGAAGTTATAATCTTGAATTGCCTTCAAGTTATGCAGAACAAGGTTTTCCTGCTTTAGATTACTTGTTGTACAGCTACGGAACGGCAGAAGAGACCCTGGGGGCTTTAACTGCAAATCCAGAATCTATCAATTATATACTGTCTGTGGCCGAACATATCAATACCTTAACTGCTGAGGTTACAACTTCCTGGCAAGGTGATTACAGAGATACCTTTGTAAATAATACCAGTTCTTCAAGTACCGGTTCGGTAGATAGATTTACCAACGATTATGTAATGTATTATGAAAAAATACTAAGATCTGGAAAAATTGGTTATCCTGCCGGTGCTTTTACCGGTTCACCTTCACCAGGAAATGTTGAAGGGCTTTATGCCGGAGATATTTCGAAGAATTTATACCTGCAGGCGCTGGATAGCTTTGAAGATTTTTACTATGGGGTTCAGCTTAACGGGGGTGAAAATGGACCAAGTTATTTCCAGTATTTAAAATATATGGAAGATAAAACAGATTCAGAGAGTTTAACGGCTTCTATATCAGATCAGTTTTCGGCCATTAGAAATCAAAGCTCAGACCTGGATGATAATCTTAGGTTACAGGTAGAAACCGATAATTCTAAGATGTTAGCGGCTCATGATGAGCTTCAAAAGCTGGTAATCCTCTTAAAAGTAGATATGATGCAAACGCTTTCAATTAGCGTAGATTATGTAGATTCAGACGGTGATTAATTGATGCAAACCGTGCTAAGTAAATATCTAAAAAAATCAACGGAAGCCGCCCCTTTGGCGGTTTTTCGTTTGTTTTTTGGTCTTATGATGTTTGCCAGTATAGTACGTTTTTGGCTAAATGGCTGGATAGAAAAATTATATATCACACCAAAATTCTTCTTTTCTTATTACGGGTTTGAATGGGTTAAACCTTTGGGAGAATATACTTATCTAATTTTTATACTTTGTGGTATTGCGGCTTTAATGGTTGCCGTAGGTTATAAATATCGTTTGGCTATTATATTGTTTTTCCTAAGCTTTACCTATATAGAGCTTATGGATAAAACTACTTATCTTAATCATTATTACTTTATTAGTATTCTTAGTTTTTTAATGATTTTTTTACCCGCTAATGTCTATTTCTCTATAGATGCCCGGCAAAATCCCGCCAAAGCTTTTCAAAAAATACCACAGTGGTGCATAGATGTAATTAAATTATTGCTGGGAATTGTGTATTTCTATGCTGGCCTGGCAAAAATTAATTCCGATTGGCTTTTTAGGGCCATGCCTTTAAAAATATGGTTGCCATCAAAATATGATCTTCCTTTCCTGGGCAATCTTATGCAACAGGAATGGGTGCATTATGCTTTTAGCTGGAGTGGAATGTTATACGATCTTTCAATTCCTTTTTTGTTGCTTTACAAAAGAACCCGCTTTGTAGCATTTTTAATGGTGATCGTTTTCCATGTCCTTACACGTGTGCTTTTCCCAATAGGCATGTTTCCATTTATTATGATTGTTAGCGCATTGATCTTTTTTAGTCCGAAAATCCATCATGGTATATTAGGTTTAATATCAAAGTGGTTTAGTATATCGAAACAAAAATTTGACAATCTAAAGACCTACCAGTTTTTAGGGGTAAAGAAAAACCTAAGTCTGGGCGTGATTACAGTCTTTTTTATTATTCAGCTTTTATTCCCGTGGCGATATTTACTGTATCCGGGCGAACTGTTTTGGACAGAAGAGGGCTTTAGGTTTTCCTGGCGGGTAATGCTTATGGAAAAAGCCGGCTATGCTCAGTTTAAAGTGGTAAACGCTGAGACTGGAAAGCGATTTTATGTAGATAATTCAGATTTTCTTACACCCTTTCAGGAGAAACAAATGTCTTTTCAGCCCGATTTTATTCTTGAATATGCTCATTTTTTAGCCGATCATTTTACTAAAGATGGTCATGAAAATATTGAAATCTACGTAGAAAATTATGTGGCGCTTAACGGAAGAAAGAGCACTCCCTATATAGACCCGCAGGTTAATTTGCTTAATTTCGCGGACTCTTTTAAACATAAAACATTCATTTTACCATTTAAGGATGAAATTAAAGGTCTTTAGTATATTAGTTTTTTTAGTGTCGTTTGGCTATGCCCAGCATAGTCTTAGCGGGAAGGTGATTTCTACTGAAACAGGGGCGCCCATACCAAATGCCGAAGTTTGGAATAGAACAACATCTGATGTAGTGGTTACCGATGAAAATGGAAACTTCGAAATTACCGGGATTAGTCAGGGCACCTATAATTTTGCTGTTTTTAGTTACGAATATGCCATCCTGGAACAGCAAATAAGCATAAATGGAGATCTTGTAATGGAGTTTAGCCTCTCGCCATTAGCCGAAAGTCTCAGCGAGGTGATGATTACCAATAGAAGAGAGCAATTATTTGCTTTAAGAAAGCTTAGAAAGGTAGAAGGAACTGCTATCTATGCCGGTAAAAAAAGTGAAGTGGTTCTTATGGATAAAGTTTCCGGAAATCTCGCCGCCAATAATGCCAGGGAGATTTATAACCAGGTGGTTGGTTTAAATATTTATGATAATGGCGATGCAGGGCTTCAATTAAATATTGGTGGGCGCGGCCTTGACCCTAACCGAACCCAGAATTTCAACACCCGGCAAAATGGTTACGATATCTCGGCCGACGTGTTGGGATATCCCGAGAGTTATTATACCCCACCGCCTGAGGCGCTAAGGGAAATTCAAGTAGTGCGAGGTGCAGCTTCCTTACAATATGGGACACAATTTGGCGGTCTCATTAATTTCAAATTTAAAAAGCCTCCGCGCGATAAAAAAATAGAATTGGTTTCAAGGCAGTCGGTAGGTTCTTATAACCTTTTTACTAGTTTTAATAGTTTGGCAGGTACTATTGGTAAGTTTAGCTACTACACTTATTACAACCACAAAACCGGAGAAGGTTTTAGGCCTAATTCAGAATATACCTCTAATAATTTCTTTTCTCATTTTGGATGGGATTTTAGCGATAAAACCAGGCTTAGTTTTGAGTATACTTATTTAGATTATATAGCCCAGCAACCTGGCGGCCTCACCGATGCACAGTTTTATGAAGACCCTACATTTAGCAATAGGGAGCGAAACTGGTTTGATGTAAACTGGAATTTATATGCGCTAAAATTTAAACATCGCTTTTCTAATAGAACAGACTTTAGTTTAAACCTGTTTGGGTTGGATGCATCGCGTAAAGCCGTTGGTTTTAGGGAAAACCGTGTCTCGCAACCTGATGATCTTTCGGCACCAAGGGAATTATTGGTAGACAATTTTTCTAATTGGGGTGCAGAGGCCAGGTTATTAAGCAGGTATAATTTATTTGATGGGGAATCGGTTTTTTTAATTGGAAGTAAATATTACGATGCCAATAATTTTCAAAAACAAGGTCCGGGAACAGTTTCGGCTAAGCCTGAATTTACTTTTACCAATAATGAATACCCAAATTACCCAAGGCAATCTGAGTACAAATTTCCAAATAAAAACCTTGCCATTTTTGGAGAAAATATCTTTAATCTTACCAATAAATTGTCGGTTACACCCGGTTTTAGGTTAGAGTATATAAATACAAAGGCCAATGGTTTTTATAAAGAAATAGTGTTAGACCTGGCCGATAATCCTTTAATTAATAGAACCAAAGAAGAGGATAAAGACCTGGAAAGAAGCTTTGTGTTATTAGGAATTGGAGCCAGCTATAACCTGGATTCATCTAATGAATTATATGCTAATTTTTCCCAAAATTACAGGTCGGTTACCTTTAGCGATATTAGAATTGTAAATCCGAGTTTTGTGGTAGATCCAAATATTTCAGAAGAACGCGGCTTTACCTCAGATTTTGGAATTAGGGGGAATTTAAAAAACTTCCTGTCTTACGACGCCAGTATATTTGGTTTATGGTATAGAGATAGGATCGGGGAAGTTTTGGGAGTTGAAGATGGCTTTATAGTTAGAAGGCGTGGAAATATTGGAGATGCGTTTATTTATGGTTTAGAAACTTTTGCCGACTGGAACATTAAGAATACTTTTTTTGAACAAGCTAAGAATTACCGATTAAACCTTTTTCTAAACACCGCTTTTACAAATTCTGAATATACCGCCTCAGAAGAAACTAATGTGGAGGGGAATCAGGTAGAGTTTATTCCCTACGTAAACCTAAAAACAGGTTTAAATTTTGGTTATGCTAATTTTCTGGCCGGTCTTCAATATACCTATTTGTCTAAGCAATATACAGATGCTACCAATGCCCCACAAGATGTTGATGATAACCAACGCGGTATAGAAGGGAGTATTCCGGCTTATGGGATTTTAGATTTTTCGGCTTCCTATAGTTTAGGTAAGTTTAAGTTAGAAACTGGGGTGAATAATCTTTTAGATAACTCCTATTTTACAAGACGAGCTACGGGTTACCCCGGTCCGGGGATTATTCCGGCACAGCCCATAACCTGGTATACAAGTCTTCAATTTAAATTTTAAAGTTTAGGTGATAGAAATGAATAATTAAAGCCTACTTAGCCTGAATCAGGAATATTATTCAGCTTAAAAAAGTACTTGTTTTTTATTTAAACCTATTCTAAATAATTATATTTGAACAAAATTTTAAAAAAGATAGCAATGAAGAAAACATTAATTGGTCTTCTGGCATTAAGCTTAGTCTTTTCCTGCAAGAACGCAGAAGAGAAAGATAAAAATACTGAGGAAGAAAAAACTCAAGAAGTAAATGTTTATACTCATAGACATTATGAGTCGGACCAGGAGTTGTTTAAACAATTTGAAGAAGAATCGGGGATTACTGTAAATGTAATAAATGCCAACGCCGATGAGCTTATACAAAAAATGAGCATGGAAGGAGAGCAATCTCCCGCCGATGTGCTTATTACTGTAGATGCAGGTAGATTAGAAAGAGCTAAAAGCGGTGGGCTTTTGCAAGCGGTGTCTTCAAAAACCCTGGAAGAAACCATTCCGTCTCATCTTAAAGATGCCGATAACCATTGGTTCGGACTTACCAAAAGAGCAAGGGTTATAGCCTATGCTAAAGATAGGGTAGATGAGAGTGAATTATCTACTTATGAGGATTTAGCTTCAGAAAAATGGAAAAATAAGCTTTTAATACGTTCTTCCGGGAATATTTACAATCAGTCACTTATGGCTTCTATTATGGTTCATAATGGGGAAGAAGAGGCGAAAAAATGGGCTGAGGCAATCGTTGAAAATATGGCGCGGGCTCCTAAAGGGAATGATCGTGACCAGGTGAAAGCGGTAGTTGCAGGAGAAGGTGATCTTGCTGTTGTAAACACTTATTATATAGGTAAACTTTTAAATTCTGAAGATCCCGAAGAAGTAAAAGCAGGAGAGAGTATTAAACTTTTCTTTCCTAATCAGGATGGTCGTGGCACACACATTAATGTAAGTGGGGCCGGGGTGGCAAAATATGCTCCTAATAAAGAAAATGCTATTAAATTTATAGAGTTTTTAATTTCTGAAAAAGCTCAAAAAGTTTTTGCCCATTCAAACTATGAATACCCAATAAACGAAGCGGTAGCACCTGCAGCATTATTACAGGAATGGGGCGAATTTAAAGAAGATACCCTTAATCTTTCTAAACTTGGCGAAAACAATAAAAAAGCAGTAATGCTATTTGATGAAGCAGGCTGGAAATAATAGTGACATATTCTCAATAAAAGCCAGGTTAAGGAGGCTTAAAAGAGATACAAATCGATGGTCAATTTTTACATTGGCCATCGTTCTTTTTATCACCTTACCGGTAATTGCTATTGCAGTAAAACTATTGGAGGGGCCCGGGGAAACCTGGTGGCATCTTGTAGATAATCTATTGGTAGACTACATAGGGAACTCCTTTTTTCTGATTTTTGCCTGTAGTTTGTTAGTGCTTATCACCGGGGTGGGTACAGCCTGGTTGGTAGCGCGTTTTGAATTTCCCTTTAGAAAACAACTGGAGTGGTTGCTTATACTTCCATTGGCTATTCCATCTTACATCGTAGCCTATGCCTATGCCGGGGTGTTTGATTATGGCGGAAGCCTTGATCTTATTTTTAGATTTCTAAATCTGGAATTTATTCGAATAGATATTATGAATAAATATGGGCTGGCCTATGTATTAAGTATTTCCCTTTTTCCTTATGTTTATGTTAGTTCGCGTGCCTTTTTCTTAAACCAGGCAGGAAATTTACTGGAAGCTTCAACGATGTTGGGGGTGGGAGAGTTTAAATCTTTTTTTAGACTTATGTTGCCATTGGCAAGACCGGCAATTATTGCGGGACTCATATTGGTACTCATGGAGGTTTTAAATGATTATGGTGCGGCACAGTATTTTGGAGTTAATACTTTTACAACCGGTATTTTTAGGGCCTGGTTCTCTCTGGAAGAACCGGAAACTGCTGTTTACCTTTCAGCATTACTCATCTTTATAGTTTTTGCATTAATTTTAATCGAGAAATGGCAGCGAAAAAGTGTTCAGGTTTCCGGAAATAGGGCTTCCAGATATATTCATAGAAAAACCGGTACCCGACTAATGCAAAACCTAAAGTTTTTATTGGTATTAATTCCCGTAATCTTAGGCTTTTTTATTCCTGTGGCGCAATTAGGCTATTGGGCATTTTTAACGGCCGAACAAGTGTTCGATTTTAATTTTATTCAACTTTCATTACAAAGTTTTGGGATAGCTTTCATCACCTCTTTGGTAACGGTGCTTTTTGCTACCTTACTCATTTATTTTGCTAAATGGAGTAATACCAGCGGAATTAAAAGTATATCTAAATTTGGGGTTTTAGGTTATGCAATTCCCGGAGCTGTTGTGGCCATTGGGATTATGATTCCTACGCTTGCTTTCGATAAATGGTTTATAGTTACGATGGATTCACTTTTTGGAATTAAAACCGGATTTTTATTTAACGGTACCCTGGTGGCACTGGTCTATGCCTATAGCGTTAGATTTATGGCGGTAGCGCATAACCCAATAGAATCTACCGCTTTAAAAGTAAGTAATAGTATACCAGATTCGTCTAAGATGCTGGGTGTGGGAAACTTTAAGACCTTTTTTAAAATAGAGTTTCCACTTATTAAAACCGGGATTTTAAGTGCGATGATATTGGTGTTTATTGATGTATTAAAAGAACTACCGCTTACGTTAATTTTAAAACCTTTTCATATTAACACACTCGCAGTGAAGGCTTTTGAATATGCAAGCGATGAAATGGTTATGGAGGCTGCCATTCCTTCATTATTTATTATCTTCACGGCAACAATTCCGGTGATATTTTTGAATAAATTATTGATAAAAGACTAGTATGCTAAGCCTGGACTCCATTTCTAAAAGCTTTGATAAAGGTAGAAATTTTGCCTTAAAGGAGGTTTCTTTTAATTTAGAAAAGGGAAATGTTTGTGCTATTGTTGGTGAAAGCGGAAGCGGAAAAACAACCCTGGTTCGGCTTATTGCGGGCTTGGAAAGGCCAGATCACGGTAGCATTGTGCTAAATGGTAAAGAGCTGTCTTCGGTCAATAAACTAGTGCCGCCCGAAAAACGGAAAATAGGTTTGGTTTTCCAGGAATATGCTTTATTTCCCCACTTTAACCTTTTAAAAAATGTAACCTACGGGATTTCTAAGCTTAAGAATAAAAAAGAACGCGCCCTGGAGATGTTGGATTTGGTTGGCCTAAGCGGATTGGAAAAACGTTATCCGCATCAACTTTCAGGAGGACAGCAACAACGAGTTGCCCTGGCCCGGGCTTTGGCGCCAGAGCCTTCTTTGTTGATTTTAGATGAACCCTTTAGCAATCTTGATGCGATGCTAAGAATGCAGTTGCGTAGCCAGGTGTTTGAAATTATCAAGAAAACTGGCGTTACCGCAATTTTTGTGACTCACGATACGCAGGATGCTCTTTCTGTGGCCGATGAAATTCTTATTCTTCAACACGGAAAAGTAATTCAAAAAGACCAGGCTTCAAACTTGTATACAAAACCTAATTCGGTGTATGTGGCTTCTCTTTTTGGAAATACTATTCAACTAAATAAAGAATTACAAACCGCTTTTAATTGTCCTTTAAACCCCAATTGTAATCATGCTATACGCAACGAAAACCTTAGTATTAACGAGGAATGCGAGTATATTACCCATGCCAGGGTTTTGAAGAAAACCTTTATGGGGAATACCACCCAATTGTTGTTAAAGTTAGACAACGGTCATCAGGTTTCGGTGGTTACTAAAGAGACTCATGTGGCCGATAGGATAAAGATTGGCTTTAATTCTACCGATGTACTCGAATTTGGTAGCTAAATTTCCCCTAAAGTAATTTTCTGATAACTAATAGGTTTTAAACCTATTTTTTCTATAAAAAACGTATATTTGCACGCAATTAAATCTTTAATTGCTATGATCGCACACGAATCCAAAATTTTAGGAGAAGGCCTTACTTACGATGATGTATTGCTTGTCCCTGCTTATTCTGAAGTACTACCACGGGAAGTAAGTATCCGTACAAAATTCACTAAAAATATTTCTATAAACGTTCCTATTGTATCGGCAGCGATGGATACGGTAACCGAATCCAGAATGGCCATTGCTATGGCCCGTGAAGGTGGAATTGGTGTGCTGCATAAAAATATGACTGTAGAGCAACAAGCTCTAAAGGTACGAAAGGTGAAACGAGCTGAAAGCGGAATGATTATAGATCCCGTAACCTTGCCTATTAATGCAAGTGTGAGCGATGCTAAAGCAAGTATGCGCGAGCATAGTATTGGTGGAATTCCAATTGTAGATGAAGATGGGAAATTGTTGGGAATTGTAACCAATAGGGATTTGCGTTTCGAGAAAAACCTTAAACGCCCAATCGCTGAGGTAATGACTTCAGAGAACCTGGTAACTGTAGCTGAAGGGACATCCCTGGAACAGGCTGAGGATATTTTACAGGAAAATAAGATTGAAAAACTTCCGGTAGTAAACAATAGCAATAAGTTAGTTGGGCTTATTACTTTTAGGGATATTACTAAACTTACCCTTAAGCCCAACGCCAATAAAGATAGTTTTGGAAGGCTTCGCGTAGCAGCAGCGGTAGGAGTTACTGCTGATGCTGTAGAGAGAGCTGAGGCTCTTGTGAATGCTGGAGTAGATGCCATTATTATTGATACTGCCCATGGCCATACCAAAGGGGTGGTAACAGTGCTAAAAGATGTAAAAGCCAAATTTCCAGACCTGCAAGTGGTTGTAGGAAATATCGCTACCGGTGAGGCTGCAAAATATTTGGTAGAAGCTGGTGCAGATGCGGTTAAAGTAGGAATTGGTCCTGGTTCTATTTGTACTACCAGGGTAGTTGCCGGAGTTGGTTTTCCACAATTTTCAGCGGTACTTGAAGTAGCTTCAGCCCTAAAAGGCAGTGGTGTTCCGGTTATCGCCGATGGAGGAATTCGTTATACGGGAGATATTCCGAAAGCACTGGCTGCGGGAGCAGATTGTGTGATGCTAGGTTCTTTACTTGCCGGGACCAAAGAATCTCCGGGGGAAACTATTATTTACGAAGGAAGAAAATTTAAGTCATACCGCGGAATGGGATCTGTAGAGGCCATGCAAAAAGGATCTAAAGACCGTTATTTCCAGGATGTTGAAGACGATATTAAAAAACTGGTACCTGAAGGTATTGTGGGGCGTGTTCCTTACAAAGGTGAGCTTGAAGAAAGTATCCACCAATTTGTGGGAGGTCTAAAAGCAGGAATGGGCTATTGCGGTGCAAAAGATGTAGAGACTCTTAAAGAGACAGCAAAGTTCGTTAAAATTACGGCTTCTGGAATTCACGAAAGTCATCCACACGATGTAACTATCACCAACGAATCGCCTAACTATAGTAGGTAGATACGTTTACTTTTATCACAATAAAAAAGTCCCCGTAAGTTTTAAAACTTACGGGGACTTTTTATAAGGAGTAAAGTCTTTATTAAGTTAAAGCTTGTTTCAACCTGTATCACCAATTAAGTGTCATGTTGCAAGCAGGTTGTAACAAACTTCAATTATTTTAAAAGGCACTATTCTTTGTTTGTGCCGGCCGCTTTGGGTTCTACTCCCATTTTAGACATCACTTTTTCGGTAATATCATATTCTTCTGCCGAAAATGCGAGGTTGTTGCCACCTGCGTGAAAGATTTGGGTGAATCCTTCTGCGGCAATTACCTGGCGCATTGCGGCGTCAATTTTCTCATAAAGTGGTTTGGTAAGCTCGTTTCTTCGCATTTGCATCATTAATTGTGCTCTTTGCCTAAACTGCTTTATTTGGTTTTCGAGTTCAATAATTTCAGATTCGCTTTCCTGGCGGGCTTCAGCAGCAAGGCTTTCGGCATTGGCCTGGTATTTTTTTACAAGGGTGTCGTATTGTTTTACATTAGTTTGGAAGTCTTGCTGTAATTTTTTGTCGTAGGCTTCCAGTCCTTTATTTACTTCTTCCATTTCAGGCATTTGGGAAAGAATGTAATCGGTATCTATAGTTCCTATCTTGCTTTGGGCACTAGCAAAAATGCTAAAAGTTAAAAAGGCAATTATTAAACTGCTTCGTATCATAATAAAATTGTTTTTGGCAAATATAATAGCAGCTTTTAATTATTCATATTAAAATGTGAAACTATTTCTTAATCTAACACGCTTTGGTTGTTTTCTACAAAATTTTTAAAATCTTTCATATATTGATTAGTCTGTTTTTTAAAAGCGCCCGGCATAAATAAGCCCATGAGCTTCATAAAACCACTAAAAATAAACTCGTTTTGTGATATCCAAAGCGTATGGTTCTCTTCAGTTTCTTTAAAACTATTTTTCTGAATATTATAGACGCCTTTGGCCGAATAGTTTGCGTGAAAAATAGCCGGAAGCTTATTTTCTACAATGGTCTCTACCATTTCAATTTCTCGCTTTCCCATTTTATATATTAGCATATTTTTGGAGCCTTTATCTCCTAAATTTCCGGAAATAGGTGTCATAGAGATAAATCCGCGCTGCCAATGCTTCATGTTATCTGGATTGCTAAATTTTTTAATTACTTCGGGCAGGGGCTTTTTAATTTTAATTTCACTGGTATATTTCATATTAAAAGCTTTTTATGGAACTTGAATAAAACAATTAATAAATACTTCATTTAAAGATACTTAAGAAAATTCAATTATATACTTATAATTTTTGCTTACTTGTAATCGTTTAAATATAAGCTTGTAGAACCTAAATGAATTCTTATTTTTGCTTACCGGCAATTTACAGGCTCTTAGATATTTAATAATGGTATGTATATTGTTAGTGCAATAATTGAAAATGTTGAAAATAGTACCTGTATTTATAGTTTTTTTACTAAGCGGTTTTATGCTTGCGGGTTGTTCCTATCTTGAAAAAGAGGATGATAGGGAAGTTGTGGTAAGGGTTAATGATACTTATTTGTATAAGGAAGATATTAATGCCTTAATCAATGAAAATACTTCTGCAGAAGACAGTGCAATTATTGTTTCTAATTATATAAATAATTGGGCCACGCAGCAATTGCTTATAGATAGGGCACAATTAAATCTTCCGGAGAGTCAACTTAGGGAATTTAAAGACCTTATAGAAAACTATAAGAATGAGCTTTATACCAGTGCCTATAAAGATGCGGTGGTAAGTAGGGAGTTAGACAGTACTTTGTCTATTGAAGAAAAGCAGTCATACTTTGAAGAGAATAAAGGAAATTTTAAGCTTTCAGACGATTTATTGAAACTAAGATATGTAAGCCTGGCTCCAAAAAATACCAAAATAGATGAAATAGCCTCTTACTTAACTAGCTTTGAAGAAGAGGATATAGAGGAACTTGAGAAAATTTCACTTCAGTTTAAGAATTATTCTCTAAACGATTCGGTTTGGGTAAAGTTAAAAACGGTATACAATAAAATTCCTGCGCTCACCATAGAGCATAGAGATAAACTTTTAAACAAATCTAATTTTCTTCAGGTAGAAGATTCATTAGGCGTATATTTGATTTTTATAAAAGATGTGTTGGAGCGTGGGGAAGATGCGCCCTTTGAATATGCCGAGCCAACAATTGAGAAAATTTTGCTGAATAAGCGAAAATTAAACCTGATAAAAGAACTTGAAAAAGATATTACAAAAGATGCAATTAAAAATGAAGAATTTGAAATCTATAATTAAAACCACCCGCTTGCTTTTAGCCATTTTATTTGGCTTTACCGGTTATGCTCAGGATGTAATTGTTACCGATAGTACGGCCATTCAGCCAGAAGATGAAATTGCAAAGAATACGGTTGCCCAGGAAAACAGTTCAGAGCGCAGAAAGGTAGATGGAATTGCCGCAGTAATTGGTGATTATATTATTCTGGACAGCGATGTAGACATGATGTATAAGGATATGCAGAGCCAGGGAATGTCTACCGCTGATGTTACCGATTGCCAACTGGCAGGTTCTTTAATGGAAAATAAGTTGTATGCACACCACGCTATCCAGGATAGTATTATTATTATGGATGCCGAAGTAAATAATTATATAGACCAACAAATTTCTGAAATGGTTCGCCAGGTAGGTTCCATGGAAAAGGTGCTTGAGTTTTATAACAAAGAAAATGAAGCTGAATTTAGAAGTGAATTGTTCGAGCTAAACAAAGAGCGCCAATTGGCCAGTCGTATGCAGCAACGAATTATTGAAGGGGTAGAAATTACCCCAGAAGAAGTGAGGGCTTTTTATGAAAGTATTCCTGAAGATGAACGCCCGGTTTTTGGAGAAGAAATAGAGCTTAGCCAAATTGTGATAAAACCTGAAATTCCCGAAAGTGAAAAACAAAAAGTAATAGATCGTTTAAATGAATTTAGGGCAGATGTCTTAGATAATGATGCGAGTTTTGCTACAAAGGCAGTTTTATATTCACAAGATCCTGGGAGTGCCAGTGAAGGTGGCGCAATTTCGCTCTCCAGAAAAGATAATTTTGTAAAAGAGTTTAAAGATGTTGCTTTTAGCCTTCAGGAAGGTGAAGTAAGTGAGCCTTTTGAAACCGAATTTGGGTATCATATTATTCAAATAGATAGAATTAGGGGGCAAAATGTAGATTTAAGACATATACTTCTTATTCCTGATGTGACCAATACCTCTGTTGAGGAGGCCAAGGCTAAGATAGATAGTATAAGAAAAAGGCTGGATGAAGGTGTTTTAGATTTTGCCGAAGCTGCTCGTGAATTTTCTGACCAGGAGGAAACTAGAGGAGATGGTGGTAAACTTATTAATCCACAAACAGGTAGTACTCGTTTTGAAGAACTTGCTCGAGTAGATCCTAAGTTATATCGAGAAGTTGGAGAATTACAGGAAGGTGAAATTTCTTTAAGGTTGCGTGATCAAGATAGAACAGGGCGTCCGTTTTTTAAACTGGTAAGAATAGATAAAAGAATTGCAGAGCACAAAGCTAACTATGCTAAAGATTTTTCTAAAATAAAAGAGTTGGCATTACGAGATAAACAACTGGAAGCTATTGAGGAATGGCAGAAAGAAAAAATTGGGGATACTTACATTAAAGTAAACGGTAAGTTTAAAGATTGTGAGTATAGTAGTAACTGGTTAAAAAAATAGTTTTTTATCAATGTCAGATGTTGCTCTTGTAGAAAATCTGGTGCGTAAACACCGCGATTTAAAAAACGAAATTGCTAAAACTATTGTAGGGCAGGATGTGGTTGTAGACCAAATCCTGCTTTCTATTTTTTCAGGAGGGCATTCTTTGCTTGTGGGGGTTCCCGGTTTGGCAAAAACTTTAATGGTAAATACCATTGCCAGGGTGCTGGGCCTTGATTTTAAAAGAATTCAATTTACGCCCGATTTGATGCCCAGTGATATTCTTGGTGCCGAAATCCTGGATGAGAACAGAACCTTTAAATTTATAAAAGGTCCGGTTTTTTCCAATATAATTCTTGCCGACGAGATTAACCGAACTCCGCCCAAAACTCAGGCAGCTTTACTGGAAGCCATGCAAGAAAGGTCTGTAACCGTTGCCGGGCATCATTACCGCCTGGCCAATCCTTATTTTGTACTGGCTACACAAAATCCAATTGAGCAGGAAGGGACTTATCCGTTACCAGAAGCACAATTAGACCGGTTTATGTTTTCTATCTTGTTGGAATATCCTAGTTTTAAGGAAGAAGTAGCTATTGTAAAAAGTACCACAACAGATACAACCCAAAAAATAAACGCCTTATTTACTGCGGAAGAAATTGTGGAAATTCAGCAATTAATTCGTAGAATACCCGTGGCCGATAACGTGGTAGAATACGCAGTGAAACTGGTAGGAAAAACCAGGCCTAATACTGCCGAAGCTCCTGAACTTATAAGAAATTACCTCGATTGGGGAGCAGGGCCAAGAGCTTCACAAAACCTAATTCTTGCCGCAAAATCCCACGCTGCCGTAAATGGAAAGTTTTCACCAGATATAGAAGATGTGCAGGCAGTAGCTATAGGTATTTTACGTCACAGAATCATTAAAAACTATAAAGCTGAAGCCGAAGGTATTTCTGAAGAAAAGATAATTCAAAACCTCTTATAATGATTCAGCACTTTA
The DNA here is from genome assembly GCF_016236915.1 of Salegentibacter maritimus. Lineage (GTDB taxonomy): Bacteria > Bacteroidota > Bacteroidia > Flavobacteriales > Flavobacteriaceae > Salegentibacter > Salegentibacter maritimus. The sequence continues at coordinate 68,188 of NZ_JAEHOK010000010.1, forward strand.
TTAATTATAGAGTACTGGTTAGTATTGTTTTCTATATTTTATGGGGGAGTGATTTTATTACAAATGAGCTGGAACTAAGTAAAGAAGTAAGTACTTACTTCAATTGGACTGCACTTGTGATGCTTTTTATATTCTGGTTGTTTATTTTATTTGATATAAGTAAGCAGAATTTAAAAGATAAAACTTTTTGGATACTCTCTATGTTTCTCCTGCCTTTCTTTTCTCCAATAGTTTATTTATTCAACAGAAAAAATTTGATACACCTTCAAAACAATAAGTTTAGAAGTTTTTAATGATAAAATACGTTTTATCGTCATTTAGGCCTTGTTGTAATATCATCTGTAAATTGGAGGTGATTCTATAACAGTTGTTATAATTCTGTAGTTTGCCAATTTCCATTCCGAGATTTTAAAGTTTCGCTTGTAATAGTCCTCGTTCCTCTAAATAAGTAAAGTACTTCACTTAGAGCTACCAGTCAAATTCAGAAATAACTTAGACTTTTAAAAGATATCAGGGTGAAGCCACTTTCAGTTTTAAACAAATAAACTTAAGGAATTGCTTTTTTAATCTCGCTGAGCTTATCAAGAATGGGTTTAAATTTTATTTTCTTCCCGGCAACGGATTATATTTTTTTTAATCTTATTAAGTTAATTTATTAAATTCATAAATTTCAACCTAATTATTAGTTTTAGTTGAATTTTAACTATCTATAATTGCGAAATGAAAAATTATTTTCATTAAATTTTGATAATCACTTCTTATTTTCAAAATCCACTCGAAATCCTTATTTTTGCTAGACTTTTTTAGAACTAAAATACATAATAATATGGCATACGATATTGATATGATCAAGAAGGTTTACAGCCAAATGGCCGAGCGTGTAAATACAGCGCGTGAGGTTGTTGGAAAACCTTTAACCCTTTCAGAGAAAATCCTTTATTCGCATTTATGGGATGGTGCGGCCAAAGAGGCCTACCAAAGAGGAAAAGACTATGTAGAATTTGCGCCAGACAGGATTGCCTGCCAGGATGCAACTGCCCAAATGGCTTTATTGCAATTTATGCAAGCCGGGAAAAAGCAGGTTGCAGTACCTACTACAGTGCATTGTGATCATCTTATCCAGGCCAAAATGGGAGCTGCTATAGATTTGCAGGCTGCCAATAAATCCAGTAGTGAGGTTTTTGATTTTCTGGAATCTGTTTCAAATAAATATGGAATAGGATTTTGGAAACCCGGTGCAGGTATTATTCACCAGGTAGTATTAGAAAATTATGCTTTCCCTGGAGGGATGATGATTGGTACCGATTCGCATACGGTAAATGCCGGTGGTTTAGGAATGGTTGCCATTGGTGTTGGTGGAGCCGATGCCGTAGATGTAATGGCCGGAATGCCCTGGGAACTTAAATTCCCTAAACTTATTGGAGTTAAATTAACCGGAAAACTTTCTGGTTGGACGGCTCCTAAAGATGTTATTTTAAAAGTAGCCGGAATACTTACCGTAAAAGGTGGAACCGGTGCAATTATAGAATATTTTGGTGAAGGTGCCCGCTCTATGTCGGCTACCGGAAAAGGAACCATTTGTAATATGGGGGCTGAAGTTGGCGCAACCACTTCAACTTTTGGGTATGATGAGTCTATGGATCGCTACCTGCGTGCTACCAACCGCGCCGATGTGGCTGATGCGGCAAACGAAGTTAGTGAGCACCTAACCGGAGATGATGAAGTTTATGCAAATCCAGAACAGTATTTTGATGAGTTGATAGAGATTAACCTTTCAGAATTAAAGCCACACCTTAACGGGCCATTTACTCCAGATTTGGCAACGCCTATTTCTGAGATGGGGGCTAAAGCAAAAGAGAACGACTGGCCAATTAACGTAGATTGGGGATTAATAGGTTCGTGTACCAACTCTTCTTACGAAGATCTTACCCGTGCAGCATCTATTGCAAAACAAGCAGTAGAGAAAAAAGTAAAAGCAAAATCTGATTTTGGTATTAATCCGGGGTCTGAGCAAATTAGATATACCGCAGAGCGTGACGGCTTGCTTCAAATATTTGAAGATTTAGATGCAACTGTATTTACAAACGCCTGTGGACCTTGTATTGGTCAATGGGATCGTAGCGATAGAAAAGGGGAAGAAAAGAATACCATTGTACATTCTTTTAACCGTAACTTCTCTAAACGTGCCGATGGTAATCCAAATACCCACGCTTTTGTAGGTTCGCCAGAGATGGTGGCAGCAATTGCTATTTCCGGTCGTTTAGATTTTGATCCTACCCGTGATAAGTTGATGAATGAAGATGGGGAAGAGGTAATGCTAGACGAGCCAACGGGAATAGAATTACCCACAAAAGGCTTTGCAGTAGAAGATGCAGGTTATATTGCACCAAAAGAAGATGGAAGTTCAGTTGAAGTGAAAGTAGCTAAAGATAGTGAAAGGCTTCAATTATTAACTCCTTTTGAGCCATGGGATGGTAAAAACCTTACCGGAGCTAAATTGCTTATTAAAGCCTTTGGGAAATGTACCACAGACCATATCTCTATGGCCGGGCCATGGTTGCGTTATAGAGGGCATCTAGATAATATTTCTAATAACTGTCTTATTGGAGCGGTTAATGCTTTTAATAAAAAAACAAACTTTGTAAAGAATCAGCTTACAGGGGAATACGATGGCGTTCCTGCCGTGCAACGTGAGTATAAAAAAGAAGGCGTTCCAACGGTAGTTGTGGGAGATCATAACTATGGAGAAGGTTCTTCAAGAGAGCACGCGGCCATGGAGCCTCGTCATTTAGGAGTAAAAGTGGTATTGGTAAAATCTTTTGCGCGTATTCACGAAACAAACCTTAAAAAACAGGGAATGTTAGGTTTAACTTTTGATAATGAGGCCGATTATGACCTTATTCAGGAAGATGATACCTTTAACTTTATAGACCTTGAAGATTTTGCTCCAGACAAGCAAATTACAATTGAAATTGTACACGCCGATGGTAGCAAAGACACAATTAAAGCAAACCATACTTACAACCAACCTCAAATTGAGTGGTATAAGCATGGTTCGGCACTTAACTTAATTAAAAAGCAGAACGCCGCTTAATTATTTAAGACTTATATTTTATAGAGAGGCTGATTATTTGATCCTCCCGTCATTCTGAACTTGTTTCAGAATCTACAATTCTTAGGAGTTTGACCCTGAAACCAGTTCAGGGTGACGCGGAAAGAACATCAATTAATGAGCCTCTTTTTTATGCTTTAAATTGAGATGTTAAGTATCTTTGCCTTTTACGTCTAAGCATTAAAAAACGGCAATGAAGAAGCTTTTCAAGAATCAATGGAGTAATATTATTTTTATTATAATCATTTTGGCAATGATTATTCCCCAAACCCGAAAACCTATTCAAATTGTAGTAAATAAAATATTTGCTTTTAGTCCTTCTGCCACCGATGAGGAGGATAGGAAACAGCTAGAAACCTATAGCTGGACCCTGGAGACAGAATCTGGAAAAAAAATAGATTTTGCTGAATCTAAAGGAAAAGTAATCCTGGTAAACTATTGGGCTACCTGGTGTCCTCCTTGTATCGCTGAAATGCCAAGTTTTCAGGAGCTCTACAATGATTATCAAGATAAAGTAGCGTTTTATTTTATTTCGGGCGAAGATCACGAAACCACTAACAATTTTCTTAAACGTAAAGGTTACAGTTTTTCTAGCTATAGAATGCTTTCTAAAGATCCTAAGCCTTTAGATGGTTATACCTTGCCTTCTACCTATGTAATAGACAAAAACGGTACTATTGTGGTAGATAAAAAGGGTGCCGCCGATTGGAATAGTCAGAGCTTTAGGAACCTGTTGAACCAGCTTTTGGCCGAGTAATTTAAAAAGCTTTTCTAAAAAAAGATTTGATAAAGTCAAAGCTGTAAAGAGAAAACATAATTTTAAAGTCCTCTGAAACCGAAGTTTCTTCATCTAAATATTTAAAAATATCCTGTGGTGTATTTTTAGTATAGAATTTTGTGAAAATCTCTTCGCCTTTTTGGTTGTTTTGTGAGAGTACATCCAAAAATATGGCATCATATTTTCTAAACCTGTTATTGATTAGGTTTTCTCCAGGAAGTTTGCCGGCTTTAATATTTTCAATAATTTTTGAAATGCGTTTTTCGGTGTTTTTAAAGGAATAGCCTGTTGAAGGTTTTACCCAACCACCACCGGTACCAATTTTGGTGATTTGCATGCTATTTTCCTTGTCAAACGGAAAATCGGTCATAGGGATGACGCCAGATTCGGTGCTTTTAATTTCATAATCTTTAGTCTTTAATATCTTATCAAAATATTGCCGAAGTTTTTCGTCGTATACTTTGTCCTCGGTTAAAAAAGGTGAAAAGAAGGTATATTCAACTAAAGCTTTTGTTTCTGTAAAGGGGAGAATGTAAGTAAAGGCAGTGGCGTTTGGATACTTAATTCTATAATCCATCATAGTAAAAGAGCCTGGTGTAAAAACCGGGTTTTTTGTTTCTACTTCCCAGCCCTTAAAATGTTGAAAAATACTGGTGTATTTCTCACTCTCCAGATAAGATGGATCTACTCTGCTGTCGAAAAAATGAGTGGCTGTATAGGTTGTTTTTTGTCCCCTGGCCTTCATGGTAACAGGATCTATATGCTGAATATCATCAGTAATAAATTCAATGTCCTCAGATTTTTCTATTTCATTTCTTAGGTGCTGATGATAATCTGCAGCTTTTATCATTTTATATGAGTAGGGGGGGAGTTTTAAATCTATATCTGCTTTAGAAGAAATAAATCTACCTTCTTGCCAGGATGCAAAAACCAGATTATCCCATTTGCCTGAACCTTTTTCCCAAAAACACCAGGTTTTGATAGGTGTGGCAAAATCTGAATCTATGATGGCGATCTTTTTTCCTTTAAAAAAAACATCCCGGCTAAGTTGCCGGGCAAGCTGAAGACCTGCAAGACCTCCTCCAATAATTGCATAAAAATAACTGGGCCCTAACATAGACTAATGTGTGTATACGCTGTTTTTACTGATGTAACCAAAGGGTTTAATATCCTGTGGCTTGCCTCAAAATTAAAAATTTGTTTCCAACCAATTCCTCGTGGGCTTGCCCCGGGCTAATTTACTTTTTAAAATATTTAAAAGGAACGAACAGCATACCAAAACATTCCCCATCGTCTTTTCCAAGGTGTTTGTGATGCATTTTATGAGCCCTTCTTATGCCTTTTGCATATTTGTTATTGGCATTTCGAAACATTTTAAAACGTTGATGTATAAAAATATCGTGAACTGTGAAATAGGTTATACCATAAGCCAGGATTCCTAAACCAATAGGCAGTCCAAACCAAACACCTTCATATCGCCAGAGTAAAAAGAATCCTATACTCACCAGAGCATAGAAAATAAAGAAGAGATCGTTTCGCTCCCACCAATGGCTATGATCTTTATGATGGTGATCTTTATGCAAGCTCCAAAGGAGTCCGTGCATAATGTACTTATGTGTAAACCAGGCCATGCCTTCCATAGCTATAAAAGTACCTAGAAAAACAAAGATCCATAATAAAATGTTCATGCTATATAAGTTTTAATCTATACGAAATATAAGATTTGGCCAGTAAGCCGGCTTTTTCATAATCTGGAACTCTAATCCTACTATTTTTAATCTCCAAAGATGGGACTTTCTTTAATTTATGTAATAATTTTCTATAATAAATATAAGCAGTATATACCCCAAATTTAGCTTCTACCGGTAAGTGGGAAATTCCACTTAAACCATTTTTAAAATCCTCTTCAATTTCAGCGATAATTCGTTGCTTACTGGTTTCATCTAATTGTGCCAAATTTGTCCCCGGAAAATAACTTCTGGCCAATTCTTCATAATCGGCCTTCAAGTCTCTTAAGAAGTTTACTTTTTGAAAAGCAGAACCCAAACTCATAGCAGATTCTTTTAAAGATTCATATTTTTCCTGATTTCCGTTTACAAAAACCTTTAAGCACATTAGGCCAACTACATCGGCACTTCCATAAATATACTCTTTGTATTCGGCTACACTAAGATAATCAGATTTATGCAAATCAAGGCGCATACTTTTCATAAATGCGCGATAAAGGGATTCTTCTATATTATATTTGTGTATAGTTTCCTGAAATGCATTTAAAATAGGATTTAAACTAATTTTATTTTCAATCGCTTTATAAAGATCTGCCTCAAAATCATTAAAAAGTTTTTCTTTATTATAATCGTGAAAAGTATCAACTATTTCATCGGCAAAACGTACAAAGCCATAGATATTATAAATGTCCTGACGTATAGAGGGCGCAAGCATCCTGGTGGCCGTAGAGAACGAGGTACTGTAATGATGGGTTACAGTTTTGCTGCAAACCCTTGAAACCGTATCAAAAATGGCTTTCATAATTTAATCTTCTTTTTGAATTAAACCGGCTGCAAGCTTTCCTGAGATAAGGGAAGGTGGCACCCCTGGTCCGGGAACACTTAGCTGTCCCGTAAAAAATAATTTATGTACTTTTTTACTCTTCAATTTAGGTCTTAAAAATGCAGTTTGCAAAAGGGTATTTGCCAAACCGTATGCGTTGCCTTTGTAAGAGTTATATTCTTCTTTAAAATCTTTTACACAAAAAGATTCCTTGAAAAGAAGGTGATCGGTTACATTTTGATTGGTTAAACTTTCAAAACGCGTTATAATTTTTTTAAAATATTTTTCTCTAATTTCAGGAGTATCCTCAATATTCGGTGCTAAAGGAATTAAAAATATTCCAGCCTCTTTACCTTTCGGGGCCGCAGAATGATCTGTGATAGATGGAAAACTTGCATAAAAAAGTGGCTCTTCAGGCCATTCAGCATCGTCGTAAATGGCTTTTGCATGTTTTTCAAAATCGGTATCGAAAAATAATGTATGGTGTGTTATATTTTCTAATTTCTTATTAAAACCCGCGAAAAATAATAGAGCTGAAGGAGCAAAGGTCTTTTTTTGCCAATAAGACTCTTTGTATTGTCTTTTAAATTCCGGTAATAAAGTTTCAGTATGATGATAATCGGCACCGCTTACGACATAATCGGCTTTAATTTTTTCTTTGTTTACCTGAATTGCAGTAGCTGTATCATTTTCTACAAAAATTTTAGAAACCGGGGCATTCGTGTTTATTTTTATGCCCAGTGATTTTGCCAGGCTTTCCATGCCTTCAATCACTTTGTACATACCGCCTTTGGGATGCCAGGTGCCCAGGCCAAAATCGGCATAGTTCATAAAGCTGTAAAAGGCCGGAGTATTGCTTGCTTTGGCACCTAAAAAGAGCACTGGAAATTCTAAAATTTGGACCAGTTTTGTATTGTTAAATTCTTTTCGAACTTCTTTGGAAATAGTGCTGAAAAACTGCCCAATTTTACGAGCGGTAGCTGGTGTTATTAACTCTAAAGGAGAAACACCCGGGCGGTATACAAGATCTTTAATTGCAATGTCATAGTTGTTTTTAGCTTCTTCAATAAATTCTCTTAACTTTTTTGAGCTTCCCGGCTCTTCAGCTTCAAAAGCAGTACAAATCTTTTCAAGGCTATCTTCTATGGTTATAGCATCTTCTTTTCCGAAGAAAACTTTGTAGGCCGGACTTAACTTTTCCAGTTCATAGTAATCAGAAGGTTTTTTCCCGAAATCGGCAAAGAAACGTTCAAAGACATCGGGCATCCAATACCAGGTAGGACCTATATCAAAACAGAAGCCGTCTTTTTTTAACTGGCGTGCACGACCACCAATATCAGCATTTTTCTCAAAAATTTCAACTTCATATCCATCTTTGGCCAAATAGCAGGCAGCGGCAAGAGAAGCAAAACCCGAACCAATAATAGCAATTTTGTTTTTCATATATTTCTAAAGCTTATCTATAAATTGATTTAAACTTGTATGGGTTTTTACAAAAGTTGGTAACTCTTTATGCTGAATGTCCCTAATTTTATGTCCAAATAGTAATAATTCGTAAGTCTCTTTTTCGCAAACCCTTTCCTCGAATTCATTTATAAAACCTTCAACATCTCCGGGAGCCGTGGTAAAATAACTTACAAAGCTGATATTATTATGACGTTCCAATAAATAATCGAGGTCACTTAGTGGAAGACTTGGGCCTAAATAAATGGCTTTATTGCCGTGGAATAATAGTTCATAATATAAGTAAATAATACCAATATCATGAATTTCATTTTCTGGAAGGAAAAGAACATATAATTTATCGGAGGTAGGTTTGAGTTCTTTTTTTATTTCCGCTAGATTAAAATATAGCTTTTGTTTAATGAGGTCTACTATATAATGTTCATGAATTGGCTTTATAGTATCGGTTTGCCATAACATGCCAATTTGCTCTAAAAGCGGAAGAAAAACCTGATTAAAAATCTCTCTAAAACTTTTATCCTTTTGTAAGTTGCTGTATGTGGTATTAAAAAGCTCTTCATCGAAATTCATCATGGAGAGCTTAAATGAATTCTGAGCACGATTTTCCTTACTGGAACGAGCAGAAATACTGCGTACCATTTTTGATATTTCCTCTTCACTTAGTTTGGAAATCCTTGAAATTTTGTAACCGTGTTCATTTAAAAAAGCTACGTTTAAAATTTTTTGCAGATTAGCGCTATCATAGGTTCTAATATTTGTAGAAGTACGGTCGGGAGTTAAAATATTGTATCTTTTTTCCCAAATTCTTATGGTATGCGCCTTAATTCCGCTTAAATTTTCAAGGTCTTTTATGCTGAAATTTTGTTTTATTAGTTCCATAATGTAATTAAGATACACCAAATCTAACTAAATTTGAACATTAAACACTTTATGGAATTGTTAAAATGTTTAATTTTTTAGTTAAAAGGTTAAACAGTAAGATTTATGACGAATTTTTCTTCTAAAATTGTACTAATTACCGGGGGAGCGTCTGGTATAGGTAAAATAATGGGGCGTGAAATACTACAAAAAGGTGGAAAACTGGTAATATGGGATATAAATAAACTTAGTTTGCAGCAAACTTTAAAAGAGTTTGAAGTTATTGGGGAGGCTTATGGCTATACTTTAGATATTACTAATACCAATTGGGTTCGGGAAATTGCTGAACAGGTAGAGTTGGAGATTGGTGCTGTAGATATTTTAATTAATAATGCCGGAATAGTATTTGGGAATTATTTTCATGAGAATTCTTCCGAAAGTATTGAAAAAGTTATGAAAGTAAATGCTATTGCTCCCATGCAGCTTGCGCTTATTTTTTTACCGGGTATGATTAAAAGAAAGCAAGGTCATATTTGTAATATTACTTCGTCTGCAGGCCTGGTTTCAAATCCTAAACTTGCTGTCTATGCGGCTAGTAAGTGGGCTGCCACGGGTTGGTCTGATAGTTTGCGTCTGGAGATGAAGCAGCTAAAAACAGGAGTAGGAATTACCACGGTTACTCCTTATTATATAAATACAGGAATGTTTGATGGGGTAAAATCTACTATCCCTATCCTGGATCAGGATAAAGTGGCTAAGAAGGTGATTAAAGCTATTGAACGTAATAGAATTTATTTAAGCATGCCCTGGAGTACACGTTTTGTAAGGTTTTTTCAGGGGCTTTTTCCAATTTGGTTTTATGATTGGTTTGTGGGAAAAGTGATTGGCGTATATAAAACTATGGATGAATTCAAAGCTCGTTAAAAATAAGAATATGAAAGAAACTTCAGTAAAAGATATCTCCAAAATTTTTAAGGTCCAAAGAGCTTTTTTCGGTTCTCAGGAAACAAAAAGTATAAATTTTAGACTTGAACAATTAAAGAAACTTAAAAAAGCTATTCTACAATATGAAGATAAAGTAAATGAGGCATTATGGAAGGATTTGCATAAATCTAAAGAAGAAGCTTTCCTAACAGAGGTAAGCCTTCTAATAGAAGAGCTTAATTATCATATTAAAAATTTAAAGAAATGGGCGAAACCAAAAAAGGTTAGTACTCCCTTGCAAATAAAACCTTCAAGTTCAAGAATTCTCTATGAACCTTTAGGGGTTGCTTTAATAATGGCACCCTGGAACTATCCATTTCAATTAAGCCTTAATCCTTTAATTGGTGCAATTTCTGCCGGTTGTTGTGCGGTTTTAAAACCTTCGCCAGATACACCAAATGTTGCGCTGGTAATTGAAGAATTGATAGCAGAGCATTTTTCGCCAGCATATATTACGGTAGTTCAGGGTGGAAAGGAGGCAAACCAGGAGTTATTTAAATTTCCTTTTGATATAATGTTTTTTACCGGGAGCCCGGGCGTTGGTAAAATAGTGATGAAAGCCGCAGCTGAACATTTAAGTAGAGTGGTATTGGAATTAGGAGGGAAAAGTCCCTGTGTGGTAGATAAGGATGCAAATATAAAGGCTGCAGGAAAACGCATTGCCTGGGGTAAAATAATGAATGCCGGACAAACCTGTATTGCGCCAGATTATTTATTGGTTCATAAAGAGGTGAAAAAACAGCTTCTAGCCGAAATCTCTGCAGCCTTTAAGGATATGTTGGGAGAGGATTCTCAGAAAAGCGATTACTACGGTCGAATTGTAAATACTGCGGCTCTAAACAGGTTGAAAAAGTATTTAAATGGGGATGTTTATTCAGGAGGGAGTATAGATGCAGCAGAAAAGTACATCTCGCCTACAATTTTAGATAATGTAACGCCTGAAGATGAAATTATGCAAGAAGAGATTTTTGGGCCTATATTACCGGTAATGGAGTTTAACCAATTGGCGGAAGCTTTGTCCTATATTAATAGTAATAAAAAGCCGCTAGCACTTTATTATTTTGGAAATAAAAAAACTGCAAAAACAGTTTTGCAGGAAACTAGCTCTGGTGGTGCCTGTGTTAACGATACGCTTATACACGTGGCGAACCATAAATTACCGTTTGGCGGGGTAGGGCATAGTGGTATGGGTAAATATCATGGTAAAGAAAGCTTTCTTGCATTTACGCACGAAAGAGGGGTGGTAAATTCTACAACAAAAGTAGATATACCTTTAAAATATCCACCTTATAAGTTTTTTGGTCTAATTAAGAAAATAATAGGATAAAAGATTTGTAAGTGCCCGGAGCGGGAGTTGAACCCGCACGCCCTAATGGACACATGGCCCTCAACCATGCCTGTCTACCAGTTCCAGCACCCGGGCTTAAAACAAGTCTGGAAATAATGAAGTTTCCAAGGGCTGTAGTAAAATTGAATTCTACGAGTTAAGAATTCAGAACTTAAAAAAGTGATCTGGCTGGGGCTCGAACCCAGGACCCTCTCCTTAAAAGGGAGATGCTCTACCAACTGAGCTACCAGATCTGGTTTGTTATATTTTAATCAGAACTTAAAAAGTGATCTGGCTGGGGCTCGAACCCAGGACCCTCTCCTTAAAAGGGAGATGCTCTACCAACTGAGCTACCAGATCAATAAAAGGCAATCATCTTTTTGCGATTGCGGGTGCAAATATACACGCATTAATTTATTTTTCAAGCCTAAATTGAGATAAATTTATATTAGTTTTGGATTCTCCTAATAATAAGTACTTTAACGATGAAAATTTTTTTAACGGGCTATATGGGCTCCGGTAAATCGGTTGTAGGTAAAATGCTTGCTAAAAAGCTGAATTATAAATATGTAGATCTTGATGATCAAATTGAAGTGATGCAAGGGAAGAGCATCAACGCTATTTTTGAAGAAAAAGGCGAGTTGTATTTTAGAAAGCTAGAATCACAGGCATTAGATGATATTTTAGAAAATAATTCGAATATGATCATTTCTTTGGGGGGTGGAACGCCTTGTTATGGAAATAATCTTGAAAGAATTTCTGCTCAAAAAGATAGCTTAAGTATTTATTTAAAAGCTTCTGTTGAAACTTTATTAAACCGACTTTTTCCTGAAAAAATTCATCGCCCGGTTATTAGCCACCTCGAAACCCGGGAAGCTTTGGAAGAATTTATAAGAAAACATCTTTTTGAGCGTGCCTACTACTACAATCAATCAGATTTGAATGTTATGGTAGATGACAAAAAACCTGAAACGATTGTAGCTCAAATTATAGAGAAACTATAAAAGTTCAGCTTTATAGGTATTGGGTTCAAATGAAACTTCTACCATTTCGTTTAAAGAAGTGGAAAGGGAAATTCCTTTAAAATCGGCTTTTACGGGATATTTTTTATGATTCCTATCAACCAAAACAGCAGTTTTAAATTGCTTGAGTGGAACATCTAAAAAGTGTCTTACCCCGTAAATTAAGGTGGTTCCAGAATTTAAAACATCGTCTACCAGGATAACCGATTTGTCCTGGTATGTCTTAGGTGAAAGCGATGTATCGATTTTTTCTAGCGGATTTTTTTTGTCTATTTGTACTTTACAAAGTTTTATCTCAAGTGGGGAAATAGCTTCCAGGGCTTCTTTTAATAGTGTAGCCAATTGATAGCCTTTTTTGGCGATGCCTGCCAGGATTATTTCCTGTTCATTAATATTACTTTCATAAATCTGGTAAGCTATTCTTTTTATTTTATGCTGAATTTGGTCGTGATTTAATATAAGTACACTTTCTTTCATTTGGTACAATTTTATCCCTTTTAGGGAATTCGTTAGAGTTTTTAAAATATTGTCAGACTTAATCCGGTCTGGATTTTATTTTAGCTTTTTTCTGAATTTGAAAAATAATTCGTTTCCCTGTCTTGGCGTAATAGAATTATAGCAGTCTTCCAGAACTTCAATTTCAAAATACTGACTAAAATACGTTAAATATTCTTCTTTATTTCCGCCAAAAGGTGGACCATTTTCTGTAAGCGGAAAACTAAAAAGTAAGCCTACCAGTAGCCCCTGGTCTTTTAAAAGTACTGACATTTTTTTTGCGTACTCCGGTCTCGCTTCTACAGGAAGCGCACAAAAAAAGGTTTGTTCCAGAATAAGATCGAATTGCCCTTTTATATCAAAAAAATTAGTGTGCAGTAATTGATCTTCAGGAAAGCCGTGAACCCGTGATTTAAAATTTTGAAGTGGCTTTTCGCTAATGTCGACAACGAAAACATTGCTAAAACCCTTCCTGAATAAATATTCGGCTTCATAGGCGTTACCTGCACCTGGAATTAAAATTTTTAAGTCCCTGTTTGTAAACTGGTCTATATAGGTTTTAAGAGGCCTGGAGATCTCGCCAAGATCCCAGCCCGTTTTATGCTGCTTATAACGCTGAGACCAGAATTCACTGGAAAAACTATTATTTGACATCATCTGGATTGGGATCTGTGTTTTCAAACCAATCGTCTATATCGCGCCGATCTTTTTTAGTGGGCCTACCTGTACCTTTTTTACGGTAATAATCTTTAGAATACTTTAAAAGTTCCAGTTTTTCAAAAGCTTCTTTTGGTGTAACATCAATAAGGTAAAGATTTACCAATTTAGCTCCAACCCTACTAGGAGGGAGGTCTAATACTTCAATTTGATAATCTATTTGGTTCTTTCGTACGCTAAGTTTATCGTTAGGAAACACTTCTTTAGAAGGCTTTACACTGGTACCATCCATTTTTACTTTTCCCTGCTTACATGCATTGGTAGCAATGCTTCGGGTTTTAAAATATCTTACGCACCATAAAAACTTGTCAACTCTCATAAAATCTCTACTTTAAAACTGCGTTAATCTGTAAACAAAAATACAAGAATATTGTATCTTGCGCGCCAAAAATATAGACAATGCAATTAAACAAATTTTTTATTCTAAGCTTTATTTCCGCTTTAACATTGATTTCATGTAAGGACGATGATAACGGAAATTCTTCTGAATTTGAAGAAAGAGACCCTGAAGAGCAGGCCATAGCTGATGAAGATTCTATTCATAACTTCCTGGAAACGCATTTTTACAACTACGAAGAGTTTGAAAATCCTTCAGATGATTTTGATTATATGGTTCGTTTTGATACTATAGCTGGTGATAATGCCAATAAAACGCCACTTTCTGAAGAAGAAAATTTAATCACAAAAACAGTGGTAAGCAATGATGTAGAATATACCATGTACGTGCTTAAAGTAAGAGAAGGGGAAGGACAGCAGGCAAGGTTTACCGATTCCACATTGGTTACTTATCGTGGGGAATTATTAAACCTTAATTCGTTTGATAATGCCAGTACTCCGGTATGGTTTGATCTGCCTTCGCTCATAAAAGGTTTCTCTCAAGGAATTGTTGAATTTAAAGGTGCAACAGGATATACCACAAATTCTGATAATACCGTAGAGTTTAATGATGATTATGGTATAGGAGCGCTTATTTTTCCTTCAGGATTAGGGTATTTTTCAAGTTCACAAGCCAGTATACCGCCTTATAGCCCTTTAATTTTTAATGTGCAATTACTAGGTGTAAACGAGGCCGATCATGATAAGGATGGTATACCAAGCTTGATGGAAGATCTTAATGAGAATAATAATGTTTTAGACGATGATAGTGATGGGGATAAAACTCCAAATTTTGCCGACCCTGATGATGATGGTGACGGAACACCAACCAAAGATGAAATAATTATTAATGAAGATGGGAGTATAGAGTTTCCAGATACTAATGGAAATGGTACTCCAGATTATTTAGATCCTGATACCTTTCAATAGGTCAGGTCAATTATTATAAGGGAAAAGGCTGTGCGAAAAGTCTAAGCTCGTCAAGCTGAACTTGTTTCAGCTTCTAAATTGTTTGCTTTATTAACATTTTAGATTTTGAAGTAAATTCAGGATGACGATTCAAAAAACTTTTCGAACAGCCTTTTTTTGTACCGCCAAAGATCATAACACCTACAAGGTGGTTTACTTTCTGCAGTTCTGGCTAAGACGGTTTAAAAGGCATAAGATAAACTCAAAATCCATTGAGAAGGCCTTGAATCAATTCGGAAGTTTTCAGAAGCTTCTTCGCTAAAAGCTGTGTTTTCGGTAAATGCACCTTCATACCTTACATCAAACCCAAGACGTCCCAGATTAATGCCCGCACCCAACTGGTAGCCTACGGTAATGTCTTTTTCAACATCGCCAATTTTAAGCGTAGTGTCTTCCAATTCATTGTCTATAATATATTGAAAAGAAGGTCCGGCTTTAACATTAAGAGGCCCAAAAACATTTACACCCAGCAAAATAGGAGCATCTATTTTATCTATTTTATAATTAAAAGTTTCGTATTCGGTATTTAAGCGGGTATACATTAATTCGGGTTGCAGAAAGATACCCACAATTTCAAAGCGGCTAAAAAGTCCAATATGGTAGCCTGATTTTTCTTTTCCTTTTATTATTTGATTAAAATCATCGGCACCTTCACCAATACTCTCATAATCTCCTGTAGCTCCATAATTGAAACCACCTTTAATTCCAAAATCTGCTTCCTGTGCCATAAGCCCTGCAGAGGAGCACAAAAAAACAGCGATAAACATTAATTTCTTCATAGTAGATTGTTTTATTATTAGATGTAGATAACGCATTAATAATGCCTATTATTCTATATAAAATAAAAAAGAGGCTATTTAAAAAGTCCTGTATCGTCAAGCTGAAGTTGTTTCAGCTTCTAACATGTTTTAAAAATAAACATATTATATCCTGAAACTACTTCAGGATGACGATTTTAATAACTTTAAAAATAGCCTCTTAAAATACTTAAAAAGAATTTTTACTCGATAATCGAGATTTAATAATCTATGGCTTGCCAAAAAATCCAAGAAAAAATAAATATTTGTTGGCTTGCCAATAGTTTATTTACTTTCTCTTTAATACTTTTTCGGTAGCCTTGATAATAGCCTCTGCATTAAGACCGTATTTAGCCATTAATTGATCTGGTGTGCCGCTTTCTCCAAAAGTATCTTGTGTTGCCACAAACTCTTGTGGTGCTGGATTATTTTCAGCTAATGTACGTGCAACACTTTCCCCAAGACCGCCAAGGAAGTTGTGTTCTTCGGCAGTAACCACACAACCGGTTTTTTTAACCGAATCGATTATAGCTTTTTCATCTAAAGGTTTAATGGTGTGAATGTTGATAACTTCAGCACTAATACCTTTTTCTGAAAGTTGTTGTGCAGCTTGTATTGCTTCCCAAACTAAATGGCCGGTAGCAATAATAGTTACATCTGTTCCTTCGTATAATTGAACTGCTTTTCCAATTTCAAACTTTTGGTCTTCCGCAGTGAAATTAGCTACTTTAGGTCTTCCAAAACGAAGATAAACCGGTCCATCATGTTCTGCTATGGCAATGGTAGCTGCTTTGGTTTGATTAAAATCGCAGGTATTTATTACCGTCATCCCCGGTAACATTTTCATAAGTCCTATGTCTTCCAGGATTTGGTGGGTAGCACCATCTTCTCCTAAAGTAACTCCAGAGTGAGAAGCACAAATCTTTACATTTTTCCCTGAATATGCAATAGATTGACGAATTTGATCGTAAACTCTACCGGTAGCAAAATTGGCAAATGTCCCGGCAAAAGGAATTTTACCACCTACGGTTAACCCGGCAGCCATTCCCATCATATTGGCTTCAGCAATTCCTGTCTGGAAAAAACGATCTGGATTTTCGTCAATAAAATCCTGCATTTTAAGCGATCCTATAAGATCGGCACAAAGTGCCACTACGTTTGGATTGGTTCTACCAAGTTCGGTAAGGCCTTCTCCAAAACCAGAACGGGTATCTTTCTTTCCTGTATCTATATATGTTTTCATTCTTTTATTCTTTGTCGTTTCCGTAGCCTGTGCTGAATTCATTTCAGTATAGGTGGAAATCTATATTATTGTATGTCAATTCCCCTAATTTTTATATGCCTCCCTTTTTGAGGGAAGCTAAATGGGGCTTTAATAGTCTCCTAAAGTTTCAGGGTTTTGGGCAAGACCTGTTTCTAATTGCTCGTCGTTGGGAGCTTTTCCGTGCCATGCGTGTGTATGCATCATAAAATCTACGCCGTTACCCATTACGGTTGTCATAAGAACACAAACAGGTTTTCCTTTTCCGGTGCGGGACTTGGCTTCATTTAAGCCATCAATTACCTGTTCCATGTTGTTACCATCTTCAATCTCCATAACATCCCAGCCAAAAGCTTCAAATTTAGCTTTCATGTTGCCCATTGGTAAAACGGTTTCTGTACTTCCGTCAATTTGCTGCCCGTTAAGGTCTACGGTAGCGATGAGGTTGTCTACATTATTTCCGGCGGCATACATTATAGCTTCCCAATTCTGTCCTTCCTGCAATTCACCATCACCTAAAAGGGCAAACACTAAATGATTATCTTTATTAAGCTTTTTAGCTTGAGCTGCCCCAAGGGCTACAGATAGTCCCTGGCCCAGTGAGCCCGAAGCCATGCGAATTCCCGGTAAACCTTCGTGTGTGGTAGGGTGACCCTGCAACCTTGAATCTATTAGACGAAAAGTATTAAGTTCGTCTACAGGAAAGTAACCACTGCGGGCTAAAACGCTATAGAATACCGGTGAAATATGGCCATTAGACAGGAAGAAAATATCCTCGTCTTTTCCATCCATATTAAATTCGGGATTGTGTTCCATAACTCCGCCCTGGTACAAAGCGGTGAAAAATTCTGTACAACCAAGCGAACCTCCGGGGTGCCCCGAGTTCACCTTGTGAACCTGCCTTAAGATATCCCGGCGAACCTGGGTGGCAAAATCTTCTAATTCTTTGATTTTTGACATTAAAGTAAAATTGTGTTGTTAAAATAATAGCCACAAAAATAGGTTTTTATAAGGCTTTGTCAAAGTGCTTGCCAGGCAGTTATCAAGAAAACTTATGAAGTAACTAACATTTTCCTGTTTTAAACTTTTTTATTGGCACCGCCAAAGGGTTTAATACTCCGAGGCTTGCCTCGAAATTAAAAATTTGTTTCCAACGAATGCCTCGTGGGCTTGCCCCTCGGTAGTTTACTTGTTATGTAATCTATAATCTAGAATTAAATGCTTTTTTTAGGGAAATATAGATACCTTGAAAACAAAAAAATACCTCGCGGGTTTGCCTAAAGGTAGTTTACTTGAGTATCTTTGCGCTCACTTAATAAGCACTATGAAATTTGATTTGCTGAGTACCGACGCCGGTAGTAAAGCCCGCGCCGGGACTATAACAACCGATCACGGTAAAATTGAAACCCCTATTTTTATGCCTGTTGGTACCGTTGCTTCGGTAAAAGGAGTTCATCAACGGGAGCTAAAAGAGGAGATTAATCCCGATATTATTTTAGGAAATACCTATCATCTTTATTTACGGCCTCAAACAGAAATTCTTAAAAAAGCCGGTGGCTTACATAAGTTTATGAATTGGGATCGTAATATCCTAACCGACAGTGGTGGGTACCAGGTTTATTCACTTTCTGCCCGAAGAAAAATTAAGGAGGAAGGTGTTAAATTTAAGTCGCATATAGATGGTTCTTATCATACATTTACACCAGAAAATGTTATGGAGATTCAACGTGCTATTGGAGCAGACATCATTATGGCTTTTGACGAATGTACACCGTACCCGTGTGATTATAAATATGCAAAACGCTCTATGCATATGACTCATAGATGGTTGGATAGGTGCGTAAATCATTTAGAGAAGGTAGATCCTTTGTATGGGTTTAACCAAACTTTGTTTCCAATAGTACAGGGAAGTACTTATAAAGATTTAAGAAAACAATCTGCAGAATATATCGCTTCAGTTGGAGCAGAAGGGAATGCTATTGGTGGGCTTTCGGTTGGGGAACCGGCAGAAGAAATGTATGCCATGACCGAAGTGGTGACCGAAATTCTTCCCGAGGATAAACCGAGATATTTAATGGGCGTGGGAACTCCTATAAACATTCTGGAAAATATAGCTTTGGGAGTAGATATGTTTGATTGTGTGATGCCAACCCGAAATGCACGTAATGGAATGCTTTTTACAGCTCATGGAACGATTAATATTAAGAATAAAAAATGGGAAGATGATTTCTCTCCAATAGATGAAATGGGAATCACTTTTGTTGATAGAGAATATAGCAAAGCTTATGTAAGACATTTATTTAGTGTGAACGAGCTTCTTGGTAAGCAAATTGCTACTATTCACAATCTTGGATTTTATTTGTGGTTGGTACGTGAAGCCAGAAAACATATCTTAGCAGGAGATTTTACCACCTGGAAAAACATGATGGTGAAACAAATGGATAAAAGACTGTAAACTTTGAAAATATTAGATTGGTACATTTTAAAGCGCTATTTAGGAACTTTTTTCCTGATGCTTTTACTATTTATACCAATTGGTATTACGGTAAACCTTGCTGAAAAAATTGGTAAAATACTGGATAACGAAGTGCCTTTTATAGAAGTGGCGCTTTATTACGTAGATTTTACCATCTATTTTGCTAATTTATTATTCCCGCTGTTTCTATTTTTATCGGTTATCTGGTTTACTTCTAAGCTTGCTAATAATACCGAGATTATTGCTTTTTTAAGTAGTGGTGTTTCATTTTGGCGGTTTTTACGGCCTTATTTAATCGGTGCGAGTATTGTTTGTATTTTAGCCTTAATTCTTGGTATGTTTCTGGCTCCAAAGGCCAGTAAGGGCTTCAATGAGTTTAAGTATGAGTACTTAAAAAAGAACGTAGAAACACAGGAAACCAGGGACGTTTACCGGCAAATAAATGATAATGAGTTTATTTATGCGAGTCATTTTCAACCCCTGGGAAAATCTGCCCGTAATTTTACTTTAGAGCATTTTGAAGGAAATAGGTTAAAGTTTAAAATTAGCGCTTCAAGTTTAAGGTTTAATGAGGAAGATACAACCTACTCGTTAACTAACGTAAATAAACGTATTATTGGTGTGGATGGCGATTCAATTTTTCACCAAAACAAGTTAGATACCATTCTTCCTTTCGAGTTTGATGAGTTAACCCCTGAAACCTATATCGCCGAGACCTTAAATTATACCGAGCTTAATGAATTTATAGAACAAGAGCGGCGTAGAGGCTCAGGAAATATTAATAGATATCTGGTGGTGGCTTATAAAAGATGGAGTATTCCGGTTTCAGCCTTTATTTTAACCATTATTGCAGTGGCCGTGTCTTCTATGAAGCGTCGTGGAGGTATGGGGGTTAACCTGGCTGTAGGCATTACCCTGGCATTTATATTTATTTTCTTCGACAAAGTTTTTGGGACTATGGCCGAACAATCAACCTTCTCTCCTTTAATTGCTGTATGGTTCCCAAATATTAGTTTTGGCCTTTTGGCTATTTTTCTACTATATAGGGCTAAAAGATAGCGTCAAAAATTTGTCGAAAATTAATGCTCTTTCTTCATAATTCTTCCTTTTAAAGTTTGTTATATTTGTAAGCTAATAAAAACAAACCATAACAACTTATGGAATATTTAGAATTTGAATTACCCATTAAAGAGTTGGAAGAGCAATACAATAAAGCTTGTAATATAGGGCAAGAGAGCGATGTGGATGTTACGGCTACTTGTAGGCAAATTGAAAAGAAATTAAGGGATACCCGAAAGGAGATATATAAGAATTTAACGGCCTGGCAGCGGGTTCAACTTTCAAGACATCCCAATAGGCCTTATACTTTAGACTACATTAATGCTATTTGTGGTGATACGTTTTTGGAACTTCACGGAGACAGAAATGTAAAGGACGATAAGGCGATGATTGGTGGTCTTGGTAAAATAGAGGATCAGAGTTTTATGTTTATAGGCCAGCAAAAAGGCTATAATACTAAAACAAGGCAGTATAGAAATTTTGGAATGGCAAACCCCGAAGGTTATCGTAAAGCTTTGCGCTTAATGAAGTCTGCCGAAAAATTTGGACTTCCTGTAGTGACGTTTGTGGATACTCCGGGAGCTTATCCAGGTCTTGAAGCCGAAGAACGTGGCCAGGGAGAAGCCATTGCTAGAAATATTCTGGAAATGACAAGGCTGAAGGTTCCGGTAATTGTTGTTATTATTGGAGAAGGTGCTAGTGGAGGTGCTTTAGGTATTGGGGTTGGAGATAAAGTGATGATGCTTGAAAATACATGGTATTCGGTGATTTCTCCAGAATCTTGTTCTTCGATATTATGGCGAAGCTGGGAGTATAAAGAGCAGGCAGCAGATGCTTTAAAGCTTACTGCAAAGGATATGAAAAAACAGAAGCTAATAGATGAAATTGTAAAAGAGCCAATTGGAGGCGCGCATAGCAATAGAGAAGAGACTTTTGCTACCGTTAAAGATGCAATTCTTGAGGCTTATGAGGAATTTAAAAACTTATCACCAACAGATTTGGTTAATCAAAGAATGGATAAGTATTTGAATATGGGGGTTTTTAAAGGCTAATACCCCCACATATCATAACCCATTTAATTTCCGAAACCCTGGTTTCGGTTTTTTTTGCACTTATCAACACTAATATATAGTTTTCAACAGGTTAAATGTTGACTATCTGTTGATTAACTAGTTGTCGTAAAATTAAGATGCTCTTAACAAATTTTATATTTTCGTAATATGGATAAAATGACCGCCCCGCAGCAATTTTCAGCTAAAAAAAGTAATGTTATTAGTCTTGAGAAAGGTAAGCTTCCGCCTCAAGCTGTTGATTTAGAAGAAGTTGTGTTGGGTGCAATGATGATAGATAAAAAGGGTGTGGATGAGATAATTGATATTCTTAGCCCCGATGCTTTTTATAAAAATTCCCATAAATTAATTTTCGAAGCCATACATAAGCTCTTTGAAAATACTGAAGCGATTGACTTATTAACCGTTTCTAACCAGTTAAAGAAAGATGGTAATTTTGAAAAGACAGGAGGAGATTATTACCTTATTCAACTAACTCAAAAAGTATCTTCATCTGCGCATATTGAATTTCATGCGCGTATTATTCTTCAAAAGTATATTCAGCGAAGCCTTATTAAAATTTCAAATGAGATTATTGAAGAAGCATACGACGAATCTACAGATGTTTTTGATCTTTTGGATAGTGCTGAGGCTAAATTATATGAGGTAACCCAGGGGAATATTCAAAAATCTACAGAGACAGCACAAAGCCTCGTGATTCAGGCAAAAAATAGAATTGAAGAGATTTCTAATAAAGAAGGTTTAAGTGGTGTGCCTTCCGGCTTTGATAAATTAGATGAGCTAACTTCCGGCTGGCAGCCCAGTGATCTTATTATTGTGGCAGCACGTCCCGGTATGGGGAAAACCGCTTTAACCTTATCGATGGCAAGAAATATTGCGGTTGGGCAAAATATGGCCGTGGCATTTTTCTCTCTGGAGATGTCGGCAGTGCAGTTAATTACGCGATTAATTTCTTCAGAAACCGGTCTTTCTTCCGAGAAACTCAGAACCGGAAATCTAGAAAAACATGAGTGGGAGCAACTAAATGTAAAGGTTAGAGATCTTGAAAATGCCCCCTTATTTATAGATGACACACCTTCACTTTCAATTTTCGACCTTAGGGCAAAAGCGAGAAGACTGGCCTCGCAACACGGTATTAAACTTATTGTAATTGATTATTTGCAGTTAATGACCGCGGGCGGAAGCCAAAAAGGAGGAGGTAACAGGGAGCAGGAAATTTCTACAATATCCCGTAACCTTAAAGCCCTGGCCAAAGAATTAAATATACCGGTAATTGCGCTTTCTCAGTTATCTCGTGCGGTTGAAACCAGGGGAGGTAGTAAAAGACCCTTACTGTCTGACCTTAGGGAATCTGGAGCTATTGAGCAGGATGCCGATATTGTTTCCTTTATTTACCGTCCAGAGTATTATAAAATTGAAGAATGGGATGACGAAGAACGCACACCTACCGATGGGCAGGGAGAATTTATTGTTGCCAAGCACAGAAATGGTGGACTGGAAAATATACGTCTTAAATTTATTGGTCATCTTGGTAAATTTGATAACTTAGAAGAGTTTGATTCACCTTTCGAGTATCATTCTAAAATGAATACCGGGGAGAATGAAGAGAATGAGTTTGGTTCTCCAAACCTGCCTAACCCGAGTGCGAATGAAGCCTTTGGCAGTTCTATGAATAGTGGGTTAAATAATGAAGATGATGACGAAGTGCCGTTTTAAAAAAAATAAAATTCAAATATTAAGTCTTAAAGACCAGAAAAGGGGAAAAACAAACCCTTTTCTGGTCTTTTTTATTTTCCTGG
Source organism: Salegentibacter maritimus (assembly GCF_016236915.1). Taxonomy (GTDB): domain Bacteria; phylum Bacteroidota; class Bacteroidia; order Flavobacteriales; family Flavobacteriaceae; genus Salegentibacter; species Salegentibacter maritimus. The sequence goes on from NZ_JAEHOK010000010.1 coordinate 91,301, forward strand.
TTTTAAACTCTTTTTCTGCGACAGCATCACAACTGTTAATTCCCATGGATGAAGATTCCCAGAAGAATCATTTAAAAGCTTATGGGATAACTTACTTTGCCCTGGAAGAAAAATTAGAAGTTAGATGGTTATTGAATTATAGAGGTGGATCTTTTTTAATTTCAGACACAGATTTATTGCGTAAAGAATGTAAAATTAGAGGGGTTTCTTTTGAGGTAATTAGTGAAGCTAAAACCCAGTCTATCCTCGAAGATATTAGTAGTCCGTCGCAAAACCAGGAAGTCGTATTATTGGAAAAAGCTCCAAAAATTGCAGTGTATTCACCACAGGGAAACAAGCCCTGGGATGATGCGGTAACCATGGCGCTTACCTATGCTGAAATTCCCTATGAAACCATTTATGATGAAGCTGTTCTTAATGATGTACTGGTTTTATTTGATTGGCTGCATTTACATCATGAAGATTTTACCGGACAATACGGAAAGTTTTATAGGACTTTTAGAACCACTCCCTGGTATATTCAGGAAAAAGAAGAAGCAGAGGCTCTGGCTAAAAAGTTGGGCTATAATAAAGTTTCAGAGGAGAAACTGGATGTAGCTCTAAAAATTAGGAATTATGTAGTTGGTGGTGGGTTTATGTTTGCCATGTGTAGCGCTACAGATAGTTTTGATATCGCACTGGCGGCAGAGGGAGTAGATATTGCTGAAACTATGTTTGACGGAGATCCCAGTGAACCGGGTTACCAATCTAAAATAAACTTTAGCAATACCTTTGCTTTTACAGATTTTACTTTAGAACGAAGCCCTATGGTTTACGAGTTTTCTTCTATAGATATGACGGCTAAAAGGAATATTCCGAAGGAATCTGATTATTTTACATTGATGGATTTTTCTGCTAAATGGGATGTGGTACCAACTATGCTAACTCAAAATCATACACGATTGGTTAAAGGATTTATGGGGCAAACAACCGCTTATAATCCTAAAAATATTAAACCAAATGTTTTGGTGATGGGAGAGAGTAAATTAAATGGTGAAGCTCGATATATTCATGGAATAAAAGGGAAAGGATTTTTTACTTTTTACGGAGGCCACGATCCCGAAGATTATCAGCATAGGGTAGGGGATCCAAAAACCGAACTTGATTTGCACCCCACTTCACCGGGTTATCGCTTAATTTTAAATAATGTACTTTTTCCGGCGGCGAAGAAAAAGCCTCAAAAAACTTAAGATGAACAGAAATAACCTGGTTAATTTGTAAGTATATTTAATTTGTTAATGGTTATTTTTCTTGCCTTAGGTTTAAATGAAATACATTCTTAATCAAATTCAATATCTTCAGTCTTATTTATTTCGGCTGGAATATTGGCTTTTATTAAAATTCATCTAAAGAAAATAATATGCAGTAACTATGAAATATTTTCAGAAGGAAATAAAATTAAAGGCAAGGTCTAGAGGCTTTCATTTGGTAACAAACGAGATAGAAAGCCAATTACTGGAATTAAAAGAAATAAAATCGGGTATATTACATGTGTTTATAAAACATACTTCAGCGGGAATAACAATTAATGAAAATGCCGATCCTACGGTGCTACAGGACTTTGAAAGTCATTTTAATAAGATGGTTCCGGAAAATATGCCGTATTATAAACATACAGTAGAGGGGCCAGACGATATGCCGGCGCACATTAAAGCATCTTTGTTGGGGAGTTCGCTTCAAATTCCGGTGACCAATGGAAGACTTAACCTGGGAACCTGGCAGGGAATTTATTTAGGAGAACATAGAGATTTTGGAGGTGCCAGAAAATTGGTTCTAAGCCTATATGGAGTTTAATTTATTTACGATATGGGTGGTAGTAGTGAATCGTGAAAAAACTTAAGGAGCTACGAATTCATCAATAAATCTTAAAAAAATCGTGTATTGCTGGCAAGAAGAACTGTCATTCGTTTAGAGCAGAAATTAAATCAACTCTTAGTCAACTCATTCGTTATCGAAAAATGAGAACAAAAAAATCCGGCTCAAAAGAACCGGATTTTTAAATAAGAGAGTATAATTAATTTGTAATTACTTTTTTACTTTATCTACAATTGCTTTAAAAGCTTCTGGATGGTTCATTGCCAAATCGGCAAGTACCTTACGGTTTAAACCTATTCCACCGGCTTTGGCAGCTCCCATAAATTGAGAATAAGACATACCGTGTTCACGGGCTGCAGCGTTAATACGCATTATCCACAGCGAACGGAAATTACGCTTTTTTGCTTTGCGGTCTCTATAAGAGTAAAGCATTGCTTTCTCAACCGCATTTTTTGCTACTGTCCAAACGTTTTTACGACGTCCGAAGTAACCTTTTGCTTGCTTAAGAACCTTTTTTCTTCTGGCTCTTTTTGCAACTGAATTTACTGATCTTGGCATATTTTTATGTGTTTTGTAGCAGGCGGCCCATAATAGACACTTTTAACTTAACTTCAAACATCACACTGAGCGAAGTCGAAGTGTTGCCCAACTCCAGGGTTTTTAAATTAATTAAACCGTTAAGAGCTTCAACCTATTTTAAACGAAGTTGAAGTTTAACATTGTCCTTATCTGCATCGTGTACTAATGTACTATGAGTAAGGGCAAGCTTACGTTTTTTAGACTTCTTTGTTAAGATATGACTTTTAAACGCGTGCTTTCTTTTTATTTTCCCAGTACCTGTAAGCTTAAAACGCTTTTTAGCACTAGATTTGGTTTTCATCTTAGGCATGTTATCCTCTTTTTATATTATAACTCTCTTATATTTTATTTTGCTTTCCTGGGAGATAAAAACATGGTCATACGTTTTCCCTCCAGTTTTGGCATCTGCTCTACTTTTCCAAGCTCTTCAAGATCCTGAGCTAACCTAAGTAGTAGTATTTCTCCTTTATCCTTAAAAACGATAGAGCGGCCTTTAAAAAATACAAAAGCTTTTAATTTGGCTCCGTCTTTTAAAAATTTCTCTGCGTTACGCTTTTTGAATTCGTAATCGTGATCATCGGTATTCGGACCAAAACGTATTTCTTTTACAACAACTTTACTCGCTTTAGCTTTCATAGCTTTTTCACGCTTCTTTTGTTCGTAAAGAAACTTCTTATAGTCCATTGCTTTCACCACCGGGGGTTTAGCATCTGGAGATATTTCTACCAAATCCAGGCCTAATTCTTCTGCTATAGATAATGCCTTTCTTGTGGGATAAACACCCATTTCTACATTATCACCAACAAGACGAACTTCTTCTGCCCTGATTTTTTGGTTAATCCTGTGTTGATCTTCTTTGACTGCTCTAAGCGGTCTTTTCGATTTTTTTCTACGTATTGCTATGGCTGATCTATTTTTGGTTAAACTTTAAACGTCTTTAACGTTTCTTTAATTTCTTTATTTATTATTTCGGCAAAGTCTTCTACTGGCATGGTGCCAATATCGCCTTCCCCTCTTTTTCGTACAGAAACCGTACCATCCTCTGCTTCCTGTTCCCCTATAATTAACATATATGGGAATTTATTCATTTCGGCTTCCCTAATTTTCTTTCCTATAGTCTCGTTTCGATTATCTGCTAGGGCGCGAATTTCGTTATTTTCCAGCAAAGTTAAAACTTTTTGAGCGTATTTTTCATATTTCTCACTGATTGAGAGCACCATAGCTTGTTCTGGCATTAACCATAAAGGGAAATTTCCTCCGGTATGCTCCAGTAAAATAGCAATAAAACGTTCCATACTGCCAAAGGGGGCACGATGAATCATTACCGGACGATGTGTCTCATTGTCGCTTCCTTTATAAGAAAGTTCAAATCTTTCTGGCAGGTTGTAATCTACCTGAATGGTGCCAAGCTGCCAGCTTCTGCCAAGCGCATCTTTTACCATAAAGTCTAACTTAGGTCCATAAAACGCAGCTTCACCGGTTTCAACAACATAATTAAGACCTTTTTCCTTTGCGGCATTAATTATCGCAGATTCGGCTTTCTCCCAAACATCGTCAGAGCCTATATATTTTTCTTTATTTTCCGGGTCTCTTAAAGAAACCTGAGCAGTAAAGTTTTCAAAACCTAAAGAATCAAATACATATAAGGTAAGATCTATTACTTTTTTGAATTCTTCGTCCAATTGGTCTGGAGTACAGAAAATGTGGGCGTCATCTTGAGTGAAGCCTCTTACCCTGGTTAAGCCATGTAATTCGCCGCTTTGCTCGTAACGATAAACAGTGCCAAATTCGGCAAAACGTTTTGGAAGATCGCGATAACTCCATGATTGTGAATTATAAATTTCACAGTGGTGAGGGCAGTTCATAGGTTTTAATAAAAACTCTTCCCCTTCATTTGGAGTATGAATGGGCTGGAAGCTGTCTTCGCCATATTTTGCATAATGTCCTGAAGTTTCATAAAGTTCTTTTTGACCAATATGCGGACTTACCACCATTTCATAACCTGCTTTCTTTTGAGCATTTTTAAGGAAATTTTCCAGTCTTTCCCTTAAAGCTGCACCTTTAGGAAGCCATAATGGAAGTCCCTGTCCAACTTTTTGGGAAAAGGTGAATAGCTCCAATTCTTTCCCGAGCTTACGGTGATCTCTTTTCTTAGCTTCTTCAAGCAGTTCTAGATATTCCTTTAATTCTTTTTGCTTCGGAAATGAAATTCCGTAAACACGAGTTAACTGCGGATTGTTTTCGTTACCTCGCCAGTAGGCGCCGGCAACACTCATTAATTTTACCGCTTTTATAAAACCGGTATTTGGAATGTGGCCACCACGGCAAAGGTCGGTAAAGCTGTCATGATCACAGAAAGTGATATCGCCGTCTTCCAGGTTTTCTATAAGCTCTACTTTAAACTGGTTGTTTTGTTCTTTATAATAGGAGAGGGCGTCAGCTTTAGAAACTTCACGAAGTTTAAAGTCATGTTTTTCACGAGCAATTTGAAGCATTCTATCTTCAATCTTCTTAAAATCATTTTCAGAAATTTTGTGCTCTCCAAAATCTACATCATAATAGAAGCCATTTTCAATGGCCGGTCCAATAGTTAATTTAGAACCGGGGTACATTTCCTCTATAGCCTGGGCCATTACGTGGGAAGTAGAGTGCCAAAATGCTTTTTTACCTTCGTCATCTTTCCAGGTGAATAAGGTTAAACTGCCATCTGTAGTTAATGGTGTAGAAACTTCTACAGTTTTATTATTGAATTTTGCTGAAATTACGTTTCGTGCCAATCCAGCGCTTATGCTGTTAGCAACATCCATTGGAGTAGATCCTTTCTCAAATTCTTTTATACTGCCATCGGGCAAGCTTACCTTAATCATGTATATGTAGTTTTAATGAGCGCAAAGATAATAGGTTGATTTTGCCTGCGCAATATACTTATATATAAAGGAGAATAATTATTGCTGAAAAATAAAAATAAGCCTTTATAATTATCTCTGAAATATTAACTTTTCAATTCTAAAATTTTCTTTAAAATTTTTTATCTTACAAGTTCCTTTTTTAGAGGCTGTTATAATTTTGTTTTAAGTTTTCTTTAAAAAAATGTGAAGTTGAGCTTGTGGGAGTAAAAAACAGCAGTATATTTGCACCCGCTTTGCGCCACAAGAGGTTTGGGGTTCTAAGTTGAGAGGTTCATTACATACTGGGATTACGATGTTTTTAGGGCTAAGAAAGCTCAAAAAAATAAAAGTAAAAAAAACTTTATTTTTTGCTTGTCAGATTCAAAAGAGGTTGTATATTTGCAGCCGCAAAAACAGCGAAGGATTTTAATAAAAATTGTTGTTGTTTTTAAGTTCTTTTAATCGGGTAAAGCTTTCAAAAAAAACTTAAAATTTTTCTAAAAAATATTTGGTTGATAAAGAAAAAGCATTGTATATTTGCAGCCGCTTACAGCGGAAACAAGTTCCCAAAAA
>NZ_JAEHOK010000010.1:97244-168960 GCF_016236915.1 Salegentibacter maritimus
TAGAGTAAATACCTGCTTCTTGCCAGAAGTTGCTTTTGGCTATCTCCGTTGGGAAGTAGTTTTGGCAGGAAGGCTTTACCGGGGGTGGTCTTTGCCTGCTTTATCTGCTCATTCTCCTGGTCAATGGCTTCCCATCGGTATTTTATGCGAAGTTCTTGCAATGCTTCTATGGCAAGTTTTTGAACGTGGAACCTATCAGTTACCTGTATAGCTTTAGGGAAACAAACTTTTGCAATATGCTTCATCGAGTGCGCCATATCAAGGGTTATCTCCTTAACTTTGTTGCGGATGGATGATGGGAGTTTAAGAAGCCTATCAATGATTGGCTCTGCCCGTGTTCCTTTGAAGATGCTTACCAAAGCTCCTTTCTTACCCTTAGCCTCTTTATTGGTGATTATGGTATAGAGTTCTCCCTGAGATAAGGCAGTCTCATCAATAGAGAGAAAAGCTCCAATGTTTTGAGGATATAAGAGCCATTTCCCGGCGTGAGATTTTTGTTCCCAGTGTTGAAATTGACTTAGGTGGTTTTTATACTGGCGTTGAAGTTTCTTACCTGAAATTCCGAAGAACCCTCCTATCTGATGACTGCTAAGAGCTGTATTATCGGTTGTCTTCTTTAAAAAAATCAGCGAACTCTTTTGAAAAACGAGTACCCTGTGCAATAAAATCTCCCCAACTCCGGTTTACTTTGATCCACTTCTGATCTACTAAAACATCCCAACGTCTTCGCTTCAGGCTTAAGCTTACCAGATTATCTCTGATTGGATAATCATCAATTATGCGAGGTTCCATAAAGCCACTAGCTTTGTATTGGTGGTTTTTATAGGCTTCCGGGATTTCCTTTCTCTCTTCCAAATAAATGGTCAGTCGATTAACGTACAGTGGATCTTTAATGGCCTTTTTATCAAATCCAACAATATCAAAATACGTTAATAAACCTTCAGGAAGGATTAAGCTTAGCAGGGATAGGTCAGTCTCTTTATTCACTGGATAATATTTATCTACAAAGAAAACTATTTTTCACTCTAGACCCAACTTTTGAGATTGATCCTTAAAAACTCAAAAACCCAGAAAATGTTCTTGATCCTTATTTCGACTTGAAAAATTATTTGCTTAAAAAAGCAAAAACCCAGAAAATGGTCTTGATCCTTGATCTCTCCATGGGGACCTTTTTTTAACAGTCTAAAATTAAAAAAGCCCGAAAACACAAAGTGTATCGGGCTTTTAAGGTGGTGCCTCCAGGAATCGAACCAGGGACACAAGGATTTTCAGTCCTTTGCTCTACCAACTGAGCTAAGGCACCAGTTGCTTGTTGTAAGCGGGTGCAAATATATATCCATTTTTATAATCTCACAAAGGAAATTTTAAAAAAATGCTTTTGTAATTTAGCCAATTCAATCAAATGCCTATGAATTTAATTATTGATGTAGGGAATTCCTATATAAAAGTTGCTGTTTTTCAGGAGTCTAAACTTCTTAGGTCTTATGTGTGCGTCGCTGAAAATTTTTTTAAAAAAATTCAAGAAATAAAAAAAGATTATCCTCAAATAAGCTTTTCTATGCTATCTTCGGTTGTAAAGGACACTTCAGCTTTTGAGAAAATTCTTAAGGAAGAATCCAATCTGTATGTTTTAAGTGAAAACACAAAACTCCCATTTAAAAATAATTATGGGTCGCCTCAAACTTTAGGGAAAGATAGATTGGCATTGGTGGCCGCCGCTTCATTAAACTTTCAATACAAGAATGTTTTGATAATAGATGCGGGTACCTGTATAACTTTCGATTTTAAAAATGCTGCAAATGAATATCTTGGAGGTGCTATTTCTCCCGGTTTGCAAATGCGTTTAAAGGCATTGCAACATTTTACTTCTAAACTTCCGCTGGTAAGCTTAGATGAAAAGGCTCCTTTAATTGGCAATTCTACGCAAAACAGTATTTTATCGGGGGTGTTGAACGGTGTGAGCGCAGAATTGGATGGAATTATTGATCGCTATAAAGCTGATTATAAATATTTAACAGTTATTTTAACAGGTGGGGATACGCAAATTTTGTCAAAGCGGGTAAAAAATAGCATATTTGCCAACCCGAATTTTCTTTTTGAGGGTTTAAACTACATTTTAGAATTTAACAAAACTCAATGATTAAACGATTTATAGTAATCGTAGCTGTTTTTTTTACAGTGGTTGCTTCAGCGCAGGAGAATGTATCATCGCCCTATTCTTATTACGGGATTGGCCTTACAACTTTTAAAGGAACCGTAGAGAACAGATCTATGGGTGGCTTAAGTGTGTTTTCAGATAGTATTCATCTAAACCTTAGAAATCCCGCTGGTTATGGGAGGTTAAGAAGAACAACCTATGCGGTAGGGGGTTCTCATGAAAGGGTAAACTTAAGCTCGGCTACGGCCGAAGATAATGCAAAGGTTACTTCTTTAGATTACCTGGCCATTGGGGTGCCCGTGGGAGGAAATCTCGGTTTTGGTATTGGTGTGTTGCCATATACCTCGGTTGGATATCAAATTTTAGATATTAGGGAGTCTGTAGCCAGTAGGCTGGAAGGTCGTGGCGGAATGAATAAAGTTTTTCTTTCAGCTGGTTATCAAATTATTCCTTCCTTGAGTATTGGGGTTGATGCGCAATACAACTTTGGAAACCTCCAAAATCAAAGAACCCTGGTACGTAACGAAGTGCAATTAGGTTCCCGTGATGTAAGTAGGACAGACTTATTAGGCTTTAACTATAATTTTGGTGCCGATTTTCAGCAAAAATTTAAAAACGGACTTAAGTTACATGCAGCGGCTTCTTATTCTCCCAGAACTACTATAGATGCAGAAAACTCAAGACGATTGGCAACTATAGCTTTCTCAGGAAACGGAGGTGAAACAGTGGTGGAAGAGCGCAATATAGATGTTGCAGATTCTGAACTTAGCTTACCAGCAAAATATACCATAGGTCTTGGTCTTGGAAGGCCTAATAAATGGTTTTTTGGTGGGGAATATGTGAGTACAGACGATAATTCCTTTTTAAGTGTGAATGGAGCAGGGGGCACTAACGCAAATTTTGCAAATGCTGCCCAATATAAATTTGGTGGGTATTTTATTCCACAGTATGATTCTTTTACCAATTATTTTAAGCGCATTGTTTATCGCGCTGGGTTTAGGTATGAAGAGACAGGTTTAAATCTCAATAATCAGGATATTAATGAGTTTGGCATTACTTTTGGAGTTGGACTACCTGTAGGGCCGGGAAATTCTAATATAAACCTTGGATTGGAGTATGGACAGCGCGGTACCACAGATTCAGGTTTAATTCAGGAAGATTACTTTAGGCTTTCAGTAGGGCTTTCCCTAACTGCAGCTAGAAAATGGTTCGAAAGAAGAAAATTTAATTAACCACGATAATAAAACAAGAACATGAAAGCGAGATTTATAGCATTAATTACAGGGGCTGTTTTAGGCTCAAGTGTTTTAAGCGCACAGTCTAATGATTGTGCAACAATGGCTGCTTTGGCGTATGATGATGCTAAGGCTAAAAATTATGATGCTGCTTACGAACCCTTAATGAAAGTTAGGGAAGAGTGTCCAAAATATAGTTTAGCTACTTTCCAATATGGAGAGCGTGCTCTTAATTATAAAATTGAAAATGCCGAAGGTGCAGAAAAGGAGCAATATATAAAAGAACTTATTGGTTTATGGGAAGAGCGTTTAGAATTGTTTCCGAGTAAAACTTCTAAAGGAAAAATCTATGCTGATATTGCTCAGTTGAAGTTTGATCATAAAATAGGAAATACAGAAGAATTGTATAATGCTTTTGATAAGGCATATACCGAAGATAGAGATAACTTTACCAGCCCAAAAGGTCTTTATGCTTATTTCCAGTTAATGGTAGATATGCAAGATGCCGGGGAAAGAGAACTTCAGGATGTTTTTGATAATTACGATAAAGTAATGGCGAAAATTGAAGAAGAAGAAAATAAGGCAGCTAAAAACCTGGCACCGCTTATTGAAAAGCAGGATGCAGGCGATGAGCTTACTTCTAAGGAGAAAAAACAGATTAAATATGCTGAAATTAACCTGAAAAACTATAACATGGTTAAAGGTGCTTTGAATGCTAAGCTTGGTGCCAGAGCAGATTGCGATAACCTAATCCCGCTTTATAAGAAAGATTTTGAAGAGAAAAAGTCTGATGTAGATTGGTTGCAGAATGCAAACGCAAGGTTGTCTGCTAAGGATTGTACAGAAGATCCATTGTTCTTCCAGGTTTCTGAAGCATTGCACCAATTAAAGCCTTCTGCAAATTCTGCATACTCTTTAGGGCAGTTAGCTGAAGCCGATGGTGATAGAGCTAAAGCTTTGGAGTATTATAATGAAGCAGCAGAATTAGAAGAAGATCCAAGCGATCAGGCTAGAATTTACTATAGAATTGCATCTAACTATAAAGAAAGAGGTAGCTTCTCTCAAGCTAGAAACTTTTTTAGAAAGGCAATTAGCGCTAAACCATCTTTAGGAAGAGCATACTTGCAAATTGCTAATATGATTGCGCAAAGTGCCAATAATTGTGGTGAAACAGCATTTGATAAAAGAGCTGTATACTGGTTAGCGGCCGATTACGCTGCAAGGGCTGCAAGAGTAGATCCATCTATCGCTTCTAATGCAAATCAAACAGCAACTGCTTATAGAGGTAGGGCTCCGCAAAAAGCCGATGTTTTTCAGCAGGGTAGAAGTGCCGGTGAAGCTATAAAAATTGGATGTTGGATAGGGGAAACTGTACGTATCCCGCAAATGTAATATGAGTATAACATACAAGGAAATAATAACAGGCATTGTCACGCTAATAGGCGTGACAATGCTTTTTTCATGTCAGGGTAATTTAAATGAAATTAGAGCCCTGGATATAGAGGGTGATGCTCCGCAAGCCATTGCCGAGGGAATTAATCTAAAATATACCGATTCCGGTAGGATGGTGGCTAATTTAAAAAGCCCTAAAATGATGGATTTTAATAATAAAGAGTTTCCGTACCGTGAGTTTCCCGACGGATTGGAATTGGAAATTTACGATGAAAATAATGAGAAAAGCACGGTTACCTCAGATTACGGGATAATTTACGATGGTACCAATCTCATAGATTTACAGGGAAATGTGGTGGTTTTTACCGCCGATAGCATGCGGCTTGAAGCTTCACAATTATATTGGGATCAAAATATAAACTGGATTTTTACCGATAAACCTAATACCATAAAATTTCCTAATGGAGCGCTTAACGAAGGTGAAGGTTTTGATGCTAATCAAAATTTCGGTAATTTTCGATCGCGAACCAATGTAGGGGTTCAAATAATAAAAGACGATAAACCCGATGAGTAAATATTTTAAATATTTTGAATACGCTTACTTATTTATAGCTGCTTTTTTTCTTTTTGAAAGTTTTAGAATTTGGGATACAGAGCGCAGTAGGGCCTATTTATTTATCTTTTTTGTGGTAATATCTATCTTTATGTTTTTCTTTAAAAGACGATTTAGGCGCAAGATTGAAGAGCGTAATAAGCAGGAATAATGGAAGCTGAAATTCTTATAATTATTCTTTCCCTAATTTTGTCTGCTTTCTTTTCCGGGATGGAGATTGCTTATATTTCTTCCAATAAAATTTATATTGAAATTGAAAAGCGCCAAAATGATTTTTTGGCAACTATTCTTAAAAGGTTAACAAGAAAGCCTTCAAAATTTATAGCTACCATGTTGGTGGGGAATAATATTGCCCTGGTGGTTTATGGCTTTTTTATGGGAGACTTATTAATGAATTGGCTTCAGGGGCTTCAGCCTTTAAACAGTGCCTTTTTAGAATATTTGGTGGTCGATTTAAGTTTATTTACACAAACCGTGATCTCTACACTGGTTATTTTACTTACTGCTGAATTTCTTCCGAAGGTGTTTTTTCAAATTTACGCAAATTCTATGCTTAAATTTTTTGCCATTCCTGCGTATATCTTTTACATACTTTTTAGTTTCGTTTCTTCTTTTGTAATATGGGTTTCCGACGTTATTTTAAAAAGATTTTTTAAAACCGAAGGAGATGAGGTGCAATTAGCTTTTAGTAAGGTTGAATTAGGTAACTTTATCAATGAGCAGATGGAGACGGTAGAAGATGATGAAGAAGTGGATTCTGAAATTCAAATTTTTCAAAATGCCCTGCAATTTTCCGATATTAAAGCCAGGGAGGTGATGGTGCCCAGAACCGAAATTGTAGCTGTAGATCAACACCTGGCGCCTAAAGACCTTGTGGAAACTTTTACCGAAACAGGGCTTTCTAAACTTTTAATTTACAACGAGACCATAGACGATGTAATTGGCTATGTGCATTCTTTTGAGCTTTTTAAAAAACCCGAATCTATAAAGTCTATACTTTTGCCGGTAGTTTTTGTACCGGAAACAATGTGGGTAAAAGATGTTTTAAACAATCTTACCAAAAAGCGAAAAAGTATTGCGGTTGTAATAGATGAATATGGGGGTACCAGCGGAATGATTACGGTAGAGGATATTGTGGAAGAGCTTTTTGGAGAAATTGAAGACGAACATGATGCCGCCGTACTTACCGAAGAGGAATTGGGAGAAGGGCATTATAAATTTTCGGCAAGATTAGAGGTAGATTACCTTAATGAGAACTATAAGCTGAATATTCCTGAAGGGGAGAATTACGAAACCCTTGGGGGATATATTGTAAACCATACCGAAGAAATTCCCCGACAAGATGAAGAATTACAGATAGATAATTTTTCATTTAAAATATTGGAAGTTTCCAATACCAAAATAGAATTAATAGAATTAAAAATAAAGTCGGCAGATTAAATAAGGATTAGTTAGTATTTTGCTAATTATAAGTTTTATAATTAGGTTAAAAACATTATTTTCGCCCACTATATTTTGATAAATAACAACTACAAATGGCAGTATTAAATAAAATCAGACAGCGTTCTGTTTTCTTGATCATCATTATTGCATTGGCACTTTTCTCTTTTGTGCTTGCCGATGTAATACGTAACGGAGGCTTTTCTTCGCAAAAAGACCAAAACACCATAGCAACCATAAATGGTGAAGAGGTGAGTAGGGAAGATTTTGCCCGGCAGGTAGAAGGTTTTCAACGCCAAATGGGGGCAAATGTAAGTACCAGCCAGGCTGTAAACCAGGTTTGGGAACAAACCCTTCGTGAAACTATTCTTAAAGAAGAGCTTGAAAAGCTTGGCATTAGAGCTGGTAAAGCTCAAATTAGAGAGGTGATGCGTACACAGATGGGAAGTAATCCTGCCTTTAGAAATGAAGCTGGTATGTTTGATGAAAACCGGGTGCGTGAATATATTGCAAGCTTAAGGTCTACACAGCCGGAGGCATACCAACAATGGCTACAAATGGAAGAAAATATGGGCGATATTGCTCGTCAAAATATGTATTTCTCAATGGTAACTGCCGGGATTGGTGCAACTATTGTTGAAGCTGAACAAGCTTACCGTTTTCAAAATAATACGGTAGATCTTCGTTTTGTTCAATTACCGTATTCTTCTATTTCAGATGATGAAGTAGAGGTGAGTAAAGATGAAATTAGAGCTTATATTAAAGATCATGCTGCACAGTTTGAAACCGAAGCTTCCAGAAATATCAGATATGTTTATTTTGAAGAAACAGCTTCAGATGAAGATGTAAAAGAAACAGAAGAAGCTTTAAATGCATTGTTGGAAAACCGTGTAGAATATAATGCAGTAACCAGCAGCAATGATACTTTAGCTGGATTTAATTCAACAACCGATTATGAAGATTTTGTAGAGGCAAATTCAGACCTTCCTTACGATAATAGGTTTAAATTCAAAAACGAACTGCCTTCAGAATTTGCTGATGAGCTTTTCAATTTAAATGAAGGTGAAACTTTTGGGCCATACCAACACGAAGGTTATTTTAAGCTTTCTAAATTGGTAGAAACCAAGCAGGTTCCAGATTCTATAAAAGCAAGTCATATTCTTGTGGCTTACCAGGGGCAACAATTTGCACCAGATGTAACCAGAAGCAAAGAAGAAGCTGAAGCATTGGCCGATAGCCTTGCTAATGTAATTAAAGGAAATAAAGATAAATTTGCTGAATTAGCAGTCGAATTTTCTTCAGACCGTTCTAACAATCAGGATGGCGGTGACCTTGGGTATTTTGGCCCTGGAGATATGGTGTCTGAGTTTGACACTTATGTTTTAAACAATAATAAAGGAGATGTAGGTGTTGTAGAAACCGATTTTGGTTACCACGTGATCCATATCGCAGAGCAGAGCCAAAGAGAAAAAGCAGTAAAAATTGCTACTATTGCCAGAGAATTAGAGGCATCAGAACGTTCCAGAAACAACCTTTTTAATGAAACCACTAAGTTTGAGATCGCGGCAGGAGAAGGTGATTTTGCTGAAGTTGCCAAAGAAGGGGACTACGATGTTAGAACTGTTAATAACGTAAAAGCTTTAGATGAAAATATCCCTGGAGTTGGACAACAAAGAAGAATTGTTCAGTGGGCTTTTGAAGACGAAGCTAACGTTGGCGATATAAAGCGTTTTGATATTCCTTCAGGTTATGTTGTGGCGCAATTAACAGCTAAGAATAAGAAAGGTTTGATGACTGCAGAAAACGCATCATCTAAAGTGCTCCCAATTCTTACAAAAGAAAAGAAAGCCGAAATTCTTAAAAGTAAAATCAATAGCGAAAACCTGGAAGAAATCGCTTCCAATAACAATACTATGGTGCAAACTGCAAATGCGGTTAGCCTTGGCAGCCCAACATTACCCGGTGCCGGAAGAGAGCCAGAAGTAGTAGGGTCGGTATTCGCTTTGGAGGCTGGCAGTTTAAGTAAGCCAATTGCAGGTAATAATGGCGTGTATGTAGTAGAGCTTGAAAGTAAAAATGAAGCTCCGGCAATGAATTCTTATAGCGGAATTGCCCAACAGGAAACTGCACAAAGAAGACAGAATGCTTCACAAAGGCTTTTCGAAGCGCTTCGTGAAAAAGCAGAAATTGAAGATAATCGTGCAAGATTCTACTAGTAGAATAAGCTTTTAAATATACAGCCCCGGTAAAATTTTACCGGGGCTTTTTTATGCAGTTTTTTTAAGCAAATTTAAAATCTGAAATAAGCCTGCCTGAACGGCTTGGCAGGTTTAGCTTGTTAGTTTAAGATTTTTTTAATTCCTACATCATCCTTACTTTATTTTAGAGCCTGTCTCAAAAAAATCCTGGTACTCTTTAAGAGCCATTTTTAAAGAACCATGTCTTCAAAAGCAAAAATTGTTTTAAATCCTTTATTATTAAAATATTCGAAAACCGCTTCTTCCTGGCCGGTAACCATCACAAAGTCTCCACCCCAGCCACCAAGGCTTTTTATAGCTCCGGGGAAGTCGGGAAAACGTTCTTGCTTTATTTTTTGGGTTTGTAGTGCTTGCGACAATAAAGTCTCGTGAATATTGATTAGAAGCTCAAATTCGGTGAGGTTGTTGCACTTGGTGAATTGCTCGGTTAAGGAAGAGATTTTTTCGGTTAGTCCGCTTTTATTTTCTTTAGGTAATGCTTTGTAGTGCGCAATAGCATCACGGCTGTTTTTCTTCTCGTTCAAATAAACGAAAAAGATGTTTTTTGAAAAATTCGGATAAAAATTGGCTTTTAAAACCGAGGGCTTATCGTTTGTAAGTTGATAAGTAATAGATTGCTTATTTTGTGCTGCTGCAATGTCGTAACCACTGCCTCCAAAAGTATTTTTAAGCAATTTAAAGGCATCAATTTCAAACCAATTCGCAATATTGTTAATTAGTGTTGAAGAAGTTCCCAGGCCCCAATTTCTGTTGAAATTTAAACGGGTATTAACTTTAATTCCGCTTTTTTCGGTAGAAAATAATTTTGGGTTTAGTTTGTGCGCTTCGTTCAGGATTTCTACAAGTCTCGCCGAAACTTCCTGTTCTCCTTTAATACAATGAAATTTATTCTTGATAAACTCAAACTCTCCTTGAAACCATAATTTCCCCTGTTCATCAAAACTATTCCATGCTAAATTTCTGCCTTCAGCAGGTTCAATTTCCAGCGATTGCCCAAATTTTGTGGGTATTGCGAGGGCTTTAGCTCCATCTAAAACAGCATATTCTCCGGTAATTAAAAGTTTGCCCTGGCTATAAAATTCTTTCATTACGAATTTCTTAGTTTTTTTAACTCTTCCACGGCACTGCTGTGCGTAACCGTATGTTTGGTGAAATGTTTCGTAAGGATTTTCTTTTCATCTTCAGTGGCACCGTGCTGATTTAAAATATTCATTAAATGCATTTTCATATGTCCCTGCTGAATCCCGGTTGTTGTTAGAGAATTAATAGCGGCGAAATTTTGAGCCAGTCCGGCAACTGCCACTACCTTCATCAATTCTTTGGCGCTGGGTTTTTGCAAAATATCCAGGGCTAATTTAACCAGTGGGTGCAGACTCGTTAAGCCGCCTACGGTACCCAGGGCCAGGGGAACTTCAATCCAGAATTTGAAAATTCCGTTTTCAAGGCTGGCGTGGGTTAAGCTGGAGTATTTTCCATTTCTGGAGGCATAAGCATGAACCCCCGATTCTACTGCCCTAAAATCATTTCCGGTAGCCAGTACAACCGCATCAATACCGTTCATAATCCCTTTATTATGGGTTACGGCGCGATAGGGTTCTACTTCAGCGATATTTATTGCTTGTATAAATTTCTTCGCAAAATCTTCAGCATTAATATCTTTATTTTCGTCCAGTTTCTCTATCGGGCAGGATACTTCAGCTCTTACTAAGCACTCTGGTACATAATTAGAAAGAATACTCATAATGATTTCTATATCTTTTTCTTCGGAAGAAAAATCGGTATAATTCTTAGCTTGATCCCGAAAGACTTCTGCGAATTTTTCGAGGCAGGAATTTATAAAATTTGCGCCCATGGAGTCTTTGGTTTCAAACTCGCAGTGTAGCTGATAGTAATTTGGTATTTCCGCAGTTTTGTCTTTTAAATTTATAGCTAAAACCCCGCCACCACGTTTTTCCATATTGCGGGTAATAGGCTTAGCAGCTTCTAGCAGTTTGGGTTTTACACTTTCAAAAAAGGATTCCAGTTTTTTTTTGTTTCCGAAGAAATTAAAATGTACCTGACCAATCTTTTTTGTATCGATTACTTCGGCTTTAAATCCGCCGCGACTACCCCAAAACTTAGCAGCTTTACTTGCTGCTGCTATTACCGAGCTTTCTTCAATCGCCATAGGAATTGCCAATAAATCTCCATTAATTAGGAAGTTTGGGGCCAGTCCAAAAGGCAGGTAAAAATTTGATAAGGTATTTTCGGTAAACTCGTCGTGCAATTGTTGTAAACTGGAATCTTCGTTCCAGTATTGCCTAAGTACAGCCACGTCTTCCGGGCTATTTTTAAGATAGGTTTCGGCAAGCCAGTCTATTTTTTCTTTTTTGCTAAGCCTGGAAAATCCACTGATAGGTTTTATCATTTTTGAAGCTAATTTAGAGGAAACAAAGATACAATTGTTATTTAAGTGAATATGCCTTTCCTATTTTAGAAAAATGAAACTATTTACAGTTAACAGATTCTTAGTATTTAACAGTGAAATACTACGCTTTTTGCTGAAATTTTAGTAAACTTGGCATTTAAAATTCATTCTATAAATTTTATGAAGTTCTCAAAAATTTTAGTAGGGTTGTTAATAGCAGCAACCTCAACTATTTACGCTCAGAATAAAGAGGTTAGCCTCGAAGAAATCTATAACGGAACCTTTAGACAGGAGCGTTTACAATCCCTTCAATCTTTAAATAACGGCAAAGAATATGTGGTTTTGAACCGCGACCGAAATGCCAACAGTAGTAGCATAGATGTATATTCTTATAAAAGTGGAGAAAAGCTTAGAAGCCTTTTAAATAGTGCCAATCTTAATGAGATCTCAGGTTTTCAGGGTTTTGTTCTTAGTGAAGAGGAAGATAAGATTTTACTTTCTACCAATGTAGAGCAAATCTACAGGCGTTCTTCCCGTGGAATTTATTATATCTATGATGTAGAAGATAAAACGCTTACCAAATTAAGCGATAATAAAGTTCAGGAGCCTACTTTTTCTCCAGATGCCTCTAAAGTGGCCTATGTTTTTGAAAACAATATATATATCTACGATATAGCTTCAGGGAAAGAAACACAGGTAACTACCGATGGCGAAATAAATAAAATAATTAATGGGGTGACCGATTGGGTTTATGAAGAGGAATTTGCCTTTGTAAGGGCTTTCGACTGGAATAAAACAGGTACTCATTTGGCTTATTTGAAATTTGATGAATCTAAAGTTCCGGAGTTTTCCATGGATATGTATGGGCAGGATCTGTATCCTTCTCAGCACGTTTTTAAATATCCTAAAGCCGGAGAAACAAATTCTGAAGTTTCGCTTTATACTTATGAGTTGGCTGCTAACGAAAGTGAAAAAGTTGAACTTGGAGATTATGAAGATTTTTATATCCCAAGAATTAAATGGACACAGGATCCTGAGATTTTAAGTGTGCAGGTGTTAAACAGGCATCAAAACGATTTGGACCTTGTTTTTGTTGATGCTGAAGATAATGAAGCTGAAGTTGTGATGAACGAAACCGATGAGGCATATATAGATATCACCAATAATCTTACTTTTCTTGAAGACAATAGTTTTATTTGGACCAGCGAAAAAGATGGTTGGAACCATATTTACCTTTATGATGAAGATGGGGAGTTAGAGAACCAGGTCACCAAAGGAAATTGGGAAGTAACCAATTATTACGGTTATGATAAAGATTCAAAAAAGATTTTCTATCAAAGTACAGAAAACGGAAGCGTAAATCGAGACGTGTATTCTATAAAAATTAACGGGAGAAGCAAAACCCGTTTAACCGGGAAAGAAGGTGTGAACAGCGCCGATTTTAGTGCAGACTATACTTATTTTATAAATTCTTATACCAGTACCGAAACACCTTATGAATTCACCTTGCATTATGCTAAAAACGGTAAGTTGGTAAGAAAGATTAAGGATAATTCGGCTTTACTGGAAACAGAAAAAGCTTATAATTTTTCTCCAAAAGAATTGAGCACTATTGAAGTGAATGGGAATGAGCTTAACATGTGGATGATTAAGCCAACTAATTTTGATGAAAATAAAGAATATCCATTATTAATGTTTCAATATTCTGGTCCTGGGTCGCAGTCGGTTTCTAACTCTTATTTTGGAACAAACGATTATTGGTATCAGCTTCTTGCTAACGAAGGTTATATTATAGCCGCTGTAGATGGACGTGGTACAGGTTATAAAGGAGCTGCTTTTAAAAAGGTAACTCAAAACGAACTTGGGAAATACGAGGTAGAAGACCAGATTGCTGCAGCAAAAAAGTTTGCTGAACTAGATTATATAGATGAAGACAGAATAGGGATATGGGGATGGAGCTATGGAGGATTTATGTCTTCTAATGCTATTCTTAAAGGAAATGACACTTTTTCTATGGCTATAGCAGTAGCGCCGGTAATTAGCTGGAGATTTTACGATACCATCTATACCGAAAGATATATGACCACGCCTCAGGAAAACCCCTCAGGTTATGATGAAAATTCACCAATTAATCATGTTGAAAAATTAAAAGGAGACTATCTTTTAATTCATGGGGGTGGAGATGATAACGTACATGTGCAAAATACCATGAGAATGGTTGAAGCTTTAGTACAGGCCAATAAGCAATTTGACTGGGCTATTTATCCAGACAGAAATCACGGTATTTATGGAGGTAATACAAGATTACACCTCTATACATTAATGACCAATTTTATAAAAGAAAAACTATAATTGAAACTAAATAATATGGAGTTTAAATTCGGAGGATCTGAATATAATCAAAGAACAGTGCTAGGACATCCTTCTGGTTTATTTGTTCTTTTCTTTACAGAAATGTGGGAACGTTTTTCTTACTACGGAATGCGTGCCTTACTGGTTTTATTTCTAACAGCATCCATAATGGAAAATGGATGGGCCTGGGAAAGACAAGATGCACTTATCTTGTATGGATGGTATATTGGATTGGTCTATATTACTCCTATATTTGGGGGTTTGATAGCAGATAAATTCCTAGGTTATAGGCGTGCAGTTGTTTTGGGTGCATTAATTATGACTCTTGGCCATGCATCTATGGCGCTAGAAGGTTTTACTAATATTTTCTTCTATCTTGGGTTACTTCTTTTGATATTGGGGAATGGTTTGTTTAAACCGAATATTTCTTCAATTGTAGGTCAGCTTTATAAAACCGATGATAAAGAAAAAGATGCTGGTTATACCATTTTTTATATGGGAATTAATGCCGGTGCTTTTCTCGGAATTTTACTTTGTGGTTATATAGGGGAAAAAGTAGGATGGCATTGGGGCTTTGGTCTCGCGGGAATTTTCATGTTTATTGGAATGTTACAGTTCTATTATGCCCAAAAGATTTTTGGGGAAATTGGTTTAAAGCCCAAGAAAAAGGATGATTATGTTGATGATCACACTGTAAAAGGAGAAGTGGAAGATAGTAAGGGTAAGCCAATTTTAGATGATAATTTTGAAAAAACAAATAAGCCAGAGCCTTCTCCTAAGGTTAAAAAAGATAGAGTAATTGTAATTTCAGTTTTTGCATTTTTTACAATATTTTTTTGGTGGGCTTTTGAACAGGCAGGGGGATCTATGACTATTTTTGCAGCGGATTATACTGATAGAGATCTGTTAGGTAGTCAGGCAGTAACTTTTAAAATAATTAATGCTGTTATTACAGTAATTCCCTTGCTGGTTATAACCTGGGTGCTTCTAATGCTTTTTAAGCAAACTTTTGGAAGGTATGCTAAATCCAATTTTTTTCTTGGAAGCAGTTTTGTAATAATATGGGGTATAGTTATTTGGATGTTATATAATGAATTTCAGGTGGACACCGCTGAAGTGCCGGCTTCGTGGTTCTCAGTATTAAACTCCTTATTTATAATATTATTTGCTCCTGTGTTTTCCAAAATTTGGGAAAGTAGGTTTAACCCTTCTGGTCCTGTTAAATTCGGGATTGGGCTGATATTACTTGGAGTAGGTTTTGCATCTCTTGCTTATGGAGCTTTTGGAATTCCTCAGGGAGCTGAAACTGCTGCCGTAAGTATGATATGGTTGATTTTAGCATACTTCTTTCATACAATAGGTGAGCTTTGTGTTTCTCCCGTAGGACTTAGTTATGTGAGTAAATTATCTCCTCCAAAACTGGTAGGCCTCATGTTTGGAATTTGGTTTCTTGCCAATTTTATAGCTGGTATTCTTGGAGGTTATACGGGAGGGTATATTGATAGTATCTCGGAACAATACGGGTTATCGGTGTTTTTCTTAATCTTTACTCTTATTCCAATTTTTATGGGATTATTAATGGTGGCAATAAATAAATTCCTGATAAAAAAGATGCACGGAATAAGATAGAGATAGAAATCTTCTTCTAATGATTTCTGAAAAATATTTTTTCAATTTTATATTTTTGAAAAAATAATGGACTAAAAAAGGTGGAGCTTAAACTCCACCTTTTTGCTTCTTGATTATTTCTAAATTTATTACTTCGCTCCACCCGGACTTCCAGATGCTAATAATCTCCTTCCGTGTGCTTCATCGTCCATGAATCCTTTTGCCATATAACCAATACCATACATTAGGTAATACCACCCGGAACGACCACCTCCACCTGTAATTTCAGATGATTCATCTAAGGATATTTCTATAACTGAGTAATTATTAAGATTTTTCATGTTTTCTTTTTAAAGTTATTGATTAGTTTATCTATTATCGTAAGCTGCTGCACCATCGCTTAGACCATCTTTGATATCATCAAAGTTTTCCCAAGCAGACCATAAAACCGCAACAGGCCACCATGGCCCAGTTTTGCCACCATTTATATTTCGTGAATCTTCTTTTTTGAGAATTGACACCCCATAATTTTCAGTATTTTTCATAAAAAATGCTTTAATTAATATTTGATTATTAAATTAGATCTATGCGCATGAAATAATCTGATTCAACGAATATAATCTCATTCACTGCATAATCATTGCAGTTTATCATTAACTTAGATTTTATCTACTTTATCTTTTTCTTATGTTACTGTAAGTTTTATTTTTACATTTTAGGAACGTTTTTTGTTTTCCTGTTAGGTTCATCATGTGAACCGACCAAGTGTTTAAAATAATTAGAACAATGCAGAAACTTACTTTTTTTATTTTCTTGATTTTTACCGGTCTTGGTGTGCAAGCCCAGGAGATTAACTGGATGAGTATGAACGAAGCTCTGGAAGCGCAGAAAAAGGAACCTAAAAAAATCTTTATGGATGCTTATACCGTTTGGTGTGGGCCATGTAAAATGTTAGACAAAAATACATTTAGCAACAGCGATGTAATTGAGTATGTAAATGAGAACTACTATCCTGTAAAATTTAATGCCGAGGGTAACGAGGAAATCAATTTTAAGGGTCAGGTGTTTAAAAACCCACAATACGATCCCGAAAAGAAAAAAAGAAGAAATTCACCCCACCAATTAGCAAGGGCCATTCAAATTACCGGATATCCAAGTTTGGTTTTCTTCGATGAAGAAGCTAATTTAATTGCTCCTGTTGCCGGTTATAGAACGCCAAAACAGTTAGAACTATACCTAAAGCTCTTTGTGGGAGATGAATATAAAAAAATGACTTCTAAAGAAGCTTTTGCAGAATATCAGAAGAATTTTGAAGGTTCTTTCGAATAAATTATTTACAATTTAAGTGTTAGTTGATAGTGAGCCTTAAGGTTCAGTAGAAATGCGGAAAGCCCCGTTTTTACCTGTATGGTGAAAGCGGGCTTTTTGTTTTCTGGCGGTTTTGGCCCAGCGAGATACATAACTGTGATAATTACTTCCGTCAGCAATAATTAGCATCGGGTTTAAATGCGTAATAAGTCTTTCTAAATTGATTTTGGGAGAGTCCCGGAGTAATACTATTTGTGGCTTAAAATCATTCAGCTTGTAAACCGCACTGCTGTCAACAATGAAAACTGAAGTTTTCCCGGCCAGTAAAATGTTGGGAATTGCTTGCTCTTCCAGACGCCGAATGTTCCTACCGGTCTTGTAATCTTTCAATCTAATTTCATTTTTGACTGGGGCCTCTAGATTATGATAAAGCTCAAGTTTATCATGCTTTTTTATGCCTATCATAGTTTTTCTTGGTTTATGAAAAACAATACTTTCTGAAGATGAATTCTGTATTCTGCTGAAAATCATACTGGATTGAAGCAGTATAATTCCACAGAGAAATAAAATAAAGCTCCTAAAACTTTTTCGATAAATTAAAAAAATAAAAAATAAGATAAGCAAATAGGCGCTTAAACTTTGCCATATACTAAAATGAATGTTTGTAAAAACAAACTCCTCCTTGCCTGCCACCCAGGTAATAAACTGATTCATAAGGCCTATTAAATTTCCGTAGGCATCTGCTAAAGCGTTTGGAAGTATATTGAAATGGGTTAGTATGATAACGAGAATTCCAAGACCTAAAATTAAGCCAAGCACAGGTAATACCACCAAATTGGAAAGAAAGAACAAAGAAGGGAATTGGTGGAAATAAAATAAACTTAAGGGTAAAACTCCAATTTGTGCGGCTATGCTCACACATAATAGCCCCCAAAAGTACCTGGTAATTTTAAATTTGGGTTGCCAGAGTTTAAATAATTTGGGATGAAGGCTAACAATGGCGAACACCGCAAGATAACTAAGCTGAAAACCTACCTGGAAAATAAAATATGGATTTACAAGCAGTAAAATAAACAGAGAAATGAACAAACTGTTCAAAGCACTGGTTTTTCTTCGCAATTGCATCCCAATAGCGATAAAAGAGAACATGGTTACGGCCCGCACTACCGATGGGGAAAGTCCTGCTAGCATAGCAAAACCCCACATGAGTGAAATTAGAAGTACTGTTTTTAGGAACAGCCCGTATTTTACGAGGTTTAAAGGTTTAAAAAGCCAGTTTAGAATTAATAGAATAATACCTACGTGAAGACCCGATATGGCAAGTATATGTATGGCTCCAGCGGCAGCATAATCTTCATAAACTTCCTTTGAAATATCCTGTTTTTGCCCCAGTAGTAGTGCCTGTATAATAACCAGTTCATCTTTATTAAAATTTGCTTTTGAAAGCTTCTGTATTAAGCTTGCCCTAAAATTAGTAATATGGGTTAATGGCCTGTTTGTAGTATAGGTTAACATTTTGAGCTCTGCCTGGTCTAAGCTTAATTGTTTCTCTACCTTTTGTTTTTGCATAAACCTCCGATAATTAAATCGGTAGGGATTTAGAGGCTCAGTAATATCTGATGGTTTATTGGGAACAAGCAATTTCGTTCCCGGTTTTATATTTAAGGGAATAGAATCTTTAGAAATGTTAAGCAGGATTTTTCCGGTGGTTGTGACTGAGTTTTTACCCGAAAAGATTCTTTCTACTTCCGCTATATAGGCTTGGTTGTAAGCATTGGGCTTAAGTGTTTCCAAAATGCGAATTTGCATTATGCCAGCTTCGGTACTTTTAGTGTTAATATAGTGCTGTGGTATATTTTTAGGCTGATGCAAATAGGCGGTGGCTATGCCTATACAAAAGATTAAACTCCAGGTGCATATTCCGAAGAAAGCATCATCAAATAACTTTTTACGAGCTCGTAAAAAGCTAAAAAAGAAGCTTAGAAATAGAAAGCCTAAACATATAAAAAAAGCTTGTAAGGGGAGATGAATCGTGAACCCGGTAATAATTCCCAGAATTAGGAATATAGAAAGTTTTATGATGGTAAAATTCAAAAATTGCATCCCTGTTGTTTTGTGTAGGGTAGCAATAAGGAGTATAAGATACTAAAAATTACAAAATTCTTCGGGCCATTACAAAGGTTTCATTCCAAAATGGTTCAGATAAGGAAGAGATAATTACCCCGCGTGAAGTAGAAGAATGAATAAAATAGATATTGTCGCTTTCTATTTCTACCACCAGGCCAACGTGATTAATAACTTTTCTGTTCTTATTTGTTTCAAAAAAAAGTAAATCGCCGGGGCCTACTTGTTTTAAATAAAGGCGTTCCCCCTCAAGCGACATTGCTCGGGAAGTTCTTGGAATAGCGATATCTTCCTCCAAAAATGCCGTGTATAGTAATCCGGAGCAGTCCATGCCTCGTTTAGTGGTGCCTCCATATTTATATCGGGTGCCCTCAAAACTTTTTGCCGTAGAAATAATATTATAGACCTTTTTGTTTACCGGCTTCACTTCAGCTATTTCTTTATCGGTATAACTTCTGGACGGCTTTTCTTTACTTGAATAATCTCGTGAACGGTTTTCTTCACTTTTGGTAGTAATAATTTTAGCGCGTGAGCTTCCGCAGGAAACAAGGCCTGTAAGAAAAAAGCTTAGAAAAAGAAGTTTAAAAATTTTAGGCATAGATTAATTTTTGATTGCTTTTATAATTAGTTGCGCTGTTTTTTCGCTGGCACCTTTTCCTCCTAATTTTTGTTCTAACTCAAAGTAATCTTTAAAAATTTTGCTACGGTGTTTTTCTTCCAGTATTTTTTTAAACTCTTTTTTAAGTGTTTTAGTATTAAAATCGTTCTGGATTAATTCTTTTACCACCTCCCGGTTCATAATAAGGTTTACCAGTGAGATATAATTCAATTTTATAATTCTACGTGCAATTTGGTAGGAGATATAGCTGCCTTTATAGCAAACTACTTCGGGGATTTTAAAAAGGGCGGTTTCCAGGGTAGCCGTACCCGATGTTACCATGGCAGCATGGGCAAGGCTTAATACATCATAGGTTTTATTCATGATGAGTTTGATGTTTTTTTGCTTGATGAAGGGAGCGTAGAATGCAGCATCCTGGCTGGGTGCACCTGCAATTACAAATTGGTATTCAGGAAAATCTGGGGTGATACTTAACATAACCTCCAGCATTTTTGAAATTTCCTGTTTACGGCTCCCGGGTAAAATAGCAATAATAGGTCTTTCATCCAGCCCGTATTCTTTTTTTATAGCAGCTATATCGGGGAGTTTCTTTTGGCCAATAGCATCAATAAGGGGATGGCCTACAAAATGAACCGGGAAATTATGTTTTTCTTCATAAAACTCCTTTTCAAAAGGGAGTATTACATACATATGGTCTATATCCCGTTTTATTTCTTTTATCCTGTTTTCTTTCCAGGCCCAAATTTGCGGGGAAATATAATAATGTGTTGGGTAGCCTTCTTTTTTAGCCCATTTGGCTATCCTTAAATTAAAGCCGGGATAATCTACAAAAATAATGGCATCAGGCTTAAATTTTTTGATGTCTTCTTTGCAGAAGGAAATATTTTTAAGAATGGTCTTTAAGTTAAAAAGAACCTCTACGAAGCCCATAAAGGCCAGTTCGCGGTAATGTTTTACCAATTGCCCGCCCTGTTCCTGCATAAGATCGCCACCCCAAAACCTAAATTCTGCTTCCAAATCGTTTTGTTTTAATGCACGCATCAGGTTAGAGGCGTGAAGGTCTCCAGAAGCTTCCCCGGCTATAATATAATATTTCATTTTATATACTTAGGTTCAAGTTTATAGTTTAATGCACAAGATTTGAATTCAAGGCTTCAGGTGCCAGGTTCAAGGTTACATCACCTAACAATAAACCACAAACCATAAACATTTATATTTAAACAATTTTAGAGATAAAAATGCTAATCGCGGCCAGGATACTGGCCAATAAAACACCCCTGGCATGATAATTTTGTTTTTTCCTTATAAAAACAAAAAATGGCAAAAAATTTAAAATGGCTCCCAGGGCTATTAATTTCCCAATATATCCTTGAGCAATGGCCTTATCTAAGGTTTCATCTATTCCCATTTCAGAAAAAAGCAGGATGTAAAGAAATACACCACCAATATTGGCAGAGATTCCGGTTAGGAAACCTATAAAAATATTTTGCTTAATCATTAAGCTCCCAGGTGTTTAAGTCGTCTAAAAAGTGATGGGCCGTTAAATCGAATTGTACCGGTACAATCGATACATAACCGTTTTGTAGTGCCCACTCATCGGTATCTTCGCCTTTATCTTTATTTACAAATTTACCGCTAAGCCAATAATATTCACGGCCCTGCGGATTTGTTCTTTTGTCAAATTCTTCCTCCCATTGCGCATTTGCCTGCCTACACACTTTCATTCCTTTAATTTCGGAGGCAGATAGTTTTGGGATATTTACATTTAGCACCACACCTTTTGGCAGGCCATTTTTAATCACATTTTTGGTAATGGCTTTTACATATTTTCTGGTAGGCTCAAAATCGGCATTTAAAGAATAGTCCAGTAGAGAAAAGCCAATAGCTGGAATTCCTTCTACCCCTGCTTCTACAGCAGCACTCATTGTTCCTGAATATATTACGTTTATAGACGAATTAGAGCCGTGGTTAATCCCGCTAACGCAAAGATCGGGTTTACGGTGTAAAATTTCCTGTGTGGCAATTTTTACACAATCGGCAGGGGTTCCCGAACAACTGTATTCTTTATGTTTGTAATTTTCTTTTATGGTAACTTGTTCGCAAAACAAGGTGTCACTAATAGTAATAGCGTGTCCCATGCCACTTTGGGGGCTGTCGGGTGCCACAACTACAACATCACCCAGCTCTTTCATAACTTCTATTAATGTCCTTATACCGGGTGCTGTGATTCCGTCGTCGTTGGTTACTAAAATCAATGGTTTCTTTCTGGTCATAGCTTAATTTTATAAAAGCTAAAATAATAATTTCGGGAAGAAACCTTATCTTAGTGGTTTAACAAATTATTATTACCCATTAACTTTATTGGCACAATTTTTAATGTATTTTGGAGAGCTGTTAATGATGAAATTTATGCTATTTATGAAAAAGAATTTAAAGATCTTGGTGGTCGTGCTTTTAATGGCTGCCACTTCCTGTAGTTTTACTACTAAAAAATTTGACGACCCTAATAAAGATAAACTTCTTATAGACCTTATTACATATGTTCTTAACGAAGGTCATTACGATGCCCGGGAAATTAATGACGAATTTTCTGAAGGTGTTTATGATAAATATCTTGAAGGTTTAGATGGGTCTAAACGTTTTTTCTATGCAAGCGACATTAAAGAATTTGACGCTTACCGGGATAAGATTGATGACCAAATTGAAGAACAGAAAATTGATTTTTTCGATTTAACCTATAATCGACTTATAGAAAGATCGGAAGAAGCAAGGAGTATTTATAAGGAAATCCTCGAAAAGCCTTTTGATTTTTCTGAAGATGAAGTTATAAACACAGATTTTTCTGAAGCAGACTATGTGACTTCAAAAAAGGAATTAAAAGAGCGTTGGAGAAAACAGCTAAAATTTTCTACCCTTATTACTTTTTATGATAAGGTAGAAGAAGAGGAACAAAAAAAGGAAGAAGATCCTGCTTATGAGATGAAGTCTAAAGAAGAGCTTGAAAAAGAGGCTCGTAAGGTAACCTTAAACTCTTTGGATGAATATTACGATTTTACAGATGATCTTGAACGCAAGGATTATTTTACAGTGTATTTAAATGCCGTAGTTGAGGCTTTTGATCCTCATACTTTCTATTTTGCACCTCAGGATAAAGACAGGTTTGATATTGCCATGTCCGGGAAACTTGAGGGTATTGGTGCCAGATTACAAAAGAAAAGTGACAATATTACCATTACCGAAGTTATCTCGGGAGGTCCTGCCTGGAGAAGTGAACAGCTTGATGCAGGAGATGAGATTTTAAAAGTGCAGCAAGAAGATGAAGATAATCCTGTAAGCATAGTGGGAATGCGCCTTGAAGATGCTGTAGACTTAATTAAGGGGCCAAAAGATTCTAAAGTTACCTTAACAGTTCGTAAAAAATTAATGGGTAATATAGAAGAAATCACACTTACTCGTGACATTGTTGAAATTGAAGAAACCTATGCCAAGACTGCTATGGTTAACAATAACGGTAAGAATTTCGGAATAATTAACCTGCCTAAGTTCTATTTTAATATGGAAGATTATGAAGAGCGAAATGCGGCTTCAGATATCAAGAAAGATATTATTCGATTAAAGGAACAGGATATGGACGGGCTTGTACTTGACCTTAGAAATAATGGAGGTGGTTCTCTAAAAACAGTGGTAGACATTGCCGGGCTTTTTATTGAGGAAGGACCTATCGTTCAGGTGAAATCCAGCGGAAAAAGAAAAGAAGTTCTTTCAGACGAAGATCCTTCTGTGTTGTGGGATGGTCCCCTTGTAATTTTGGTAAATGAGCTTTCTGCTTCGGCTTCAGAGATTCTGGCCGCTGCCATGCAAGACTATAAAAGGGCTATTATTATAGGTAGCAAACAAACCTATGGAAAAGGAACCGTTCAAAATGTAATAGATTTAAATCGTTGGTTAAGAAGCAATGAATTTGGAGATGTAGGCGCGCTTAAATTAACTACCCAGAAGTTTTATAGGGTAAACGGAGGCTCTACGCAATTAGAGGGTGTAAAAAGTGATGTAGTGGTTCCAGATCGTTATAGCTTTATAGATATTGGAGAGAAAGATCAGGATAATCCGCTGCCATGGGATAAAATAGATCCCGCCAGTTATGAGGTTTGGGAAGGTTTTGTAAACTTTGAAAAAACCATTGAAGAGAGTAAGGATAGAATGGGAACTAATGAGCAGTTAAAACTTATTGAGGAGCACGCCAAATGGATTAAAGATCAGAGTGAAGATAACTCACATTCTTTAATGTTTGAGGAATATGCCGCAACGGCAGAAATGAACAAAGAAATGGCCAAAAGGTTTGATTCTATTAAAAACTATACCACCAACCTTACATTCAAATCTTTAGCTTACGAAGTAAAGTTGTTTGAAAACGATACCATTTTAAAAGAGAAAAGAGATCGTTGGCATAAAAACTTGAGTAAAGATGTTTATGTGGAAGAGGCTATTCATGTACTGGCAGATATGAAAAAGAATAATATAAAACAGGATAAATTAGCTAAAGTTCGCGACTAATTTTTCTAAAGATAGGCTAAGAGCTTGTTTGAAAATTTTGTTCTCCTCAAAGCTAAACTCGTTTTAGCTTTTAATATGGAGTTTAAGGCTTTTTCAAACAAGCTTTTTTATACCCGATAATTTTCGACTACCATCCAGGAACATAGTCTTTAATTTAGGCTCGAATCTCTTCTGAAAAACTTAGTTTTGTAGTATGCTAAAACGAAAATATATCTACCCTTTAATCATTTTAACGGTAGCTGCAGTTTTACTTATGGTAGAACGCTGCGGTTAAAAGGAAATTCTTTGGGAATCCAGCTTTATAAAGATAAAGAGTAAGGTTGTAAATGCCCAAAGGCCCGAGCCCCCGTAGCTTAAAAAGGGCAAGGGAATACCTACCGTAGGAAAAATACCAATAACCATCCCTATATTTACCAGAAAGTGCATAAAAAGAATTCCAATTACCCCATAGCCATAAACCCGGCTAAATGTAGACTTTTGCCTTTCTGCCAGGTAGAGTAGTCGCAGCATAAGCAGGACAAAAAGCCCAAGAATAAAGGTACTTCCCATAAATCCCCATTCTTCGCCAACGGTGCTAAAGATATAATCTGTATGTTGCTCTGGAACAAAATGGCCTTTGGTTTGTGTTCCTTCTGTCCAGCCTTTGCCAAATAAACCTCCACTACCAATGGCAATCTCACTCTGATTGGTATTATAGCCAATTCCGCGAGAGTCTACTTCCTTTCCTAAAACAATATTGAAACGATCTCTATGATGTTGTTTAAAAATGTTTTCAAATACATAATTTACCGAAAGGGAAAATCCAACGGCCACCGATGCAAAAAACAGGTATTTAATAAGATTGGGCTTCCTTTTTAAATTCTTAAGGTAAACCAATGCTGCAATTAGTAAAATACTGCAAATTACCCATAAAGGCCCAAAAGCCAGGGTAGCTACAAAAATACTGGCAGCAAAGAAGCCCAATAATAAATAAACAAAATGAAGTCCTTCTCTATAAAGGGCAAAAGCAAAAGAGAAATAGACCATAGCACTACCAGCATCAGGTTGTAAAAGCACCAAAAGCATAGGCAATGCAATGATTAGGAAAACTTTTAATTGGTGCTTAAAATCTCTTATATTGGTTTGTATGCCACTTAAGTATTTAGCAACAGCAAGAGCTGTTGCTGCCTTAGCAAATTCAGATGGTTGAATACTAATAGGTCCTATTTGGTACCAGGCCGTTTGTCCGGCAATAGTGCTACCAAATATAAAAAGCCCAACTAACGAAAGTAAACTCAGGCTATAGATTATACTGGAAAAACGTTGGTAGAACTTAGCTTCTATAGAGAGCAGCAAAATTATTAAAACCACGCTTAAGGATATAAATAGTGCCTGTCTTCCATACGGCACATTCATATTAAAAAAATCAGTGGGGTCGTTTGTTCCTAATGAAGCTGAATAAATATTTATCCAACCAAAACCTACCAGTAAAATATAAATTAAAATTGTGATCCAGTCGAATCCGGTACTGCTTTTAGTCATTTACTGATTAATTATAAAAGGTTCTCCACTTAATGGTTTGGCATACTCATCTTCAAGACTGTGGTTTAAGATCCAGTCTTCCAAATCTGTTCTGGTTATTTCTTTTTTAATATATTTTTCAACCATTAAACTGGCTATTTTTCCTGCATAGCGGCTTCCCCAATAGCCGTTCTCTACGAATACAGCAAGCGCTATTTTTGGATTATCTACGGGAGCAAAAGCCACAAAGATAGAATGATCTGTAAGTTGGGTTCGTTTACCATTTATTTTTGTGAAATTCTCGGCAGTACCTGTTTTTCCTGCAATTTCAATACCCGGTACCTGTAACCTTCTTGCGGTTCCATTTGTATACACCTGGTGCATTCCTTCAACTACCGGATCATAATGTTTCCTGTCTATAGTGGTATTTTTCTTTACGGTGAACTTCTCTTCTTTAATTGGCTCTCCTTCAATTTTCTTTAAAATATGCGGGGTATAATACCAACCGCGATTGGCGATAATAGCCGTCATATTTGCCAATTGAATAGGGGTCATTAAAACTTCTCCCTGGCCAATAGCATTCGAAAGAGTAGCAGATGCATACCATTTGTAAGTTGGGTAATTATATATCTTGTTGTAATAGTCGGCATTTGGTATTTTTCCAGGTCTTCCTGTGCTAAGGTCGTTCCCCATAAACTGCCCGAGACCAAAGCTTTGTAAATGATTGTTCCAGGCATCCATCCCTTCCTGGGGGCTGGGGTATTTTTCAATAGTTTTTCTATATACCTGTGCAAAATAGGTGTTGCAAGAACTGGAAATACCGGGAACCAGGCCTAAAGGACTTGAATGTGGGTGGCAGCCCATTCTTCGGCCCCTACCATATGAGAATCCGTTATGGCATGAAAAAGTATCTTCTGTATCTACAACGCCTTCCTGCAAAGCGATTAGCCCAGTTAAAACTTTAAATGGCGATCCGGGAGGGTATTCAGCTAAAAGACCGCGATCATAAAGTGGCTGGGCAATAGAGTCGTAATAAAGTCGGGTGTAATTTGGCGATCTTTTTCTTCCCACCAACAAAGCCGGGTCGTAATTAGGAGCGGTTACCAGGGATAGAATTTCGCCACTACCGGGTTCTATGGCAACAATCCCGCCGCGTTTATTTTGCATTAATTTCTCGCCATAAGCTTGAAGTTCGGCATCAATGGTAATGCTTATATCTTTTCCTTTAGTGGGTAGTGTATCGTAAATTCCATCTTTATAGGGGCCGATATCTCGGTTAAACCTATCTTTTTGGATATATTTTACACCTTTTTCGCCACGCAGCAATTCTTCGTAAACTTTCTCTACACCGCTTCGTCCAATAAGATCCCCGGAAATATAATAAGGATCTTCGTTTACTTTTTTCTGATTTACCTGTGCTATATAGCCCAAAACATTTGCACTATGATCTACCTGATAATCTCTTAGAGAACGTTTTTGAATATAGAAACCTTCGTATTTCCGCATTTTTTCCTGTAAATAGGCGTATTCTGCTTTGGTTAGCTGTGGAATAATTACGGAAGGGAGAATAGGGGAGTAGATCTTTGCTTTATCAAGACGGCGCCCCAACTCTTCGGGTTCAATACTTAAAATTTCGCAGAATTCAGTAGTGTCAAAGGGTTTTAGGTTCCTGGGAATGGCCATCACATCGTAAGATGGTTGGTTAGAAACCATTAATTTTCCATTCCTGTCTGAAATATAACCGCGCTGGGGGTAATCGTAAACTACCTCTATAGCGTTATCTTGAGATCTAACCGCGAAAGAATCGTTAACTACCTGTAAATAGAAAAGCCGGGCCAGAAAAACAATGCCCGTAACGAGTATAGTAATGTAAAGTAATAATTTTCTCATCTATATTTTTTGCTGAAAACTGCTAAACTTAGCATAATCATAATAACACTAAAAATCCCTGAAAATAACGTTTTTTTGAGGATTAATATTATATGATTTAAACTAAACATTTCCAAGAAAAATAATATAAAATGATGAATTATTATACTGATAAAAATATAACTCAATCTTGCACCAATAGGCGTAGTTGAAAGCCTTAGGTTTTGATGGTCATAACTTATTCCAAAAGAAAAACGGAGTAAATTAGGCCTTATAAATGCAATTACCGTACAGGCAGCCGCATGAATCCCGCCACTGTCTTCAAAAAGGTCTATGCTAAAGCCTAACAAAAAAGCCAGTACTAAGAATATACTCTGGTTGGAGTTGAAAGGATAAAGTAAGATAAACAAAACATAAAGATATGGATTGATATAACCCAGGAAATTAATGTTGTTAAGGATAAGTACCTGTATAAATACTAAACCTACAAACCTGATGATATTTTTTAAAATACTACTGTTCATCTTCCTCCTGCTCTAATTCCAGTATTTCATCGCGCTCCATATTCTCTATAACATACACATAACCAATATTAGTCATATCGTTAAAGAGCTTAACATTAATATGGTAATAACTTTCACTTTGGTCTAGTTTAAAATCCTGAATGCTTCCAATAGGGATTCCTTCTGGAAAAATTAGCGATTTACCTCCGGTTACAATCGTATCGCCTTCTTTTACCGGAGCCTGCCTGGGGACATCAATTAATTGAACGATATTTGGGTTTTTTCCGTTCCATATTAAACTCCCAAAATGATTGGTTTTGTTAAGTTGAGCATTAATTCTAGACTCTGAATTCAAAATAGAAATTACACGTGAGAACCTATTGTTTACTCTATCTATAATGCCAATTACTCCTTTACTTGTTATTACGCCAAATTCAGATTCTATACCGGCTTCTTTGCCCTGGTTTAGGGTTAAAAAGTTATTGGGCTTGGCAAAGTTGTTATTAATCACCCTGGCGGTCCTAAAGTAATAGGTGCCATCAAAGCTGGAAGTATCTGTGTAGTTCTCAATCGAGATCGTATCGTTTAAATTGGTAAGTATATTTCGCAGTTGCTTATTCTCTTCCATAAGCCGCTCGTTGTACTCATCTAGGTGCATATACTTATCAAAATCGTTAGCCCACGAGTAGATACCGCCGGTAACCACATTGGCCGAACTTATAAAACTGCTTTTGTGAAAAGAATGGGTTTGGATCGTGAAAAATACAGCTAAGGCCAGCAGAAATAAGAATAGGATATTATTCTTATTTCGGATAAGAAAATTAAAAATTTGCTGCATAAAACTACTTCTCCTACTTTATCAAAATTCCCTTATAACGGTTTAGGGTTTTTAAGCATATTCCGGTACCTCTTACCACGGCTCTTAATGGATCTTCGGCAATATAAACGGGAAGATCGGTTTTTTGAGATAACCTTTTGTCCAAACCTCTTAGCATAGAACCACCACCCGCAAGATAAATACCGGTATTGTATATATCGGCGGCGAGTTCCGGTGGGGTTTGGGATAGGGTTTCCATAACTGCATCTTCAATTCTTAAAATCGATTTATCCAAAGCTTTGGCAATCTCACGATAAGAAATATTTACCTGTTTGGGTTTCCCTGTTAGCAGGTCACGTCCCTGTACGCTCATTTCTTCTGGCGGAACCTCTAAATCTTCAGTTGCCGCACCAATCTGGATTTTTATTTTTTCGGCAGTGCGCTCTCCCACATATAAGTTGTGCTGGGTACGCATATAGTAAACAATATCGTTTGTAAACACATCACCGGCAATTTTAACCGATTTATCACAAACAATCCCTCCAAGGGCAATAACCGCAATTTCGGTAGTACCTCCCCCTATATCCACAATCATATTACCTTTTGGCTGCATAATGTCTACTCCAATACCAATTGCGGCTGCCATAGGTTCGTGAATAAGGTAAACCTCTTTCCCATTCACCCGTTCTGCACTTTCTTTTACGGCACGCATTTCTACTTCGGTAATTCCAGAAGGAATGCAAATTACCATCCTAAGGGCAGGGGTAAACATTTTCTTTTTTAGCGCCGGAATTTCTTTAATGAACATCGTGAGCATTTTCTCACTGGCATCAAAATCGGCAATTACACCGTCTTTTAACGGGCGAATGGTTTTTATATTCTCATGGGTTTTTCCCTGCATCATAGCAGCTTCTTTACCTACTGCGGTTATCTTTGCCGTAGTACGGTCTCGTGCAACTATAGATGGACTGTCTACCACTACTTTATCATTGTGAATAATAAGGGTGTTGGCAGTTCCTAAATCTATTGCTATTTCTTCAATGAGAAAATCAAAAAATCCCATGGTTTATTTTGTGTTGAGGTTTGGTAAATGTACTAAAATTAATGTTTAAAATGGCGAGTTCCTGTCATCACCATTGCGATATTATTTTCATTACAATAATCTATGCTAAGTTGGTCTTTTATAGAGCCTCCAGGCTGTATCACTGCTGAAATACCTTCGTTTCCTGCTATTTCTACACAATCTGGGAATGGGAAAAATGCATCACTTGCCATTACAGCCCCCTTTAAATCAAAATTAAAAGACCTGGCTTTCTCAATACTTTGCTTTAATGCATCTACTCGAGAAGTTTGCCCGGTACCACTGGCGCATAGTTGCTTATTTTTTGCCAATACAATGGTATTAGATTTGGTATGCTTACAGATTTTGGAAGCAAATAACAAATCAGATAACTCATTAGCAGTAGGATTATTGTTCGTTGCTTGCTTTAAATCTTCAGCAACATCGGTTTTATGATCTTTATCCTGAACTAAAACTCCGTTTAGGCAAGTTCTAACTTGTTTCTGCGGAAGTTCGGTTTCTTTTTGAATCAATAAAATTCTGTTCTTTTTTCCCTTTAGGATATCTTCGGCCTCTGCAGAGAACGAAGGGGCTATTACTACTTCGCAGAATAATTTATGAATTTCTTCAGCTGTAGCTTTGTCAATTTCAACATTACTAATTAAAACACCACCAAAGGCTGAAACCGGATCTCCTGCCAATGCATCTATATAAGCCTGGTGTAAAGTGTCGCGTTGTGCCAAACCACAGGCGTTGTTGTGCTTTAGAATAGCAAAAGTTGGGTCTTCGCCTTTAAATTCATTAATAAGGTTTACCGCGGCATCTACATCTAACAGGTTGTTGTACGAAAGTTCTTTTCCGTGTAGTTTTTCAAACATCGCATCAAAATCGCCATAAAACTCCCCTTTTTGATGTGGGTTTTCACCATATCTAAGGACTTTTCCGTTTTGGAAACTTTGTTTGTAAGCTTCAATTTTCTGGTCAGCGTTAAAATAATTGAAAATAGCCGTGTCGTAATGGGAAGAAACATTAAAGGCTTTACCAGCAAAAAGTTTGCGATCAGCAAGGCTGGTTTCGCCATTTTTTTCTTCCAGTAAATTTTCAAAACTTTTATAATCTTCTACCGAAGAAACGCAAAGTACGTCTTTAAAGTTTTTTGCGGCAGCGCGAATAAGTGAAATCCCGCCAATGTCTATTTTTTCAATAATATCCTGTTCTGAAGCTCCTGAAGCTACGGTCTTCTCAAACGGATATAGGTCTACAATTACAATGTCTATTTGCGGAATTTCGTATTCAGCAAGTTCTTTTACATCACTTTCATTATCTTGGCGGTTTAAAATTCCTCCAAAAACTTTTGGATGAAGTGTTTTTACACGTCCGCCTAAAATAGAGGGATAAGAAGTTACATCTTCTACAGGCACTACATTAATCCCCAGGTCTTTGATAAATTTCTCGGTACCTCCGGTAGAGTAAATGGTGATTCCCAGGTTGTTAAGTTTTTTTACGATGGGTTCCAGGCCGTCTTTGCTAAATACAGAAATTAAAGCAGATTTCGCTTTTTTTAAGTCGCTCATTGTGTTGTGTTTGTTAAAGTTGCAAAAGTAAGTATTTAAGCCAAAAACTTAAAAGGCATTTCTTTTATTTATCGAGAAATTTTGTAACGAATTTTAAAGCCGGACGTCATACCACTAAGCGCATAAAAATTCTAAAATTTAGTTATTCAAGAAGTAAGCTTTAAAATGTGCGAAAACTGGTTGTCGGCTTTTAATTATTAACCCAATAACTCGTGGCATTGCCCCGGGCCCTTAGTAATTATGCTTATATATTTACGAGTACTTAAAGAAAGTTTTAATTTTGCAATTAATGCATTAAGAAACAATAAGCTAAGAACATTTCTTTCTTTGCTTGGGGTTACTATAGGTATTTTTTCTATTATTGGAGTACTGGCTGCGGTAGATTCTTTAGAGAAGGAGATTAAGGGTAGTTTAAGTGCTTTAGATAATAGCACCATAATTGTAATGCGTTTTTCTTTTGGCCCTACCGAAGTTCCACAATGGAAACGCCAACAATTTCCAGATGTTGCTTATGATGAATATCAATATCTAAAAAGAAATCTTCCCAATACCGAGTCGGTAAGTTTTACCATTGGGGTACCAGACGAATCTATAAAACACCAGGATGTTACCAGTACCGGGGTAGGTGTTGGTGCGGTTACCCACGAATATTATGATATTGAAGCCCTTGAACTGGAAGAAGGTAGGTTTTTTAATGAATCTGAATCGGTAAGTGGTTCGCCGGTAATTGTTTTAGGTCACGAAATAGCCAATAACCTTTTCGGGAATTTTAGCCCGCTTGGAAAAGAAGTACGTATGTACGGTCGTAAATTTACGGTTATAGGGGTGCTGGCCAAGCAGGGTGCCAGTCTTTTTGGAGGCTCTAGGGACGGTCAGGTTTTTCTACCGGTAAATGTAGCACGCAGGGTATATGGCGATAATAATAAAGGGGTATTTCCTCAGTTGATTTTAAAACCGGAAGATGGGGTTGATAATGCCGAATATAAAGCAGTTTTAGAGCAACAATTGCGTAATTACCGCGGAATTAAGCCCGGGGATATTAATAATTTCTTTGTAAACCAGCTTCAGGGCTTTGCCGATTTTATAGATAATATCACCGGCCAGCTAAACTTAATAGGTCTAATTATTAGCGGATTTTCATTATTGGTGGGCGGATTCGGGATCGCCAATATTATGTTTGTGAGCGTAAAAGAGCGAACCAACTTAATTGGAATTCAAAAATCCCTTGGGGCTAAGAATAAATTTATCCTATTTCAGTTTTTATTTGAAGCAATAATCCTGGCTATCATTGGCGGCCTTGTAGGGCTCGGACTTGTTTGGTTGGTTTCTCTCGTCGCTTCGCAATTTACAGGCGATTTTCAATTTGTACTTTCGCCCTGGAATATGTTTATAGGAACGGCAGTCTCTGCGGTAATTGGTTTAATATCAGGAATAATTCCGGCAATTTCGGCCTCAAAATTAGATCCGGTAGAAGCAATTAGAACAGGGATGTAATCATAGAAAACAGAAAATAGAGAATAGATTTTAGAATAGAGAACTTTACCTAACTTCTTGCTAAATCTCTTTTCTTCCTTCTCTGCTCTTTTTTCTTTTTTTAGGCTTCTAAAACTTCGGCTACATTTGCGTTCACCCATTCTAAAAATTCCTCATCTTCTTTAGAGAATGGATCGGGTGTGTGAGAATCAATATCTATTTGGCCAATATTTTCGCCATCTAAGAAAAGCGGTACGACAATTTCAGCCTTTACATGAATGCTACAGGCTATATAGTTGGTTTGTGCTTTTACATCTGGCACTACAAAGTTTTCATTAGAGACCGCTACCTGCCCGCAAATTCCTTTTCCAAACGGAATAATCGTATGGTCGGTAGGTTCACCGGCAAACGAGCGTAATTTCAATTCCTCCTTATCACCATTTTTAAAATAAAATCCTACCCAATCATAATATGGAATATTTTCTTTTAAAACTTCACAAACCTGCGATAACCTATGGTCTACCGATAGTTTATTGTTTTCAAGAATAGCTTTAATTTCCGGTTTTAATTTCTGAAATGGCATAGTTGATATTTTAGTGCAAAAGTATTTAAAAATTATAGCAAGCGCAGGCACATATTTATATAAATTTGTTAAAAACCCCCTTAAAATTTGATCAGGTTATTCGTTAAATACAAATCGGTGCTTCGGTTTATTTTCATGTTTTTGGGGAGCTATTTGGTATTTACGCTATTTTATAACCTCTATTTAGATTTTTTTAGGTCTCCGGTTTATTTCCCCGATTACATTACACACCTTGTGGCGAAGCAAAGCGAAGCTTTAATAAATAGTTTTGGGTATAATGCCAAAATTATACCTCACCAGTCTGAACTTTCTATGAAACTTATTATTAACGAGGTTTACCTTGCTAGAATTATAGAAGGCTGTAACGCTGTTAGTATCATTATCTTATTTCTCGCTTTTGTACTTTCCTTCTTTGGGAAGTTTAAAACAACATTACTTTATTTACTGGCGGGATCTGTTATAATTTATGGAATGAATATTATTAGAATTGCTGTTCTCGCCATAGGAATTTATGAATATCCACAACATACCCAATTTTTACATAGTATTGTTTTTCCATTAATTATATATGGCACCATATTTATTTTATGGCTTATTTGGGTGCGTATTTATAGTCAAAAACATAGTGTATGAAGCAGCTGGTAAAACTTTTAACGATTGCAATATTAGTTGTGCTGCTGGTTTTGATAAGGCTTTTTGAACAACAATTATTTTATGATCCACTTATTGATTTTTATCGGTACGGCGGGCATTTGGCAATGGAGGTACCTCAAATTTTTTTTCCTAAATTAATCTTGAATATTGGTTTACGATATTGGCTAAATACTTTAATCTCTTTAGCAATATTATTTGTAGCCTTTCGAGATACGAACATCATAAAATTTGCAGCAATATTATTTGCCATATTGTTTGGGATTAGCCTTGCTGCCTTTAGTGTGCTTTACTTAACACTTAATGAACAAAATGTAATGGGCCTATTTTATGTTAGAAGGTTTCTTATTCATCCAATTTTTATACTTATTTTACTACCTGCATTTTATTATTATAGGTTGCAAAAATCTAAAAACCCATAATTTTAAAACTTATTCCAAAAAATCGGAAAGTACTTTATTTCAAAAAATTACTTATTTTTGTAGCCGATGAAAAAAGCGTTTCAACATAGTATTTCTGTAACCATGGCATTTTTGGTGCTGCTTTCAACCCTTTCCTTTACGGTTGATAGGCACTTCTGCGGAAACTATTTGGTTGATAAAGCCATTTTTTCTGAAGCTCAAACCTGTGGTATGGATATGGAAGCCACCGCCCAGGATTCTTGCTGTACCAACAAAAAAATAGCGATAGAAGGTCAGGATGAATTAAAGCATAAATTTGATTCTCTAGACTCAAATCAACAGGCCTTTCTTATTGGCTTTGCGTATTCTTATATTTTCATTTTAGAAGATATCCAAAAGGAAATTGTTCCGTTTAAAGATTACACCCCACCACTTCTGGTCAAAGATATTCATCTTGAAGACCAGGTTTTTCTTATCTGATATACATTTTTTGAAATGTAATTTTGTCCTATAAGTGCTTTTTGAGCCTTCAGGGCAAATAATAATTTGTAGTTATAAATTGTGGTAAAACAGTTTTCTGCAAATTGTTTTCAATTACATTCCCCGTTTGGCCTTGAGTTTACACATTTGGTCATTTTTTAAGCTTCGTTTTTTATAAATGTATATCTAAGTCTATGTTCAATAAGATCATTAACTATTTTCTTTCTAACCGCCTGGTTTCTGTTTTACTTTTAGTTTTTTTGATAGGCTGGGGGTTGGTTACCGCTCCTTTTAACTGGAATACAGGTTTCCTTCCAAGTGATCCTGTTCCGGTAGATGCTATTCCCGATATTGGGGAGAATCAACAAATTGTATTTACGAATTGGCCGGGACGTTCGCCGCAGGATATAGAAGATCAAATTACCTATCCGCTAACCAGTACACTTTTAGGAATTCCCGGTGTTAAATCTATTCGAAGTTCTTCAATGTTTGGGTTTTCCAGTATTTACATCATTTTTGAAGAAGATGTAGAGTTTTATTGGTCTAGAAGCCGAATTTTAGAAAAACTGAATTCACTTCCGGCCGGTTTGCTCCCGCAAGATGTGCAACCAACCTTAGGCCCCGATGCTACCGGATTAGGCCAGGTGTTTTGGTATACCCTGGAAGGCCGCGATAAAGACGGAAATGTAACCGGGGGGTGGGACTTACACGAATTGAGGAAAATTCAAGATTACTATGTAAAACTAGGTTTAAGCGGAACTCGGGGTGTTTCTGAAGTAGCTTCTATAGGAGGCTTTGTTCAAGAATACCAAATTGATGTAAACCCCGATGCACTTAAAGCATACGGAGTTGGTATAAATCAGGTGATGAAAGCCGTAAAAAACTCCAATCGTGATGCCGGGGCAAAAACCCTGGAGGTTAATAAGGTAGAATACCTTGTAAGAGGATTGGGGTATATAAAATCTATAGATGATATTGAAAATACCGTTGTTGCCGAGAATGAAAACACGCCCATTTTTATAAAAGATATTGGGCAGGTAAGTTTAGGTCCCGCCGAACGCCGGGGTGTTCTGGATAAAGGAGGCGCTGAAGTAGTAGGAGGGGTAGTGGTAGCTCGTTATGGCTCAAACCCTTTGGCGGTGATTCAAAACACCAAAGATAAGATTCAGGAAATAGCTTCAGGTTTGCCTTCCAAAGTTTTGGCCGATGGCACCGAAAGCCAATTAACCATCGTTCCTTTTTATGATAGGACACAGCTTATAAATGAGACTATAAATACACTGGAAAAAGCACTTTCTCACGAGGTGCTTATCAGTATTATTGTAATTATTGTTCTTGTTTTAAATTTAAGGGCTTCTATTTTAATTTCCAGTTTGTTGCCCGTGGCAGTTCTCATGACGTTTATCGCCATGCGCTATTTTGGGGTAGATGCCAATGTGGTGGCACTTTCCGGTATTGCCATTGCCATAGGGGTTATGGTAGATGTTGGGATTGTTTTTGTTGAAAATACGGTGCGATGGCTGGAAATGCCCGAAAATAAAAACGCCCGCGGAAAGAAACTTGCCAATATAATCTATAATGCAACTGTAGAAGTTGCCCCGGCGGTAACCACTGCCCTGGCAACCACGATAGTAAGCTTTTTACCGGTTTTCTTTATGGAAAACGCCGAAGGGAAATTATTCAGGCCTTTGGCATTTACCAAAACCTTTGCGCTGGTGGCAGCTTTTTTAATAGGCGTATTTGTGCTACCCATGCTTTCCTACTTCTTTTTCAACATTAAAATCAACAAAAAGAAGTCACAAAATATCTGGAATTTTATCCTGGTAATTTCAGGAGCGGTTTTGGCTATTGTTTTTAGCTTTTGGCTTCCTTTAGCACTTACACTTATTGGATTGGTGAAAATTGCCGAAACCAGAAATCCGCAGTTCTTAGGGAAATATTCCAAATATGTAATCCCGGGCTTAATACTGGCGGTAACCATCTTCTTCCTTGCCGAAGAATGGATGCCACTTGGATTTCAGAAATCTGCCTTTGCCAATTATATTTTCGTGATCCTGCTACTTAGTATCACTTTGGCTATCTTAATGATGATGGTGAGATTCTATCAACCTATTCTAAATTGGTGCTTAATCAATAAAGGAAAATTCCTTTCATTGCCTATAATCACAATTTTCTTTGGTGCTATAATCTGGTTTGGTTTTCCCAATATGTTTGGTTTTGTGGCCAAAGGTTTTGATAAATTAGGATTGAATATAAGAACTACAGAGGTTTGGAGTGGGATGGCACATACATTCCCGGGTGTGGGTAAAGAGTTTATGCCTTCATTAAACGAAGGAAGCTTTTTACTAATGCCTACTACCATGCCCCACGCCGGCATGGAAGAAACCACTAAAACCCTAAAGCAGTTAGATATGGCGGTAACCGGCATTCCGGAGATTGATATTGCTGTAGGTAAATTGGGAAGGGCCGAGACCGCTTTAGATCCTGCCCCAATATCGATGTTTGAAAATATTATCAATTATAAACCTGAGTTTATACTTGCTGAAGATGGTTCTATGCAACGCTTTAAAGTAGATGATAAAGACCGGTTTATCCTGAAATCTGGTGATAGCTTAAGCAATACAGAAGCCATTGAGCAAGATGTATCTGCTGCGCAGCTTGTTAAAGATGAAGATGGGAAATTCTATCGAAACTGGCGCGAGCATATTAAGAGCCCCGATGATATTTGGAATGAAATTACAAAGCACACAAATCTTCCGGGGGTTACCTCGGCTCCAAAACTACAGCCTATAGAAACCCGGCTTGTGATGCTTCAAACCGGAATGCGTGCCCCGATGGGAATTAAAGTGTATGGACCAAACCTTACTACTATCCAGGACTTTGGAATGCAATTGGAAGAATTGTTAAAAGAGGTTCCTTCGGTAAAGGCTGAAGCTGTTTTTGCCGATCGAGTTGTAGGAAAACCCTATTTGGAAATTGACATAGACAGAAATGCGATTGCCCGGTACGGACTTAGTATTGAAGATGTTCAGCAAACAATAGAAACCGCTATTGGGGGTATGGAAATCACTTCTACCGTAGAAGGGCGCGAACGTTTTCCGGTACGGGTAAGGTATCCAAGAGAACTAAGGGGCGACCCCGAGAGTATTAAAAATATTTTGGTGCCAACTCCTAAAGGAGCCCAAATTCCATTAAGGGTATTTGCAGAGCTTAATTACGAGCAGGGACCGCAAATGATTAAGAGTGAAGATACCTTTCTTACGGGATATGTTCTTTTTGATAAGCGAGATGGTTTTGCTGAGGTAAATGTGGTAAATGATGCCAAAAAACATATACAGGATAAAATAGCTTCAGGAGAATTAGAGGTGC
Organism: Salegentibacter maritimus; assembly: GCF_016236915.1. Taxonomy (GTDB): domain Bacteria; phylum Bacteroidota; class Bacteroidia; order Flavobacteriales; family Flavobacteriaceae; genus Salegentibacter; species Salegentibacter maritimus. The sequence continues at coordinate 135,593 of NZ_JAEHOK010000010.1, forward strand.
CGGAAGGGGTTAGTTATAAGTTTTCCGGGAATTATGAAAATCAGGTGCGGGCTGTAGAACGCCTTGCCATACTTATCCCTATCTGTTTGGTAATTATTTTCCTTCTGTTGTATTTTCAGTTTAAGAGCATTATTGCTTCTACCATTCATTTTTCGGGTGTTTTTGTTGCCTTTGCCGGTGGGTTTATTATGATTTGGCTTTATGGACAGCCCTGGTTTATGGATTTTGCGGTTTTTGGCACCAATATGCGAGAACTTTTCCAGATGCAGGAGATTAACCTGAGTGTGGCCGTTTGGGTTGGGTTTATCGCACTCTTTGGAATTGCTACCGATGATGGGGTGATTATGGGTACCTACATTCATCAGGTTTTTGAACGGAAAAAACCAAAAACTGTAGCTGAGGTTAGGGAAGCAGTAATGGAAGCCGGCTTAAAAAGAGTACGCCCCGCCATGATGACCACAGCGGTTACTATAATCGCGCTTTTCCCGGTGCTAACTTCTACCGGAAAAGGTTCAGATATCATGGTACCTATGGCTATTCCAATTGTTGGTGGAATGCTAATTCAGATTATGACGATTTTTGTAGTACCCATTTTACAGGCTATTTGGAGGGAAAATGTGCCCTATAATTCAGAAGAAGATAGAGATGAAACCAAAACAATTGAAGCTTAGCACTTCTGAAGAAATTAAATATTAGATGATGAAATTAAAGATAAAAATAATAATAAGTTTACTGCTAATCGCTTTTCCTGTAGTGAGTTCGAAGGCGCAGGAACTAAACGATTACCTTAAAATTGCAGCAGAAAACAATCCTGAATTGCAATCGGCTTATACAAGTTTTGAAGCAGCTTTACAGCAATCGCCGCAAGTGGCATCATTACCAGATCCCACCCTTACGCTAAGTGCCTTTGGAAGAATGGTAGAAACCAGGTTGGGTGCCCAGGAGGCTCGATTTAGTTTTATGCAAATGTTTCCCTGGTTTGGAACTTTAAAAACAAAGAGAGATGCAGCAAATTTGTTAGCAGAAGCTCGATTTCAGGAATATTTGGCGAAACGTGCCAATTTGTTTTTTGAAGTTAAAAAGGCGTATGCCGAACTTTTTGCCATACAACAAAGCATCCTTTTAAAAGAAAAGAACCTGGATATCTTAGATTCTTATCGGGAGCTTTCTTTGAGTAAATTTCGTAGCGGAAGCTCTAAAATGGTAGACGTTGTTAGGGTAGATATTAAAAGAGATGAAGCTTTAACTGAAATAGCGATTGAAGAAGAACAATTAGAAAGTCTAAAGAAACGATTCAACCTTTTGTTAAACAGAAATAAAGAAGCTTCGGTTGGTGTTCAGGATACCCTGGTGTTAGATGAACAACTACAGCCCGACTTGATGAATACCGAACAGACTTTTAACGAGCATCCCGAGCTTGCGAAGTTCGATAAGGAACGCGAAGCTTATGAACATCGTGCAAAAACCGCACAAAAATCGGGTTTACCAAATATTGGGATAGGCCTGGATTACGCTATTATTTCAGAACGTACAGATATGAATCCGCCCGGTAATGGACAGGATGTGATTATGCCTATGGTTTCGGTAACCTTACCAATTTTTAGAAAAAAATATAAAGCGGCTGAAAAAGAAGCAGTGCTTATGCAAGAGGCCGCAATTAAAAATAAAGAAGCTACAAAAAATCAGTTGCAAAGTGATTTGGAAGCAGCACTTTATGATTTAGTAAAGGCCAAAAAGCAGTTAAACCTGTATAAAAGACAGATAGAGAGTTCTGTACAGGCCAATAAACTTCTGGTTTCCGCCTTTAGTAATGATGACGGCGATTTTGAAGAAATCCTTGAGATGAATCAGGATATTTTATTATTTAAAATTCAGCAATTAGAAGCCTTAAAAACCGGATTTACAGCCGAGGCAAAAATGGAATATTTATCAGCTAAAACCCAGAATTACGATGAAACAAAATAAAAGTATATGGAAAGCCGCCGGCATATTAGTGCTGGGTATTTTATTGGGGTATTTGATTTTTGGAGGTGCAAATGAAAAGGAGCCGGAAGAAGGGCACGAGCATTCAGAGCTAGCTGAAAATCAAATCTGGACCTGTTCTATGCACCCTTCCGTAAGGCAAAATGAACCGGGCGATTGCCCAATTTGTGGAATGGACCTTATTCCACTTTCCGAAGATGAAAATGGCCTGGACTCAGATGGGTTCGTTATGAACGAGGACGCTATGAAGCTGGCTAATGTAGAAACTTTGGTTATAGGAGAGAAGGAAGCTTCAAAAGAGATTAGGTTAAATGGTAAAGTGGGAGTAGATGAGCGTAATACTTATACACAGTCTACCCATATACCTGGAAGGATTGAAAGATTATATGTGAACTTTACCGGTGAAAAAGTTAATAAAGGTCAGGTGTTAGCCAGTGTTTATTCTCCAGAACTTGTAACCGCCCAGGAAGAATTATTGCAGGCCGAAGCCATAAAGGAAAGTCAGCCGGAATTATTTGAAGCTGCAAAGCAAAAACTTAGAAATTGGAAAATTACCGAAAACCAAATCAATAAAGTATTGAGCAACGGAAAGCCAATAGAACGTTTCTCTATCACTGCAGATGTAGGTGGGGTAGTAACCGAGTTGTTATCAGAGCGGGGTGATTACCTGGAGCGTGGCATGCCTATTTACGAGATAGCAAACCTGGATAAATTGTGGGTGCTTTTTGATGTTTATGAAGGCAATATGTCCTGGATTGAAGAAGGTAACAAAGTAAATTATACACTTAGGTCTATACCCGGTAAAACTTTTGAAGGCGAAATAAGTTTTGTAGATCCTTTATTAAGTGATAAAACACGGGTTGCGAATGCAAGGGTAGAGATAAATAATAAAGATAAGCGAATAAAACCCGGGGTTTTTGCCACGGGCATTATAGAAAAGAATCTTGATGCTAAGAACAATAAAATAGTGATTCCTCAATCGGCTATTTTATGGACAGGAAAACGCTCCCTGGTATATGTGAAGCAGGATGCACAAAATGGTGCCGGTTTTCAAGCTCGGGAAGTGGTGTTAGGAACTTCCCTGGGAGATTCTTTTGTGATTGAAGAGGGCCTGGAAGAGGGAGAAGAAATTGTGGTTAACGGTACCTTTACCGTAGATGCTGCTGTACAATTACAGGGCAAAAATTCTATGATGAATCAAACTGAAAAGAAAGATAGTAATCTGGCTGAAATGAAGATGAGTTTACCTCTTTCTTTTCAGAAAAACCTTTCCACAACGTTGCCTGCTTATTTTACATTAAAAGATGCATTTGTGAATACCGATGCAGAATCAGCTAAAACCGCTGCTTACAAAATGCACCAGCAAATTACCGCTCTTAGTATTTCTAATCTTGGGAAAATGGAAACCCAGCACTTTAATGAAATTAAAGACCAACTTATGGCAATTTCAGAAAGTAGCGATATAGAGCAGCAGCGGCAGCATTTTGAAGTGCTTTCAGAGAATATAATTGCTTTTGTCTCTAACATAGAAAATCTGGAAACACCTATATATATTCAGCATTGTCCTATGGTGAATAATAATAAAGGAGCCGATTGGTTAAGCCTTTCAGAAGAAATTAGAAACCCCTATTTCGGGGATGTTATGATGAACTGTGGAGATACCCAACAGCAATTGTAAAATAGGAATTAGAGATAAGCTAACAAATTAATCAAAGATGCTTGTAGAAGTCTTTATAAAAAATATGGTTTGCGACCGTTGTATAAAAGTTCTGAGAAACGAGCTATTTGAAGCTGATATTGACGTGGTTAAAGTGGAACTGGGTAGGGTAGTTTATAAAAGCAAAGATAAAGTTCAAGATACCAATAAAATACAACGCATTCTGGATAGTAATGGTTTTGAATTGATAGAAAGCACTGAAAGTGTCCTGGTAGAAAAGGTAAAACTAAGCTTAATAAGGCTTTTAGAAGAACTACCGGTAGAAAAAACAGGAACATTATCGGGCTATTTGTCGAAAAACATTAATTATGATTATGCACGCCTTAGTAGGATTTTTTCTTATACCGAAAATACAACTATAGAGAAGTATTTTATAAAGTTAAAAATTGAAAGAGTAAAAGAACTAATTCAACTTAAGAAGTATAATTTCAAGGAAATAGCTCAGTTGCTGGATTACAGTAATGCCAATCATCTATCCAGGCAATTTAAGGCAGAAACGGGAATGAACCTTACAGAGTATAAGTCTATAAATCAAAATTTTAGGAATTCTTTAGACCAAATTTTGTAGAAGGTTTAAGGAAATATGATAATATTTAAGCTTATACCATTGTAATTTAGAGATTAACCAAAAAATAAGCAATCATGAAAAATTTAATTTTAAGCTTTTCGGTGATTATGTTTGTAAGTTTTAGCCTTATTTCCTGTTTTGATAATAAGGGAAAACAATCTGTTGAAATAAATACTCCTGAAGAAGTTAAAAAAGCAGAGAAAGAGACAAAAGATATTGCCGATCAGGAATTTGTTGATGGGATGACGGGTAAAATTTGGCATAATTACCTGGAGATTAAAATAGCCCTGAATAGGGCTGATGCACCCAGGGTACAGGATGTTGCAAAAAGTATGTTTGCCTCGTTCTCAAAAGAACATGCAGAGATGAAGGCTATGGCAAAGCAACTGCATGAAACAGAGGATTTGGAAAAGCAAAGGGAGATATTTGCAGAATTTACACAAAAGGCAGGTTCTATGTTTGAAGATGCTTTATCAGGTGGTACTATTTATAAAAAATTCTGTCCTATGGCTTTCAACAATAAAGGAGCTTATTGGTATGCTGATGTAGAAGAGATAAGCAATCCATATTTTGGTGAAAAGATGCCAAAATGTGGCTCAGTAGAAAAAACAGTTGAAAAATAAACTATTGCTCCCAAACCCGCGAAACACTAAATAAAAAATGATTCTTTTATAAGTGCTGAGGTATTTAAATTTCGATTAATTAAATAAAATATATTAACCAATCAAAAAGTAAAAGAAATGAATTCTGAAGATAAGAAACATCACGATAAGAGTGGAAGTAATTACCTTAGGTTTTTTCTAATGCTCGGATTGTCATTTATAGCGATGTACATTACCATGTATTTTAATACGTATGAATTTGACCATGTATATTTTAGCTTAACAAGGTTTTATATGGCCTGCCTGGGTATTTCAGCAATGGCGGTAATTATGCTTTCGCTTATGCTCAAAATGTATAAAAACAAGAAAAAGAACCTTGCCATTTACCTGGGGAGCCTCGTCTTGTTCGTATCTGCTTTAGGTCTGGTAAGAGCACAACGCCCAATTGTTGGAGATATTTTATATATGAAAGCCATGATTCCGCATCACTCTATCGCTATACTAACCAGTAAGCGGGCAGACATTAAAGACCCGGAAACCAAAAAACTGGCTGAGGAAATTATTGAAGCTCAGAAAAGGGAGATTGCACAAATGAAAAAGATAATTTATAGACTGGAGAATAAGTCTGAATAGTTATATAGCTTGAGTTTGACTAATTTTTAGCTTTTTTATGGTGAAGGCTCAGTGCAAATAGAAAGATAGGAATGAGTAATAAGAAGGACGCAGACAAAAAATTTTATGGACAACTGTTTTCAAAGACAGGCTGGACTATGGCAATAGTAGTAGTTCTAGCCATTCTCTACGTATTATTCCTGCCAAAATCTTTAGATAATGAATTTTGGAAATGGCTTATTATTAGTGTTGCAATCCTAAAAGCATTTTTAATAGTTAGAATTACATTTACCCAATTAAGCAAAATGCTGGGCGATAGTCATTATTTGGAGCATGTTTTAAGTCTTTTTACACTAATCATAAGCCTTATTGTACTCTCATTTGCTTCAGATTATTATGCGCTTTACGTAAATGAAGCTGCTAATTTTAAAACAAACTTGATAGTTGTAAAACCCTCAATATTTTTATTCTTTGAGTTTTTCTATTATTCGCTAATTTCGTTTGCTACTGTTGGCTATGGCGACTTTGTTCCTATATCACTATCGGCAAAATTTCTAGTGGCTTTAGAGACAATCCTATACTTTTTTGTACTGGTGTTTGGAACTGCAAATATCAACCGAATTAATATTAAAGATTAAACTATTTAAATTCTAATTAATACATAAATCAATAACAATGAAAAGAAACCTTAGAAGCTTAACAATGCTAAGTCTTATTGCGGGAAGTTTAGTATTATTTTCATGTAAAAATGAAGAAAATAAAAATGATGCTCCAGAGCCCATGCAACATGAAATGCATCAGCCAGATGAACAAGCCAAAAAAGAAACCTATAAAGGCGAAGAATTACAAGCCGAATTTAAGGACGAAAAGACCGCTAAAACCTATAATTTGTATATAGAAATTAAGGATGCTTTTGTAAATACCGATGCCGATAGCGCCGGAGAAAAAGCTGCAGAACTTGCTGAAGCGGCAAGCGATAACGAAGAAATAGCTGCTATTGCAACTACTATCGCAGAAACCGATGATGTTAATAAACAACGCGAGGCTTTTTCTAAACTTACCGTTGCTATGGAGCCTGTATTGGTTAATGCTTTAGAATCTGGAGCAATCTTTAAACAATATTGCCCAATGGCTTTTGAAGGAAAAGGAGACTACTGGTATTCTAACTCAAAAGATATTTTTAACCCTTATTATGGTGATAAAATGTTAAAGTGTGGTAGGGTAGAAGCTACCATTCAATAATTATATTATTTTAAGATTGGTTGAAATCTATGGAGAGAAACAGAAAAATCTAAAATAGGTTTTTGTACTGCATCCAAAAATTTTAGCCAATCTTACTATTTTTAATGAAAATGGGTTTGAAAGAAAATATCCTACATATAAAAAATATGGTTTGTGATCGTTGCCTAATGAGTGTGGAAAATACGCTTAGGGAACAAAACCTTAATTACATCACTATTAATTTAGGTAGGGTTGAGCTGGAAAACCAACTCTCACCATCCCAATTTCAGGATTTAAAAGATGCCCTCGCTACAAACGGGTTTGAAATTGTATCTAAACGAACCAATAAAATTATAACCGAAATAAAATCTTTGGTTATAAAGATGGTATACAATCATAAAGACTTTCAGAACAAAAAACTTTCTGAAGTATTGAGTGAAGAATTAAATTACGATTATAGTCATCTTACCAGCCTTTTTAGTAAGGAAGAAGGCCAGAGCATTCAAAGTTTTCAGAATAAAATAAAAGTAGAACGAATAAAAGAACTTTTGGAATACGATGAGTTAAATATTTCAGAGATTGCCTATAAAATGGACTTTGGAAGTGCCGCTTATCTTTCTACATTCTTTAAAAAGGAAACCGGCTTAAACCCTTCTCAATATAAAACCAGGCTTTTTGATCGTAAACCTTTAGATGATATCTAGGAGATTAACAATCTCGAAAAGTACACAAGGCATTTTCTAATTATATTATAACTTCTTACCATAATTTTAAAACTCATTGCGGTTTTTAGTGCTTAATTTTGAGCTAAACCAATAAAAACCAATATTATGAGAAATGAAGAAATGTTGAAAGCATTGGGAAACTGTATCAATCACTGTAATTATTGTGCTGATGCCTGTTTGGATGAAGACAACATAGAAATGATGAAAGATTGTATTCGTACCGACAGGGTTTGTGCTGAAGTTTGCAGCACCTTAAATCAGGTTTTGGTTACCGGTTACAAAAATGTAGACGGACTTGTAAAATACTGCATTGAAATTTGTAATGCCTGTGCCGATGAATGTGGGCAGCATAAGCACGATCACTGCCAGGAATGTGCCAGGGCATGTAGGGAGTGTGCAAAAGCTTGCGAGGCTTATTTAGCCTAAAATTTAATCTTAAAAGGCTGTTTGAATTTTTACTGATAGACGTCAGCCTGAATTTATTTCAGCATCTAATCCCTATCAAATTAGACGCTGAAACAAGTTTGGCATGACGTAACTAACAACAGAGGTTCAAACAGTTTTTTTTCTCTAATAAAATCTATGAAACACAATTACCATATCTCTGGGATGACCTGCAATGGTTGTAGGGCCCACGTTGAGGATTCTCTAAAAAAAGTGGAAGGCGTAACCTATGTTAAGGTTGACCTTGAAAAAGCTTCTGCCGAAATAGAGATGCAGAAACACATTCAGCTTAAAGAGTTTCAAAAAGTGCTGGAAGACAGCAATTATCAAATTCACTTAAAAGATGAGGTGCCGCAAACTTATTCTGTAAGCGGAATGACCTGCAATGGCTGTAGAGCTCATGTAGAAAAAACTTTAAATAAAGTTGAAGGCGTAAAACATGCCGAAGTAAATCTTGAAAAAGAAGAGGCGAAAATTGTAGGTGATAAGAATGTTTCGTTAGAAAAATTACAGCAGGCATTGCAAGATGATGGTGGGAATTATGAAATTCATGAAGCAGGAAAAAAAGTAAGCCCCAAAAAGAACAAACCTAAAGGGGAAGGAAATGGGGTTTTCTATTGCCCCATGCATTGCGAAGGGGATAAAACTTACGGCAAGCCTGGAGATTGCCCGGTGTGCGGCATGGATTTGGTGGAAGAGGCCAGCTTAACACCAAAAGCTACAGTTTATACCTGCCCAATGCACCCAGAGGTAGAGCAAAACGCCCCCGGTTCCTGCCCTAAATGCGGAATGGACCTGGTACCAAAAGAACCCGAAGAATCTTCAGAAAGTAAATCTTATAAAAAGCTGCTTAAAAAGTTTAAAATAGCCGTGGCTTTTACGCTACCTATTTTCATTATCGCGATGTCTGAAATGATTTCGGGTAACCCACTTTATAAAGTTTTAGATCAGGAAATTTGGAACTGGATTCAATTTGGGCTTTCTCTTCCGGTAGTATTTTATGCTACCTGGATGTTTTTTGAGCGGGCCTGGCGATCTATAAAAACCTGGAACCTTAATATGTTTACTCTAATTGGAATTGGTGCAGGCGTAGCGTGGCTTTTTAGTGTATTTGGCTTGTTGTTTCCAGATTTTTTTCCGCCGCAGTTTAAGACTGAAATGGGAACCGTGCACGTTTATTTTGAAGCAGCAACCGTAATTCTTACCCTGGTTTTACTGGGGCAGGTTTTGGAAGCCCGGGCACACAGCAAAACCAATTCTGCTATCAAAGAACTCCTAAAATTGGCTCCTAACAAGGCGATAAAAGTAATTAATGGTGAAGAAAAAGAAGTTTCTATAGATGAAATTGAAAAAGGAGATATTCTAAGAGTGAAACCCGGAGATAAAATTCCGGTAGATGGAATTATTGAAAAAGGAAATTCCAGTATTGATGAATCGATGATTACCGGAGAGCCTATTCCGGTAGATAAATCTGAAGGAGATAAAGTAAGCTCCGGAACCATTAATGGGAATAGGAGTTTTACCATGAAAGCTGAAAAAGTAGGGGAGGAAACCTTACTTTCCCAAATTATTAAAATGGTAAATGATGCCAGTAGATCGCAAGCGCCAATTCAAAAGTTAGCCGACAGGATTTCGGCTTATTTTGTACCGGTGGTGGTAGTGATTGCAGTACTAACTTACATTGTATGGGCAATATATGGGCCAGAGCCTCAATATGTTTATGCCTTGGTGAATGCCATCGCGGTATTAATTATTGCCTGCCCCTGTGCACTTGGCCTGGCCACTCCCATGTCGGTTATGGTAGGAGTAGGAAAGGGAGCGCAAAATGGGGTGCTTATTAAAAATGCCCGTGCCCTGGAAGAAATGGACGATGTTGATACATTAATCATAGATAAGACCGGAACTATTACTGAAGGCAAGCCCAAAGTAGAAAAAGTGGAAGTGGTTTCAGGAAATAATGAAGATGAAATTATAAAACTTATCGCTTCGCTAAACTCTCAAAGTGAACACCCACTTGCAAAAGCCACGGTAAATTTTGCAAAGGAAAAAAAGCTAAAATATACCGAAGCTTCAGATTTTAGCTCGGTTACCGGAAAAGGGGTTACCGGTTTGGTAGAAGATAAAAAGATAGCCATTGGTAATGATAAGCTGATGCAAACTGAGAAAATTGAAATTTCTTCAGAAATATCGAAGAAAGTAACTATTGAACAGGAGAAAGGGAAAACTGTTTCTTTTGTTTCGGTAGACGGAAAAGTAGCCGGGTATTTTACCATCACCGATCCTATTAAAAAGACCAGCAGGGAAGCCTTAAAATCTTTGATGGATGAAGGTGTTAAGGTTTATATGTTTACCGGAGATAATGAGAAAACAGCCAAATCGGTTGCCGAAGAACTTGGCCTAACCGGGTTTAAGGCCGGTATGTTGCCTGAAGATAAGCAGAATGAAGTGAAAAAACTTCAACAAGAAGGTAAAAAAGTGGCTATGGCCGGAGATGGAATAAATGATGCGCCTGCATTGGCACAGGCCAACATTGGTATTGCTATGGGAACCGGTACCGATGTGGCGATAGAAAGCGCAGAAATAACCCTTGTGAAAGGAGATTTAAAAGCAGTAAAGAAGGCGAAATTACTAAGTAAAAAGGTAATGCTTAACATTAAACAAAATCTATTCTTTGCTCTTATATACAATACGCTAGGCGTACCAATTGCAGCAGGGGTTTTGTACCCGGTTTTTGGACTTTTACTATCCCCAATGATCGCCGCTTTGGCAATGAGTTTTAGTTCGGTTTCAGTAATTGCAAATGCACTACGCTTAAAAAGCGCCAGTTTGCAATAAATTATAACAGCTAAAGTTTATAGGGGTTTTAAGAAGGAAAAAGTCAAAAAAAGATTAAGCTAAACTTTAGTCTGAAAAAAAGAGAGCAGAATAGACCCTAAAATTTTATTAGCTTAGATATAAAATTTAGATTTTCGGTATTTCTATTACTGCTCTCGTGTTAAAATTCAAACAAACTCAACCAATTAACCAAAACTAAGCACCTTAATAATTTTTCAGTATTTTCAAGTCACTAAAAAATCTTTTTCATAGCAATTTGGTGCTTTTTAATACTTAGACTAATAGAATTTAAAAAGGTTTAAAAACAGAGATAAAAAAAACCACCGTCTTTTTACGGTGGTTTTAAAAACTAACAAATCAAAAAATCTTAGAATTATTTGATGGGGTTTAAAATTAAATCTATTCTTTCTAAAGCATCCTGAAGATGGTATCTGGTTAAACGATCTCCACTATTAGCGACTCTTCTAATTTGGTTTTGAAGTGTTTTAAGCTCTCCTCTTACCACAGGACGAATATCACTTTGGGCAACATCTATGTCGCTTCGGGATATCCAGCTTCTGTATCTTGATGGAATGGCGCTTTGCTCCTGCGTCATTAAATATTCCATACGCTCTATATAAGCACGTTGCAGGTTTCTGCGGTAACGATCTATGTTCTGTCCTGCATAAACTTCGCTCCAAATACCCTTTCTTAGGTCGCTCATCATATCAATTAGGCCGTATGCTTTAGCATCATTTATTTCCTCATTTTCCATTAAACGGGCCATTCTTCCAAAATCAAGAAGGTTTTTAAGTGTGCGTTCCTGCATATTGCTAAGGCGTTCTACCTGTCCGTCAAATTGGATTTTATTGAAAATTTCCTGGTCTATCATCCATTCGGGGGTTTCAAAAAGTTGATCGTGCAAAAAGCTCATCGCTTCTTTTTGCTTTTCTTTTGAAACGTGAGAATAAACAGCACCTTCCTGATCGTAAGTTTTATAGTATTCATAAACTCCACCAATATTGGCGGTTACGTGCCCCATATAACGGTTAAACTGACTTAAAACCTGGCCGTACAAATCATCCAGGTCATCGTAGTTTTTACCGTCTTCGGCAGTCCACTCAATCAATTTTGGCATAATTCGTTTCAGGTTTTTGATTCCGTATTCACTTGCCAATACTGCGTCATCGCCAAGGTCTTCGGTCTGAGAGCTAGGGTCTATCACTCCACCACTTTGCTGGCTTCCAAATCTATATAATGGATTGTCGGCCTTTTCCAGGATCCATTGGTCTAGAATTTCTTTTTCTTCTTTTGCCGTTTTATCTAAAATTGGGCGGTAACCCCACTCAATAGAGTATTTATCGTAAGGTCCAATATCTGGCATTAAAGCTACGTCACCATCTTCGGGTTGTGCGATATAATTAAAACGGGCGTAGTCCATAATAGAGGGTGCCGTCCCGTACTTGGCAGTAAATTCAGGATCACGAAGATCTTCAACTGCATAAGCAACGCTACTTCCCATATTATGGGGAAGGCCCAGGGTATGCCCAACTTCGTGGGAAGAAACAAACCTTATTAATCTACCCATTACTTCGTCTTCAAATTCTACACCACGGGCATCTTCATTGATAGCTGCAGTTTGTACAAAGAACCAGTTTCTAAGAAGGGTCATTACATTGTGGTACCAGTTAATGTCTGATTCTAAGATCTCTCCAGAACGTGGGTCACTAACGTGTGGGCCGTTGGCATTGGGAATAGGAGAAGCCAGATAGCGCACTACAGAGTATCTTACATCTTCGGGGCTCCAATCTGGATCTTCTTCTTTTGTGGGTGGGTCTTTAGCGATAATCGCATTCTTAAAACCGGCTTCTTCAAAAGCAACCTGCCAGTCTTCGATTCCCTGTTTAATATAAGGAATCCATTTTTTAGGCGTAGCGCGATCTACATAATAAACAATAGGCTCTTTTGGTTCTACCAGTTCGCCATTTTTAAATTTTTCCCTGTCTTCCTCTTTAACTTCAAGTCTCCAACGATCCAGGTACTTTACTTCTTTACTTTTTTGTGCATCCAGCCCATAATCTACCTGTCCGCGGGCAAACCAACCTACGCGTTGGTCAAAATAACGACGTTTCATAGGTTCTTTTGGAAGCAAAATCATAGAATTGCTGAACTCTAAAGATATTGAGCCGGTACTGGCGTTAGAAGGTGGTTCTCCGGCATTATAGGTTTTTACGTGCCTTACCTCAATATTTTCAGGGTAACTGCGAATAGTATCTATATACGAGCGGCTATCATCTAATCGAGAAACTTTGTATTGTTTCCTGGAACCATCTCTTAATCCAAGGGCCTTAACATCTTTGGTGTAAAGATCGGTCACTTCAATTACGGTTGATTTATTAACCGAGTCTTTACCTACAGTTTTTATAGGAAAACGCTGTAAAACCGGCTCGAAATTAGAGTTAACTACTGCTTCGTGAACCGGTAAAGAATCTGCAGCATATATTTCGTGAGAAACAACCCTTAAAAGAACGTGGCCGTCTTTTTTCTGCCAACGATGTACCTGGGTGTTTTGTTTTCCACCGCCAAAACCAATTCCTGTAGCTGTTTTGGCAATCCTCGTAACGGTAAGCATCTCGCGGTTAAACAGGCTATCGGGGATTTCGTAAAAATATTTATCGTCTACCCGGTGAACGGTGAATAAACCTGGGTCGCTTTTGGCATCTTTAGTGATTACTTTTGCGTAAGGCTCGAAATCACCTTTCTTTTTTGAGGCTTCTTTTTTGGAGCTATCAGCCGTAGATTTGGGCTGAAAAATTCCACAACTGGAAACCGAAACTGATAAAGCCACTAATAAGAGCTTATACGTTAATCGTTTGGTCATAAATTGAATTTTGGTTTGTGTGATTAATTTGAAATGATAGATTTTCATTAGCGGTAGCTAAAAAACGAAAAAAGACCACCATTTGGTGATCTTTTGACTCAATTATCTTAAAAAGGTTTAAAGCGAAGTTAAAATATATCTAATTTAATGCTTGTTGAACCTAAGCAACTTATTTTTTAACTTTAAACTGCTTTGATCTTCATAGCCTCATCTTCCTTATAAACATTTATCATCTTATGTTTTCTAAGCGATTTTAGAGTTTTGTCCCATTTTTTATTACTTAAACCAGATTTGGTTTTTATGCTATCAAGGTCGTGAATTTCGTCACTTTTTAATAGCTGAAATACTGCTTTTTCGTCTTCATTAAGTTCAACAGCTTTTCTTTCAGGTTTCATTTGTGGGAAAAACAATACTTCCTGGATAGATTGATTATTGGTTAAGAACATAATTAAACGGTCCATTCCAATACCTAAACCAGAGGTTGGGGGCATTCCATATTCCAGAGCCCTTAAGAAATCCTGGTCTATAAATTCGGTAGCTTCATCGTCTCCTTTTTTGGCAAGCTTCAATTGTTCTTCAAAACGCTCGCGTTGGTCTATAGGGTCATTTAGTTCAGAATATGCATTGGCAATTTCTTTTCCGCATACCATTAATTCAAAACGTTCGGTCAGGTCAGGATTTTCACGATGCTCTTTACAAAGCGGGCTCATTTCTTTGGGATAGTCGGTAATAAAGGTGGGCTGGATATAATTTCCTTCGCATTTTTCACCAAAAATCTCATCAATAAGCTTCCCTTTACCCATGGTTTCATCTACTTCAATACCCATATCTTCCGCTGCTTTTCTAATTTCAGCTTCAGATTTTCCGGTAATATCAAAGCCGGTAAATTCTTTGATAGAATCGGTCATGGTTACGCGCTTGTAGGGCGCTTTAAAGTCTATTTTATGTTCGCCAAAAACAGCTTCGGTAGTATTGTTTACTGCCAGGGCACAATGTTCCAGTAGTTTTTCGGTAAAATCCATCATCCAGTTGTAGTCTTTATAGGCTACATAAATTTCCATCGCTGTAAATTCAGGATTATGGGTTCTATCCATTCCTTCATTTCTAAAGTTTTTAGAAAATTCATAAACCCCGTCAAATCCACCAACAATTAGCCTTTTTAGGTATAATTCGTTGGCAATTCTAAGGTATAGTGGGATATCTAAAGCATTGTGGTGCGTAACAAATGGTCTTGCGGCAGCACCCCCGGGAATAGACTGTAAGATGGGTGTTTCTACTTCAAAATATTCTCTTTCATTAAAGAAGTTTCGCATGGCGTTGAACAACCTGGTTCTTTTTACAAAGATCTCCTTTACTTTTGGGTTCACGGCTAAATCGGCATAGCGCTGGCGATAGCGGTGTTCCGGATCGGTAAAACCATCATGAGTATTTCCTTCTTTATCGGTTTTAGGAAGCGGAAGTGGGCGAAGCGACTTGCTAAGTAAAGTAAAATCCTTTACCATAACGGTCTTTTCCCCAACCTGGGTTTTAAACAGTTCTCCTTCAATACCTATAAAATCGCCAATGTCTAGCAATTTTTTATAGATATCGTTATACTTACTTTTATCTTCACCGGTACATATTTCATCGCGGTTAAAATAAACCTGTATTCTTCCTTTAGAGTCCTGAATTTCGGCAAAAGAGGCTTTCCCCTGGATACGACGGGACATTAGCCTACCGGCCATCACTACTTTCTTGCCTTCCTCAAAGTTTTCTTTAATGTCTTTACTGGTATCCTTAACCGGGAATAAATCTGCCGGATACGGGTTAATACCTGCCTTTCTTAAAGCCGAAAGCTTCTCTCTTCTTACTGTTTCCTGTTCAGATAATTGCATACTCGTAATTTGATGTATCCCTCATTAAGGGTTTGATTTCCCGAGACTCCCCTCGGAATTATAAAATATTTTTTCGATTCTTGAAGTTGTCTGTAAAGTTTAATTTCGTCAAGCTTAACCTGTCCATCCGGTCAGGCGGGCTTGTTCCAGCTTCTAACGTGATAGTGACTATTTATGTCTTAGATTCTGAAATAAATTCAGAATGACGATTTCAAAATTTCTCAGAAACTACTTCTACTCTTGCAAAACGAGTGCAAATATAGTGAGTATGTGGCTACCAACCAACGGGATATATGCCAGAATTTTATGACTTTAAATTAATGCTATACTGGCCATTTTCCGGTTAATTAACTTTACATATAGTAAGCTTACTGTATGCACAGTTATTTTCTACTTTATAAGTGCTTTGCCCTCGCGGTTGCAGTAGTATAGCTTATTAAAACTGGATAGCCAGTGATCTAAGAAGTTTTCTCTATTTATAATCATATCTTTGCAAAATAAATTGGTAAGACTTATAGATAAATGAGTGTTTGGCGTGTTATTCTTTCTATTTTGTTTCCACCCCTGGCCGTTTACGATCGTGGGTGTGGCTCTATTTTAATTGTTTTGATACTTACCGTTTTAGGGTGGGTTCCCGGAGTGATAGCTGCACTTATTATTCTTAATAATCCCAAAAAAGACGTATGAATAAGCAGGTAAATTTGCAAAACTTAGGCTATAAAGATTATAAAGAAACCTGGGATTACCAGGAAAAGCTTTTTAAGGAAATTCTAGACCTTAAAATTAAAAACCGTCGGCAAAGTTTAAATGAAACAACGCCCAATTATTTGCTGATGGTAGAGCATCCTCACGTGTATACCCTGGGAAAAAGCGGCGACATAAAGAATTTGCTTATTTCTGAAGCTGAATTAGAGAAAAAACAAGCCAGTTATTATAAAATTAATCGGGGTGGCGATATTACCTACCACGGGCCCGGGCAATTGGTGGGGTATCCAATTCTAGATCTCGATAATTTTTTTACCGATATCCATAAATACCTGCGGTTTCTTGAAGAGACCATAATACGTACGCTGGCCGAGTATGGCTTAAAAGCAGAGCGAAGTAATGGTGAAACCGGAGTTTGGCTGGATGTGGGGACACCTTTTGCCAGGAAAATATGTGCTATGGGGGTTCGTGCCAGTCGCTGGGTCACAATGCACGGGTTTGCTCTAAACGTAAATGCAGATTTGGGTTATTTTGACCATATTATTCCCTGCGGAATAGAAGGCAAAGCCGTTACATCTTTAAATGTAGAACTCGGAAAAAAGGAAATTTCTTTAGACGAAGTTCAGGAGAAAGTCTTAAAACATTTTGCCGAACTTTTTGAAGCTCAGTTTATTTAGAATTTATAAAGCAATACCTCTTTTTCACCTCCTTTTACCACAAATTCCGGACCTTGATCTACGTTGGCATTGTTTATATCGATGCCCGTAGTCCCATAAACCGGAAAACCGGGAAGAAGAACTGCATTACTATCAAATACATATACTTTCTGACTTTGTAAATCGGTTAGGCTGATATAGTATTTATTGTTTACCAGGAAAATTTTTGGATCGGTGTATAACCCGTAATCCAGGCTTATCTCTTTTTCCTTGATTTTTAAAATGTTTTCTGATAGACTAACCAATAGATTTGGCCGTGCGCTAACGCTATGGTTTTCTTTAAAATTGGTTCTTTTTGTGCTTACAACGCCCTTTTGATTCACTTTTACAAGATTTCCTTCGGCATTGGTTGAAACAAAATCGTTTTCAAATTCGTACCATTTATTCTTAGAAAAATCTATGGTTTCCTTTACGTTTACCCTATGCTTTCCCTGCCGACTTAAAATATTGAGTTTGCCCGATGCTTCAGGGAATACAATATAATCCTTGTATTGAATTCGTAAATGTTTTGGAGCCTGTAAAATTTCAGATTTTGTCTTTCTGAAATCGAAACCTTTAACGATTTTTCCGTTTTTATCATACATAAAAACTTCATTTTTCTGGGTAATTAAAAAACGATATTTCCTGTTGGTATCATAGTCGAATAAGGAAAGTGGCTGTGTAATTTCATCCTGAAATTTTAATGGAAATGGTTTTACCGTATTCCCATTTCTGTCTAGCACCTCTATAGAATAAGGAGTGGCGAAAGCAAGCTGAAACTTTCCGTTTTTAAAAAGATCTACCTGCTGTATTTCTCCTAAAATAGGGCCTTTAAGTTTTTTCTTCCAGAAAATGCTTCCTTTGTTAGAAATAAGATAAAGCGTGTTGTTTATATCCTGAACCGCAATATCCATTTGATTGTTTAGATGGTTTTTTACTAAAACCGGCTCTGTAAGCAATTCGGCCTCCAGGCTAAGCGAAAGTATTTCTTTAGCTTTATTTGCTAAAGCGTTTTGTGTCTTTTGGCTTTCAAAATTACCATGTATATGCGCAAAATCATCCTCTTCTACCAATTGTAGGATTGCTATTTTATGCTCGCCAAGATTTAAATTTTTCATCTCGTCTCTAAGTTCTTTAGAGACAGCCTTTGCTAACCTGCTTTTTAATAAAGTTGTATTTCCGGCAATGAGAATAGAAGATTCTTCTGCTAATTTTTGAATGCTATTTCTATAATGTTCCTCATGTGCCATGGTATTCTTATTTACATAATTGGCTATGAGGTCACGAAGCTCTGATGCAGTCTTGCCAAATACAAGAAATTGGTCTATTGCCGCTACAAAATTAGTATTGTTTGCCTGAAGGAAAGGCGTGAAAAGCTTTTTAAAAATATCGGGTTGGGATACCTTATATGTAGGGAAGTCTCGATAATTCTCCTCCAGGTTTGCGTATCCGGCAATCAAGTCGGTTGCGTCAGTGGTTACCAGTGTTTTTAATGCTAAAACCGAATTTTCTTCCCCAAAGATGATTCCTGCTTCCCGGGTATTTAGTAAAAGTTCATCTTCTCTTTTTTCTATACTGTCCTGTTTAAATTCTTTTAAATTCTGAAGAAAAATTTTCGGTTTCTGGTAGCCCAAAGCAATGAAACCTCCTGAATTTTTAGGAACAATTGTCGGGAACTCGATAGAAACAGGCTGGGTGTTTGCGAGAATTTTATGGAGGTTCTCTTTATGGTTCGCAATGCTAAGTCCGTTGAATGAAATTCCATTTTTTGATAACTCGATATCTACCGCGCTCCAGCCGGCGTAGTTTTTTAAGCTCTCCATTTTTATGTTCGGAAATAAATTTTTCTGAAATTCATTAAGTTGATTATGATTTATAATAAGGGAAGTTGCTTTAGGTGAAATGGCCTTATAGGTTTTTGTAAAACTTTTGTTTTGTAGCAGGTTTTCCTTATTTAAAATTTGCCTTAATTGGCTTTCCGAATTTGAAATAATAAATGGGCTGCCTCCGTCAGATATAAAAAACTCACTTCCTTCTAAATTTAGTTTTTGATAGGTTACGCCCTCAGACTTTATGTTTTCTACAGCTTTATTTGAGATAGAATCTAACTTAAAATTGGGCTGCTGTTTACTTATAATGCTATAATTAAAATTTTGCTGTTTTGAAACAGATATAGCAAGAATACTTTCCGTTATGCTATCGGCGTATTTAAGAAAACCCAAATCTTTATTGAGTTTAGTAATAGCGCTTAGAGAGTTTTCCTCCAAAAAAGAAAGTGAAGTTACTTGCTGTTGAAATAGTTTTAAATTGGGAGTTTGAATAATTACCGCGGCATTTCTAGGAATATAATTAATAGGGTTCTTTTCTGTTTCCCGGGTCTGACAGGAAATAAAAAATAAAATACTTAAAAATGCGAAGACGGGTTTCTTCATGGAATAGCAGAATTTTTAACAAATATAAAAGTTATAGGCTAAGTTTAAGTTGCTCTGGCAGGAGTTTAAAGCTTTTTCTGTGATAAGGCGTGCTGCCGTGTTCTCTTATGGCTTCCCGGTGCTCTTTTGTGGGGTAGCCTTTATTTTTATTCCAGTTATATGCTGGAAATTCCAGGTGTATTTCCTTCATAAATTCATCACGGGCGGTTTTTGCTAAAATTGAAGCTGCAGCAATGCTAAAAAACTTAGCATCTCCTTTTATTATGCACTCGTGGGGAATATTACGAAAGGGTTTAAATTTATTACCATCTACAATAATATATTCCGGATCGCAGTCTAGGTTTTCTATGGCACGATGCATAGCTAAAATAGAGGCGTTCAGTATATTTAGTTTGTCAATTTCCTCCATATACACATGCTCAATACTATAAGAAATAGCCTCATTTATAATAATTTCTCTAAGCTTATTGCGGTCTCCTTCTCTGGTTTGTTTAGAATCGTTTAGTAATGTGCTTTTAAAATTTTTTGGAAGTATTACTGCGGCAGCAGTTACAGGGCCTGCCAGGCAGCCTCTACCGGCTTCATCGGTACCTGCAACTGAACAGGGAAGGTCGAACATTTTTAGCATACTGCAAAAATTGGAAGAATCGGGGTTTTAAGCAAAACTATTATTCTCTTTTTAGTCATTTCTGTAAATAATCTGTTTAAAAAAAAATACAAGGCATGCATAGTAAATTCTTTGTAAAAAGACTTTTTAGGTGATAAAACAGGTAAAATGTAAATTTATTGATGTCTTGAAAAGTTGTGTGTTTTTATTGAATTCTTAAATAAATGGCTGTTTGAGGACTTGGTTTTTTGTATCTTTTAAAGATGTCTAATGAAATTAAAAGATGATTCAATTTAAAAATCATTTGTTTTATTAAGATTTTATTATGATTTTTGGCGTAGGCTAATTCAAATTTAAACAATAATGAAAAACAAATTACATGGAATGCTTACGCTGTTATTGGCGTTTGTAGTGCAATTTACGTTTGCACAGGAAAAAGTGGTAACCGGTACGGTTATCGATGAAGATGGTTTGCCCTTGCCCGGGGTAAACGTTATTGAAAAGGGTACTACAAATGGGACACAAACCAATTTTGACGGAGAGTATAGTCTTTCTGTAGACGTTGGTGCAGTGGTAACATTTAGTTATGTTGGTTTTGGAGCTCAGGAAATTACTGTGGGTCAAGCCGATGTTTATAATATTACGCTTAGAACCGATGCTGCCGCTTTGAGTGAAGTAGTAGTGGTTGGGTATGGAACGCGAGATAAGACCAATGTAGTTGGTTCTGTAGCTCAAGTTTCGGGAGAGGTATTAGAAGATAGGCCTTCTCCTAATGTTCTAGATGCTTTACAAGGTCAAGTTTCTGGTCTTCAGATTTTTACATCTTCTGGGGAGCCTAATGCTATACCAAGTATTCGTTTAAGGGGAGTTGGATCCTTAGGTGCAGGGTCTACCCCCTTGATTTTATTAGACGGATTTCAAGTTGATCCAGGTGTCTTTACGCGTTTGAACCCAAATGATATTCAGGATATTACTGTGTTGAAAGATGCTTCGGAAACTGCTATTTATGGATCGAGAGCCGCAAATGGAGTTGTTGTAATCACAACTAAGACGGGAAGAAAGGAACAGGATCCTGAGATTAGCGTTGGTGTTCAGCATGGTTTTTCAAATTTGGCAAATACAGATTTTTTTGAAGGAGTTATGAATACTGAGCAGCTTACAAATTTTTGGGTAGATTCTGGGATTTATACTCAGGATCAGATAAACAGTATTTTATCTGAAAATAATGCGGATACAGAATGGTATAAGTATTATTATAAAGAAGATGCTCCTACTACTCAGGTTAATTTGAGTGCTCGGGGTGGTAGTAAAAAAACGAGCTACTTTTTATCTGCTGGTTACTTTGAGCAAGAAGGATTGGCGTTTCGTTCGAATTTTGATAGAATTACACTTAGGAGTAATTTAACGACAGAAATTAATGATTGGTTGTCTACGGGGCTAAATGTGCCCTTGGCTTATTCTACAGACCAAGAAAATCCCTACGGGAGTAATAGTACGAATCGTGGACTCGCCTTATTGGCTCAGCCTTTTTACTCTCCAATTAATCCAGAAACAGGTGAGAGATATGAAGGTGTGATTCCTGGTTGGAATAGATATGATCCAATGTATTTGGCAAACAATAATCCATATGATCGAACTCGATTTCAGATTAACCCTTCGGCTTTTGTTGAATTGTCACCAATAGAAGGACTGTCGTTAAAATCAGCAGTAGGGATAGATGCTTATGACGAAAGAATCACTAGTGAGAGATTGCCGTCTTTTGTGGGGTCTTTAAATGATGGTTCCAGATCTGAATCGTTTAGAAGGGATGTATTGCTCACTATTTCAAACACTGCACAATATGATTTTAATTTAGGGAACGATGGTGTGCATGATGTATCAGCATTAATAGGTCACGAGTTTACAGATTACGATAGAGAGAGTTTTTCTGCTAGCTCTACAGGTCAGTCGGATGATCGTTTAACAATGCTTGGACAAGGTCCTAATAATAGAGATGTAGGTCAAACAATAGCTGAGTATAGTCTTGAGTCCTTCTTTGGAAGGTTAACCTATAGTTTTAATGAAAAATATTATTTGAATCTTACTCTAAGAGAAGACGGTTCTTCTCGATTTGGAAGAGACAATAGAAAGGCACAGTTTTGGGCGGTAGGTTCTAGATGGAATGCTATAAATGAGGATTTTTTTAGTAATATAAGTTGGTTAGATAACTTAGTGCTCAGGGCGAGTATCGGAACTTCTGGTAATTCAGATATAGGGAATTATAACAGTTATGCATTAGTCGGAACTAATCAATATCAAGGGAAAACGGGATGGTCATTGGCAACTCCCGGTAACCCTGCGTTACAATGGGAATCGCAACAAACTGCTCAGGTTGGAGTAGAGGTTGGCTTATTTGATAGAGTGCGATTATCTGTAGAATATTATGATCGCTTGACAGAAAATATGCTTATAGATGTGCCCTACCCGTTTACAACCGGTTTTTCGGAAGTTACAGAAAATACGGGTTCACTTAAAAATTATGGTTTTGACTTGGCTTTGGATTTCGATGTTGTAAAAGATAAAGACTGGAGTATTACCCCCTATGTGAATTTCAATTATAACCAGAATAAAGTAACTGAATTATTTCAAGGGAGGGATTACTGGATAATCCCAAATACAGGTGTATCTTGGTCAGTTGGTGAGCCGCTTAGTTTCTTTTACCCGGTATTTGCTGGGATTAATCCTGAGAATGGTGATGCGGAGTGGTATTTGCCGAATGAAAACCCTGACGAAATAGTAAATAATAGGCAGGATCCTAATAATGTAACAAACGTATTTAATACAGCGGCACTTCAACAGAATACTGGGATAGATAGGTATCCTCCTTTGAATGGTGGATTTGGATTAAGAGCTAATTACAAGGATATTTATTTTGAATCTCATTTTGCCTTTAGTAGTGGAAAATACTTAATTAATAATGATCGATATTTTTATGAGAACCCCTTTCAATTCCCTGGTTTTAACCAAAGCGAACGAATTCTTGATTATTGGCAAGAACCTGGAGATGAAAGTTTGTTTCCAAGAGCCGGTGTTCAGTTTACACAATTTGACTCTAGATTAATTGAAGATGCATCTTTTATACGTCTAAAGAATATAACCCTTGGGTACAACTTGTCTCCTGAAATATTAAATGCAACAGGATTTGTTAAGGGGGCAAAGGTGTATATCACTGGAAGAAATTTATTGACCTTTACAGATTATTTAGGTCCAGATCCTGAGGTTGATAGTAATTTAGGTTTAGGGACAAACCCTAATACTGAACAAATTGTTTTTGGAGTAGATCTTCAATTTTAAATTAATCCTAAATAGTTTAACATGAAAATAATTAGAATAAAAAGTATAATACTTGGTTTTTTCTTGTCAATATCCTTAATGGGATGTGATGACCTGGAAAGATTCCCTAATGATGCCATTGAGCAGTCTCAGTCTTTTCAGACGTTACAAGACGCGGCTACATGGAATAATGGCTTGTACGCAGCAATGAGGGGAGCAGTATATGGTCCTTTTATGTTTACCACTGATATTCAGGCTGACCAATTGAATGCGACTTTAGATTATGGTAATAGAAATGGTAATCCACATCGATGGGAAGGTTTTTTAGCTGATGATGGGGCTTTATCTACCTTATGGAGTGCTTATTACTTCAGGATTAGGGATATTAATGCTGCTTTAGAAGGTTTTGAAAACATTGATGTAACTCCAGAAGAAACGTCTTCATTAGAACTATATAGGGCAGAGGCTTATTTAGCTAGAGCTTTTTATTATCATAATTTAGTTGTAAGGTTTGCGCCGAATTATGATCCATCCTCTGCTTCATCTGACTTGGGTGTGCCATTAGTTTTAGAATTTGATATTACAGAACGTCCAGCTAGGAATACGGTCGAGGAAGTGTATCAGCAAATTTTATCTGATATTGAAAAAGCAAGACCTGCGCTTTCTCAGGTTAGTGGGGAGCAAGGTGCTTACAGGTTTAATATAGATGTTTTAACCGCATTGGAAGCACGTGTGAAGCTGCATATGGAAGATTGGGAAGGAGCTAAATTAGCTGCAGATAAGCTTATAGCATCAGGAAGATATCCTTTAATTGATAATCAGGAGCAGTTTACTGATATGTGGACAACTGGATACGATCAAGAGGTTATAATGAATTTGTTTGTAAGTGCACCTAATGAATTGGCAAATACTAATAGTATTTATTTGGGTTATAATGGAGCAACAAATAGATTTACGCCTGACTTTCTACCTTCGCAATGGGTTATTGACCTCTATGAGGAAGATGATATACGGAGAGATGCTTACTTTTCAGATAATGATACTATTGAAATTAGTGGTGTTACTTATACCGATTTGACTTTAGTAAATAAGTATCCAGGGAATCCGGAATTTTTTACAGGAGCTAACACAAATTATCAACACGAGCCTATCGTTTTTAGGATCGCCGAACTGTACTTAATTTCTGCCGAAGCAGGATTGAATCTCCCGGATGTCAATAGCGCACTAAACGTTCTAAATGAATTAAGAGTATCCAGGGGTCTTGATGCCCTTGATTCTTCTGATGATTTGGTTAATAGTATAATGGAAGAAAGAACAAGAGAACTGGCCTTTGAAGGTTTTCGCTTAGATGATCTTCGAAGATGGGATATGGGCTTTACTAGAAGGGAGCCACAAAATACATTACCGCTAGTTCAGGGTGATAATTTTTATACCAAATCAGTAGAGGCGTCTAATCCGAAATTTATTTGGGGTATACCTACGAATGATATTACAATTAATGATAATCTTGAACAAAACCCAGGTTGGTAAAATTTAATCTTTAGAAATAGATTGTCTATTAATTTAAAACAATAAATGATTCATGTTAAAGTTTTGTTGACTTTTTTTGAAAGAATGAACTTGTTTTTCATATTCTAAAATAAAAATGTAGTCATTATATTGTGAGGCTGTCTGAATATTTTCAGACAGCCTCTTTTTTAATGATATTCTATGTGTTTGTAGGGTTGTGTTTTTTCGATGATTTTTTAGAATATAGGTGGAAGCGTGAACTTTTTTCTGAAAATCTGTTTCAGTTCGTTTTGTTGGGTAAGTTGTGGTGACAATTCTTAGATTTTATTTATTCTAATACTGGTTTCTGTAAATTCAATTAATAAGCACATTTTAAATAAGCCTGTTTATCTTTTAGTTTGAAATAGGTCTTGTCAATATAATTGAGATAATGCAGTTCTTTTTGTTTCGTTCAATTCTTATTTACTGTGGTTTTTATTTTTACTTTTGTGGGAGTTCAAGTTATCTATGAAATTTTATACACTATTTCTTTTTCTGCTAATTCCTATAATAGGTGTTGCCCAAATTAGACCTACTGCCGGTCCCGGGGGGCAAAATGCAGAACAAGCAGGTAAGAAAGAAGATACTATTAAACCTCCAATCTCAGATTATAAAATAATTTCTTTAGCAAACGATACTACTTTTGTAGACACTACGCTTACTATAGAAAAAGATTATAAATTCAATTATCGCCGAAAAGATAATTTCGAATTACTTCCCTTTGCCAATACAGGACGACCATATAATAAACTTGGGATGGATTTTGAAGCCAAAAAATTATATCCTGAATTTGGTGCGCAAGCCAGGCATTATAACTTTTTCGATATTGAAGATATTAAGTATTATCATGTACCTACACCCTTCACCGAGGCCTATTTTAAAACAGTACCGGAGCAGGGGCAACAATTAGATGTTTTGTTTACCATGAATACTTCTGAAAGGTTAAACTTTTCAGTAGGGTATAAGGGAGTACGTGCTTTGGGTAGATATCAGAACATTCTTACCAGTACCGGTATTTTTAGATTCGGACTTAACTATAGAACTTTAGATAGAAAATATCATTTAAGAACACATTTTGTTTCGCATAACTTATTGAATCAGGAGAATGGTGGACTTTCAGATTTAGCGCTTCAACAATATATAGGTAAAGAAGAGGAGTTTGAAGATCGCTCTCTTTTACAGATGAATTTTGAGGATGCGGAAAGCACCTTATATGGCAAGCGTTTTTATCTGAACCATTATTATAATCTTTCTAAATCAGATTCCTTATCCTCAAATGCATTAAAAGTGGGGCATATCTTTAACCACGATTATAAGAAGTTTGATTTCTCTCAAACCAATGCAGCAAATATGATTTTTGGTCCTTCTTTTCAGCAAACAAGTTTAAGGGACCGTGTTAGGTTAACCGAGTTTTATAATGAGGGCTATGTACAGTGGTCTAATAAAACTTTAGGGGAGGTAAAGGCGAAAGCTGCTATTAAAACTTTTGAATACGGATATAAAACTTTTTATATTCGGGAAAATGACACCATTAATAATAAACTTACCGGAGTAAATTATGCTGTGGGTGGTGAATATAAGAAGAAAATAGGTGGATTTGACGTACAGGCGGATGCTATGCTTAATTTAGCCGGCGATTTTACAGGAAGCTATTTTGAAGCACAGGCCGGTTACAGCCTTGATGAAGAAAATAGGCTGCAATTTGGGTTTAATCAAAACAGTCATATGCCAAACTATAATTTTCTGCTTTACCAAAGTAATTATGTGAATTATAATTGGCAAAACGATTTTGATAATATAAATACTCAGAGTCTATATGGTGAGTTAGGTTCTAAAAAATTGCTCGATGTAAGTGCCCGGTTAACGCAAATTCAGAATTATACCTATTTTTCCGAAGGGGAAGATTCTTTAGTGAAGCCTTTTCAGTCCAAAGACCAGGTTAGGTATTTTAAAATAAAAGCTAGTAAGGATTTTGACTTTGGTCTGTTTGCAATAGATAATACCTTGATGTATCAAAATGTATTAGATGGTGCTTCTGTATTAAACCTGCCTGAATTTGTGACTCGTAACAGCATATATTATAAAGACGAGTGGTTTGACAAGGCACTATATTTACAAACCGGTTTTACATTTAAATATTTTACAAAATATAATATGAATGCCTACGATCCTGTGCTAGCTGAATTTTATGTGCAGAACTCATCCGAATTTGGTAATTATCCGGTTGTCGATTTCTTTTTTAATGGAAAGGTAGATCAAACTCGTATCTTTTTTAAGCTGCAACATTTAAATTCTTTAATCGATAAGAATAATAATTTTGTAGCGCCACGCTATCCTTATATGGATTTCCAGGTGCGTTTTGGCGTTGTTTGGAACTTTTTTCTCTAGTTTTTCTGTTGAAGTTATTTTATTCGTCTGTTATTTTAACCTATTGAATGTTAAATTGCTTTGTGAAGCCTCTAGATTATGATGAATTTGGGATGTGATTTGTGTATTTTGTATGAAATCCTGAAAAGTAATTAAATTTGAAGAATATTGTTGTGCATCTAAAAAACAGCAGTATATTTGCACCCGCTTTGCGCCACAAGAGGTTTGGGGTTCTAAGTTAAGAAGTTCATTACATACTGGGATTACGATGTTTTGAGAGCTAAGAAAGCTCAAAAAAAATAAAAGTAAAAAAACTTTATTTTTTGCTTGTCAGATTCAAAAGAGGTTGTATATTTGCAGCCGCAAAAACAGCGAAGGATTTTAATAAAAATTGTAGTTGTTTTTAAGTTCTTTTAATCGGGTAAAGCTTTCAAAAAAACTTAAAATTTTTCTAAAAAATATTTGGTTGATAAAGAAAAAGCATTGTATATTTGCAGCCGCTTACAGCGGAAACAAGTTCCCAAAAATATTGAAAAAGAAACTGCCGGACGGGGCGTTATATAAGAAAGGTTCGACTCCTTTGGTTTTTACAAGACAATTTCAGTGATGGTGCTGGAGGGTTGGTTTTTAAACTGCTAACTATCTACTAAATACTGTTTACTGAGAAGAAGTTCATTGATTTATTGAATTGACAGCGCGTACGTTTTTCGCAAGAAAAACGATACAAATAATTTTAGAATTAAGACTAGATAAGTCGTCTTTGAGTACAGATTTTGATTGTTGTAATTATAATTAAGAAACAACGATGAAGAGTTTGATCCTGGCTCAGGATGAACGCTAGCGGCAGGCCTAACACATGCAAGTCGAGGGGTAACATAGAAAAGCTTGCTTTTCTGATGACGACCGGCGCACGGGTGAGTAACGCGTATACAACCTACCTTTTAGCGGGGAATAGCCCAGGGAAACTTGGATTAATGTCCCATAGTATGGAGGTCTCTCCTGAGATCATCATTAAACATTTATGGCTATTAGATGGGTATGCGTCCTATTAGTTAGTTGGTAAGGTAACGGCTTACCAAGGCAGCGATAGGTAGGGGTCCTGAGAGGGAGATCCCCCACACTGGTACTGAGACACGGACCAGACTCCTACGGGAGGCAGCAGTGAGGAATATTGGACAATGGGCGAGAGCCTGATCCAGCCATGCCGCGTGCAGGAAGACTGCCCTATGGGTTGTAAACTGCTTTTACAGAGGAAGAACCACTCCCACGTGTGGGAGTTTGACGGTACTCTGCGAATAAGGATCGGCTAACTCCGTGCCAGCAGCCGCGGTAATACGGAGGATCCGAGCGTTATCCGGAATCATTGGGTTTAAAGGGTCCGTAGGCGGGCAATTAAGTCAGTGGTGAAAGTCTTCCGCTCAACGGGAGAACTGCCATTGATACTGATTGTCTTGAGTTATTATGAAGTGGTTAGAATGAGTAGTGTAGCGGTGAAATGCATAGATATTACTCAGAATACCGATTGCGAAGGCAGATCACTAATAATACACTGACGCTGATGGACGAAAGCGTAGGTAGCGAACAGGATTAGATACCCTGGTAGTCTACGCCGTAAACGATGGTTACTAGCTGTTCGGCCCGATTAAGGGTTGAGTGGTTAAGCGAAAGTGATAAGTAACCCACCTGGGGAGTACGTTCGCAAGAATGAAACTCAAAGGAATTGACGGGGGCCCGCACAAGCGGTGGAGCATGTGGTTTAATTCGATGATACGCGAGGAACCTTACCAGGGCTTAAATGTAGTCTGACAGGACTGGAAACAGTTTTTTCTTCGGACAGATTACAAGGTGCTGCATGGTTGTCGTCAGCTCGTGCCGTGAGGTGTCAGGTTAAGTCCTATAACGAGCGCAACCCCTGTGGTTAGTTGCCAGCGAGTAATGTCGGGAACTCTAGCCAGACTGCCGGTGCAAACCGTGAGGAAGGTGGGGATGACGTCAAATCATCACGGCCCTTACGTCCTGGGCCACACACGTGCTACAATGGTAGGGACAGAGAGCAGCCACTTCGCGAGAAGGAGCGAATCTATAAACCCTATCACAGTTCGGATCGCAGTCTGCAACTCGACTGCGTGAAGCTGGAATCGCTAGTAATCGCATATCAGCCATGATGCGGTGAATACGTTCCCGGGCCTTGTACACACCGCCCGTCAAGCCATGGAAGCCGGGGGTACCTGAAGTCGGTCACCGCAAGGAGCCGCCTAGGGTAAAACTGGTAACTGGGGCTAAGTCGTAACAAGGTAGCCGTACCGGAAGGTGCGGCTGGAACACCTCCTTTCTAGAGCAACGCCTTTTAAGGCAATGCGCAATAATTAAAGGGAAGTTCTTAAAGCTCTTTTTTGGTCTTGATTCTAAGCTGTCGATTTAATTTAAAAAATTGTATAGTGTATGCTGTATAATGTATGTTGAAGAGGTTTTATTGAAAAAAACCTTATTCATAATACGATTTGCAATATATATTTAACAAGGGACAGTCTCATAGCTCAGCTGGTTAGAGCGCTACACTGATAATGTAGAGGTCGGCAGTTCGAGTCTGCCTGAGACTACAGCGCGCTAAAGCGCAGTTAAAGGTTAAAAGTTCAAAGTAATTTGAATTTGGGACAACAACGTTCATTACAAATTGAAAGGAAATTTTAGAAGTTGGGTAACCCAGTTTGCAGTAAGCAGGAGCAGTTAGCAGTAATAAAGACTGCCTACTGAATACTGAGACTGCCGACTAACAAATGGGGGATTAGCTCAGCTGGCTAGAGCGCCTGCCTTGCACGCAGGAGGTCATCGGTTCGACTCCGATATTCTCCACGATTCCTTAAGATCTAAGGGAGATAGGTAATTTAAACAATCAGGAAATGCGTAAAGCATATTCGTTTGCTTACCATCAATTTTAGATTGTTAGAGAGGAAAAAAGTTCATTGACATATTGAGAAACAAAGAATACGAGAAAACTACAGTTATAGGATGTAAATTTTATAACGAGGTAAATTAATTATATTAATAGAATACATTGTGATTTAAGGTCACGAGAAATTCGAGCATAAGCAAGAAGCATACAAGCTAGATAAGGGCGTATGGGGAATGCCTAGGCTCTCAGAGGCGAAGAAGGACGTGATAAGCTGCGAAAAGCTGCGGGGATTGGCACATACAAGTTGATCCGCAGATATCCGAATGGGGCAACCCACTATACTGAAGGTATAGTATCCGCAAGGAGGCAAACCCGGAGAACTGAAACATCTAAGTACCCGGAGGAAGAGAAAACAATAGTGATTGCGCTAGTAGCGGCGAGCGAACGTGCATTAGCCCAAACCATAAGGTTTACGGACCTTATGGGGTTGTAGGACCACAATATTTGTTACAAACAGAATTAGAACAAGTTGGAAAGCTTGGCCATAGACGGTGACAGCCCGGTATAGGTAATGGATGTAATGATAGTGGTATCCTGAGTAGTGCGGGGCACGTGAAACCCTGTATGAATCCGGCGGGACCATCCGCCAAGGCTAAATACTCCTGAGAGACCGATAGTGAACCAGTACCGTGAGGGAAAGGTGAAAAGAACCCTGAACAAGGGAGTGAAATAGATCCTGAAACCATACGCTTACAAGCGGTCGGAGCCCTTTGGGGTGACGGCGTGCCTTTTGCATAATGAGCCTACGAGTTACCGTTGCCAGCAAGGTTAAGCAGTTCAGCTGTGGAGCCGTAGCGAAAGCGAGTCTTAATAGGGCGATTTAAGTTGGTAATGGTAGACGCGAAACCGTGTGATCTACCCTTGGGCAGGTTGAAGCTGTGGTAACACATAGTGGAGGACCGAACCCGTTGACGTTGAAAAGTCTTGGGATGACCTGAGGGTAGGGGTGAAAGGCCAATCAAACTCGGAAATAGCTCGTACTCCCCGAAATGCATTTAGGTGCAGCGGTATAATAGTTTTATAGAGGTAGAGCTACTGATTGGATGCGGGGGCTTCACCGCCTACCAATTCCTGACAAACTCCGAATGCTATAAAATGTTTTATATCAGTGAGGGCATGGGTGCTAAGGTCCGTGTCCGAGAGGGAAAGAACCCAGACCATCAGCTAAGGTCCCCAAATGTATGTTAAGTTGAATAAACGCGGTTGGACTGCCCAGACAGCTAGGATGTTGGCTTGGAAGCAGCCATTCATTTAAAGAGTGCGTAACAGCTCACTAGTCGAGCGGTCCGGCATGGATAATAATCGGGCATAAACATACTACCGAAGCTATGGATTTCATATTTAGATATGGAGTGGTAGGGGAGCATTGTAACAGAGATGAAGGTGAGTCGTGAGGCTTTCTGGATTGGTTACAAAAGAAAATGTAGGCATAAGTAACGATAATGCAGGCGAGAAACCTGCACACCGAAAGACTAAGGTTTCCCCAGCTATGCTAATCAGCTGGGGGTTAGTCGGGACCTAAGGCGAACCCGAAGGGGGTAGTCGATGGACAACAGATTAATATTTCTGTACTTGCCCCACGTTAAAGCGGACGGAGGCGAAAAGTTGGTGCGTGCTGACGGAATAGCACGTTGAAGGGAGTGGTAACACCCCGATAGTACACAAAAGCTTCGGCTGGCGTGATAATCCAGCGGATCGACTTCCAAGAAAAGCGAGTGGATGCAACCCGTACCGTAAACCGACACAGGTAGTTGGGATGAGAATTCTAAGGTGCTCGAGAGATTCATGGCTAAGGAACTAGGCAAAATAGGCCCGTAACTTCGGGAGAAGGGTCGCCCCGCTTTTAGCGGGGCCGCAGTGAAGAGGTCCAGGCGACTGTTTATCAAAAACACAGGGCTCTGCTAAATCGAAAGATGATGTATAGGGCCTGACACCTGCCCGGTGCTGGAAGGTTAAGAGGAGATGTTAGCTTCGGCGAAGCATTGAATTGAAGCCCCAGTAAACGGCGGCCGTAACTATAACGGTCCTAAGGTAGCGAAATTCCTTGTCGGGTAAGTTCCGACCTGCACGAATGGTGCAACGATCTGGACACTGTCTCAGCCATGAGCTCGGTGAAATTGTAGTATCGGTGAAGATGCCGATTACCCGCTACGGGACGAAAAGACCCCGTGCACCTTTACTATAGCTTAGTATTGACTTTGGACAAGTGATGTGTAGGATAGGTGGGAGACTTTGAAGCGCCGTCGCCAGGCGGTGTGGAGTCATTGTTGAAATACCACCCTTTACTTGTTCGGAGCCTAACCTCACTTTGTGAGGGACAGTGCTTGGTGGGTAGTTTGACTGGGGTGGTCGCCTCCAAAAGAGTAACGGAGGCTTCTAAAGGTTCCCTCAGCACGCTTGGTAACCGTGCGTAGAGTGCAATGGCAAAAGGGAGCTTGACTGAGAGACATACAGGTCGATCAGGTACGAAAGTAGAGCATAGTGATCCGGTGACACCGCGTGGAAGGGTCATCGCTCAAAGGATAAAAGGTACGCCGGGGATAACAGGCTGATCTCCCCCAAGAGCTCACATCGACGGGGGGGTTTGGCACCTCGATGTCGGCTCGTCACATCCTGGGGCTGGAGAAGGTCCCAAGGGTTGGGCTGTTCGCCCATTAAAGTGGCACGCGAGCTGGGTTCAGAACGTCGTGAGACAGTTCGGTCTCTATCTGTAGTGGGCGTTAGAAATTTGAGTGGACCTGACTCTAGTACGAGAGGACCGAGTTGGACCAACCTCTGGTGCACCAGTTGTTCCGCCAGGAGCACTGCTGGGTAGCTACGTTGGGAAGGGATAAGCGCTGAAAGCATATAAGCGCGAAACCCACCACAAGATGAGATTTCTTTAAAGGACCGTGGGAGACGACCACGTTGATAGGCCATAGGTGTAAAGGCAGCAATGTCATAGCCGAGTGGTACTAATAATCCGTAAAGCTTGATGCGATTCCTGTTATCCTGCAAGGGATAACAGGAGCTTGAATGCTTGCCGCAGTTTTATTTTATTTTTTGTTTCTTTTAATATGTCAACTTATTAGAGTAGGCAGTTGTAAGTAAAAGAGTAAGCAGGAAAACCTGCGAACTTATAGACTGTAAACTGCATACTAAAGACTTAAGGTGGTTATGGCAACGGGGCTCACCTCTTTCCATTCCGAACAGAGAAGTTAAGCCCGTTAGCGCAGATGGTACTGCTATTTGTGGGAGAGTATGTCACCGCCTTTTTTTTAAAAGACCTTTACAGCAATGTAAAGGTCTTTTTTTTTGAGCTAATTTTT
>NZ_JAEHOK010000011.1 GCF_016236915.1 Salegentibacter maritimus
GAACAAGGGATGATAACCAGCCATTAGATGCGGAATACCCCGTGGGAACCACCAATATTACATGGACCGTGACAGATGATAATGGAAACGAGGCTCAACCGGTAATACAAACCATAACGGTAACTGACGATCAGGCGCCGGTAATTGCTGAACAGGAAAATATTACAGTAAATACAGATCCCGATAGCTGTGGGGCAACTGTTAATTATTCGGTTCCTTCGGCTAATGATAATTGTGGCATAGAAAGCATAGAACTTACTGAGGGCTTAGCTTCTGGTGCTGAATTTCCGATAGGAGAAACAAAAATAACATATACGGCAACTGATGTGAATGGTAATTCAGTAAACTCTAGTTTTGTAGTTAATGTAATAGACAATGAAGCTCCGGTATTAACCTGCCCCGATAATATTCAACTAAGTGTTGAAAATGGAACAGATTCTATTGTTGTTAATTATGAAGGGGTTTCAGTTACAGATAACTGTTCAGGAACCAGTATTGAACTCATAGAAGGCTTTGCTTCCGGCGAAGAGTTCCCTGTAGGAGAGACCGTAGTAACATATCAGGTTACTGATGCTTCCGGAAATTCTGTTAGCTGTTCATTCCTGGTAATTATTGAAGAAACTCCACCGATACCGTCTGCTCCGGAAGTTGACCTTATTCAACCAGACTGTTTAACACCAACCGGGGTAATCCTAATAAATACTGAAAACGGACTTACCTATAGTATAGATGGTGAAAACTATGAAGCGATACAGGAATTTACAGATCTTGAACCGGGAACTTACCAGGTAACCGCAAAGGATGAATTTGGCCAGGTATCTGAAGCTACAGAAGTTATATTAGAAGAACCTATTGCAACTGAAATTGAGACAAGTACTATAAGCCTTTGTATAGAAGACTCAAGCTTTAATCTTTTTGAACTTTTGGAAGGTGAATATGATGACTCCGGAGTTTGGGTAGATACTGAGCAAACCGGTGCTTTAACTCAAGATTTTATTGACCCGGCATTGTTACAGGTTGGCACTTATACTTTTGAATATCAAATTAACAATGGTATTTGTAACTCTACCACAAGCGTAACGGTGAACATTAATGATGATTGTGTGGTATTACCATGTAGCCTGGAAGATATTAAGTCCAGTATATCGAAAGCGGTAACGCCAAACGGGGATAATCGCAATGATTATTTCACAATAGATTTTGCCAGTGAATGTGGATTTACTTATGACTTGATGATCTTTAACCGATGGGGAAATAAAATATATGAAGCCACTAATTATCAAAACGATTGGGATGGCTATGCTACAAATTCGGCAACGAGTTCTAATCAATTGCCATCCGGAACTTACTTCTATATCCTGGAAATTAGAAATAGCGGATTTGAACCAATACAAGGTTACATCTATTTAGGAACAAAATAAAAACAGAACATCATGAAATATATATACCTACTCCTATTCTGTATTATATCTTCCATAACTGGATTAGCGCAGCAATTGCCGCAGTTTACCCAGTATATGTACAATACTATATCTATAAACCCGGCGTATGCCGGTAGCAGGGATGGATTTTCCATAACGGCATTAAACCGAAATCAATGGGCCGGCGTTAGTGGGGCACCAAAAACCCAAACGCTTTCCATCCACTCCCCGCTTACCAACGATAAAGTAGGCCTGGGACTTTCGGTAATAAACGATAAAACCGGCTATGAAAATTACACCTATGCATATGGTGATTTTGCCTATCGTTTAGATTTCAATAATGATGTCTCTTTAGCTATGGGTTTAAAAGCCGGAATGAGCTATTACAATCTCGACCGGGAACTATTTAACGATCCGCAGGTTTTAAATGATCCCTTTTTTGAAGATAGATTTAATAAATGGACACCCAATTTTGGGCTTGGTTTTTATCTATCTTCCCAAAATTGGTATATAGGGGCATCGGCACCAAAGCTAATCAATAACAACAACCACGAGTTTAATGAATTTCTAGCTATGGAACAGATTCACTATTACCTTACAGGTGGTTATGTTTTTGATCTAAACGAAAACCTAAAATTTAGGCCCACATCTTTACTTAAGATGACCAGCGGTGCCCCACTTTCAGTAGATTTTTCTGGAACAATGATTTTTAATGAGAAATTTTATCTGGGGGCTAATTGGAGGTTAGACGATGCCCTGGGGGCTTTCCTGGATATAGAACTCTTTGATGGTTTTAGGGCCGGTTATGCCTATGAATACTCTATTTCAGATATTAGACCATATACCTCGGGATCTCATGAAATCTTACTTATTTATGAATTCAGGTTCCAAAAAACACGCTATAAATCACCCCGATTCTTCTAAAATAAAAGCTGCTAATTATGAAAAAACTATACTATTTAAGCCTATTTTTCTTCGTGTTTAGCATGTCGGTGCAAGCACAATATGGGAAACAAAAGAGAGCAGATAAACTTTATAATAATCTCGCTTATACTGAAGCTGTAGAAGTTTATAAGGATCTTATTGAAAACGACTATAATACCAGGGAAAATAGGATAAAACTGGCCGAGATTTACATGAAATTAAGAAGTCCGGAGAATGCTGTATTCTATTATGAAGACATTTTAGAGGATTCTTTAAATAGTTCTGCCGAATATTATTATGACTATGCCAGGGCATTACGTGGAGCTAAAAGATATGAAGAGTCACGAAAATGGCTACAAAAATATCTTGATAGCGATGGAAAAGTTGTTGCTGAAGTTAGTAAAATACTTAACGCAAAGCATCCGGAGGTTCAAACTACGTATACACTCACAAAAACCGGGTTTAATTCAGAATTCAGTGACTTTGGAGCGGTAAAGTATGAGGGGAAAACCTATTTTGTTTCTGCCAGAAACACGAATAATTCAGACAAAAAATATTCCTGGAATGACGAGCCATTCCTGGATATTTATGAGCTAAACCCTCAAAATGAAGCTACTTCAATTTCAGAAGAAATCAATACTAAATTACACGATGGCCCTTTAAGCTTTAGTCCTAACGGTGAAACGCTTTATTTTACCAGAAACAACTATTATAATAACAAAGAAGGAAAACGTGACGAAGAGGCTACAAATCATTTAAAGATTTATTCTGCTCAAAACTCAGGTGGAGCCTGGACGAATATCCAGGAACTGCCATTTAACAGTGACGCCTATTCTGTAGGACATCCATCGGTTTCCAAAGATGGAAAGACACTTTACTTCACATCTAATATGCCCGGTGGTGAGGGTGGCACCGATCTCTATAAAGTTACTATAAATGGAAATAATAATTTTGGAGTTCCTGAAAACCTGGGAGAAAAAATTAATACAGCTAAAGATGAAACCTTTCCTTTTATAGATGAAGATGAAGTACTATATTTTTCCTCATCAGGTCACGGAGGTTATGGTTTGGCAGATATTTTTAAAATTGATTTAAAAAATGGGAACGCCCAAATTACCAATCTTGGAGAAACTATAAACAGCAACTTAGATGACTTTAGTTATTTTCGCGAATCTGATACTAATGCCGGGTTTATAGCTTCAAACCGTGAAGGCTCAGATAATGTATACGCATTTAATCGCCTGCTTCCACTAATTTTAAAAGGAAAAGTTACCGATGCGGTGAATGGCAATCCTATTGCGCAGGCCACTATTAGGCTTTTCAATGAAAAGAACGAACAAATTGCCTTTCTGGAGTCTGATAACGATGGAAATTACAAAACAAAAGTAAACAGAAATATAAGTATTCCCCTGGAAGCAAAACAGATAGAGTATAAGAGTTTCAAGGCTACTTTAAGCACCAAAAACATGGAAGATAAAGTAGAAATGGAATATAATATTGCTCTTCAACCTGTGGCCGATGTAGAGTATTTGGCAGAAATAAACAATATATACTTTGATTTTGACAAAAGCAATATTAGACCTGATGCCGCAAAAGAGTTAGATAAACTGGTAAAATTAATGCGTGATGAGTATCCCGATCTGGTAATTGAAATTGGATCGCATACCGACAAACGGGGAAGTGAAGCTTACAACGAAGCTTTGGCCGAAAGAAGAGCTAAAGCAACTCGTGATTACTTAATTGCCGAAGGAATTGATAAAAACCGTATTAAGGAGCAAGGCTATGGTGAACGTGAACCTGCAATAGCTTGTGATAGATGTTCCAGAGAGCAGCATCAATTAAACCGGCGTTCTATGTTTAGTGTTGTAAACATGGATTAAGCTATTATGCTTATTTTAAAAATTATAAAGAGGTTGTCTGAAAAGTCAACCTCTTTTTTATTGAAAATAATACAGGATAGTATTATTTTCATGGTATGAAAGCCAAAGTTGTATTTAAGACTTATAACCAATCGCAGTTAAGTCTTTTACCTCCCAGTTATGATGATTTGGTACCTGCCCATCATCCCGTTCGAATTGTCAACACTATAATTGATCAAATCGACATCGCCGACTTAGAGCGAAGCTATAAAGGTGGTGGCACCTCCAGTTACCATCCTAGGATGCTACTCAAAGTTACCATCTATGCCTACCTGCGTAATATGTATTCCTCGCGTAAAATAGAACAAGCCCTTTTGGAGAACCTCCATTTTATGTGGCTTAGTGGTCAAAGTAAACCCGATCATAATACGATTAATGATTTTAGGGGCAAACGCTTAAAAGGGGAGTTCAAAAATATTTTCAATCAGGTGGTTCTTTTACTGGCCGACCAGGGCGTATTATCTTTAAAAGAACTCTTTGTGGATGGCACTAAGATAGGGGCCAATGCCAATCGCTTTACTTTTGTATGGGGTAAATCCATCAAGAACAGTAAGGAGCGTATTAAGAAACAGCTTCGGGAACTATGGTCTTATGTGGAAAAGGTATATGACCAGGAACAACTGCTTCCCAATGAGCCTGATTTTGAGGCTATCGACCCAGATGAAGTAGCCAAAACCATTGATGCCATTAATGACGCATTAAAAGATAAGGAGGTGGATAAAAAAGTAAAACAAAAGCTCAACTATGCCAAGAAGAACTGGCCGGGAAACCTGAAGAAATACCAAAAGCAGAAAGCTATCCTGGGCAAACGTAACAGTTATAGCAAGACCGACCCCGATGCCACTTTTATGCGGATGAAAGATGATTATATGCAGAACGGGCAGTTAAAACCTGGATATAACCTTCAAGCCTCCACCAACAACCAGTTCATCACCAACTATACTTTAGCCCAAACCACCGCCGATACCACTACTTTAAAAGATCACCTACAAGATCATATAGACTCCTATGATCAAATTCCTCAAAGCCTTACCGCAGATGCCGGCTATGGCAGTGAAGAGAATTATACCGATCTGGAAGAAAAGGAAATTACTGCTTATGTAAAATACAACTACTTCCATAAAGAGCAACGCGATAAAAAGCACCACGAAAATCCATTCCATCCGGACAACCTATTCTATAATAAAGAAACCGATACGTATTATTGCCCGATGGGCCAGGCGATGAATAAAGTAAATAGTTATGAGAAGAAAACAACTACCGGTTTTAAGCAGCAAATCCATCGGTATCAGGCTATCAACTGCCAGGGGTGCCCTTTGCGGGGCAGCTGTCATAAAGCCAAAGGAAACAGGACTATCGAGCGTAATCACAATCTGATTCGTCTTAAGGAAACTGCCAGGAACCTATTACTAAGTGAAGAGGGAATAGCTCATCGCAAAAGAAGATGCTGGGATGTGGAAGCCGTCTTTGGAAATATCAAGCAAAACATGGGTTTTAAGCGATTTATGCTCCGGGGAATGGATAAAGTAACCACTGAAATAGGCCTAATAGCGATAGCTCATAACCTTAAAAAGTTCACTCTAGTACAGTGAAAAGAAACATCCTATTAACTTTTAACCCTTAACGAATAACTGAAACTAAAAAATATTAAAACTACCAAAAAAAGGATAAAAAAAGACCGCCTAAAAAAGCTTTTTAGACGGCCTCTTTTTAGCTTAATCAAGTTATAAAAAATAATTACTCTACTTTCTTATAAATATATTGGTGAAATAATTACGTCCGTTTGCATCATCTACTACCGACACGCCAAAATGAGAGTGATTACCTTCAATATTTTCTTTATGTCCTTTACTATTTAGCCAGGCTTTTACAACAGCATCTGCAGTACGATAACCATATCCCACATTTTCGCTAACCGCTTTAGCTCCTACTGTCTTTACTAAATTTTCGTAGCGCACTCCAAAATTGTCGTGACTAACTTTCCCCACCTCTAACATATAATAATTATGGCTCTCTGCTTCAAAAGAGATTTCAGCAATTGGCTGTAGTGGTTTAAGATCTAATGTTTTTCTATGTTCATTCACCAGTTTTAAAATAGTGTTTTCAATTTCAGAATAATCAAAATGCACTTTTTCTTCAGCGGTGTGATTGTAAGAATTTACTTCTTCCTCTATACTTTCTTTTGCACAAGAAACTGTCGATACAGCCAGCAAAACAAGTACAAAAAATCTAAATGTACTTTTTTTCATAGGTCATGATATTAGACTTGGGTAGTTAAAAGTACATTTTTTATCGACTAAATGCATAGGCGGATGTACATTTCATCGATTTTTTCTGCATTTTAACATTTTTAGTAGGATTAAACCTACTAAAAACGAGATGTTTAAACACCTGCTAGTCAAAAATGTAAGTAAAATAAAGTGGAAGTGCTATTCAAAGATAAAAACCTTACCGTCATCGGCTAGATCAACTTTATTAAAAATGCTTGTAGCTTCTTTTTTAAATAAATTGATATTGGTATAGCGTGTAGAATAATGTCCTAAGATTAATTTCCCTACCCCCGCTTCTTTGGCAATCTGTGCGGCTTCTTTTGCGGTACTATGCTTGGTAGGAAATGCCAACTCAGCTTTATCTTCTAAAAATGTAGATTCGTGATACAAAACTGTAGTACCACTAATTTGTGGAATCATTTTTGGGTTAAAAGCTGTGTCACTGCAGTAAGCATAACTTTTTGGTGGTTCTGGATTAGCAGTTACCAGATGATTGGGAACAAGCTCCCCTGACTCTGACCTAACATCTTTTCCTTTTTTTAAGCTCCTATACAAAGCAACATCTATATTATATTCAATTGCTTTATCAATAAGTAGTTTACGGTCTCCCGGCTTCTCCTTAAAAAGAAAACCATTAGTGTATACCCTATGCACCAATGGTATAGTTTCTACACTTAGTTTTTCATCCTCATAAATAATTTGGGCTTCTTTACTTTCTAATTCATGAAAATAAAGTGGATAATTTGTCCAGGAATTAGACAATTTTAATTGTAGCGTAATGATCTCTTTTATTCCCTTTGGGCCATAAACATGCAGCTCATTTTCCCGGTTCAATAATCTAAAGGTGGAAATAAGGCCTACAAGTCCGTAACAATGATCCCCGTGCAGGTGAGATATGAAAATATGTTTTATTTTAGAGAACCTTATTTTATTCTTCCTTAGTTGTACCTGGGTTCCTTCACCACAATCAATTAAAAACAACTCGTTTTTCATTTCCAGAACCTGAGCGCTGGGATTGGTAAAGCTACGCGGGGTAGCGGCATAACAACCAAGGATATTGAGCTTCATAGAAAAGGTTTATATCCCTAAGTCTCTTTGAATTTCGTCCATTTGAATTAAATCTTCGGCTTCTCTCAATGTAGGAACCATAATAATGTCTTCAGGCAATTCGTCTATAGTAATGGCGTTACTAACCAAAACAAAAGATTTATTTTGTGCTTGATGAATTTTAGAGATTTCTAAAAAACCCAGCACCTCATCTTTCTTAAGGTTTTTATAAGCCAGAAGATTAACTACTAGATTCTTCTTCTCAAATTCGGTATGTCTCTGGGTAAGAAGCGAAACAAAATCTACAATTGGGGCTTCCAGGGGTTCTATTAAGATATAATTTTCTTTCTCTAAAATCTTCATAAGTTCAATCTTTAAATTTAAAATTATTTAAGCCTAACCTCTACCTATTAATTTTAGAAGCAAGTAAATATATTACCGCCATCCTAACGGCAACTCCATTTTGAACCTGATCTAAAATAATAGCGTTTTCGGCATCAGCAACCTGACTGGTAATTTCTACCCCCCTGTTTATTGGTCCCGGGTGCATTACCACTATTTCTTTATCCAGACTTTCCAATAAGCTTTTATTCAACTGAAATTGTTGAGCATATTCGCGGGTACTTGGAAAATAACTTATATCCATACGCTCATTTTGAACCCTAAGCATATTAGCTACATCACACCATTCTATAGCTTTTTTAAGATTGGTCTCCACACCTACCCCTAAAGATTCTATATGTTTTGGTATAAGTGTTTTTGGACCACATACCTTCACCTCGGCTCCCTGTAATTTCAGTGCAAAAATATTAGATAGTGCCACTCTACTATGAAGAATGTCCCCAACAATAACCACCTTTTTCCCTCTTACTTCCCCAAGACGTTCTCTAATAGAATAAGAATCTAAAAGTGCCTGGGTAGGATGCTCGTGGGCCCCGTCTCCAGCATTAACGATACTTGCATTTACATGGCGGGAAAGAAATATACCTGCACCGGGGTTTGGATGCCTCATAACTACCATATCAACCTTCATGGAGAGAATGTTGTTTACGGTATCTATAAGCGTTTCTCCTTTTTTAACCGAAGAAGAAGCTGCCGAGAAATTAACAACATCTGCACTTAATCGTTTTTCAGCAAGCTCGAACGAAAGGCGGGTACGGGTTGAATTTTCAAAAAATAAATTAGCTATGGTAATATCTCTTAGCGAAGGGACTTTTTTTATAGGCCGGTTTATCACTTCCTTAAAATGATCGGCCGTTTTAAAAATAAGCTCAATATCTTTCTCATTAAGATATTTAATTCCAAGTAAGTGGTTTACACTTAATTCGCTCATATATTTACTTATTTAGAAACCAGATAAACCACGTCTTCCCCATCGTTTTCTTTCCAGTTTACTATTACTTTTTCTTCATTTATGGCATCTACCTGCCTCCCATTATAAT
Source organism: Salegentibacter maritimus (assembly GCF_016236915.1). Lineage (GTDB taxonomy): Bacteria > Bacteroidota > Bacteroidia > Flavobacteriales > Flavobacteriaceae > Salegentibacter > Salegentibacter maritimus. Next base: position 9,024 of record NZ_JAEHOK010000011.1, read on the forward strand.
CAGGTTGTATTGGTAAATGACGGCTAAATCTTCTATCTATAAAACTTAATAATTCTATTTCGGCGGGCCTGCCAAATGATTGTATTGCTGTAAGCGCCGCTCGTATACTCCTGCCAGTATACAGCACATCGTCTATAAAAACAACTTTCTTATCTTCAACTATAAAATCTATTTTAGTCTTATTGGCTTCAAGAGGTTTCTCTCCTCTTCTAAAATCATCCCGATAGAAAGTAATGTCTAAATGCCCGTAATTCAAATCTGTGATCCCATATTCTTCTTGAAGGATTTTTATAATTCTTTCGGCAAGAAAAACACCCCGGGGTTGGATTCCAATTATAACCGTATGCTTAAAATCGGTATGATTTTCAACTAACTGGCAGGCAAGACGGTGGAGAATAATATTTATCTCATCGGCATTCAGTAATATTCTTTGACCCATAATTAGTTGCAAAAAGTAGAATTTCTACCACAAAAGTAAGCTTTTTTATCTTTTTCTAAAGTTCAATGAGCTTCAGATTATAAATCTTTTTTTAGAACAGTTTCCGAAAAAAACTATAGACTATATAATTTTCTTCGTAAATTAAACCTGCAATTTAATCTATAAAATTTAAGTTATGAGCTACTATTTTAATACTACGTTAAAAGAAAAAAACTTTGATAAAGCTATAAAAACAGTAACTGCAGCTTTAAAAGAAGAAGGGTTTGGGGTACTTACTGAAATTGATGTAAAAGAAACACTGAAAAAAAAGATTGATGTAGACTTTAAAAAATACAGGATTTTAGGTGCCTGTAATCCCGTATTTGCGCATAAAGCATTAAAAAGCGAAGATAAGATTGGCGTTTTTCTGCCTTGCAATGTAATTGTTGAAGAAAACGAAAATGGTGAAATTGAAGTTTCTGCAGTAGATCCAATTTCTTCCATGCAAGCGGCAAAAAATGATTCTCTCGAGGAAATAGCCACAGAAGTACAGCAAAAACTTAAGAAGATAATAGCTTCATTGAACTAAATTATCTTCAAGCTCATTATAATAATTAATTATCCTGATTATGGTAGTAAAAAGACACAATTACGAAACAGTTAGCCAGGCTATTAATGGTTTGGCGTCTCGCGGATATACTACCGACTTTAAATTAGAGCCGGAAAACGATAAACTAGTAGATACCGCACGTAGCCTGCAGCTTTCGCCTGAAGAGTTTGAGATAGATGAAATTTATAGGTTTGAAGGGATGACAGATCCCGGAGACGAAATGATTGTATATGCAATTTCCTCCCATAATCATAAAATAAAGGGTGTTTTAGTAAATGCCTTTGGCACATATTCAGATTCCAACACGTATAATATTGTAAAACGGCTTCATAAACACCTTTAATGAAAAAGGGCCATCAATAAGGATATTGAATTTCAGTTAAGCAAAAAGACACCTATTCGGGTTATTTATGCCACCATCCCCTACAATTCACTTTTTCCACTAAAATTCCATAAGGTCAAATCTATTTAAGTTTGATATTAACTTTACTTTTATAATTACTTTAACCTTGTTTTAGTTACTTTTTGCTTACTTAAGCATAAAAAACATGGAACACAAAATACTTGGTCTGCATCATATTACGGCAATTGCCGGAAATGCGCAACGCAACTACGACTTCTACACAAAAATACTGGGATTAAGAATGGTTAAGAAAACTGTGAATTTTGATGATCCCAAAACCTATCATTTTTATTTTGGAGATGAAAGTGGAACACCCGGCAGCATCCTCACATTTTTCCCATGGGAAGGAGTTAAAAAAGGCAAAAATGGTGTAGGCATGGCTACAGAAATTGGTTATTCTGTTCCCGCAGGAAGCCTGGATTTTTGGAAAGAACGCTTTGAAAAACATGGAGTGGAATATGGTAAAACCAGAGAACAATTTGGTGAAGAATATTTAGCTTTTCGTGATCCCGACGGTCTTAATTTAAAATTGGTAGTTCCCAAACATAGTGATGATCGGCAAGCCTGGCAAACAGATGAGATTAATAGCGATGTTGCCATAAAAGGCTTTCATAACGTTACCCTTACCCTTAATAACGTAGGTCCTACGGCTGGTATTCTTACCGATATTTTTGGATATGAACTCGAGGAAAAGGAAGATGATTTTTACCGATATAAGACCAATACCGTAGAAAATGCGGCCATAGTAGACATCCATCAGGATCCTACTGCTGAGCGCGGTATTAACGCCGGTGGAACTAATCATCATATTGCTTTTCGGGTTAAAAATGAAGAAACTCAAATGTATTTTAGAGATAAGATTAGAGAAAAAGGCCTTCAAATCACTGAAAAAATAGATAGGGATTATTTCTTCTCACTTTATTTTAGAGAACCCGGGGGAGTCTTATTTGAAATTGCAACCGATAATCCGGGATTCACAAGGGATGAAAGCCTGGAAGAGCTTGGTAGCGCGCTCAAACTGCCTTCGCAATATGAAGGTTCCAGAGATAGAATTGAAAAACTTCTTCCGGAATTAAAACACTAGATAAAACTAAAAGACTATCTGAAAATTTTAGATCTCCGATGAAAAATCGGTGCAAACTCTGAAATAAAATCAGGATTACGTTTAATGATTTTCAGATAGTCTTTATTACTAAGAAATCCTCTACTCTACTACATACATCTCATTAGAGGCTTTAATATACTCTTGCGGATTAAAAGTAGACTCAAAACTGTTTCTTACCGTATTCAGTTTATTCTTTAAATCTACAATCTTGGTTTTTAAATATTCATCGTTTTCATATTTCTTGATAAGAGAGTCATACTTCTTTAGGTTTTCAAGAATTCTAAAAGTAATAGTCCCAAACCTTATTTTTAAATTCTGCACTGCAATCATTTGATCGTGATAATCCTGCTTCCAGTTTTCAGGGTTCTTCGCTTTCTCTTGCACAATCTTATTTTCTGCTATTTTTGAAATGTCTAGAATATATTGGGTACGCTTTTTTGCATCGGTTTCGTTGGTGAATTTTTTATCAAACTCCTTTGGATCTATCTCAAGAATTTGCACCAGGTTTTCCTGCATTGCCTTTTCCTGAAGCTCTTTTAATTCATCCAGGTTTTTATTTATAGACTCCCATTCGGTCTCTATAAGATCTTTATCATGGGTAAATTGTGCGACAGTTGTGGTTAACTTCAACATTTCTGTACTTTGGTTTTTTAGCTTTTTATCGCCCCAACCCAACGAATTTATAAAGCTGCCAATTCCGTCAAAAACGGTTCCTGCGAACATTCCTGTAAAGGGCGTACCTTGTGCAAGATCTCCGGTGACAGACAAAATATGGCTTAGGGCGGAAAGCCTGGCATCATTCTTCTTTTCTTCTTCTACAAACTTTCTAAATTCACCAAACCATTCCTGGTAGCCTTCATAATGCATAGGATTACTCACCTCATCTAATGTAGCATAAAACTCTCTTGAAGCGTTAAAAAGATTCAAAGGTTTAATTTCCCGCTCCATAGAAGCCAGATTTAATACAGCCGAACTGTAATTATATTTGTAAACACTAATGGTATTTTTGTCTATTTCTTCCTGGCGTTCTTCCAGGAACTTTACCCTTTCCAATAGCTTTTCAACCTTTTCGGCCGAGGAATTCGTGTTCTGTATACTTTCATCCAGGTTACTAATTTTAGAGTCGATTTCTTTAATTCTAAACTCCAGGTTCTGACTTAACAAGCTTCGCTCACGGTTAAGTTCCTGAAGCACTTGTTGGGTTACCGATTGGTCTTCGGCAAAGCTTTGCGCAAAACTATTTTGAAAAAGCGTTCCTAATACAAACAAAAAAACAAAACCCAATTTATTCATTGTAGATAATTTTTAATCGTTAGTAAGCATTTTTTAACGACCCGAAGATAATCATATTTTGTGCCAGTTCTATTTAATATCTTAATTAACAGGCTTTCCTAACCTGCTAAGAATTGGAAATACCACCTTATTTTTAGCTCCAAAAGAAGTCTTAAGTTCTTTTATTATGAGGTTTACAGGGTTTATTCCTTTTTCTTTTTCGTAATGCTTTACAGCACTCTAGGTGTTTAAATAGCCTACTAAATGTTCAAAAGACCAGGTATATTCCTGCTGAAATCCCGGGGATTTTATTTCCTGAAATGGAAAAGGAATCGTTTGATACTGTTCATCCAGGTAGCGTCTTTCTTTATCCCAAAAATCGCCAATAATATTACGATAAAACTTAAGAATAACTGCATTGGTTTCAGGGTTGCTTCTAAATAAAGAATAACCTATTACCGCAATGAGACCATTAGGTTGTAAAACACGGTTTACTTCTTTATAAAATTGCTCAAAATCGAACCAGTGAATAGCTTGTGCCACTGTAATTAAATCGAATTTATTATCTGAGAAATCTGTATTTTCTGCGGCTTGTAAAGAATAATGAATATTATCTTTTTTAATTGCATGCTTTAATTGTTGGCAACTAATATCTGAAGCCTGTACTTCTTTAAAAAAAGTTGCCAATTCTGCAGCCACCTGCCCATTTCCGGTGCCACAATCCCAGACATTTTCAGTAGTATTCAATTTTTCCTTTAAAAATTGATACAAAGCTTTAGGGTAAGTAGGTCTATAAGTAGCATAAGCTGAAGAGTGTGAAGAAAAGTTATCTTTCATAAGGCTTCCTGTTTCCTCTAAATTAAGAAAATAGGAAACAAAAAGAGCCACTTAAACAGCGGCTCTTAAACTTATATTTAGAATTAATAAAGAATTATACGTTAAACCTAAAGTGCATTACATCACCATCTTTTACGATGTATTCTTTACCTTCTACACGCATTTTTCCAGCTTCCTTTACTTTTGCCTCGCTCCCTAAGGTATCAAAATCTTCGTAAGCAATTACTTCAGCTCTAATGAAGCCTTTCTCAAAATCGGTATGAATTACTCCGGCAGCTTGTGGCGCGGTAGCACCTACAGGAATAGTCCAGGCACGTACTTCCTTTACCCCGGCAGTAAAATAAGTTTGAAGATTTAAAAGACTATAAGCTCCACGAATTAACTTAGCTGCTCCCGGCTCTTCCAGACCGATATCCTGAAGGAACATTTGGCGCTCTTCATAATCATCTAATTCGGTAATATCAGCCTCAGTTCCTACGGCAAGCACCAAAACCTCAGCACCTTCTTCCTTTACCGCTTCCCTAACCTTGTCTACGTGTTCATTTCCAGATACCGCAGAACCTTCATCTACATTGCAAACATACATTACCGGCTTATCGGTAATAAATTGCAATGGTTTTATAAATTCCTTTCTTTCATCCTCGGTAAGATCAATAGCTCTAACAGATTTTCCGGCTTCTAAACCGTCTTTTACTTTGGTTAAAGCCTCCAGTTCTTTTTGTGCTTCTTTATTCCCGGTACGGGCGGCACGCTTTACTTTCTCCAACTTTTTATCGGTGGTTTCAAGATCCTTCAGCTGAAGTTCCATATCTATGGTTTCTTTATCCCGAATAGGATCTATAGAACCATCTACGTGTACAATATTATCGTTCTCAAAACAACGTAAAACATGCAAAATTGCATCGGTCTCCCTAATATTTCCCAGGAACTGGTTCCCCAAGCCTTCGCCTTTGCTGGCTCCTTTTACCAAACCGGCAATATCTACTATTTCTACGGTGGCCGGTTGTACTTTTTCCGGATTTACTAAATGTTCTAAACGTTGGATTCTTGGATCTGGAACATTCACCACTCCCACGTTAGGTTCTATGGTACAAAAAGGAAAGTTTGCGCTTTGTGCCTTGGCGTTAGAAAGACAATTAAAAAGTGTCGACTTTCCTACATTTGGTAATCCTACAATTCCGGCTTTCATAGTATTGATTTTTTGCGGCTGCAAATGTACATATTTTCCATGGCAGCCACTAATTTCTTTTTAAATAGTATTTTAATAAGCTAAAGAGCTTAAAAATAAGGGTGTCCTAAAGAATTCATTTTTTTATAATTAACCGTGAACATATAATGAGGCTATTTAAGTTTTGCGACAAATTAGGATTACATAATTAAAGGCTCAACATATAAATATATCTACTATTTTGAAATCATTAAAGATATCTCACAGCAGTTAAATAAATTGGTGCAATCATTGATGCTTAAATACTTATAAAAACATCCGGAACCATTATGAAAAAACTTCAACTACTATTTTTAGCAATTGGATTAAGTCTTATTTCCTGTTATACGGACAGGGACGATATAAATACTTCCGGTAGCAATAACCCGGAAAGTCCTGAAATACCGCAGGAAACCGAAAATCAGTTTATTTCTGAAGATGGCGAAGTATATGCTACAGGATTAGACTGTGAAGGCAATGGAAACTACACTATAGATACTGAAAACCTACTGGAAGCGCTAAATATTCCCGAAGATTTACCCGAAAGCTTTGATTTATCTGAATTTCTACCACCGGTTGGCAATCAGGGTGAATTGGGTTCCTGTGCTTCCTGGGCCACCAGCTATTACATGAAATCTTTTCAGGAAAAAATTGAATCGGACCTTGCCTATTCTGAAGCAAATATTCTGAGCCCATCATATACCTACAACCAACTTACAACCGATGACTGCGGTGGGACTTCTATCTCTGAAACGCTTGCTTTAATTAAAAACCAGGGCGTGGCCGCACTGGATATTTTTCCCTATACAGAAGATGAATGTAGTACCCAGCCTGGAGAAGCTGCAATTGAAGCCGCAAAGCAAACTCGAATATCTGATTATAAAGCTTTAAGCGGCGAAAATATGGTGGCCGAAATAAAAACCTTTGCTTTTCAATCTAGGTTAACCCGATATTAAAATAGGTGATTTCCATATTTCTACCTGGCATTGTTTGCTAATTATTAGTTTAAACTAACTTTGCAGCTATGGAAGATACCCGGGTTTTACATACGCTTAAAGAATATTTTGGTTACGATAGTTTTAGACCACTCCAAAAGAAAATAATAGATTCGGTTTTTGCAGGAAAAGATAACCTGGTAATTATGCCCACCGGTGGCGGTAAATCTATTTGCTACCAGCTTCCTGCTATTTTGCTTCCTGAAATTACCCTTGTTATTTCGCCGCTTATCGCCTTAATGAAAGACCAGGTAGATGGGCTTACTGCCAATGGCATTCCCGCCGCTTTTTTAAACAGCAGCCAAACAGAAAGCCAGCAACAGGAAATCTTTAAAAAAATTGATTCCAAAGAACTAAAATTGCTTTATGTAGCCCCGGAAAGCCTACAGTTTGTTGATAAGTTTATGACCGATGGAAAAATTAGCCTGATTGCAGTAGACGAAGCCCATTGTATCTCTAGCTGGGGACACGATTTTAGACCGGCTTATACGCAGTTGGGTTATTTAAAAAACCGATTCCCCACTACCCCAATGATTGCGCTAACCGCTACAGCCGATAAAGCGACGCGCGAAGATATTTGCCGGCAATTAAATATACCCACGGCTAAAAAGCACATCGCTTCTTTTGATAGGAAAAACCTAAGTTTAGATGTGAGGGCCGGAATTAAACGCTTTGAACAAATAACTAATTTCGTTAAAACACGTAAAAAAGAAAGCGGAATAATTTATTGCCTAAGTAGGAAAAACACTGAAGAAATCGCTGAAAAACTGCAACGAAAAGGTTTTGAGGCTGAAGCTTACCACGCCGGTTTACCGGCAGAAAAACGCATTGAAATTCAGGATAATTTCATCAACGATCACTCAAAGATTATTTGTGCTACTATCGCTTTTGGGATGGGAATAGATAAATCTAATATTCGCTGGGTAATTCATTACAACATGCCCAAAAACCTGGAAGGTTACTACCAGGAAATTGGTAGGGCCGGTAGGGACGGGTTGCCTTCAGATACTTTGCTTTTTCACAGTTATGCCGATGTGGTGCAGCTACAAAAATTTGCTTCAAACTCAGGAAATGAAGAGGTGCAGCTAGCAAAGCTAGACCGAATGAAACAATATTCGGAAGCTTTAAGCTGCAGGCGAAAAATATTATTAAGCTATTTTGGAGAGTTAAAACAAGAAGATTGTGGCAACTGTGATATTTGTAAGAATCCGCCGCAGTTTTTTAATGGAACAGTAATCGCTCAAAAAGCCCTTTCCTGTATTTTCAGGCTAAAGGAGAATGAACCTATTACTTTAGTGATAGATGTGCTTCGCGGTTCACAAAACGAAGCAGTTTTCAGCAAAAATTATCAGCAAATTAAAACCTTTGGTATAGGCAAAGATATTTCCTGGCATCATTGGCAACAGTATATTATTCAACTTATTAACCTTGGTTATATAGAGATTGCTTTTCACAGGGGCAATAACCTACAGCTCACTTCCATGGCAAAAAATGTGCTTTTTGAAGGTGAAAAAGTACAACTTGCCGAAGTTCCCGATCGAAAAAAGCTCAAACGTCGTGAAGAAAATATTGTTGAAGAAAATTCTTCCGATAATTCCCTTTTCGAAAAATTAAGGCAATTGCGTTTAAAAATTGCCCGGGAAGAAGAAATCCCTGCCTACCTTATCTTTAATGATGCAACCTTAAAGGAAATGGAGAAGTCCCGCCCTATGACCGATGATGAATTTCTTCAAATTAATGGTGTGGGAAGACAAAAAATGCAGGATTACGGCTATGAGTTCATCAAAGAGATTATCGCTTTCAGTAAAGCCAAACGAACTAACAAAAAGAGAAAAAAATCAAATACCTACAAGGCAACCCTTAATTTATTAAATGAAGGTTTAAGTTTAGAGGAAATAGCCCAAAAACGGGAATTGTCTATTACCACCATTTATTCGCATTTAGCTAAACTATATGTTGAAAATGAAGCAGTAGACCCATTAAAATATATTTCTAAAGCCGATTTTAAAGCTATTGAAAAAGCAAAAGCCGAACTAAAAAACCCCGAAGGTTTAAAAGTGTATTTTGAACATTTTGAAGGTGCCATAGATTACGGTAGTATTCGGTTGGCTTTAACTGTCCTGGAAAAACAGGAAGCAGAGGTTTAAAAATCTTCCAGGCCAATTTTATTTAAAAGCAATCCTGAAGCCGGCACAACATAGTTCATTTGCATTTGCACGCCCGGTTTTAAGCTGTTTTCAAGATCTGTTAAACTTAATTCCCCTTTGCCAAGCTGTAATAAAGCGCCCATCATAAGCCTTACCTGGTGTCTTAAAAAACCGGCGCTATGAATATGAAAAATATAAGATTTCTCAGGAAAAAAACTGGCGGTTATTTCGGTGTTTTCTACTAATTCAGATTTTATGATCTCGCGCTCAAATTTACTGTTCTTGGAAACCCGCACACAGTAATTCCTAAATTGGTGTTTACCTTCAAAAAGCCTGGCTCCCTTTTTCATTAATTCGATATCCAAATCAAATTGAAAATTCGCCATTAAAGGTGCACAAAACGGATGGTTTTTTTCTCCAAAACTAAACAGGTACGCATATTCCTTAAGTTTTGGATGTTGAATTATATTAAACTTTGCATCTACTTCGGTTATAGAAAGTGCCCGAATATCCTGTGGCAAATTAAGATTGAACTCTTTTAAGAATTCATCTAAATCGTTTAATGGCTGGTAATCTAAAAACAGCTCAAAAGCCGATTCCTGAGCAGATACCATGGCATCGGTTCTACTGGTGCCTAAAATTTTAAATTTTTCTTCAGGCAACACATATCTAAGGGTTTTAGTGATTAACTCTTCTACCGTTTTTACATCGGGCTGCTTTTGCCAACCGTGTAACCGATAACCTAAATACTGAATTTTAATTAAGTAAAAATAACGCCTGGGTTGCAAATCTATCTATTTCGGGGGTTTGAAATAAAGTTATTAATATTTCCTTTTTTTGTTTAGTTCTTCCATTTCCTTTACAGCTTCCGGCGGAATCACCTTCATAAAGGAAGAGTGCTGCTCTATGGAGTATTCCAGTTTGTTTACAATCTCTTCTACCGAATCATTTTCATAATCTATTTGAAGCGGCTCTTTAATTTGCATGGTTTGTAGAATACCCCGTTTCTTAATCCTGATTCCTTTTTTATCAAAAGATCGTCTAAAGCCATCTATTACAATAGGGATTACAACAGGCTTATATTGTTTAATAATATGGGCTGTCCCCTTTCTAATAGGTTTAAAAGGTTTGGTTGTACCCTGAGGGAAAGTAATTACCCAACCGTCTTTTAAAGCTACCCCTATATTTTTGGTATCGTTAGGATTTACCTTACGCTCTACTTCCTGCCCTTTTGCCCGCCAGGTACGCTCTACACTTACAGCTCCTGCATAAGCCATTACCCTGGAAAGCAAACCCGCGTTCATGGTTTCTTTGGCAGCTACATAGTAAATATTAAGTTTAGGCTGCCAGATGTACCCAATGTTTTTTATGGTATCTACCCTGCCGCTTAAACTGGCGTTAAAAACGTGGAACATAGCTGTGACATCGGCAAAATAAGTTTGATGGTTAGAAACGAAAAGCACATTTGTTTCGGGAAGGTTTTTAATGATTTCTGAACCTTCAATGTTTAATTCATTAAAACCACGATAACGACGGTGGGTTAGCAATCCAAAAATACGGATAAGCCACTTTTTCAGAAATAAAATGTGTCCAAACGGATTTCTCTTTACTAATCCCATAGTTTAAATTTCAATTCTTACTTTCCCGTAAACCTATAGTTCCATTAGGTTAAGATTCCAGTTCACGATATCTAACCAATTAATTTTGAAACAGCGCGAACACTATTTAAATATCGATTATATAATAAAAATTAAGCCGCGCAAATATAGCAATTCTTAGGTTTTAGAAGCTCTTTCTAAATATTTCTCGTATTTCGCTAAGCATCATCCCGGTAGCTCCCCATACAATTTGTTCATTTAGTTTAAACGCCGGCACGCGCATTCTGCTGGCATAGCTGGTACTTAATTCTTCGGTCACAAAATTAGAATGATCTAAAAAGTGGTCTAAATCTACCTCTAAAATGCGTTCTACTTCGCTCTCCTGTGCAATTAAAGTTGGGGTTTCTTGCATAAAGCCCAAATAAGGCTGCACCCAAAAATTACTGGGCGGAATATACAAACGAGTAAGTTCCTTTATTACTTCTATTTTATTCCGGGGGATCCCAACCTCTTCCTCGGTTTCCCGTAATGCGGTTTGCTCAAGGCTCTCGTCTTCGGGCTCTACACGCCCGCCGGGAAAACCAATTTGATTAGAATGAACTCCTTTATAGGTTTTCCTTAGAATTAATACCAAATGCGTTTTCCCCAGGTTATTAGGATAAAAAACTGCCATAACACCCGCTTTATTAGGCTTAAGACTATTAATATCCAGGTTTTTCATAACCTCACGACGATTCCCCGGCACTAATTTATGATGCGCCTTTTCTCCCGGAAGTCCAATTTTTTTTAATTTTGGTACCCTGTCTTTAAAATCCTTAAAATCCATGAAAACCTCGCTTTCTATCTTATATCTTTTCCTAATTCTTTCTTTTGCAAGCTGTGAAGATAAGGAATCTTCCAGTAAAAACACCCTGGAAAGTGGCTCTACCAAAGAAGAAGTTACTAAGAAAACTTCAAAAATAGACTCTCTAAAAGCTAAATATTCTAAAAAAGAAGCAAAAGCTACTAAAGATGAAAAAGAAACCGATGATAGATTCCCTATTCCACAAGAGCAACTAATTCCATTTTTAACAGCATATGGAAAAGAAAACCCAGAAAACCATATTCGCATAATTACCAGTTTTGGAAATATTGAAGTAAAGCTTTATCACGACACGCCTTTACATCGTGCTAATTTTATAATGTTGGTAAAAAAAGACTATTTCAACAACACCTTTTTTCATCGTGTAGCCCCCGGCTTTGTAATTCAGGGTGGAAACTCAGATAATATAGCTACCCCAAGAAAACGTTCACAAATTGGCGATTACCTTATTCCAAGCGAATTTAAAGCCGGGCATAAACATACCTATGGAGCGTTTTCAGCAGCAAAATACAGCGAACAAAATGTGAGTAAAGCTTCTTCTCCCTTCGAGTTCTTTATTGTGATGGATAAAAATGGAACCCCGCACCTAAATAACGACCATACTGTCTTTGGGCGTGTTACCAAAGGAATGGATGTAGCTGAAAAAATCGCAAAAGTTAAAACCGGCCAGTCTGAATGGCCCATAGACAATGTAGAAATGGATATTGAAATTATAGACTAATTACAACCGCTGTGTATAATAGTTATAATCGCTAATTACTTGCTGTACAAATTCCATAGGGGCTTCCTGGGGTTGGGTTTCCAGTAATTCGGCCAATTTATCTGAAAGCGATAAAATAAGTTGGTGATTACGATTTATTTTAGCGGTTTGATACAAATTTTTAATATTCTGCACATCGGCATCTTTTAAAAGGCTTACCTGGGGATATTTGGGTTGATAGCCTTCGGGCAGGTCTACTCCTAGACTTCGACTTAAATTAGTTCTGGGTTTTTCTGAAATTACCGTTGTTTTTGCCGCAAGATCACCTAAACGCTGTCCTTTTCCATTAAGTAAAATAGTCACTACTGCAATAGCTCCACTACTAAGGGAAATATCTATAAAACGTAGTAGCCATCTAATTAAATACTCAGCGAAAGCAGGCCTGCTACCATCTAACTTTACCACCCTAATTTGCAAAGCGGCCTTACCAGGGGTTTGCCCATTATATAAACTTTCCCACAACAAATAATAAAGCAAGGTTGGAAGCCCCATTACCAAATAGTAAACCCATTGGCCCGCAGTATCTAACCCGGTACCTGCCAGTGCCAGTGAACTAATTACTATATAAACACCTATAATAAATACGTCTACTACAAATGCCAGTATACGGTCGCCCACGCTGGCAACATTCTGATTAATACTAATATTTTGAGCGGTTTCTATTTGAAAATTATCCATTTAATCTGTTTCTTTGAGTCTTAATAAAAGAAAACATGCGAGAGGCTGCTTTTATAAAGCAAAATAAGGATAAATGGCTGAGGTTTGAAAGCCTGCTTCAAAATAAAAACAACAGGGTACCGGCCGAACAGCTTTCTGATATTTATATTGAAGTTAGCGACCACTTAAGCTACTCTAAAACATTTTACCCTAAAAGCAACACTACTACTTATTTAAATCAATTAGCCGCTTCTGCACATCAAAGGATTTATAAGAACAAAAAGGAATCCCAAAACCGTTTTATCACGTTTTTTACAAAAGAATTCCCGTTATTCTTTTACAATTTTCAGAAACAATTATTACTTAGCTTTTTAATTTTCAGCCTTTTTTCTGCAGTAGGTGCATTTTCAGCAGCCTCAGATCATACTTTTGTAAGAGGTATTTTAGGAGATGCTTATGTAAATATGACCCTGCAAAATATCGCCGAAGGTGATCCTATGGCGGTGTACAAAAAAATGGCAGCTACAGATATGTTTCTGGGTATTACTATAAATAATATACGAGTCTCTTTAATGGCCTTTAGTATGGGGGTTCTAGCGGGCATAGGAACGGTTTTTATCTTAATGCAAAATGCGATAATGCTAGGCTCTTTTCAATATTTCTTTTACGATCAGGGTCTGTTATGGGAATCGGCCAGAACCATTTGGATTCATGGAACTATAGAGATTTCAGTAATAATAATTGCAGGATGCGCCGGTTTGGTACTTGGAAAAAGCATACTATTTCCGGGAACTTACACTCGTCTAAACTCGTTTACCAAAGGAGTGAAAAACGGACTTAAAATTGTAATTAGCACTGTTCCCTTTTTTATTATTGCCGGTTTCCTGGAGGGTTTTGTAACCAGACAAACCCAAATGCCAGATTGGTTGGCCATTTTAATAATTGGTAGTTCTTTAGCCCTTATTTTATTCTACTATATTTTTTACCCTCATATTTTACATAAAAAACAAATTCATGAAGCCAGATTACATTAATTTTAAGCAAGAGCGGGAAATTGGAGACATTATTAGTTATACCTTCAAATTTATTCGCGAAAACTATAAAGCCTATTTTAAAAGTATTGTACAAATAATCTGGCCTGCTTTTTTACTTTTAATTGCTGCGGTATCCTATTACACCTACAGCACCATAGGTAATACCTTTATGTTTAACCAGGATGGTGGTTTTTTTATAAGTTTTGGCTCACTGTTCATTGGCCTTCTTTTATATTTTGCTGTTATGAATGTGGCAGCCTTTCATTTTGTAAAATCATATGTACACAATAAAGGAGAGATAAACCAGGACGAAATTAAAAAGGGTGTTAAAACAGACCTGGGAAAAATGTTTGGGCTTGGAGCGATTACCTGGATTCTAATTTTCGTTGGACTTATAATTTTTATTATCCCCGGAATATATTTGAGTGTTCCCTTAAGTATTGCAGCCGCCGTTCTTGTTTTTAAAAACGAAAGTATTGGCGGTAGTATTTCTGAAGGTTTTCATTTAATAAAAAACAACTGGTGGATGAGCTTTATAAGCTTATTTCTTATTTGGCTTATCGTGTATGTTATAAGCTTTGTTTTTCAAATTCCGGTGCTTATTTACAGCTTTATTAAAATGTTTACGATAATGGAAGAAAACGCCGCTTCTGGCCCTAACGTCGCCGATATATTCGACTGGGTTTACCTAAGCTTAACTATTATATCTTCAGCCATTCAATATTTACTTTATGCCATCACGCCAATTGGGGTTGCGTTTGTGTATTATAACCTAAATGAGCAAAAATATTTTACCGGTGCCTACGAAAGCATTGAAAATCTTGGCAAAAACGATTAATGATTAAATTTCTGCTTTTTTTAAATTTATTTTTCTTCGGAAACTTTATTCCGCAGGAACAGTTGGGTACTAATGCGATAGACTTGAGTCAAAGCACACTCGAGCCCGCACTGGAGCAAGCTGATTTTGATTCGGAAAAAATTGAAGCATATAAAACTGAAAAAGCATTTGATTATTTAAAAAAAATTGAAGAAGATTCCTGGTGGACCCGCTTAAAACGTTGGCTAAACTTAAAATGGAACGCATTTTTGCAATGGCTTTTTGGCGATTACCAAACCAATGCTTTTTGGAGTGCTGTTCTACAGGCCCTGCCCTATCTATTACTTGTTTTGGTAATTGTAGTAATTACCTGGCTTTTTATTCGTTTAAACCCTGCAAATGCCGTTATGGCAGAGCCTATAAAGGGAACTATAAATCTTCAAAAAGAAGAAGAAATTGTAAAAACAGCTGATATTTCCTCCCTAATCGATCGGGCAATCGATGATGAAAATTACCGTTTGGCGGTTCGATATTTATATTTAAAAAGTCTTCGCATACTGGACAAAAACAAACACATATCTTATCGATTTCAAAAAACAAACGAAGATTATATTAATGAAATAAAGGAAACTAAAATAAAAGAACAGTTCATTAAAATTACCCGCTTGTACGATTTTATCTGGTATGGAGATTTTAACCTGTCTAAAGAACGTTTTACAAAGGTAAATGGGGAGTTTAAGAAAATGGAAGAAAGCTTAAAATCGGGAATTCATGAATAAAACATCAAAAGTATTTTTTGGTTTTTTCCTGCTCCTGGTTGTTTTCCTAACTTACCTTGAAGCTACCGAGCCCGAACCCGTAAACTGGACGCCCAGTTATATGAGCGATGATAAAATACCGCTTGGAAGTTTGGTTTTTTACGAAAGCTGGAAGAGTACACAAAAATGGGATCTGGAAGAAGTAAGCATTCCACCTTTCGAAAAACTTACCGATAGTCTTAAGAACGGCACTTATTTTTTCCTGAATAATGCTGCGGCTTTCGATACAGATGAATTGGATATTTTACTTAATTGGACGAGTAAAGGAAACGAATTATTTGTTTCGGCCAGAAATATAAGTCCGGCTTTACTGGATACGCTTCAACTGGAAACCAAAGTCTTTATTCCTAAAAACGATCTAAGCTCAAAACCCGAACTAAATTTTAAAAACACCGCTTTAAAAAACGAGACCGGATTTAAATTTACCAATGAATTTTCACCTCTTTATTTTGAGCAAAGAGATAGTAGCAATATTCATGTGCATGGGCTAATCAATATTCAGGGCGATGAAGGCAACAAACAGCCTAATTTTATAAGTGCAAGGTTTGGAGAAGGAACAATCTACCTGCATAGTACTCCTGAGGCCTTTAGTAACTACTTTCTTCTATCACAACAGAATTATGAATATGCAGAGAAAATTTTAGCCTACATAAACAAAAGGAATCCCGTATTTTTAGACAACTATTACAAGGCGGGAAAAAGTTTTTACGCTTCCCCACTTTATTTGCTCCTTAGCCAAAACCAACTTAAATGGGCTTATTATTTCTTATTGGCAGGCTGCATCCTTTTTATTCTTTTTGAAGGAAAGCGAAAGCAACGCGCAATTCCAATTGTAAACCCATTAAAAAACCAGAGTTATGAATACGCCAAAACCCTTGGCGATCTCTACCTGGAGGAAAAAGAATATGCTAAATTAATCTCTCAAAAAATCAATTTATTTTTAGAGTATATTAGAATAAATTATAGAATTTCAACCAAAAATATAGACGAAGAATTCTATATTTTACTGGCAGCAAAATCTGGAAACAGTATTGCTGACGGGAAGAAACTATTTAAAAAAATACAACACTTTTCTACTAAGAAGAATGCCGGCAAAACTGACTTTTTAGAACTTGCCGAAGCCATAAAT
The DNA here is from genome assembly GCF_016236915.1 of Salegentibacter maritimus. Classification (GTDB taxonomy): domain Bacteria; phylum Bacteroidota; class Bacteroidia; order Flavobacteriales; family Flavobacteriaceae; genus Salegentibacter; species Salegentibacter maritimus. The sequence goes on from NZ_JAEHOK010000011.1 coordinate 25,693, forward strand.
AATTTTAAATCGCACTCCAATGGAAAATCAGGAAAATAAAGAAACCGAATCCCTAAATTTTGATAGTCGTATTCCTTTAGACGATCTCAAAGAAGCGGTTTCAAATTTAAAAAATCAACTAGCCAGGGTTATTGTTGGGCAAAATGAATTTGTAGAATTGCTAATAGCCGGATTGCTCTCCAACGGCCACGTTTTAATTGAAGGTGTTCCCGGTGTTGCCAAAACCTTAACGGCCAAACTATTCGCCAAAAGCCTAAATACCAATTTTAGCCGTATTCAATTTACACCAGATCTTATGCCGGGCGATGTCTTGGGAACATCGGTTTTAAATGCTCAAAAAAGCGAATTTGAATTTAAACCCGGTCCCATTTTTTCTAATATTGTTTTAATAGATGAGATTAACCGTGCCCCGGCTAAAACCCAGGCCGCTCTTTTTGAGGTCATGGAAGAACGTCAAATTACCATAGACGGGGTTCAGCATAATTTGGAGGCACCATTTATGGTACTGGCCACACAAAATCCAATAGAACAAGAAGGTACTTACGCTTTACCCGAAGCGCAACTAGACCGTTTTTTGTTTAAAATTGAAGTAGGCTACCCGGGACTTGATGATGAAATTGCTATACTAAAAACGCATCATGAGCGCAAAGGCTCCCAACCTATTTCTCAAATTGAAGCAATTTTAGACCCTAAAAACCTAAAAGAATTAAAGGATCAAATCCAGGAAATAATTATTGAAGAAAAGCTGATGCATTATATTGCCAGTATTGTAGGAAAAACCCGAAATCACTCACATATTTATCTTGGCGCTTCTCCCCGGGCTTCTATAGCTGTAATGAACGCTTCAAAAGCTTTTGCCGCCATTAACGGAAGAGATTTTGTGATTCCTGAAGACATTAAAAAAGTACTAAATCCTGTATTGGCCCACCGACTTATTATTAGTCCTGATAGGGAAATGGAAGGGGTTACCGCTAAAGAAGTAATAGAAATGATTTCCCAATCTGTAGAAATTCCACGTTAGTGCTAAAATTCTTCAAATCTTTATATCTAAACCAGCGTTTTTTCTATGCGATATTTACGCTCGCATTACTTTTTCTATTCTCTTATTTCTTTGAGAACCTATATGCGATAACCTGGGTTTTAAGCTTGATTTTATTCTTCTTTTTTCTAGCCGATTTAGTAAGTCTTTATAAAAACAACCAGGTAAACGCTGAAAGAATTCTACCTCAGAAGTTTTCAAATTCTGATGAAAACGACGTAGAAATTATTCTGGAGAATCATTATGGATTTTCGGTTATAGTAGAAATTATAGATGAAGTTCCCATACAATTTCAAAAGCGAGATTTTTTTAAACAATTAAAAATTACGGCCGGTGCTACCGAGAAATTCAGCTATTCCCTAAGGCCGGTTACCCGTGGTGAATATTTCTTCGGAAAACTTAATATCTACACCTCTACCAAAATAGGACTTGCAAAACGCAGAAGTATTTTTGGGAAAGACCAAATGCTTAAAGTCTACCCTTCATTCATTCAAATGAAAAAACTGGACTTTTTGGCGATAGATAATCGTTTATCACAGCCAGGCTTAAAGAAAATTAGGAGGATTGGTCATACTATGGAATTTGAACAAATTAAAGAATATGTGCCGGGAGACGATATAAGGACCATAAACTGGAAAGCTACTGCTAAACATGGCGATCTTATGGTGAACCAATTTCAGGATGAAAAAGCACAACCAATTTATTCCATAATAGATACCGGTAGGGTTATGAAAATGCCATTTAATGGTTTAAGCTTATTGGACTATGCTATTAACAGTAGCCTTGCTTTTTCTAATATTGCGCTTAAGAAAAAAGACAAAGTAGGTATGCTTTCTTTTTCCAAAAAAATTGAAAGTATACTTAAAGCCAATGCAAAATTAAGTCAGTTGCAACAAATTATGGAACGCTTATATGCTATTAATACACAGTTCCCCGATTCAGATTTTAGTATGCTATATAGCAATTTGCGTAAAAACATTCCGCAACGTAGTTTACTTATGCTCTATACTAATTTTGAGCATATTTCGGCATTAAAAAGACAGCTTCCATATTTACAAGCCATCAATAAAAAACATGTGCTGGTAGTTATATTTTTTGAAAATACAGCCTTAGATAAGGTTATATCAAGCAAGCCAAACAACACTACCGATTTAGCCCACCAGGTAATCGCTGAAAGCTTTGCGCACGATAAAAAATTAATGGCCGCTGAATTACGAAAACACGGCATTAACACCCTACTTACCAAACCTGAAGACCTTAGTATTAACGCAATTAACAAATATCTTGAAATAAAAGCACGCGGAATACTTTAGGCTATTCATTGCGCAAAACGAGAAACAAAATAATAAACTGCTTCAATTGCGCCTATATCCCAGATGATTATTTACATTTTCAGGTACTAAATAAAAAAATCACAGTTCAGTATTCAAAATTCACAATTCGGTAAAAAATAATAAGCAGGCAGCGTTCATCTATATAGTTTTGATATATAAACCAATAAAAACTATGTTATTATGAAAACAATTGCCATTTTAATTAGCCTATTCCTTAGCAGCTTAGCTTTTTGCCAGGAAAAAATAGGAACTATTACCGTAAACGTAGACAACCTCTCTTCGGAAAAAGGAATAATATATTTCGGACTTTTCACGGAAGCTAATTTTCTGAAAAAAGAGCCCCTAAAGGGAGAAGTAACTTTAATTAAAAACGGAATAGCTAAAGTAAGCTTTACTGAAGTTCCACCTGGCACCTATGCCATATCTGCCTATCATGATAAGAATGGAAATGAACGAATGGATTTTGATACAAATGGTGTTTCTCAAGAAAATTATGGAATCTCTAACAATCAAATAAATTTATACGGCCCACCTCTATGGGAAGATGCGAAATTTCAATTTGATGGTTCCCAAAAAGACATAAACCTTACATTTTAAAGCCAAAGAATATGAAATTAACATAGATAAAATCATATCTATATTAATTTATAATAGAAAAAACCAATACATTTGCAGTATTAATAAGCTTTCAATTTTATGACAATTACACAACTGCATTATGTATTGGCTGTGGCGGAACATAAAAATTTCACCAAAGCGGCTCAAAAGGTTTTTGTTACCCAGCCTACATTAAGTATGCAAATTCAAAAACTTGAAGAAGAACTGGATGTACAAATATTTGATAGAACAAAAAAGCCTATTCAATTAACCGAAACAGGCCAAAAAATTGTACAACAAGCCCGAAATATTGTAAACGAAAGCGATAGAATCCAAGACATCGTAGATCAACAAAAAGGTTTTGTAGGAGGTATTTTTAAGTTGGGAGTAATCCCCACGATAATGCCTACTTTACTGCCCATGTTTATCAATAATTTTATTAAAAAATATCCTAAGGTAAAGCTTAAAATAGAGGAGCTAAACACCGAAGCCATTATTGAGCGCTTAAGAGAAGGGCATCTAGATGCTGCCATTGCGGCAACACCTTTGGAATTACCGGGCATTAAGGAAAATGTACTTTATTACGAACCTTTTGTTGGTTATATTCCAAATGCACATAGGTTACACCATAAAGATAAAATTGAAATAAACGATCTTGATATAGATGATATGCTTCTTTTAGAGGATGGGCATTGTTTTAAAGATGGAATTATTAATTTATGCAAGTCGTCCCGAAATTATGACGAAGATCACTTTCAACTGGAAAGCGGTAGTTTTGAAACTTTAATCAAATTGGCAAATGAAGGATTGGGCATGACACTTCTACCTTATCTACATACACTAGATTTAAAGGACAACGAAAAGAAAAACCTAAGAATGTTTAAAGACCCTGTTCCCGCCAGGGAAGTAAGCCTTATCTACAATAGAAGTGAATTAAAAATGCAAATTATTGAAGCTATTAGAAGTACTATTGCCGGGGTTGTAAAAGGAGCTATTACTTTTCATAATGTAAATATTATAAGCCCGTTAAACAAAAACAAAACCTTTTAGAAATAGTATAACTAATGGAAAGAAAATCCAGTTGGTATTTTTTAGAAAAATGCCACTTGACCTCCGGCCATTAAAGGAAGTAATTAAAACTGAATTAGAGATTAAAAAGCGGCCCAAAAGCCGCTTTTTTTATGTTTTTAAAAGAATTAAACATTGATTAAGCTCTGGATTCTTAGTGGTTAAAGCAGTTATCCAGATACGTAATTCCTCTATTTCGTGAGGTAATAGTCTATGAAGTGCTTTTTTCACTTCCCTACAAAAAAGATTAGGATCAAAACTAACTTTGTCAAGCACAGTTTTGGTGTATTCAAACATCGCTCTCGCCATAATTTGAAAGATTTAGATTAGCGTTAGGTTTAAAAAAAAGAGTAGAAATTTAATAATAGGCTGTAGATTTTAGAATTTTCTAAAGATACTAAAAATTTCTAATTATCCTTTAGTTTCACAAGTGTTTAACGATTCTAAAAATTTCGATCGCCGCTAATAACATCTCCTATCCCGCCTAGAATACTACCTTCTCCTTTATCTTTTCCTCCACCTTGTGGCGCTGCCTGCCAAATCCTGTTAGCGAGACGGCTAAAAGGTAAAGATTGCACATAAACGGTTCCTGGGCCGGTTAGGGTTGCAAAGAAAAGTCCCTCTCCCCCAAAAATTGTATTTTTTATTCCGCCTACAAACTCTATATTATAATCTATATCCTGGGTAAAACCAATTATACACCCGGTATCTATTTTTAATTTCTCACCTGGAGATAATTCTTTTCTGGCCATAGTACCTCCTGCGTGAACAAATGCCATCCCGTCTCCCTCAAGTTTTTGCATTATAAAACCTTCACCTCCAAAAAAGCCACGCCCCAACCTTTTGCTAAACTCAATACCTACTGCAACCCCCTTAGCGGCACACAAAAAAGCATCCTTTTGGCAAATAAATTTATTTCCGTAACGTGTAAGATCTATAGGAATAATTTTTCCGGGATACGGCGAGGCAAAACTAATACGCTTTTTTCCCTGAATTTCATTACTAAAAATTGTCATAAACAAGCTTTCTCCCGTAAGCAAACGTTTTCCGGCCCCTAATACTTTTCCTAAAAAACCTTCATTTTCTTTCGCCCCATCTCCAAAAATAGTATCCATTTTTATGCCATCGTCCATCATCATAAAATTGCCAGCCTCGGCAATTACGGCCTCCCTCGGATCCAGTTCAAGTTCTACATATTGCATTTCTTCGCCAAAAATTTGGTAATCTATCTCATGTGCATTCATATTATTTTGCTTTAATAGTCCATTCAAATTCAAATACGGCAACCTGTTGCCCCGTGCTATTCATCCCGGTAGATTTCATCCAGAAAGTTTGCCCCTCTCCTGTCTCTAATGTTTTATTGATGGCCTCATCTATTAAATGACCATCATAACAGTAAAAGCTTATTTTTCCTGTGGCTTTTTTGGTAAACTGTGCACGATTCTGGGCTACCAACATAGAAATTTTTTTATTCGAATTTCTAATTTTCCCCATAACCAAAGCCCCGGTACTTAATTCGGCTGCCATTGCCTGCACTGCAAAATACATACTTTTAAATGGGTTTTGGTTTATCCATTTATGCTTTACAGTTACTTTACAGGTATTCTCTTCAATCTCACCAACCCGTACTCCACAAATCCAGGCACTGGGCAGTTTTAGCATTAAAAATTTATTGAGTTTACTCTTGTTTAATGTCATTATGAAGTATTTGGTTTAATAAAAGTATTCAAATTAATCAATATCCTTAGACTACAAAAATCATAAATTTATGTTAATATTTAGTACTATGCTTTGCAAAATACCTTCTTTTAGATATATATTTGTTATATAAATTATTAGGTTATGGATTTAAAGATAGCAAAAGAAGAAAAAACAATGGCCACAATCTTGCATTTGTCGGTCTTTTCGAAGTTTATCATTCCTTTGGGGAATTTTATTTTTCCATTGATCTTATGGTTAACTAAAAAAGAAAAGTCTTTTATAGATGAGCATGGCAGAAAAGCAATCAATTTTCAAATTAGTCTTTTTCTTTATACCATTCTTTTATTCTCCATAGGTTTGGCCATTGTGGTTTTCCAGGCCCTTAGATTAGGTCTTGATATGCCTATCGTAATTGGAGCCGAACAATTATATATAAACGAACTTGGGCAGGCAATCTCTATAGTTGTTACCATTGCTGTATTTGCCATTTTACTGGCTGCCTTATTTTTCCTGGAAATATTTGCTGTGATAAGTGCAAGTATAAAAGCCAGTAACGGAGAAAATTACTCTTTTCCTCTTTGCATCAACTTTATTGGAAAAGATTCAAATAATCATCAATTTACTAACCATCAACAATCAAAAAATGAACAGTTTAACAACCCTAAAAACCAAACGCTATGAAGATAGAAAACACCAAGGCTCAAATGCGTAAAGGTGTATTGGAATACTGCATTCTCTCGGTATTAAAAGATGAAGATGCGTATGTAGCCGAAATTCTAGACACGCTTAAAGACGCCAAATTACTGGTGGTTGAAGGTACAATTTACCCTTTATTGACCAGGCTAAAAAATGCAGGACTTCTTAGTTATCGCTGGGAAGAGTCCAGCAGCGGACCACCAAGAAAATATTACGGACTTACCGATACCGGAAAACTCTTCCTTAAGGAGCTTACCGGCACCTGGAACGAACTGCAAACCGCTGTTAATATTGTAACCACTCAAAAAAACAAGAATCATGAATAAGACAGTAAATATAAATCTTGCCGGTATATTCTTTCATATAGATGAGGATGCCTATACCAAACTGCAGCATTACCTGGACGCCATAAAACGTTCTTTTACCAATACCCAGGGAAGAGATGAAATTATAGCTGATATTGAAGCGCGTATTGCTGAACTTTTTAATGAGAAAAAGAAAGAAGACCGCCAGGTTATAGGACTTAAAGAAGTAGAAGAAGTAATTGCCATCATGGGTCAACCCGAAGATTATATGGTAGATGAAGAAATCTTTGAAGATGAACCGGCCGCGGCCAAAACCACAAAGTCTCCAGGCAAACAACTGTTTAGAGATACCGAACACTCTTATGTAGGTGGTGTTTCTTCAGGACTGGGACATTATTTGGGAATCGACTTTATTTGGGTGCGTTTACTCTGGATATTGCTTACTATTTTTTCCAGTGGGGCTTTTATTCTAATTTACATTGCCCTTTGGATCTTTGTTCCGGAAGCTAAAAGCACAGCCGATAAATTGGCTATGCGTGGCGAAGAAGTAACCATTAGTAATATTGAAAAAAAAATTCGTGAGGGTTTTGACAATGTTACCGGAAAAGTAAAAGATGTAGATTATCAAAAATACGGCAATCAGGCCAAAAGCGGTGCGACCTCTGCCGCAACGGCAATTGGTGATGTAATTGCCTTTATTTTAAAGGTTTTTGTCAAACTAATAGGTATTGTTCTAATAATACTGGCAGGTTCTGTATTAATTAGCCTGTTTGTAGGTTTGTTCACCGTAGGGACCTTTGGTATTATAGACGCTCCCTGGAGTAGTTATGTAGAAATGGCGGTTAGTGGTGCCCCACTCTGGCTATTATGGCTATTGAGTTTTTTAATTGTAGGAATTCCGTTTTTCTTCCTTTTTGTTTTAGGATTAAAAATCCTGGTAGGCAAATTAAAGTCTATTGGAACTCCTGCAAAATTGGTACTGCTTGGACTTTGGATACTCGCCCTGGTTGGAGCTGCAATTATAGGAATACAACAGGCAACACATCGTGCATTTGATGGGGAACAAGTTGTTACTGAAACGCTTCCTATTTCAGCAAACGATACTCTTTACCTCGCAATGCAGGGAAATTCTAATTACTCTTCCAGCATTTACAGAAGTTCAGAATTCAAAATAAAATATGATGAAAACGATGAAAAAGTATTGTATAGTTCAGATGTTCGTCTCATTGTAAAAGCTACTAAAGATTCACTTGCAAAATTAGAAGTAATAAAGTCGGCAGAGGGCAAAGATTACAAAGAGGCAAAAGACCGAGCTGAGAATATTACCTATAACACAAGTTTTAGCGGAGGTGAGCTATTATTAGACGGTTTTTTTACTTCCCCTGCTCAATATAAGTTTCGGGATCAGGAAGTAAAGGTTACGCTCTACCTTCCGGAAGGCACTACGCTCTTTGCAGATAATAACACCGGTAGCTTTCATAGAAACACCGATTATTGGGGAGATATATTAATTTCCGGTGATGAAGAAAAATACCTGAAAATCACCGAAGATGAAGCTATATGTGAAGACTGCCCAATTGAAGAATGGGATATGGAAAGTGAAGATGAATGGGACGAAGAAGGTGATTTTAACGCCCGAATTAATTCCGGGGAAGAAGAAGTTAATATTCAACTTAATACCAGCGGGGTAAAAATATATAAGACCCCGGTTGAAAACGACGAAACCAATAACCAAAATTAAAAATTATGATTCAACTAATTTTACAGGTACTATTGGTGGTCTTTAATTTAGGAGAGCCGGTAGTAGAAAATGAAAAGATGGTTAAAGATTATATAGAATGTCATCAATTTTTAGCCAGAAAGTGCACTATAAGCGTTTACGAATGCTAAGCAATTCTTAAAAGTCTCCTTCGGGAGGCTTTTTTATTATCTTTGCCATTAAAAATATTTTTGATGAAAAAACTACTTTTACTTTTCGGATCTATCCTGCTGGCTAGCTGTGGCAGTAATAAAATAACAGGAAGCGGCAATGTTACTACTGAAAAAAATCGTCTACCAGACTTTAATAGTGTAGAGTTAATTGGGAATTCTGACGTAAGACTTAAAAATGGAAATACCGCAATGATAGAAGTTGAAGCTGATGATAACCTGCACAGCATAATTCGTTCTGAAGTGGTAAACGGTACTTTATTTATAAAGCCCTCAAAAGAAATAGGCCGCAGTAAATCTCAGAAAATCACAATTACCTATCCTAAAAATCTTCAGCAAATAAACGTTGGAGGAAACATAGAATTAGAAGCCGAAGGAGAGCTTTACGCCGAGGAGCTTAAAATAACTGCTAAAGAAGGTGCAAAAATATATCTAACTCTTACAACCACTAAATTCGACCTTTACAACGAAGAAGATGCTGAAATAGAGTTAAACCTTACGGCAGAGAATGCTTATTTTCAGCTTAATGGTTCCAGTGAAATGGAAGCACTGGTAAATGCCCAAAAATTTAAGGTTGATACGTATGAAAAAGCAAAAGCTAAAATTGAAGGAGAAGTAAATGATCTTCAGCTTCGTTCTGAACATTCTTCAGTGTTCGATGGGAAAAAATTAAGCGCAAAAACGGCCGTAGTTATTGCCGAGGGTAAATCTAAAAACGAAATCGAGGTTTTAGAAACATTAACCCTTACCGCAAAAAATAGAAGTGAAATAGACCTTTATGCTAATCCTAAAGTAGAATTGTTAGAATTTTCTGAAAATGCAGTGTTATCTAAAAAAGATTAAACTTTTTTAAATACATTTAACTAAACCATTAAAACCAATAATTATGAAAATCGCTTTAAAATCTGTTTTAATACTATTGGCCTTAAGTTTAAGCTTTGTATCCTGTAGAGAGCAGGAAGAGGAAAAATCTGAAATAGAACAATTGGCCGAAGAAGAAGATGCAAAGGTTAAGGTAAAAGAAGATAAAATTAAGGTAAAGACCGATGACAAAAAGATCAAAATCAAAGAAGATGATGGCGAGATAAAGAAAAAAGTAAAAATTGATAATGACGACAACTAGTGAATTACTCTTAGTAAGTCAACATGGCATTAAATAAAGTTTTTTGCTTTTGGGGCAAGACTAACAACTTAGGTCCCGATTATCGAGTCAAATCTAAAAATTATTTTAAAAGTCCCATTTCCGGGGCTTTTTTTATGCGTATTTAGTATCTTAAATTAAAATTTAAAAAATGCATACAAAAGAGATATATACCGCAGGCGAAGAACTACGTGTAGCCAAGAAAGTCCTGGTTTTATTACACGGCCGTGGCGGAAGCGCCAAAGAGTTTCTCTCTTTGGCCAACCACTTAAACACTCCGGAATTTGCAATTTTAGCTCCTCAGGCTAAAGATTTCACCTGGTATCCAAATTCATTTCTGGCTCCTGTTGCCCAAAACCAACCAAGCTATGCTTCATCACTAGAACTGCTTAAAGAATTATTAAATGACATCAAAGAAACAGGAATCACTTCAGAAAATATATATTTTGCCGGCTTTTCGCAAGGTGCTTGTTTAAGCCTGGAGTTTGTAACACGTAATGCCCAGAAATTTGGAGGGGTAGCTGCATTTACAGGCGGACTTATTGGTGATAAAATTTATACCGAAAACTATTCGGGTAATTTTGAAGGAACTCCAATTTTTATAGGAAGTGGAGATCCAGACGCTCATGTCCCTGTAAGCCGTGTAAAAGAATCTGCTGAAATTTTAAAAAAGATGAATGCGAATGTTGAAGTTGAGATCTATAAAAATAGGCCGCACACTATTTCTGAAGATGAACTAAAACTCGCCAATCAATTTATATTTAAGTAAAATGCCTCGCAGTCCCGATAACTATCGGGATAAATATCGCCTACCGAGTAAACCAGATATAAGACTATGAGAAGTATAAAGAAAATACACAAAGCGGTAAGCTCACCAATTGCTGACCTTATTACCTATAGGGCCTTGCCCACAAATACTATAGATCATATTGATCCATTTTTATTCCTAAATCACCACGGATATCAAAAATATCCCGAGAACAATAATGGATTACCCTTTGGACCACATCCCCATCGCGGATTTGAAACTGTAACTTTTATCTTAAAAGGTGATCTTATCCATAAAGACAGCACTGGGTGGCAAAGTGTAATAAAAGCCGGAGGAGTGCAGTGGATGACCGCGGGAAAAGGACTTATCCACGCTGAGATATCTTCTGAAGAATTTAAAAGAAATGGTGGAGAATTAGAACTTCTTCAGCTTTGGGTAAACCTACCTGCCAAACATAAAATGACGGAACCTAACTACAGGGGACTCCAAAAAGAAGATATTCCGGAGGTAAATATAGATAATGGAAAAGTTAGCTTAGCTGCCGTTTCAGGGAATTGGGAAAATACAAAAGCAGCTTTTCAACCTTTAAACGACATTCAGCTAGCTACTTTACATTTTGATAAAGGTGGTAAATATTCAGTAGAAATTCCTGCAAAAAGGAATATATTCTTTTATGTAATTAAAGGAAAACTACTGGTAAATGGCAAGGAAGCCAAAATTCATAATCTGGTAGAATTTGAAAATGATAGCGAAAGTATGGAGATTGAGGCTTTAGAAGAAAGTATTTTACTTTTAGGGCATGCAATACCTTTTAATGAACCTATTGTAGCCCAGGGGCCTTTTGTTATGAATTCCCAACAGGAAATTCAACAGGCCTTTCTGGATTATCAAAATGGGGTTTTTGGAAATTGGAATGGCTAAACTTCTTCCTGGTTTAAGTAATTAGATTTATGGTAATCCTCGCATATTTCACGACCAAAAGCCACTACTCTTTCCCAATTTGTAAACTCAATAGGCTTTTCTGTTTTTGTTGGTCCGTGCGTTAATTTCATAATTAATTTAATCATCAGCTTATCTAAAAATGAATAGGATTTATAATCGAGTTTTCCCGCAAAAACACTTATAAAGTCCGGCTTCCAATTCGTTTTCTTCAAGAATTTAATCATATAAGGATTCGTATCGGGCGAGTTTTTATCTTCTTTTCTGGCCACGAGGTTAACCGAGAAAAAGGCAGTTTTTATTCCGCTTAAAGACTGTTTATGTTGTTTAAGGAATTCAAAAATTTTATCGCTGTGTTTTCCATATCGAATACTGGCTCCAATAACCACAGTATGAAAATCGGCTAAATTGGCTTTAAAATCATCTACAGCATAAAGCTCTACCTGAATTTGCTGCTCGTTAAATACATCATACAGTTTTTTACAAATCTTTAGCGTATGCCCATCTACAGAAGAATAAATTATTCCAACTTTTTGCTTCATTAGGTATTAAATTTTTAAAAGATGAATATTTAACCAGCGAGAATTTACACTACATAATTAAACAAAAAAACCTCCTTAGCAAGAACTAAGGAGGTTTTTATTTATGATAAATTTAGAGAATTACTTCCCTTCCATTTTATCTTTTAAAGCCTGAAGATCGGCATTAACATCACCAATAGTGGTTTTGTCATTGTTTTGCGAAGCTGCTTTTTTAGCTGCCTGCTTAACAATTTGCTGTTCTTCTTCTTTGTGAATAGCCATATGTGATGCTACCACTCTCTTGAATTCTTTATTGAATTCAATGATCTGGAATTCTGCAGATTCACCTTTGGTTAATTTGTTACCGTCTTCTTTTTCAAGATGTCTGGTTGGAACAAATGCAGTGATATCTTCATTAAACTCTATAGTCGCTCCTTTGTCTACAATCTCTGCAATCTCTGCGGTATGTTTTGTACCAACAGCGAATTCAGTTTCGTATTTATCCCAAGGATTATCCTCAACCTGCTTGTGACCAAGGCTTAATTTACGACCATCTACGTCTAACTCAAGAACTACAACCTCAAGCTCATCACCTACATTTGTAAATTCTGATGGATGCTTAATTTTCTTAGTCCATGATAAGTCAGAGATATAGATAAGTCCGTCAATTCCTTCTTCCAATTCTACGAATACACCAAAGTTGGTGAAGTTACGTACAATTCCTTTGTGTTTAGAACCAACAGGATATTTAGTAGTAATATCTGTCCATGGGTCTGGAGTTAATTGCTTAATTCCAAGAGACATTTTACGGTCTTCGCGATCTAAAGTTAAAATTTGAGCTTCAACTTCGTCTCCAACATTTACGAAATCCTGAGCTGAACGCAAGTGCGTGCTCCAAGACATTTCAGAAACGTGGATAAGACCTTCAACACCATCGGCAACCTCAATAAATGCACCGTAATCCGCGATTACAACTACTTTACCTTTTACTTTGTCTCCAACCTTAAGGTTTTCGTCAAGAGCTTCCCATGGGTGTTTGCTTAACTGCTTAAGACCTAATTGAATTCTTGTCTTCGCTTCATCAAAGTCAAGAATTACCACATTTAGTTTCTGATCAAGCTCAACGATCTCATTTGGATGGTTGATACGAGACCAGCTAAGGTCGGTAATATGAACAAGTCCGTCAACACCTCCAAGATCAACAAATACTCCGTAAGAAGTGATGTTTTTAACAGTACCTTCAAGTACCTGACCTTTTTCAAGTTGACCGATAATTTCTTTCTTCTGTTCTTCGATATCAGCTTCAATAAGCGCTTTATGAGAAACCACAACGTTTTTGAATTCGTGATTGATTTTCACCACTTTGAATTCCATTGTTTTTCCTACATAAGCATCGTAATCACGAATAGGCTTCACGTCTATTTGAGAACCTGGCAAGAATGCCTCAATTCCAAATACATCTACGATCATACCACCTTTAGTTCTGCATTTTACAAAACCGTTTACGATAAGACTTTCGTCGTGAGCTTTGTTTACACGATCCCAGGCCTGGATTACACGAGCCTTACGGTGAGAAAGAATTAATTGTCCTGTAGAATCTTCACGAACATCTATCAAAACCTCAACGTCGTCACCAACTTTAAGATCTGGATTGTAACGAAATTCGTTAAGTGAGATAACGCCTTCACTTTTTGCGTTAATGTCTATAATTGCATCACGATCGGTAATATTAATTACTTTACCCGTTACAACTTCGTCATTTAAAGTGTCTACGAAATTCTCTGCAACCAATTGCTCAAATTCTTCTAACTTCTCATCATCAATTGGGTCTATCCCCTCTTCATAATTGTGCCAGTTAAATTCTTTAAGAAATTTCTCAGGGTTTTCCTGTTGCTCTGAAGGAGCAGGTTGCGATGATGTAGCCATTCCAGCTACCGGTTGAACGTCAAGATTTTCGTCCTGAACGTCCTGTTTTTTGTTATCTTCAGCCATTGCTGATAAAAAATTTGTATCCTGTATTCTTCGGAAAAATTAAGCAAATGAAACACAGAAGTAGTTATGATTTTGATTTTCAACCCCTTTTGATTTTCCGATTCTTCGCCAAAAAGGGCTGCAAAAATACAACTTATTTTTCTTTTCTCAAACCTTAATTAGTTTAAAAACAGCTCGCTTATTCTTCAATTTTATTTCTGGCCAGTTTTACTACTTTTTCAAACTGTTCTTTCAAATTCAAATTAGAATTATCAATTTCTATAGCATCTTCTGCTTTTATTAATGGCGAATCGTCTCGTGTAGTATCCAGGTAATCCCGCTCCTTAACATTGGCCAATACATCTTCAAATTTAACGTCCTCTCCACGATCTCTTAATTCGTTATACCTACGTTCTGCGCGCTTTTCAGTAGAAGCGGTCATAAATAATTTTAAATCGGCATCAGGGAAAACCACCGTCCCAATATCACGACCATCCATAACCACTGCTTTATTTTTACCAATTTCCTGCTGAATTTCTACCAACATCTTTCTAACCTCGGGCACTGCTGCAACTTTACTCACTTGCTGAGAAACCTCCATTAGCCTAATTTCCTTTTCAACATTTTCTTTATTTAAATGCACTTCACCATAACCCACCTCTTTATTAAATACAAAACTGATATTAATAAACGGTAAATGCCTTAATATGGCTTCTTTATCAAAATGGGTATCACTCACCAACAATTTACGCATAAGGTATAAGGTAACAGCCCTATACATAGCACCCGTATCTACATATACATATCCAAGCTCTGCTGCAAGTTGTTTGGCCACGGTACTTTTTCCGGTAGAAGAATAACCGTCTATGGCAATAGTTATTTTTTTACTCATAATTTAGTTTCTATAGGAATGGCAAAATTAGGTAAAGCTTTACTCTCCCTGAAATTTTCGCTGTAAATAAAAAAGCTGTCTAAAAAGTCCTATTTATTTTAAACGTCAAGCTGAACTGGTTTCAGCTTCTAACATGAAAACAATTAGAATCGTGTTAGGTTCTGAAATAAATTCAGAATGACATTTTAAAAATAAAGCTCTCTAGACAGCTTTTAAACTAATTAAAGCGTCTTGGCGTTTTTCACTTTTTGGTTAGTGATTGCCAAATCTATAACTTCACTCATTTCATTTACATAATGAAATGTAAGTCCTTTTAAATACTCTTCCTTAATCTCTTTAATATCACGTTCATTCTCTTTACAAAGAATAATTTCTTTAATACGAGCACGTTTAGCTGCTAAGATTTTTTCTTTAATTCCTCCTACCGGAAGCACTTTCCCCCTTAGGGTTATCTCTCCGGTCATGGCAATGCTTTTCTTTACCTTTCGTTGTGTAAATAAAGAAACCAAAGAAGTAAGCATGGTAATCCCGGCACTAGGCCCATCTTTTGGGGTAGCACCTTCGGGCACGTGAATATGTACGTTATATTTTTCAAATACCGCAGGGTCTAAACCAAGTTCTTCGGCATTAGATTTAATATACTCCATCGCGATGGTAGCCGATTCTTTCATTACTTTCCCTAGGTTTCCAGTGATGTTTAGATTGCCTTTCCCTTTAGAAAGTATAGATTCAATAAAAAGGATATCACCACCAACTTGTGTCCAGGCCAAACCTGTTACTACTCCGGCAACTTCGTTGTTTTCATATTTATCGCGCTCCAGCCTTGGGCTTCCCAAAACCTCTATAATATCTTCATTAGTAACCTTAATATTGTATTCTTCTTCCATCGCAATATTTTTGGCCGCATGACGCACCATTTTTGCGATCTGTTTTTCCAGGCCACGAACACCTGATTCCCTGGTGTAACCTTCCACAATTTTTTCTAATTGTGGCTTGGCAATTTTAATATCCTGTTTGGTTAAACCGTGTTCTTTTAATTGCTTTGGAAGTAAATGCTGTTTGGCTATTTCTACCTTTTCTTCTATGGTATAACCGGTAACGTTTATAATTTCCATACGATCCCTAAGTGCGGGCTGAATGGTATTTAGTGTATTTGCCGTGGCCACGAACATTACTTTAGAAAGATCAAATCCCATTTCTAAGAAATTATCGTGGAATTCACTGTTTTGTTCAGGATCCAAAACTTCCAATAAAGCCGAAGAAGGATCACCGGCGTGGCCAATACTTAACTTATCTATTTCATCTAAAACAAAAACAGGATTACTGGTTCCTGCCTTTTTAAGCGATTGGATAATTCTACCCGGCATGGCACCAATATAGGTCTTTCTATGTCCACGTATCTCGGCCTCATCACGCAAACCACCAAGAGAAATTCTTACATACTCTCTACCCAATGCCTCGGCCATAGATTTACCAAGCGAAGTTTTACCAACTCCGGGAGGACCATAAAGGCAAAGTATAGGCGATTTCATATCGTTCCTTAACTTAAGAACCGCTAAGTATTCAATAATCCTCTTCTTAACATCATCTAGACCATAATGGTCGCGATCCAGTATTTTTTTGGCTCGTTTTAAGTCGAATTTATCCTTGCTGAATTCATTCCAGGGCAAATCTAAGAAGAGGTCCAGGTAATTTCGTTGAATAGAATACTCGGCAACTTGCGGATTCATCCTTTGCATCTTGGAAAGCTCCTTATCAAAATGCTTTTGCACTTTTTCGCCCCATTTTTTATCCTTGGCACGCTGACGCATTTCTTCAAGTTCATCTTCATGAGATACCCCACCAAGTTCTTCCTGAATGGTTTTCATTTGTTGATGAAGAAAATATTCGCGCTGCTGCTGGCTCATATCGCTTTGCACTTTGCTCTGAATGTCGTTTTTAAGTTCCAGTTTTTGAAACTCAACATTCATATGTCGTAAAGTCGCCAGGGCACGTTCTTTAAGATCGTTTGTTTCCAGTAGCTTTTGTTTATCCTCTACTGCAAGGTTCATATTAGAAGAAACAAAATTGATTAGAAACGAAGAACTTTCAATATTCTTAATAGCAAAAGAAGCTTCGCTAGGAATATTTGGGCTCCCTTTAATAATTTCAAGTGCAAGTTCCTTTATAGAATCTATAATAGCAGGAAATTCTTTATTGGCAATATCTGGCCTTGCCTCCGGAACTTCCTTAATGCTAGCCATTAAATAAGGATCTTCTTTTACAATTTCGTCTATTTCAAAACGCTTTTTACCCTGAATAATCACCGTAGTATTCCCATCAGGCATTTTTAACACTCTCAAAATACGTGCTACTACCCCGGTACGGTAAATATCTTTAGCCGTAGGGTTTTCTACCTCTTCGTCTTTTTGAGCAACAACCCCAATTATCTTTGAACCATTATTGGCCTCATTTATTAATTTAATTGAAGTATCTCTACCTGCCGTTATAGGAATTACAACCCCCGGAAACAACACAGTATTTCTTAAAGGAAGAATTGGTAATGTTTCAGGCAATTCTTCACGGTTTATCTCCTCTTCATCTTCAGGCGTCATTAAGGGAATTAAATCTGCATCCTGATCTATATCTTGTAATGACAAACTGTCAAAACTTGTTAATTTTGTTTTAGCCATAATTTATTTTAGGTCAAACTGTCACAACAGCCTATGGTTCTTAATCTTTTATATTTTGGCAAAGCCTTGTTCTTAATGTGCTATGCGGCTTTTAAAGCAATTTCTATTACAAGTAGTCAATTCTTATGCCAGCGTGTTTTTTATATTTTTTTTCTGAAAACTGTAACAAATCAAAATACGAGCTATCTTTATTATAGAAGCCAGATAGTTTTTTAATTGATTTCAACCATCACACATATTAATGATCTTGTTGCACAATGCCAAAAAGGCGACCAGCGTGCACAAATGGAAGTGTATGAACGCTACTATAAAGCTATGTATAATACAGCACTTCGAATTGTTAAAGATACCGCTGAAGCAGAAGACATTATGCAGGAAGCGTTTTTAAAGGCTTTCTCAAAAATAGATAGTTTACAGGAGGCTTCCACTTTTGGTGCCTGGTTAAAAAGAATAGTCATCAACCTAAGTATTACTTCTTTTAACCGAAAAGTAAAATTAAATGAAGTAAGCTATAACGATGAGTTAAAAAATGAAGCAAATGAAAGCGAGGGAATTATTCTTGAAAAGGATTCAAAAAATGAAAAGGTAAAAAAGATTTTAAAAACCTTACAAAGCCTTAAGGAAAATTACCGTATCGCCCTAACCTTACACTTAATTGAAGGCTATGATTATGAAGAAATTGCCAGCATTTTAAATCTTAGTTATGCAAATAGCAGAACTACGGTTTCAAGAGCTAAAGAAAGTTTAAGAAAAAAATTACAGAAAGATGAAAAATGACGATATAAATACGCTTTTTAAGGAGCTGGATTTTGATATTTCAGAGCCGGCTTCAGGGCACAAAGACAGGTTTAAGAAAAAGCTCGAAGAGCAACATAGCCAATCGAAAAAGCAGAAGCATGGCAGGCTTACAAGAAACCTTTGGGGCCCACTATTTTCGATAGCTGCTATTCTTGCAATAGCTTTTATGGTTTTCACGGGAATATTCAATGAAAATTCTATTCAAAATAAAGGTGATCTAGCAAGTGTTTCCCCACAAATGAAGGAAACAAAACAGTTTTACACCCAGCTTATTGAAACTGAACTTAAAGCCCTAAATGCCGAAAACAGCCCGGAAACCGAAGCTATTATAAACGATGCTTTAACCCAGCTGGAAAAACTGGAGAACGAATACAAAAAACTTGAAAAAGACTTGCAAGATAGCGGCCAGGACAAAAGAGTTATTTATGCGATGATCTCTAATTTTCAGCAAAGAATAGATCTTTTAAACCAGGTGCTTGAGCAAATAGACAATATTAAATCCCTAAAAAATCAGAGCAATGAAAACTATATTTAACCTTATAACGCTAGCCTTACTCCTTCCGGCAGTAACTTTTTGTAATAGCGATTTAAACGGCCGGCATACCAAGACTAAAAAAGTCACAAAATCTTACAATGTAAGCGCCACCGACAAACTCACTATTGATAACAGCTACGGAAATATTGATATTTCTACCTGGGACCAGAATAAAGTGATTATTGAAGTGAACATAAAAACCAATGGTGACGATAAAGAGAAAGTACAAAAGAAACTGGAAGAAATAAACATAGAGTTTAACCAGTCTTCTTCGGGGGTGAGTGCAAAAACCCATTTTAAAAAAGAAGAACAGTCCTGGTGGAGTTCACTTTTTAATAGTTCCAATAATGTAAATATGGAGATTAACTACGTGATAAAGGCTCCCGAAAGACATAGTTTAGATATTAAAAACGATTACGGCGGAATTTATATAGACCGATTATTGGGTAATGCGAAAATAAGTTGTGATTACGGCAAAGTAGACATTGGCGAATTAAGAGGAGCCTCGAACATACTAAGTTTTGATTATACACGAAATAGCCATATTGGATATGTTAGAAATGCCGAAATAAACGCAGACTATAGCGGATATATAATTGAAGAAGCCGAAAAGCTATATGTGAATGCCGATTATACCGATTCACAAATTAAAAAAGTGGCTCAGCTTGATTTTAATTGTGATTATGGTAGTATTAACATAGAAAAAGCCAAAAAAATTGTAGGCAATGGCGATTACCTGAGCACCAAAATAGGACGTGTTTTTGAATCTTTAGACCTTAATTTAGATTATGGCTCAGCCAGTATAGAAAAGCTTATAAAAGGTGTTTCTAAAGTAGAAATAAACACCGATTATGCCGGGGTAAAACTAGGTTACGACGGCGAACACCCCTTTAATTTCACTATAAAATCTTCATATGGAAACGCAAAAGGCCTGGAACAATTGGAAATTAAAAAGCGTCACGACAAAAATACCAGTAAATTATATGAAGGCTATCACCTACAAGAAAACACCGGAAATTCTATTTATATAAACACCAATTACGGAAATGTAACTTTTAATAAAAACTAACTATTCATCAATCAAAAAAAACACATCATGAAAAATCTATTTTTAATTTTATCAATATCATTTTTAACTATAACTCCTGCCCAATGCCAATGGTGGAGCAGTAATAACAGTATTAAAGGCAATGGCAATTTAACTTCAGAAAAAAGAAATACGGGCAACTATGATGCAATCTCACTCGTAGGCTCTATGGATGTTGAATTAATTGCGGGTAGTGAGGGTAATTTAGTTGTAGAAGCCGAAAGCAATTTACTAGAATATATTACTACAGAAGTTAACAATACAACTTTAAAAATTTCGGTAGAAAAAGGCTATAATTTAAAGCCTTCCCGAAATAAAGGAATCAAAGTAATTGTTCCTTTTAAAGATTTAGATGCTGTAGAAGTAACCGGATCAGGTGATGTATGGAACACCCATAAAATAAAAGCCAAAAAGTTTAACACCCAGGTTACCGGTTCTGGTGATGTTAAATTAGACCTGGAGGTAGAAAACCTGATGGGAAAAATTACCGGTTCGGGAGACATTCTTTTATCGGGAAAGGCCAGGGATTTTAACTGCAAAGTAACTGGCTCGGGAGATTTTAAGGCCTATGATCTAAGAGCTGATAATGTTGAAGCCACAGTGATGGGATCAGGAGATATCCAGGTTTCAGCAAATTCTAGCTTAAAAGCCAAAGTTATGGGCTCTGGTGATATTAAATATAAAGGTAATCCTACTAACCAGGATTTTAAAACCTCGGGGTCGGGTTCCATTTCTTCAAATTAAGCTTGTAGATATAATTTATTTGAAAAAGGAAAATTGCTTACATCCTGTCTTTTAAGGCAGGATTTTTTATGGGCACCCTTAAAAGTAATATTACACCTGCAATAAAGAAAACCACTAAAAATAAAATTGAATTCCGTACGCTGCCGGTAATTTGTGCTACCATTCCATAAAGCAACATCCCTATAACGATCCCAATTTTTTCGGCTACATCATAAAAACTGAAATAACTGGCGGTATCTATGGTATTTTTTGGAAGCATTTTAGAATAGGTAGACCTGGATAATGATTGGATTCCGCCCATCACCAAACCTACTGAAGCGGCTGCTACATAAAATTGCTGCGGACTTACTATAAAAAATGCATAACCGCAAATTCCTATCCATATCAAATTGATAAAAATTAAGATTTTAATATTCCCAAATTTTATGGCCAATCTGGAAGTTAAGGTAGCACCAAGTACAGCCACCAGTTGAATTAATAAAATACTAATTATTAATCCTGTGGTTGCGTCCTGCTCTCCCCATTCCAATTCTTCAATTCCAAAATAAGTTGCGATAAGCATTATGGTTTGCACTGCCATGCTATAAACAAAAAATGCAATTAAATATCTTTTAAGTTGAGCATTGTGCTTAAGGCTTATCCATATACCACGAAGTTCCCTAAATCCGTTAAAAAGTACATTTTTGGTAAGTGTCGCTTTTTTGTTTCCTTTCGGTAAGTAAGCATAGGTGTATTGGCTAAAACCAATCCACCATAACCCGGTTAAAACAAAAGATAAGCGTGTTGGCAAAGCCTCACTTTCAAAGCCCAGAACCTCATAATTTAAAATCATTCCCAGGCAAATAACCAACAAGATAACACTCCCAATATATCCCAAAGAGAATCCCTGGGCACTCACCTTATCTTGCTGATTGGGAAAAGCAATATCCGGTAAATAAGAATTATAAAAAACCAAACTAGCCCAAAAGCCAATAAGTGCAAAAAAATAACAGAGTAACCCGAACCACAACTGTTCTAAGTTAAACCAAAAAAGACCAATACAGGATATAGCGCCTAAATAGCAAAAAAACTTCAGAAAATTTTTCTTATTACCAACATAATCCGCAATCCCCGATAAAAACGGACTTAATACAGAAACCACCAAAAAAGCAATTGCAGTCACATAACTAATAAGGGAATCGTTATTAAAACTTATTCCCAAAAAATCTACAGTATCTTTAAGAATAGCACCATTTTCATCTTTAACAATGGTTAGGGCTCCATAAAATATAGGGAAAATAGCCGATGAAATTACCAGGCTGTAAACCGAATTAGCCCAATCGTAGAAAGCCCAGGCACGTAATAATTTTTTATGCCCTTTGGGAAGTACATTCATTTATACCGTTTTTAAAAAGCCCTAAAATAGAAAAAGCTGCCTTAAAAGACAGCTTTTTACTATAATTTCTAAGTTATCTTGTATTAATAACTTGTTACGCCATATTTTCTGGCTTCGGCTTTAGCTTCCGGAGCCCATTTTTCTAAATTGTTAATCCTTGTTTGGTTAGACGGGTGAGTACTTAAGAATTCCGGTGGGGCCTGGCCGTCGTTTTTGGCTGCCATTCTTCTCCATAAATCGGCAGCTTCATCGGGATTATAACCGGCTATAGCCATTAAAGTCAATCCAATTCTATCGGCTTCTGTTTCATGACTACGGCTAAAAGGCAACATTACTCCAAGCTGCGTTCCCAAACCATAAGCCTGAGCAAAAATTTGCTGTGTCTCCTGACTTCTTCCGCTTACCGCTACCGAACCTGCTACCGCACCAAGTTGTTGTAATTGGGCTGCACTCATTCTTTGTGCACCGTGGTCTGCAAGCGCGTGAGCAATCTCGTGTGCCATTACTACGGCTACACCTGTTTCGTTTTCTGCTACAGGTAAAATTCCGGTAAAAAAGACTATTTTTCCGCCGGGCATAGCAAATGCATTAACCGCGTCATCTTTTACCAGGTTGTATTCCCATCTAAAATCTTCCAAAAATCCCTGGTAACCATTGGCATTTAAATACCTTTCGGCAGCAGTTTCTATTTTATTACCTACACGTTTAATCATTTGTGCTTCCGCAGTTCCCCTTATCACTTCATTTTCAGACAAAAATTGATCGTATTGCTCAAACGAAGCGGGAAATAATTGATCGTTAGAAACAAAATTCAAATTCTTTTCTCCAGTAAATGGGTTTGTCTTACAAGCTACTACAAGCAGTAAAACAACCACCATACTCATTGATTTTATAAGTCTCATGTTTATTGGTTTAGTTTTGTTAAAATTACAAAAGCCACGAAAGCCTGCTTATTGTTTTAAGCATCATTTAACAAATAACAGGTTTTCAAAAACAATACCATATTTTACAAACCTCTGTATAAAGCTATTATTTATAGGCCATAAGCAAATAAGAAATATGTAAATTACCCGTTCTTATCATTAAAAAAAATGAGTCAGCAAAAAAAAGATCAAATCCCGGTACAAAGATTATTAGTACCCAATTATATAAGGTATACAGGAAGCTTACTTTCTAAACTTTCCCCACTGGCCGCCAGTAGATTTGCTGCGCAGCTGTTTTTAACGCCATTTAAATATAAACTTCCGGAACGGGAAAAAAATATGGATGAGCTCTCCAATCAATACCGAATTAGTATTCCAAAAACACAGCGAGAAATAGTAGTCTATGAATTTGGAGAAAGCAGTAAAAAAATATTATTGGTTCATGGTTGGAGTGGCCGAGGGACCCAGTTGGCCAAAATAGCCGAAGCCTTAAAAGCAAAAGGCTACAGCACTGTTAGTTTTGATGCTCCCGCCCACGGCAAAGCACCCGGACGAAAAAGCATGATGTTAGATTTTATTGATGCCATCCATCTACTGGATAAAAAGTATGGTCGTTTTGATGCAGTAATTGGGCATTCTTTAGGAGGTATGGCTACTCTTAGAGCTGTAAAGGAAGGCCTTGATACAAAAAAGCTCGTAATAATTGGCACAGCAAATAGTATAACCCACATAACCCGTGAGTTTGCCAGGAACCTAAAGATGAATAGAAAAGTAGCCGATAAGATGAAAGCCCATTTCGATAAAAAATTCGATATAGATTTAGATAGCTATTCCGGCGCTATTTCGGCTAAAGAGGTGAAAACACCCAGCCTTGTAGTACACGATGAGAACGATGTTGATGTAGAAATCTCTTCAGCCCACGATATTCACGAAGCGTTGGAAAACAGCGAACTATATATCACAAAAGGATTAGGACATAGGCGCATTTTGGGCGATCCAAAGGTAATTAACAAAATCACAACGTTCATCGCGGTATAATCTTTGTACTTTTAAAATAAAAACACATAACGGATATTTTATGCATGTACGCTAGCATGCACCGGAGTGGGAATTAAAATTTAAAAGCTATGAAAAAGATAATACCTATTTTACTGGCCATTTTTATAATTAGTTGCCAGGGAAATGCGCAAAAAGACCAAAAGAAAAATCAGGATAAATTTGAAGTTACCAAATCTGATAAAGAGTGGAAAGCACAATTAACCGATGCCGAATACCGGGTTTTACGAAAAGCAGCCACTGAACCTTCATTCTCCAGCCCCTTAAACGATATTAAAGAACCCGGAACTTTTGTTTGCGCTGCCTGCGGAAATGAATTATACAAAACGAAACATAAATTTATGAGCGGTACCGGGTGGCCAAGTTTTGACCGACCTATTAAAGGCGGGGTTGCTTATGGTACAGATTCTAAATTGGGATATCAAAGAAACGAGGTACACTGTGCCCGATGTGGAGGCCATTTAGGACACGTGTTTGACGATGGGCCTAGAGAAACCACCGGAAAAAGACACTGTATAAACGGAGTAGCAATGGATTTTAAACCGGAGAAAAATTAAGATTAACTTCAGGGTTTATCCCTTTTTCTGAAAGGAAAATGAAAAAAATAAGATTTCTGTCTACTGAAATAATTTAACACAAGCTGCGGAAATAATAAAAAATTAAATATGAAAAAATACAGCATAGAAAAACCTGAAACCGAATGGAAAGAACAGCTTTCTGAAGAACAATTTCGGGTATTGAGAAAAAAAGGCACTGAAGCCCCACATACCGGCAAATACAATATGCATTTTGAAGACGGAGAGTATTTTTGCGCCGGTTGCGGTGAAAAACTTTTTGATAGTGAAGCTAAATTTGATAGCGGTTGCGGCTGGCCAAGTTTTGATAAAGCCCTAGACGGAAAAATTGAATATGTACAGGATAAAAGTTTTGGTATGATAAGAACCGAAATTCTATGTGCTAATTGCGGAGGCCATCTTGGCCACGTTTTTGATGATGGACCTACAGAGACCGGGCAACGCTATTGTGTAAACTCGGCCAGTATTAATTTTAATAAATAACCTAACACCTAGTATTATGAAAAAATTATTTTCTATTTTATTTATGACAACTTTTTTATTCGCCGCCTGTGAAGGAGATCAAGGACCTCCAGGGCCTCCCGGTGAAGATGGTATTAATGGACTTGACGGATTAGGGTATACTTATGAGGAAACTATAACTTTTGATTATTTCTCCGATAGCAATACTTACTCTCAATTTATTAATATTCCAGAAGAAGTGGAAACAGCTAACCCTCAAGCCGATGCAGTTTTAGTTTATCGACTTGAAGTGCTTCAAGACAACGACGGAAATGATCTAGATACTTGGAGTTTAATTCCACAGAACTTTTTTCTTGACGAAGGCACTATACAATACGTTTATAATCATACTGCGGGAGATGTGGAAGTTCTAATTGATGGTAACTTCGATTTGAGTAATTTAGATCCATTTTTTGTCGAAAATCAAACATTCCGAATAGTAGTTCTTCCTTCTGATACTTTCGCTGAAACTACAGGTGTAGATGTCGCAAATTATAAGGCCGTTATGAATGCACTTGATTTAAAAGAAAGCGATGTAAAAAAAGTAAGTACGCTTAAATAAACCGGGGTAAAAACCCAGGTCCTATAAAATTTAATAAAGCTGCCTAAAAGCTCTATTTTCATCAAGCCGAATTTATTTCAGTGCGATGATCTTAAGAAACTTTCCAGGCAGCTTTTTTATTTAGATATTAAGAGTAAACTACCTAGGGGTATTACAGCCTTTGGTCGTGCCAATAAAAAACTATTGTCACCTCCCCTAGCCCAACTGATCAGCTAAATTTTATTGCTGGCTTAGAAATATGGAAAAACGCGAAATCTTCAGTATAAAAATATATAAAAACGCTATTCCTGTAGCCTCTTTTTTATTTCCCTTTATACTCTCTTTTAAAACTTTTCAGTTTAAGTGATTATTCCTTAAATTCGCAACTTCACTCGCTAAGCGAGCTAAGATTTATTAAGCCTAATAAAAATTTCCGAATATGAGTAAATATGATATCATTGTTTTAGGTAGTGGCCCCGGAGGTTACGTAACCGCAATTAGAGCTTCACAATTAGGGTTTAAAACCGCAGTTGTGGAAAAAGAAAGCCTTGGGGGTGTTTGTTTAAACTGGGGATGTATCCCTACCAAAGCACTTCTAAAAAGTGCAGAGGTTTTTGATTACCTGAAACACGCCGAAGATTACGGCTTAAGCCTTGAAAAAGCCGATAAGGATTTTTCTAAAGTTATTAAGCGTAGCCGCGATGTGGCCGGTGGGATGAGCAAAGGTGTTCAATTTTTAATGAAGAAAAATAAAATTGACGTAATTGAAGGATTCGGAAAATTAAAATCCGGTAAAAAAGTTGTTGTAACCGACAAAAATGACAAAACCAAAGAATACCAGGCCGATAATATTATTGTGGCTACCGGTGCCCGTTCACGCGAATTACCAAACCTTAAGCAAGATGGTAAAAAAGTAATTGGATACCGTGAAGCCATGAGCCTTGAAAAGCAACCAAAATCTATGATAGTTGTTGGTTCTGGCGCTATTGGTGTTGAGTTTGCACATTTCTATAATGCTATGGGAACCGAGGTTACCGTAGTTGAATTTTTACCAAATGTAGTGCCTTTAGAAGACGAAGAGGTTTCTAAACAATTTGAAAGAAGCATTAAGAAAGCCGGAATTAAGGTAATGACCAGTTCTTCGGTAGAAAGTGTAGACACTTCTGGTAAGAAAGTAAAAGCAAAGGTGAAAACCAAAAAAGGTGAAGAAACCCTTGAAGCCGATATTGTACTTTCTGCTGTTGGTATTAAAACCAATATTGAAAATATAGGCCTTGAAGACCTTAAAATAAAGACCGAAAAGGATAAAATTGTTGTAGACGATTTCTATAAAACCAATGTAGACGGAATTTACGCAATTGGTGATGTTGTTCACGGCCCTGCCCTGGCACACGTTGCTTCTGCTGAAGGAATTCTTTGTGTTGAAAAGATAAAAGGCATGGATGTAGAGCCGCTTGATTATGGCAATATCCCTGGTTGTACCTATGCAACCCCTGAAATTGCATCGGTTGGAATGACCGAAAAGCAAGCTAAAGAAGCCGGTTACGAACTTAAAGTTGGTAAATTCCCATTCTCTGCCTCAGGAAAAGCTAAAGCCGCAGGAAAGTCTGATGGTTTTGTAAAAGTGATATTCGACGCCAAATACGGCGAATGGTTAGGATGCCATATGATTGGTGCCGGTGTAACCGATATGATTGCAGAAGCAGTTCTTGGTCGTAAACTGGAAACTACCGGTCATGAAGTATTAAAAGCAGTTCACCCTCACCCAACAATGAGTGAAGCGGTTATGGAAGCTGTCGCCGCTGCTTACGATGAAGTAATTCATATTTAAAAAGCATATTTTACAAAATAATTTTATATAAAAAACCCCCGAAGCATTAAGGCTTCGGGGGTTTTTGTTTGGCAATTAACAACCTTTAGTTAAATTTATTATTTCGTCAAGCTGAACTTGTTTCAGCTTCTATTATCTACAAATATCAACACATTAAATCCTGATATAAATTCAGGATGACAAATAGAGCCTTTTCTAAAAATAGCAATCTAATTATTACTATAACCTGTATACTCGCAATAATCTTCTTTCTGAGTAAACTTCCTCGGGGCAAGCCCACGAGGCATTCGTTGAAAGCAATTTTTTAATTTCGAGGTAAGCCTCAGGGTATTACACCCCTTTGGCGGTGCCAATAAAATTTATTCCAACAATAAATCACAAAACACAAAGCTGGTATCCCATGATTTTTGGTTCTCTGTAAAGCAATTATCATTTGAGTTTTTAGCAGGTTTATACGATTTTTCAACCAGCTCCCCAATTTTAAACCTAATTGGCTCTTTAAAGATAGGCCCATCAAAAACAAAGGTATGAAACTCTCCATTTTCACCGCAAGGATCTACATCTTTAGGTAAGTCATTTAAAAAGCTCTCATCCAGGACTCTTCCGCAGAAAGATTTATTGAGTTTATCGGTATTTACACAAACCACAATCGCCTTAAATCCTTTATCTATAAACTCTTTTAAGAGTTGAGTGGTATCTTCCTGCCAGAGTGGAAAAATTGCCTTCAAGCCAACTTTCTCCAGTTGGTTTTCGCGGTAACGCTTTAAATCTTCAAGCAGAATATCTCCAAAAACACTATAGACAAAACCTTCTTGCAGAAGTCTATTAGTTTCAGTTTCCATAATCTTGGTATATTCCTGCATGGAAACTTCTCCATTTAATTTAATTTGCTGCAACGGCAAACCAATATTCTCAGCCTGTTTTTTTAGCATTTCGATTCTAACACCGTGCATAGAGATTCGATTAACATCACTATTTACGGTTGTAACCAACTTTTCTATCGAATACTCATTTTGCTCTTGCAGTTTATATAGCGCTAACGCGGCATCCTTACCACTACTCCAGTTTAGGTAGGCCTTCTTCATTAATTTACATTTAAAAAACTCTGAATAGCCAAATCATAGCCTAAAAGTCCAAAACCAAGTATGACGCCTTTAGCATTAGGTGCTATATAAGATTTATGCCGAAATTCTTCCCGGGAATGGGTGTTGGAAATATGTACTTCTACCACGGGGGTTTTTATGCCTTTCACAGCGTCTGCAATTCCTACTGAAGTATGCGTATATGCGGCTGCATTTAAAACAATCCCGTCAAAATCTTCATCTGCCTTATGGATTTCGCTAATAATTTCACCTTCAATATTACTTTGAAAATAAGAAAGCTCGGTGTTTTTGAATCTAAACTGCAGTTCAGAGAAGTAAGTTTCAAAGCTTTTGTTACCGTAGGTATCAGGTTCCCGGGTCCCCAATAAATTAAGGTTGGGGCCGTTAATAATCATTATCTTCATTTTTACCGATTAACTGGTTATAAGGGTAAAGGTAAAAATAAGATCCAGTTAAATCATAACAAACCCTTCAGAAAAACAAACATTCCAAATTGGAAACTTCATTTTTTGAAGGGTTATTTTTGGTTGGTTAATTGTATTTAAAGACCAAATTCAACTCCTATATTTACCGAATTAAAACTGCCGCCATCTACACTAATACCCGTGTAAGATCCAACAAGACCAATAACGCCAAAGTTGTACCCTACCTGGGGTCTATAGTAAAAACCTCCGTCATTCCCGTCGTTTAAGCCAACGGCATAACCAAGATCTGCACCAAAGAAAAAGCCCTTTGCCAATGAAACTCGACCGGTAGCAGCTATAGGTAGAAAAGAAGGATCGTCAATTTCGAAATCTCCAAATTCAGTATCTATATCTTCTATAAAAAAACGTGTGTATCCTATTTTAGGTCCTATGTAGAGCATATCGGCAACACCCACCATATAAGCAAGATCTGCAGCGATTGCAAAATCACTAATTTCTTCAATATCTCCTACGGGTAAACCTATATTAGCTCCCACACGGAGACCATTTTGAGCCTGCATAAAAGTTGTTCCAATTAATGCAAAACAAACAATAAGTACTAATCGCTTCATAATTAAACATTTTGGGTTACTTATCTAAAGTTACCACAAATAGCTAATAGAGCACACTAAAGCAAATATTTACAGGTTTTTACGTATAAAAAAAAGCGGAAGTTCAAGACCTCCGCTTTTTTATAGGTGTTGTTATTATGTTATCTTAGAAAGTATACCCTATCCCAGCTTGAAAAGTTGAGTTGTTAATATCTGTATCTTCAATAACATCGGTAAATCCATAAGTGTAACGTCCCTGAACAAAGAAACCATTGTTAAACTTATATTCCAATCCGGCGGCTCCTCCAAATTCAAAATCCTGAGCATTTTCAAGGTTAACATCCCCACCATCTTCTAGCGGTTGAAAGTCTAACTCTTCATTTACCAGGAAGTTAAACGACGGACCTGCCTGCAAGCTCAGTCCATCTACAAGATAAATTTTAGCTAAAACTGGAACCTGAACATAATCTAGTTGATATTCTACATTATCGTCTACATCAGCAAAATTCTCCTGATCTATACTAGCTTCTGTAAATCCCTGGGCTGAATATAATACCTCTGGCTGAATAGAAAAACGATCAGCTAGTGGTATTTCAGCTAAGACACCAATATTAAACCCGGTTCGTGAATCTGGGCTATCAAAATAATCTCCTGTTACGGTAGAGAAATTCACACCACCTTTTACACCAAAATTCCAATATTCCTGAGCAGACACTGTAGTTGCTCCAAACAATACCATTGCGATAATTAAAATCGACTTTTTCATGACTTTTATTTTTATTTGTTTTACTGAGGCAAATGTAGGAACAGGCTTCTTAAAAAAAAGTTACCTAAACCTAAAGTATTACTAAGATTCAGGCTAATTGTTTATATCTTTAACGTATGAAATGGGCTTCAGCACTACGGGATTATTGTAACTACTTACGCATAGAACGCGGACTTTCAGACAATTCAATCACCAATTACAGGATGGATATTGTCAAACTTATCAACTTTTTAGACGTTAAAAAACTAAAGGTCTCTCCTACCCAAATTTCGGCAGAAATCGTGCAAGAGTTTATTTATGATACGGCAAAGAAAGTCAATGCACGCTCACAATCACGCATAATATCTGGCATACGCGGTTTTTTTAACTATTTAATTTTTGAAGATTACCGAAAAGACAATCCTTTAGACTTAATAGAGTCGCCCAAAATAGGCCGAAAACTACCTGATACTATTTCTACTAATGAAATAGATTTACTTATTGAAAATATAGATCTAAGTAAAGCTGAAGGAGAACGCAACCGCGCTATCTTAGAGACTTTATACGGCTGTGGCTTGCGTGTTAGCGAACTAACCAATTTAAAAATCTCTGATCTTTATTTTGAAGAGGGCTTTATTAAAATTACCGGAAAAGGTAACAAACAGCGCCTGGTACCTACATCAGACTACACTAAAAAGTTTATTAACATTTATAAGGATGAAGTTAGAATTCATCAAAAAATAAACAAAGAAGATTCAGACATTTTATTTTTAAACCGGCGGGGAGGGAAACTTACAAGGGCTATGATTTTTACTATCATAAAACAACTGGCTAAAAAAGCAGGTATTCAAAAGAAGATTAGTCCGCATACATTTCGTCATTCTTTTGCTACCCACCTATTGGAAAACGGCGCAAACCTAAGGGCCATTCAGCAAATGTTGGGTCATGAAAGCATCACTACTACCGAGGTCTATATGCACGTAGATCGCAAACATCTTCGAGAAGTAGTAGAACAGTTTCACCCCAGGCGCTAAATGCTATTAAATTTGGGTTAAAGCCACTCCAGGACTTCCTATTACTTTTATTTATTAGTATTTTCAGGCAAACGTATAATAGATAAATTCCTGGCAAGCCAACAAAGCATAAAATAAAAGTTTTTATTTAGAGGCGAGCCTTGAACTATTAAATCTCGATTACAAGTATAAAATCGAAGAAAAATTATTTCCAATCAAATTTAAAATAATGAAAACATTAGAATTTAAAAATGGCGATAAAATGCCAGCCATAGGTTTAGGAACCTGGAAATCTGGAAAAGATGAAGTTAAAGAAGCCGTAAAAATAGCATTAAATAATGGGTACAGACATATAGATTGTGCAGCCACTTATGGAAATGAAGATGCTATTGGAGAAGTTTTTTCGGAAGTTTTCAATGGAGGTAAAATAAAGCGGGAAGAAGTTTGGATTACTTCAAAATTATGGAATAATGCTCATAAAAAAGAAGATGTAATCCCTGCTTTAAAACAAACTTTAAAAGACCTGCAATTAGATTATTTAGACCTATATCTTATTCATTGGCCGGTCGCCTTTAAGCCTGATGTGGATTTTCCTGAGAAAGACGAAGACTATTTATCTTTAGAAGAAGCTCCAATTATAGAAACCTGGAATATGATGTTGGAAGCTAAAAAGCAAGGGCTGGTGAAGCACGTGGGAGTATCTAATTTTAGCAGTATGAAGTTAGAAGAACTACTGGAAGAAACGTCTGAAAACCCCGAAATGAACCAGGTAGAATTACACCCTTACCTGCAACAGAACGATTTACTGGAGTTTTGTAGCCGTCATAATATACACCTTACGGCTTACTCCCCTCTTGGAAGTGGAGATAGACCAGATGGAATGAAAGCTAAAGATGAGCCGTCATTATTAGAAAACCCAGTGATAAACCGAATCGCTAAAAAACACGGCGCCAGTGCCGGCCAGATTTTAATTAAATGGAGTGAAATGCGTGGGACTGCAGTAATCCCAAAGTCTACAAATGAAAATAGAATTAAAGAAAATCTTGAAAGCACCGGGGTAAATCTAGATGAATCCGACTTTAAAGAGATCGCAAAATTAGACAGCCATTTTAGGTATGTAACCGGAGAGTTTTTTGTAACCAAAGGTAATTCTTATGAAAACATCTTTGATGACGACGATTATAAAGCTTAAAAAGATTCACAGTAAACTATCTTAAGTCGCAAGCCTATGGGTATTGTAGCCTTTGGCTGTGCCAAAAAAAATGCCTTAGAAAAATTCTAAGGCATTTTTTTAATTAAAAACTATAAGCTTTAATCCTATTTCGCAATATTAACCGCTCTGGTTTCCCTTATTACGGTTACTTTAACCTGCCCCGGATAAGTCATATCGGTTTGAATTTTTTGCGAAATTTCAAAAGATAGATTATTGGCTTTTTCGTCGCTTACTTTTTCGCTTTCTACAATTACACGAAGTTCACGACCTGCCTGAATAGCATAAGCTTTCTTAACACCTCCAAATCCAAAAGCTATCTCTTCCAAATCCTTTAAGCGTTGAATATAAGAATCAAGCACCTGTCTTCTGGCTCCCGGTCTTGCACCGCTAATTGCATCACAAACCTGAACAATAGGAGATAACAATGAGTTCATCTCTATCTCGTCGTGGTGCGCTCCAATAGCATTACAAACCTCCGGTTTTTCTCCATGTTTCTCGGCCCATTGCATCCCTAAGATTGCGTGCGGCACCTCTGTTTCGGTTTCAGGAACTTTACCAATATCATGCAGTAAGCCGGCACGTTTAGCAAGCTTAGGATTAATTCCAAGTTCTGAAGCCATTACACCACAAAGTTTTGCAACCTCACGAGAGTGTTGTAATAAATTTTGCCCGTAAGAAGAACGATATTTCATTCGGCCAACCAGTTTGATCAATTCGGGGTTTAATCCGTGAATTCCCAGGTCTATTACCGTTCGTTTGCCTATATCTATAATCTCTTCATCTATTTGTTTACGCGTCTTTTTAACCACTTCTTCAATTCTGGCCGGGTGAATTCTACCGTCGGTAACCAGCTTGTGTAAAGATAACCTGGCAACCTCTCTCCTTACCGAATCAAAACAAGATAGAATAATAGCCTCTGGTGTATCATCTACAATAATCTCTACTCCGGTAGCGGCTTCTAAAGCCCTAATATTTCTACCTTCCCTACCAATAATTCTACCTTTTACGTCATCGCTTTCTAAATTGAAGACCGAAACACAATTCTCTATAGCTTCCTCGGTTCCAATTCGTTGAATAGTATTGATAATAATCTTTTTGGCCTCCTGTTGCGCCGTTAATTTTGCCTCTTCTACCGTGTCCTGAATAAGCGCCATAGCATCTGTACGGGCACTATCTTTTAAAGCTTCAGAAAGTTGCGCTTTGGCTTCTTCGGCCGAAAGACCAGAAATAACTTCCAATTGCTGGATTTGGCTGTTATGAAGTTTATCGATTTCCTGCTGTTTCTTCTCTACATATTCCAGCTTGTGATTGTAATCCTGTAGCTTAT
Organism: Salegentibacter maritimus; assembly: GCF_016236915.1. GTDB lineage: Bacteria > Bacteroidota > Bacteroidia > Flavobacteriales > Flavobacteriaceae > Salegentibacter > Salegentibacter maritimus. The sequence goes on from NZ_JAEHOK010000011.1 coordinate 59,649, forward strand.
TCTCAAACTCTTTATTCAGTTTTTTGTTTTTGGAAAGTTCTCCGGAAACCTGAGATTCTTTATCCCTAATACGCTTTTCAGCATCATTCATCTTCTTGTCACGGCTCATGATTACTTTTTCATGTTCCGACTTTAACTCGATAAACTTTTCTTTAGCCTGAAGTATCTTATCTTTTTTGATACTTTCTCCTTCAGACTTCGCCTCTTTTAGAATGTTTGCTGCCGTCTTTTTGGCATTTTTAATGGTTTGCGAAGCTCTTTTCCGCTCTAACTGTTTGGCGATTGCAAAACCTATTGCTACACCAACTAATCCAATAACTATATTTAGTAATATTTCCATATTTAAGATTTAAGTAAAAAAAAAGCCTGTATTAGATAGGTTTTTGTATTAAACTCCTTAAAAACAAGTTTAGGGCTAACAAGCTGATCAAGAATCCGCTCATCCCGAAAAATCGGGAGCGGCGCGCTTTTACAACTTAGACTCACCCTTTTTAAAGAATCTCTGTTGAGTTTATCAAAATATCACTAATACAGGCAGTAACCTTTATTTAAAGAACGTTTATCACACTAAATGCTTCTGCAACAAATCATTAAGCGATTTGAGTTTATCTTCTGCTTGAAGTGTGTCTTTAGATCTATCTATATCCTTTTGCTCGGTTTGGGCAGCAAATTGTAAAGCGCACATAGCCAATACATCTTGCTTATCCCTTACGGCATAACTTTGCTCAAACTGCTTAATCATAGCCTCAATTTTCTTAGCAGCTTTTCGTAAACCTTCTTCCTGTTCGGGATTAATAGTTAAAGGGTATACACGATCTGCAATAGAAAGTTTTATTTTTAATTTATCGGCCATATTTATTATTCAGATAATTGAACAATACATTGATCAATTTCTCTTATTAAGCTGTTTAATTTAAGCTTAGTTTCTGTTTTAAATTCGCTACTGCCAAGCATTGCATTGGCGGCTTTAAGGTTTTGAACTTCTAAATTAGAACCTTCTAATTTATGAGCCAATCTGTTGTTTTCTTCTTTTACAGAAGCCATTTCTGCCTCTAAAGCACCATGAACCTGCTTTAAATTTTCATACTTATGAAGCAGTTTACTGATCCTATTTTCAAGGCTATCAACGATTTCTGTCAATTCACTCATAAAAGCCAAATGTAATGCTTATCCCCACAAAGTTAACATTCGCACTTTAATATGCCAATAGTTTTTTCGTCTATTTTTAAAATTTGGCAGGACATATCCTAAGTTTCTAAGCACTAAGGATTTAATTTTCACTTAAAGTTTGATTAACTTTACCGGTTCATTTAGACCTCAAATAATAATTTTATATGAAAGTTGTTTTAAGCGTTTTTCTTTTTTGTTTTAGCGCAGTTTTACTTGCCCAGTCAAACGTACCAAAAGATTATTTTAAAAATCCTTTAGATGTCCCCCTGGTATTATCCGGGACTTTTGGAGAATTAAGATCTAATCATTTTCATAGTGGCCTGGATATTAAAACCCAACAGCGGCAGGGATTAAAAGTAGTAGCCTCAGCAAAAGGTTATGTAAGCCGAATTAATATTCAGCATTATGGCTACGGAAAAGCTCTTTATATACAGCACCCTAACGGCTATACCAGTGTTTATGCCCATTTAAAAGAGTTTTCTCCCGAAATTGAAGCATATGTAAAAAAGCGACAATACGCCAAAGAATCTTACGAAATAGAACTTTTTCCCGAAGCAGGTGAATTACCTGTAGCTGCTGATGAACTTATAGCTTACAGTGGTAATACAGGCGGTAGTGGCGGCCCACACCTCCATTTTGAAATTCGTGATGGCAACCAACGCCCTATGAACCCAAAACTCTTTGGAATATCTGTATCTGATGGCCGCGCCCCCATTATAGACGGTGTATACGCCTATCCTTTAGATGCCGATGCTCACATAAATAATTCTCGTGAAATGCAGAAAATAAACCTTACTCCTTTAAAAGACGGTAGCTATATCGCTTCTGAAATAGATGCCTGCGGAAATATAGGTTTTGGTGTTTCTACTGTAGATCAGCAAGATGGGGCACCTAACAAAAATGGAATCTATCAAATTGAAACTGAGTTAAATGGAGACCAAATACTCAACCTACCCTTTAACCGATTTTCCTTTTCGGAAACCCGTCATTTAAATCAACTTATTGATTACGGGCATTACAGTAAAACCAAAAAGCGCATACAAAAGCTTTTTGTTGAAGATAGTAATCCACTAAGCCTATATTCAAATGTGGTTAATAAAGGGGAGCTTCACATTCAGGATAGCTTAAATTACAATTACACAATTAAAGTGAGCGACTTCGCCGGAAATAAAAGAATAATAAGAATTCCTATTCAGGGAGCACACGTAACTGACTTACCTCCTAAAGAAGAAGAAAAAACCGATTATTTTGCACAAGTAAATCAGCCGTTTTCCACCGAAGCCAACGGAATGGACATTTACATTCCCAAAGGAAGCCTTTACACAGATACTTTCCTGGACATAGAATTTAAAGATGACAAAGTAAAAGTTCACAACGAGCACACCCCGCTTCACAAAAACATCAGCATAGGATTTGATGTGAGCAACTATTCAGCAGAAGAAAAGGAAAAACTATTTATTGCCAGGCTAGGTTACAGAGACCGTTTTAATTACTCTTCAACTTACAAGAAAGCAAATCGTTTCACCACCAGAACAAGAACCTTTGGGGAATATACGCTAGCTTCAGATGTTACCCCTCCAAAAATATGGCCCAAAAATTTTAATGACGGCCAATGGATCTCGAACAACAGTACTTTACAAGTTGGAATAAGTGATGATTTATCGGGAATAAAAAGTTATCGCGCTACAGTTAATGGTAAATTTATATTGATGGAATATGAATATAAAAATAATACATTAACTCATGACTTTAGTGATGATGTAGTGACTGAAACAGAAAATCAGCTAAAAATTATTGTCACTGATAATGTTGGAAATAGCAACACCTATGAAGCCACGTTTTTTAGAAAGAATTCTTAACCGGGATAAATAGATTTTTAATGAAAGAAAAGGCTATCTGAAATATCAAATTTTCGTCAAGCTGAACTTGTTTCAGCTTCTAGCATGAACACTTGAAACAGCTTAGATCCTGAAATAAATTCAGGATGACGCGTTAAAGATATTTCAGATAGCCTCTATTTTAAGCCTTTCAAAATTGATGTTTTAAAAGGTTGAGGCACCTACCTAAGCTCTTCTCCACTTAGCGGTTTCCTCAAAAACATGTTCCAAAATCTTTTGATCCTCTGCTGTAAAATCCAGGTTTCGGCGCCTCATCACAATTTCTACAACCTCAAAAGCTTTTTGTGTTTTATAAGTAGTAAACCCAGCACTACCTCCCCAACTAAAACTAGGTATAAAATTCCTTGGAAACCCAGAACCAAAAATATTGGCACTTACACCAACCACGGTTCCGGTATTAAACATGGTGTTTATACCACACTTACTATGATCTCCCATTAATAATCCGCAAAACTGTAAACCAGTTTTAGCAAAACCTTCTGTTTCGTAGTCCCAGGTTCGCACTTCGGCATAATTATTCTTTAAGTTAGAGGTATTGGTATCGGCGCCAAGATTGCACCATTCACCTAAAACTGAATTCCCCAAATAGCCATCGTGGCTTTTATTAGAGTTTGCAAAAAACACAACATTGTTCATCTCACCCCCACCCCTACAACCGGGACCTAAAGTAGTAGGGCCATATATTTTAGCCCCCATTTTCACCAGGGCTTCTTCGCAAACTGCCAACGCTCCTTTAATTAGGCTACCTTCAAGCACTTTTGCATTTTTACCAATATAAATAGGCCCTGATGATGCATTTAGGGAACAATTTTCCACTTCTGCACCTTCTTCCAGAAAAATACGCTCCGGGTTTTTCACAAAATTAGAGTCTGGAATAGGTTGTGAACTCCTGCCCTGTGTTACAAACTCAAAGTCCGCTTCTATGGCCGCTCCATTTTTTAAAAAGATATCCCATTTATTGTCTATTTGAATTACAGCTCCTGCCAATTCCAGTGCCTCATAAGCATCTAAATCAACCTCCTGGTCTTCGTAAGCATGAAAAGCAACAATATCTTCCTTATAAAAAATAGCCTGATTGGGCTTCAGGGTTTTTACCTGCTCTAAAAATTCGGGATTAGGCAAAAACGAAGCATTAATCATTACATTTTCCTGCAACTCTACCATAGGCCACTTTTCGGCCAAGTAATCTTCGGTAATTGTAGAAGTGGTAGTTTTTAAAAGTAATTCCCATTTTTCTCTAATGGTAAGAATTCCCACCCTAATATCGGCAACTGGCCGTGTAAAGGTAAAAGGGAGTAATCGGTTCCTGGCAGAACCGTCAAATAATATATAATTCATCCGCACAAATTTTAGAACTCAAAGTTACAAGTAAAATTAAAACTGAAAAGTTTCGCTTTTTAAAATGTTCCTAAATTTGCAAATACGGCTGGTTAAAAAGTTTTAAGCAAAAAAAAGTCGCCTTAAAAAGACGACTTTTAGTATTATATATAACAAAAACTTATTTCTTAAATTTCTTGTATTTGTTTTTAAACTTATCGATACGTCCGGCGCTATCTACCAATTTGGTTTGCCCGGTGTAATATGGATGAGAAGTTCTTGAGATCTCCAACTTAATAAGTGGATATTCTGTACCGTCTACTTCAATAGTTTCTTTAGTGTTTGCGGTAGATTTAGTAATGAATACATCTTCGTTAGACATATCTTTAAATGCTACTAATCTATAATTTTCCGGATGGATTCCCTGCTTCATCGCTTTAGTTCTTTTAATTTTTCGAAGTGCAAATTTAAGGAATTCAATTATAAAAACAAGTATTAGACAAAATTATTTTTAATTCTTATGCAATGTAACGTTTTATTATATTTGCTTACTAACCGGTTGTAACTAAACAATCTTAAAATTATGGAAAATTCTAACGCAAATTCTAAAAGTATAATTCTTAATTATGGTCTTTTACTTGGTATCTTATCTGTAGTTCTTGGTGTTATAATGTATGTTACCAACGCCTACTTAAATCCTAGTTGGATTTTTGGTACAATTGGTTTTATACTTATAGTTGCAGCTATCGTTTTAGGAATAAAAGCTTACAAGGCTCAAAACAACAATTATTTATCTTTAAAAGAGGCTTTTAAATTAGGCCTGGGCATTGCACTAATTGGTGCTTTAGTAAGCGTGGTTTGGCAATTAATATTAATGAATATCCTTGAACCAGATTACATGAGTCAAATGGCAGAGGTACAACGAACTCAAATGACAGAAAATTTTCCTAATATGAGCGAATCCCAAATTAACGACGCTATGGAGATGAATGCCAAATTTTCTTCTCCCTGGATTATTGCCGCATTTGCAATTATTGGCAACTTGTTTTTTGGTTTTATTATTGCACTTATAGCCGGTTTAATTATGAAAAATAAGAATCCACAAGACGTATAGATACATGCAAATTTCCGTCGTTATTCCTCTTTTAAACGAAGAACAATCTTTAACTGAATTATACAATTGGATCGCAAAAGTAATGCGATCCAATTCCTTTTCACACGAGATTATTTTTATTGACGATGGGAGTACCGATGGCTCCTGGAAAACCATTGAGGCCCTTGTTAAAAACGATAATGCAGTTAAAGGCATAAAATTTAACCGAAACTACGGGAAATCACAGGCCTTACACGCAGGTTTTCTAAGGGCACAAGGCGATGTAGTGATTACCATGGATGCCGATTTGCAGGACAATCCTGAGGAAATCCCCGAACTTTACCAACTTATTAAAGAGCAAGGCTACGACCTTGTTTCGGGCTGGAAAAAGAAACGCTACGATTCGGTAATCTCAAAAAATATTCCTTCAAAAATTTTTAATGCCGCCGCCAGAAAAACTTCGGGAGTAAAACTGCATGATTTTAATTGCGGACTTAAAGCTTACCGAAAAGAAGTAATCAAAAACATTGATGTTTACGGTGAAATGCATCGCTATATCCCGGTTTTAGCAAAAAATGCAGGCTATTCAAAAATCACTGAAAAAGAAGTACAGCACCAGGCCCGAAAATTTGGTAAAACAAAATTTGGTGCAGAACGTTTTATTAACGGCTTCTTAGACCTCATCAGCATTTGGTTTCTTTCTAAATTTGGTAGAAGGCCTATGCACCTATTTGGTGCTTTAGGGGTACTTATGTTTATATTTGGTTTTTTCTCTGCCGGATGGATTGGTATATCTAAACTCTACAAACTATACCATGGGGTTCCCAATGTTTTAGTAACCTCTAACCCCTGGTTTTATATAGCCCTGGCAGTAATGATAATTGGTTCTCAGCTCTTTCTTGCCGGTTTCCTGGGCGAACTCATTTTACGCTCCAAACGAGAGAAAGAACGCTATTTAATCAATAAAACCACCTCTAATTTATAATGCCATTAAGGCATTAATCCTTATTTTTGTTTTCCTAAACAGATAATTATGGCTCAAAATAAACCAGAAATCCTAGCTAAGGCTCAAGCCTGGCTTACCGATATATTTGATGAAGATACCCAAAAAGAGATCAAAAATCTTATAGATAACAACCCCACCGAACTAGAGGATTCTTTTTATAAAAATGCCGCTTTTGGTACTGGAGGTATGCGCGGAATTATGGGCGTGGGCACTAACAGAATCAATAAATATACCCTTGGAAAAAATACCCAGGGACTCTCAAATTTATTAAAAACCGAATTTCCCGGAGAAAAATTAAAAGTAGTTATTGCCTACGATTGCAGGAACAACTCAAAAGAGTTGGCACAGATGGTGGCTGAAGTATTTTCGGCAAATGAAATTGAAGTTTATCTGTTTTCAGAATTAAGGCCAACCCCCGAGCTTTCTTTTGCTGTTAAGTATCTAGATTGTCACGCAGGGATCGTGCTAACCGCCAGCCATAACCCGCCTGAATATAACGGCTATAAAGTGTATTGGCAGGATGGTGGCCAATTGGTACCTCCCCAAGATGCAAAACTTATAGATGTAATTAATAAGTTAGACTACAACCAGGTTAATTTTGAAGCCAAACCAGACTTTATAAATAAAATTGATAGCGATGTAGATAAGGCATTCCAGCAAGCTTCGGTACAAAATGGCAGTTTCGACACCACACCTGCGGCAAAAGACGACCTAAAAATAGTTTTTACCTCTCTACACGGAACGGCTTGCAAAACCAATCCGCAAATTTTAGAAAAGGCAGGTTATAAAAATGTTTTCCTGGTGGAAGACCAAAAAGAACCTAACGGCAATTTCCCTACAGTAAAATCGCCAAACCCTGAAGAACCGGAAGCCTTGCAAATGGCATTAGAACTGGCTGAAGAAAAAAATGCTGACATTGTAATTGGTACAGATCCCGATGGAGATCGACTGGGTGTGGCTGTACGTGATTTAAATGGAAAAATGATTCTTCTTAACGGAAACCAAACCATGCTAATAATGACCTGGTTTTTACTTGAGAAGCATAAAGAACAAAACAAGCTTTCTGAAAATTCTTTTGTAGCCTCCACTATTGTTTCTACTCCTATGCTTAAAAATATTGTGGAAGCCTATGGCGCACAATATCACGAAGTTTTAACTGGGTTTAAATGGATTGCTAAATTGATAAAAGATCATCCAGAACTTGATTTTGTGGGCGGTGGTGAAGAAAGTTTTGGATATATGGTAGGCGATTTTGTACGCGATAAAGATGCGGCAACCGCTACCCTACTTGCCTGCGAAATTGCGGCACAAATGAAAGCAAAGGGAACTTCTTTTTACCAGCAATTATTGCAACTTTACACAGAATTTGGCCTTTACCGTGAAGAGCTTACTTCTTTAGTGAAAAAAGGTATTGAAGGCGAGGCAGAAATAAAACAAATGCTCATAGATTTAAGGGAAAAGCCCTGGACAAAGATAGACGGCGAAAAAGTAGTACTTATTGAAGATTACCATACTTCTATTGCCACAAATCTTCAGGAACGCGGCGAGCAAAAATTAACAATACCAAAATCTAATGTGCTTATCTACTATACCGAAAACGGAACAAAGATCGCTGCCAGGCCCAGTGGTACCGAGCCAAAAATCAAATTTTATTTCAGCGTAAATTCGCAACTGGAAAAAGTTGAAGATTTTGAAACAGAAAATGCAAAACTTGCCGATAAAATTCAGCGAATTAAAAACGAACTACAACTGGGCTAGTTGCTCGTATCTATGACGTATTTAAGAAAGATCCTCAGGTTTGCAAAACCCTATAAAAGTTTTGCAATACTCAATATTATTAGTAATATTTTTTACGCGCTATTTAGCACCCTGGCGTTTATCTCTTTTATTCCAATGCTTAGGGTTTTGTTTGGCCAGGAGAAGCCCGTATACGTAAAACCGGTATGGGACCGAAGCTTTGCAAGTTTAAAAGATTTTGCCAACGATTACTCCAACTATTTCCTAAATCAACAGGTTGAGGAATATGGTCAACTTGCAGCACTTGTAAGTATTTGTATCACCGTTATTGTACTATTTTTTCTCAAAAACCTCTTCAATTACCTGGCGCTATATTTTATTGCTAATCTTAGAAACGGAATGCTTAAAGACATAAGAAACCGCATCTATGATAAAATTGTAGAATTACCGGTTTCGTATTTCTCTGAAAAGCGCAAAGGAGATTTTATTTCCAGGATTACCAGTGATGTTCAGGAAATTCAAACGTCATTTTTAAGTATGTTAGAGCTTTTTGTAAAAGAACCGCTTACACTTATCTTCACATTAGTGGCAATGATTGCATTAAGTCCTAAACTCACGCTTTTTGTGCTGGTATTTCTACCAATCTCTGGACTACTAATTTCTTCTATTGGAAAAAAATTAAAATCGAAATCTACCCAGGCGCAGCAGGAAAATGCAAATTTTCTCACCATAGTTGAAGAATCACTTTCAAGCTTAAAGATTATTAAAGGCTTTAATGCTGAAAATAAATTTAAGGAAAAGTTCTATAGCAGTACAGGTCGTTTAAATCGAATCTTAAATACACTTTTACATAGGCAAAACCTGGCTTCTCCAATGAGTGAGTTTTTGGGAGTGGTAGTTATCACTATCGTTCTTTGGTTTGGAGGAAGAATGGTATTGTTCGACAACACATTGGAGCCTGAAACTTTTATTGGCTTTCTTGTCTTAACCTATAATATTTTAACCCCGGCAAAAGCGATCTCTAAAGCAACTTACTCTATCCAGAAAGGAAATGCCAGTGCAGAGCGAATCCTGGAAATTTTAGAGACAGAATCAACGATACAAGACGATAAAAATGCCTTAAAAAAAGAAAGCTTTGATAATACTATTGAAGTAGAAAACATCAACTTTAGGTATGAGAAAGAGAATGTATTAAAGAATTTCTCTATGCAAGTTGAAAAAGGGCAAATGGTGGCGCTTGTTGGCCAGTCTGGGAGCGGAAAATCTACCATTGCCAATCTAATAACAAGATTTTACGATGTAAATGAAGGCGAAATAATGCTGGATGGGCATAATATAAAAAGTATCACTAAAAAATCACTCAGAGATTTAATGGGATTGGTTACCCAGGATTCTATTCTATTTAATGATACGGTAAAAAACAACATTGCCCTGGGGAAAGACCAGGCTACCGAAGATGAAATTATTGAGGCTTTAAAAATAGCCAATGCCTGGGAGTTTGTAAAAGAGCTGCCTCAAGGATTAAACACAAACATTGGTGACAGCGGAAATAAACTAAGTGGCGGGCAAAAACAACGACTCTCCATTGCCCGTGCCGTACTTAAAAACCCGCCAATCATGATCCTGGACGAAGCTACTTCTGCCCTGGATACCCAAAGCGAAAAACTTGTACAAAAAGCTCTGGAGAATATGATGAAAAACAGAACCTCTATCGTTATTGCCCATAGGCTTTCCACCATTCAAAACGCCGATAAAATTATAGTGCTACATCGTGGAGAAATTGTAGAACAGGGAAAGCATCTCGAATTACTTGCCCAAAAAGGAACTTATCAAAAATTAGTGGAGATGCAATCTTTCGAGTAAACTACCTCTAAAAAAGCCCAAGAGTCATTCGTTGGTAACAAATTTTTAATTTCAAGGCAAGCCTCGGGGGTATTACACCCTTTGGCCGGGCCAATAAATAAATTCAAAATTCAACCTCTAAAAATATTTAAATTTCCGGTATCGCTCAATTAAGCGATAAATAGCAGGATTAATTAAAAAGCTGTTGTTTGGGTATAAAAAAAGGATAGAGCAAACTCTATCCTTTTTTAAATTATTCTTATTTTGGGGCTAATAAGAATATTTGATTTAAATCAATCTTGTTTGGGGCAAAAAATTTAAATCTCATTTATAAAGTAAATATAGGTTAGAAAAACTTATTCACCAAACAAAAAATGCATTTTATCCTATTTTTACGCATTTAGTCGGAAAATCACTTGAAGGTATTGAAAAGAATTTCGGGCTAAATTCTTTTAGAGACTGACTTTAAGAAGAATAAAGTTTTAACTACCTTTGATACCCGTTATACGAGGTTCACCAATTTTATTAAGACTAGCGTCCCTTTGAAAACGTCCGAAAATCTACTTATTAAACGTTTACAGGAAAAAGAAACTTCAGCAGAAGCTTTTAAAGAACTGATTTCCCTATACAAGGAGCGTTTATACTGGCATATAAGAAACATGGTTAAGGACCATGAGGATACCCATGATGTTCTTCAAAATACCTTTATTAAGGTTTTTAAAAATATTCAAAACTTTAAAGGAGAAAGCAAATTGTTTTCCTGGATGTACAGGATTGCCACTAACGAGGCCATTAGCTTTTTAAACAAAAAAGCTAAGCAGCATCAAATTTCTTCAGAAGAATTACAGCAACAGCTTATTGCTAATTTAGAAAGTGACGTGTATTTTGAAGGTGATCAAATTCAGCTTAAATTACAAAAAGCAATTGCCAGTCTTCCCGCGAAACAACAACAAGTATTTAATATGAAATATTTTCAGGAACTAAAGTATAGAGAAATGTCTGAAATTCTTGAAACTAGTGAAGGCGCTTTAAAAGCTTCCTATCATCACGCTGCAAAAAAAATAGAAGAATACTTAAAAACAAATTAAACCTTTTGCCGTTTTTATAGTCAAATACACAAATGAAGAAAGATAAAATATCATATTATTCTAATTCAGGTTTTAAAGCTCCACAAGAATATTTTGAGGGGTTGGAAAATGAATTGCTGAATAAAATACATTTTAACGAAAGCTTGCGCGATATAAAACATGCGGGGTTTACCGTACCTAAAGGATATTTTGATGAAACGGAAGATGGGCTGTTAAAGAAAGCAACTCAAAGCAAACCTAAAGTACGTAGTTTAATTACAAAAGAGGCCTTTTTATATGCAGCGAGTATAGCAGCAATAATCATTGCTTTTGCCAGTACTTTTTATATAAACCCTGAAAATCAAACTAGTTGGGAAAATGTAGAACTTTCTGTTATGGAAAGCTATATAGATAACAATAATATAGAGTTCTCTACCGGTGAAATTTCAAACTATATTTTTCAACAGGGTTATATAATAGATGACACCGATTTAGATAAAGTAGACTCTGAGGCGATGATAAATTATCTTGATGAAAATTTAGAAGAACCCCTTTATATATTAGATGAAAATTAATATGAAAACCCTACTTATAATATTATTGATGTTTTCTGGATTATGGCAAATGCAATCACAGGACAAACATGATAACCATCGTGAGAAAATCAAAGAGCTAAAAACAGCATTTCTAACCCAGGAATTAAACCTCGATAAAAATAAGGCACAAAAGTTTTGGCCAATTTATAATGAATACGAATCTAAATTACATCAACTAAGAAAGCGAGAACATAGAGATCTTCCCAACCTTGAATGTATTACCGAAGATGATGCTGAAAATATGCTGGAAGAATATGTAGCGATAGAAAAGCAGGATTATGTACTTAAAGAAAAGCTTTTTAAAGATTTAAGAGAAATAATGTCTGCCCAGGAAATTATCAAACTTCATAAACTGGAAGATGAATTCCATAAAAAATTAATTAAAGAATACCGCGCCCGTAAAGAACGTGAAAAAAAGAAACAAGAATAGATAAAAGTTAGTTTTTTGGTTAGTTAGTAGTTAGAATCCCGGTTGGTTTAAGTCTTCCGGGATTCTTTTTTACCTAAATGTAAGTTTTGCAATTTGGCCTTTTCCGGCGGCATAAGCAACCGAATCGTTCTTAAACCTCAAAGTGTAAAAACCTTCATTAGAGAGTTCCTCCCAGGTCTCGCCCGAATCTCTAGAAATAGAAATACCGCTAAATCCGGTAGCAATTATCTTTTCTCCCCCACTATTTGGCACAAAATGAACGCTACTTTTATAGCCAGGCTTCTGCCCTTCTGCAACCAGTTTCCAGGTTCTCCCAGCATCTTTTGTTATGGCTTTATTTCCATTATTACCCTCGGGATTGGTATAATCTCCTCCCATAATAACCCCAAAATTCTCATCATAAAAATCTATCGTATAGCCACCGGTAGTTGCTTTTCCGTCAACCAATGGAGTGTTAAAAACTTCCCAGGTCTCGCCCTTATCGGCCGAAAAATATACTCTCGACGTCTTTCCGCCTGATAAAATCCAGGTTTTATCACCCTTAATAGCAATGTTAGAATTACTTGCGGCAAAAGCTGCTTCGCCTTCAACAACTTCCGGTAACAGGTCACAATTTACTTTTTGCCAGGTTTTTCCTCCGTCACGTGTTATTATTATAGAAATACAATTATCTGTTGGATCGCCCATCGCAATTCCTTCCCTATCATTCCAAAAGGCCATAGCATCATAAAAGGCCTTTTCGTGATCTTCTTTATATACCAATTCCATTGCTCCCGAATCTCCTGTTTTATAAAGCAAAGCAGGACTACCTACACTTAACATAAAAAAATCGGTATTTGTGGCAGCAACTGCTCTATATTCCGGAACCAGGCTGTCCAAGGTTTGTGTATTGGTTCGCCAGGTTTTATTATCTAAATTATACATTCCAAAACTGCCCCTATTGGCTGCAAAAGCTAAATTATTACCAATTATTTCTATAGCTCTAATACTTAAGGAGTCATCTTCAAGAATAGGCTCTATCTTTACTGAAGAATAATTTATTTGAGAACTTTTCTCTGGTTGTTTTTCGGTTTTATCCTGGTTTTTACAGCTACTAAGTATGGCAAGCAGGCAAAAAACTATAAGTCGTTTCATAAAAAGATTTTTTATTGACACCTCAAAAGGCATAATACCCCAAGGTTTTACTATTTTGTGATCAAAGATAATTTTTTCTAACGCAATTAGCCCAATTCTAATTCAGGTAAAAAATGCAGATTGTATTGGGAAAAATCTTGATGATTTTATATATCAATTATCCAGAAATTAAACCTCCAATAGTTAGAAAAACCTGAAATAAAGTAGATTATGAGCTTTAGTTCTAAGCCTATATACATTAAATCTCGATTATCGAGTAAAAAACATACCTTTGCAAACTCAAAATTTAATTATGCGGTTACACAGGAATTTGGTTTTTGCGACCATGGATGCCTTAAATGAAATTTTTAATAATGGTAAATATGCCGATAAGGTTATTGAGCAAACCTTAAAACGAGATAAACGCTGGGGTTCCAGGGATCGTAGTTTTATAGCTGAAACCGTTTATGATATTGTTCGTTGGAAAAGACTTTACGCTAAAATTGCTGAAGTTAAAGAACCTTTTGACCGGGAAAACCTATTTCGTCTCTTTACCGTTTGGGCCACTTTACGTGGTATTGTTTTACCAGACTGGCCACAATTTGAGGGTACGCCCACCCGAAGAATTAAAGGTAAATTTGATAGCCTTAGTAAAATTAGAAAATACCGAGAATCTATACCCGACTGGATGGACGAACTTGGGGTAAAAGAACTGGGAGAAAAGATTTGGGAAAAAGAAATAGCTGCCCTTAACCTACAGGCACCAGTTATTCTTAGGGCCAACACCCTTAAAATCACCAAAGATAAATTACGCAGTGTTCTTAAGGATGAAGAAATTATTTCTGAGCCTCTAAAAGGTTACAGAAACGCTCTAAAATTGGAAGAACGTGGCAATGTTTTTAGAACCCAGGCTTTTAAAAACGGCTTTTTTGAAGTTCAGGATGCTTCTTCCCAATTAGTAGCCGAATTTCTTGAAGTAGAACCCGGAATGCGGGTGGTAGACACCTGTGCCGGTGCCGGTGGAAAAACGCTTCACTTAGCAGCTTTAATGGAAAACAAAGGCCAGATTATCGCGACCGATATCTATGGCAATAAACTCAAGGAACTTAAACGCCGTGCTAAACGTGCCGGAGCCCATAATATAGATACACGAAGCATTGACAGCACTAAAGTGATTAAAAAACTTTATGGAACCGCAGATCGTGTATTAATAGATTCCCCCTGCAGCGGACTTGGGGTTTTAAGCAGAAATCCGGATGCAAAATGGAAATTACAACCCGAGTTTATAGACAAGCTTATAAAAACCCAGGCCGAGATAATTGAAACCTATTCTCGTATTGTAAAACCGGGAGGAAAAATGGTGTACGCAACCTGTTCTGTTTTGCCTTCAGAAAATGAAAAACAAGTAGAAAACTTCCTTACAAACACCGAAGAAGGTAAAAAATTCAAAATGCTTAAAGAGCAAAAAATACTTTCTTCAGAAACCGGTTTTGATGGTTTCTACATGGCCCTTTTAGAGAAAAAAGCTTAAGGGTTTTTACCCGAAATCTTTAACTGAATCAATTTCAGGAAAAATCCAGGTATTTTCCCTGAAATTGATTTCCGATGAAAAAATATTACGCATTTCTTCTTACTATCCTGGTTTATTCCTGTGCCGAAGATGATACTTCTATTGAAATTCCGCCAGAAGATAATTTTTCAACTGAAATTTTCTTTTCAGAATATATAGAAGGTAGCTCCTTCAATAAAGCACTGGAAATTGTAAACCTTACAGGCAAAACAATTAACCTGGAAACTTTAGCCTATTCAATAAAAAAACAAGCTAATGGCGATGGGGATTGGATGGGCGAAGTTATGCTTAAGGGTAACATAGCCCATAACGAAACTTTTGTGATAAGTAACGAGGCTGCAGATATTCCTGAAATTACCAACAAAGCCAATCAATTAAAAACCGGGGCTCCTTTAGATTTTAATGGAAACGACCCCGTAGGGCTTTTTAAAAATGGCCAATTAATAGATATTATTGGAATTCCTAATACTTCCGAAGAATTTGCCAAAGACCAAACATTAAGAAGAAAACAAGCTATCAATGAAGCATCTACCGAATTTCGTATAGAGGATTGGGAAGTTCATGAAATGAATAATATAGAGGGGCTGGGAGATTATTAAAATTTCACCTTTCAATTCACCAAAACCAACTTTATCTTTTGGAATAAAGACTTTTTTAAAGCCTAAAAAATGACTTCTGAATACCGATTTGGCTACGATCCTTTCGACCCTAATCAATTAAGAAATCAGCTATATGAATTGCTGCAAAAAAACTCCATTTATTTCTATGCCAACATCATAAAATATTTCCTTTAAAAAACCTAAATTTGTGCTTTCTCAAACAACACAAAACAACATAGAATGATCCTTTTCTTTGGAGACCAAACTACTAAGGTTTATGCAGTAGAAACGCATACCAACCTTACGGCTCAAGACATCACGAAATTAAATTGGCTATTTGGAAATACACAACAAATCAATAAATCTGCGCTTGCAGATTTTTTTGTTGGTCCCCGGGCAGCCATGATCACCCCCTGGAGTACCAATGCGGTTGAAATTACCGAAAATATGGGAATCCATGGTATTATTAGGATAGAAGAGTTCTTGCGAATAGATAAGAATTACCACGATTTTGACCCTATGATCTCACAGAAATATGAAGGTCTGGACCAGGATATTTTTGATATTCATATCAATCCTGAGCCAATCATGGAAATTGATGATATTGCAGCTTACAACCAGCAGGAAGGCCTGGCCCTAAGTACTGATGAGGTTGCTTATTTGCAGGGATTGTCTAAAAAATTAGGTAGAAAACTTACAGATTCTGAAGTATTTGGGTTTTCACAGGTAAATTCTGAACATTGCCGCCATAAGATCTTTAACGGCACTTTTGTGATTGATGGAGAAGAAAAGCCAAGTTCGCTTTTTAAACTAATACGTAAAACTTCTGAAGAGAATCCCAACGAAATTGTTTCGGCATATAAAGATAATGTAGCCTTTATTAATGGGCCACGAGTACAACAGTTTGCTCCAAAACTTCCCGATGTACCGGAGTTTTATGAAAATAAAGATTTTGATTCGGTAATTTCCCTTAAAGCCGAAACCCATAATTTCCCAACTACAGTAGAGCCCTTTAACGGAGCTGCCACCGGAAGTGGTGGGGAGATTCGGGATAGATTGGCAGGAGGAAAAGGCTCTTTGCCACTAGCCGGGACTGCGGTTTATATGACTTCTTACTCCCGACTTGAAAAAGACCGAAAATGGGAAAATGGTATGAAAGAACGGGATTGGTTATACCAAACCCCAATGGATATTTTGATAAAAGCCTCTAACGGGGCTTCAGATTTCGGGAACAAGTTTGGGCAACCTTTAATATCTGGTTCGGTACTTACTTTTGAACATACAGAACACCAAAGAAATTTAGGCTATGATAAAGTAATTATGCTGGCCGGTGGAATTGGATACGGCAAAGCCAACCAGGCACAAAAAGATGTTCCAAAGAAAGACGATAAAATAGTGATTCTTGGTGGTGAAAATTACCGAATTGGAATGGGCGGTGCCGCAGTTTCTTCAGCAGACACAGGAGCTTTTGGAAGCGGTATTGAATTAAACGCCATTCAGAGAGCCAACCCCGAAATGCAAAAACGTGCTTCTAATGCGGTGCGCGGAATGGTTGAAAGTGAAGAAAACCCAATTGTTTCTATTCACGATCATGGTGCCGGCGGCCATTTAAACTGCCTTAGTGAATTGGTTGAAGAAACCGGCGGAAAAATAGACCTGGATAAATTACCGGTTGGTGACCCTACCCTTTCGGCAAAAGAAATTATTGGAAACGAATCTCAGGAACGAATGGGATTGGTTATTGGCGGTAAAAATTATGAAATACTGCGCCGGGTTTCTGAACGTGAACGCTCTCCTATTTACCAGGTGGGTAATGTTACCGGTGATTACAGGTTTACTTTTGAAGGTTCAGAATCTAAACAAAAACCTATGGATTTGGAACTTTCCGATATGTTTGGAAGTTCACCAAAGACCATCATGGAAGACAAGTCGGTAACAAGGGTTTATGAAGATGTAGTTTATTCTTCAAATCATATTAAAGACTATTTAAATCAGGTACTTCAATTAGAAGCTGTGGCGAGTAAAGACTGGCTAACCAATAAAGTAGACCGTTGTGTAACAGGTCGTGTAGCCAAACAGCAAACCGCTGGCCCTCTACAACTTCCATTAAATAATTGTGGTGTAATGGCATTAGATTATAATGGAAAAGAAGGTGTGGCCACCTCTATTGGTCACTCTCCTGTTTCTGCATTGGTAGACCCGGTTGCGGGTTCTAAAAATTCGATAGCCGAGGCACTTTCCAATATTGTTTGGGCCCCATTAGAAAAAGGCTTAAAATCTATCTCACTTTCAGCTAACTGGATGTGGCCTTGTAATAATGAAGGTGAAGATGCCAGACTATATGAGGCGGTACAGGGAGTTTCAGATTTTGCGATTTCCCTTGGAATAAATGTTCCTACCGGAAAAGACTCCCTTTCCATGAAACAGCGTTATAAAGATAGTGAAGTACTTTCACCCGGAACCGTTATTATTTCTGCTGCCGGGCATTGTGACGATATTACCAGGGTGGTTGAACCGGTGTTGCAAAAAAATGGAGGCGACATCTACTACATCAATTTATCACAAGACAGCTTTAAACTTGGCGGCTCTTCTTTTGCGCAAATTTTGAACAAAGTTGGAAAAGAAGTACCTACAATAAAAGACGATAAAAAGTTTGCAGATGCATTTTATAATATACAGGGATTAATCAAACAGGATTTAATTCTTGCCGGCCACGATGTGGCTTCAGGAGGATTAATTACCAGCCTCCTGGAAATGTGTTTTGCAGATAATAACCTGGGTGCCAATATAGATCTTTCGGCATTAAATGAGGAAGACAGTGTTAAATTGCTCTTTAATGAAAACTGCGGAATTCTATTCCAGGCAAAAGACGAAACAGCTGGAAAAGTATTAAGTGATAATAAAATTGAGTTCTTTAAAATTGGAAGTGTAACCGAAACAAATACACTTAACATTAAGAACAATACAGAAAATTTCAGTTTTAATATTAGTGAATTAAGAGACACCTGGTATAAAACCTCCTTTCTTTTAGATCAAAAACAAAGTGGCTTAGACAAAGCAACAGAGCGATTAAATAATTATAAAAATCAGCCGCTGGAATTTAAATTTCCAGAGCATTTTACAGGTCGTATAGCCTCTACCAAAGGTATCGGTAAAAAGATAAAGGCTGCGATTATTCGTGAAAAAGGATCAAATTCTGAACGTGAAATGGCACGCGCAATGCACCTTGCAGGTTTTGATGTAAAGGATGTACATATGACCGATTTGATTTCAGGTAGAGAAACTCTTGAGGATATTAAGTTTATTGCTGCCGTTGGTGGTTTCTCCAACTCTGATGTTTTGGGAAGTGCTAAAGGTTGGGCCGGTGCCTTTTTATATAATGAAAAAGCAAAAAAAGCCCTCGACAACTTCTTTAGTAGAGAAGATACGCTCTCTCTGGGAGTTTGTAATGGTTGCCAACTTTTTATAGAATTAGGATTAATAAATCCGGGGGATGAAGAAAAACCCAAAATGCTTCATAACGCCTCGCATAAATTTGAGTGTAACTTTACTTCGGTAGAAATAAAGGAAAACAAGTCGGTGATGCTTTCCAGCCTGGCCGGTAGTAAACTTGGTATATGGGCAGCGCATGGAGAAGGAAAGTTTAGTTTTCCTTATAAAAAAGAGCATTATAATATTGTTGGAGAATACGGCTATGATGCATACCCTGCCAACCCTAATGGCTCTAACTACAACACCGCCATGTTAACCGACGATTCGGGGAGACACCTGGTGATGATGCCACACCTGGAGCGTTCTACTTTTCCATGGAACTGGGCTTATTATCCAAAAGATAGAAAAGGAGATGAAGTAAGCCCATGGTTAGAAGCCTTTGAAAATGCAAGGAAGTGGTTAGAAGAGAAATAAAATTTTAACAGAAGACCTTGTTTACAGAAAATCTTTTTATTTGAAATCTCGATTATCGAGTAAACTTTTTAAAACGCCCGTGGATATTTATCCCGGGCGTTTTCTTTATAAATTAACCGGTTGATTATCAAATTCATATTACCGATCATTCTTTAAACTTTTCCAATCTCATTTATTAAGTTTTTATATTCTTATTAAAAAATCTGGTTATATTTTAATTTTTCAATTTGAAATAGAGCGCAAATTTGCTATTTTGCAAGGTATATAATAATTCCACACCCAACATGAATAAACCAACAAGACTATTTGATTTCCCTTATTTTCAACTGGAAACACATGCTTTAGAAAAGGCCCTGGTCACTAAATATAATGGTATCTGGGAGGCTCTTTCTACCCAGGAATATATTGATAAAGCCAATGCTATAAGTCGCGGGTTATTGCGTCTTGGGATTAAACCAAACGATAAAATTGCTATAATATCTACCAGCAACCGAACGGAATGGAATGTTATGGATATTGGGGTGTTACAAACAGGAGCGCAAACGATACCTGTATATCCTACAATTTCTGAAGAAGACTACCAATATGTATTAGACCACAGTGAAGCGGTATTTTGTTTTGTTTCAGACTCAGAAGTCTTAGAAAAACTTAATTCCATAAAACAGAATACAAAACTAAAAGAGGTTTATAGTTTTGATGAAATAGAAGGTACTAAAAACTGGAAAGAAGTACTGGATCTTGGAGAGGACAAAAGCAACCAGGATGAGGTAGAACAACTAAAAAAAGCGGTAAAGCCAGATGATATCGCTACTTTAATCTATACCTCGGGAACTACGGGAAGACCAAAAGGCGTTATGCTTTCACATAAAAACCTTGTAAGCAATGTACTGGATAGCTCGCAGCGTGTTCCTTTTGAAAGGGGCACCTATGTTGCACTTAGCTTTTTACCGGTTTGCCACGTATTTGAGCGTATGATATTATATTTATATCAATACTATTCGGTTTCTATTCACTTTGCAGAGTCTATAGATAAAATTAGCGATAACCTTAAAGAAGTAAAACCACATGTAATTACAGCTGTACCCAGGCTTTTAGAAAAGGTTTACGATAAAATAATTGCCAAAGGCTCTACTCTGGGCGGAATTAAACAAAAATTGTTTTTCTGGGCGGTAGAATTAGGTTTAGAATATGAACCTTACGGTGCTAACGGATGGTGGTACGAAACCCGGCTTAAGCTAGCCCGAAAATTAATTTTTTCTAAATGGAAAGAAGGTTTGGGGGGAAATATTGAATTAATAGTATCTGGTTCGGCTGCTCTTCAACCCAGACTTGCTCGTGTTTTTGCCGCTGCAGAAATTCCGGTAATGGAAGGCTACGGCCTAACCGAAACTTCTCCGGTTATTGCGGTGAATGACCAAAGAAATAGAGGTTTTAAAATTGGAACTGTTGGAAAACCTATAGATAATGTAACCGTAAAAATTGCTGAAGATGGAGAAATTTTATGTAAAGGTCCCAACGTGATGAAAGGCTATTATAAGGAGCCTGAAAAAAGTAAAGAGGTCTTAACTGAAGATAATTTTTTCCATACCGGCGATATTGGGGAAATTGATAACGAAGGCTTTCTTAAAATTACCGATCGTAAAAAAGAAATGTTTAAAACTTCGGGTGGAAAATATGTTGCACCCCAGCTTATTGAAAATACCATGAAACAATCTCGATTTATAGAGCAAATTATGGTTATTGGAGATGGAGAAAAAATGCCTGCTGCATTCATTCAGCCAAACTTCGAGTTTATAAAGGAGTGGGCAAAACGAAAAAATATAGACCTTGGCGATGCCTCTGAAAAGACAATCGCCGAAAACGAACAGGTTAAAACCCGTATTCAGGAGGAAATAGATTTTTATAATGAAAGGTTCGGTAAATGGGAACGCATAAAAGTGATAGAACTCACAGGAGAAGTTTGGGGAATTGAAGAAGGCCACCTTACCCCTACTATGAAATTAAAGAGAAGAAATATTAAAGACCGTTACAAAAAATTATACGATAAAATTTACCAATCTATATAATAATGTTAAACCCTTCTCTCCGAAGGGTTTTTTTATACAATTCCTTTAAATTTAATGGGTAAATTACCTAATGGCAAGCCAACGAGGCATTAAATGAAAAGATTTTTTTATTTCGAGGCTGGCCTCTGAGCATTAAATATTGATTATCGAATAACTAAAGCATGCCTTAGAAATACTATTGAGGAAAATAATTTTTATTTATAGACAGTTTACAAAGAATTTAAGTATCAATTACCCCATAACTTACATTAACATAATTATTTATGTTATTTTTATTATGCGTGCATAATATATTTTATTAACTTTGAATATCAACACTTAAGAATGAAGGAAAAAACAATAGACTATGTTTTGCGAGCTACCTGGATGGCAGTATCTAAAATGTACAATGAAGAAGCCGGTAAAGCCGGAAGCACTATGTCTACCGGTTTTGCTCTGTTAAGTATAGATCCTGAAAACGGGACGCCATCTACTTCCCTTGGCCCAAAAATGGGAATGGAAGCTACAAGCTTATCTAGAATATTGAAAACAATGGAAGAGAAAAAATTAATCCTCCGTAAGAAAAACCCAAAAGATGGCAGAAGTGTGCTTATATATTTAACCGATTTTGGTCAGGAAATGCGAGAGTACTCCAAAAAAGTAGTTTTGCGTTTTGATGAGGCTGTAAAGGAAAACGTTTCAGAAGAAGATTTAAAAACCTTTATTAAAGTAGCCAACACAATTCTGAACCTTATTTCAGAAAAGAAAATTTACCAGAAAGAAATTAAAGTAAACTAAAAACAAGTAATTCTACAGTTTAAAAATCTGTAGTTTTTATTCAATAACGAAAACCTTATAGTTAAAACCAGATTATAATTATGAAGAGAAGAATTAATAAAGTAGCAGTAATAGGCTCCGGAATTATGGGGAGCGGTATTGCCTGCCACTTCGCCAATATTGGCGTAGAAGTTCTTTTGTTGGACATCGTCCCAAGAGAACTCAATGAGAAAGAAAAGAAAAAAGGACTTACTCTAGAAGATAAGCAAGTTAGAAACAGATTGGTAAACGATTCTTTACAAGCTTCTTTAAAGTCTAAGCCCTCCCCTATTTATCATAAAGATTTTGCAAATCGTATAGAAACCGGAAATATGGAAGACGATATTTCCAGGGTTTCCGAAGCTGATTGGATTATAGAGGTAGTTGTGGAAAGACTGGATATAAAGCAACAAGTGTTTGAAAAGCTGGAAAAACACCGTAAAAAAGGTACACTTATTACCTCTAATACTTCGGGAATTCCTATTCAGCAAATGAATGAAGGCAGAAGTGAAGACTTTAAGCAACATTTTTGTGGAACACACTTCTTTAATCCTCCAAGATACTTAAGGTTATTTGAGATTATTCCTGGGCCAGATACCAAGCAGGAGGTTTTAGATTTCTTAAACGAATATGGCGAAAAATACCTTGGTAAGAAATCGGTTGTTGCCAAAGACACTCCCGCATTTATAGGAAACAGGATAGGAATTTTTAGCATAATGAGTCTTTTCCATATGGTGAAAGATATGGATATGACCATAGAAGAGGTAGATAAACTTACCGGTCCCGTTATTGGTCGCCAGAAATCTGCCACCTTCCGTACGGTAGATGTGGTTGGTTTAGATACCCTGGTGCATGTGGCCAACGGACTTCATAAAGGTGTTCCAGACGATGAGGCACACGATCTTTTTGCCTTACCGGATTTTATACAGACCATGATGGATAATAAATGGCTGGGTAGTAAAACCAATAATACCGGGTTTTATAAAAAGATAAAGAAAGAAGATGGTTCTAGCGAAATTAAATCGTTAGACCTGGATAAAATGGAATATCGCGATAGAAAAAGCGCGAAATTTAGTGTACTGGAGCAAACCAAGACAATAGATAAACTGGAAGACCGCTACGAGGTTTTAGTAGGTGACAAGGGTAAAGCCGGTGAATTTTACCGCAAGAATTTCGCTGCACTTTTCGCCTATGTCTCTAACAGAATTCCGGAAATCTCTAACGAACTTTATAAAATTGACGATGGTGTAAAAGCCGGATTTGGTTGGGAGCACGGTCCTTTCCAAATGTGGGATGCCCTGGGTGTTAAAAAAGGGGTTGAAATCATGAAAGCCGAAGGTAAAGAACCCGCGGCTTGGGTACATGAGATGATAGAGAGCGGTAAAGACTCTTTTTACACCGTTAAAGATGGAAACACTTATTATTACGATATTAATAAAAAAGATCACGTTAAGATTCCGGGGCAAGATTCGTTTATCATTTTAGATAATATTCGTGAGTCTAAAGAGGTTTTCAGCAATAGCGGAGTTGTAGTTGAAGATCTTGGTGATGGAATCCTTAATGTAGAATTCCGCAGTAAGATGAATGCCATTGGTGGTGATGTTCTCGATGGCCTTAATAAAGCCATAGATATGGCAGAAAAAGATTATCAGGGATTGGTAGTAGCCAATAATGGTAAAAACTTTTCGGTAGGTGCAAATATTGGGATGATCTTTATGATGGCCGTAGAACAGGAGTATGAAGAGCTTAATATGGCCATAAAATATTTCCAGGATACAATGATGCGTATGCGCTACTCTTCTATTCCTACCGTAGCTGCCCCACACTCCATGACCCTGGGTGGCGGATGTGAACTTTCACTACACGCCGATAAGGTAGTGGCAGCAGCCGAAACTTATATTGGACTTGTAGAATTTGGAGTTGGCGTTATTCCCGGTGGTGGGGGCTCTAAAGAAATGACACTTCGGGCCGCAGATACCTTTGAAAAAGATGATGTGGAATTAAACCGATTAAGAGAGCATTTCTTAACCATTGGAATGGCAAAAGTTTCTACCTCAGCCTATGAAGCATACGATTTAAATATTCTTCAAAAAGGAAAAGATATTGTAGTTGTTAATCCCGAGCGCCAACTAAGCATTGCTAAACAACACGCTTTATTAATGGCTGAAAATGGGTATACCAGGCCGATTCGCCGTACGAATATAAAAGTACTTGGAAAACAGGCTTTAGGTGCTTTCCTGGTAGGAACCGACCAAATGAATGCAGGTAAATATATTAGTGACCACGATAAAAAGATTGCAAACAAACTGGCTTATGTTATGGCCGGTGGAGATTTATCTGAACCACAAATGGTAAGTGAACAATACTTGTTAGACTTGGAAAGAGAAGCTTTCCTATCCCTAACCGGTGAACGCAAAACCCTTGAGAGACTTCAGCATATGTTGAAGAAAGGGAAGCCGCTTCGTAACTAGTATGGAGTATTTAGTATAGAGTAGTGAGTGAAAAACTTAAAAGTTTAGAATATGCACAATTTAAATGATTTAAAAGTTTGGATTAAAGCAATGGATATTGCTGAAAAAACTTATCAGCTCTCTGCTAATTTTCCAGCTGAGGAAAAATTCGGTTTAACAAGTCAAATAAGAAGAAGTGCTGTGTCAGTTCCCTCGAATATAGCAGAAGGAGCCGGCAGAAATACTAAGGGAGAATTTAAAAATTTCCTTGGAATTGCGAGCGGATCTTCTTACGAACTTTATACTCAACTGTTACTTTCTTATAGATTGAATTTGGTGGACGAAGAAAAAGTTGCTCCAATTTTATCTGAAGTAATTGAGGTTCAAAAAATGAATTACGCTTTAATAAAATCGTTAGCTGTTTGAGTTGTCTCAATACTCAATACTAACATCTAAATACTAAGAAATGAAGAAGACAGCATACATAGTAAAAGCATATAGAACAGCCGTAGGGAAAGCTCCTCGCGGAGTATTCAGGTTTAAACGGCCCGATGATTTGGCTGCAGAAACCATTGCATACATGATGAAACAATTACCCGATTTTGATAAAACCAGAATTGACGATGTAATTGTTGGAAACGCAATGCCCGAAGCAGAACAGGGTTTAAATGTAGGTCGTTTAATTTCTCTTATGGGGCTGGAAACCGAGAAAGTTCCCGGGATGACGGTTAATCGTTACTGTGCATCGGGACTGGAAACAATCGCTATTGCCTCGGCCAAGATTCAAAGTGGTATGGCCGATTGTATTATTGCAGGGGGTGCAGAAAGCATGAGTTACATTCCTATGGGAGGATATAAACCGGTTCCTAACTACAAGGTAGCCAAAGAAGGAAACGAAGATTATTACTGGGGAATGGGACTAACCGCAGAAGCAGTGGCCGAAAAATATAAGGTTTCCCGTGAAGACCAGGATGAATTTGCGTTTAATTCTCATCAAAAAGCATTAAAAGCACAAAAAGAAGATCGTTTTCAAGATCAAATTGTGCCTATTGACGTAGAAGAAACATTTGTAGGCAAAGACGGTAAGAAGCAAACAAAAACCTATACGGTTAATAAAGACGAAGGGCCACGTGCCGATACTTCCAAAGAAGTTTTAGGTAAACTAAGACCTGTTTTTGCCGAAGGCGGAAGCGTAACTGCGGGTAACTCTTCACAAATGAGCGATGGTGCTGCCTTTGTAATGATAATGAGTGAAGAAATGGTAAAAGAATTCAATCTTGAGCCTATCGCCAGATTAGTAAGTTATGCCCCGGTAGGTGTGGATCCCAGAATTATGGGGATTGGCCCTGTTCACGCCATTCCAAAAGCTTTAAAACAAGCGGGATTAAAACAAGACGACATGCAGCTTATTGAACTTAACGAGGCCTTTGCCTCGCAATCTCTGGCTGTAATTCGAGAATTAGGCTTAAACCCTGAAACTTTAAATCCTAATGGCGGCGCAATTTCTATGGGACATCCATTGGGTTGTACAGGAGCAAAACTTTCGGTACAAATCTTTGATGAAATGCGAAAACGCAACCTAAAAGACAAATATGCCATGGTAACCATGTGCGTAGGAACAGGACAGGGAGCTGCGGGAGTTTATGAGTTCCTTAGCTAGAAGCAAGAACTAAGACTCAAGAGACAAGACTTAATACTAAAGAGATGCAAAGACATAATTTCAAAAGATTGAAAATTTGGAAAGAAGGAATGTTTCTTATTAAAGAAACTTATAAAATAGTTAGAAATTTTCCCGATTTTGAAAAATTTAATCTTGTGTCTCAATTAATTAGATGTGCGGTTTCTATTCCTTCTAATATTGCTGAAGGAACGAGTAAAAGAACTAATAGACATTTTATACAATACCTTGAAAATAGTCTCGGTTCAGCTTTTGAGTGGGAAACCCAATTAATAATTGCTTATTCAGAAAAATATATTTCAGAAGAAAGATTTAAAGAATGTGAATTGAAAATTCAGGAAATATAAAAAATGATTTCACGATTTATAGACGGATTAGACAAGTCTTGAATCCTGACTCCTGTATTCGGATACTTAATTCCAAGAAAAATTAAAAATAACATCAAAATAATGGAAACAACAGAAAATAAAAATGAGTTTCTCCGCGGTGGTCAATTCCTGGTAAAGGAAACCAAAGCAGAAGATATATTTACGCCCGAAGATTTTACAGAGGAGCAAAAAATGATGCGTGATTCGGTAAAGGAATTTGTAGATCGGGAGATCTGGCCGAAAAAAGAAGAATTTGAGAAAAAGAACTACGCCCTTACTGAAGAAGTAATGCAAAAAGCAGGAGAACTGGGCTTTTTAGGAGTTGCTGTACCCGAGGAATATGAAGGTCTTGGCATGGGCTTCGTTTCAACAATGCTTGTTTGCGATTATATTTCGGGAGCAACGGGATCTATAGCAACTGCGTTTGGAGCCCATACCGGCATTGGAACGCTACCAATTCTACTATATGGAAATGAAGAGCAACGCAAAAAATACGTTCCTAAATTAGCTACAGGCGAATGGTTTGGTGCCTACTGTTTAACCGAACCGGGAGCCGGAAGTGACGCCAATTCGGGAAAAACCAAAGCCGAGCTTACCGACGACGGAAAAAGCTATAAAATAAACGGCCAAAAGATGTGGATCTCTAATGCAGGATTCGCAAGCGTTTTTATTGTTTTTGCCCGTATTAAGGACGATAAAAATATTACGGGCTTTATCGTAGAGTATGACAAGGAAAACCCTAACGGAATCACCTTTGGGGAAGAAGAAAAGAAATTGGGAATCCACGCTTCATCTACCCGACAGGTGTTCTTTAATGATACCGTAGTTCCGGCTGAAAATATGCTTTCGGAACGAGGGAACGGGTTTAAAATTGCGATGAATGCCCTTAACGTAGGCCGAATTAAGTTGGCTGCCGCATCTTTAGAAGCACAGCGAAGAGTAACCGAAGAAGCCGTTAAATATGCTAACGACCGGGTACAATTTAAAACACCTATTGCAAAGTTTGGTGCTATAAAATCTAAACTTGCCGAAATGGCTACCTCAGCTTATGTTGGGGAAGCTGCTTGTTACCGGGCTGCAAAAAATATTGAAGATAGAATAAACCTTCGCTTACAGGATGGCCAGTCTCATGCCGATGCTGAATTAAAGACTTTTGAAGAATATGCCATAGAATGTTCCATTTTAAAGGTTGCTTGTTCTGAGGATATTCAAAATTGTAGTGATGAAGGTATTCAGGTATTGGGAGGTATGGGATTCTCTGCCGACACCCCTATGGAATCTGCCTGGAGAGACGCCAGAATTGCCCGAATTTATGAAGGCACCAATGAGATTAATAGAATGTTGGCTGTAGGTATGCTTATTAAAAAAGCAATGAAAGGCCATGTAGATCTTTTAGGACCAGCGCAGGCGGTGGGCGAAGAACTTACAGGTATACCTTCTATGGATAAGCCAGACTATAATGAATCATTCGCCGAGGAAAAAGATATGATCAAAAAACTGAAAAAAGTTTTTCTGATGGTAGCCGGTAGTGCAGTTCAAAAATTTGGTCAGGATTTAGAAGAGCACCAACAATTGCTTCTTGCTGCTTCAGATATACTTATCGAAGCTTATATGGCCGAATCTGGTATTTTAAGAGCCGAAAAAAATGCAAAGCGTTTTGGCGAAGAGGCACAAAAAGAAGAAATTGCCATGGCGAAATTGTATCTATACCACGCTGTAGATACGGTTAATCAAAAAGCCAAAGAGGGAATTGCATCTTTTGCTGAAGGAGACGAGCAGCGTATGATGCTCATGGGTCTTAAGCGTTTCACCAAGTACGACCGAATGCCAAATGTTGTAGAATTAAGAAATACTATTGCTGAAAAACTTACTTCAGAAAATAAATATTGTTTCTGAAAATTCTGATAAATCTATTTTAAAAGACCGTCAAATTTAGACGGTCTTTTTTTTATTGCTTAATTTTAAAAATAATCCATTAGCAATTTTTAAATAAACTTCATTAAAAAGGTATGAGCAACCAATTAAAATGGTTATTTTTAAGTTTCAGCATTTTTTTGCTACCCATTTCAATATACGCATTTCAAGCAGACTCGGTAGCTAATTCCAAAGAGCTTCCTTCAGAAGAAAAAATAAATGAACCAAACAAATCAAACTATCTCCCTAATAGCTTAGAAGACTACAATGAGGCCTATTATCAACTTACGCGATTAAATAATCCTTTAGGTTTAGCCCCAAACAAATTTAACTTACAAACTCCCCAGGCTACCCTGGAACATTTTGTAATTAACTGTAGGAACAAAAATTTTAAAAATGCCGCTTATGCTTTAAATTTTAATTTGTTCCCTAACAACTTAACTGAAGAAGAAGCGATTAACATCGCTCAAAAACTATATTTTGTCATGGATCAGCGCGTGGCAATTAATTGGGATGGTATTTCAGACAGGCCAGACGGGCAGGTAGATATTAGTACAACTACCAACCAGGCAGTAGCAGGTGCCCCCAGAAGAAGTGTGGTTTTTGGCGAGGCAGCAATAGAAAATCGTGATATAATTTTTAGGCTACAAAGAGTAAAATATAAAGATTATGGGGCTTTTTGGTTAATTTCTGCGAACACTGTTGAGAATACTGAAGATTTATACCAGGTCTACGGCCCTACTTTTTTAGACCGCTATATGCCAACTTGGTCACAGGCAAAAATAGGTACCGTTCCCCTATGGAAGCCGGTGCTAACTTTTATATTGCTAATATTCTCGTATATGTTGGGAAAGGTAGCTATTCTTTTAATTAGAAGAATTGCCCTTTCATTTAACAAACCGCTCATTATGGCTCTATCCAAAAAGTTAGGCGTTCCGGCTGCCTTAGCTACGGGTGTGCTCTTCTTCTATATTAGTCTTAATGAACTCATATCCTATTCCGGGGCCTATTCAAGTACTATTTATGCCCTTTTACTTGCAATTGTAATAGCATCCGGAACCTGGTTTTTTATGCGAATATTAGATTTTGCAATGCGCTACGTTGCCGAACATAAAATTGGCGATCTTACCTCAGAAAACAGTCATGAGTCCAGGCAACTTTTCACCTATTTGTCGGTAGCCAGAAGAATTTTAACTTTTACGGTGGTAATTATTGGCACCTCCATTATCCTATCTCAATTTAGATCTATGGAGAAACTTGGAATTTCCATGTTAGCTTCGGCAGGATTAGCAACCATAATCTTAGGTATTGCAGCGCAAAGCACCCTGGGAAATATTATTGCCGGAATTCAAATTGCCCTTACCAAACCTGCCAGGATTGGGGATACCGTAATTATTGAGGGACGCTGGGGCTATGTTGAGGATATTCGTTTTACTTATATGATTGTTAGAACCTGGGATCTTAGAAGACTGGTGGTACCTTTAAAAACAATAATTTCTGATACTTTTGAGAATCTTTCTATAACCAGTCCCCATTCTTTAAATGAAATAGAACTTTATGTAGATTATAGAGTAGATGTTGAAAAACTTAGAATGAAATTTAAAGAATTACTCGAAAATTCTGAAGAGTGGGATAAAGAGCATCCACCTATATTACAGGTTACAGAAATGACTGAAAAATCTTTAAAAGTAAGAGCAATTTGTAGCGCCAGTACAGCAGTTATGGCCTGGGACCTACACTGTAAACTAAGGGAACAAATGGTTGCTTATATTAAAGAGTTAGAAGAAGGAATTTACTTAACGCGCTCTCGTGTAGAGGTAAAAGAGCCACATTTCAATTCTAAAAACATTAAAAAACCAAACGAATAATTGACTTAAAGTAGCTGCCGGTTTTAATCTATGAATTTGCAGGAAGAAGCCTTAGATTTATATAAAATAAAATCTGTCTAAACTTCTTCCTATAGTAAACTATCTCGGGGAAAGCCCACGAGGCATTCATTGGAAACAAATTTTTAATTTTGAGGAAGCCCCGGGATGTTCGGTGCCAATAAAAAATTAAGCTCCACAATTAGATAATGCTCTTTTAATTAAAACTCGCTAAGCCAGCTTTCCTCTGAACTTGTTCCAATGCTAAAATTAGCAGCGGTTTCTATCAACGCCAAATGAGAATACGCCTGCGGAAAATTCCCCAACAACCTTTTGGTTTCAAAGTCTATATCTTCACTAAATAGCCCCAGGTGGTTGCTATAAGAAAGTAATTGATCGAACATTTTTTTGGCTTTCTTCTTCTCCCCTATTTTAAATAGACTATCTATAAGCCAAAAAGTACAGATTGTAAAAGAAGAAGTTGGCTCGCCAAAATCATCTTTATTTTTATAGCGGTACATGAGTCCATCTTTGCACAACTCTTTTTCGGTTGCTTTCACGGTGCTTACAAATCTGGGGTCTTTAGCTTCAATAAAGCCATATTGCTCCATTAGTAAAGTAGAAGCATCTAAATCTTTAGAACCATAATATTGTGTATAGGCCTGCACTTCTTCATTCCAGCCGTTTTTATAAATATCATTATAAATTTCGGCACGTAGAGATTTCCAATGTGTATCATTAATACCCATTCTTAAAACCTCTCCAATTTTTATAGCCCGGTCTATCGCTACCCAACATAAAAGTTTTGAGAACACAAAGTGCCGGTCTTCAGTACGTAATTCCCAAATTCCTTTATCAGGCTTTTTCCAGTTTTCTTCTACAATACTTACAATACCGCGTACCACCGTCCAGAGTTCTTCAGAATTCTCTAAAGAGGTTTCAAACTGGTTAAATTGCTGGTAAATTACCTCCATCAAAATTCCGTAGATATCATTTTGCTTTTGGATATAAGCCGCATTGCCGGTTCTTACCGGGTGAGAGTTTTTATAACCAGATAAATGATCTAAAATATGCTCAGTGAGCTCTTTTTCGCCATTTATCCCATACATAATCTGGATTTTCTCATCCTTATCGGGGATAATATCTATGATAAACTGAAGAAAATCTTTAGCCGATTTTATATGCCCAAGGCCGGCCATTACTTTAATTACCATAGAGGCATCACGAATCCAACAAAAACGATAGTCCCAATTTCTTTCTTCCCC
This sequence comes from Salegentibacter maritimus, assembly GCF_016236915.1. GTDB lineage: Bacteria > Bacteroidota > Bacteroidia > Flavobacteriales > Flavobacteriaceae > Salegentibacter > Salegentibacter maritimus. The sequence goes on from NZ_JAEHOK010000011.1 coordinate 91,394, forward strand.
GATAGTTTCGGGTAAAGAGGTGGTTGCGGCCGCCAAAACAGCACCCGATTTTTTATAACTAAGGCATTTTAAAACCAGTGCACTTCGCATTATTTCATTTTCATAATGCGTATATCGGGTAGTTTTTGCACTCCAATTCATCCAATAGGTCTTGGTTCGTTGAAATTTCAAATAAGAACGATCTAAAGTTTGCGTTATAAGCTTCTCGTGATACCCAATTAAGCAGTATGCGTTTCCGGTTAATTCGATCTCGTTTTGTTCTAAAATGTCATTCAGGTCTAAACTGGAATAAAAGAAAAGAGAGTCGTACTTACCTTCTTTGGTATAGCTTTTAATATAATTTTCCTTTAGATTATTATATGTTTTCTCGCGAGAAAAATCTAAACGAGGATCGTATTTAATTCTAAACTTAGGTCTGCCCCCTGTTAAACGAATAAATCTAATTATATCTGGCGGCGCATAAAAAGACCCGTCCTCTCGTGGATATCTAGGCATAAAATCTATAACCTGAAAAGAATTTTCACCATCATTAAATTGGGTATTTAAAATATTGGTTTCCCAAAGATATTCCTGGGTAATTTTATAGGAATCGTCTACTATAAACTCAAAACTGCCTCCAACCTTCTCATCCAATAACTTGGCAAAAACAGCCGAAGAATCGAAATTTGGCAAACAACACCAGTCTAATGATCCCGTTTTTGAAATCAATGCAGCACTTTTACAATTCCCTATAATTCCGTAATCTAAATTCTCCATATACTCTTAAAATTCTTTAAAAAGACTTGTAGTGTAAAATGATTTTCGGAAATTTAATAAAAATCAAATTCGCAACAACGCCATTCACATTTAATTATGAGTAAAACGATAATAATTTCCAATAGATTACCCTTACAAATTAGTTTAGAAAATAATCATCTGGAGGTCACTCCAAGTGTTGGCGGACTGGCAACCGGCTTAAAATCTTTCCATAAGGATGGTGATAGTATTTGGATAGGCTGGAGCGGACTCACAAAAGAAGAAATCCCGGAAAATCTTTTGAAAGATGTTAAAGAAAAAGCCCGAAAAGAAAATTGTGTTGCGGTAAATCTTAGTGAAGAAGAAATTGAAGGTTTCTATTTTGGATTCAGCAATCGAACTATTTGGCCGCTTTTTCACTATTTTATGGAATATACCGAAGCCGATAAAGAGCACTGGGAAACCTATAAAAGCGTAAATAGAAAATATGCAGATGAAGTACTGAAACATTATAAAGACGGTGATCACATTTGGGTGCACGACTATCAATTGCTTTTAGTACCTAATATGATTAGGGAAAAACAACCCGAAGCAACAATTGGTTTTTTTAATCATATTCCTTTTCCTTCTTATGAAGTTTTTAGAACACTACCCTGGCGTGATGAAGTGTTAAAAGGTGTACTGGGCGCCGATTTAATAGGCTTTCATACCTATGATTATGAGCGACATTTTTTAAGTTCGGTAAGCCGAATTTTAAGGCATCAGGTGAATTTTAATGAAATCACACTTCCGGAAAGGATTGTAAAAGTAGATTCTTTCCCCATGGGTATAGACTATAAGAAATTTGAAAATGCCGCCCATGAGCATTTTAAAAATACTGAAGAACAGCGTACAGAATTACAAAGGCGGTTAGATCATCATGCAAGCGAGACCCCTAATGCAAAACTTATTTTAAGCATAGACCGCTTAGATTATACAAAAGGAATTGCCAACAGAATTCGTGCCTTTGAATATTTCCTGGATAACCACCCAGAGTTTATTGAAAAAGTGAGATTGGTAATGCTTGCAGTGCCCTCAAGATCTAATGTTCCTCAATATCAACGATTAAAAAGGGAAATAGATGAGTTGGTAGGAAGAATAAATGGAAAATTTTCTACCGTAAGCTGGACTCCTATCTGGTATTTCTATCGTTCTATGCCTTTTGAAAACTTAATAGATCTTTACACCAGTTGCGACATTGCATTATTAACGCCAATAAGAGATGGAATGAACCTGGTAGCCAAAGAATTTGTAGCTACCCGAATAAACCAAACCGGGGTGCTTATTTTAAGCGAAATGGCCGGGGCCGCTCACGAAATGAATGAAGCATTAATAATAAACCCCAATAATTTCCAGCAAATTTCAGAAGCTTTAATCCAGGCTATAGAAATGCCAAATGAAGAACAACAGCAACGAAATAAAACACTTCAAAAGCGATTAAAACGTTACAGCGTAGAAAAATGGGCCAATGATTTTATGAAGGCACTAAAAGACACAAGTCAGGATCGAGAAGCATTTAAAGCTACAAGGATATCTTCTAAAGTTTCAGATGAAATTTTGGAGAAATTTAAAAATGCAGAGAGTAGAATCCTATTCCTTGATTACGATGGAACTCTAGTCAACTTTACAGACAAGCCTGAAAAAGCAAAACCCGATCAAGAATTAATTGATTTGGTTCATAAATTAAACGAATCCGAAAATACCGATGTAATCCTTATTAGTGGCCGGGACAAAGACACCCTGGGTTCCTGGTGGCAGGAAATTCCTGTAGAACTTATTTCGGAACATGGTGTTTGGATGCGTCAAAAAAACTCGGAATGGGAACTTTCTGAAAATGTAAATAACGATTGGATGAGTACGGTAAGACCGGTAATCGAAACCTTTGTAGATAGAACACCCGGTACTTTTATTGAGGATAAGAATTATTCATTGGCATGGCACTACAGAAAAGCCGATCCGGAATTAGGAGAAATAAGGGCTAATGAACTTTCTAATGTTTTAAAAGAGTTGATTTCTAATCACGGACTTAGCGTTCTTGAGGGAAATAAAGTGCTTGAAATAAAAAGTAGCGGAGTTAATAAAGGAAAAGCTTCCAACAAAAAACTAGTTGGTAAAAAGTACGATTTCATTTTTGCTATTGGAGATGATTGGACAGATGAATATATGTTTGAAGAACTCCCTGAAGAATCTTTTACGGTTAAAGTTGGGATGAAAAAAACCAGTGCCCGCTATTATGTAGAAGACACCTCTAGAGTAAGGAGTATTCTGAATAAATTTGCGGAAAACTCTTAAGCTTTGAAACTGTTAAAATCCTTGACATTTACCAAAAAAGTTTATGCATAACTTAACTCCTAAAATATGGCAAACATTCTAATATCTTCTACTTTTACATTGAACAATTATACGAACCAAACTTAAAAACTTAGATCGATGAAATCAGGAAAAATGTTATTAGGATTAATATCAGGAGCAGCTGTAGGTGCAGCTCTAGGAGTGTTATTTGCCCCTAAAAAAGGAGCAGATACGAGAAAGGCGATTTCAGATTCAAGCAATGAAGCATTGGAAGGAACTAAAGGAAAATTCAATGAATTTTCAAATTCTCTAAGTCATAAAGTAGATGCCTTAAAGAACAAAACCAAAGCTAGCCTTTCTAAATCTAAAGTTGACGAAAAAGCACACGAAGCAAAAGCTGAAATTCATAATATGAAAGCTAGCTAAATTCTATTTTAAATAGAATGTGATAAAAAATCCCGGTAAAATTTCCGGGATTTTTTATTTATAGTATTACCAAATTCGCAATTCTTTGTGATATCAAAGAAACTTTGGGTACTTTAGAAGCTTAAACCACAATTGTTTTATGCTTAGAAAAATACCCACCCTTGCCCTACTCTTATGTTCAGGATTACTAATTCAGCAAACAAACGCACAAACCGATCAGCGCATTTACGATATTATTGAAAATGTATCTGCCGATAGTATTGAAGCTGACATTCGTAAACTAGCCGGTTTTGGTACCAGGAATACCTTCAGTGACACCGTCTCTGACACACGCGGAATTGGAGCTGCACGAAGATGGATAAAATCAGAATTCGACTATCTTTCTAAAAATTGCGATAATTGTTTGGATGTTTTTTATCAAAAAGATTTTGTGACCACAGCAGATGGAGACCGGATTCCTCACGATGCCTGGGTGGTAAATGTAGTAGCTGTTCAAAAAGGAACAAAATATCCAAACCGGTATATCATCATGAGCGGCGATATAGATTCTCGTGCCAGCAATACCATGGATTTTAAAACCGATGCTCCCGGCGCCAACGATAATGCCAGTGGGATGGCCGGTACTATGGAAGCCGCCAGGGTTTTATCACAATACGAATTTGAAAATAGCATAGTGTATGTAGGACTTTCGGGAGAAGAACAGGGGCTTTTTGGAGGTAAAGGCCTGGCCGAATATGCTAAAGCCAATAATTGGGAAATTATTGGTGTTCTTAACAACGATATGATTGGAAATATTGAAGGAGTGGACGGCGTAATCGATAATCGTACTTTTAGAATATTTTCTGAACCCGTTCCTCCAAATGAAACAGATAGGGAAAGAAACAGGCGTAGGTTTTACGGCGGCGAGGTAGATGGTATTTCACGTCAACTTGCTCGCTATGTACATACAACCACAGAAACCTATATGCCCGAAATGAACCCAATGATGATTTATCGTTTAGACAGGTTTGGCCGAGGTGGTCACCATCGTCCTTTTAACGATCTGGGGTTTGCCGGAATAAGAATTATGGAAGCACATGAAAATTATAATCGGCAGCACCAGGATATTCGTACTGAAAATGGAATAGAATATGGCGATGTGGTAGCCGGCGTAAATTTTGATTATGCCAAAAAGCTTACCGCAGTAAACGCCATAAATATGGCAAGCCTGGCCTGGGCTCCACCCGCACCAAAAAATGTAGAGATTGGAGGAATTGTAGAACCCTCGGCAAAATTAAGATGGGATAAAGTTGAAGGTGAAATTGCAGGTTATAAAATTTATTGGAGGGAAACTACCGAAGCACAATGGCAATACTCGCGTTTTGTGGGTAATGTAAATGAATTTACCCTGGATGGAATCGTAATAGACAACTACTTTTTTGGAATTGCAAGTGTAGGGAAAGATGGTCACGAAAGTGTGGTGGTTTTCCCTTCAGGAGTTTTTCGTTAAACTTTAACAAAAAAACAAAACTGGAAATTAATTCTCCTCGGAAAAATCCGATAAAAAACATTAAAAAACTTTCATAAAGAGACCTCACAGATTTTAAAATTTGCGAGGTTTGCTTTGATTATATTCTACAATATATCAATCTATTAAAGAAAGTTGGACTCGCTTCTTATCCTCATCAACCGATAAGATCGTCACCTCCATTTCCTGATTTAATTTTACCACGGTATTTACATCACTCACAAATTCATTCGCCAGTTTAGAGATATGTATAAGTCCGCTCTCTTTTATTCCTATATCCACAAAGCAACCAAAATTGGTAATATTATTGACAATGCCGGGTAAACACATACCCGGTTTTAGATCGGCAATGGTTTTTATAGAAGAATCAAAGCTAAAAGGCTTTTTCCTGGCCCGGGGATCTACACCCGGTTTTTCTAGCTCTTGCAAAATATCTTTTAAACTGGGTACTCCTAAATCTCCCGTAACATAATCTTCGGGCTTTATATTTTCCAAGACCTTTTTGTTTCCTATAAGTTCCTCAGGATTTAAACCATTTCTTTTAGCCATTTTTTCAACTATAAAATAACTTTCGGGGTGTACTGCCGAATTATCTAAAGGATTTTCAGCATTTCTAATTCTTAAAAATCCGGCTGCTTGCTCAAAAGCCTTTGCACCAAGTCTTGGTACTTTTAGCAACTCCTTTCGACTCGCAAAATGGTGATTTTCTTTTCTATATTCCAGAATATTTTGCGCCAGTCCGGGGCCAATTCCCGAAACATAAGAAAGTAATTCCTTGCTAGCCGTATTTAGGTTTACTCCAATTTTATTTACACAACGCTTAACCACTACATCCAGCTTTTCCTTAAGTTTTGTTTGATCTACCTCATGTTGGTATTGCCCTACCCCAATAGCTTTAGGGTCAATTTTCACCAATTCAGCAAGCGGATCACTCAATCTTCGGCCAATAGAAACCGCGCCACGAACAGTAACATCATAATTAGGAAATTCTTCCCTGGCTATTTTAGAAGCCGAATATACCGATGCGCCAGCTTCATTTACCGTAAAAACCAATACTTCTTTAGGTAAGTAAACATTTTTAATAAACTGTTCGGTTTCCCTCGCAGCGGTACCGTTCCCTATAGCAATAGCTTGAATTTTATAAGCATTTACCAGGCTTTTAATTTTTGCTGAAGCAGCATCGATTTTCTTTTGTGGCGGGTGGGGAAATATGGCTTCATTGTAGAGTAAATTTCCTTGCTCATCTAAACAAACAATTTTGCAACCAGATCTAAAACCGGGATCTATAGCCAGAATTCGTTTGCTTCCCAAAGGTGCTTCCATTAATAATTGCTCGAGGTTGGAAGCAAAAACAGCAATCGCATCTTCATCGGCTTTTTCTTTTGCATCATTAAGAAATTCGGTTGCAAAAGATTTTTTAAGCAATCTCGTAAAAGCATCTTCTGCTGCATTCTTTAAGTACTTTACTCCTGAAAAGCCCTCATTTTTAATTACTGCCTTTTCAATTATGGCTAAAGCATCAAATTTATCGACTTCAACTTTAAGCTTAATAATCCCTAATTTTTCGGCACGATATATCGCTAAAAATCTATGAGAAGGGATTCTTTTAAGTGGTTCTTCCCATTTCTCAAATTGTGTAAATTTTGGGGCCTCAGGATGTTCTTCCTCCTTTTTTACCCATTTTGTACTTAGCAAGGCCTTTTGGGTATACAACCTCCTAAGAGAATTTCTCACATAAGTATTCTCATTAATCCATTCGGCAATAATATGCCCGGCACCGCCGAATGCTTCAGATTTACTTTTTATTGTTCCAGAAATAAATTGTTGTGCAGATCTCTCTATATTCGGTGAGTTCTGGGCCATTAACATTTTAGCCAGTGGTTCTAAACCGGCTTCCCTGGCAGTATCTGCTTTGGTTTTTCGTTTCTTTTTGTATGGTAAATAAATGTCTTCAACTTCAGCTAAGGTTGTGGCCTCATTTATTTTATCAACCAAAGCCTCGGTCAATGCCTCCTGTTCTTTTATAGATTTAAGGATGGCATTTTTTCGGGTTTCCAATTCCTTAAAAGTACTAAGCAGTTGAGAAATCTTTTCTATTTCAGTTTCATCTAAATTTCCTGTGGCCTCTTTCCGATAACGAGAAATAAACGGAATGGTGGCATCGGCTTCTAAAAGTGAGATGGTGTTTTGTATGCTTTTAGCAGCCAGCTTTGTGCGAGATTGTATATAGTCCTGTACTTTCAATTATTGCAATTTCAAATTATATAATATGTAGGTTTTAGCAAATATAGGGTTCAAAAGAATTAAATAATCCCTTCTTCCCGTGAATGTTCTATAGCCTTATGGCTATGTTTAAAGTAACAAATGCTAACCCCCAGACTTTCAATGTTTCTAAGAATTTCAGTGATATTAGGTTTTTTCTTTCTACCCGTTTGCCTAATATAAACCGCTTTTAAGCTCTGCGGAAAAATTTTACAAATACGCTCATAAATATCAGCATCTTTCTGAGAGTCATCGCCTAGTAGAACGTAGGGAATATTAGGATAAAAAGATATTATATCTTTTATTTTTTCAAATTTATGATCGTGGCTTCCCCGCCCGGTAAATAAAAAATCTGAAATCCCGGTTTTAATCTTTTTAAGTTTTATGACCGCTTTGGGTAGTTCATGCATTTTAGCGAACTCATTCACAAATTCATATAAATTCCACTCACTACTGGAAACATAGAAAAAACTATTGGAGGCATGTTCTAAATCCTGGCCAGCCCGGCTTAATTGTTTGTAATGTTCTACCACATCGTCAAATGTCTGGCGTTTATTGATATTCTTGGACAACATGACGTAAAGTTTCTTAAAAACACTGTTGCTGTGGGAGATTAAGAATGTGTCGTCTATATCTGAAATAATACCATATTTAGAAGGATGAGGCTTTAAAAACTCACCTTTTTCTATCATTCCAAAATTTTTAATATTACAGCTCACCTCATATTCGTGCCAACCACTTTTTAAATCTTCAGAAAATGGAATGGAAAACCTAAAATAGCCATCTTTTAAGGTTTTAGTAGTAACCTCAATATCTCTAAACCTTAAAGTGATCTCTTTATTTTCTAAAGGACTAATGCGAAACATATGAATAATGGCCACCGCATGTTTAAGTCCGCGCCTATCCATCTTATACTTATCTGGCGCCCACGATTTAAATAAATGTCCATATACATTAAGCTCCTGGTCATTTACGTAACCGCGATAAAGTTTTAGATCTAATTTCAAAATTTTAGAATTTTATTGAATTTTTCTAATTCCAAAATAATTAATTTTAAGAACATATTTGAAGCTATATGAAAGAAATAGATAAGGTTTTACTGATTGTAAATCCCATTTCGGGCGGGATTAATAAAAGAAATATCAATCAAAAAATTGATTCGGAGGTTAGTAAATTAAATGCAGAGCTAGAAGTTTACCAGACAACCGGTGAGAATGATCAAAAGAAAATTAAAAATTTGGTCGCCTCAGAGAACTTTGATAGGATTCTAATTGCCGGTGGCGATGGAACTATAAAGCTGGTAGCCGAAGCATTATTACCGCACAAAACACCTATTGCCATAATACCGGCCGGTTCAGCTAATGGGCTTGCCCTTAATTTAGGTATTCCCAATGATCTACAAGAACAACTAAATATTGCCTTTGGAAACACAGTAACCAAAATGGATGTATTGGAGATTAATGGCGAGCTATGTTTGCACATGGGAGACCTGGGAATAAATGCTGAGTTGATAAAAAATTATCAAAAATCTCGAATTAGGGGAAAAATGGGATATCTTCTTCAGTCTATCCCCACCCTATTGTATAGTAAATATCCATTTGAATTTGAGATTCAAATGGAAGATAAAAGCTTTACCAAAGAAGGAATCTTACTGGCTTTTGCCAATGCAAAAAAATATGGCACCGGTGCCAATGTAAATCCTAAAGGAAAAATTGATGATGGTGTTTTTGAGCTTCTTTTGTTTAAGAATTTCAATATGCTTGAAATCTTAAAAACTCTACGTAACGAAACCGAAGTGAATTCTGAATTTGTAGAGATAATTCCTTTAAAAGAAGCACGAGTCTATTGTAAAAATCCGGTTTCATTTCAAATTGATGGTGAATATATTGGTGAAGAAGAAGAAATTTATGTCAAAATTTCTCCTGAAAAACTGTCAATAATGACCTAAAAATATCGTGAAACAATCTGTATCACTATTTAAACAAACATTTATATAGCTTCTCAACATTGCTTCAAAAAAGGGAATATGTTAATTACCCCGTGTCAAGCCAAAAGGGATTAAATATTATTTGATTTCGAGGCAAGCCCTGAAGCATCAAGTCTCAATTATGGGTTGAACGCAATTAGCCAAACATTATAAAAAAGCCCTCAACAAAAATTATTGCGAGGGCATATTTTTATACACTTAGCTTCCTAAACTTAAAGAGACATGGCCTTTCCGCCACCTAAGTCCTCAACCGGACCGCAAGGAATATATTCCCCCGGAATGGGATCGTACCACATTACATTCTCACCAATTTCTTCACTGGTTTTATAAGCCCATATTCCCATATTACGTACTTCTTGCAAATAGGCAAGAGAACCGGCATCGGCATCTAACGTAATTTCCAGATCTTTATCCTGTGGATCCTGGGTCTCGGTATTTCGTTTTGCTATCTCATCCCTCTCTGCTTGCGTAGCTTTTAAATACTTGGCCACAATTTGTTCATATTCTTCTAAACTGCCTTCACTTTCTTCTTTATTAAACTGACTTTTAAAAGCTCTGGAAAAAGCATCGGCAGATTCTTTAAAATTCTTCTGGCGTTCTTCAGAAGCTACTTCCTGCATATAAGAATCTATAAACTCAGCAATGTTTAGGTCTTCTGCTCCTGGTGTATCTGTTCTAGGTATAATAACCTCTAATATTTGTTTTAAAGCAAAACCATTAGAAACGCTTAGAAAAACGGGTTCCCAATTAGAACCGGATTCACCTTTACAACTTTGCAAAAGATTTAATGTTGCAGGGCCAACAACTATAGCTCCGGCTCCAAGTCCTATGTTTTTTAATGCCTGTCTTCTGTTCATAATCCTAAAATTAAGCGTTAGATGTTTTAAAGTTCTTTGAAGCATGGTCTGCCGCTCTTGCGGTCATCGCCATATAAGTTAATGATGGGTTTTGGCAACCGGCAGAGGTCATAAAAGATCCATCGGTAACATATACATTTGGAACGGCATGTATTTGGTTATTAGCGTTTAAAACCGATGTTTTAGGATCTCTTCCCATTCTGGCTGTCCCCATTTCGTGTATTCCAAGACCTGGTGCTCCTAAATAATCATAAGGCCTAACATCCCTAAATCCACCTTTCTCAAGCATCTCAACAGCCTGGTTTACCATATCCTTTCTCATTTTAAGTTCATTTTCTTTAAACTCGGCATCAAAAGTTACAGTAGGAAGGCCCCATTCGTCTGTTTTGTTATAATCCAGGGTCATTTTATTTTCATGATAAGGCAAAGTCTCCCCAAAGCCCATTAATCCCATAGTCCAACCTCCGGGTTTTACAATGGCTTCTTTCAACTCTTTGCCATAAGAGGCTTCAGCAATGCTCTGGCTCCAGTCTCCCCTACCGGCACCTCCCTGGTAACCATATCCTCGTTTAAAATCAAGATTATCTCCAGCTTTTAAGTTTCTAAATCGCGGTAAGTAAATACCGTTTGGTTTTCGGCCTTTATAATATTGATCTTCAAAACCATCATACTTTCCTGAAGCTCCGGCGCGAAAGTGATGATCCATTAAGTTATGACCTAATTCCCCACTATCGTTCCCCATACCATTCTCAAACCTATCTGATTTTGATTGCATTAGAATACTTGTGGAGGCAATAGCAGAAGCACAAAGAAAAATCACGTTCGCCTTATATTCAATTTCCTCCTTAGTTTCGGTATCTATAACTTTAACTCCTGTAGCACGTTTTTTATCGGCATCGTACAGGACTTCGCTAACTATAGAGTTTGGTCTTAATGTCATATTGCCCGAACGCTCGGCTGCCGGCAAAGTAGATGAATTACTACTAAAATACCCGCCATAAGGACAACCTCTAATACAACGATTTCGGAATTGACAATTAGAACGACCTTCAAATTCCTTATTACCTGTAAGATGTGCAACACGCCCTGCTGTTAACACCCTACCATCACTAAAATTCTCTGACATACTTTTTCTAAGGTGGTCTTCTACGCAATTAAGTGGCATTTGTGGAAGAAACTTTCCATCTGGCAATTGACTTAAACCAAGATTTTCACCACTTACCCCTATATAAGACTCTACATAGTCATACCAGGGTGCAATATCTTTATAACGAATGGGCCAATCTACTCCGTGACCATCAGTTTTATTCGCAGTAAAATCTAAATCGCTTAAACGATAACTATGCCTTCCCCACATAATAGACCTACCTCCCACGTGGTAACCACGCATCCAATCGAATCTTTTAGTTTCATTATAAGGGTGCTTAATATCATCTACGAACCAATGTGCACTGGCTTTATTGGTAGTGTAACCTGTACGGGATTGCTTCTCCTGGCGTTTCTTTTCCTCCCTTGTTAACTGTCCTTTATGCTTATAATCCCAGGGATCATCGTTCATTGTAGGATAATCTTCAATATGTTTTACCATACGCCCCCTTTCCAACACCAGGGTTTTAAATCCTTTTTCACTAAGCTCTTTCGCGGCCCAACCACCGCTAATTCCGGTACCTACGACTATTGCATCATAAGTGTCATTTTCATAATAATTGCTCACTCTCCTGTAGTTAATTAATAATTTAGTTAATCGAATCCTTCCAAATATATAAATTTATGCTTATAATTTTACTTCTTTAAAAAAAAGTATACTTTTAAGATTCCAAAAATATCAGTAAAATTACATTTCGTAACACTTAAACTTATCTTATGAAAATTACCTCAACCAATTTTTTTTCAATTTCCCTTATGCTTTTATTATTCCTCGGAATTTCTTCCTGTAAAGATCAAAAATCACAAAAAGAAAGTACGGCAACCACCGAAGCTAGTTCAGAAGTAACAAAAGAACCTTTTTTTAAACTTTCTCTAGCACAATGGTCTCTTAACAAACCTATTTTTGCAGGCGATTTAGACCCTATGGATTTTGCTGAAAAAGCAAATGATTTGGGTTTTGAAGGTATTGAATATGTGAGTAGTTTTTATGCGCAAAAGATTAAAGATGCCGAAAATCCTGAAGAAGCTTTGCAACAGGTCTTAGATACTCTAAAAGTAAAAAGTGAAGAATTTAATGTAGAAAACGTATTAATAATGGTTGATGGTGAAGGCGAATTGGCCAGTCCAGACCAAAACGAACGTGAAAAAGCAGTTGAAAATCATAAAAAATGGGTTGATGCCGCTAATTTCCTGGGAGCCGAGTCAATTAGGGTAAACCTTTTTGGTACCGACGAACCGGAAGAATGGAAAACCGCTGCAACTAAAGGATTAAAAGCTCTTAGTGAATATGCAGCAGAAAAAAATGTTAACATTTTAGTTGAAAATCACGGTTACCTATCCTCCAATGCTGCACTATTAGTAGAAATTATTGAAGATGTTAATATGGAAAACTGTGGGACACTACCTGATTTTGGAAATTTCTGCCTTAAAAGAAAAGGTGGTGAGCGTTGGGACGCCTCCTGCGTTGAAGAATACCCCAAATACCAGGGGATAGAAGAAATGATGCCTCACGCTTTGGCCGTAAGTGCAAAATCTTACGATTTTAATGAACAAGGCGAAGAAACCACGCTGGATTATGAAAGAATACTTAAAACTGTATATGACGCAGGATACACCGGATTTATTGGTGTAGAATATGAAGGTCAAAATTTATCTCCAGAAGAAGGCATTAAAGCCACCAAAGAGCTTTTAATAGAAGTTGGGAGTAAACTAAATAATCAATAGAAGTAACCGGAGATAATGAAAATTTTAACCAGAATTCAACTTTCAACCATGATGTTCCTCGAATTTTTTATTTGGGGCGGATGGTTTGTAACCTTAGGAACATTTTTAGGACAAAATTTAAGTGCTACCGGTGCACAAACAGGTATGGCTTTTTCTACACAATCATGGGGGGCCATTATAGCTCCCTTTATAATTGGATTAATCGCCGACCGCTTTTTTAATGCCGAACGTATTTTGGGCTTCCTTCATCTTGCAGGTGCAGTTTTGCTTTATATGATGTTCCAATCTGAAGATTTTACTAATTTCTATCCCTTTGTATTAGGTTATATGATTATTTATATGCCTACCCTGGCTTTGGTAAATTCTATATCCTTTTACCAAATGACAGACCCTTCCAAACAATTTTCCGGAATTAGGGTTTTTGGAACCCTTGGATGGATTATTTCGGGAGTGGTAATTAGTCTTGTATTTGGCTGGGACTCTGCTATAGCCCGCGAAGAAGGAATGCTAAAATATACCTTTTTAATGGCTGCAGTTGCTTCTGCAATTTTAGGCTTATTTAGCTTTACACTGCCTAAAACCCCTCCCAGCAGTAAAGGGGAAAAAGTTACGTTATCTGATATTTTAGGCCTGGAAGCACTTGCTCTACTTAAAGGAAAAAACTTTTTGATGTTTTTTATTTCATCGGTTTTAATTTGTATCCCATTGGCCTTTTATTACCAAAATGCAAACCCATTCCTTTCAGAAGTTGGTATGGAAGATCCAACTTTTATGATGTCTATTGGCCAAATTTCTGAAGCCTTATTTCTTTTGTTATTGCCTTTCTTTTTTAAGAAATACGGATTCAAAATTACTTTACTTGCCGGAATGTTAGCCTGGGTGGTACGTTATTTACTATTCGCTTATGGCGATGCCGGAGAACTTACTTTTATGCTAATTATAGGAATTGCACTCCACGGTATTTGTTACGACTTTTTCTTTGTTTCCGGGCAAATCTATACCGATTCCAAAGCCGGGCCAAAAATTAAAAGTGCTGCGCAGGGCTTGATTACCCTGGCTACTTATGGTGTAGGTATGTTAATTGGTTTTTGGGTAGCAGGACAAATAAGTGATCTTTATCTAAACGCCGATGGTAGTCACGACTGGCAACAAATATGGGTAGTTCCCGCAGGATTTGCTTTTGTAGTAATGATAATATTTGCTATTTTCTTCAAAAATGAAAAAATAGAAAAAAAAAGATATTGAAATATAACACAGTAAAAGAATAGAATAGTATGGGTAAAAAAATAAAATTAGGAGTTTTAGGCGGTGGTGGTGATTCCCTTATCGGAATTTTACACCGGGTAGCCTCTTCTATGTTTGATAAATTTGATTTTGTAGGAGGCGTTTTCAATCCTGAGTTAGACGAAAGCAAAAAGTTTGCGAAGGAATTGGGGATTGGAACCGATAGGGTTTATCAAGACCTGGATCATTTAATTACAGAAGAAACAAAACTACCGGAAGATGAGCGTATAAAAGTGGTTTCTATTCTAACGCCAAATTTCCTGCACTTCCCTATGGCCAAGCAGCTTTTGGAAAATGGATTTCACGTGATTTGTGAAAAACCAATGACCACTACTTTTGAAGAAGCTAAAATTCTTGAAGAAACCCTCAATAAATCGAAAACTATTTTCGCGGTCACCTATACCTACACAGGTTATCCAATGATTCGCCAGATGAAAGAAATGATTGCCACAGGCGAGATTGGAGAGGTTCAAAAAATAGATGTACAATATTACCAGGGTTGGATAAACCCTATAATTCATGATAAGGATCAAAGAAACAGTATTTGGAGGCTCGATCCCGAAAAAGGTGGTATAAGCTGTTGTATTGGTGATATTGGAACACACGCCTTTGATATGATTGAATACGTTTCGGGGCTTGAGGTAAAAGAACTTTTAGCCGATTTAAACTATGTGTATTCAGATAATAAAATGGATGTAGATGGTACTGTGCTGCTTCGCTTTTCAGATTATGTAAAAGGAGTACTAAGGTCCAGCCAAATCGCAACCGGGGAAGAGAATAATTTTGCCGTAAAAATCTACGGAAAAAAAGCCGGCTTAAAATGGGAACAGGAAAACCCAAATTACCTCTATAAATTGGAAGATGGGCAACCAATAAAAGTTTTAAAACCCGGGCACGAGTATAATTCAGCACTTTCGCTAGACGGAACAAAACTACCTCCGGGACATCCCGAAGGCATTTTCGATTCTATGGGTAATATCTACAAAGGAGTAGCAAAAGCTATTAATGGCGAAAAATATCATCCGGCAGAGTTCCCTACGATGAAAGATGGAGTACGCGGAATGAATTTCATTGAAAAAGTAGTAGACTCCCATAATAAAGGGAACGTTTGGGTGAAATTAGACTCATAAAATTTTAGTAAGATGAACCAGCATAATGCTGGACATAAAATAAGTAATATACAGGTAAGTAATTTAAACCTGTAAAAATTCCCACTTTGGGTTCAGAATTATAAAGAGATGAAAACAGTAAAAGGACCTGCGGTTTATTTAGCACAATTTATGGATTCTAAAGCGCCATTCAATAGTTTGGATGGTTTATGTAAATGGGCTGCAGATTTAGGATACAAAGGAATACAAATCCCCACCTGGGAATCGGCTCTAATAGATTTAAAGAAAGCCGGTGAAAGCAAAGAGTATTGCCAGGAAATTAAAGGAAAAGTAGCTTCTTATGGTCTAGAAGTAACCGAGCTTTGTACTCATTTACAGGGCCAACTTGTAGCGGTACATTCGGCTTATGATACTATGTTCGATAATTTCGCTCCAAATGAAGTTAAAGGCAATCCAAAGGCAAGAACCCAGTGGGCCGTAGAACAATTAAAAAGCGCAGCTCGTGCCAGCAGGAATTTTGATTTAGATGTGCACGGAACTTTTAGCGGTTCACTGCTTTGGCATACCGCGCACCCCTGGCCACAAAGACCTGAAGGCCTGGTTGAAATGGGGTTTCAGGAACTCGCAAAACGATGGTTGCCTATTTTAAATGAATTTGATGAACAGGGAGTTGATCTTTGTTACGAAATTCACCCGGGTGAAGATTTGCATGATGGGGTAACTTTTGAGCGTTTCCTTGAAGCCACAAATAATCACAAAAGGGTAAATTTACTGTATGATCCCAGTCATTTTGTGCTACAACAACTAGATTATATTTCGTACATAGATCATTATCACGAATTCATAAAAATGTTTCATGTAAAAGATGCCGAATTTAACCCTACCGGAAAAAAAGGTTCGTTTGGTGGCTATGGTGACTGGATAGACCGTGCAGGAAGGTACAGACATCCAGGAGATGGCCAGGTAGATTTTAAAACTATATTTTCTAAATTAACCGAATATGGCTGTGATGTTTGGGCGGTTCTTGAATGGGAATGCTGCATTAAATCGCCAGAACAGGGTGCGCGTGAAGGTGCGCCTTTTATTAAAAGTCATATTATTGAAGCTACCCAAAAGAAATTTGACGATTTCGCAGGCAGCGAAGTTGATGAAGAGAAATTAAAACGAATCTTAGGAATTAACTAAATTTATAAAATAAACCCTATATTATTTCAAATATAAATTAAGAAGAGTTGTAATTCTCTTAAATAAGTTACCTTCTGAAAAACCAACGAGACAATAAATGATTTTTTTGATTTCGAGCCAAGCCTCGGAGCGGATAAATCTCTATTATTGAGCAAAAAACCAAAAACCAATGAAGAAAAATATTTTAATTTTAGGAACCTTAGCCATATTATCTACCTCCTGTAAATCTGATAAAAAAGATGAAAAAACACAGGAAGCCGATAAAACTGTAGATAGTACCGCCATGGCAAATAATGAAGATAATTGGACCCATTTGTTTAATGGCGAAAACCTTGAAAGTTGGAAAGCTTTTAATGCCGATTCAATATCAGACCAGTGGCAGGTAAAAGATGGGGCTATCGCTTTTACCCCGGCAGAGGGAAAAAGAGAAAGCACAGAAAACCTTATTTCTAAAAACTCCTATGCCAATTTTGAACTCTCATTAGAATGGAAAATTTCAGAAGCAGGAAACAGCGGGATTATGTGGGGCGTTCAGGAAAGTGAGGAGTTTTCTGAACCTTATTTAACCGGTCCTGAAATTCAAATTTTAGACAATAAACTGCATCCTGATGCCAAAAACGGTCCCATAAGGCAGGCCGGAGCTCTTTATGATATGATGCCACCCAGTGAAGATAAATCACGTAATGCCGGAGAATGGAACAAAACTGTTATAAAAATTAACCATAAAACCAATAAAGGTTCGGTTCGTTTAAATGGTACGCTAATTACAGAATTCCCGGTTCATGGTGAAGAATGGGATAAACTGGTAGCAAACTCTAAGTTTAAAGATTGGGAACACTTTGGAAAAACCAAAGAAGGCCATATTGCTCTTCAGGACCACGGAGACAAAGTGTGGTTTAGAAATATTAAAATTAGAGAATTAGATTAACCTGATTCCTATTTTATAATTGGGGCTGTTTGAAAAGATTTTAAAACCGTCATCCTGAATTAATTTCAGCTTGACGAAAATATACTCTTCAGACAGCCTCTTTTTTATTTTAGTACTTGTACTAAACAATTTGTAAATTATCAAGAAATCTGTTGGGAAACCTACAAATTTTTAATTTCGAGGCAGGCCTCGGGTTATTGCACCCTTTGGCGGTGCCCATAAAAAGATTTTTAGGTTTCAAGACATGTCTCGAGGTCTTGATACTTAAAGCTTATGAAGTAAAAAATAAAGTAATGAGAACCGAAAAAGTAAATTTTAAAAACAACCAGGGTAATGATTTATCGGGCTATCTAGAACTACCAATAGACCAGGATCCTCATAATTTTGTTCTTTTTGCTCATTGTTTTACCTGCAATAAAAATTTCTTTGCGGCTAAAAATATAAGTAGAACCCTCGCACAAAACGGTTATGGCGTCCTAAGGTTTGATTTTACCGGACTGGGTGAAAGCAAGGGCGATTTTGCAAATAGTAATTTTTCAGGAAACATACAGGATTTACTTGCGGCTGCTGCCTATTTAGAGCAGGAATTTAAAGCACCCGGCCTTTTAATTGGGCACTCCCTTGGTGGTGCCGCAGTATTATTTGCTGCAAAAGACTTACAATCGGTTAAAGCAGTAACTACTATTGGCGCTCCCTCTACCACCGCGCATGTTCAACATCTAATAGAAGACAGTGTAGAAGAGATTGAAAGAAATGGCAACGCAACAGTGAATATTGGCGGAAGAAGCTTTAACCTTAAAAAACAATTTTTAGAAGATATTGATAAACATGAATTAACCTCTTATCTAAACAAGCTTAAAAAATCGCTTTTAATTATGCATTCGCCGCAAGATAAGATTGTAGGCATTAAAAATGCCGAAGAATTATATATAGCAGCAAGACATCCAAAAAGTTTTGTTTCTTTGGATGGGGCTGAACATCTTTTAAGTAATAAGGAAGACGCAACTTATGCCGGTAATGTAATCGCCACCTGGGCTTCAAGGTATTTAAGCATTCCGAATAAAGAAATTCCAGAATCTAATGCCGATGTTGTAGCAGGCTTAGAAAAAGAAGATGCTTTTACCACAAGAATGAAAGCAGGAAATCATAGCTTTTTGGCAGATGAACCTATAAGCTCTGGAGGGAAAGATTATGGCCCTACCCCCTATCAATTTTTATCTTCAGGTCTGGCTGCCTGTACCTCCATGACGCTTCAAATGTATGCTAAGAGAAAAAAATGGCCTCTTGACGATGTAGAAACCCACGTGTATTACTCAAGGGAACATCAAAAAGACTGCGAAAATTGTGAAAAAAGCAATACCAAAATCGATACTTTTAGAAGAGAGATTAAGCTCTATGGAGATTTAGACAAAAAACAAAAAGAGCGTTTACTGGAAATTGCAGACCGTTGCCCCGTGCATAAAAGTCTTACTTCAACCACAACTATAAAAACCAAATTGATCTAAACCAGGCTAAGGGTTGTTAACCTATCCTTAAATCTTTTGGCTATACCATGCGATAAAATTAATTTAGCATTGTTAAATCTAAAACCAATCATAGATTATGAAACGAATAAGTTTATCATTAGTATTTTGCGCCTCTTTATTTATTATAGGTTGTAAAAACGAAAAGAAAGAAAATGAAACAGAAAATGCTGCCGAAACAGAAATGAATTCTGAAATGGATAGCATGGAAAAAGAAGAAGAAATTAAAGAGATTACCGTGCCTTTAGAGCCTAAAAGTGGAAGTGATCTAGGTGGAGAAGTAACTTTCACTCAAGAAAATGGTGAAGTTACTATGGAAGCGACCATTACAGGTTTGGCTGAAGGAAAGCACGCAATACACATTCACCAAAAAGCAGATTGCTCTGCTGAAGATGGAACCTCTGCCGGGGGCCACTGGAACCCAACCAATGAAAAACACGGGAAATGGGGTGATGCCGAGGGCTACCACAAAGGCGATATAGGAAACTTTGAAGTTGATGCCAATGGTGAAGGAACTATTACTATGACAACCGATGAATGGTGTATAGGTTGTGAAGACGATAACAAAAATATTGTTGGAAAAGCGATTATTGTACACGATGGTGTAGACGATTTTACTTCTCAACCTTCTGGAGCTGCAGGAACCAGAGTTGGATGTGGAGTTATAAAAATGTAATCTTTTTCACATAATTTTTAATAAAAAGCGGCAAAATGCCGCTTTTTATTTTTTTGAGGCGAGAGATTTACATACTTTTACTGGGCAAGCCACATACTACTTTATGCAACAAGATGCTTTAATTCTAGAACTTCAAAACGGTAACCAGCGTGCCTTTGAACGTATTTATCATTTGTATTCAGAAAGCACCTATGGTATTATTTATAGTATAGTTAGGGATGAGAGCATAGCTGAAGAAGTACTACAGGATGTATTCTTAAAAATTTGGGACAAAGCCCCAAGCTATAATTCTAATAAAGGCCGGTTTTTCACCTGGATTCTTAATATTGCCCGAAATGCTGCCATAGATAAGATAAGGTCTAAAAGTTTTAAGAACAATCAACAAAACCTTACGTCTGATAATTTCGTAGATATATTAGAGGCAAAAACAAATTTCTCTGAAGCAGTAGATGCTATAGGCCTAAAAAAGTATGTTAAAGCTTTAAAACCGGTTTGTAAGAAATTAATAGATTATCTTTTTTTTAAGGGATATACACAAAAAGAAACTTCAGAAGAATTAGATATGCCACTGGGTACGGTAAAAACCCGTAATAGAATTTGTATCGATAAGTTAAGAGCAATGGTTATTAAGTAATGGATATTAAAAAGTACATATCATCTGGAATCCTGGAACTCTATGTTTATGGCGCGCTTTCTGAAAAAGAAAGTCGGGAGGTAAGCCGTGTGCTTAAAAAATACCCGGAAGTTAAAACCGAAGTAGAGGAGATTGAAAAAGCTCTACTCAATTTATCGGCTGCTACTGCACCTAATAATGCAGAACATTTAATTACCAGTATAAAAGATAAATTAACCGGAACATCTGCAAAAACTACTCCTGAAAGACCAGTTAGAACCATAAGTTGGATTACCTATTCCGGTTGGGCAGCTAGTTTATTATTACTTATAGGACTTTTTACCTTCTTTAACCGTACCAATAATTTAAGAGAAGAATTACGTACAGCACAAGCCAGAAATGTGCAAATGGAAGAGCAAATTGCCAATGCCAGGGAGAATGCAAAAGATGCTGAGGAATTACTGGCAATTATTAGGGATAAAAATGTACAGCGCATCCCATTAAGGGGGCAGGAAGTAGCTCCGGAAGCTTATGCCTCGGTATATTGGAACACCCGTGATAATACCGCTTATATAGATGCAAAAGACCTTCCTGAACCACCAAGAGGAAAAGTTTACCAGGTATGGTCCCTCACCATGCAACCACTTACCCCTACCAGTATAGGTTTACTGGCAGATTTTAAAGCCGATGACAATAAAGTTTTTAGTCTTGAAAACCAAAACCAGTCTGAAGCATTTGGAATTACTTTAGAACCTGAAGGTGGTAGTGAGACTCCAACTATGGATCAGCTATATGTTTTAGGTACCGTAGCCGCTCCATAAATAAACATCTTATTATTTATTAAAAAGGAGACTAAGCCCTTAGTGAAAACTAAACTAGCAACACTTTCTAGAAATAGAACATTGATAAACAAAAAGCCAGTATCTCTTAATTCTAATTCATAAAAAATAAAGGCCTGCTGTAAACATACAGCAAACCCTTACTTAACCAACCAAAAAAAATTCAAGAAAACCGGGGCTAGTAGCAAATTAGATTTGAATTACCCCACTGTCTAAAGATATATACGTAAAAACACAGCTTTGGGTTTTGTTTACTTAGATTTTAACACTGTTATTTAAGAAATCCAGTTTTTAAAATCTCGCACACGCTCCCTACTTACGATTAGTTGAAACTCTTTAAAAGTTTTCAGCTTAATCTCTAATCGACTATTGGTATAGCTAATAATATCTTCTATACAGTTAATATTAACGATAGATTTTCTATTAATTCTAAAGAAATTTTCAGGATCTAGTTCGTTTTCCAGATTTTCTAGCGAGAGTTCTACCGGATAATTCCTTCCGGTATTAGTAGTTAGGTAAGAAGTCTTATTTTCTGAATAAAAACAACAAATATCTTCGGTATTTATAATCTTTAAATGCTGGCCCACCTGAATCGTAAAACGAGATTTATAATCTGGCTTTGTTCCTGTTTCCAGGATTTTCTTGAAAGCATCAAAATCTATTTTTGGTGAATTTTGCAGATAATTTTCTCTAAACTTGGTTACAGCATTGATCAATTCTTCCTCATCTATAGGCTTCAACAAATAATCTACGCTGTTCAGTTTAAAGGCTTTTAGTGCATATTCATCATAGGCTGTGGTAAAAATAACGGCACTATTTATTGTTACTTCTTCAAAAATTTCAAAAGAGATGCCATCGCTTAATTGGATATCTAAAAAAACCAGGTCTGGTGCAGTATTTTCCTTAAACCAGGCAATTCCTTCATTCACCGAATGCAACATCACGTTTACTTCTAAACCGATTTTATTTAGCATTCTTTGCAAACGCCGGGCAGCAGGTTTTTCGTCTTCTACAATTACTATTTTCATTACTCCCAACGCTGCTTTTCTTCTTTTTCCATGTATTCCCTTACTTTCCGTTCTTCCCATTTCTTTCCAAAAATAAAATTAGGTCCGAAAACACTGGCCCAATGAGCAAACAATCCTATCCCCCAAAAGAATATGGTGCTATAATTTGATAAATTAGATAAGCCACTTATAAATCCTTCACCCTGAGTGGTGACAACAAAAATGGCGATATTTACAAACAGATAAATTATCAGATGAACATAAAAGCCTTTAATATCCTTTACCCTTTTTTGAGCTGATTTATAACTAAAATTCTCTTTATAATTAGTTCTCATTATTCCCAGGATTTTGTTTTTAGTTTATCTTTATCCATTATTTCCTGAATCTTGCGCTCTTCCCACTCTGAACCATATCCAAATACAGAGAACCCATGAATTGTTAGCCCAATCCCCCATCCAAATAACGGAAACCAGAACCATTGGAAGCCCCAGTATGTGCTATAATTTATAAAAATTAAAAATGGGATTACCACGCAATAAGAGATCAAATTCCCATAAAATTCTTTCATCTCTTTTACTCTTTGCTTTGCTTTAAAATAAGCATTTTCCTTATCGATTTCGTTTGTTTCCATAATTGATATTTGTTTGGTTAACACAGGAATTTTTACCCTAAAAATTTCTTCAGTTTGATTTATTAATACTTTTCTTTGCGTAATTTCATTGTACCTATTTACAATATTTTGTAGGCCCACGCCTTTTCTATTACTCAGTATTTCTTTCTTCTGATAATTGTTCTCGACTATAAGAAATTCGTCTTGTTCATAAATTTTTATTTTCAGAGGGCGGTTTTCACTTACAATATTATGCTTAATGGTATTTTCCAATAGTAGCTGAAGGGAAAGAGGCACCACCTTGGCTTCTTCATTGGAAATTTTTTCGGGTATTTCAAATTCAATACTGTTTTCGAAACGCATTTTCAATAATTTCATATACGTAGTGGCAAATTTTAATTCTTCCTCGAGACTCACTAACTCTTTATTTTTTTGCTCCAGAACATATCGATAAATTTTAGACAAGCCGGTTGTAAATCGTTGCGCCTGATCTGGATTTTCATCTATAAGTGAAGCCAGCACATTGAGACTATTGAATAAAAAATGCGGATCTAATTGATTTTTAAGTGCATCAAATTTGGCTGAAGCAGCCCCGGCAATAATTTTCTGTTCTTTAACCTTTTTTTCCTGTAAAGCCTTATAGAAATATATAAGATGGAAAAACAGGGAAATAATGGTGGTAAAAAGTAGCGGAAACAGGTAATTATTTATTCTCTCATTTGTCCAAAACTCCTGTAATGGGATTCCGTTATAAACCACGTAATGCAAAACCCGGCAAAAGAAATAACCAATTAAGGTTAAAATAATAGACCCCAAGGCTCCAAACAGGACTTTTTTTAAAGTGGCTTCTTCCCAGGTTATTTTTTCACCAAACCACCAAAAGTAAAGTCCGTTAATTAAAGTGAGTATAAAGCTGTATGTAAAGAAGATAAACCAGACTTCTAAATTCCGGAATTTCTCGAATTCAAAACCGCCAAAAATTAATTCTAAACAGATAATAAATACCGCAACCCCAAGACTTATTTTTAATATTTTCAGAATAAACTTCATCTATTTTTAAATTAGAACACTAAAATGGGTTAAAGCAATTTATACTACTAATTATTATTTCTGAATTGTAAAAAAACGAACCTGAACTGTCATTTCTTTAGAATCGATTTAAACTGTTAATCAAAAAACATGGTTTACATATTTCTTAACATATAAATCAATAATTTAGGACTTCAACCAATACCTAAATTATGAATATTTTTGAAGCTTTACGACAGGAGCATGAAATACAGCGACATCTTGTTGCCAAGTTAGTAGAAACCCACGGCGATACCCAAGAGCGTAAAAAGATTTTTGAACAATTAAAACACGAGTTAAAGATTCATGCAGATGCCGAAGAAAGGCATTTTTATATTCCTTTAATAAAAAAAGACCTTACCCAGGAAAAAGCCAGACACAGTGTAGCTGAACATCACGAGATGGATGAGCTTATAGAACAACTGGAAGACACAGAGATGGATGCTTCCAACTGGCTTAAAATCGCAAAAGAATTGGAGCATAAGGTAATTCATCATTTAGATGAAGAAGAACAGGAAGTTTTTCAAATGGCCGGAAAAGCGCTAACCGATAACCAAAAGCTTTCCCTTGCCGAAGATTACAATAAAGAAATTAAGAAAATGAGATAATTGAAAAGGCCAATTAATAAGCTTTCGGAATAAATTAAATTGAGGAAAGTCAGGCTAAGGAAAAGAGATTGTTTGAAAAAGTTTATTCTCGTCAAGCTGAACTTGTTTCAGCTTCTAACATGTTCTTTAATTATCATCATATTAGATCCCCGATAAAGAATCGGGGCAGGCTCTGAAATAAATTCAGGATGACGTTTTTAAAAAATTCTCAAACAGTCTCTTTCTCTTTTTTCTTTTTATATCTCTTCTTTATCTAATTTCATTTGTTTTTCATAGCCTTTAAAAGGCCTAATAATTAGTCGGGCCGCTTTATCATAATTCCAATAATTATATAGCCAGTTAAAGAAAGTCACCAAACGATTTCTAAAGCCAATAAGAAACCAAAGGTGCACAAACATCCAGATAAACCAAGCCATAAAGCCGCCAAAAGAGCCTTTATCTAAATCTACTACTGCCCTATTTCTTCCTACCGTGGCCATAGTCCCTTTATCTTTATATTTAAAAGGTTCCAGGGTTTTACCATTCACAATATTCATAATATTAGCGGCCAGGTGTTTTCCCTGCTGAATTGCCGGCTGAGCAACCATTGGGTGCCCCTTTGGATAATCTTTGGTTTGCATTAAAGCAATATCACCTATGGCAAAAATATTTTCGTATCCTTTAATTTGATTAAAAGCGTTCACCTCATATCTATTGGCCTTTTCTACCAATGCCCCGGCCTTTAAACCTTTAACCGGTGCCCCTGTTACCCCGGCTGCCCAAATAAAAGTCTCTGTTTTTAATTTAAGATCGGTATTGGTGGTTACCAAATGCCCATCATATTCCTTTACCATAGTATTTAAATGAACTTTCACACCGAGTTCTTCCAAAAACTTATGAGCTTTCTTAGAAGATTTTTCGCTCATTGGGGGTAAAACCCTGTCCAGTCCCTCTAAAAGATGAATATTCATTTCATTAGGATTAATATCGGGATAATCGTTAGGGACAATATGGTTTTTAAGTTCGGCTATGGCACCGCTTAATTCTACCCCGGTTGGTCCGGCACCCACTAGCACAAAATTTAGCAGTGCTTTTCTTAATTCAGGATCATCGGTAATTACCGCCTGTTCCAAATTCTCCAGGATCAAACTACGAATATTTAGGGCCTGTGGAACCGTTTTCATCCACATTCCGTTTTTCTCAATACTTTCATTTCCAAAGAAATTGGTCTTAGATCCCGTTGCGATTATCAGGTAATCGTAAATTAAATCTCCAATAGAAGTTTCAATAAGGCTTTTTTCAGGATTTATAGATTTTACCTCAGCCATCCTAAAAAGGCATTTCTTGCTGTTTCGTGTAATTTTACGCATCGGGTACGCAATAGAATCGGGTTCTAAACCGGAGGTAGAAACCTGATAAAGCAAAGGTTGAAATGTATGGTAATTATGCCGATCTAGAATTACAGTTTGTACGTCCTCGCCAATCAATTTTCTTACCATGGCCATTCCTGCAAAACCGCCACCAATAATAACGACTCGAGGTAAATTTGTTCTTGGAATATTCATAAAACTTGGTTTTTCTCCAATAATTAGAGATTATAAAATACCACAATTATCGCGGTAGTGCCTTCAAATTTAAGTTTTCTGATTCTTTAGTGGAAAAAATAAAGTGTCATTAACGCGAATTTATACTTTTTTGTAACATTGCAGGTACTTGCGCTACATATAAGTTGCTAACCAATTATTGTGAACAAGGAATTAGAACATCAATTTGTAACCAACCTGGAAAGGCACCAGAATATTGCACATAAAATTTGCCGTATTTATACGAATAATCAAGATGCGCATAACGATCTTTTTCAGGAAATAACCATTCAGCTCTGGAAAGCTTACCCAAAATTTAGGAGCGAAGCAAAATTTAGTACCTGGATGTACCGGGTGGCACTTAACACTGCTATTACGTTATACCGAAAGAAAAAAAGAAGTATACCTACACAAGATTTTGATACGGTAGATTTTAAGATTAAAGCAGAAGAATATGACGATGAAACCGAGCAACAATTAAAAGTAATGTATGCCGCAATTCAGGAATTAAATGATATTGAAAAGGCACTTGTTTTTTTATATCTGGAAGATAAAAACTACAGGGACATTTCTGAAACCCTTGGTATTACTGAAGTAAATGCAAGAGTGAAGATGAATAGGGTAAAAACAAAATTAAAGAACATTTTAAATCCGTAGTGAATAATGGATGGATTGGATTTATTAAAAAAAGACTGGAAAAAACGGGAAAGCAGCTTACCCCATCTTTCCTATAACCAAATATACCAAATGCTATGGAAGCGATCTTCTTCTATAGTAAAATGGATTTTTGTAATTAGTATTATTGAATTTTTATTCTGGGCACTTATTACGGTTTTTATGGCAGACCATGAATATTGGGAGGAAATGGAGCGTATTCATCTAAAAGAATTTACCGTAGCCACCTATGTAATTAATTACGGCATTACTTTTTTCTTTATTTTTTGCTTCTATAAAAACTACCGAAAAATATCTTCTACAGATAATGCAGCTCAGTTAATGAAAAATATTTTACGAACCAGAAAAACCGTAAAGTACTATATAGGTTATATTTTGATTTCTACAGCATTAGTTGCTTTAATCTACACTTATTTTATGATGGATTATCATATTTCAAGCACTACAGTAGAAGATATCGAAAAGTACAGTTTTACTCCTTTACAATGGTTAATGTTTGCAGTAATAATGATTGGAGGACTTGCTGTGTTTCTTGGATTAATATGGCTATTTTACCGGGTTATTTATGGAATTCTACTGCGAAGATTAAATAATAACTATAAAGAATTAAAAAAATTGGAAGTGTAGATTCTCATTTAAAAGCTACTTTTATTTTACCTAATTCATATAAAAGTTGGGAGGTTTACTAAGCTTAGACCCTGAAACGAGTTCAGAATGAGATTTCTTACCAGGCCAAAGGGTTTATTTAAATCTCAGTGGATAAAATAGAAAACGGCTGTTTGAAAAAACCAAACAGCCGTTTTTATATAACTATTAAATTCTACTTACACATGAAGCGCACGATTTTCGGTAGCGGCAAGAGCAGCTTCCTTAACGGCTTCAGCATAGGTTGGATGTGCGTGGCTCATTCTGGCAATATCTTCTGCAGATGCTCTGTATTCCATTGCAACAACAGCTTCAGCAATAAGATCGGCGGTACGTGCACCAATCATATGTACGCCTAAAACCTCATCGGTTTTTTCATCGGCAAGAATTTTCACAAATCCGTCTATATCGCCACTTGCCCTGGAACGTCCAAGGGCGCGCATTGGGAATTTTCCTTCCTTATACTTCACACCTTCTTCCTTAAGTTGTTCTTCGGTTTTTCCTACTGCGGCAACTTCAGGCCAGGTATAAACAACACCCGGAATTAAATTGTAATCAATATGTGGTTTTTGTCCCGCAATAGTTTCAGCAACAAAAGTTCCTTCCTCTTCGGCCTTATGGGCCAGCATCGCACCTTTTACCACATCGCCAATAGCATAGATATTATCTACATTGGTTTGCAAGTGTTCGTTTACTTCAATTCTGCCTTTATCATCAACTTTTACTCCGGCAGCATCAGCATTTAATCCGTCGGTAAAAGGCTTACGTCCAACAGAAACAAGGCAGTAATCTGCTTTTATTTCAATTTCCTTATCCTTTTTATCATCTGCCTTTATAATAATCTCATCTCCCTTACGCTCTACCGATTTCACCTTAGTAGACGTATGGAATTTTACACCTTGCTTTTTAAGCACCTTTTGAAGCTCTTTTGAAAGCGCAGCATCCATAGTAGGAATAATTCTATCTAAAAACTCTACTACGGTAACCTCGGCTCCCAAACGACGGTAAACCTGGCCTAGTTCCAAACCAATTACACCACCGCCAATCACGACCATGTGTTTAGGAATTTCTTTTAATTTTAAAGCTTCAGTAGAAGTAATCACTCGTTCTTTATCCAACTCGATAAACGGAAGGTTAGCCGGTTTTGAGCCTGTGGCAATAATGGTTTTAGCCGCCTCAATGGTTTCGGTTTCCCCATCGTTTTTTGTAATATTGATATGGGTTTTATCCTTAAAAGAACCTACACCTTCAAAAACATCTATTTTATTTTTATCCATCAGGAACTTCACCCCATCACAAGTTTGACTTACCACTGAAGATTTACGCTCCATCATTTTCTCAAGGTTTACTTTTACCTCTCCCGGAATATCTATCCCGTGCTCTTCGAAATGTTTTACAGCATCGTGGTAATGGTGAGAAGAATCCAACAATGCTTTACTTGGAATACACCCTACGTTAAGACAGGTTCCTCCCAAAGTTGAATATTTTTCTATGATAGCAGTTTTCATTCCCAGTTGTGCGCAGCGTATAGCGGCCACATAGCCTCCGGGGCCAGAACCTATAACTGCAACATCATATTTACTCATAATTTTAATTTTTGTATTATTTTTCTAATAAAGTAAACACAAAAGTACAACTATTCAAATCAATGACCAATGAAGGAATTATACATTCTAAAATTTAGAAATCAAAGGTTTATTGCAGTTGTATTTTTTACAGGACTAATTACAAAGGTGCTTTGGGTACTGCCAATATGGTCTAAATTAGTAAGCTTTGTCACCATAAATTCCCGATAGGCTTCCATGTCTTTTACAAGAACTTTTAAAATATAATCATATTCTCCACTAACGTGATAACATTCCAAAACTTCGGTAAGTTTAGTGACCTCAGCTTCAAACTTGGTGAGATAAGACCGGGAATGCTGAATAAGTTTTATTTGGCAGAAAACCATAAAATTCTTTGCTACCTTTTGAGGAGCAACAAGCGCTACGTATTTTGAAATCACCCCCTCCCTTTCAAGTCGCTTTATACGTTCAAAAACCGCGGTAACCGAAAGCTGCAACTTGTTGGCAATTTCTTTATTAGTCATTTTACTATCCTGCTGCAGGTGTTTTAATATTTGAAGGTCTTTCTGGTCTAAATTCATTGTTGATTTATGTTGGAGCATTAATACTATAAAATCGATAGAGCTATATTTTCGCTGAAATTTATCTGGACTTTAAATGAAAAATTTTCTAAAGTATTGGAAATTTAAATTAAATATAGAATTTAATTCTAAACAACTCAATTTAAACAGTTTTATTTACTAATTATATAATTTTAAATTGATTTTAATTCTTTATAAGTATATTTTTATAGGAATTTAAAATAACATAAAGATGAAATATAAACCTGCCGATAAAATTCAGGATCTTCAATACTTTGGAGAATATGGAGGCGTAAATCCTTCTATCTCTGATTCTTCTACCTATACTTTTCTTTCAGCAAAAACCATGTTCGATACTTTTGAAGGAAATGCTGAGGGTTGTTACCTATATTCCAGGCATTCTTCACCATCAAATTTATATTTAGGCGAAGCGCTTGCCGCTATGGAGGGTACTGAAACCGCGAATGTAGCGGCTAGTGGCATGGGAGCTATCACCTCTACCCTACTTCAATTGTGCCAGGCCGGTGACCATATTGTTTCCAGCAGAACGGTATATGGTGGCACTTATGCATTCTTAAAAAATTTTATTCCGAAGTTTAATATTCAAACCTCCTTTGTAGATATTACCAATCCCGAACAGGTTGAAGCTGCCATTACCAAAGACACAAAAGTCCTGTACTGCGAATCGGTAAGCAATCCCTTGTTGGAGGTGGCCAATATTGAAGTCCTTGCTAAAATTGCCAAAAAACATAAACTGAGTTTTGTGGTAGATAATACATTTTCCCCACTTTCCATTAGTCCGAAAGAATTGGGTGCCGACGTGGTAGTACATAGCTTAACTAAATTTATAAATGGCAGCAGCGATACGGTTGGCGGAGTAACCTGCGGAACACAGGATTTCATCAATGCACTTCGCAGTGTAAATGATGGTGCAAATATGCTGTTGGGACCAACGATGGATAGTATGCGAGCTGCTTCAGTTTTAAAGAACTTAAGAACTCTACACATTAGGATTAAACAACATAGCAAAAATGCTATGTTTTTGGCTGAAAAATTTCAGGAAGATGGATTAAGAACCGTTTACCCCGGATTAAAAAGTCATCCCGGCCACGAAACCTTTAAAAAAATGATGAATCCCGATTATGGATTTGGAGGTTTATTGACCATAGATGTTGGTAGCCTTGAAAAAGCCAACGAACTAATGGAACTGATGCAAGAAAAAAACCTGGGCTATCTGGCCGTAAGCTTAGGTTTTTATAAAACACTTTTTAGTGCACCCGGAAGTTCCACTTCTTCTGAAATTCCAATAGACGAACAGGAAAAAATGGGCTTAAGCAATGGTTTAATTCGATTTTCTATTGGTTTAGACAACGATATAGAACGCACTTATAAAATGATGAAATCCTGTATGCAGGAAGTAGGCATTTTAAAATAGAACACTCACAGAAGTTACCTGAAAGTTCGAATGTACAGTTGATAATCAATGACTGTATTTTCGAACTTTTTCTTTTTTGTATATTCACAAAAAAATAAAACTTTGAAGAAACTTCTACTCCTCCTGTTTTTTATACTTTTTTGCTTTACTGCTTTTTCTCAAACCCAAAATGAGATACGACTATACTATGGATTTACCGGTAGTGATTTGTTCACAGAAGATAATCTTGATGGAGCTGCCAGTTATGATATTGAAAACACGTATGAATTTGGGTTTAGGTATTTGCTTGATGTAACCGATAATATAGCCCTGGAAACCGGGCTCAATTACTGGCGGGGAGAAGTATTAATAACCTCGGCGCCTATGCCCGGGCAAACTACGCGCACCGAAGAATTACAAACTACCTCTATACCCATTTTTGCCAACTTTCGTTTTTTAGATTATTTTTTCGTGAATGGCGGCCCCGTGATGGATTTTCAGGGATCAGAAAGTGAATCTGTAGATCCACAAGTGGGAATTGGTGTAGGCTTTGGCCTGGGTGCACAATATGCATTTAACAAGTTTAGTATTTTTATAAATCCAAACTTTAGAAGGTATGCCGTTATTCCTTTTGAAGAAGAAAGCAATCATCAAAAACTCACTTCATTTGGTGTGCAACTTGGACTGGGCTATAAATTTTAATTAAATTATAGTTTTAAGGAAAACTTGCTCATTTTCGTGTAAAATCGTAAAATTACCAGCGAAAATTAAAATTTAATTAATATAATTTCAACTAAAACCTCGTAAAAAGGTTTCATCTTATATTTCATATCTTAATGGAAAATCTGGACTCGTCTCAAACTGAACAAATTTCTACCAATAAAGAACTTGGCATTTGGCCTGCATTAATCCCTGTTTTTGCGCTTATTATTATGCTTGCTTTTAATGTTTTTGTTTTTGGCGACGACTCCTTAAGTGGCTCCAATCAATTTATCCTGTTATTGGGTGGTGCTGTAGCTGCCGTTGTTGGATATTTCAACAAGGTAAAATATGAGAAAATGATAGACGAAGTTGCCGGTAACATCCAAAGTACGGCGGGAGCTATTCTTATTCTTTTAATGGTAGGCGCCCTGGCAGGGACCTGGCTTATTTCAGGCATTATACCTACCATGATTTATTACGGTCTCCAAATATTAAATCCTACCATATTTTTAGCAGCCTGTGTAATTATTTGTGCTGTTATTTCGGTGGCTACAGGAAGTAGCTGGACCACCTCTGCAACCGTGGGTATTGCCTTAATAGGTATAGCAGAAGCTTTAGGGATTTCGGTAGGAATGACTGCCGGGGCCATTCTTTCCGGAGCTTATTTTGGAGATAAACTATCGCCTTTAAGCGACACTACAAACCTGGCACCTGCAATGGCAGGAACCGATTTGTTTACCCATATTAGGTATATGACCATAACCACAATTCCAACCATAAGCATAACCATACTTATTTTTATAATTATAGGACTTAATTTGGAAACATCAGGGACTACTGATACTTCTGCTATCCTGGCTTCAATAGAAAAATCTTTTAAAATTACTCCCTGGCTTTTCCTCGTTCCAGCCATTGTAATTGCCTTAATCGTTAAAAAAACCTCCCCTTTAATCGCTCTTTTATTGGGAACCCTCTTAGGGGCTATTGCTGCCCTACTCTTTCAACCGGGCATAGTTGCGCAAATTGCAGGCACTACAGATTTAGATTTTGTTAGTGGTTATCGTGGGGTAATGAATGCCATTACCGTAGATACTGCGGTAGAAACCGACAATAAAAACCTAAATGACCTATTTTCTTCCGGAGGGATGGCGGGAATGCTTGGAACAATCTGGTTAATTATTTGCGCTATGGTTTTTGGTGGAATTATGGAAGCCATTGGAGCGCTGGCAAGAATAAGCAGGGCGTTATTGAATTTGTTTCATACCACCTTCGGCTTATTTGCCAGTACGGTTTTTAGCTGTTTAGCCTTAAATGCAACCGCTTCAGACCAATATTTAGCTATAGTGGTTCCCGGAAAAATGTTTGCTAAAGCTTACCGCGACAAAGGCCTGGCCCCAGAAAATTTAAGTAGAGCCTTAGAAGATTCGGGAACTGTTACTTCAGTACTAATTCCCTGGAATACCTGTGGCGCATATCATAGTGGAGTTTTAGGCGTGCCTACATTAAATTATGCAGGATATGCCTTTTTTAATTATTTGAGTCCGTTTATGACTTTACTTTTTGCCGCTTTGGGTATAAAAATTAAAGAGCTAAGTCAATCAACTAAAACTCAAACTGCTTAAAATTCAACAATAATAGGGCTTAAAGGGATAAATAAGATTTAATTATTAAAAAACTAAATACGCATAAACAAAAACTATTACTAAATAGGATTTTAAAATTTGAATAACTTTTTTCTACGGAATCATTCCCTAAATTTGTACTCAAATAAGAAAAAAAGTTAAACCAATAAAAATAGAAGTAATATGTCTTTAGTAGGAAAAAAATTCCCAAATTTAAGCGTAAATGCAATGGATGAAATGGGTGACACCTTTCAATTAAACATTTTGGAAGAAGCTCAGAAAAACAAGAAAAAAGTATTGTTATTCTGGTACCCAAAAGATTTCACCTTTGTTTGCCCTACAGAATTACACGCTTTTCAAAAAGCTGCAGAAGAATTTGAGAAAAGAAATGTAATGGTGGTTGGTGCTTCTTGCGATACACCTGAAGTACATTTCGCCTGGTTAAATACTCCAAAAGACAATGGTGGGATTGAAGGCGTTAAATATCCAATTCTTGCAGATTCTAACAGAAACCTAAGTTCTCGTCTTGGTATTTTAGATATTACCGGTGAATCTTATGATGAAGAGACAGGAGATGTTACTTTAGAAGGAGACAATGTAACTTACCGCGCTACTTACCTTATTGATGAAGAAGGTAAAATTTTCCACGAAGGAGTAAACGACATGCCTCTTGGTAGAAACGTAGCTGAATTTTTAAGACTTGTAGATGCATATACGCACGTACAGGAAAAAGGTGAAGTATGTCCTGCAAACTGGGAAGAAGGTAAAGAAGCAATGAATGCCAATAGAGATGGTGTTGCTTCTTACTTAAGCTTGAATTAAAAAAAAGGGAAAGAAATTGCTATGATAAAAGAATTAGAAAAAGATAATTTAAACGAGATAGTTTCAGATAACGAAACCGTGGTGGTACAGTATATGGCCGGATGGTGTGGTAACTGCCGATTGATGAAGCCTAAGTTTAAGAAATTGGCTTCAGAAAATGAGAATGCAACGTTCTTAATGGTAGA
Source organism: Salegentibacter maritimus (assembly GCF_016236915.1). Taxonomy (GTDB): domain Bacteria; phylum Bacteroidota; class Bacteroidia; order Flavobacteriales; family Flavobacteriaceae; genus Salegentibacter; species Salegentibacter maritimus. Next base: position 125,593 of record NZ_JAEHOK010000011.1, read on the forward strand.
TGCCGAGAAATATCCGGAATCCAGAAAACTGGCAAAGGTAGATAACCTACCAACTTTCGCCACTTTTAAAAATGGAAGTTTCGTAAATCAGGTACAAACCAACAAATTTGAACCGCTAAAAGACCTAGTAAATGAAGTTACCAGTAATTAAACATTTAGCTCGCGAAAATGAGGCTCAAAAACTGGAGCATACCATAGAAGTTCTTGAAAGTTATTCTGAACATCGTTCAGTAAAAGACGAGGAAATGGATGTGATAGGAGAATTGATCTCAAATTTATGCGGTGCTGTAGAAGTTAAGCAAGCAATAGATGGTGGAACACCTGAAAAAGATGCCTGTAACAACTTTATGCAAAAAGTAGTGGGTTCTATAGACCGCTAAAAATCGCATTATTACTATAATTTAAAAGGGCTGTCTAAATTTAGACAGCCCTTTGTTTTTATGATAATTTTAGTAAATCCCCATGCTAGATGTTCTAAATTTAGCAAACCAATTTAATAGTAAAACCCATGTCGCAAATAACACTTAAAGGTGAAAAAATAAACACCTATGGCAACCTACCCGAAAAAGGAGAAAGAGCTCCACATTTTGAACTGGTAAAATCAGACCTTAGTACTGCTACTTTAAACGACTTTCAAGGAAAACGCGTTATTCTAAATATTTTTCCAAGTATAGATACCGGTGTATGTGCAACTTCGGTTAGAAAATTTAATGAACGTGCTACCGAGCTCAAAAATACCGTGGTTTTGTGTATCTCCCGCGATTTACCCTTTGCGCAAAAACGTTTTGTAAATGACGAAGGATTAGAAAACGTACTAAACCTATCGGATTTTAGAGATAGAAATTTCGGCAAAGACTATGGCCTTGAAATTATAGATGGCGCATTTGAAGCACTACTATCACGAGTTGTAATTGTACTAGATGAAAATGGGGTTGTGATTCACAGTCAACAAGTACCGGAAATAGGAGAAGAACCAGATTATCTTGCTGCGTTAAAAACCCTTTTATAATGCGCAATAGTTTTCTGGGCAAGAGAATAAGAGGAGGCGGTTATGCCATTAAAGGAGCCTGGTTATTATTAAAACACGAGCAAAGTATACAGGTGCAATTTGTAATTGCCATTATTATGTGTGTTGCCGGCTACTTCTTTGAAATCACTAAAACCGAATGGATGTTTCAGTTTTTAGCTATTGGTCTTATAATGACGGCAGAAGGCTTAAACTCTGCGCTTGAAGCAATGGCAGATTTTGTACACCCAGATTTCCATAATAAAATTGGCCATATTAAGGATATTGCCGCGGGAGCCGTTTTTATAGCAGCTATTACCGCGGTAATTATTGGTGCAATTATCTATTTCCCCTATATATTTTAATTTATTTGCTGAAATAACTTACACAAAGCCGGCAATTTAAATTTCAAAAAATATAAGACTTAGTTCTCAAAAAATAATTGCTTAGATTTGACCGTTTAAACATATAGACTAAGCCTGACTAAACTGAAGTAAAATTTCTTTACTTTAGATGGGGCTAATTTGTATTTTTGCTCAAAATCCTTCCAATTATTTATGGCCAAAAAGAAAACCAGGACTAAAACAAATACCGGGAAAAAATCAACTAAATTTTCCTTTAAACTTAATAGGCAACAAAAGGTAGTTTTAGGCAGCTTCTTTATGTTGTTCGGCCTGGCCTTAAGCGTTGCGTTTATTTCTTTTTTATTTAATTGGGAAGTAGACCAGAGCGCACTTGGTAAGTTCACTAATAGAGAAGTAGAAACCAAAAACTGGCTTAGTAAATTTGGAGCTTCAGTTAGCGACTTTTTTATGTATCAGGGATTTGGTATTGCTGCCTTTATTTTTTCAATTTTGGTAAGCTACAGCGGGTTCCATCTTTTTCTTGGAATTAAATCTACCAAATTAAGGGAATCCTGGTTTTGGGGAATTTTAGTTATGCTCTGGTTAGCAATTTTCTTCGGTTTTTTTGCTGCTACAAATCCGCTTTTAGGCGGAAGAATTGGTTTTGAAATGAACGACTTTCTTCAGGATTACCTGGGCTTCTTCGGCACCATTTTACTGTTATTCTTCTTATTTATCGCCTATTTAAGTTTAAGGCTAAAATTAACACCCGAACTAATTGGGGGTTTTGTAAAGTCTAAAAAAGAAAGTCTCAACAAAGAATTTCAAACAAACAAAACAGAGGTATCGGCTACCGATGAAGAAACCGACTGGAAAGAGAAAGTAGTCCCAAAACAGGAAAAAACTTACGAAGACACTACTACCGAAATAAAACTGGAAACCAGCACCCCTAAGGAACAAGCCCCTACTACTTCTCCCTCTTTAAAAACTGAAAAGAATGAAGATCCCGGTGAGGTAGCGATGGAAGTGGAAACAGCCAGAGAAGAAGAAATAGAAGAAGATAAGATTAGCAATAAAATAGTGAAGGATTTTGGAGAGTTCGACCCTACCCTGGAGCTAAGCAATTATAAGTTTCCCACCCTGGAGCTACTTCAGGATTATGGAGGTGGCATTACCGTAGACCAGGAAGAACTGGAAGAACATAAAAATCGTATTGTAGAAACCTTAAAAAACTATAAAATTGAGATCGCTCAAATTAAGGCTACGGTTGGCCCCACGGTAACTTTATACGAAATTGTACCAGAAGCCGGGATTAGAATTTCCAAAATTAAAAACCTGGAAGACGATATTGCGCTTTCCCTTTCTGCATTGGGAATTAGGATAATTGCGCCAATTCCCGGTAAAGGAACTATTGGTATTGAAGTTCCCAATAAAAACTCAACCATTGTTTCTATGCGTTCGGTAATTGCTTCTCCCAAATTCCAGAATGCCGAGATGGAATTGCCAATGGCTTTGGGAAAAACCATTTCTAACGAAACTTTTGTGGTAGACCTGGCCAAAATGCCGCATATGCTTATGGCAGGTGCCACCGGGCAAGGTAAATCGGTTGGTTTAAACGCTATACTAACCTCCCTACTCTACAGTAAACATCCCGCGGAAGTAAAATTTGTATTAGTAGATCCAAAAAAAGTAGAACTTACGCTTTTTAATAAAATAGAGAGACACTATTTGGCAAAACTCCCAGATTCCGGAGATGCTATTATTACCGACAATACCAAGGTAATAAATACACTGAATTCACTTTGTATAGAAATGGACGATCGTTACGAACTCCTTAAAGATGCTATGGTTCGTAATATAAAAGAATACAATATTAAATTTAAAGCCAGAAAATTAAATCCGGAGAACGGCCATAAATTCCTACCATATATTGTGTTGGTAGTAGACGAATTTGCCGATTTAATTATGACGGCTGGAAAAGAAGTAGAAACCCCTATTGCCCGTTTGGCACAATTGGCGCGTGCCATTGGTATTCACTTGATTATTGCTACACAAAGGCCTTCGGTAAATGTTATTACCGGTATTATAAAAGCCAACTTCCCGGCCAGAATCGCCTTTAGGGTAACTTCAAAAATAGATTCCCGAACCATTTTAGACGGCCAGGGAGCAGACCAGCTTATTGGTCGTGGAGATATGCTCTTTACACAGGGAAATGAATTAAGAAGATTGCAGTGTGCCTTTGTAGACACTCCCGAGGTAGATAAAATAACAGAGTTTATAGGCTCTCAAAAAGCTTATGCACAAGCACATCAACTTCCCGCTTATGAAGCAGATGAGAGTGGCACAGGTGTTGATATAGATGTTAGCGAAAGAGATAAGCTCTTTAGAGAAGCTGCCGAAGTGATCGTTACCGCTCAACAAGGATCGGCTTCTTTGCTGCAACGAAAATTAAAACTGGGCTACAACCGTGCCGGCCGAATAATAGACCAATTAGAGGCAGCGGGGATTGTAGGACCTTTTGAAGGTAGTAAAGCCCGACAGGTTTTAATAACCGATCTTGCTGCTTTAGAACAATTTTTAAATGAAGAATAACACATCTTTAAATACTAAAATGAAAAATTTAATTTTTATTACACTTGCTATTTTCACCCTTAACCTTCAGGCCCAGAACTCTAAAAAGGCTGAAGCCCTACTTAATGAAGTCTCTTCAAAGGTAAAAACCTACGACAATATGGTAATAGATTTCAAGTATAGCCTTCAAAACAATGCTGCTAATGTAAATCAGGAAACACGAGGTGATGTTAGCATTAAAGGAGAGAAATATCTATTAAACCTTATGGGAACTACCCAAATGTTCGACGGGAAGAAAATCTACACTATAATTCCCGAAGATGAAGAAATTAACATCTCTACTTATATAGAGGAAGAGGAAAATAATATAACTCCCTCAAAAATGTTTAGCTTTTATGAAGAAGGTTATAATTATGAAATGGACGTTGCTAAAAATGTAAATGGACGCAATATTCAATATGTAAAATTAACACCTAAAGACAGTGATGCCGAGGTAAAGAATATCTTATTAGGAATAGATAGCCAAACCAAAAACATCTATAATCTTATACAAACACAAGCTAACAACACACAAATAACTATTACTGTAAAAAGCTTTAAAACCAACCAGGAACTGGCTAAAAATCTGTTTACCTTTGAAGAAGCCCGATACGAAGATTTTTACATCAATAGACTAGATTAAATTGAAAATACTAGACCGGTACATACTCACCAGTTACTTAAAAACTTTCTTTTCAGTTTTTATAATTCTAATGTTCATCTTTGTACTCCAAACCATTTGGTTGTATATAGGTGAACTGGCAGGAAAAGATTTAGATACAGAAATTATCCTAAAATTTTTGCTCTATTTTTCTCCAAAACTGGTACCACTGGTTTTACCACTTACCATCCTGCTTACCTCTATAATGACCTTCGGTAATTTTGCCGAAAATTATGAATTTGCAGCTATGAAATCTTCCGGGATTTCCCTGCAACGGGCCATGCGTGGTTTAACGGTTTTTATTTTACTGGTAAGTGTAACCGCTTTCTTTTTTGCTAATAATGTTATCCCCGCAGCAGAATATAAATCTATTAACCTTCGGAAAAATATCGCCAAGCTAAAACCGGCAATGGCCATTACCGAAGGTGTTTTTAACGATTTGGGAACCATAAATATTAAGGTTGAAGACAAAAGTGGCGATAATGGCCGGTATTTAAGCGATGTCATTATCCATAAAAAACCTGCCAATAGAAGCGGAAATTTTACCGTTATAAAGGCTAAGGAAGGAGAATTGGCAGGAAGTACAGATTCTGACGTGCTTTCCCTGGTTTTAAAAGATGGTAATTATTACGATGAAGTTCAAGCCTCAGATTATTCCAAAAGAAGGGATAAACCTTTTCTGAAAAGCTATTTTGAAGAATACACCATTAACCTGGATCTTTCTGATTTTAACAATGTAGACCTGGAAGATGAAAGTTATAATAATACCCAGGGCATGCTTAATATTTCAGAACTTCGCCAGAGTATAGATTCTTTTGCCATTTCGCACAATGCAAAGAAAAAAGCCCTTACCGCCAATATGTATCAGCGTACAAGTTTTGATAATATTGAGGTAAACCTAAATCCTTCAGATTCTATTAAAGAGATTGAAAATACCATTTTAGAAGAGTATGATACCTACCAAGCAATACAAATAGTTAGTTTAGCACTTGGATCTGTAAATGGGGCGCTCTCACACCTTAACATTAAAAAATCTGAATTAAAAAATTCAACGAAAAAACTGAACAAATTTGAAATAGCCCTGCATGAAAAATATGTATTGGCCGTTGCTTGTATAGTACTCTTTTTTGTAGGGGCACCCCTGGGGGCCATTATTAGAAAAGGAGGTATGGGCCTACCTATGGTGGTTGCCATTCTACTTTTTCTAACCTATCATTTTATAGGAATTTTTGCTAAAAATAGTGCTGAAGACGGTAGCATTAGTCCGTTTATTGCTACCTGGCTATCCACGCTCATTATGCTACCACTTGGTGTTTATCTCACCTACCGGGCTACTACAGACCAGGGCTTGTTTGCTTTCGATAATATTACCGAGCCTATAAGAAAACTGCTTAAAAAAGCCGGCATAATTAAGCCAAAAAGAAAAATAGATTAGATATCTTTGCAGGTCAAAATAACACACAACATGGTTCAGGAAACGACTACCCAAAACAACCTTAAACTTCACAGTATAAAAGAAGCTATAGACGATATCCGTGCAGGAAAGGTAATAATTGTGGTAGATGATGAAGATAGAGAGAATGAAGGAGACTTTGTAGCAGCTGCCGATAAAGTGACCCCGGAAATGATTAATTTTATGGCTACTCACGGTCGCGGACTTATCTGTGCCCCTATTACCGAAAAACGCTGTAAAGACCTGAAACTGGAAATGATGGTAAGTAATAATACCGATCCTATGGAAACCGGCTTTACCATCTCTGTAGATTTAAAGGGTAAAGGTGTTACTACAGGAATTTCAGCTTCAGATAGAGCTAAAACTATCCAATCACTCATAGACCCCGAAACAAAACCTACAGACCTAAACAGGCCCGGACACATTTTTCCACTTAAAGCCAAAGAAGGCGGTGTATTAAGAAGAACAGGCCATACCGAAGCTGCTATAGACTTTGCCAGACTTGCCGGTTTTGAACCTGCTGGAGTTATTGTAGAGATTATGAATGAGGATGGAACTATGGCAAGACTGCCACAGTTAATGGAAGTTGCTCAGAAATTTGATCTTAAAATTGTTTCAATTGAAGCCCTGGTTGCTTACAGAATGCAACACGACTCACTTATTGAAAAAAAGGAAGATTTTGACCTGGAAACCCGCTTTGGGAAATTTAGGTTAAGAGCCTATAGACAAACCACAAACGGCCAGGTACACCTTGCATTAACAAAAGGAAGCTGGAAGACCGATGATGAAATTCTTGTTCGCATGAATTCTACTTTAGTCAACAACGATATTCTTGGCACCCTTACCAATAATGCCGATAAAAAGTTAGATAACATGTTTAAGGCCATTAATGAAGAAGGTCGAGGTGCTATTGTTTTCATTAATCCTGCTGTACAATCCCTAAATTTATTGCCCAGACTTGCCGAACTAAAAGAAAGGCAGAAAAAAGGCGAAGTAAAAGCTCCGCCTATAAATATGGACAATAAAGACTTTGGTATTGGAGCTCAGATTTTGCACGATTTAGAAATTCACAAAATCAAGTTACTTTCTAACAGCCAACACACAAAACGTGTGGGTATGATTGGTTATGGGCTGGAAATTACTCGATATGCCAATTATTAATTCATTTCAATAATTACATCTTCTAAAGGCCTACGTACTTTTTTAAAATCTGAGAACATGTCGTCTTCTGCGCGATACCCTACCGGTAAAGCCAAAACCGATTTTAAATTATGGGCGTCTAAATTTAGAAGCTTATCATATTTTTCGGGCTCAAAACCTTCCATGGGACAGGCGTCTATCTCTTCGGTAGCACAAACAGTAAGTAGCGTCCCCAAACTTAAATAAGCCTGATTTAATGCCCAGGCGTGAATTTCTTCCTCTGCTTTAGACTCAAAGCTGGCCACCAAAGACTTTTTAAAAGGATCTAAAATTTCATCTGGGGTCTCGCGTATTTGTTTTACTCGTTTAAAATATTGTTCTATAAAATGTTTATCAACTTTCTTTTCTATACAAATTACCAACACATGCGAAGCGGTATTTAGCTGCTGTTGCCCCCAGGAAGCACTTTTCAGTTTCTCCTGAAGCTCTTTATCCCTAACTATTACCAATTTTAAAGGTTGCAGACCATAAGAAGTTGCCGTAAGGTTAAAAGCTTCTTTTAGAATAGCTATTTTTTCAGAAGAAAGTATTTTCTCTGGATTAAACTTTTTAGTGGCATAACGCCATTGTAAAGCTTTAATATTTGTCATCTCTTAAAAATTCTTTTAATAACGCCAAAGGTAAACATTCACCTTCATTGCTTAAAGTATCTACAATAAATTAAACATATAGGTAAACTATTATTTTTTATCTTCGTGTCATAACAGGTGAAGCCTATGAAGCTTTTAAAAAAAATAATCCTTGGGTTTACATTTTTTGTAGTGCTAAGTATCCTCATTATATTTGGATTGGAAGCTTATATTAAAAAGGAAACTTCAAACCTCATTTATTCTGAAATCACCGAATTACCGGAAGCTAAAACAGGAATAATCCTGGGCGCAAGTGTACATGCCGATGGTAAATTGTCACCTATTTTAAAAGATCGCGTAGAAACCGCCTATAAACTTTACAAGCTTAATAAAATTGAAAATTTCTTAATAAGTGGCGATCATAGAACTAATGATTACGATGAAGTTAATGCAATAAAAAATTATCTTCTCAAAAAAGGGGTTCCTTCCAGAGCTATTACCTTAGATCATTCTGGATTTGACACTTATGATAGTATGTATAGGGCCAGTATAGTTTTTAATACTGAAGATGCTATTGTAATTACCCAAAAATTCCATTTACCCAGAAGTATTTATATCGCTAAAAAACTGGGGGCAAATTACAAAGGTTTTGAAGCTACTCCTGTTGCTTATACCTCTTCAGAAACTATTAAACGCAGGGAACAACTGGCTAATTTTAAAGCTATTTGGGAGCTTCTTATCAAACAAAAACCTACATCATTAGAAAACCGATTTGAGTAATTTTTTGGCGTTTTTTTTATACCTTTATTATATTAATTAAAACACCTAACACATGATGCAATGGGTAGTTCATATTATAATTGATGCCTTAGTGCTTCTTGCTGCTGCCAATATAATGCCTAAAGTAAAGCTTAAAGGCTTTAAAACGGCAATTATTGTAGCAATTATTATAGGCTTACTCAGTTTTCTTTTAAGTTGGGTGCTCACTCTACTACTAAATGTAGCTACTTTTGGTATTTTTTACTTCCTGGGATTGGGCTTTATAACCCGGGTTATTGCCTACGCCATTATTATTGAAATTGCAGATCAGTTTAGTTCTGATTTTAAAACCGAAGGCTTTCTCCCCTCTTTATGGCTGGCAGTTTTTATAGCCCTTGTAGGTGGGATTGTAGATGCAATACTTTTTTAAGGAGATAGATACTATTTTTCAATCAATAAATCCGGGCTTACTTTCCATCTTAGTTTTGCTTCATTATATATCATAAAAACTTATACCGCTAAAAGTACATTTGATGTTTTCTTAACTACTCTACATTAGTAATCCCTTATATTTGCAGCTTAAATTAAGGCTATGATAAAATTGATTATTACCGATATGGACGGAACCTTGTTGAACGATCAACATGAAATTCACCCCGATTTTTGGGAAATAGAAGAATTGCTTCATAAAAAAGGAGTTATGTTCTCGGTAGCTAGTGGACGTCAATTTTATAACCTGGAAAGCAAATTCGATAGAATAAAAGACCGAATGCTCTTTTTTGCTGAAAATGGAACGCACGTGGTTTATAAAGGAAAAGATCTTTATGTGAATTCCCTCGAAAAGTCTGCTGCTCTAGATTTTATTAGAAAAGGAAGAGAACTTCCTGAAACTTACCTGGTGCTTTGCGGAAAAAAATCTGCCTATATAGAAACTAAAGACGATAGCTTTTATAACGAAATAAATAAATTTTACAAAAAAATTGAAAAAGTTGAAGACCTCACTGAAGTAGATGACACTATTCTAAAAGTAACTTTATGTAACTTTAATGGTGTTGAAGAACACACCTACCCTCATTTTAAAGAACATGAAAACGAATATAAAGTGGCCATTGCAGCCCAGGTTTTTATAGATATTACCTCACTAACCGCAAATAAAGGAAACGCCATAAGTGGAATCCAAAAAGATTTGAATATATCACCCGAGGAAACCCTGGTTTTTGGCGACTATCTTAACGACCTGGAAATGATGCAAAACGCGAAATACAGCTACGCAATGAAAAACGCACATCCAGAAATTATTAATGCCAGTAAATACATAACTACTTACTCCAATAATGAAAATGGCGTTTTAAAAACCATAGAGGAGTTAGGTTTACTTAAAGAAGAATATGCTGTAAAACACTAAGCTTTAAAAGCAAACCTGGATTACATACCCCAGGCTTGTTTGAAAGTTTAAAACAATTTCCTGTGTAGATTTTAGGGTAATTTATTGTCATTTACCTCAATCCAATAGCCATCGGGGTCTTGAAAATAAATTTGTCGAACTCCGTCTGGTCTATCGGTAAAGGTGTTTTTTTCACCATCTCCATTTTCAAAAGCAATATTGTTAGCTTTTAGGAATTCCATAAATTTCGTGAGGTTTTGAGTATCAAATGCCGAGTGCACACCTTTATTTTTCTCTACAACAATATCACTCTCCACCAAATGTACCTGCACTTCATTATCTAACTTAAACCACTTTATGTGATCTCCAAGTCCGGCATTATCTATTTGCTCCAGCCCTAAAATATCTCTATAAAATGGCACTGAGACCTTTAAATCTTTCACTCTAATAGTATCATGATCCTTTTTAAGCTTATCAGGATTTTCAGGAGATGTAGCTGCAAATAATATGATTACAGCCGAACTTAGATTTTTCATTCTTATTTTTTTTTTGAAAATAGTCATAAAGAACATCTTTCCAAAAAAAATCTTTAAAGTGCTACAGGATATTTAAAGTAATATAGAGTAAATTACCTCGTATAAGGCATTAATTAGAAATTTTTTTCGAGCCAAGCCTTGAGGCTACGACAACTATCGGGATAAATTTTAATTATCAAATAAATCATCTTGCCGATATTCTATGAGTATTTAAGCTCCATTTTGGAGCAAAACCAAATAAGGCCAAATTCGTTGTAAACTTAATCCAAAACTCAGGTTAAACATTTAGTACCGATTTCAAAAAACCGTAACTTGGCTTTGCAATCCCAATAACCAACTATGCTATATATATTATATAATCCGAAGGATAGAGAGAAAATGGAAGAGGATATTTTTCCATTGTTGGAAAATACCGAAAAAGAAATTTTAAGTTATCCTGAAACAGATTTAAAGCTAGATGATAAAGCTACTATAGTTACCTATTTAAGCGATGAGCACTTAAGGGAGTTTTTACCAAAAGCAGCAGAACAAAACCTAAAAATTGCTATTTTACCGCATCCGGAAAACACCTATACCACTAAAGGTTTAGGTATTTCAAATGACCCCGAAAAAGTTATCGAGGAAATTTTAAATAATGAAGAGGTGCACAAACTGGATATGCTCTTCTGTAATGAAACACCCGTATTTCAATCGGTTAATATTGGCAATGTATTTATTTTTACCGAAGAACATCAAAATAACAATGTATTTCGGGAGGTTCTATCTTTTTATAGGAATATAAGACGTTTATCTTCTTTATCCCATAACTCTTATGAAATATCCTCTGAAGATGAGAAGGTAATACACACATCGGCATTAGGAATAGTTGTCGTAGAGCACGCTCTTAGCTCTGTAGTGGCCAGAAGGTTGGTTTCCGAGAGCTCTTTAAACGATGGCATGTTTAATGCACTTATTATTTCTCCTACCAATCTCGTACAGTTAATCTGGTTTTTATTACGCAGTTTAGTTCCCTTCGGAAGGCAGCTGGATAAAACACCCTCGTTTATAGGAAGAATAAAAATTAACAAACTTAGCATAAAAGATAAGTCTACTATTGAATTTACAGTAGATGGCGAAAAAGACCAGGCAGAACTCATAACTTTTCGGGTCGAGCCAGAATCATTGTGCTTAACCCAGTCCAGTAAGTATACCTCAGAGAAAGATGAAGTTAATCTTAAAAAAAGTATTAAGATAAATACCCTGCCAACCGGAGAAAAACGCGAAGAGTTGACCAAACGCAGCCTTCCTATCTACCCAAGGGCTACTACCGAGGAGTTTCAGGAATTATTTAAGGTATTACGAGAGAACTCAAAAACTACTTCTGTTTATGTAGTAATGATGATTTTATCTACCCTAATCGCAACATTTGGGCTTTTTGGAGACTCTTCTCCCGTAATAATTGGTGCAATGATCCTGGCTCCAATTATTTCCCCCATTGTTTCTTTTGCTATGGGTATGGCTAGGTATGACAAAAGGATGCTAAAACAAGGAGTCATTACTATTCTGATAGGAACAGGCGTTTCTTTATTATTTTCAGCCGGGGTAAGTTTAATTATACCAATTAAACTAATCACTTCTGAAATAGACGCAAGGCTTTCCCCTACTCTACTAGATATGGGAATTGCTGTCGCATCGGGAGTAGCTGCTGCCTATGCCCATGCCAAAGAAGGTATTGCAAAAAGTTTGGCAGGTGTTGCTATTGCCGTTGCCTTAGTACCTCCACTGGCGGTTGCCGGTATAGGAGTTGGCTGGTGGGACTGGCAGGTTTTCTCGGGAGCATTTTTACTATACCTAACCAACCTGGCCGGTATTATTATGTTTGCGGGAATCACCTTTCTGGTACTTGGGTTTGCTCCATTTAAAAGAGCTAAATTAGGTTTAATCTATACTTTAATCTTAATTGGAATGGTAATGATCCCCCTATCACTTTCTTTTAACCGAATTCAAAAGGAAGCAAATATTACCAGAAGTTTAGAAGGTGCAACCCTTAACGAACTTGTTATTAGAAATGTAAAAGTAAGATTTAGCACGCCACTTAATATTTCACTTACGCTTGTAAGCTCAGATAATCTAAAAGGGGATGAAATAAGGGAAATTAAAAAGAAAATAGAAGAAGATATTGGCGAACCTATTAGACTGGAAGTCATCCCGGCAAGAAGATTTGAATAATAATTGGTAAACGCCTAAGGCAAAGAATTATTAATTAATCTTATAAGGAATGCCTAATAGTGAATTAAAAAATTAAAAGCATTGAAATTTAACATCCTATCTAATTTGCGTTAAGCTTCTGTAAAAAACCAGAATTAATCATCTATATTTTTTGAATCACAATTACGTATTTATAGATTGCGAACTATTCTAAAACTATAAACAACAATTATGATTAAGTCAAAGAAAATTGCAGGTTTATTATTTGCTTTTGCCCTTTTTAGTACAGCAAGTGTTTTTGCTCAAACCCAGCAATTACCGCAACAACAGCAGCAAGCTGTAGAAGTAGATGTTAGCGACGAAGAGCTTTCTAAATTTGCCGATGCTTACCAAAGAATTAGGATGGTAAACCAAAAAGCACAACAACAAATGGCAAAAAAGGTTGAAGACAGCGGGTTTGATATAAAACGTTTTAATGAAATTCACCAGGCTTCTTTAGACCCAAATACCGAAGGTGATGCCACCGCCGAAGAAAAAAAGAAGCATAAAGCTGTAATAGCGGAAATTGAAAGCATGCAAGGTAAGTTCCAAAAAGAGATGGAAGGAGCTATTGAAGAACAGGGGCTTGAAGTAGCACGGTATGAAAAGATAGCTATAGCGCTTCAAACCGATACTGAATTACAACAAAGACTACAAAAGTTAATGCAAGGATAATTTCTAATAATATTAGAATTAAGCAAAAAAGGCTGCCTTTTCCGGGCAGCCTTTTTTTATGTTTATTTTATAATCTCTTTTTTGGCATAAGCCTATAAGCTTGGTATATTTTAGTTAGATTTTAAAGAAATTAAATTTGATACTTTGGTCTAAAACTTATGTTACAATAATAATTTCAATTTTAATAAGCCTATTAAATTGGAATAATCTCTATGCGCAGAATAAAATGAAACAAAAAGATACTTTAAAATTTGAAAATAAGATAGTACCCGATGAAATTTGGAGGGAAACCTACATTGCACTTTCACATTACCCCGAATTAAAAAACACTCCTATTGAATTCAAATTTAAAAAAGAGATTCAAAAGTCTTTTATGCAGGCACAACCAAAAATTTCAGGATTATTAAAGAACAAAAATAAACGATCCTACTTTGTATTGATTAGTGAACAAATAGAGATTGAAGACGTGGTTTTTGATGTAAAAAATGTACCTTCAGAAGTCTTAATTGGTTGGATTGGCCACGAATTAGGACATATTATGGACTATCGGGATCGTAGCGCAATAAATATGCTTTGGTTTGGTATTAAATACCTGACTTCAAAAAAATATATACAGGAAGCCGAAAGGGCCGCAGACACCTATGCGGTAAACCACGGCCTTGGGAAGTATATTATCGCAACAAAAGATTTTATCTTAAACCATACCCACCTTGCAGATACTTACAAAGCCCGAATAAAAAGACTTTATCTTTCACAGGAAGAAATCATGGCACTTATTGATGAAATAGATGAAGATTAAAGGCTCTTCTCCTTTACAAATTTCTCAAACCTGGCAAACTTCTCTTCATCCATTACCTTTTCCATTTTTACCTGTCCGCCTTTTTTCTTATTGGCAGCACTCCACTCGGGAAATATATCGGGATCAACCTTTGTAACCTTTACCCCTTTTAAAGCCTTAGAACGGGCTACCTTATAATTCTTATTGGCATTTTTTAAAGATTCATCTAAAGCTTTTTCCAAATTGTTTTCTTCAATATTGGCTTCGGTCCCTAGGTACCAATGGTGATAAAACTCACCGTTAATTCTAACCGCTGCCAGGGTAAATTCCGGGATTCTTATATCGAATTTATTTTCCAGCTCCTTTACGGCATCGTTCATTTTATTCACCGAAAGCTGAGAACCTACTACATTTAAAAAGAATTTTGTTCTCCCGGTTATACGGATTTCTTTTCGTTTTACATCGGTGAATTTTATAGTATCCCCAATTAAATACCTCCAGGCTCCGGAAACAGTACTAATTAATAATACATAATCTTTCTCTTCTTCAACCTCTTCTATAGAAATCACCGGTGCATGGTCTACTATAGAACCATCCTGATTGATATATTCGGCTTTAAATGGCACAAACTCAAAATAAATTCCGTTGTCCAAAATAAGCTTCATGGCGTTGGTCTCTGGCCTTGCCTGTACCGCTAAAAAACCTTCTGAGGCCAAATAAGTATCAATTACAGTAATGGGTCGAGCCAGTAAAGCATTAAAGCTTTTTTCATAAGGCTCAAAGGCAACACCACCCGAAGCATATACCTGTAAATTTGGCCAAATGTCATGAATAGTATCCAGGTTATTATATTCAATAACCTTTTTCATCATTAATTCTAACCAGGAAGGAATTCCACTTAAAGCTCCTATATCCCAATTTTTAGCATTTTCGGCTATTTTTTGTACCCGCTCGTCCCATTCTTCAATTTTAGAGATTTCTTCACCGGGTTTATAGTACCCCCTAAACCAAAAAGGAATATTACTGGCACTAATTCCACTAATTTCTCCTTCTTCATGATCGCCTTCCTTTTCCAGATCTGTAGAACTCCCCAGCATCATAATCTCCTTTTCAAAAAAATCTGGTGGAAGGTCAAAATTACTTAAAGCACTCACCTGCTTAATACCCGCTTTTCTAATAGATTCCAACATTTCATCGGTCACAGGGATACGTTTGCTGGATTTTCCGGTAGTTCCAGAACTAACTGCGAAATACGGTGGTCTTCCAGGCCAGGTAACATCATTTTCACCTTCATGAAGTTTATACCACCACTCTGCATTCAACTTATTATAATCAAAATAAGGAACTCGCTCTGCAAAAGCTTTTTTAATATCCTTTGTTTTTAATAAATTTTCAAAATCGTAGTGCTTCCCAAACTGAGTATCTTTCGCTTTTTTAAGTAATTTAACAAGCACCTCCTGCTGTGCCTCTTCCGCTTCCGGCTCAGAAACAATTGTATCGCGAAGATCTATAAGACTTTTTATTATGGAACCTACTATAGGCATAGTTATGGATTTTTATCAGTGTTAATTTTCAGATATGGAAGATAAAAAAAACCAAAATCAAGACTATTAATGTCTTAACAATTATCAAGATTTTAACCTTTTGCAATTTTGAGCTTTCCGAACTTGTTCATGTCTCAGTATTCTCCATATGGCGGGGACAGTAGGACTTTAGGCGAAAAAATTTTTCAATATTGATTCTAGTTTTTTAAATTCATAGTTTTTAATTACCACTGTTTCAAATTTTTATTTGGCCTTACAAGCTGAAGAAAATAATTCTATATATTCAAATCAACCTATTAAAATTTTAGTTTCATTTGTACAGCGTTTTAAAGCCTAAAAATCTTATTACTTTATATCAATATATGAGTACACCCAAAGTCTCCTTAGGTTCTCTACAAAAATTGAACTTATGATTACCTTACAACGAATATTAAATTGATATTATAAATAAGATAATAATAAAATCACTTCCTTAAGAAGGGATTATTAAAATGAAAGCACCCCAAACCAACCAACTAAAAACTAAAGCGTTATGAGTACCATTATACTGGTAGATGACCAACCTATAGCAAATTTTATAACAAGAAAACTCTTAGAGATTGAAGGATTTAATAAAAATGTTTTAGATTTTACAAACCCCGAAAAAGCATTGGCCTATCTAAGAGGAAAACAAAATGTACTAATTTTTTTAGATTTAAATATGCCAGAAATGAATGGGTGGGAGTTCCTGGACCATCTAAAATCTAAAGCACAAAGACATAAAATAATTATTCTTACCTCAAGTACCAGCGCAATAGATAAAAACAAGGCTAAGGAATATGATTCGGTAATAAAATATATTGAAAAACCCCTAAATAAAAATAAATTTACCGAACTGCAACCATTACTGGAGTCTTTATAAATGAATATTCAACCTAATCACAAATCGCTTTTAGAACTTGCTCACGCCAAAATGCATTTTGGAAAATACAAAGGATATTATTTAAGCGATATTCCCGAATATTATTTGGTTTGGTATCGTCAAAAAGGCTTTCCTGAAGGAAAGCTTGGAAAACAAATGAGTGAAGTCTTTGATCTTAAACTTAACGGAATGGAACAATTGCTTAGGAATATTAGAAGAAATTTTCCAAAACCTTAAATTTTCCATAGTTATTTAGCTACTTTTTACTTTAAAAATATTAGGTTTAAAATTATCGGCTTTTCTATTCTTCTTTGTAATTTAGCGCCCTGAATAAAACAACGCAACAAACACTTCAAAGATGGCCGAAACCAAGTATATTTTTGTCACCGGCGGCGTTTCTTCTTCTCTTGGAAAAGGGATTATAGCAGCTTCACTGGCAAAATTATTACAAGCACGCGGATTTAGAACCACGATTCAGAAACTCGACCCTTATATTAACGTAGATCCCGGTACACTTAACCCGTACGAACATGGCGAATGCTATGTTACCGAAGACGGTGCAGAAACAGATCTTGACCTTGGTCATTACGAACGTTTTTTAAATGTAAATACTTCCCAGGCAAACAATGTTACTACCGGGCGTATTTACCAAAGTGTTATAGAAAAAGAACGACGCGGAGAATTTTTAGGAAAAACCGTACAGGTGGTTCCACATATTACCAATGAGATAAAAGACCGCATCCAAATTTTGGGGCAAAATGGAGATTACGATATTGTAATTACTGAAATTGGAGGTACAGTAGGCGATATTGAGTCTTTACCATATATTGAAGCCGTGCGCCAATTAAAATGGGAATTAGGAGATGAAAATGCTCTAATTATCCATCTCACCCTGGTGCCTTACCTTGCTGCTGCCGGAGAGCTTAAAACCAAACCAACGCAGCACAGTGTAAAAACTTTAATGGAAAGCGGGCTTAAAGCAGACATTTTGGTTTGCAGAACCGAACACGAACTTTCTGATGATATTCGGCGAAAACTGGCTATTTTCTGTAACGTAAGGCAGGAAGCAGTTATTCAAAGTATTGATGCGGCTACTATTTATGATGTTCCTAATTTAATGTTGAAAGAAGGCCTGGATACCGTAACATTAAAGAAATTACATTTACCAGATGATGTTGCACCTAATTTAGATAGATGGAACCAGTTTTTGCAAAGACATAAAAATCCTAAAGCCGAAATTACTATTGGTTTAATTGGTAAATATGTAGAGCTTCAGGATTCCTATAAATCTATTTTGGAAGCATTTATTCATGCAGGTGCAGAAAATGAAGTCAAAGTAAATATTGAAAGCATACATTCAGAATTTATCAATGAAAATACCATAGATCACAAATTTGCCAACTTAGATGGAATTTTGGTTGCTCCCGGTTTTGGAGAACGCGGTATAGAAGGTAAAATTGATGCTGTAAAGTATGCGCGGGAACATAAATTACCGTTTTTAGGTATTTGCCTGGGAATGCAAATGGCAGTAATTGAATTTGCCAGAAACGTGTTAAAGTTAAAAACTGCCAATTCTGCCGAAATGGATCCCAGTACAAAACATCCGGTAATAGATCTCATGGAAGAGCAAAAAGAAGTGACTCATAAAGGAGGAACTATGCGACTTGGTGCCTGGGATTGCCTACTTACCGAAGGCTCAAAAATACAACAAGCTTACGGTAAAACCGAAATTAAGGAAAGGCATCGCCATCGTTATGAATATAACAACAAATACAAGGAAGAGCTGGAAAAATCTGGGATGCTTAGTACCGGAATTAATCCCAAAACAGGCCTTGTAGAAGTTATAGAATTAAAGGATCACCCCTGGTTTGTAGGTGTACAATATCATCCCGAATACAAAAGTACAGTTGCAACACCGCATCCTTTATTTATAGCATTTATTAAGGCAGCTTACGATTTTTCAAAAAATAGAAAGAATGCCAGTCTGGCATAAAACAAATAATGGCCGACTTATTGACCAAAAGCAAGTTATAGTTTAGAAAAGCATGGAAGAAAAGAAATTTGATGTTCAATCCTTAATAGGATTTATACTTATTGGTGGAATATTAATTTGGATGTTATATACCAATAGTGCTTCAGAGGAAGTAGTAGATCCGCAGCAGGAAACCGAACAGGTTGATACGCCCGAAACCAAAAACTCCAATCAGGTACCAGAACAACAACAGCAAGAACTACAAAGCTCCAATACAGATTCTACCGCACTTGCACAGGCGCGTGAACGTTTAGGTGCTTTTGGCTATTCGGCAAGCCTTCCATCGGCTACAGAAAATACCACTACAATTTCTAATGATGTTTTAGAACTTAAAATTGATAATAAAGGTGGTTATATTTCAGAAGCAAGGTTAACCAATTACAAAACCTTCGATTCTATTCCGGTTTATTTAATTAAGGATGGAAATGCCTCTTTCAACATTAATTTCACCACTACCGATGGAAGAACATTAGACACCGAAAACCTTTATTTTGAACCTGAAGTAACCGAAAGTGGAGATAATAAAATTATCTCTATGAAGCTTAAGGTTTCAGAAAACGAATTTCTGGAATATAGATATGTTTTAAAGCCTGGCGAATACATGTTGGACTTCAGCATAAGGTCACAGGGCTTAAACGGCGTTTTAAACAGTTCTCGTGATATTAACATGAACTGGCAGCTAAAAGGTTACCGCCACGCAAAAAGTATTTCATACGAAAATCGCTACACCGATCTTATTTACGAATATGATGATGGAAACGATGATTATTTAGGTAGCGGTAAATTTGAAGAGCAGGAAGATGAGAACATTACCTATGTAGCTTTTAAACAACACTTCTTTTCTTCAATCTTATTAACAGACACGCCTTTTAGCCGTGGAAAATTTGTTTCTAAAAACCTTGTAGAAGACGAAGAGATAGACACGGTTTATACCAAAGATTTTGCGGCACAATTACCTTTAGAATTAAAAGGCGGGGAACTTAATTATAATATGAATTGGTATTACGGGCCAACAGATTATAAGATCTTAAACGATTACGACCGTAACCTGGATGAAGTTGTACCCTTAGGCTGGGGTATCTTTGGATGGATTAATAAATATGTATTTATTCCGTTTTTTGCTTTTTTAAGCGGAGTTTTACCAAGCTACGGTATCGCAATTATTGTTATGACCATTGTAGTGAGAATTGTACTCTCTCCTGTTACTTATAAATCTTATCTATCCCAGGCTAAAATGAAGGTTTTACGTCCTGAAATTAATGAGATTAACGAAAAGTATAAGGACAATGCAATGAAAAAACAACAGGAAACTATGAAGTTGTATAGTAAAGCAGGAGCCAGCCCAATGAGCGGTTGTTTACCGGCTTTAATGCAAATTCCGGTTTTCTATGCCTTGTTCCAGTTCTTCCCAAGTGCATTCCAGTTAAGACAAAAAGGATTTTTATGGGCAGACGATTTATCAAGCTATGACACTATAGCTGAGTTACCGTTTAATATACCATTTTACGGGGATCATGTAAGTTTATTCCCAATATTAGCATCTATTGCCATCTTTATTTATATGATGATGACTACGGGGCAAAGTATGCAGCAGGCCCAACAGCCGGGAATGCCCAATATGAAATTTATTATGTACCTGTCTCCTCTAATGATGTTGTTCTTCTTTAACAATTATGCCAGTGGACTTTCATTATACTACTTTACCTCTAACCTTATTACTATAGGTATTATGTTGGTGATTAAGTATGTAATTATTGATGAAGATAAGATTCACGCAAAAATCCAGGAGAACAAGAAAAAACCTAAAAAACAAGGTAAATTTGCCAGGAAAATGCAGGAAATGATGGAGCAGGCAGAACAACAAAAAAAGCAACAACAGAAAAAGAAATAAGCAAAAAAGCTTAAACACAAAAAATCCGGTTTAAAATATTTTAAACCGGATTTTTTTATTGGTAACGCCAAAAGGTATAATACCCCGAGGCTTGCCTCGAAATTAAAAATTGTTTTTCAACAAATGCCTCGTGGGCTTGGCCCAAGGTAGTTTACTACGTCATACTGAACTCATTTCAGGATCTATTAAGCTGGAAAAAATAAGTCATTTCAAATCCTGAAATGAATTTAGGATGAGGGTAAATTGAAAAGCTTTTTAAAAACCTCTATTAATTCTTATCTCCTAGTAAGGGCACAAATCTAAACTGTCCAAACTCTGTTTTATCAAATTCTGTTGGAGATTTCCTTATAAAAAGCGTCATCGTTTGTACATCTTCTCCCACCGGAATCACCATTCTGCCCCCAACCTTCAATTGCCCAAGAAGGTCATTGGGTACAAAAGGAGCACCCGCAGTTACTATAATTTTATCAAAAGGTGCATATTCCGGCATTCCTTTGTAGCCGTCTCCAAAACTTAGGTGTTTAGGACGATAACCTATTTTATTTAAGAACATTTTTGTTTTCCTGTATAGCTCACGTTGACGTTCTATACTATAAACCCTGGCTCCCAACTCACACAAAACAGCGGTTTGATAACCACTTCCTGTTCCAATCTCCAAAACCTTCTCACCCTTTTCAATTTGTAATTTTTCAGTTTGAAATGCAACCGTGTAAGGTTGTGAGATAGTTTGGTCTGCAGCAATAGGAAAAGCCTTGTCCTGGTATGCGTGATCTTCAAAACTACTATCCATAAACAAGTGTCTGGGTATTTTCCCAATGGCACCTAAAACCGCTTTATCGGTAATCCCCTTCTTCTTAACGATTTTCACCAATTGCTGCCTCTTTCCTTTATGTCTAAAATTGTCCTGAATCACTTAATTTCTCGTTTAACGTGCAAAAGTACTCAATAGAAGTCAAAGTTACCAATTGAAATCGGGAGAGATTCACCGCCTTATTGCTAACCTATTTGCTATCAAAATACTATTTTTGTGAAAAATGCTAAAAAATATGTTGAAAGTTGGCGTACTTGGTGCGGGACACCTTGGCAAAATACATCTAAAATTACTCAATCAATCTAAAAAGTATGAACTGGTAGGTTTCTATGATGCCAGCTCAGAAAACGCTAAAAAGATCACAGCGGAATTTGGTTATAAAAAATTTGATACCATAGAAGACCTCATCGCATCAGTAGATGTAGTAGATGTTGTTACTCCTACCCTTTCCCATTTTGAAGTAGCTAAAAAAACCATTACAGCAGGGAAGCACCTTTTTATAGAGAAACCCATCACCAATACGTTTGCCGAAGCCGAAGAACTTATTGCATTAGCAAAAAAACATGGTGTAAAAGGCCAGGTTGGGCATGTAGAGCGTTTTAACCCGGCGTTTAGGGCCGTAGCTTCAAAAATTGAAAACCCTATGTTTATTGAAGCCCACCGCCTTGCAGAATTTAACCCTCGCGGAACAGATGTTCCCGTGGTTCTGGATTTAATGATTCATGATATTGATGCGGTTCTAAGCGTGGTAAAATCTAAAGTAAAAAACATTAATGCCAGCGGGGTTTCAGTAATTAGCGATACCCCCGATATTGCCAATGCCAGGATAGAATTTGAAAACGGTTGCGTAGCCAATTTAACTGCCAGCCGAATTTCAATGAAAAATATGCGTAAATCAAGGTTTTTCCAGCGAGACGCTTATATTTCGGTTGACTTTCTAGAAAAGAAATGCGAAATTGTAAAAATGAAGGATGCCCCGGAAACACCTGATGATTATGCTATGATCTTACAAAATGCCGAAGGCGTAAAAAAACAAATCTATTTTGATAATCCTGAGGTTTCCCCAAACAACGCCATATTAGACGAGTTAGAAACCTTTGCCGATGCTATACATAATAATACTACCCCGGTAGTAACTCTAGAACAGGCTGCCGAAGCCCTTCGGGTTGCCAATGGAGTAATTGAAAAATTTAGCAAGTAAATTAGTTCGTGGCAAGCCAACCAGGCATGAAATGCAAAGTTTTTTGATTTCGAGGCAAGCGTCGGAGTTCCGATAACTATTGGAATAAACCCGAATTATCGAGTAAATTTTTAGTTGCTTAAAATAAACTACAATTCATATAAAACCACACAAAATGAA
This sequence comes from Salegentibacter maritimus, assembly GCF_016236915.1. GTDB lineage: Bacteria > Bacteroidota > Bacteroidia > Flavobacteriales > Flavobacteriaceae > Salegentibacter > Salegentibacter maritimus. Next base: position 148,333 of record NZ_JAEHOK010000011.1, read on the forward strand.
GAATATTGCAGTAATAGGAGCAGGCACTATGGGTAATGGAATAGCCCATACCTTTGCCCAATTTGGCTATATGGTAAAGCTTATAGACATTTCTGAAGAAAACCTAAATAAAGGAATGAAAACTATTTCGGGGAATTTAGACCGAATGGTTTCTAAAGAAAAAATAAGCGAAGCCACCAAAGAAGCAACGCTTAACAACATCACTACATTCACTGATATTGCTGAAGGTGTAAAAGAAATAGATCTTGTTGTAGAGGCTGCTACAGAAAATGAGGGCCTTAAACTTAAAATCTTTAAACAATTAGACGAAAACTGTTCGGCGAAAACAATTTTAGCGAGTAATACTTCTTCAATTTCTATCACAAAAATCGCATCGGTAGTTTCCAACCCGGAACGTGTTATTGGAATGCACTTTATGAATCCGGTCCCTATTATGAAATTGGTTGAAATTATTCGCGGTTACAATACCAGCGACCAGGTTACTAAAAGTATCATGGAGCTTTCTGAAAGCTTAAATAAAGTTCCTGTTGAAGCAAACGATTATCCGGGTTTTGTGGCCAACCGTATTTTAATGCCAATGATAAACGAGGCTATTGAAACTTTTTACAATAATGTTGCCGGGGTTAAAGAAATTGATACCGTAATGAAACTAGGTATGGCACACCCCATGGGACCACTTCAACTAGCCGATTTTATTGGCCTGGATGTTTGCCATTCTATCCTGGAAGTAATGTATGATGGCTTTAAAAATCCAAAATATGCACCCTGCCCTTTATTAACCAATATGGTAATGGCAGGAAAGCTTGGCGTAAAATCGGGAGAAGGCTTTTATGATTATTCTGAAAGCAAAAAAGCCGAAAAAGTTTCTTCACAATTTAGCTAAGTGCTAATATTTCTTGAGGAAATAATTATAAAATAAAGCAACCAATTAATGGGGTTTTCTATTAATTTTTAATCGTCAAGCTAAAACAGGCCCACCAGACCGGACGGGCAGTTTAGCTTGACGAATTTAGATTTTATTTAAGCCCCATTAAATAAGTAGAATTTCAATATTTACTTTTGACCAAAATACTTCCATTTAGAGCAGTTAGACCGCAACGGGCAAAAGCCGGACTTGTAGCTACAAAATCTTTTGAAGATTATACCGAAGCTGAAATAAGGGCTATCTTACAGTATAATCCCTATTCTTTTTTACACATTTTAAATCCGGGTTATAAATTCCAGCACGAGATTACCGGTGGACAGCGATTTGAAATGGTAAAAAATCGTTATTTAGAGTTTAAAGAAGAAAATTCGTTTATAAAAGATGAAAAACCAGCCTATTATCTTTATAAAATAGTAAGCAGGGAAAATAGTTGCTGCGGAATTATTGCTGCCGCCAGTGCTGAAGATTATCAAAATAACCTTATTAAAAAACACGAAGAAACCATTGCCCATCGAGAGACAATGTTCAAAGATTACCTTAAAGTGGTAGGCTTTAATACCGAACCGGTACTCTTAACCTATAAGGACAACACCAGGATAGATGAAGTAATTAACAAGGTTATGAAAACTCGTGCCGAATATGAATTTGCCACTGCCAACCGGGAAATTCATTATTTATGGAAAATTGATGAGGAAAATTTAGTAGCGCAAATTAAAGAAGAGTTTGATAAAATGCCCCATCTGTATATTGCCGATGGGCATCATAGAAGCGCCTCTTCCTACTTGCTGGCCCAGGAGTCCAAAAAGGCCAATGAGAACCATACGGGAAAAGAAGCTTACAACTATTTTATGAGCTATCTAATTTCAGAAAGCAATTTAAAGATTCATGAGTTTAGTAGGTTAATAACAGATTTAAACGGGCATACCAAAGAAGAGTTCCTTATTGAGTTAGATCAATATTTCCGAATTGAAAATCACGGTATGGAAGTTTATAAACCCATGCACAAACATCATTTTAATATGTATTTAGATGGGGAATTTTATTCCCTTTATTTGCGCAAAACAAACTATGAATTTGATAATTCCTTAAGTAAATTAGACCCTTACATTCTTTATAAAAAAGTGCTTCAGCCAATTTTAGGAATCCAGGATTTAAGAAATGACAAGCGTATTTCTTATATTCACGGTAAAAATGATCTTATAGAAATTAAAACCCGTATAGATAAAGGAGAGTTTGCCGTAGGTTTTGGAATGCTTCCGTTAAGTATAGAAGAAATTAAAGAAACCGCAGATGAAGGTTTAACTATGCCACCAAAAAGCACTTATATTGAACCCAAATTATTAAACGGATTAACCATTTACGAGTTTGAAATCAACAAAAAATAGTTGCATGAACATTTCAGATAACATAAAAAAGTTTCAGGAAGATTTACCCGAAGATGTAAAGCTTATTGCTATCTCAAAAACCAAGCCCGTAGACGATATTTTAGAAGCTTATGAAGCGGGCCAAAGAGATTTTGGTGAGAATAAGATTCAGGAAATGACAGAAAAATGGGAAAAACTTCCTAAGGATATTAAATGGCATATGGTGGGGCATGTGCAGCGAAACAAAGTAAAATACATGGCGCCCTATGTGGCTTTAATCCACGCAGTAGATAGTTTAAAATTATTGAAAGAAATTCATAAAGAAGCCGACAAAAATGGTCGGTGCATAGATTGCCTGTTGCAAATTAAAATTGCAGAAGAGGATACCAAATATGGAATTTCGGCTGAAAAAGCTAAAGAGATTTTAGATTCAGATGAATTTAAAAAACTAGATCATGTAAAAGTAAAAGGACTCATGGGAATGGCTACTTTTACAGATGATGAGGCACAGGTAAAAAAAGAGTTCGATCACCTCAAATCGGTTTTTAAAGATTTTAAGGAACGCTATACAGATATGAAAATACTTTCCATGGGGATGAGCGGCGATTACCAAATTGCCATAAATTCAGGAAGCAATATGGTGCGCATAGGAAGCCATATTTTTGGAGCTAGAAATTAATTAAAACAGAAGCATATTTTTTGTACGCAGTTGTAGACATAGAAACTACCGGAGGTAAATATAACGAAGAAGGAATTACCGAAATTGCTATTTATAAGTTTGATGGTTTAAAAATAGTAGACCAGTTTATAAGCCTTGTTAATCCCGAAAAAGCCATTCAGCCTTTTGTGGTTAACCTCACCGGTATAAACAACGATATGCTTCGCAATGCCCCAAAATTTTATGAGGTTGCTAAACGCATTGTAGAAATAACCGAAGATTGTGTTTTAGTAGCACATAATTCAAAATTTGACTATCGTATACTTCGTACCGAATTTAAAAGATTAGGTTTTAATTTTGAAAGAAAGTCGCTTTGTACGGTTGAACTTTCCAAAAAGCTTATTCCGGGTCAGGAGTCCTACAGCCTGGGGAAACTGGTTAGGGCCTTGGGAATTCCATTAAGCGACCGGCATAGAGCTAGCGGAGATGCCCAGGCTACGGTAAAGCTTTTCAAAATGTTATTAGACAAAGACGTAGAGAAGAACATTTTAAAAGACGCTGTAAAGTTAGAACCTAAAAGGCAGGTAGATACACGACTGGTTTACATTTTGGAAGACTTACCCGGCATCACGGGTATTTATTACTTTCATAACGCCGAAGGTGATATTATATATATTGGGAAAAGTAAAAACATTAAAAAAAGGGTTACCCAGCATTTTACCAGCGAACATCGCAAAGCAAGGCAAATGCAAAACGAAGTTACTTCGGTAAGCTATGAAGCTACAGGGAACGAACTCGCCGCACTTTTAAAGGAAAACCGGGAGATAAAGCAAAACAAGCCTAAATATAACAAAGCGCTAAAAAAGAATATCTTTAGTCACGCACTTTATCATTCTACCAATGAAAATGGATATATAAACCTATATATAGCAAGAGCGGGAAAAAAGAATAGTATTACCAGCTTTTCTTCATTAAAGAGGGCCAAAAATGTTCTGGAAAAGTGGGTAGAAGAATATGAGCTTTGTCGCCGTCTTTGCCATCTGGAAAAAGGTACTGGAAATTGTTTTAATTATAGTATAGAAAAATGCAAAGGTGCCTGCATTGAAGAAGAATCTTTTGAAACTTATAATCAAAAAGTTAAGCTCCTCATAGACCAGCACTCATACAAGAATCAAAATATGCTTGTTATAGATCGTGGGCGCGAAGTAGATGAAAAAAGCGTTCTATTGGTTGAAGATGGTGAATTTAAGGGAATTGGCTATTTTAACCTGAATCATCAAATTAACAATATAGATATTGTGAGGTCTATAATTACTCCCATGAAAAACGACCGGGACTCCCAGCACATTATCCAAAGCTATTTGCGCCGAAATTCCAGGTTAAAAATAGTTCCACTAAACCCATTGGCTAAATAACCTCCAAATTAGTGACTGGCTTGACTAATTTATTTAAATTTGAATAATTACTAAATCACTAAGTTTTTGCCAAAAATAGAACCAAAATCAGGCTGGAAAGCAAAGCTTCACGAAATTATCTATGAAGCCGACACCCCGGCCGGAAAGTTTTTTGATGTAGCCTTACTTGTTGTAATTGCCATAAGTATAGTGCTTGTAATGCTAGAAAGTGTAGACTCCCTTAACACAAAATACTACTGGCATTTCTATATAGCTGAGTGGATTATCACCTTTATTTTTAGTGTAGAATATATTCTTAGGATAATCTCTATAAAAAAACCAAAACACTATATTTTTAGTTTCTACGGCATTGTAGATTTACTCTCAACGCTACCAACCTATCTCGCCTTTCTTTTTGGAGGCCACAATTTACTTTTTGCTGTTAGAGCTTTAAGGTTACTTAGAATATTTAGGGTACTAAAAGTTACCAGGTATATAGGTGAATCTAACCGACTTTTACTGGCGCTGCGTAATAGCAGGCCCAAAATTATTGTTTTTTTATTTGCTGTCCTTATAATCTGTATTATAATGGGTACGGTAATGCATTTAGTTGAAGGTAAAGAAGGCGGTTTTGATAATATACCCCTTAGCATTTATTGGGCTATTGTAACCCTTACTACAGTGGGTTTTGGAGATATTCATCCTATTACCCCCCTGGGTCGTTTTATAGCATCATTTATAATGATAGTAGGTTATGGCATTATTGCAGTTCCTACAGGAATCGTAACTTCAGAAATCACCCGTTCGCAAAGAGGTAAAATTCCTAAAAACACCCAGGCTTGCCCACATTGTAATGAAACTAAACACTTAGACAATGCCGAATTTTGCCATAACTGCGGAAAACCACTTAATGAACACTAATTATCTTTTAAATATTGTAGGTCCCACAGCCATTGGTAAGACCTCTTTGGCCATAGAACTGGCAAATAGGTTTGCTACTGAAATAATTTCAGCAGATTCCAGGCAGTTTTATAAAGAAATGACCATTGGTACAGCCGTTCCTTCGAAAGAGGAATTAGAAGCAGCTAAGCATCATTTTATTCAGCATATCTCTATTCAAGACACTTATAATGTAGGAGATTTTGAGACTGAAGCCCTTGAAAAGTTAGATGAATTATTTAAGGAGCGAAATATCGTAATTATGGTGGGAGGTAGTGGCCTTTACACTAAAAGTGTTTTAGAAGGCTTAGATTATTTTCCCGAGGTTTCTTCAGAAATTAGAAAAGATTTGAACCTAAAATTTGAAAAAGAAGGCCTCACTCCTTTACAAAATAAACTACAAGAACTGGATCCAGATTATTTTAAAATTGTAGATATAGAAAATCCTCATCGCCTAATTAGGGCACTGGAAGTTTGTATAAGTAGCAAAAAACCTTATTCCTCATACCTAAACCAACCTAAGAAAACCCGTAATTTTACCGCAATAAGCATAGGACTTGATGCCGACCGTAATATCATCTACGACCGCATAAACAAACGGGTAGATATTATGATAAAAGAAGGTTTAATGGAAGAAGCTAAAAACCTATTCCAAAAACGTGAATTAAACGCTCTAAATACGGTTGGCTATAAAGAACTTTTTGCTTATTTAGAAGGAAACCAATCTCTGGAAACTGCAATTTCAGAGATTAAAAAGAACACACGTAGATTTGCAAAAAGACAATTAACCTGGTTTAAAAAAGACAAGGAAACCAATTGGTTTAATTATAAAACACCTGTTGAAACCATTCAAAACTTTATTGAATCTAAAATAAATACTTAAAAGGCCCTATAGGTAGTATACTACAGTAGAGGCCATTTATTGTATTTCAATACAGAGAGTTTACAGCTGGAAAATAAGCGTACTAAATTAGATGTTCTTTGAGAATAGAAAATAACTATTTAAATCTCAATTTTAGCTCCCAGAAGTTTTACAAACTCCCTAATAAAAGCCGAATGCCCCGGCCAGGCAGGCGATGTCACTAAATTACCATCTACTACTGCTTCAGTAGGATCAACTTCTTTATACGTACCTCCTACCAATTCAATTTCAGGCCCTATAGTTGGATATGCTGTAAGCGTTCTTCCTTTTAAAACATTTGCCACTGTAAGAATTTGAATAGCGTGACAAATGGCTGCAACTGGCTTATCTTTTTCAAAAAAATACTTGGTGTATTCTATTACCTTTTTATTCAACCTAAGATATTCTGGAGCGCGACCACCTGCCATTACAAGTCCCGCGTAATCCTCTATATTTATATCATCAAAATTATAGTTAAGCTCAAATAAATGGCCCGGCTTTTCAGTGTAAGTTTGGTCTCCTTCAAAATCGTGAATAGCGGTTTTTACCTTATCCCCCATTTTCTTTTCCGGGCAAACAGTATGAACATTATATCCAAGCATTACCAACATTTGAAAAGGCACCATGGTTTCGTAATCCTCGGCAAAATCTCCGGTTAAAAAGAGTATTTTTTTCATAATTATTATTTTTTAAAATCTTTGCTTAAATTAATAAAATTCAGGTTAAGCTTTGAAAACCAAGCTTTAAAAAATAGTTAAACCTATCTTTACTTTTTGAGATTACCATGCCTGGCGCTCATAAAATTAAAATCAGGTTTTGGAAAACGGAATTCTAATTAAGGTTTCCACACCTGAATTTTTATTTTGAATTTTAAAAGTTGCCTTTTTTCCATAAAGTGTTTTTAAACGATCCCGGGTATTAGAAATCCCTATCCCTTTATCCAATAGTGCTTCTTGTTTTTTGGTTAGTGCCTTACCATTATTATAAACACTAAGTACCAGGTAGCTTTTTTCTTTAAATATCTTAATTACAATCTTTAAATGTGTATTATGGTATGAATAACCGTGCCTTACAGAATTCTCTATTATAGGTTGCAGGAGCAAAGACGGTACTAAATGATCTAAGAGCTTTTCATCTATCTTTTTTTCAATGGTTAAATGATCTGAAAACCTTAGCATAAGAATGTTCAAATAATATTCTAACATTCTCAATTCCTTTTTTAAAGTTACTTTATAATTATCGCCGCTATATAAAATTTCCCGAAGTAAATCGCTTAAATCTGCAATAGTATCCTGAGCCTTTTTGGCATCCATCTCTACCAATACCGAAATTGAATTTAAAGTGTTGAACAAAAAGTGTGGCTGGAGTTGAGAAGACAACATTTTCATTCGTGTATTGGTAAGCTGAGACTCTAACAATGCCTTTTGTTTTTGGGTTTCCTTAACTTGCTTTAAATAGTAATAGGTGTAAATAATAAAAATCATTGCAAAATAGATCAGGAAATTAAGATCTATTACAAATATCATTCGGTCTATACTTGCCTTTAAGCTATAATCGGCAAAACTCATGCGCCCCAATATAATTCCATAGAGGTCGAAAAAAAACCTAATTACAAATCCTATTAAAATTGAAAACAAGGTATGAAGCAAAAAAATCTTTATCCAGGAGTAATTTTTATCTAATAAACGTTTAGTACTTATGGCTATTAAAGTCATATAAACCATAACTATAAACCAATCCATAAGAAGGTTGTGAACTATAATATCGTGCCAGGACTCTACAATTTCTTTGTAAACAAAGGCACGCATGTAGGCCAATTTACCCAAATAGACAAAATTAAATAAAGTATAAAATGCAGCTAAGAGCAAAATAAGCTTGCCATCTATATATTTATTTTTAAATGTTGAAAGGCTCATAGCAAAGTATTTAAATTCCAAGTTTTTCGAATAATTCTTTTTTATGAGATTTACTTATGCGTAATAGTTTATCGTCTTTCATCCTTACGTCTACTTCAGAAAAATCTGAATGTACAATCTCCTTGATATGATTTAGATTAACAATTACTGATCTATGAATTCTAAAAAAAGCATGGTCTTTAAAAAAATCGTTCAGGTTATTTAAAGACTCCCGAAGAACATATTTGTTGTCTTTAGAGAAAATTTCGGCATAATAGCCGGAAGCGCATATATAACTGATATCTTCGGGCTTTAACAAAATTGTTTTATTGCCCTGCCTTACCGGCAATTTTAATGGAATACTCGTATTTGCCTGGTCTTTTTTATAAACCTGAAACAAAGTTTGTAAACGTTTCTCAAAATTTTCCTGGGCTTCATTTTTCGAAATATGCAATACCTTTTTTATGGTTTTAAAAAAACGCTCGTCCCTAAATGGTTTTAAGAGAAAGTCGAACGCATCTACATCAAAAGCCTTTGTGGCATAATTATCATAAGCAGTTACAAAAACAACTACAGGTTTGGGGATTACACGAAGCTTATTTAATACTTCAAAACCATTCATATCTTTCATATTAATATCAAGAAAAACTAATTCTGGTTTGAGTTTATTAATTTGTGTTATAGCAGACTTCCCGTTTGTGCATTCTCCCAAAACCTGAATTTCCTCTACTTCGGCAAGCAGGTTAAGCACTCTTTTTCTTGCCAGTTCTTCGTCATCTACTATAAGTGCTTTCATAATTTTTACATTAAAGGCTTTACCTATGTAATTTATAAATATTTTTCCTGATGACCCCGATTTTCCAACATATAAACAGCTGAAAACAAATATTTTGATGCAGTAAAACGAACATTTCTAGCTGTAGGTATTTTATATTTTGATGTAAACTAACTAATATGTGCTATAAAGTAAACCTGCAGGTATAAGAGTATAATATTAAGAATATAGAGTAAACACATAGCAAATGCCTGTAAAGGATTTTTAGTTTTCTATTTAACCAAATCATAACTTTACAGGCATTATTCCAGCTATTTCCTTCTAACAAGCCTTTTAGGCATTACATGGATTTTTTGTATTGAAGACAAGTTTTAAGGACATAAAGCCTGGATTATCGAATAGGTTGAAAGCCCTTACATACCTGCAACAGGCTCTTTATTCAACTCTTTGGGATCAATTTTAATAATTTTAGTTTTGTCATTTTGCACCACTTTAATTCGGTAAAGCTCTTTATCTAATAAACGGCCATTACCTTTGGCCACATAAGAATTCTTAACCATGCTCCAGCCCTTGGTTTGCCTCCACAACTCATTTCTAACCGCAAGAGGCAACGCAATATTTTTAAAATGCTGCCTTGTTCGCTTTAACGCTCCATCTTTAGAGTAGTTTGCTTCAAGAAATCCTTTATCTGTGGAAAAACGCACTAAATAAGAATCATAATCTTTATACCTTACCTGCTCTATAAATTGAGAGATATCAAAGTAAGATTCCATAAATGCCATAGGGTTTTTCAAAAAATCAATAGTGTGATCATCCTCTATTTTATAAAGATATTCATCAGGATTATTGGTTTCTATATAAATAAGAGGTGAATAGTCTATTCTTGTTTCTTCTAGTTCTGTAATTAGCTGTGCGTGGCTATTAAAGTTAAAGCTCACAAGCATCAAAATAACGATTAGTGTTTTCATAACAATTAATTTTAGGATTTATAAACAGTTTAGGTACAAGCTTGTTTTTAATTATATCCTAAAGTTAAGATGCAATCTATGTGAAATAGCTAGTAATGATACAAGGTGTGTTTTTTTGGTAATGAAACATTCAAAATTTGATATAAGCCTAAAAAATAGTTGTTTATAATTTAAAATATGGAATATAGGCTTAGGTTAAATGGGCAAGCCGTAGGTTTAAAAAAATTTAGGGATAAGCATTCCCAAAACTAAAAAACCTATAATTGGGAATACAGGTTTTCACGAAGGCACTAAGGCCAGAAAAATATACATAGTAAGCCTGTCTTCTGGTACGCAAGCTATATACTATATCTTTAGCTTTAAAATATAAGGTTTAATGTTCCCAAAACTGCAAAAATAGCAGCAATTACAATCCAGGCAAGAATTAGCAAAATGAAAATTTTAGCTAAAATTGGAAAACCGGCCGTAGCAGTCTTATAATTTTCGATAAATATATTGAAAGGGTTCATAGCACAGAAATTAAGTTAGACTTAAAAACTTTTTATAGGCTATTGTTATAAAGTGAGTATTTTGAGATTTTGAGGAGAGTGTAAAATAAACTCTGTCTGAATTGAATTATTTATTAATTTCATTCATACAGAATTATGGCAACAAAAGAACAACAAGAATTCGAGAAAAAGGTGCTTGACCAGTTCATGTCAGGCAAAAGCCTTTTTGGTGCAGACGGTGCTTTTGCACCGATGCTCAAGAACGTTATTGAGAAGGCCCTTCAGGCAGAGATGGACTCTCATCTAAGTAGTGATGAACGCTCCAAAGGGAATAAACGCAATGGCAAGGGAAAGAAAAAGCTTAAAAGTGGCTTTGGCTCTTTTGACATTGAAACCCCTGAAGACCGTCAAAGTAGCTTCCAACCGGAACTGGTTAAAAAGCGACAGACGATTCTGGCTGATAATCTTTCAGAAAAAATTATCGGTCTTTATGGACTTGGAATGAGCTACCGTGACATCTCGGGTCATATCAAAGAAATGTACGATACCGATATTTCCCATACGGTTTTAAGCCAGATCACCGATCAGATCATTCCTGATATCAAAGCCTGGCAAAGTCGTCCTTTAGAACCCCTTTACTGTATTGTTTGGCTTGATGCCATGCATTATAAAGTTAAAGTGGATGGAAAGATTGCCCACAAAGCACTTTATAACATCCTGGGTATTACCAAAGAAGGGAAAAAGGAAATCCTGGGGATGTATATCTCTGAGAGCGAAGGTGCTAATTTCTGGCTACAGGTTTTAACCGACCTTCATAACCGTGGATTACAGGATATCTTAATAGCCTGTACAGATAATCTCAAAGGCTTTACACAAGCCATCTTAAGCGTTTATCCAAAGGCTCAGGTTCAGCTTTGTATTGTACACCAAATCCGTAATTCATTGAAGTATATTGCCTCTAAAGATCAAAAAGAGTTTATGAAAGACCTGAAAAAGGTCTATAGGGCTGTCACTAAAGATGTAGCCGAAGATGAGCTATTGAACCTGGAAGGGAAATGGGGTAATAAATATCCTGTAGTTATTGAAAGTTGGCAGCGTAACTGGGAACAGCTATCCCAGTATTTTGAGTATACAGAACCCATTAGGAAGATTATTTACACCACTAATGCCGTAGAGGGCTTCCATCGGCAAATCCGGAAAGTTACCAAAACCAAGGGTGCTTTCACCACTGATATGTCGCTGCTAAAGCTAGTCTACCTGGCCACACGAAACATTGAGAAGAAATGGACCGCTCCTTTGCATAATTGGAGCCTTACGATTCAGCAATTTTATATTAAATTTGGAGACCGGATACCGCTGGACATAAACGCCAATTCCTCTGGGGCTAGCCCCAGAGGAATTGAAACATCAGACAGAGTTTAATTTACAGACCC
>NZ_JAEHOK010000012.1 GCF_016236915.1 Salegentibacter maritimus
TAGAGGTCAGTATTTAAATACATATCTTTATTACCAGTAAATATATAAAAATATGGATATTTTTAAGGGTCAAAACCTTCTGGAGTTCTCTGATCGGTTCAAAACCGATGAGGATTGCAAGAAATACCTTGCTTCAATCAAGTCCAAAACCGGCTTTAAATGTACAAGATGTAATCACACTGCTTGCCAAGTACGGAAGGATTTTGCCAGGCAGTGCAATATTTGCCACCATATTGAATCCGCTACCGCAAACACCCTTTTTCACAAGGTTAAATTTGGTGTTCGCAAAGCATTTTTTATTTGTTTTGAGATGGCCACGACAACCAAAAGTTTATCAGCAAGTTATATGGCCGTGCGCTATGGGGTTACTGAAAAAACGGCGAGATTATTTATGTTGAAAGTTAGAGAAGCTATGGCTTCGAGTGGGAATGACCCTATGGATGGCGATGTTCACGTGGATGAATTTGTTATGGGCGGCAGGGACGAGGGGAAAATAGGAAGAAGTTATGATGGTAAGAAAAAGAAAGCAATCACGGCAGTGCAGTTGACCGAAGATGGAAAGGTAAAGCGGATGTATACCATGAAAATTGAAGATTTTTCAGCCCAGTCCCTTCAGTACATCTTTATCAACCATATAAGCCGCAAAGCTAAGGTAACCACTGATAAATGGCGTGGTTATAGGCCAATTTCCAAAGCATATGACATTACACAAATAGAAAGCAATAAGGGATTGAACTTTAAGGCAATTCACACCATGATACACCAAGTGAAATCTTGGATTAGAACCACTTATTCCTGGGTAAGCGATAAAAACCTGAACAGGTATTTTAACGAATTCTGTTTCAGGATCAACCGATCTCAGAGCAAAGCTACTATATTCAATAAGCTGATTACAAAAATGGTTCAGGGCAATGTCATATATCAATCCCAAATTATAAGTAACTAACTACTGACCTCTGTAAAAGTTTTTAAATACCAGGTTAAATTCCAAAAACTAAGAATTAGCCTTTTAAGTACTGAATATTTCTCTTTAGACCTTCAAATTTTGTTCGTTTAACAGCTGATTTCCTGAAAATCTCATTAAAGGTTTCTTTGGTTAGTTCTTCCCAGCCCTTTTTATCTTTTTCCAGCAATTGGGGGTGTGGGTTAAACAAAGGTTCGTTATGAGGTTTTGAGAATCTATTCCAGGGGCAAACATCCTGGCAAATATCGCAGCCAAACATCCAATCTTCAAACTGGTTTTTATAAGAATTGGGCAATTCGTCTTTAAGCTCTATGGTAAAATAAGAAATACATTTGCTGCCATCTACCTTATAAGGGGCTACAATAGCATCAGTAGGGCAGGCATCTATACAGGCGGTGCAACTTCCGCAATGATCGGTAACCGGGGTATCGTATTCCAACTCAATATCTACAATAAGTTCTGCGATAAAATAAAAAGAACCTGTTTGTTTAGAGAGTAAGTTAGAGTGCTTTCCTATCCAGCCCAATCCGCTTTTGGCCGCCCATACCTTATCCATAACCGGGGCAGAATCTACAAAAGCCCTTCCGTCTACCTCTCCTATTTCATCCCGCATAAACTGTAAAAGTTGCTTAAGCTTATCTTTAATCACAAAATGATAATCTCTACCGTAAGCATATTTACTTATTTTATAAGAGCCTTCTTTTTGTTTTTCTTCAGGATAATAATTAAGCAGTAACGAAATAACACTCTTAGACCCCTCCACAAGTTTGGTGGGATCCAGGCGCTTATCAAAGTTATTCTCCATCCAGCGCATTTCACCATGCCGATTTTCATTAAGGAATTCTTCTAAGCGCGGTGCTTCTTTTTCTAAAAATTCTGCTTTAGAAATCCCGCAAGATAAAAACCCGAGGCGTTTGGCCTCCTCTTTAATTAAACTCGTGTATTTAGAGCTATTTTGAATCAAATTTATCGGGATAAAAACTTTAAGAATGCATTTTTAGGCTTAAGTGTAATTAATGGTTGTATTTCAATTTCAGAAGTTTTGGGCTCAATCTTATAGCGAGAGATAAGTTCTGCAATTGCAATAATCATCTCGAACATAGCAAAATTATTTCCGATACATTTCCGGGGTCCGGCACCGAAAGGAAAGTATTGGGAGGAATATTTTCTCCCTCCTTCGGCAAATCGTTCCGGTTTAAATTCATCTGGATGTTCCCATAGGTCTGGATGGCGATGAACCTCGTAAAGGGAGAACAACAAATTTGAACCGGGTTCGAAATATTTTCCTTCGAATTTATCTTCTTCCAGGTTAACACGATCTATAAAATATGCCGGCGGATATAGTCTCATAGACTCTTCAATCACCTGCTGAATAATCTCGCATTTGCCTACATAGCTCATTAAATCCAGATCCTGTTTCTTTAAGGCAGATATTTCTTCGTAGATTTTCTCCTGCCATTTAGGATTAAATGCAAGCAATTGGGTGGTAAAGCTTAGGGCATTGGAGGTAGTCTCGTGACCGGCCGTAAAAAGAATCAGTATCTCATCGATAAGCTGTTCTTCGTCCATGTAATTACCATCATCATATTTTGCGTCCAACAGCATGTCTAAAAGATCGTCATATCCTTCTTTTGAATTCCTTCTTTCCTGAACAATTTTACTTAGAATGCTCCGGGCTTCAGCGGTAAGCTTAAGATAACTATCTATCTTCCCGCTTGCTTTAAACCACCATCCCAAATAGGGTTGTCGTAGTTCTTTTACAAGCATTTTTTGAGTTTCCTCGGTAATGTATTGAAGCCTATTGATTTCATTCTGATTGGCAGCACTACTAAACAAAGATTTGACCACAGTTTGAAAAGCAAGGTCATTAAAAACAGGAAAAATATCCAGTTCTTTATTTACTGTTATCTTTTCATATTCCAGTAATATTGCCTGTTTTATAGAATCAAGCAGATTGGCAAGTTGCTTTTTATGAAAAGCAGGTTGAATTAATTTTCGCTGTTTTTTCCAATGCTCCCCTTCTGAGGTAAGCAATCCTTTCCCAACATATTTAACCAGATCCCTAGTTTGGATCTCAGATTTTACGAAATTCTTCTGATTCTTTTGAAGTACATATTCCACCAGTCCGGCATCTCTGGAAAATATTACCGATTTTCTGAATCCTATGTTCAATCGAAAAGTATCTCCTTTCTCTTTAAAATTATTATGATGAAAAGGCAAAGGATTCTTTAAAATATTCGTAGAATGTTTCAGGAATTTCAGAAGAGAAACTTCAGGTATTTTGGCAGAATCTTTCATAAGTTTTGTTTAAAAAAGTCCGCCCTGAATATCTCCTTTTGTCCTTCCCAAATGTTTATATGCTGCCTGGGTAACTTCCCGTCCTCTTGGAGTTCTATATATAAATCCCTGTTGAATTAGAAAAGGTTCATAAACTTCTTCAATGGTTTCTGCACTTTCACTAACAGCGGTAGCCAAAGTGGTTAAGCCTACAGGGCCTCCTTTAAATTTATCGATAATAGTTTCCAGGATTTTGTTGTCCATTTCGTCCAAGCCGTGTGCATCTACATTTAAAGCCTTAAGCCCATATTTTGCAATCTCCATATCTATTTTGCCATTACCTTTAATTTGCGCAAAATCCCTAACTCTTCTTAGTAAAGCATTAGCAATTCTAGGAGTACCCCTACTTCTTCCGGCAATTTCTATTGCCGCGTCAAGATTAATAGGCACCCGAAGAATTTCTGCACTACGTTGTACAATATCTGAAAGTAACTCGGTTGAATAATATTGTAAGCGACTGGAAATACCAAAACGCGCTCGCATAGGTGCGGTAAGCAAACCTGAACGGGTAGTAGCACCAATAAGGGTAAATGGGTTTAAATTAATTTGTACGGTTCTGGCATTAGGCCCGGATTCTATCATAATATCTATTCGGTAATCTTCCATTGCCGAATAGAGGTATTCTTCTACCACCGGACTTAACCTATGAATCTCATCTATAAATAAAATATCCCTATCCTCTAGATTGGTAAGCAAACCGGCCAGATCTCCGGGTTTATCCAAAACAGGACCCGAAGTTACTTTTATCCCCACACCAAGTTCACTGGAAAGAATATGAGCTAAGGTGGTTTTACCAAGACCGGGTGGCCCATGAAAAAGGGTATGATCTAAAGCTTCTTCTCTCTGATTTGCCGCCTGTACAAATACTTTAAGATTCTCCAAAACCTGATCCTGGCCTGCAAAATCATCAAAGCTAAGGGGGCGCAAAGCTCTCTCTATATCAAACTCTTCGGGCGTGAAATTCTCTCCGGAAGGATCAAGGTTTTCATTCATAAATCATTAAAGTTATATCGCTATTTATTCAGCAAAGATAATTAAAATACCTTGGAGGAGTTTCAATAGAGGTCGTTCTATAAGCAAGGCTTCAAACAGGCCTAAAAACGAAAAACCTCTCGTGAAACGGAGAGGTTTTTTATTGATATTCTATTAAGTTCAGTGGTTCAATTCTTCCTCATGATCCTGAAGCGGAACCGTTTGAGGAACAAAATCCTGACCAGGAATCACATAATCTGTACCATCAAGATTCATCTTACTATAGTCATAAGACCAACGATAAACCGAAGGAATTGCACCAGGCCAGTTTCCGTGAATATGCTCTACCGGAGTAGTCCATTCCAAAGTAGTGGCATTCCACGGGTTTTGTGTAGCCTTCTTACCAAAGAAAATAGAGCTAAAGAAGTTATATAAAAATACAACCTGTATCCCTGCAGTTATAATTGCGAAAATGGTAATAATAACATTTACATCTGCAAGGTCATCGAAGTATGGAAATGCCGTGTTTGTATAATAACGTCTTGGTAAACCTGCAAGGCCTATAAAATGCATCGGGAAAAACACACCATAAGCACCTACAGCAGTAATCCAAAAGTGAACATAGCCCAGATTTTTATTCATCATTCTACCAAACATTTTTGGGAACCAATGATAAACACCCGCTAAAAGTCCATAGATCGCAGATATACCCATTACCAGGTGGAAGTGAGCAATTACGAAGTAAGTATCGTGAACGTTAATATCTAATGTTGAATCTCCTAAAATGATACCTGTTAAACCACCGGTAATAAATGTTGATACAAAACCAATTGAGAACAACATAGCGGGATTCATTTGCAAGTTACCCTTCCAGAGAGTGGTAATCCAGTTAAATGCTTTTACTGCAGAAGGAATAGCAATTAATAGGGTTGTAAATGTAAATACAGAACCTAAGAACGGGTTCATTCCCGAAACGAACATATGGTGCCCCCATACAATTGTTGAAAGGAATGCAATTGCCAAAATAGAAGCAACCATGGCACGGTAACCAAAAATTGGTTTACGTGCATTTGTAGCCATAACTTCAGAGACAATACCCATTGCAGGTAAAATTACAATATAAACTTCGGGGTGACCAAGGAACCAGAATAAATGTTCAAACAAAACTGGCGAACCTCCCTGGTGACTCAATACTTCACCCTGAATATAAATATCACTAAGAAAGAAAGAAGTACCAAAACTTCTATCCATAATAAGTAAAAGTGCTGCAGAAAGTAAAACCGGGAATGAAACTACTCCAATAATAGCAGTAATAAAAAACGCCCAAATAGTAAGCGGCAGCCTCATCATAGACATCCCTTTGGTTCTAAGATTCAATACAGTAACAATATAGTTAAGCGAACCTAAAAGCGATGAAGCAATAAAAATAGCCATTGAAATCAACCAAAGGGTCATACCCATTCCGGAACCTCCAATAGCCTGTGGCAAGGCACTTAGTGGCGGATATATTGTCCAACCGGCAGAAGCAGGACCAGACTCTATAAACAATGAGCTAATCATAATTACACAAGAAATAAAGAACAACCAATAAGAAAGCATGTTCATAAATCCTGAAGCCATATCCCTTGCACCAATTTGAAGCGGAATAAGCAAGTTACTAAAGGTACCACTCAAACCAGCAGTTAACACGAAGAAAACCATAATGGTTCCGTGTATAGTAACCAATGCAAGGTAAATTGAAGGAGTCATAACCCCTTCAGGAGCCCATTTATCTCCTAAAAGCCACTCAAAAATCATAAACGACTGCTCTGGCCAGGCTATTTGCAAACGGAAAAGTACGGACATCATAATCCCTACAATACCCATTAAAATACCTGTTATAAGATATTGCTTGGCAATCATCTTATGGTCTGTACTAAATATGTATTTAGTAATAAAAGTTTCTTTATGATGATGTCCGTGATCTTCGTGGTGATCGTGAGCCGGTGCTGTTGCTATTGCTGACATATCTAAATTATATTCTTTTTAGTTCTGTTATTCTTGTGATTCCATAACGGTAGCAAACTCATCCTGTTCGCTTAACCATTGGTTATATTCTTCTTCGCTTTCTACTACAATCTTCATTTGCATATTATAGTGTGCGTCCCCGCAAATCTTATTACAAAGCAAGAAGTAATCGAATTCATATGAGTCTAATGGTGCTTCGCCTTCAGCCATTAAAGCTTCGCTATTCTCTTTTCTTATCTCATTAATGGTTTTAACCTTATCTACCATATACTCTGAGTTTCTCATTTCTTCGGTAGTAATATCCGGGGTAAAGGCAAATTGTGTCACCATTCCGGGAACAACGTTCATTTGCGCCCTAAAATGTGGGAAGTAAGCAGAGTGCAATACATCTTGCGACCTAAATTTAAAAAGAACCTTCTTTCCTACAGGAAGGTGAAGCTCTGTAGTTATCTTATCATCATCTGCATAGCTATCGTTCACATTAAGACCAACCGTATTTATACCTTCGATAAAGCGAACATTGGCCTCTCCAAGCGTATTGTCTTCACCTGCATATCTAGCCTGCCAGCTAAATTGCTTTGCATATATTTCAATTACAATAGGGTCTTCATCTTCCCCAATATTCATAATATCACTCCAGGTAAACAGACCATAAATAATTAAACCTGCAAGGGTAATTACCGGAATAATGGTCCAAATAAATTCCAGTTTGTCGTTATCGGCAAAGAACAGTGCTCGATTGCCCTTTTTTCCTTGATATTTATAAGCGAACCAATGCAGTAATGCCTGTGTAATTACCTGCACTACCATAATGAGCCCAATAGATATAAACATTAAAGTATCTACCTCATTACCATGTTCAGAGGCCGATTCGGGAAGATATAATTTACTCCAGTGCCAAAAACTATATGCCATCCCAATATAAAGGAATATCATAAACCAAAGCATAAGCTTTGCTTGCTGCCTATTATCATTATCATTAGCTATCGCCGAACTTTCGGCACCAGGGCCTTTGGAAAGCTCAAAAATCTTAGACATTTGCCAACCGGTAACGGCCAATAGGGCTAGTACAATTATTACTAAAAATACGGTCATTTTATAATTTCTTCTTTAAACAATCTTTTATTAATAATGGAAATGTTCACTTTCCTTAATATATGGGTTACGTTTAGCCAGCAATGGAGCTTTGGTAAGCGCATTAAAGATTACAAAAGTAAACAATCCTCCAAAGAAAAACACTGCACTAATTTCAGGCAAACCTATAAACCAGGATTCTCCTACCGTTGCCGGCATTACCATTGTAAAAACATCTAAATAATGTCCAACAAGTATAATAATACCCGTCATTACAACAAACCAGTTCATTCTCTTGAAATCGCTGTTCATTAATACTAATAGTGGGAAAAGAAAGTTTAAAGCTACCATACCAAAAAAAGGCAAGCTATAGTTCTCAATTCTACTAATAAAGTACACTACTTCTTCAGGAATATTAGAGTACCAGATAAGCATAAATTGTGAAAACCAAAGGTAAGTCCAGAAAATACTTATTCCGAACATAAATTTAGCTAAATCGTGAATATGACTATTATTCACAAAAGGCAGATAGCCTCTAGACTTAAGGTAAATACTAACCAAAGCAATAACAGTAATTCCAGAAACAAACATACTTGAGAATACATACCATCCAAATAAAGTACTAAACCAGTGCGGATCTAAACTCATAATCCAGTCCCAGCTCATCATAGATTCAGAAACAAGGAAGAAAACAAGAAATCCTGCAGAAAGTTTGAAGTTCTTTTTGAAGTAAGCATTATCTGTAGCTTCATCAAGCTTTCGTGAATTTTTAACAAGAAAATGTCTAAACAAAAACCAACCTCCAAGGAATATAGCAGCTCTTATAAGAAAGAAAGGTACATTTAAGTAAGCCGTTTTGTTCTGAATAATTTCGTCGTGTGCCACTACTTCCGGATCCATCCAAACGAATAAATGGTTTAAGTGGAAACCTGAAAGTGCCAAAAGAACAAACATAATAATACCACCAGGAACAATATAAGCTGAGATAGCTTCCATTACCCTAAACAATACCGGAGACCAACCTGCTTGTGAAGCATACTGCAAGGCATAAAATGCCAGGGCTCCCAATGAGATCATAAAGAAAAAGAAAGCAGCTACATAAACAGCGGCCCAGGGTTTATTTTGCAATTGATGCAACTTATGCTCCAAATGTTCTGCATCGTGTGAATCGGCAGCGTGCGCATCATTTACCACCCCTTGCTCGGCATCAGCAAAATTTGCTTCAGCTTCTTCATGGTGAGATGTTTCACCGTGATGCCCTTCAGCGGCTATTATTTCCTTAACATCATCCAAATTTGATGGCGCCTGTAGAAACCCAATTACAAGTCCAATAGCACCAACAATCATAAAAATAATTGCTGTTAATTTTAATTTACTGGATAGCGTATACATATTTATAGATCTAAATGCTTTGTTCTTAATTATTGTTTTCTTCCTCTACGGTTAGCGCAGCTCCTTCGCCCTGAGCTTCCTGTGCATTTTGCTGTGCTCTATCTACCTCTACCGGATTTGCTTCAGCAACCGAGGCTTCTTTTACTTCTTCAAACGGGATTTCCTCGCCACCTTCCAGCTCATTTTTTAAGTTCATTACATAATGGGTAATTTTCCAACGTTCCTCTTCACTGGTTTGTACAGCATAAGAACCCATAGAGTTTAACCCGTAGTAAATTACATGATAAACACTTCCTTCTGTAATGGCACGTCCTACATCATCATACGAAGGAACCCCCAGAATTTTTTCACGTTCTGTTAAAATTCCTTTACCGTCACCATTATCCCCGTGGCATACGGCACAATAAATAGTGTATAACGCCTTCCCTTCGTTAAGGTTATCTTCAGTATATGGTAGAGGATTATTTAAGTTGGCTTTAGCATTAGCCAGTCCTTCTGGCGAATCCTCATAATCATAAGGCATCCATCCCCTTGGAATAGTTCCCTCTACCGGAAGTTTGGCTTCCTGGCCATTTTCAAAAATATCATACTCCCCATAAGTCTCGTATCCTACCGGCTTGTACATATCTGGCATGTATTGATAATTAGGTTTGTCGCTATCTGCACAAGACATAACAACTCCTCCCACTAAGAACAATACTATCGCTTTATAGAACAAATTTTTCATTCTGTCTATTTATTATCTATTAATTTAATTTCTGCAGCCCCGGTATCATAAAGAAATTTAGTTAATTCCTCTACATTGTTATTTGCAACATCAACTTCCATTAGGAACATATCATCAGTTGTTCTAACGTCTGGGTTCTCTGCCTTTTTAAATGGCCAAAGTTTACTTCTCATATAAAAAGTAATCACCATAAGGTGTGCTGCAAAAAACACAGTAAGCTCAAACATAATCGGCACGAAGGCAGGTAAATTTTCTAAAAAACTAAAACTAGGTTTTCCTCCAATATCCTGAGGCCAATCCTCTATCATGATAAAATTCATCATAGCAATCGATACCGCAAAACCTACAAGCCCGTAAAGGAAAGAGGTAATTGCCAATCGTGTAGGTGCCAACCCCATGGCTTTATCCAAACCGTGAACCGGCATTGGGGTGTAAATTTCACCAATATGATAACGAGCTTCTCTCACCTGCTTCACACCTTGTAAAAGCAAGTCATCATCATTATAAATAGCGTGTATAACTTTTGATGCCATCTTAATTACTTATTTTTTAGTTCAGTTGCCTGTGCTACCCAGTCTCCTCTCATAGAAGCATTAGGGAAGTTCTCTATTACTTCATCAAGCAATTCAAAATCGTCTTTGGCAAGTTTACTTACCTGAACATAGGTATAAAGCCCCAATTGATGCAAACGCTGTTCAAGGAAAGGACCTACTGCTTTTAGTTTTTGTAAGTTATCTGCAGTTTGATTCTCAGGATTAAAAGAGCCTGTTCTACCTAACATTGCATCTATTCTGTCTTTTTGTACTTCAGTAAGTACTAAAGCATCAGCATTCACGGTATCATTATGCTCAGTATTACCTTCTGCATTAGGCGAATCGCCATTTTCAATTTTCTTATCAAGCTTGGTAGCGATATTTTTCTTAGGCTCACCAATATTAACCGGAGTATAGTGCTTTACATCGTCTCCGTGCTCAGCTCTTAGTTTCTTATACTTATCTCCGGAAGATTTAAGTATGGTTTTAACCTCTGCTTGCGCAATAACCGGGAAAGATCTTGCATACAAAAGAAACAACACAAAAAAGAATCCTATTGTTCCAATAAAAATACCAATATCAACGAAAGTTGGAGAGAACATTGTCCAGGAAGATGGAAGGTAATCACGATGTAGTGAAGTAACAATAATCACAAAACGCTCAAACCACATTCCAATATTCACAACAATAGAGATAAAAAAGGAGAACATGATACTGGTTCGCAATTTCTTAAACCACATAAACTGTGGAGAAAATACATTACAGGTCATCATGGCCCAATATGCCCATGCATAAGGTCCGGTTGCCCTGTTAAGAAAAGCATATTGTTCATATTCTACACCAGAGTACCAGGCTATAACCAGCTCTGTAATATAAGCTACCCCAACAATAGAACCTGTAATCATAATTACAATGTTCATCAATTCAATATGTTGTACGGTAATATAGTCTTCAAGATTAGATACCTTTCTCATTATTATAAGAAGAGTATTCACCATAGCAAACCCGGAGAATACCGCTCCTGCAACGAAATAAGGAGGAAAGATAGTGGTATGCCAACCAGGAATTACCGATGTAGCAAAGTCAAAAGATACAATAGTATGCACCGAAAGTACTAAAGGCGTCGCCAAACCGGCAAGAACCAAAGAAACTTCCTCAAAACGCTGCCAATCTTTTGCACGTCCACTCCAACCAAAACTTAAAATACCGTAGATCTTTTTATTGAAAGGAGTAATTGCACGGTCACGAATCATTGCGAAATCAGGTAGCAATCCTGTCCACCAGAAAACTAATGAAACAGAAAGATAGGTTGAAATAGCAAATACATCCCAAAGCAGGGGTGAGTTAAAGTTTACCCACAATGAACCAAATTGATTTGGAATTGGAAGTACCCAATAAGCCAACCAGGGTCTTCCCATGTGAATTAAAGGGAACAAACCGGCCTGCATCACAGAGAAGATAGTCATCGCCTCTGCAGAACGGTTAATTGCCATTCTCCATTTTTGCCTAAACAACAATAGTACAGCAGAGATTAGCGTACCGGCGTGACCAATACCTACCCACCAAACAAAGTTGGTAATATCCCAGGCCCAGCCAACAGTTTTGTTAAGTCCCCAGGTTCCAATACCTGTGGAAATAGTATAAATTATACAACCTACACCCCAAAGAAAGGCAATAAGGGCAATTGAAAAGACAATCCACCAGGATTTATTCGCCCTTCCTTCTACCGGTGCCGCCACATCCACAGTAACATCGTGGTAGGTCTTATCCCCGGTAACTAAAGGCTTTCGTATAGGTGCTTCGTAATGAGACATATCCTTATTAATTGATTTCTTTATTAATTTATTAAGCTTCTGTGGTATTTCTAATTTTCGTCTGGTACATCACATTTGGCTTTGTACCTAAATATTCCAATAAATGATACATTCTATCATCTTCCTTCTTATCTCTAATCACAGCACCTTCATTGTTAATATCACCAAATGTCATAGCCCCCTTATCACAAGCTGCAGAACAAGCAGTTTGGAATTCACCATCTTCAACTTCACGTCCTTCGCGTTTAGCATCAAGAATGGTCTTTTGAGTTTTCTGGATACACATAGAACACTTCTCCATAACCCCTCTAGAACGCACAGTTACATCAGGATTAATAACCATTCTACCAAGATCGTTGTTCATATGATAGTCAAACTCCTCATTTTCGGCATAGTTAAACCAGTTAAAACGGCGTACCTTATAAGGGCAGTTGTTTGCACAATATCTAGTACCCACACAACGGTTATAAATCATTTGATTTTGCCCCTGTCTTCCGTGAGAAGTTGCCGCAACAGGACATACAGTTTCACACGGAGCGTGATTACAGTGTTGACACATTACAGGCTGGAATATCACCTGAGGATTATCTGCAGGCTCCTCCAACTCCCCAAATTCAGATAACGAACTACCTAAACCAGATATATTCTCTTTCTTATCTAGATCGTCTATAAAACTATCTTCAGAAGAATAATACCTATCAATACGCAACCAATGCATATCCCGGGAACGTCTAACTTCACTTTTCCCTACAACCGGAACATTATTTTCTGCATGACAGGCTATAACACACGCACCACAACCGGTACAAGCATTAAGATCTATAGAGAGGTTAAAATGATGACCAACACTACGATCAAAACTATCCCACATGTCAACTTCAGGAGAAGTTACAGGCTTTTCAACGTGATCTAACGAAACCTGCGGAACAACATTCCATTCCTTTGCATCTTTCGTATTAAAAATCTCTAAAGTAGTTTCTTTAATAATATCTCCACGCCCCATTAAAGTACTATGAAGCTGAACACAAGCAAATTCATGAATTCCAGGAGCTTTCTCAATGCTTACAGATTGAACTGCGCTTAAGTTTTTATATAAAGAATAGGCATTTACACCTACCTGCATTTCCTTTTGTATTGCAGCTTTCTTTCCATAGCCAAGAGCAAGTCCTACCGAACCTTTAGCCTGACCAGGCTGAATCATCACAGGCACATTTTTAACTACAATACCGTCTAAAGTTACATTAGCGTAACTTCCATTTAAGCCACCATTAGCTACATTCTCATTCTCAAGCCCCATTGCATCTGCATCGGCTTTTGAAACAGTAAGGTAGTTATCCCAGGAAGCCCTTGTTAACGGATCTGGCATTTCTTGCAACCACGGGTTGTTGGCTTGCTGCCCATCACCCATAGAAGGCTTAGTGTAAAGCGTTAACTCCATTCCACTAGCCTCAGAATCACTAGAAAGCTCAATTACAGCTCTAGAAATATCTACAGATTCAGATTGCAAAACCCCTGCTTCAACAGGAGAATTAGCTTTAAAAACACCATCGTGCAACGCAGTATTCCAGGAAGAAATACTACCGCTCCAGGTTTCTTTTATATACTCGTGATAAGATTTATCATTTCCAGACCATTTTAACAAACAATCCTGAAACTGCCTTGTATCAAATAATGGTCTAATAGTAGGCTGCATCAAAGCAAAATCTGAAGCAGTATACTGGATATCCTGCCAACTCTCTAAATAATGAGGAGTTGCCGCCACAAATTTACAAAGCTCAGCGGTTTCATCAGGTTTCATACTAAAAGCTAAAGAAACATCCACACCAGCTAATGCCTCAGTGAATTCCTTAGCGTTCGGCAAAGAATAAGCCGGGTTTACACCCGCCATCAATACCGCTCCAACAGCACCAGACTTCATATCTTCAACTGCCTGCATCACCTCTTCAGCATCACCCTGACGAATCATACGAGGATTATCAGTATCCATCACACGACTTCCAAGCGCCTCGTTAATAGCCAGCACTATAGCCTGAGCATTCACATCTGGAATACCAGAAACAACTACAGCCCCACTTCCAGCTTTTCTCAATTGACTGGCTGCTTTCACAACCGCATCATCTATTTTGGCCGGTAAATTACTGGTAGAAGAACTTCCAGAAACATAACCATATAAAGCCGCCAACACAGCTTTTTGCTGCGAAGGGGTAACAGGGTAACGCTTATCAGCATTCGCACCTGTTAAACTCATATTAGATTCAAATTGGATATGCCTTGACATCTTACCATTCTCAGGAATACGCCCCTTTGCATATCCAGCATCATAACCACCCCCCTGCCAATCACCAAGGAAATCAGCACCAACAGAAACAATGGTTTCCGCTTTAGAAAAATCATAATTCGGTAATGCACGCATCCCAAATTTAGCCTGATAAGCATTTAAAGCATCACTTTCAGAAACAGTATCATAAACTACATGGCGTACATTAGGATACTTTTCCGAAAATTCATTAATCAATTTTGTAGTTGAAGGACTTGCAAAAGTTTGAGTTAACAACAAGATATCTCCAGAAACATTATCAAGAGCAGATCCGACCTGGCGATCAAACTCCTCCCAAGACACATTCTTCCCTTCAATCATTGGGCGTCTAACCCTATTAGAATCATACATTGACAATACCGATGCCTGTACACGGGCATTCACCCCTCCTTTAGCTTTCGACAAGTCATTATTTTCAATTTTTATAGGCCTACCTTCCCTTGTTTTTACTAACACACTCGCAAAATCAAAACCATCTGCAATTGTAGAGGCATAGTAATTAGCAACCCCGGGAACAATACGCTCCGGCTGCACAACGTAAGGTATAGATTTAATAACAGGCCCTTCACATGCAGCCAGTGAAGCTGCTGCCGTACTAAACCCAACATATTTCAAGAAATCCCTTCGTGAGGTTTTTGAACTCTCAAGCGAATCTTTATCCCCAAGGAATTCATTAACCGGAATTTCTTCAGCAAATTCTTTTTGTTGGAGCGTCTCAACAACAGAGCTGTTTTCATTTAGCTCTTCAACACTTTTCCAGTATTTTTTGTTTGATGACATATATATCTAGATATTAACTTCTTTATTAACCCCGAACAACCGGGAAAAAATTTTTAGTAATGGCATTTAGCACATTCAAGACCTCCCATTTGAGCAACAGTAAGTTCTTCTACACCGTATTTCTTAGATAACTCTTCGTGAATTTTCTCGTAATACTCATTGCCTTCCATTCTAACTTTGGTATCACGATGACACTCTATACACCAACCCATAGTTAGCGGCGCATCCTGATAAACCACTTCCATCTCCTCGATAGGACCGTGACATTTTTGACATTGTATCCCACCAACAGTCACGTGTTGTGAGTGATTAAAGTAAGCAAAGTCTGGCAAATTATGAATTCTAACCCATTTCACAGGCTTTTCTTCCCCTGTATAATCTTGCTGGGCAGGATCCCAACCAACAGCATCATACAGCTTAGCTATTTCACCATCATAAAACTCCTTTGAATACTCAGCAGTAGCAGTCTCCGGAGAAACCTCTGAGATAGTCACATGGCAATTCATACACACATTTAAAGATGGGATTCCAGCATTTTTAGAGGTTCTAGCCGATGAATGACAATACTTACAATCAATCTGGTTATCCCCAGCATGTATCTTATGAGAATAATGAATAGGCTGAATTGGCTGATACCCCTGATCTACTCCAACCTGCATAAAGAAACCATAAGCAAACCATCCAATTACCAGCAAGCCAAAAACAGCACTCACCAGAACCAGAAATTGGTTCTCAACAAAAGACTTCCAAATTGGCTTCCCTTTTGTTTTTTCTGGAATCACAACCCCACTTGCCTGAGCAAAGTTCCTTAGCGTCTTGTTTACCAAAAACAACACAGTAAGCAACATTATCAAAACAAAAACCAGGATACCTAAAATAACATCTACCGAAACACCACCACCTGAAGACTGCCCTCCAGCACTTTCAGCACCAGCCTGCGCAGCTTTAGGCTCCGGCTTAGGCTGCTCTACATAAGCAAGTATATCATCAATATCTGCATCTGACAGTTGAGGGAACGCCGGCATAGCCGTTTGATTATACTCTTCGTATATCGCAACAGCCTCATCATCTCCAGAAGCGATTAACTCCTGACTGTTCTTAATCCACCGGTACAACCAATCCATATCCCTCTTTTCGGTAATCCCATGAAGGGCCGGACCAATAGAAGCAGAGTAAGGCTTGTGACATGCTGCACAAAGTGAATTAAACAGGGATTTCCCATTCGCGGGATCCCCAAGGTCTGACATAGCAGACGAATCTCCTGAAGATTCATCAGTTTGCTCCTGGCCTTCAGAAGAAGCCTCTTGTGTAGCTTCCTCCTGTGCAATTCCCAAAACACTGAATGAGATAAAAAATGCTACACTTAAGAGCAATAGTCGCGAAGTTGAATGGCGGTATTTCACCTTTTTCATATTATAAGTTGAATTAACGTCTTAACTTTGGTACGATTTTTAAAGGCTCAAGCCTTAATAATATTAACATTTCGCACCTTTAAATTCGGCAACAAAAGTAATACTTAAAGTCGATTTTAGGAATGTTACATAAGTGTTAATCGGTAATTTATACTAGTTCTAAATAATAAAACACATCTTGTTTAAGTTATTAAATTATACTTTTGCCATAAATAAATAACTATGAGAAAATTAAGCTTAAACAAACTTCTATTAAGTTGTTTTGTCTCAGGCATTTCTTTGCTAAATTTAACAGCACAAGAGGGCCAGGTGAATATTACTGAAGACAACAAAATAACTAAACTCTTAGAGTTAAAATCTGAAATGAGCAGTGATAATGAAATTGGAGACCGCTATAAAATCCAACTTTTCTATGGTAATAATGGCGAAGCTAATGAAGTGATTAAAGAGTATCGCAGCAAATTTGAATATCCTTCTATTATAGCCTATGAAGCCCCCAACTACAAAGTATGGGTTGGAAATTTCAGAAACAGGCTGGAGGCAGACAGAGCCCTTTTAAAGATAAAAGAAAATTTTCCCTCTGCATTTATACCAAAACCCAGACGAAAATAAGCCAACCAACCAGGTTTCAACAAAACCAGATATAAAAAAAGCGGCTCAGAGCCGCTTTTTTTATTAAAGATTAAAACCAAGTTTATCTCAGTTTCTTTTTAACCTCTACTTCTCGGAAGGATTCTACTACATCCCCTTCTTTAATATCATTGTAATTCTTAATCTGAAGACCACAATCATATCCTTTAGAAACTTCTTTCACATCATCCTTAAAGCGCTTCAAAGAAGCAAGCTCCCCGGTATAAATAACAACACCATCTCTAATTAAGCGTACACCAGAGTTTCTATAGATTTTCCCTGAAGTAACCATACATCCTGCGATGGTTCCAACCTTAGAAATTTTAAAAGTCTCTCTAATCTCTGCCGTACCCGTAATCTCTTCTTTCAGCTCTGGAGAAAGCATTCCTTCCATCGCATCTTTTAGATCATTAATAGCATCGTATATAATAGAATAAGTTCTGATATCAATTTCTTCCTTATCAGCTACCTGCCTTGCGTTTCCGGCAGGACGAACATTAAACCCAATGATTACCGCATCTGATGCCGAAGCAAGCAACACATCACTTTCTGTGATAGCCCCAACTCCCTTATGGATTATATTTACCTGAATTTCTTCAGTAGACAATTTAAGGAAACTATCGGTTAAAGCTTCTACAGAACCATCAACATCACCTTTAAGGATAATATTAAGCTCTTTAAAGTCACCTAAAGCAATCCTACGTCCAATTTCATCAAGGGTAATGTGACGCTGAGTCCTAACAGTTTGCTCACGCTGCAACTGAGTTCGTTTAGCTGCGATATCCTTAGCCTCACGCTCATCTGTCATCACCTTAAACTTATCTCCTGCCTGAGGCGCACCATCCAGACCCAAAATAGAGACTGGTGTTGAAGGTCCTGCCTCCTTCACCTCATGACCACGCTCGTCGTGCATAGCTTTCACCTTACCGCTGTGGCGACCTGCCAATACATAATCTCCAATTTTTAGAGTACCTGCCTGCACAAGAATAGTAGCTACATACCCCCTTCCTTTATCAAGGAAGGCTTCCACTACAGTACCAGTGGCTATTTTATTAGGGTTAGCTTTTAATTCAAGGATCTCAGACTCCAATAGAACCTTCTCCAAAAGATCTTCAACCCCCATTCCTGTTTTAGCTGATATATCGTGAGACTGAACTTTACCACCCCAATCTTCCACGAGCAAGTTCATACTTGCCAGCTTTTCTTTAATCTTTTCTGGATTCGCCGTAGGCAAATCGGCCTTATTAATTGCAAAAACAATAGGAACACCTGCAGCCTGGGCATGTGAAATAGCCTCTTTGGTTTGCGGCATCACATCATCATCGGCAGCAATAACAATAATTGCTATATCAGTCACCTGAGCTCCACGCGCACGCATTGCCGTAAAGGCTTCGTGCCCCGGAGTATCCAGGAAAGTCATTTTTTGACCATTCTTAAGCTTTACACCGTAAGCTCCAATATGCTGTGTTATACCACCGCTTTCCCCTGCAATAACATTTTCTTTACGAATATGATCTAACAAAGATGTCTTACCGTGGTCTACGTGCCCCATTACAGTAACAATTGGCGCCCTAGTTTCAAGATCTTCCGGATTCTCAGGAACCTCTTCTACAACCTCATCAATATCTGCTGTCACAAAGTCAACTTCATAACCAAATTCATCTGCCACAATAGAAAGGGTCTCAGCATCTAAACGCTGATTCATCGTTACCATCATTCCAAGAGACATACAAGCCGAAATTACTTTCGTTACCGGCACATCCATCATCGTAGCAACTTCACTAACGGTTACAAATTCCGTAACCTTTAAAGTTTTACTATCTGTCTCCTGCTGAGCAAGATCGTCTTCTGAACGTTGACGGTGTTGATCCCTTTTATCTCTTCTATATTTAGCTCCCTTACCCTTACCGGATTTACCCTGAAGTTTTTCAAGGGTTTCACGAACCTGCTTTTGCACTTCTTCTTCGCTAGGCTCTTCTTTAGCAATAGGTTTAGATCTTTTCCTTGGATTTTTCTTACCTCCCTGGTGAGCCCCTCCGGGCTTCACATCTTTACTAATTCTACGCCTACGTTTCTTGCGCTTATCTTTTTCCTTTTTATCCTCGGCAGCCTTCTTGTCATCTTTTTTCTTTTCCGGCTTTTTAAATTGAGAAAGGTCAATTTTCTTCCCGGTAAAATTAGGACCATCAAGCTTAGTGTAATTGGTCTTATGAGTGGTAGACTCAACCTCTTTCACTTCTTCCTTTTCAGAAGATCCGGCTTCGGTCTTCCCAGGCGCCTGAGGCTTTTGCTCTTCTTTAGGAGAGGTCTCTTCTTTTGGTTTTACAGCATCAGGCTTATCTTTCCTGACTTCTGCTTTCTTTACTTCAGGGGTTTTGGCTTCAGGCTTCTTGGCTTCCTTGGGCTGTTCAGGTTGCACTGGCTTTGGCTTTTCTTCTTCTTTTTTAGCTTTTGGCTTTGACTTAGGCTCCAAGTCAATCTTGCCTACTTTTTTCGGACCAGCCAATTTTGTTCTTGAAGAAACTTCTGTTTCTTCTTTACGCCGCTCATCTTCTTTCTTCTCCTCGGCCTTGCGCTTTTCTTCAAGCTCTTTTTCTCTTGCTAAACGCAATTCTTCCTTCTCCTTTCTCTTTTCTTCACCCACCTCTTTAGACTCAACTTTCTTGGATTTGTCGGTCTCAAATTCATCAGAAAGCACCTGATAAACTTCGGATGAGATTTTAGTAGTAGGACGTGCTTCTATATCGTGACCTTTAGAATTTAAAAATTCTACAGCCCGGTCTAACGAAATATTGAATTCACGTAATACTTTGTTTAGTCGCATTGTTTTTGCTTCAGCCATAAATTGCCCTCTAAATTAACCTCTTTTAATTATTTATATTCTAATGAATATTTTACTACTCCTCAAATTCTTCTCTTAAAACCTTCACCACTTCACGAATGGTTTCTTCTTCTAAGTCGGTAAGCCTAATAAGGTCTTCCAATTCCTGTTCCAAAACACTTTTCGCAGTGTCCAGTCCAACTCTTGAAAACTCCTTAATCACCCAACTTTCAATTTCATCAGAGAATTCTTTTAACTCTACATCTTCTTCAACTCCTTCTCTGAAAACATCTATTTCATAACCGGTTAGCTGCCCGGCCAATCTAATATTATGCCCTCCACGACCAATAGCTTTAGACACCTCTTCAGGCTTAAGCATTACCTCAGCGGTTTTATTTTCTTCATCTAGTTTAATAGATGTTATTTTCGCAGGACTTAAAGCCCTGGTAATATATAATTGGTCATTATTGGTGAAATTAATCACATCTATATTCTCATTCCCCAGTTCACGCACAATACTATGAATTCTAGATCCTTTCATCCCTACACAAGCTCCAACCGGATCTATTCTATCATCATAAGTATCTACCGCTACTTTTGCCTTTTCACCAGGGACACGAACTACATTCTGTATAGTGATTAAGCCATCAAATACCTCAGGGATTTCCTGTTCAAACAATTTCTCAAGAAAAACCGGAGCGGTACGCGAAAGTATAATGGTTGGCTTATTCCCTTTAAGCTCAACGCTTTCTATTATTCCTTTAACATTATCTCCTTTTCTGAAAAAATCTGAAGGAATTTGCCGGTCTTTTGGTAAAACAATCTCATTCCCCTCGTCGTCTAACAAGATAATCGCCCTATGTCTAATATGGTGAACCTCTGCAGTGTATATCTCACCTTCAAGCTCTTTAAAATGCTTAAAAATATTAGTGTTATCATGTTCGTGAATTTTAGAAATAAGGTTTTGCCTTAAAGCTAAAATAGCACGACGCCCTAAATCTACAAGTTTCACTTCTTCTGAAACGTCCTCTCCAACTTCAAAATCAGGCTCAATTTTCCTGGCCTCGGTAAGAGAAATTTCCTGATTAGGATCTTCTACCTCTCCATCGGCAACCACAACCCTATTTCTCCAAATCTCGAGATCTCCTTTATCTGGGTTTACAATAATATCAAAATTATCGTCTTCACCATACTTTTTCTTCAACGCACTTCTAAACACATCTTCAAGGATGGCCATAAGCGTTACACGATCTATCAATTTGTCATCCTTAAACTCCGAAAATGACTCAATCAAGGCGATATTTTCCATATCAATTTTGAGGTTAAAATGTTATCATGACTTTAGCACTGGTAATTTCAGAATAAGGCAAAACCAACTCTTTTTGAACGGTATGTTTTCCTTTTCCTACAGGTTTTGGCTCTCTGGCTTTCCAGTTAAGCTTAATCCCATTCTGATCTACTTCAGTTAAAGTCGCTTCAATTTTTTCGTTATTGGTAGTCACCTCTAGCTTTCTGCCAAGGTTTTTCCGATACTGCCGCTCCAGGTGTAAAGGCTCAGAAACTCCCGCCGAGCTAACTTCCAAAGAAAAATCTTCTTCATCCCTGTCTAGATTATGCTCAACCTTTCGGCTTACTGCTATACAATCGTTAACAGAAACGCCATTATCACCATCTATCACTACAGAAATCTTGTTGTCTTTAGAGACATTAAGGTCTATTAAAAATAATGAATTATTTTCCTGAAAAGCTTCCTTCAACAAATTTTCTACTTTATCCTGCAACATAGCTTATAAAAAGAGGGGACTTTATGTCCCCTCGCTGTACTTTTTTAGTTTCAACGCTGCAAATATAATAATAATTTCAGAGAAAGAAAACCAGACTTTAAATGAAATTTTATTCTTAACTTTAATAAAGCAATCATTTTTAATCTCTTAGAAACATTTATGAAAAAGATCCTCGTTCCAACCGACTTCTCGGATACCGCTGAATATGCCTTAAAAATTGCCGCTCAATTGGCAAAAAAGCACCATAGTGAAATCTATCTTTTACATATGCTAGAGCTACCTATGCAGCTTATAGACCCAGTAGGTAGCGGCAATAACCAAAATTTACCGGAATCGTTGTTTTTTATGAAGTTAGCCCACCAACGGTTTGCCAAGCTAATGGCTAAACCTTTTTTAAAAGATATAAAAGTTCACGAAACGGTAATGTTTCACCAGGCTTTTGATGGTATTATGGAAGTAAGCGAAGAATACAAATGTGATATTATTATAATGGGTTCCCACGGCGCAAGCGGATTTAAAGAAATGTTTATTGGGAGCAATACAGAAAAGGTGGTTCGCTCTTCTAAAATCCCTGTTCTTGTTATAAAAAACGAACACGAAAAGTTTGAAATACAAAACTTTATTTTTGCTACCGATGCAGACACTTACAGCCGAAGCACCCTGGAAGCCGCTTACGATTTTGCAACATTGGCCGAAGCTAAATTTCACATACTTTTTATAAACACTCCTAATAATTTTATTACAAGTAACGAAGTTAGGAAGCGAATAGAAAACTTCGTTTCAGGCACCAGGGTAAAGGACTACAAAATACATATTTACAACGATATAAGTGTAGAGAAAGGAATCCTAAATTTTGCTTTAAAAAAACCAAAAACCTTAATTGGAATTGGCACTCATGGCCGCAAAGGTTTGGCCCATTTTTTTAATGGCAGCATTAGCGAAGATTTGGTAAATCACGCAAACATGCCTGTGCTAACTCTCAAAATTTAGATAAAAGATTTTAAAGCACCATTTCTAATATTTTTCCACAAATAATTCCAAAAAGACCTGGTTTGATCCCGTTGGGTTTTAATATCTCTCTGCTCTTTCTCTGCTGAAGTAGCCTTGTTATTAACAATTAGGTTTGCTAAAGCAGAAAGGAGCTTATTTTTTTCTTTTCCGTCTTCCCGAAGCACCTCAACTTTAAAATCGTTGTAAATCAATTTCATGTCACCTGTGGCACTTTTATTATCTCCCGCGAAATTAAATCGCATATTGTTAATTCCCCCCTGCGCCTTTACGTTTAAAGCCGGCTGTAAAAATTTATTAATCCCTTCACTTGAGATATTATCTAACTGCCCAGAAATTGCAAATGCATCTACAGCACTGGAAATATCAAAATTCCAGTTTACAGTAAGATTAGCCTCCCCCATAAATTGAGTTTTCACATCAATAACTGTTTCAGGAAAATCATTTGCATCCATCCCCATATTGGTAATATTATAAATACTGCCATCTAAATTTTTAAAACTAACCTTGCCAGCCCCCCTTTTTGCACTTACCAATTCTTCATATTCTACATTCAAATTCCGCACTTTAACAGTATCAAGTTTTAATTTAAAAGGCAACTCCCTAATCATTTTACTATACATAGGTTTTCGCCGGGTATCATCCTCAATTCGTTTATCGCGATAAATTTTTATATCGCTATCTTCTATTACAAGTTTATCACTAAGAAGGCTTAGAGAATCATTTTTAAGGTTCCAGTTAAAAGAATGAAAAGTAAATTCATTCAAAATTAAATTGAACCTATCCTTCTCATACGGAATTTGCTGTTGAAATTCCTGCTTACT
Source organism: Salegentibacter maritimus (assembly GCF_016236915.1). Taxonomy (GTDB): domain Bacteria; phylum Bacteroidota; class Bacteroidia; order Flavobacteriales; family Flavobacteriaceae; genus Salegentibacter; species Salegentibacter maritimus. The sequence goes on from NZ_JAEHOK010000012.1 coordinate 23,397, forward strand.
ATATAGAGGCTTAATCCTTAATTTACCAAAATTAAGCGAGTCTCCCTGCATTTCTATTTTCTCTACAAAAAGGTCATGTTCTTCATTAAGATTAAAGAATAAACTATCTGAGACCAACTGAAGGGATTCATAATCAAAAGGAAGCCCCGTTTTTAAAGATTTTCTATCTACGCTCACACCACTCATTTCAAGTGATGTGATGCGAGAAAAAAACTGCTCCTTAAGCGAATTTTCCTTAGTCATTTTAAAGCTACCATCAACAATCTTCAGGGATTTAATAAGCAATTGCTGTTTTACCGAACGTCCTTCCTCCAAACTATCTTCTTCTTTCCCGCTAATTGCGTCTGTAAAAATTGTTACTTCGGGCTTTATAATTTCTAAGCTAGTAACTTCTACATTTTTATTGCTTAGGTACTCCAGAATATCCACGCCCTCTATTCGCACCTCCCTGGCAGTGATTATTACTTCTTCATCGCGATAAACCGCCTTGTTTAAGGAAACACTTCTACTCAGCATACTCGCATTCAAGTCCTTATAATTAAAGGTAGCTTTTTTAAGACTTTCTTCTAGTAATGTTTTTATTTTATGCTCTATAAATAAATTACCTCCAATAATAATGGCCAGGAACATTAAAAGAACACTACTAACACCAAGAACTATTTTAAACCTTTTCTTCAAATTATCATTTTTTTATAATTGAAATTTACAATTTCAAAACACGCAGCGTCCCTGTTTAAGAGTTTTTAACTTAAAAATTTAACCCCAAAGTTTTCTTTGCGTTAAATTTTAGTAAAAGGCCATAAACATCAAATTTTCAATGGTTTTTGATTGTATATTTGCTCTTCAATCCAGTAAAACTCATGATTTTAAAACTAAGCATCAAAGTAATATTTATAGCCGTAGAAATATTTCTGGCGGTGTACAGCTTTACGCTTAGCGATAGTCTGCTTATTAAATTTTTATTTTTTGCAGTAACAGCAGTAATTATAGCTTTTTCTCTAACTAAAATAACTAATAAATTACTCCCTTTGGATAAGGATTATATTTCTTCTGAAGAAAAAAATAATTAGAGCATTTCGGTTATTGCCGATTAAAAAGTTTTTAAATAAATTAGTTGTTTTTCAGGCCACTCCCATTACTACTAACATAAAGCTTTTGCTGAATTAGAATCTAAAGCCTGGAATTAGAATACAAATTTTAAAATCTTTCTAAACAGCTTCTTTTCATTATATTCATTTTTATGAAGCTAATTTGTATTTCAGACACCCATAACAAACACGAACAAATTTCAATTCCCGATGGCGATATATTAATTCACGCAGGAGATATTACCGAAGGTGGTACCGAAAGAGAGGTTCGTAACTTTCTGGAATGGTTTGCTTCCCAACCACATAAACATAAAATATTTATAGCTGGAAATCACGACTTTTATTTTGAAAAAACCTCAGATAAGGAAATTAAAGAAATCATACCAAAAAATGTATCTTATTTAAATGATAATACCGTAAGTATTAACAACATTAAATTTTGGGGCTCACCCATAACTCCCGGAGACGGCACCTGGGCTTTTAATAATAAACAAACGCAGAGTATAAACAAACATTGGGAACAAATTCCAGAAGACACTCAAATTCTCATCACCCACACTCCCCCCTACAAGATTAAGGATATTTTAAAGAATGGGCAGCATGCGGGTTGCGCCTCTCTTTTAAAAATCCTGCAAAAACGCCAAATAAAGATTCATATTTTTGGACATGTTCACGATTCTTACGGTGTCACTTCTATTACAGGAACCAAATTCATTAATGCATCTTGCCTGGACAATAAGGACAGGCATCTACATAAACCTATAGATATCTTAATTTAAGCAAACTACCTTGAAACAAGCTCACGGGGCATTCGTTACAAACAATGTTTAATTTCGAGGCTAGCCATGGGTTATTACACCCCTTTTCGCTGCCAAGAAACACAAAAACTTCTTTTAATCGCTATAGAGAAAGATCTTCAATTCATATGTAAGGCAATTCTTTCATTTGAAACTATTTAAGGTTTAATTAAAAGTAAAAAACCTACTTTAGTCGTTAAATATTTGCTAATCACAGGATTATTAAATGTTTTTTAACAGAGATAAAGAAATCTAAGTGTAATTTAGCCAACGCTAACACCTATAATACCAATAACTATGAAATTAAATCCTAATCCTGATACAACTCTAGATGATTTTAAGAGCTTAATTTCCCATAGTATCTTTCACCTTAAATCAGAAAAAAATTCAAATTACACAATATTGCACCGTGCCATTATTAAAAAATATTTTGACGCCAAAAATGTTCAAATTAATTATAAAAAACACACGGTAGATTTACAGATACCTGTAGGAAAAAGAAAATATACAGGAATTACTTTCGAATGCCAGGATTTAGAACGTTTTCTAAAATCCTGCCTAAAGAAAGATAAGAAAAGTATTCTATTTTATCAGGAGGCGTTAAGTCATTACAACATATACCGGGCAGCTTAGCATTATAAGCTCCCACACTCCATAAGCCGTCTAAAACGTGTATACCTGTCAAACTGAACCGAATTCAGGATGACAATTATAAAATCTTTTAGACGGCTTTTTTATTCGGTTATTATTAGCCACATAGCTTAGGCCTGTCTCACATAAATTGGTTAATTTTGAACTTTTTCAGTAAAAAGCCACAATTCAAACACTTTTGCAGCGTTAATCAGATATTATGAGCAAAAATCAACAACCTACAGATCATAAGAAGTACTTCATTTTTGAAAAAAAGAATTATAAATTTATGTTTATTGGGCTAGCAGTTATTAGCCTGGGGTTTATATTAATGGCAGGTGGCGGTAGCCAAGACCCCAATACCTTTAACCCCGATATCTATAACTTTCAACGCATTAGATTGGCACCAGCCTTAGTGCTTCTTGGCTTCGCCATAGAAGTATATGCAATTCTTTTAAATCCAAAAAAATAATACATTGAACGAATTAGACGCTGCCATTCTTGGAGTTATCCAGGGGCTAACCGAATTTTTACCTGTTTCCTCAAGCGGGCACCTGGAGCTCGGTAAAGCATTGTTAGGCGATAATAGCATACCTAGCGAATCTCTACTATTTACTGTAATTCTCCACGCCGCAACTGCTTTGAGTACCATAGTGGTATTTAGAAAAGATGTGATGGAAATTTTAAGGGGATTTCTAAAATTTAAATGGAACGAAGAGTTTCAGTTTTCGCTCAAAATTGTACTTTCTATGATTCCCGCAGCCCTGGTTGGACTTTTCTTTGAGGAGCAATTAGAAGGTTTATTTGGCGGAAATATAATTTTTGTTGGTTTCATGCTTATCGTTACGGCACTCCTACTATGGCTGGCAGACAAAGCCAAAAACACCAACAAACCGGTAAGCTACAATAATGCCTTTGTAATTGGTGTAGCCCAGGCCATTGCAATTTTACCCGGTATATCCAGAAGTGGTGCTACCATCTCCACATCGGTGCTATTAGGTAACGATAAAACCAAAGCCGCAAGATTTTCTTTTTTAATGGTGGTACCATTAATATTAGGTAAAATTGCCAAAGACCTTCTAGACGGTAATTTAATGGAAAGCACTACCTCTTTTCCGGTACTCGCAATAGGTTTTGCAACTTCATTTATAGCAGGACTTGCAGCTTGCACGTGGATGATTAGCATTGTAAGAAAAAGCAAACTTTCCTATTTTGCGATTTATTGTTTTATAGCAGGAATTGTTTCTATAGCCGTTGCATATTATAATTAGAAACCTCAAACAGCCTTTATGACTACCGCAAGTAAAAAATTTACTCCCGATGATTTTAAGAACGGCCAGATTCTCGTTTTTAATAAACCCCTGGAGTGGACTTCCTTTCAACTGGTAAATAAAGTACGTTGGTTAATTAGAAAAAGTTGCGACATAAAAAAAATTAAGGTAGGTCACGCCGGCACGTTAGATCCCCTGGCAGATGGGGTTTTGGTAATCTGCACCGGAAAATTTACAAAAAAAATTCCCGAATTACAGGGAACCGAAAAGGAATATACCGGCACTTTTACCCTGGGAGCCACCACGCCATCTTTTGATATGGAAACCGAAATTGACAAAACTTTTGAAACCAAGCATATTTCTAAAGAAAACATAGAAGCGGCTGCTCTCCAGCTAACCGGAGAAATTGAACAGGTACCTCCTGTTTTTTCAGCTTTAAAAAAGGATGGCAAACGCCTTTACGAATATGCCAGAAAGGGAGAAGAAGTTAAGGTTAATAGCCGACCTGTCACAATAAAAGAATTTGAGGTTGATGCCTCAAGGTTCCCTCAAGTAGATTTCAGGATAGTTTGCAGCAAAGGCACTTATATAAGAAGCATAGCAAACGATTTTGGCAGGGCACTTCATTCCGGTGCTTATCTTTCGGCATTAAAAAGGACCCGGGTTGGAGAGTTCAACATAAAAAGTGCTTTAGACCTTGAGTCTTTTGAAAAATTATTACCTTCAGCATAAAATAAACCAACTCAGGTTTTGTTTTATAGCAATGGATTTTTTTGAAAAACATAAAGCACTTATTCTTACCCTACTTTTTTGTTCGGTTCTAATCCTTGGACTTTATAATTTCAACCTCTCTCAAAAGAAAGATTTTGAACAACAAATGTTAGTAGACCTGGAAGAATATATTAAAACCAAAGAATCTAAAGAAGAAAACCCAAAAGAAGATCCCGAGCCAAAAACCAACCAGAAATCACCAGAAACTCATAGAGCTTTTAACGAAAATCAAAAGGCTAGAGAAGAAAATTTTAACCGGGAACTGGACAAGATTTTAGAGAAAAACAGCCGCAACCAGGAAGAAAGTTCAGAAAAAGAATCTTCATCCAACACAGAAGGAAGCATAGCTACCGGAGAAAAAAAGGAAAACAAAAAACGATCAGACGGGGATGATTCTTCCAGAAACATTTCAAGCCAATCGGGAAGTTTAAGAAATAGTTCTATCTCGTTTTCCCTTCGTGGTCGAAACGCGGTTTCTATTCCAAACCCTATATATACCTGCGATACCCCTGGGAAAATTGTAGTAAATATCACTGTAAATACCCAGGGAAGGGTAACCAGCACTGCTATAAACAAAGCAAGTTCTAACTCAAACAATGAATGCTTAACCGAAAAGGCATTATCCTATGCTAAAAATGCTGTATTTTCGAAGTTAGCGGGCCGAAATGCACAACCCGGCACAATCACCTATAATTTTAAACCCTAATAATGAAAAAACTAAACCGCTGCGGATGGTGTGAAGGCGATGCTCTTTATGAAGCATATCACGATGAGGAATGGGGCGTACCCATATATGACGATGCTACTATTTTTGAATTTCTTATACTCGAAACCTTTCAGGCCGGTTTAAGTTGGATTACCATTTTACGAAAACGCCAAAATTTCAGGAAGGCATTTGATGATTTTGATTATAAAAAAATTGCAAACTATTCCGAAGAAAAAATTCAGGAATTACTTCAAAACCCCGGAATTATACGGAATAAACTAAAGATTAGGGCTACCGTAACCAATGCTAAGGCTTTTATAGAAGTTAAAAAAGAATACGGAAGTTTCAGCAAGTATATTTGGGGGTTTGTTAATGAAAAACCTATTCAGAATACACTAGAAAATTACAAAGAAGCCCCCGCAACTACCCAAATTAGTGATAAATTAAGTAAAGATCTAAAAAAGAAGGGGTTTAAGTTTACAGGACCTACCGTAATATATGCACATATGCAGGCTACGGGAATGGTGAACGATCACGAAACCTCTTGTTTTAGGCATTCAGAGGTAAAAAAACTGGGGAAATGACTCTATATCTTTATCACTCTTATCTCAATTCGTTGGTAACAGTATAGCTATAGTCTACTAAAACAATTTCTCCTGAACCATCTGGGTAAACCGCTTCTTCATATTCTTCATCAATTTCCTGAATATCTTCAAATTCTTCCACACAGGTTCCACCTGCTACAATTACAGGGCAGTGAGCATCTTCCCCATACTCAAGAATACTCCAGGTCATTTCATCTTCCTGCCCTTTATAAGCTAAATTTACCCGAGAATAACCTTCCACATCAAAAGAAGAATTATTAGTATGGGTAACCCTATAACTTAAGGTTATTGTACCTTCGTATTCATCTCTTTTATACTCAAAATAATCTAATTCAGATATAATATTAACCTGTTCAGGTTCTTTAGGCTCATTATTAGAAGGTTCACAGGCCAATATTGTTATTAGAAATAGGCAGCCAAATATTTTTTTCATTTAGATATCTTTTTATCTATAAATTTATGAAGAAAAACCTAAATAGCTAAGAAATTCATCTCGCGGAATTTCTTCGGCACCCAGGCTTTCTAAATGCCTTGTATAAACCTGGCAGTCTATAAGTTTTATTCCCTCTTCTTTTAACTTATTAACCAATGTAATAAAGCCGTATTTAGAGGCATTGCTCACCCTGGTAAACATACTTTCACCACAAAACACATTTTTATCTTTCAGATAAATCCCATAAAGACCGCCAACTAAATCCCCGTTCTCCCAAACTTCTACAGATTGCGCTATATTAAGTTTGTGCAAACTGTTATAACTTGCTATCATCTCCCGGGTAATCCAGGTACCATGCTGACCATCACGCCTTATTTGAGCGCAGGCTTCTATTACCGCGTTAAAGTGTGTATTAAAGCTTACTGTAAACTTCTTTTTTCTAAGCAACTGTTTCATGCTTTTAGAGACTTTTAATTTTTCAGGAAAAAGCACCATTCTAGGATCCGGGCTCCACCACAGCAATGGCTGTGAGGCATCATACCAGGGAAAAATACCATGATTATATGCATAGATTAATCTTGAAATACTTAGGTCTCCCCCAATAGCCAATAAGCCCTGTTCATCTGCTTCAGTAATGGGTGGAAATTTTTCGTTTGGCTCTAAATAATGCAATTAAATGGTTTTATAGGTTTGTGAGGAAATGTACAAAAAGAAAAAGCTTAGCCCTCTTAATAGGATGCTAAGCTTTTTATAATTGGAATTGTTTTCTGCTTTGATGTTAAACCTTAAAAAATAGAATTTTTTAAGATAACCTCATTAATTTTCTTTGAAGAAAATCTCTAGAATGGAAGATCGTCATAATCTTCTTCATTTAGATTATTTGCCGGTTCAAAATTATCTGGTGGTGGCACATTTTGCCCTCCGGTTGGCTGCTCTGCCTGTAAATTCTCTATTCTCCACCCCTGAATAGAATTAAAATATTTTGTTTCTCCTTGTGGGCTCACCCATTCTCTACCTCTTAGGTTAATTCCAATTTTTACAGGCTGCCCCACCTGAAAATTGTTAAGCAAGTCTGTCTTGTCCTGTACAAACTCCACCATAAGATGTTGCGGATATTGCTCCTCGGTAGTCACTACCATTTCTCTTTTTCTAAAACCGTTATTCCCAAAGGTTTTGGTTTCCCCTATCAATTTAATTTTACCTTGTACTTCCATCTTAATCTGTTTTTGCTAATAATAATTTCCAGGCAGCATCAACATTGTTCTTTTCTAAAAACAACTGTGCCTGTGTATGAATATCTTCTTTGTTGCTAGTTTTTACCAAATCTGCCAAATCTTTATTTTCGGCTATAAAACTGTTAATTTGTTTTCTTTGAGGGAGGGCTTCTACATTACCCAGTTTCCCTAAATCGTTCCCGGTTAGTATTTTACTTTCCCTAATTTCAGCCGGGATCGCATCTACTCCTATCCCGAGGCTTGAAAGTGGTTTTGGTACCTCGAACATTCCCGGGTTGGCACGGGTATACCAGTTACCACCCATTCTTGCTACGAGATCTATTTTATGCTGATCTATAAAACCATCTTCATCTAGAATGTGTTCATTAATATGCATTTTAAGAACCTCACAAATCACCAGGTTTCCGGCACCTCCTTCCTGGCCGGTCTCAATAACCTGCTTTACTTTACATTCAAATTGCACCGGAGACTCCGCTACTCGAAATGGCCGTACCAGCTCAGACTTCAACATTGAAAAGCCAGCTTTTTCAAATTCATTTACACCTTCAGCATACTCGGTACTTGAAAGGGACATTTGCTGAACAATATCATAATTCACAATATTGATCACCACCTCATCTATATCTTTTACATTGTTGTAAGTATGCTTTACCGTATTATCACGACCTCTTCTGGCAGGAGAAAAAATTAGCGTAGGTGGATTAGATCCAAAAACATTAAAAAAACTAAATGGCGATAGGTTAGGACGGCCTTGAGCATCTATAGTACTGGCAAAGGCAATGGGCCTTGGCCCAATAGCTCCCAACAAATAACGATGAAGTTTTCCTGTACTAACCTCCTTAGGATCTATAGTAAGCATACTTATTTTTTGGCAAAGGTAACGAAACCATTAGGGAATGAAAAGCCGGGTTATGCAATAAAATTCGTTTAAAAACGCTTATCTTTAAATCTTTCAAAGCTTAAAGGCCTTTATGAACTTTACAGACGAACGTAGCTTTAATCGCTGGTTTATTATTATTTCTTGTTTTATTGTTGTGGGTCTGGTATTATGGAACACCAGTATTTTTTTTCAACGTTTAAAAGAAGACGAAAGGGCAAAAATGAGCGTGTGGGCTAAAGCACAGGAAGCCCTGGACAGGGAGCCCCCTCCTGAAGATGCCGATTTAGATCTTATTCTTGAAATTTTAAACAACAATACATCCATACCCATTATCCATACTGATGCCGATGGAAAAATTGCCTATACCACTAATATAGACCCCGGTAAGCTGGAAGATACAGCACGTGCAAAGAAATTATTAGCCGACCTGAAAGATGAAAACGAGCCCATAATTATCAATCTTGGAAATGGAGAGAAACAATATATCTACTATGGGAACTCTCCCGTTTTAAACAGCCTTAAATATTATCCCGTAGGCCTTGTACTTATAGGGTTCCTGTTTATTGGTGTAGTCTATTTCTTTTATACCACTACTAAAAGTAGCGAGCAGAATAAGCTTTGGGCCGGGATGGCAAAAGAAACGGCACACCAAATTGGCACCCCCTTATCCTCCCTTATTGGCTGGACAGAAATCCTGAAGCAGGAGAATGTAAATACTACCTACATAGTAGAAATGGAAAAAGATATTTCGCGTCTGGAAACCATTACAGAGCGATTTTCTAAAATAGGCTCTGCCCCCATTTTGGAAGAAACAAATATCATTGCAGCCACCCAACATAGTTTTGATTATTTGAAAAGCAGAAGTTCAAAACTTATAGCGTTTAGCATTGATGTTCCCGAAGGAAGCATACCTGTAATGCTAAATCAGCAGCTTTATAGTTGGACTATAGAGAACCTTGTAAAAAACGCTATAGATGCTATGCGCGGAAAAGGAAAATTAAACATCAGCATTCAGGAAGATCAAAAATGGGCACATATTTTCATTAAAGATACAGGCAAAGGGGTAGAAAAAAATAAATTCAATCTCATTTTTGAACCCGGCCATACAACCAAAAAACGAGGTTGGGGCCTTGGTTTATCTTTGGCAAAAAGAATTATTGAAAGCTACCACCACGGTAGGATTAAAGTAGCAGAAAGCGAAATCAACAAAGGCACTACTTTTAAAATTTCGCTTAGAAAAATTTAGAATCCAGAAAGCTTTTCCCGGAGATTTGTGGGAATTGCGCAACTCCTGTTTTTATTAAAATCGTAACATACCACCACATCTTTAGCCTCGGCACAAACAGCGTCTTCTTCATCTAGAATTAAATGTTTTAAGCCGAAACTGCTATTCTTAATAAAATCCAGTTTAGTTTTTACAATGGCCTTACCGGGATAATACAGCGACTTTTTAAAATCACATTGGGTTGAAACCAACATAGTCCCCATATTGGTTTCTTCATACATTTTGTAAATCCCCGACGCTTCCCAGAAATTTACCCGGCCAGATTGCAGATAACGCATAAACGAAATATTATTTACATGCTTATACATATCTAAATCGCTCCAATCTATTCTTAATTGGAGCGTTAATTTATAGTCTTCAATCTTCATTACAGGTTCACGTGAATAGAAGATGCCAATTTTTTAAACTCCTCGTCTTCCATTTTAATACTTTTAGAGAAATCCATATCGCTCATCGAGTTAAGCGGAATAAGGTGTACGTGTACGTGCGGCACTTCCAGGCCAACCACTGCCATTCCAACGCGTTTACATTCTATTGTTTTCTCTAAAGCAATAGCTACTTTTCGGGAAAAACGCATCAATTCCTGGTACACCTCTTCTTCCAGGTCAAAAATCTTATCTACCTCTTTCTTAGGAATACAAAGAACATGGCCTTTTGCATTAGGGTTTATATCCAGGAAAGCCAAAAACTGACTATCTTCTGCTACTTTATAGGCAGGGACTTCACCTTTTACAATTTTTGTAAATAAACTAGACATAATACATATTGAATTAGTTGGTTATTTTATTAAATATAAAATCCTTTTCACAAAAACCTGGTTAAAGGTATTGGAAAAGGATTTTTAAAACTGTTAAAACTGAAAATCTACTCTCTCCAGATCTCCAGAACCTTAAATTTCATGGTACCACTTGGCACGTCAATCTCTGCGATATCACCAACTTCCTTGCCCAATAAACCTTTTCCTATAGGGGAGTCTACTGAAATCTTACCCGCTTTAAGATCGGCCTCACTTTGAGCTACCAATTTATATTTTACTTCCGCACCATTGGTTTGGTTCTTTATTTTTACATGGGAATGTACCAGCACTTTCGAGGTGTCTAATTGAGACTCGTCTATAACCCTTGCATTTGCAACCACTTCTTCCATTTTAGAAATCTTCATTTCTAAAAGGCCCTGTGCTTCTTTTGCTGCATCATATTCGGCATTTTCACTCAAATCTCCTTTATCCCGGGCTTCGGCAATAGCTTCTGAAGCTCTTGGCCTTTCTACATCACGTAAATGGTTTAGTTCGTCTTTCAATTTTTTAAGCCCCTCTTTCGTATAATAAGATACTTTGCTCATAACTACATCGTTTATATAAATAGAAAAAATCCCATAACGCGACGGGATTTAATTAACAAATATAATAAATTTACACCTTGAAAACAATAATATTATTTAGCGAAATATTTATCGATCTCATGAAAAAAAGGCTTATTTTACTTCTATTTTCAATATTTTTTAGCGCGTGCTCCCCAAATGATGATAATTCGCATAACAACCCTAACCTTATCAATTTAAATTTTAGGCTTCAGCTAAATTTAGATTTCCCAGAATATAATGATCTTCAATATCCCGGTAATAGCTTTGTAACTTATAACCAGGGCATACGTGGTGTTGTGGTTTACAACATAAACAATACGCAGTACACTGCTTTCGAGCTAAGCGACCCTAATCATCCGCCAAACAATTGTTCGGCCATGACTGTTGAAGGGGTAGTTGCTACCTGTAATTGTGAAGATGCCAATGCTTATAATATAATTACGGGCGAATTACTGGAAGGTGATGGAAAGTATTCTATGAAGCCTTACCGAATTGAACGCCGCGGAAACAACATAGAGGTTTATAATTAAAAACCTCTCCCCTCCCATAAAAAAGAAGGAGAGAGGCGACAAACAAATTAAAATTTCAAGGTAATTCCACCTAAAAGGTTAGTGGTAGCTTGCGGATAATATCCGGCACCATCAAGGGTTTGCACCCCGGTAGCAGTATCTGGGTTTTCTATATTAAATGTATAGTAATAGCCGTTAGACACATATTCTTCTCCAAAAATATTATTAACCAATCCTGTAAAAACCACTTCTTTAAAGAATGGTGCATTTCTCCAGGTATACTGAATATTAAAATCGTTCACAAAATAAGCATCTAGCTTAGATGTTTCAACTTCAATATTACTCATATATTGCTCGCCTACATATTTTGAAAGAAGGCTTAATTCAAGCCCGTTTACCGGTAAATAGCTAATTCTGTTACCCCCTACTACAGAAGGAGAGAAAGAGATATCTGTATTGCCATAGTCTACGAGTTCCCCATCCCAGGTAGCTACAAAATCTTTATTTTTATTTTGACTTAATGCCAGGTTTGGCCTTAGCACTACTTTTTCTGAAAGCCTAATTACCGCATCTATTTCCAGGCCTAAACGATAGCTATTTCCACTATTTTCCCGAATAAAAGCACCTACATCATCAATACCACCGGTAAGCACCAATTGGTTTTGATAATCCATATAATATAAATTGGTATTTAATTGAACCTTCGGGCTATTATATCTCCAACCTAATTCATAATCGTTTAATTCCTCATGTTCCGGATCTCCGTTTTCATAATCGCTTCTTCTTGGCTCTCTATTGGCACGGGCATAAGAAAAGTAGAATTGATTTTGACTGTTCAATGCATAGGTTAAACCTGCCTTAGGGTTAAAGAAGGTAAAAGAATCGTCTATAAGAAATTCGGTTCCTTCAGATAACATTCCCTCAGTTTCATAGTCTATGGTCCTAATTTGCATATCTAAATATCCGGCCAACTTCTCTGAAATTGCATAGGTTGCCTTTCCGTAAAGGTTGAAATCTGTTTTTGTTCCCACGTTTTCATAATACGGCTCATAAGGGTCCTTATTTTGGGCAAAACGAGTATAGATTACTTCGCCAAAGTGATCGCCGATATATCTATTCCAGGCACCACCAAAATTAACATCCCAATCTGCATCCTTATAATTTAACCCAAAAGTGGTTCCATAGAAATCATTATCCAGCCATTTAGTCCCTACAAGGTCCGATGTACTAACCTCCTCACCATTAGCCTGAAAATTTGGAAGTCCAAATTCATTTAAAGTGGCATCTTCCTCATATTCTTCATAATAACCACGACCATAGGTATAGTGGAAAGCCAGGTTAGAAGACCAGTTACTGCTATATTCCTGGTTCCATAATAGCTGATAATGATCTTGTTTATAATTATCGGTTTGATTCTCGTAAAATTTAGTATTTCCTTCCTCATCGGTATATATTCCGGCAGGATTATAGGTTCGGTCGTTTTCAAGGGTTTCCCCATCTATACCGTACCAGGCCTGGTAAGTTCTTTCACTTCCGCCGAAAGTTATAGCCTTAACCAGTGTATTTTCGTCTACATACGTGGCTTGTAAAAAGTAGGATTTTAAATCGCTGCTGGCTCTATCTATATAGCCATCGCTCTTAATTTGTGAAGCACGGCCGGCAATTTCCCAGTGATCGTTTAATAAACCTGTACTAAATTTAAGTGTATGTTTATGGGTATTAAAAGAACCATAACTATTAGAAATTTCGGCATTTGCTTCTTCGCTATAAGCATCGGTTAAAATATTAAGACTGGCGCCAAAAGCTCCTGCACCATTGGTAGAGGTTCCTACTCCTCGCTGCAATTGTAAATTTTCTACAGAAGAAGCAAAATCTCCCAGGTTCACCCAAAAAGATCCAAGGCTTTCAGCATCATTATAAGGAATACCATTTATAGTTACGTTTGTACTCGTCGTTCCACTTCCCCGTACTCTAAGTCCGGTGTATCCAACACCGGCACCAGCATCACTGGTAGTAACCACATTGGGCATATAGTTCATAAGAATAGGAATATCCTGTCCCAGGTTTCTGTCTTCAATCTCCTCATTGCTAAGGTTACTATAAGTTATGGGGGATTGTGCGTTCACCCTTAAAGAAGATAGGAAAACCTCATCCAGAACTTCCTGTACGTCTGCAAGGTCTACATTTAGGGTTTGATCTTGATTGAGTTCTACGTTTAAACTTTTTTGGTTTCCGTAAGAAAATACAAGCTGGTAAGCACCTTCTTTAAGCTCCAGGCTATATTTCCCATTTTCGTCGGTAGCGGTTCCTTTGCCCGATTCTACGGCATAAACGGCAACACCCTCTACCGGGGTTTCCCCACGGGTAACCTTACCTTCTAAAATGTGGGTTTGAGCTAAAGCCTGCAATGAAATAAGGCATAGGCCACTAAAAAATAATAAAGATTTCATTCGTAATAAATTATTTTACGAATAAAAGGGGCTATTATTCTTTGGTTTTTGAATTAAATAAAAAATCCTGAAATTGCCCACCGGTGTTTTGGCATTTTCAGGAGTACATACTTTTTACGCTTTCTGCGTATGTCCCTTGGCAGCATTACCCGCCCAGGTTCTTTGGGTATGATCTCAGCCACACTTAAGTGGCACCCCTTTGAGATTGGCCGCAAATGTATAAAGCTTTTATGGATATACCATACGTTTTAGGTCTATAAATTTATCGTTTAAAATTAATTCTACAAGCCCAACTGAGGCCACCTTAGCTCAAAAAATTAAGAACACTCAATTGCCGGTATCGTTTCGTATAAATGGCGTAATTTTGGTGACAAGAAATTTATGCGAAATACAAAACGATCAATAACTTATAAAGTAATTAGCGGCTATCTCTTAATAGCCGCATTAGCTGCTGTTGCTGTTTGGTTGGTATGGAACCAGGTGGTTGCTTTTAGCCAGGTTTCAGAAAAAAACAACAATAACAACGAACAGCTTTTTATGTTGAGCGATATCACCACCAGCTTATATGAAACTGAAAATTTAAGCAGGCAGCTTATTCAAACCGGAAATGAAGCAGGCCTTGATAAATACCAAAGTCAAATAGACAGTATAAAACTTAATATTAATAAGTTAAAAACCGGTTATGCCGATAGTTCGATAAAAAATGAACTAGATAGCATTAAAAAACTACTTTCTGACAAGTCTACCAACCTTCAGGAATTATATGAATTAAGAGAACAACAGCGAAATCAAAACTATTACTCACAGGTTTTAACCGAATTAAAAAAAGTAGATCCTTCTTTTGATGATTATAATTACAACCAACGTTTCTCTAACCTGGAACCACACCAACGAAGGCTATTAATTAGATTGCTGGAATATTCGCGTGAAGACAATGCCGAAAAACTCACCAACCGAACAGCCGATTCTATAATAGGTTCTGTTAGAAATGTATTAAGTGAATTGGAAATTGCTACCAGGCGTTTTCAAAATACTGTAGATAAAAAAGAACAGGAATTTCTGGAAAATGATATGATTATTAACCAGCAATTGCGCCGTTTACTGGGGAAAATTGAATTGGAAGAGCGGGAAGCCTCCATACAACGGGCAAAAGTTTCCCAGGATATGATAAAAGAGAGCTCTCAAATTTTCATAATTGCGGGAATAGTAAGCTTCTTAATTATATTATTATCACTTATTTTTATCATTAAGGATATCACTAAAAGTCAGCGGTACCGTAGCCAACTGGAGGAAGCCAAAGATTTTGCAGAAACCTTATTAAAAAGGCGGGAACAATTTATGGCCGCCATTACCCACGATTTAAGATCGCCTTTAAATACGCTTATTGGCTATACAGATCTTATTGAAAAATCTTCCTTAAACACCAAGCAATCGCATTATATAGACCAGGTAAAAAAATCGTCTAGCTTTATTTTGCACCTGGTAAATGATTTATTAGATCTTTCTAAACTGGAAGCAGGAAAAATGACGGTGGAAAAACTACCGTTTAATCCGGCTAAACTCATAGAAGACACGGTTTACAATGCTCTACCGGCTCAAAGAAATGAAAATGTATCTATCGTTTTTCGGGCTTCTAAAGCATCAGATACGCAAGTTCTTAGCGATCCATTTAGAATAAAGCAAATTATTGCCAATTTAATTACCAACGCCTATAAGTTCACCAAAGAAGGTGAAATTAACATCCAAATAGACCTTAAAAAGGAAATTGAAGACAGTTACTGCCTTGTTATTTCAGTAAAAGATACCGGTATTGGTATTTCAGAAGAAAAACAAGATGAGATATTTGAAGAATTCTCACAGGAAAACACAAAAATAGAAAAAGCATACGGCGGAACAGGACTTGGACTTGCCATTACAAAAAGCTTAATTGAGTTGCTTAAAGGTGAATTAAAGCTGAAGAGTGAACAGGGTAATGGTAGCGAATTTATAGTTTTTCTCCCGGTTAGAAAATTGGCTACTGAAACTATTAAAGAGCCGGAAAAATTAGCTACACCAGAATTACCTGACCTTACCGGCAAAACAGCACTCATTGTGGACGACGAACCCTCCCAGCTTTCCTTAACACGTGAGTTACTAAAATCTATGGGAATGCAATGCGATAGTGCATTTAATGGAAATGAAGCTCTGGATAAACTGAAAACCCGAAACTATTCTTTGGTATTAACCGATATACAAATGCCAGAAATGGATGGTTTTGATTTAATTAAAAATATAAGGAAAAAGTATAAAACCGGAGAGTTACCTGTTATTGCCTTATCGGGAAGAACAGATGTTGATGTAGAAACATATAAACTGGCCGGATTCAACAAAAGCCTTTTAAAACCCTACAAGCCAAAAAAACTTCAGGAAAGTATTGCCGATATTTTTAAACTGGAACTTAAGAGCAAAATAAATAATAACCTACAACATTCTAAGAATAATCATTATAACCTTCAGGATATTTATGATTTTTCGGCTGGAGACCAGGAAGCTGTTCAAAGTATTTTAGAGGCCTTTATTGAAAGTTCCAGGTCACAAATAGAACTTATTGCACTGGCCCGCAATGAGAATGATTTTAAGGAAGTGGCCAGATTAGCGCATAAGATGGCACCTATGTTAAAGCAAATAAAGGCAACACCCTTAGCGAAAAAATTAGAGAGATTAGAACAGCATAAAGCTTTTACAGACCAGGAGTTCAAGGAGTTGAGAACCGGCATTTTAAGCCTAATGAAAGAACTCGAACAGGAAATTAAAGTTTAATATTATACTGTTTTAGTTTGTTGTAAAGTGTTTTACGATCTATAGAAAGTAACCTGGCAGCTTTACTCTTATTTCCTCCAGATTTTTCCAAAGCATCTAAAATTAACTGCTCTTCGTTTTTATTTTTAAATAGACCGTATTCGGTTTCTGTATTCGTATGGTTTGCCGTTGCAATTTCATGTGGTAGCACTTTAAGGGGTATCATCTCGTCCTGGGCAAGCAATGCTGCGCGCTTTACCATATTTTTTAATTCCCTTAAATTCCCGGGCCAGTTATAGTTTTTAAAAGCTTCTATAGCACTTTCGGTAAAACCTATCACATTTTTCTCCAATTCGGTATTGGCCTCATCCAGGAAATATTCTGCAAAAAGCATTAAATCTTCTTTACGCTCCTTTAGAGAAGGAACCTTAATTGAAAATTCATTTAACCTATGGTAAAGATCTTCCCTAAACTCACCATCTTTTACAGCTTGCGCAAGATCTTCGTTAGTAGCGGTTATTACCCGAATATCTACATGCAACTCATTATTGCTGCCTACGGGTTTAATTTTTCTTTCCTGAAGAGCCCTTAATAATTGAACCTGTAATTCATAGCTTAAATTACCAATTTCATCCAGAAACAAAGTACCACCATTTGCCGCTTCAAAATGCCCGGTTTTGTCGTTTATAGCCCCGGTAAAAGAGCCTTTTAAATGCCCAAAAAATTCACTGGAAGCCAATTCTCTTGGAATCGCACCGCAATCTACAGCGATAAATGGCTCACCGGCACGCTTACTCTGTTCATGAATACTCTTTGCCACCTGTTCTTTCCCGGTTCCACTTTCGCCCATTATTAAAACAGACATGTTTGTAGGAGCTACCAGCTGTATGTAATCACTTAATTTTAGCGCAGCTTCGCTAACTCCTTTTACAAAACTAGTTTCCTTAGGTGTAGCAGCAGGTTTTGATAATGGTTTAGCTTGTTTTTTCTCCTTCTCCGGTTTTACCTGAGTATGGGTTAGGGCATTTTCTATGGTTTGTAAAATTGATTCAGGCCTAAATGGTTTAGATACGTAATCAAAAGCTCCAATTTTCATTGCCTCTACCGCCATACTAATTTCGGCATAACTGGTCATAATAATAACCTGAGTTTCGGCATTTTCAGCCTTTACCTTTTTTAGAACATCAAGTCCGTTTGTATCAGGTAACCTAACATCAGAAAGAATTAGGTTAAAAGCGGTTTCTTTTAACTTTTTAAAAGCTTCTAGTCCACTAAAAACCAATTCAACCTCATAGTCTCGCTTAATTAGAAACGTTTTAAGCATGGTTCCAAAAGGCACATCATCTTCAACTATAAGAATTCTTGTCATTGATTTTTATTTAAACGTCTTGCAAATTTAACAATCTAAAACTCATTAAGTTTAAAATAAGCATAAAAAAAGAGACCTCGTTAAAGGTCTCTCTTCAATGACAATCTAAATTATTTATTAACCTGTCATTGGGTGGTATCCATTTTCCAATTTACAAAAAGCAGCGTTTACATAAAATCTTTCCATTCTTAAATGACTAAAAAAAGTGTTAGTTAGTAGGCCGTTAAGGCTTTTTAACCATTTAAGATTTTCTTCCTTTCATTACTTTGTTGCTCTAAAATTGGCACCGAAAGAGTTGGTTTCTCTTAATATTCGGTTGTTAAATTAAAATCTCTGTTGATCCTTTTGGTAGGGCAAAATAAGATCAACAAAGATTAGTGGTTAGTTGAACCGATAAAACTATTTATCTTCTTTTTTTATCCAGTTCCCGTCTTTATCGATATAAGCCTTTTGTTTTTCTCCATCTACATTAAGCGACAGCTTATATATTTGCTTCCCGTCTTTTTCTTTTACCCAGGCTTCTTCTGCAACAGCTCCATTTAGGTCAGTCATTATTGCATCTTTAATTGCTTGTGGAAGCACCAGTACATCTACTTTTTTATAATCCTCCTGAACTTCCTGTACCTCTTCTACATCTTCCATTTGCTCCATCTTTTCGGGATCTTCTACCTGAGCCTGAACATTTTGACTAAATAAAAACATTCCTCCTGCGGCCATTAAACTTAATCCTAGCTTTTTCATAATGATAAAATTTTAGATTTGTGGTTATATTATGCAAAGTATATAGGAATAATTATACCAAAACCTTATGTTTTCAATTAAAATATTGATTATCAGTAAATTAAAGCATCGCTGAGTTTAGAATTAGCAAAATATTATGTAGAAAAACACATCTTTTAAGAGAACATTATGTAGAAGTGTGGATTACCAAAAGTAAGCCACAAAAAAAAGAGACCCTTAGGCCTCTTTTTCTCCGAAAATCTAAATTATACAACAGTATCTTAAGCTGCTATATTTACTTTAATTTAGCATAAGTGAGATATAAAAAATCATACCACTTACCACCCAAACCCTTAATAAACTGAAAACAAATACATTGGTTAATAAAATTCCCAAATCTCTACACACAACAAACAAAAAAACAGGGGATTATTTCTACACAAGTGTAGAAATAATCCCCATTATTTTAATGGATCACCTCTTCTAGCTTTCTTTTCGGCATTTATTTTCTTGGCTTTCAGGCGCTTTAATTTTGCCGCTTTTCCGGGCTTGGTCTTCTTTCTAGCTTTAGGTTTTTTTATATTTTCCCGCAACAGATCAAAGAATTTTTCAATAACAATTATCTTATTTTTATGTTGACTTCGGCTTTCTTCACTATGCAAAATTAGAAGATGATCTTTAGTAAGTCTTGAAGCCAATTTCTTTTGTAAGCGCAATTTCTCCTCTTCCAAAAGTCCTTTAGAAGTTTCCACATTGAAATAAAGTTCAACCTTCGAAGAAGTTTTATTTACGTGCTGGCCACCGGAACCTGAGCTTCTCACGGCTTTAAAACTGAGTTCCCGTGTTATTTGCGCTTCATCCAAAACAAATTAATTAGGTTGGTGAGAAGGTTTTAAAAGATCGGCTACTGTTTTTACAGGATTAAAAGTTTCTAAAGGAACCTCCACAAAAACCGTATTCCAATATGCCATACCACCATTCCACAAACCAGGTCTCTCTAAAGCTTTTAAGGCTTTTCCATCCTTGGTTTTATGAGCAATAAAACTCATATTATCATCTACATACTGCTGAAGTTCAAAACTTTCTCCTTTATAATTTTTAAGACTACAGGCAATGTCTACAGGATTAAAATGAGTAGAATTATTAAGGATCTCCAATTGCTCTGCATTATCCTTGTCTATTTGTGCTCCTTCAATAATTTGCAACGAAATTTCACCATCTTCATTTTTAACCAAAAAAGGGCCACCTCCCGGTTCACCTTCATTTTTTACCATTCCACATACCCTTACAGGCCTGTCTAGTTTCTTACATAAATACTGCATTTTCTCCTCCCCTGTAAACTTGTTAAAAGAAGAAGTTACTTTCACAAAAAGTTCTTTTTCCAAAAACTCTGCTATTTCGTCTAATTTAGTTTCCGAAATATTTCCGGCATCTAAAAGTCGCATATAGTCAAAAATCTGATCTTGCAGGCTAAGAAGTTTTCCGCCCAGCATTTTCTTCATCTCAACAACCTCAGGAATATTCTTATTAATCACTACATTATCTATGTTTTTAATAAAAAGAACATCGGCGTCCTGCTGTTGCAAATTTTCAATTAAGGCACCATGCCCTCCCGGTCTAAAAAACAGTCGGTTATCTTCATCCCTAAAAGCTACATTATTCTCATCTACCGCTATAGTATCGGTTTTTGGATCCTGATAGGAATAGGAAATCTCAAATTTAGTATTAGTAGCTTCCTCTACCCTTTCTTTTATTCTTTCAAATTCATTTTCAAACTTTTCTTTATCCCCGTCAGAAACTGTAAAATGTAATTTAGTTACACCATCTACCGAAAGATATTTTGCCGAGCTATGTAAATGTTCCTCAAAGGCGGTAGCAGTAAAATCATTATAAGCATGAAAAGGAACCAAACCTTTTGGCCAGTCACTCAGCCCAAGTCCCGAATTAAACAAAATTGTTTTAACTAAAATGATTTGTTGCTCATCGGTGGTTTTATTAGAAAAATTCTCGGTATTATCATTTGCCTTTTTCAGGGCTTCTTCATAAAATGGAAGCTTCTCTATTTTCTCAAAAAACAATTGCAGGCCTTTGTTTTCTTTTCTATCTAAATAATCACGTAGGCCTTCTTTATCGGGTTCAAACTCATCTACAAAATTATGTAGTGCCTTAAACATTCTTGTTGCTGCACCAGATGCAGGAACGAATTTCAGCAGCTTAAGTTGTTGTTTCCTGTTTTCAAAAGTCTTTATAAATTCCTTTTGCCTTTCAACACTATAAACAAAAATCCCGTTACCAGGGGTTGCTGCCTGTTGTATATCAACTTTTATATTTCCTCTTTCAAATATTTGAATTTGTCTTTCAACCTCCTGGGTTGAAAGGCCTTTTTCTTCAATTTGCAAAATATCTATTTCGCTAAACTCCACGTCTATTTATCTTTTAAAAGTTTGTCTATTTCCTCTATAGCTACATTAAAACGATCTATAAGATCGCCCTTTAAAACTACGTAAGGCTTTTGATGATTTTTGAGCTCTTTCTCAAAGCGTTTGAACATACCTATTCTATCGTCAGGTTTATCCCGAAGATCATCTGGTGTCCAGGGAACGTCAATATACGTTAAAAAGTACAGATGGTATTGGTTGTTTAACGCATGTTTAAGAAGTTGCGAATCGCAAAAACCATCGTAATAAGCCTCTGAATAGACTTTTAGCTCTAAAAGGTTGGTATCACTAATTAGCAATTTATTAGCTTTTTCGGTAAGCGTATTTTCACGTTTCATTTGGCCTTCTGCAATAGGGATTAAATCTTTAGGTTCACAAACCTTCTTTTCCTTATCCCATTTTTCCTGAAGATATTCCCTCATAAACTCTTCTACCCAAACGGTATGATAATGATTAGCCAGCATTTCTGCCAGGCTGGTTTTTCCGGTAGATTCGGGTCCAAAAAGAACTACTTTTATGACGGACGAAGGTCGTTGCGCAAGTTTTTCTGCCATGCTTTATAGCCGTAAATAGCGATTATAGTGAATACAAAATATTGAAGGGCCGTTAAGGTAAGGCCTTTATAAAAATAGAGAGGTACCGAGATTACATCTCCAATAATCCAAAAAATCCAGTTTTCAACTTTTCTTTTGGCCATTAGCCACATACCTACAAAGAAAATTGCCGTGGTAAAAGTATCTACATAAGCCGTCCAATTGGTCCATTTATCAAAATATTCATAGACAGCAAACACAAAAAGCAGGGTAGCAATAAAAATAAACAAGCTTTGCCAATTTTCTCTTTGGGTAGTATTGGTAATAGGCGTAAAATGCTCGGCATCTACTTTCCGTGTCCAAATATACCAACCATAAATACTCATAGAGAAATAATAAGCATTTATCATCATATCGCCCAGCAATTCCCATTGCCAAAGTAGATAAACAAATATCATGGTGCTTATAATCCCGGTAGGATAAACCAAAATATTGTTTTGTTTTGAATAAATTACCGAAAGAAAGCCGAAGACTACCGCAATGGCTTCCAGTATTATAAATAAGGTGGGATATCCATAATATTGATCAAAGAAAAAATCAAAAATCGGCTGCATAGTTGCTAAGATCAGATTTTACAATTTTTATATGGATGAGACCATGGTCTATTGCTTCAAAGGCATCTTTAATTTCTGAATTCAAAACCTTCATCACCTCATCATAATCTCCGTAAACCTGGGTGCTTAGAGGATTTTCTTTTATTTGTAAGCCCGAAGCCCGCAATTTCTTAATGAAATTGATAACCCTGGTTTCAAAATCTTCCTGTAAAGGACTTAATGTGAGTTCTACTGAAATTTTCATTGTCATCTATTTTAGGCCACGAATGCACAAATAATATGTAATATATTCGCCTAGGCAAGCCAAATTTAAAGATTTGAAATTAGTATTGTTGCTACTTAAACTTACAATTTAGAAGAATTTAGTTTTACTTCATCACCTTTCAAAGAAAGGGAACGAATTTCGCTTTATAGAACGAAATAGGTGGTAACAAAACCTTAAAAACCAAAACAATAGCTATCAGGAATACCCCTCCGACTTTTATGCTAAAAAAGCGTAAACCACAGCTCCCCTTAGAAAAAATGGGAGGAGCATTTAATTTTGGCTCCATTAAGGTCCTATTCAAATCAAAAAGTATTAGTGGATTCGTAGCTAAAACTTTTTTTGAAGCTATGGCTTTACATTACAGGATAAAACTCACTTTTCAAATTGCGTTCCCATTACAATCATATCAGCACCAGCCTTATAGGCGCTATTTTGTTGTACCCTACTTCTAATCCCGCCACCAACAATTAAAGGGATGGAAATTGCCTTTTTTACTTTGGAAATAATTTCTTCGGAAACCGGAAAATCTGCACCACTACCGGCTTCCAGGTAAATCAGTTTTTTTCCGGAAAACTCTCCGGCCAAAGCGGTATCCACAATCGCTTCTACCTGAAATTGGGGAATTGGCTTTGTTTTACTTATTCGCTGCACTGCACACTCTTTACCTCCATCTATTAAAATATAGGCTGTTGGGATAATTTGCAATGAGCTGTTTCTTAAGTTTTTTACCGACTTTATTTGTTGTTCTATTAAATATTCAGGATTTCTTCCAGAAAGCAAACTTAAAAACAAGAGTGCATCTGCGGTTTCGGTAATTTGGGAATAATCGCCCGGAAATAAAATTACAGGAAGATTCGTGTGTTTTTTTATCGAGTTTACCGTTTTTTCGGTTTTACATTTTGCTACACTGCTACCCCCTACAAAAATATGTGATGTTTCTTTCGGAATTCTTTTTAAGTAAGCTTCTGCTTCGGGTTCTTTAAATTTATCGGGGTCTATTAAAATAGCGAGCAATTTCTCCCCTTTAGTTGAAGCCCGGGAAATTTCGGCATAAAAATTTGGCATTAATTTTCTCCTTTTTTAGAATCTCCCCAGCCATACACACAGGTAAAACCTTCAAATTCCAGAAATTTCATTTCGTAAAAAGATTCTTCTCCTTTAAAATTCACTTTTGCCGTGGTCTCGGCATCATCAAAGTCAAAATCGGTAACATTTATATGCTGCAAAAATCCAAGTCCGGGTTCGGCATGCATTTTATAAATAGACTCTTTAGCTCCCCAAACAATGGTGAGTTTTCTTATTAAAGCTTCTTCATTAGCCACCGTGTGATATTCACTTAAAGGAGTAAATTTATTAGCTATTTTTAAAATTTTATCCCGTCTTTTTTCAATATCTATCCCCACCTTTTTATCGCTTAAAATAATAGCGGTAAAATTAAAAGAATGCGTAATAGATATATGCTTGCCATTTTTTAAATGCGGTTTTCCCAAATTATCATAAAAAAGATCATGATCTACGTAACCCGCTTGTGCCATTAAATGACGAATACTCATAAAGCCCCTCCTATGGATTTCAGATTTCATTCCATCTACGCGATTTTGACAATGATCGGTAAGCTCTACTCCTTTACTCAAATCTTCAAAAGACTCTTCTACCTTCCAAATGAAGACTTTAGTGTGCGGATCTACTGTTATTGTTTTGTAAAGTGGCATGTAGGTTTGTTAAAGATTCCTTATTTTTGTGCTTGAAAAAAATTGCTAATTCAAATATAATAATATGTCGACTAAAACAGTGCCGTATACTGCCTATAAAGTTAAGGATATTTCCCTGGCTGATTGGGGAAGAAAAGAAATTGAACTTGCCGAATCTGAAATGCCGGGCTTAATGGCACTTCGTGAAGAATATAAAAACGAACAACCCCTAAAAGGAGCACGTATTGCAGGATGTCTTCATATGACTGTGCAAACTGCCGTACTTATTGAAACCCTGGTTTCGCTTGGTGCCGATGTTACCTGGAGCTCTTGTAATATTTTCTCTACACAAGACCACGCTGCTGCGGCAATTGCTGCTGCCGGAATTCCGGTATATGCTTGGAAAGGGATGACCGAGGAAGAGTTTAACTGGTGTATTGAACAAACCTTGTTTTTTGGTGAAGAACGCGAGCCACTAAATATGATTCTTGATGATGGTGGTGACCTTACCAATATGGTTTTCGATAAATACCCAGAGCTTGCAGAGGGTATTCGTGGGCTTTCAGAAGAAACCACTACCGGGGTTCACAGACTTTATGAAAGAATGAAGAACGGGACCTTGGTAATGCCGGCCATTAATGTAAACGATTCGGTTACCAAATCTAAATTCGACAATAAGTACGGATGTCGTGAAAGTGCTGTTGACGCTATTCGCCGTGCTACCGACGTAATGCTTGCCGGAAAACGCGTAGTTGTTTGCGGTTATGGCGATGTTGGTAAAGGTACTGCTGCTTCTTTTAAAGGAACAGGAGCCATAGTAACCGTTACAGAAATAGATCCTATTTGTGCTTTGCAAGCCGCTATGGATGGTTTTGAAGTTAAAAAGCTGGAGACCGTACTTCCAAAAGCCGATATCGTGATTACCACTACCGGAAACAAAGATATTGTTAGAGGTGAGCATTTTGAAGCGATGAAAGACAAAACCATTGTTTGTAATATTGGGCATTTTGATAACGAAATTGATGTTGCCTGGTTAAATAATAACCACGGAGATACTAAAGACGAGATCAAGCCACAGGTGGACAAATACACCATTAACGGAAAAGATATTATTCTTTTAGCCGAAGGCCGACTGGTAAACCTTGGTTGCGCCACCGGCCACCCAAGTTTTGTAATGAGTAACTCGTTTACCAACCAAACTTTGGCACAAATTGAGCTTTGGAAAAACTCTGATAAGTATAAAAATGAAGTATACATGCTACCAAAACATTTAGATGAAAAGGTTGCTAAACTTCATTTAGAGAGAATTGGAGTAGAATTAACCGAATTAAAACAAGACCAGGCCGAATATATTGGTGTTGAAGTAGAAGGTCCTTATAAGCCTGAATATTATAGATATTAATTGAGTCATTTCCGCACTTCAATTATACTCAACATAAACTAAGGCGGAAATTTCTTTAAAAATATCTCTCTAAGAATTAGACCTCACAGATTTTGTAAATCTGTGAGGTCTTTTTATTTATTAAACGTCATCCTGAACTTATTTTAGAATCTGAGCAAATTTTTAGCAAAAGCCATTCTTAATTACCACTCATAAACCACACAAAGAAAATAATAGCAACAAGCACTACAAGTGCCGCAAGCAGCACAAAAACCCATTTTCCCACCTGTGGCTTTCTTCTTTCAGAATGTGACATCTGCTGAAATGTTTTACCTGTATAAGGATTATCTAAAAGGCCACTTCTTTTAATAATTTCGGTAGCTTTTGTTCTTTCGTCTTCCTCAACTTCTATTCGCATTCCATCATTCCCTAAACCGCCAATATTGGCCGCACTATCAATAGCTTCTCCATAAGTTCTATAAGCTACTCCTTCCTCATCAAAAAGATTTTTGAGGATAGAAAGCTCGTGCCGACTGGAAGTACGAAAAACAACTATATAACTCATAATTAGAAACTTAAAGCTTTACCTAAAGATACAAAAAAACCCCTTCCAAAGCTCGGAAGGGGTTTCAATATACTCTAAAAGTCCTTTTTGCCTTTGTGAAGGCTTCAAAACTCTATGCTTCAAACGGTTCTACAGAAACGTAAGATTTATTGTCTTTTTTCTTAGTGAATTTCACAAGTCCGTCAACTTTAGCGTGTAAAGTATGATCTTTTCCTGCGTATACGTTTTCACCTGGGTTATGTGCAGTTCCTCTTTGTCTAACAATGATGTTTCCTGCCACGGCAGCCTGACCACCAAAAATCTTTACACCTAAGCGTTTCGATTCTGACTCTCTACCGTTCTTAGAACTACCGACTCCTTTTTTGTGTGCCATTTTACTTTAGTTTTAAGTAGATTAATAGTTAACTTAAAGCTTCAATTAATTCAGCTTTCTTCATAGAAGAATAGCCTTCAAGACCTTTCTCCTTAGCCATCTCTTTCAATTCAGCTACGGTGTACTGACTTAAATCTTCCGATTTCTTATCAGATTTGGTTTCTTTAGGTGCTTCCTCTTTTTTAGCTGAAGCAGCTTTTTTTCCACCTTTTACATCGATGCTTTCAATTACGATCTCGGTTAAAGCCTGGCGATGACCGTTTTTCTTCTTGTAACCTTTACGTCTTTTCTTTTTGAAAACAATAACTTTGTCTCCTTTAAGGTGACGTGTGATTTTTGCTCCTACAAGAGCACCATCTATAGCCGGGGCGCCTAGATTTATGTTGTCTCCGTCTCCGGTAAGAAGAACTTTGTCAAAAGAAACGCTATCTCCTTCTTCTCCGCTTAGACGGTTAACAAACACCTTTTGGTCTTTCGCAACTTTAAATTGCTGCCCTGCTATCTCTACAATTGCATACATAGTGTTATGATTAATTAATTTATGCTATATTTCGCTTGGCTTTTAACAAGCGGGTGCAAATATACTTCTAAATAATTAATTCACAAAGCCTAAAAAGATTTAATAGGTATGCTGTTGGCCTTCTTTGGTATTCCAGGAATCTTTAAACAACTGCATATAAGCTAAGGTAAGCACCAGGCTGGTTGCAAAGCCCATTACTGCAACCACAAATAAGACGATTCCTATATCTGTTCCATAATCTGTACGCCACATATTTATAAGGTTACCAAGAAAATCTGGACTTAACTCTGTAGCATAAAAAGCAAAGAAAACAGTAAAAACAATAGTAGCGTTAAATCCGGTAAGTAGGCTTGCCATAAAGCCTTTCTGATACTTAAACTTTGTACCTTTATCGTCTCTGTAGGCCTTTAATGCCAACCACATCCCCAACGCCATTATCACGCCGTTAAATAAACTCAATAAAGGATAGATGTGTGCATTGAAAACCGATAATATCAAAAAATAAGCAATTAACCCTACTGAAATTAAAAGCCCGTATTTAATTGGAATACTAAAATTTTTCATAGCTCTGGTAGATGTTTTTATTTATAAATTTCGAAAAAATATATCGGTTATTAACTTAATAGCTTGTTAATTTTGACACTTTTCGCACAAAATTTATATTTTCCTCATTATTCTCTATTTTTATTGTAACAATTCACCATCTTTAAACACTAACCAAACGCATTAATAAAAACCTATTCAAAAATGATTAAAAATTTAAAAATGGCTGCCATTGCACTAGCTTGTAGTGCAGCAGGAATTGCCCAGGAGGTAGAATTTACCGAATACAACCTCGATAACGGATTAGAGGTTATTTTACACCAGGATAACACTGCCCCGGTAGTTACAGTGGGAGTAATGTATCACGTTGGCGCAAAAGATGAAGAAGAAGGCCGCTCTGGTTTCGCCCATTTTTTCGAACACCTTTTATTTGAAGGCACCAAAAACATTGAACGTGGTAAATGGTTTGATATTGTTGCCGCAAATGGGGGCAGCAACAATGCAAACACCACACAAGACCGCACGTACTATTATGAAACTTTCCCCTCTAATAACCTTGAACTGGGTTTATGGATGGAATCTGAAAGAATGCTGCATCCCGTTATCAACGAAATTGGTGTAGAAACCCAAAATGAAGTGGTAAAAGAAGAAAAGCGTTCACGTATTGATAATGCCCCTTACGGAAAAATAATATACTCTACCGGTATTAACAAATATGTGTTTAACAAGCATCCTTACAAAAACTCCATTATTGGTACTATGGAAGATCTGGATGCCGCTGAACTCGAAGAATTCAAAGCTTTTTTCGATAAATATTACGGCCCAAATAATGCCACTTTAGTTGTTGCAGGCGATATAAAAATTAATGAAACCAAAAAGATGATCGAAAAGTATTTTGCTGAAATCCCCAAAGGGAATGAAGTAGAAAGAGTTTCGATTAAAGAAGAGCCTATTACTGAAACTATTACTGCTACCGAATATGATAGCAATATTCAAATTCCGGCAAAGTTATTCGTTTACCGCACCCCTTCCATGAAAGACAGAGACGCCTATGTGCTAGACATGATTTCCTCTATTCTTACCGATGGAAGAAGCTCTAGAATGTATAAGAAAATGGTAGACGAAGAGAAAACTGCCTTACAGGTTTTAGCCTTCCCAAGATCTCAGGAAGATTATGGAACCTATGTGATGGGTGCGCTTGCTTTAGGAGAAACTCCGCTAGATACTTTAGCTGCTTCCATGGATGAAGAAATTGATAAACTTCAAAATGAACTCATCTCTGAAAAAGAATACCAAAAACTTCAGAACAAATTCGAGAACCGCTTTGTAAACTCCAACAGCAGTATATCGGGTATTGCTTCTTCATTAGCAACTTACAATGTTCTTTATGGAAACACCGATCTAATTAATGAAGAGATTGAAATCTATAGGGATATTACCAGAGAAGACATCAAAAGAGTAGCCAACCAATACCTTAACGAAAATCAACGTCTAGAATTAGACTACCTTCCAGAAAGCGAAAAAGAATAACATAAAAAATAAATAGAATGAAATTTAATATACTCACATTATTTATCGCCTGTTTTTTGACCACCACGGCAATAGCACAGGTAGACCGTTCTAAACAACCCGAACCGGGACCGGCACCAAAGATTAATCTAGGGCAACCAGATGAATTTGTATTGCAAAACGGGCTAAAAGTTTTGGTAGTTGAAAACAATAAACTACCACGTGTTTCTGCATCCCTGATTATAGATAATAAACCTCACGCCGAAGAAAAACCGGCCACCTCATCTTTAGTTTCTGCCTTAATGGGCACGGGTACCCAAAACATATCTAAAGACGATTTTAACGAAGAAATAGACTTTTTGGGAGCCAGTATAAGTTTAGGGGCTGAAAATGCTTCTGCACGTTCACTTTCTAAATTTTTCCCAAGGGTTATGGAGCTTATGGCTGAAGGGGCTTTAAGGCCAAAATTTACCCAGGAAGAGTTTGAAGCCGAAAAAACCAAACAAATCGAAAGTCTAAAGTCTATCAACAAAGATGTAGGTTCTATCGCCAGCAGGGTTAGTGCAGCCTTAGCTTATGGAGCTAACCACCCTTACGGTGAATTTGCTACCGTAGAAAATACTGAAAAAGTAAGCCTGGAAGATATCGAAAATTTCTACAACACTTACTTTAAACCCGGTAACGCATATCTGGTTGTAGTTGGAGATATAAAAACTTCTGAAGTTAAAAAACTTGCCGAGAAAAATTTTGGAGACTGGGAAGCCGGAACCCCAAATGAACAGGAATTACCAAAGGTAGCTAATGTAGCCAATACACAAATCAACCTGGTAGATATGCCCAACGCGGTACAAAGCGAACTAAGGCTTCAAAACACCATAGATTTAAAAATGGCAGATGAAGATTATTTCCCGGTATTGGTGGCAAACCAAATTCTAGGAGGTAGTTTTGGAAGTTACCTAAATATGAACCTTCGGGAAGACAAAGGCTACACCTATGGTGCAAGAACAAGTACCGGAGCCGATAAATATGCCTCTAGATTTGTTGCACAGGCAAGTGTTAGAAACGCAGTAACCGATAGTGCTATTGTAGAATCTTTAAAGGAAATAAAAAGAATTAAGACCGAACCGGTAGACGCTAAAATTTTAGAAAACGCTAAAAGCAAATTTGCAGGAGACTTCGTTTTAAGACTAGAAAGACCTTCTACTATCGCCAATTATGCACTTAACATTAAAACCAACGATCTTTCAGATGATTTTTATGAAACTTTTTTAGAAAATATAAATGCAGTTACCGCCGAAGACATTCAACGTGTAGCCAACAAATATTATCAAACCGACAATATGAGAATTGTTGTGGCAGGCAAAGCTTCAGAAATTGCTGAAAATCTTGAAAAAGTTGAATTTAACGGAAAAACAATTCCGGTTAAATACTACAACAAATTTGGCGAAGAAGTTGAAAAACCACAAACTAAAGAAGTTGATGCATCGGTAACGGTAGAAAAAATTTATGCAGACTATATTGAAGCAATTGGGGGACGTGATGCTGTGGAAGATGTAGAAAGTGTAGTTATGAAAGCCGAAGCCAGTGTACAGGGAATGGCTCTAAACCTAAGTCTAAAAAGAACTATGGATGGTAAATTAAACCAGGAAGTTTCTGTTGGCGGTAACGTAATGAGCAAACAGATTTTTGATGGTGAAGCTGGATTTGTAATGGCGCAGGGTCAAAAAATCCCTTACAATGAAGATCAAATTAAAACTGCTAAATTAGATGCTAATCCATTTCCAGAACTAAAGGTTGGAGACGCAACTTTAGAAGGAATTGAAACTGTTGAAGGTAAAGATGCTTACGTTGTTGCACTTAGCGACAACTACAAAGCTTACTACAACGTAGAAAGTGGTTTAAAAATGCAAACTGTACAAACGGTATCACAAGCAGGGCAAACCATGACCATTCCTACAGGATATAGCGATTACCAGGAAGTTAAAGGAGTGAAATTCCCTTTTAAAATGACTCAGGCTGCAGGCCCACAAACATTTGAATTTGATGTTTCCGAAATCCTTGTTAACGAAGGAGTTTCAGCTGAAGATTTTGAAGAATAGTGATTTTTGTTAATGTTAGAGGGAACCGGCCAGCGATGGTCGGTTCTTTTTTTTCTAAAACTATATTTCATGAGATTTGAAACCGAAAAACATCTTTTACCGCCTTATTTTAAGATTATCTCTTTTGCAATTACTGCCCTGGCATTAATTTCTGCGATAATAAGCTTTAATGAAAAACTGAACCTGGACCCAAATATTTTCCTGCCACTTGGGAAATACTTATTCTTGTTAGCGCTCGTATTTTTTTCATTCTCGAGAGAAAAAAATGAAGAAAAAATTTTTAATCAACTTAGGTTAAAATGTCTAATTTCAGCAATAATTTTCGCTAATATCTTCTTCCTTTTTAATACTTTTATGGAGTTACCCGAATCGGTTGAGCATCGTGAATTTATGTCTGCCTTCGAAGTTTTATTGATCTTTCATATCTACTATCTGGTTTCCTTTTATTATTATAAAAACAAATAAACCAAACGACATTAAAAATTTAAATTAAGTTGCCTGTTTTCTAAACTTAGAGAACACTTTTTTAGATCGGTTTACAATAAACACTCCTATCAAGATTACAAAAGCTGAAAATAATTGCCAGACACTAAAAACTTCGCCGTCTAAAATCCCCCAACCTAAAGCAACCACTGGTATCGTATAAGTAACGGAAGTGGTGAATACCGGATCTGATATTTGCACCAGTTTATTAAAAATTATCATAGCGACCCCAGTTCCAATCACCCCCAAAACAGCAACATAACCTATAGATTGCTGTAAAACATCATTAGATAGCTCACGTTCAAAGAATCCAGAATAATATAAAATTAACAAACCAGGCAATAGTAAAACGCCAAAACTTCCCGCTGCGATTGCCAGCGGACTAATATCACTCATATGGGTCTTCAAAATATTAACATTCATAGCATAGCAAGATGCTGCCACAATAACCAAAAGTGAATAAAGGTAATTTTGGTCTGGGTTGATACTGGCACCACTTAAAATTAAGCCTGCCGTACCTAGAAGCCCCACTACAACTCCTAAAATTTTATTCTGATTGAATGCTGCCTTAAAAAATAAAGCCCCAAAAATAAGTGTCATTAAAGGAGTGGCCGCATTTAAAATTGAAGCAATAGCACTATCTATTTCGGTCTCTGCAAAAGAAAAGAGATAAACCGGAAAGAAATTTCCCAGTATACCCGATATCAGCACCCATTTCCACTGTCTTTTTCTAATGTTTAGCATTGATTTAAACCCAATAAGCAAAAGAAAAACCGCCGCAAAAATTATTCTAAAAGAACCTACTTCCAGGGCCGATAAACCAACAAGTCCCTTTTTAATAAGAATAAAGGAACTTCCCCAAACAAGAGAAAGTATAACCAGGTAAATCCATTTCAATTTTTCCAAAGGCATATTTCCAAATTTTTAAAGCTGCAAAAATCGGTATTACTTTAGAGCTAAAAAGAAATTCAACAACTAATTTTAAAATGATTTTAATGCAAAACCCGGCACAAAATTATATGCAGTTTTCTACATCCCTAGTACAATCTTTTATAGCAATTTAGCTAAATTAGGAAACAAACGGATTTTTAAAGAAGTACAAGAAGCTAAAACCAAAAAAAGCTCTTCGGAAAGAATTAATTAGAATTTGAAGTTAAATTTTCCCAACTGAAAGTTTCAATGATATGTTTCATATCTTTTTTTAAGTAATCTGCAGCGGGAATAATAGAATCGTAATTGGGTTTAGCCCTAAAGTAAGCCGAAGCGGTTACAAAATGATTTACACTATCGGTAAGATAAAATTGAGCCTGGGAAGCCGCATCTCCAGAAACCTCATAAAACATCCCATAAACATCCCGAAGCTTATTTGTATAAACATCTCCTTCAATAGCATCGGCTTTGATAGTATGCTGCAAAGGAAGTTTCTGAGCATCTGCTAACAAAGAATCCAGATTATTATTTATTCGCTGATAAGTTATAAATATAGTACCGTTAAGCTCTTTATACTCCAGGTCTATCCAACAAGGAATATTGTTTCGGGAGTCTTTGATTTTCACCAGGGTATTAATTTCAAAATTATAGGGACAGTTAAGTTGTGCAGCCCCGTATTTTGCCTCGGGATAATTTAGCGATAAAAAGGCACGAGGTTTTGGTGTTGTTGCATCTTCACCGCAAGCGGCAAACAACAAAAGCAACAAGAAAAACCCACAATATTTCATAGCCTCAAATATTTTAAACTTCTACCGGTGAGATATTTACTTTTATTTGTTTTAGCCGTTTGTTATCCAAAACCTCTACTGTAAAACTATAGTTCAAAAAGTAGATAACATCATTCTTTTTCGGAAAACCTCCTGAAGTCTCCAATAAAAAACCGGCAAGGGTATCTGCTTCCCCCTTCCTCTCTTCAAAAGCCACCGGATCCTCAATTTTCACAATGCGGTAAAAATCCTTTAACGGGGTTTTCCCTTCAAAAACATAGGTGTTTTCATCTAATTTAGAGTACACCAGGTCTTCATCATCAAATTCATCGCTAATATCACCAACAATTTCTTCAATAATATCTTCCAGGGAAATCAAGCCACTGGTCCCACCATACTCGTCTACTACAATTGCCAGGTGATTCTTTTTAGTTTTAAAATCGTTAAGTAAATCATCTAACTTTTTATTCTCGGGAACAAAATAAGGCTCCCGTAACAAGCCTGTCCACTCAAAGTCCTTTTTATCGATAAATGGCAATAAATCTTTAACATATAAAATACCTATTACATTATCTATATTTTCCCGGTAAACCGGAATTCTAGAATACCCCCTATCTATAATTTCAGGAATAATTTCTTTATAAGCCTGACTCTCATTTAAGGCAAAGATGTCCATTCTTGGGCGCATTACCTGCTTGGTATCTGTATTTCCAAACGAAACAATGCCTTGTAATATTTTTTGCTCTTCCTGGGTGGTATCTTCTTCACTAGTAAGTTCTAAAGCCTGTGATAAATGGTCTACACTTATAAAAGCACGCTGCTTCCCAAGACGGTTGTGCATAAAAATTGTAACTGCTCTCATTGGGCTACTAAGAGGCGTAAAGATGGTGTCAAGAAAGTTTAAGGGACGTGCCATAAAATTGGAAAACGCCACGTTATTACGACTTGCATATACCTTCGGTAAAATCTCACCAAATAAAAGAATGATGAAGGTAACTACCCCAACCTCAATAAGAAACTTAAAGTTAATACCGTAAAATACAGTATTCATCCCACCAAAAATTTCATCGGCAATATTATCAAATAGCAGTACCACCGCTATGTTAATAAAATTATTGGCCACCAGGATAGTAGCCAACAGCTTCTTGGGTTTATCTAATAAGTTTACCACAAGTTGCTGGGTTTTACTTCGCTTGCCGTCTTCGGTTATTACATCGGCAGGAGTTAGCGAAAAGAAAGCCACCTCTGCCCCAGAAATCAAGGCTGAACAAAGTAAAAGCAGCAATAGCACCAAATAGCCTATTAGCTGCGTAAAATCAAAAGCGGCCCATAACAAAATCAAACTGGGAGGTTCTGAATCCAAATGATGAGGTTTTAATTAAACTTAGAAAGGCAAATCGTCTTCCTCTTCTTCCTTTGCCATAGATTGACCGGCAAAATTATCATTTTTAGGCGTGTTTTGTTGGTTTTGAGAAGGAGAATTTTGTTGTTGCATATTTCCGCCACCTTCGCTCTCTCCTTTTGGCGTTAAAAAGGTAAAATCTGTACATTGTATCTCTGTAGTATAACGATCATTTCCCTGGTCGTCCTGCCACTTTCGGGTTTTAATTCTACCCTCAATATATACCTTATCGCCTTTTTTAAGATATTTCTCGCAAATTTCTGCAGCCTTATTACGCACTACAATATTATGCCACTCGGTATTGGTAACACGTTCGTTGGTGGTGCGGTTAGTATAGGTTTCGTTGGTAGCCAACGGAAATCTGCCTATTGCGCCACCCCCTTCAAAATAATGCATTTTCACGTCGTCTCCCGTATGCCCTATTAGCATTACTTTGTTTAATGTACCTGTCATCTCAATTAATTATTTTTAGCCAAAAACGGCTCTTTAATTTACACCCTAAAATACTGAAAAATTTATTGCTAATTAAAGCCAAACTCCATAAAACTTTAAACAAATTATATAGAATAGGTCTCCAGCCCGGTTTCTTCAATGAAATTAGCAATTAAAACCGGAACGGGATAATTCTTAACCTGCTTTACAGGAATTCCCTCTCCACCTACTCTCTCAGCTTTCACCCACCAAAAATGCGTATAAATATGTTGATGTGAAAGCTTATGCACCACGGGTTTTTTATTATGCAATTGCAAAGACATCTTTTGTTCTCCCAAAATCTCCTTTAAATTTTCTTCGGAAAGGAAAGCCTTATCGCTTACCGGCTTCTCAGTTTCAATTAATGGAAACTCGTATAAACCGTTCCAAATTCCTTTCCCGGTTCTTTGCTGAAGCAAAGTTTTATTTTCTTCAGAATACACTACTAAATAATTAAAGTAGCGTTTTTTAATTTTGGTTTTCTTCAACTTAACCGGCAAGTCTTCAATTTTATCCTTTTTCAAGGCCAGACAAGCCGAATTTAAAGGACAAGTCTCACAAAGCGGATTTTGCGGTTTGCATTGTAATGCACCAAATTCCATGATGGCCTGGTTAAAAGTAGCAGGGTCTTCTTTATCCAGAAGTTCTTCAGCCAAAGCCCTGAACTCTTTAATACCTGATGTAGAATTTATAGGTGTATCTACATCAAAAAAGCGAGATAAAACCCTGTAAACATTTCCATCTACTACCGCTACAGGTTCATTATAGCTAATAGAAGCAACCGCAGCCGCAGTATAATCTCCAACCCCTTTTAACTTTTTAAGTTCTTTATAAGAGCCCGGAAAAACACCATTTAGTTCATCGGCTACATATTTAGCACTTTCATGTAGATTTCTTGCGCGCGAATAATAGCCCAAACCCTGCCATAATTTTAACACCTGCTCCTGCTTTGCTTTAGCTAGATCAAAAACACTTGGAAAAGCATTTACAAAACGTAAATAATAGGGCAAACCTTGCGCTATTCTGGTTTGTTGAAGCATAATTTCACTTAACCAAATACGATAAGGATCGCTGGTTTTGCGCCAGGGCAGTTCGCGTTTATTCCTCAAATACCAATTAATCAAGACTTTAGAAAAAACCATATACAAAATAGACTTGATGCAATATTAAAAGTTTATTCCGTTATTATTTAATGAATTAGGCTTGAAATATTGCAGATTTAATTCTTATATTTGCGCCCTTGAAAAATATAGAAATCCCAATTTATAATATTAAATAGTACGAAAATGACGAAAGCAGATATTGTAGCAAACATTTCAGAAAAATTAGGAATGGAAAAAGGTGATGTCCAGGCTACTATTGAAACCTTCATGGATGAGGTTAAAACTTCATTAGAAAGTGGAGATAACGTATATTTAAGAGGATTTGGAAGCTTTGTTGTAAAAACAAGAGCCGAAAAAACCGGAAGAAATATCTCTAAGAACACAACAATTAAAATTCCCGCACACAACATTCCGGCCTTTAAACCGGCTAAAATTTTTGTAGAAGGAGTAAAAACTAACGTAGAAGTTAAGTAAATTGAAACTCTAAAATAGTTTCGCTATAAAATAATTTATTAATTAAAAAGGAACACTATGCCAAGTGGTAAAAAAAGAAAAAGACATAAGGTAGCTACGCACAAGCGTAAAAAAAGAAACAGAGCTAACCGCCACAAGAAAAAGTAGTTTTCATACTACTTTTTTTGTTTAAAACGTTCATTGAAATTGAAACCCAGCTTATTAATTCACAAGCTTAGGGTTTCTTCAGGATTAAAACCCTGTGATAAAATAATGTTTAATCCATCTGTAACTGCTTAGGCAGCTATAGATATAAATCTAATAGAGTGTGGACAAAGAATTAATTATTAGGTCCGAATCCTCTGCTGTAGATTTTGCCTTACTGAAAGATGGAAAACTTATTGAACTCAACAAAGATGAAGACGGCAACAAATTTAATGTTGGCGATATTTTTATTGCTAAAATTAGGAAGGCCGTACCCGGGTTAAATGCCGCATTTGTAAATGTTGGCTACGAGAAAGATGGTTTTTTACACTATCATGATCTCGGCCCCCAGGTTTCTTCTATGCTTAAGTTCATAAAACGTGTAAGCACAGGTAAATTAAAAGATTATTCCTTAAAGAATTTCACATTCGAAAAGGATATTGACAAAGACGGGGTAATTACCGACGTCTTAAAGTCAAATCAGTCGTTACTGGTTCAGGTTGTTAAAGAACCTATTTCTACCAAAGGCCCCAGAATAAGCTCAGAGCTTTCTATTGCGGGTCGTTATATTGTATTGGTCCCCTTTTCTAATCGCATTTCGGTTTCACAAAAAATTGAAAGCAAAGAAGAAAAAGACCGGTTAAAAAGATTGGTAAAAAGCATTAAGCCCAAAGGTTTTGGGATTATTGTTAGAACCGTAGCCGAAGGCAAAAAAGTAGCAGAACTGGACAGAGACCTTCAAAATTTAATGGGTCGCTGGACAGGAATGTGCAAAAAGATGTATAAGCCACATCATCCCTCTAAAGTATTAGGAGAATTAAACAGGGCTTCTTCCCTGTTAAGAGATATTTTTAATGACTCTTTTACTTCTATTACCGTAGATGATGAGACGCTTTATACTCAAATTAAAGACTATGTGGGCGAAATCGCCCCAAGTAAAGAATCGATTGTTAAATTATATCAATCTAATGTTCCAATTTTTGAAAAATACGGTATCGAAAGACAAATAAAAACTTCATTTGGGCGCACCGTCTCTATGAGCAAAGGCGCCTACCTGGTAATAGAACACACCGAAGCTATGCATGTAATAGACGTAAATAGCGGGAACCGTTCCAACAAATCCAGAAACCAGGAAGATACCGCATTAGAGGTGAATATGATTAGTGCCACAGAAATAGCCCGGCAATTGCGTTTACGCGATATGGGTGGTATCATCGTGGTAGACTTTATAGACATGGGCAAAGCCGAAAACCGCAAAACCCTGTTTGATCACCTTAGAAACGAAATGAGTGACGATCGTGCAAAACATAAGATTTTGCCCCCGAGTAAATTTGGGTTGATACAAATTACAAGACAACGCGTAAGGCCGGAAATGAATATTAAAACCCGTGAGGAAAATCCAAACGGTACTGGTGAAATTGAAGCACCAATTCTTTTAATAAACAAAATTAAAACCGACCTGGAAAAACTCATTAAGAAAGATCACAAAAAGATCACTTTGAGTGCGCACCCATTTATTGCAGCCTTTTTAACCAAAGGCTTTCCATCTCCCCGCTCGCAATGGTTTTTAGACCATAAGCGATGGGTGAAAATTTTACCAAGAGACGCTTACACGTATATGGAATATCATTTTCACGATAGAGAAGGAAATGAAATCCTTTAATCTTAAAAACGCCTTTCGTTAATTCGGAAGGCGTTTTTTTATGCTTGATCCTGAGAAATCAAATTTGATTCCACTACTATTAATTTTTACTTTTATAGCCTTAAATTTGATTCTTTCATTTTAAATTTTGAAAACATCCCAGGAGTCATACACAATTAAAGAAGCAACCATCAAACTGATGCAGTTTTGTGCTTACCGCGATCGTTCCCATAAAGAAGTTGAGGAAAAACTAAATAAAATGAATATGATTCCCGCCGCGCAAGAGCAAATTATTATACAGTTAATGCAGGAAGATTTTTTAAATGAAGAACGCTTTGCCCGTAGTTTTGTAAGAGGAAAGTTCAGAATTAAAAAATGGGGAAAAATTAAAATTAAACAGGAATTGAAATTCAGGGAAATTTCTTCGCCCATTATTAAAATAGCACTCACCGAAATAGAACAGGAAAAATATACCGCTACTTTATACGAACTGGCCGAAAAAAAACTCAATTTACTTAAAGAACCAGACACTTTTAAAAAAAAACGAAAATTAGCCGATTTTCTGCTTCGCAAAGGCTATGAGAGCAATCTGGTTTATGAAGTGGTAAATGAGCTCTTAGAGTAGCTCTTATCGCCCTCACTAGTTTAGAAAACTGTAAGGTTTGTAGGTATTTTAAATCTTATTCCTTTTATGGGTTCGTTTTATGGCTTGCTCATTTTTATAATCTATCCACTTCTGGCCTCTTAGCTTGCGCATATAGTTATCAAAATTACGCATAACCACCAGGTTATAAACCGCTTTAGAAAAATTGGTAAGCCTTCTGGGCGTAGCCCTTAAACTCATAGAAAAACCGGGCGTTACATAAGTCATTTGGTGCCAATAACCTTCGGGCATATATAAAGCCTCTCCGTGATTCAATTCGGTTACATAACCTTTGGCCTTTTTTAAAACCGGGAATTTCTTAAAATCAGGATTATTAAAATCGATGTCTTCACGGGATATAAGTGCGTGCGGAACCTTATACAAATATTCCCCTTCTGAAGGAGGATAAATTATACATCGTTTTTTTCCGTGGAAATGAAAATGAAGAATATTAGCAAAATCGATGTCGTAATGCATAAACACCTTAGAGTTCTCACCACCAAAAAACAATGTAGGCAACTGTTTTATAAATCGAATTCCGAGATCGGGAAATTTAAAGTCGTTTTGTAAAACCGGTACTTCTTTTAATAAATGATAAAGAAAAATACGGTAATTGGTTGGCCCAGATTTAAGCAGCTCTATATAATTTGCCATCTTCATCTCTGTATGTGGCTCGTTGAATTTTTGTTTTGAATTAATAGGCCTGTCATCATACAACGGAACCACTTTTTCGCCCGCAACCTCGCTTATATAATCTAAATCCCACTTTTGCACAGCAGGCCAATCATCTACTAGATGCTCTATAACCACGGGTTTTTGCGGACGTACATAATTTTCTAAAAAGTCTTTTTTAGAAATAGTTTTAAGCCTGGGTATGGCTTCCAGGTGTAAGCTCTCTTCCTTCTCCATCATTCAATTCCGGCACTTCTGTGCGTATTTTCAATCGCTTTTTTATTCTTGTAATCTATCCAATCCTGCCCCTTTATCTTACGCATTAAATTATCGTAATTTCGAGTAATAAGCAAATTTTTAAGCACCTCGGCAATACGTCCCGGCTTTTGAGGCAATGACCGCAGCGTCATAGATAAACTTGCGGTTTCATACTTAATATAATGCCACCATTTACTGGGAATATACAAGGCTTCTCCATGTTGTAAAGTAGCTTCAAAACCCTTTGCTTTGGCCAAAGCCGGATATTTTTCAAAATCTGGGGCATCCATATTTATAATCTCCATACTTACAATAGAGTGTGGAACGTGATATAAAAACTTAGTTT
Organism: Salegentibacter maritimus; assembly: GCF_016236915.1. Taxonomy (GTDB): domain Bacteria; phylum Bacteroidota; class Bacteroidia; order Flavobacteriales; family Flavobacteriaceae; genus Salegentibacter; species Salegentibacter maritimus. Next base: position 64,191 of record NZ_JAEHOK010000012.1, read on the forward strand.
CAGAAGGAGGATATAGAATCACCCTTTTTTCGCCTACAAAATTGAAATGAAAATTATTGGCAAGATCCATATCATAATGCATCACCACACTACTGCCTTCGCCTCCCACAAATAAAACAGGCAACTTTTTAAAGAATTTCACCCCAAGATCTGGATATTGAAAATCATCAATTAATTCCGGACAATTTTGCAACAGGTTAAAGAAAAACATCCTAAGATCTGTAGGGCCTTTTTCAAGAATATCTATGTATTCGCGCATAGGGACTTTCATAGCCGGGCCATGGGAGTTTTGCCGGCCCTTTGCCGGTTTACCATCATAAAGCGGCACTACAACATCCCCGGCTTTATCCCTAAAATAATCAAAATCCCACTTTTTTGTTGCCGGCCAATTAGATGAAAGTGCTTCAAAAACAACCGGTTTTTCGGGTATAAAATATTCTTTCAAAAACTCTTCTTTTGAAAGGTTTTTAACCCGCGGTATGTCTTGCAGATTCAATCTCAAAGCTGAATATTGTTTTAAGCTTTGGCCTTAGACTTTTGTTGGGCTTCTACATTACGCTCAATAGTATGCCCGGGTCTTGACCATTTTGGTTTTTCACCTAAATTCTGATATTTAGATTCTTCAGCTGAAACACTTTTAGGCTGCTCCTTTTTCTCAAATGCTTTCTGAGGGTTCAAACCTAAAGATTTAAACAGTTCCATATCTTCATTTACATCGGGATTTGGCGTGGTAAGCAGTTTATCTCCGGCAAAGATCGAATTTGCCCCTGCAAAGAAACACATGGCCTGCCCTTCCCTACTCATTTGGGTTCTTCCTGCCGAAAGCCTAACTTGCGTTTCAGGCATTACAATCCTTGCAGTAGCAACCATTCGCACCATTTCCCAAATAGAAACGGGCTCCTGCTCTTCCATAGGGGTTCCCTCAACGGGCACCAAAGCGTTAATCGGTACAGATTCCGGCTGCGGACTTAAAGTTGAAAGAGCTACCAGCATTCCTGCCCTGTCGTCTACACTTTCCCCCATTCCTATAATTCCACCACTACAAACCGTAACGTTGGTTTTTCTAACATTCCCAATGGTATCTAACCTATCCTGGTAGCCACGGGTAGAAATCACTTCTTTATAATATTCTTCTGAAGAGTCCAGATTGTGATTGTAAGCATACAAACCGGCTTCAGCAAGACGCTGCGCCTGGTTTTCGGTAATCATTCCCAGGGTACAGCACACTTCCATATCCAGTTTATTTATGGTTCTTACCATCTCTAAAACCGAATCGAATTCTTCACCATCCTTTACGTTTCTCCAGGCAGCCCCCATACAAACCCGGGAACTTCCAGACTCCTTAGCACGTAAGGCCTGGGCTTTTACCTGGTTCACGCTCATAAGGTCGTTTCCTTCTACATTGGTATGATACCTGGCAGCCTGCGGGCAGTACCCACAATCTTCGGGGCAACCACCGGTTTTTATCGAAAGTAAAGTTGAAACCTGAACCGTATTGGGGTCGTGGTTTTTTCTATGTACAGTAGCCGCTTCATAAAGCAGCTCCATTAAAGGTTTATTGTATATTTCTAGAATTTCTTCTTTTGTCCAGTTATGTCTTGTGGCCATAAAAATAGATTTGATTCAAAAATAAATAAAACTGCGCTTTAATATAGCTTCAGTATAGAAAGATTTCTAAATATATTACTTTCTACTTATTAAAACGGAAACCGCGTTTCCGCCAAAACCAACGGCATTCACTAAAATATTTTCCAGACGTGCCGGTGTCTTGCTAATTTTAGAAAATGGAACTTCAATAAATTCCTGATGCTGAAGCATTAAAGCTGCAAGTTCTATATTAAGAATTCCTGATGCAGCAAATGTATGCCCCAGCTTCCATTTATTACTGGTTATTGCGGGCGTATTTTCACCAAAAAGGGCTTTTATAGCATTTACTTCTGAAAGGTCTCCTTTTATGGTTCCCGGCGCATGCATCACCACCGCATCAATCTTTGAAAAATCCTTTTCCCCAATGGCCATTTTCATGGCTCTTTGTAAAGATTCTCCGTTTTCAGAAATTGAAACACTATGTTTTAAAGTTTCTGTGGCATAGCCAATACCCGTAATTTTAGCGATGGCATTTTCAGAATTTTCCTTTTGAAGTGCCAAAATTCCCGAAGCCTCCCCAAGAATCATGGAATTTCGCTTTTTCCCCATATCCAGGGCACGGCAAGGGAAATCGAGGTCTTCTGAAGCATAAATTTTCATCGCTTTCATTTGGGCAATTGTAAACGCTGTTAAAGCAGCTTCACTCCCACCGGCCAGAAATTTATTCACAAAACCCGCTTGCATCCAGGCAATGGCATTTACCACCGCATGTAACCCTGTTGAACAGGTAACACTATGTGAAAATGCAGGCCCCTTCGTTTGAAGGTCTTGCGAAACCCAGGAAGAAATATTTCCTAAAGTAGTAGAAGGGGAAGCTTGTGTAGCCGCTTTTCCGGTCTCTAAAAATTCCTGATGGTATTTTTCAAATAATCCGGTAGCACCACGGGAACTACCAATATTCACACCAATGTCCTTCTCATCTTCCCAACCTGCTTCTTTAATAGCTTTTCTAGCCGAATAGATAGCAAACAAAACCGAGTCGTCCAGCTTTTTATAATTAAGTTTCTGGCCACGAAGCGATTTTATAGCTTCCTGTACTTGTTCCGGTAAAAAAGCCGCAAAAGCTTCGGTTTTTTCAAATTGATGCTTGGTAATAAAATGTTTTGGCTTTTTATAGTTCTCCCAAATTTCTGGCCTGGATTGACCTAGAGCAGAAACAGAACATAATGAAGATATATATACGGGTGATTTCAAAAGAAAATAATTTTTCAGCAAAAATACAGTCTACAGCACCAATCACTAAATGTTTCAGTACAAAATATTAATTGCAATCAAAAAACTACTTCGGGATATTACACCCTTTGGCAGTGCCAATAAATTTTGAAACATCATTTTAAAGCCCCACAAACTTAAATTATTCTTTAAATGGTATTCAACAACTTTTCAATAACCTGATAGATTTTATCCAATTCGGGTTGCGATATGGTAAAAGGCGCCAAAATATAAATGGTATTTCCAAGCGGTCTTAAAAAGACACCATTATCCATAAAATGCTTAAAAAGTTGATCTCTTAAACTACCATAACGCTCCATTTTCACATTTAAATCAAAGGCATAGATCACGCCTAGTTGACGACGATTGGTCACCCTTGGATGATCTTTTATTTTTTCATCAAAACTTTGGTGAGATTTAATAACCGATTTAATTTTTTGTTGAATTTCTTCGGAAACCAATAATTCTATTCCGGCAATGGCAGCAGCACAAGCCGGTGGATTTGCAGAATAGGTGTGCCCATGAAATAGGCCTTTTGAAATATCATTATCATAAAAAGCATCGTAGATTTTTTGCGAACAGGTGGTTAGCCCCATAGGCAGCAAACCGGCGGTTAATGCTTTAGACAGGCACATTACATCTGGTTTATTCTGCAAATAATCTGAAGCGAAATTTTTTCCGGTTTTTCCAAAGCCGGTCATCACCTCATCGGCTACACAAACAATATCATGCTCTTTGCAAATTTTCAGGATTTCATTTAAGCCTGCAGCGTCGTGCATTTTCATTGCTGCAGCTCCCTGCACCAAAGGTTCATAGATAAAACCTGCAATATTGTTTTCAGAAATAAGGTTTTTGAGTTTCGAAATTACTTCAGTATTATTTTCTCCCGTTGGCACCGGAATTCGCAAAACCTCAATAAAATGCTCTTCAAAGGCACCATTATACACCGAAAGCCCAGAAACAGACATAGCGCCAAAAGTGTCGCCATGAAAACCTTCTTCAAAAGCCAGCATCACATTACGATTATTTCCCTGGTTATGATGGTATTGCAAAGCCATTTTAATTCCAATCTCGGTAGCAGTAGAACCATTATCATTAAAAAACAGTTTCTGCTGATTGCCCGGCAAAATCTTAATAAGTTCTTCTGAAAGCTTTACTGCGGGCTCGTGGGTAAATCCGCTAAATACTACCTGATCCAGGTTTTGCATTTGCTCTGCAACCTTTGTGGTAATATATTCATTGCAATGCCCATACATGGCGGTATACCAGGAAGCAATTCCATCTATAAATTCGCTTCCATCTTCAGCATAAAGTATACTTCCTTTTGCTTTTACTATTGGCAGCGCTTTAGGAGAAATTTTGTGTTGGGTTAAAGGATGCCAAAGGTGTTTTTGATCTCGGGTAACTAAATTCATTTTATATATTCTCAGGAGGTTATCTGGAAAAGTTTTTTAAATCGTCTTTCTGAATTTATTTCAGAATCTAAGTTGTGGTATTTAGAACTTTTTAGAAGCTGAAGCAAGCCCGCCAGAAAGGACGGGAAGGTTCAGGTTGACAAAATTAGACTTTTTAAATAATCTCTACTTTTAATTTATTTCAATTTCTCTCTAAATATCTCAGCGTATTCTTTAATCACATTTTGATCGAAATAAGGTTCCTGTTCTATTCTTCCAAGAATGTTTACACCACTCATTTTCTCAATAATAGATTCGGTGGTTTTATTTTCTTCACCAGAGAATATAATTCCGAAACAGTGCAAGCCTCGCGATTTTAAAGCTTCTATAGTTAACAAAGTATGATTAATACTCCCTAAGTAATGGCGGGAAACCAGGATGATACGATCTCCGGGCAGGATTAAATCGGCTATCGTCTCTTTATCACTAATAGGTACCAATAGACCTCCGGCACCTTCAATCACAAGATTGTTTTTCGTTTCAGGCCGGGTAATATTTTCAGCATTAATTTTCACCCCATCAATTTCTGCCGCTGCGTGGGGGCTCATCGGTGTTTTTAACGCAAAGCTATTTTTATGAAAAACGGTTTTAGCATTAGAAACTAATTTTTGTACTTTATGGCTATCTGAATTATCAAGATCTCCCGCCTGAATTGGCTTCCAGTAATCGGCTTTACAGGCTTCGGTTATAATTGCAGAGGCTACTGTTTTACCAACTTCGGTGCCAATACCGGTAACAAAATAAGTATGTTTCATTATTTATAAATTCAATCTCTAATAAGGAATTCTTCTATCCTCAATAAGGTTTGGTATAAAACTAATTTTATATCAATTTTCTTGTTCGTTTAAGCTGAAATTTTCTTCACAGTTTTCGCAGTGGTAATCGTATTTATAGTGAATGGGCAATGCGAAGGTGAGAAATGAAAATAAAAAAGCCAAGAAAGAACGCACATCTTTAATATGCGTATAAACTTTTACACGAGCACTCTCACATTTTGGGCAAATCACAGGCCTCCCTTCATCATCCAAAGAGTAACTTTCTATCTCCTTTAAAATTGCCCGGGCGCGTTCCTCATCCTCAGTATAAACATTTAATTTTATGCCGCCAACAGCCTGACTAAACAAAGGATCTGTATCTATAAGAACCTGGTCTACTAAAAATACCTGTATTCCTTCAGATTGTAACTTTCCTTTTACAATTTGTGCTTCAGACGAGTATTGAAACCTGGCAATATTTACAAAAGTATTCATGTCTTTATATAGTTTATCATAAAATGAGAATCAAGCACCGGCATATAATTAATCCTGTTACAGCGAATTTCAGGATTCAATATCATACTGGTGATATCAGTAATTTAGCGAGTATTTTTAAAACCCGGTTAATTTCCTCTTCCGAATTAAAAGCATGAATACAAAATCTTAATCTTTCTTTATCTTTTGGTACGGTTGGAGAGAGTATAGGTTTTACATCAAAACCTTCTTTATTGATGTTTTGGGCTACATATTGCACCTGGTCATTTCCTGGGATTATACAACTTTGAATAGCCGATTTACTTTCAAGAAAAGCACTCTCCAAATTATTTTTTACTACTTGTTCTCTAAAATAATGAATATTGTTTTTTAAGCTTTGAATTTGTGAAATTCCACGATAAAGCTCACGGTAAACCACCAGAATAGTCGCCACCGAATGTGGTGGTAAGGCTGTGGTATAGATAAAACTTCTTGAAAAGTTAATCAGGTAATCCTTTAGGCTCTTACTTCCTAAAATTACAGCTCCGTGACAACCGGGAGCTTTGCCAAATGTGTTTATGCGGGCAAAAACTTTATGTTGAATTCCAAGCTCCTGAACCAAACCCTGCCCTTTTTCACCAAAAATACCGCTAGCGTGGGCTTCATCTACTATTAAAAAAGCATTGAATTTTTCTGCAACTTTAGCAAGCTCTTCCAAAGGTGCCATATCACCATCCATTGAAAAAACAGATTCTGTAACAATGTATATTGCGGCCCCCTCCTGCTTATCTATCTTTAAAAGCCTATTTTGAAGGCTTTCTATACTGTTATGTTGAAACTTATAGGCCTTGGCATGGCTAATTGCAATACCATCTCTAATGGAAGCATGTGCAAGCTCGTCGTAAAAAATAAAGTCTCCACGCTGTGGAACCGAAGCAAAAAAGCCAAGATTAGCATCATAGCCAGAATTAAAAACTAATGCTGCATCAGTTTGATGAAATTCTGCCAAAAGGTTTTCGGTTAACGCATACAACTTATGGTTACCGGAAAGCAACCTGGAACCGGTGGCTCCATTATATAGAATATTATGTTGCTTTAAGACGTCATGGGCCTTATGGTAAATTTTGTCGGAAGAAGCCAATCCAAGATAATCATTAGAAGAAAAATCTATAAGGGATGATGATGAGTTAAGAACTCTAAAAGCCCTTTCCTGCTTTCTATTCTCTAAACTTTTAGCTAATTTTAAAGGTAATTCCTGCATTTTGCAAAACTACAACTTTAACCAACTAATAAATATGGAACTGGCAGAATTTAGCATAAGCATTGGTCTGGCAGCCATAGCCGGACTATTTATAGGTATAGAAAGAGAATTTTCTGGGAAAAGCGCAGGATTAAAAACAAACGCCCTTGTGGCACTTGGAGCTTGTGTTTTTATATTGGTTTCGCTAGAATTTAAAGGCGATGAATTTGTAGACACCTCCAGGGTTTTGGGACAGGTAGTTACAGGAATTGGTTTTATTGGTGCCGGCACCATACTTCAGCATGGTAAGAATGTAAAAGGCTTAACTACTGCGGCTACCATTTGGTGTAGTGCCGGTGCGGGAGCACTTGCAGCATTACAAATGTATACCGAACTTTTAGTTGTATGCTTAACAATAGTGGCTATAAACCTTCTTTTTGGTTTTATTGAGCGCAAGTTAATGGCAAAGAAAAGAACACAAAAGGAAAATAAAAGCTAAAAGAATACACAGCAATAGCCTTAAAGTCTTCTTAAACTATAGAGTTCCTGTTTTAAATAGCCTATTGCGAAGCCTCATCATCCATTTTAGAATGATCTACGTTATCTTCAGGGCTATCATCTGTTTCACTCTTTAAAATATAGGAGTTTTTCTGATATTTCCCACGAAGATCATCCATAATAGAACCTTTCCACAACTTAACCCCCATAAAATAAGAAGCCCGTCCAATTAAATGTGCACTAACCGGTGCAGTTAAGAATACAAAAAGAATAATCACCAAAGCTCTGGAAGTAGTAGAAAGGTCGTTAAAGAAAACTGCTGTTCCCACTAAAATTAACCCCACTCCCAGGGTTGCAGCCTTAGTATTCACCGAAATTCGCATGTAAGTATCGGGCATTCTTATAAGTCCGATTGCCGAAAGCAAAACGAACAAGGTTCCTAAAGTAACTAAAATTACAATTATTACTGAACTCATTTCTTTCTATTTCTTTTTTCAAGGTAATAAGAAAAAGCTACTGTACTTAAAAAAGCAATCAATGCAAGAATCATTGCGGTATCTAGAAAAGTAGATCTTCCGTGTATAATACTATACACACCAATAATTCCAATCCCGGTAGTGATTAAAACATCTAGAGCAATAATCTTATCGGCAATGCTTGGTCCCTTTATAAATCGGTAAACTATAAGCAATACCGAAAAGGCCAAAATTGGTAAAATTATATAATATAAATAATCGGTTAGCGTCATCTCAATATTTCCAAAATACGTTTTTCAAATCCATTTTTTATCCCATCGATAAATTCCTGCCTATCGGTTATATACATGCTATGCACATAAAGCACCTTTTTATCGTTAGATACATCAAGGCTTAATGTACCCGGCGTAAGCGAGATCATATTTGCCAGAAAAGTTATCCCAAGGTTGCTTTGTATGGTAAGAGGAACTTTAACAATTCCCGGTTTCATTCTAAAGTTTGGGGTAACCACTTCATAAGCTACCTGCAAATTTGCTTTAAACAGTTCCCATAAAAAATAGAAAAAGAAAGCAATAACTTTAGGAAGAAGCATAAAATACCGTGCATCACTACTTCCTCGCGTAATAACCCACAGAATAAAGAAATTCACAAGGAATCCAAACAGGTAATTTTGAAAACTAAAATCTCCTGTAAGGGCTACCCATACAAAGGTGAGTAATAAGTTAGATACAAACCTGCTCTTCATTATTCGGATATTTGTGTGTTAAGTACCGCATCTATATAAAGTTGGTTATCTATTAATTCTGATGCAATTCTTGCTGCCAGGGTTTGAATATGTTCTGCACCAAAACCTACATACAAAGTCACCATACTTAAGAAAACAATAGGTACTATTATTTGAATCCTTTTTATTTTTTTAATCTTGTGGTAATACCTAAACTTAGGTTTAACCGGTATTTCCTGTGCATCTTTCCAGAAAACTTCGGCCCAAAGCTTTGCTATTACCACCAAGGTAATAAAACTTGCAAAGATAATAGCTGCCAAGCTCCAATAACTTCCTGTATCAAAACTAGCGGTAATCAACGATATTTTAGGCCAAAAACCAGATAAAGGTGGGATTCCAACCAATGAGAACAATGGGATAAACATCAACAAACTCAACTTAGGATATTGGGCATAAAACCCGCCCAATGCACGTAAGCTATTAGAGCCTTTAATGCGATAAATCAACCCACTAACCATAAATAAATTTGTCTTTACAAGGATATCGTGAACCAGGTAAAAAATTGCTCCGGCTATGGCTACTTCGGTAAACATTCCCAATCCAATAATCATATAACCAATATGGCAAATAATTAAGTATGAAAATACTTTCCTAATATTATTTTGAACCAGCGCGCCCAAAGCTCCACTAAAAAGTGTAAAAATAGCGAGCACCAGTAAGATTTGATCTAGGAACACATCTTCAACAAAAATCAGGGTAAAAACCCTAATCAAGGCATATACACCTACTTTAGTAAGCAAACCACCAAAAATAGCCGACACAGCCGAAGGCGGCGTATGATAAGAAGCCGGCAACCAGAAATACAGAGGAAAAACCGCCGATTTAATTCCGAAGCCAATTAAAAATAAAATAGCGGTAATCTCTACCAGGGCCCGGTTTTCAACTGCAGCTACTTTATTGGCAAGATCGGCCATGTTAAGGCTTCCGGTTAAACCATAAAGCACCGCAATGGCGGTTAAAAATATCATGGAGGCCAGAAAATTAAGTGTAAAATACTTTACAGCCCCTTCCAATTGAGCTTTTTCACCACCAATAGTTATTAACACAAAAGAGCTAATTATAATAATTTCAAACCAAACATATAGGTTAAAGATATCACCGGTTAAAAAAGCCCCGGTAAGTCCTAATAATAAGAAGTGAAATATGGGAAAATACCCAAATCTTAATCGGTCGCTAATTACAGAACCCGCTGAAAATATCGAAACCGCCAACCCGGCAATAGAGGTTAATAAAACCATGGTTATTGCAAAGGTATCGGCGATAAAGGTTATACCAAAAGGCGCCTCCCAACTACCTGCCTGCACGGTTTGAGTTCCATTGTTCCAAATATAGGCAAAGACACCTATGCTAACACCAAGGTGAACAATGCTACCAAGTATACTAATTACACGCTGCGCTCCAATTCTTTTCCAAAAAAACATGAGCAAAATAGCCAATAATAATTGCAGCAGTAAAGGATATAATATTAATTGTTGTGTCATGAATCTTCGTCTGTTGCGTTCATTTCGTCCAGATCATCGGTTTTAACCACCTTATGCGCTCTTTTCACAAGAATAATGGCAAAAGATTGTAAACCGAAACTAATTACGATAGCGGTTAATATTAATGCCTGCGGAACAGGATCTGCGTATGCCTCTAAAAACACTTTGGATTCTCCGGGGATAATTGGCGGTGCCCCTTCAGTAATTCTTCCAAGAAGAAATATAAGCAGGTTGGCCCCGTTTCCTAAGAGTATAATTCCAATAATGAGTTTCACCAAACTTCTGCGAAGCATCATATAAATACCCGCAGCATACAGAATCCCAATAATTATCGCTAAAAGAACTTCCATAAATTAAGCTGATTCTGAGATTGTAAATATTATTGTGAGGGTAACACCTATTACCACAAGGTATACCCCAATATCAAAAAATAAAGCTGAACCTACATTACCAATTACAGGGAAAGGTTCGGGGAACCAAAGCCCTGTCATAAAAGCCTGATCAACAAATATTGGAGACAACCCGCTAAAAAAAGCAAGAGCTAAGCCTACCGGCATCAAAAAACCGGGGTGAAATCTCAATAAGTTTTTAGTATCATCCAGGCCATTGGCGAAAGCGTGCAATACAAATGCAATTGCAGCAATTAAGCCACCCACAAAGCCACCGCCCGGCAAATAGTGCCCGCGCAATAATATAAAAATAGAGAACACCAGCAATACCGGTAAAAGGTAATTAGAAGCTGTTCTTAAAATTAGCGTACTCATCTGTATAAATTTTAGTAAGCCTAAATGGCTTTTAACATTGTCTTTACTGGGACCTATCGGTACTTTTCAGCCTTAGTTTCAACAAGCCAAAAACACCTATGGCTGCGATAGCCAATACTGAAATTTCCATAAATGTATCTATGCCCCTAAAGTCTACAAGAATAACATTTACCACGTTTTTTCCTTTAGCCATTATATAAGCATTTTTAGCATAAAAATCACCAACCTCACTATTGGTTGGTTCAGCTAAAACCTGAAGTGCCAATAGGCATATTACTGTACCTAAAGCTGCCGACAATACCCCATCCCTAATCCTCATTTTATAGTCTGAAAGAGTCAAATACTTCGGCAATCTATATAGCACCAATACAAATAAAATTACGGTTAACGTATCTATAGAAAACTGCGTCATCGCCAAATCGGGCGCACTGTAAAAAACAAAAATCAAACAAATTGCCAAACCAACAACACCCATAGCCGCCACGGCAGCAAGTCTCGATTTTGTAAAAACCGTATAGAAAACGCCGGCAATTAAAATTAAGGCTACCACCAATTCATAAGCAGTAACCTGAGATAGTTGCGTATGATCTATCACTACTCTAGAACTTCCAAACATAATGTAGCTCACCAAAACAACCAGAAACAGTACTATTGTAGTCACATAATTTCTTAAATAGCCATTTTGGAATACATTAGTCCAGAATGCAGAAAACACATTAAAATAGTGCGTTCCTTTTTCCAGAATACTTTTTGGCGAAATAAACTCTAACTTTCCAATCTTATTTTCAAGTTTCACTGAAGGTTTCACTAGAAAGTAAAGAAGAACACCCACGGCAATAGTAATAGCACTTAATAGCAAGACCGTATTGAAACCATGCCATAACGCAAGGTGATACTCTGAAGCATCAGCTCCTAAAGCTGAAACCACAGGTTTCACTAAAGCCGATTCTATTATCATTGGAAATATCCCAAATATGAGACCTAAAACAGCCAGGATAATTGCCGGCCCCCACATTAAGAAATCGGGGGCTTTTACATTTGTATACTCTTCAGAAAGCTTTCCGGTAAAAGGTTTTATTCCAGCTACAAAACCGGCCCAGAGCAATAATATTTTAGTTAAAACAATAGCTACCACGATAACTACTGTAAAAGCTTCAGCGTGCAAACTAGCTTCATAGGTAAGCTCTTTCCCTAAGAATCCAACTGTTGGCGGAATACCCGCACTTGAGATCGCTGCTAAAATACCTGCAATTGCCACAGGCATCATAATTTTTCGAAGTCCTGCCAATTTGGTTACATCCCTGGTACCCGTTTGGTGATCTATTATTCCGGTTACAAGGAATAAAGTAGCTTTATATAAGGCATGAACAATTATAAAAACCGAGGCAGCCAAAAAAGCGTCCTTACTTCCTAATCCGATTAAGAATACCAGGATTCCAAGGGCAGAAATAGTAGAATAAGCTAAAACTCCTTTAAGATCGGTTCTAAAAAGGGCGTGTACAGCAGAGTAAACCATCGTAACACCACCTACAATTATTAAAGTAGTATTCCAAAATTCCTGATCTCCTAATACCGGCGTAAAACGCATAAGTAGATAAATACCCGCTTTTACCATCGTCGCCGAGTGCAAATAAGTTGAAACAGGAGTAGGCGCCTTCATGGCACCGGGCAGCCAGAAATGAAAAGGAAATTGAGCCGATTTCGTAAATGCAGCCACAAAGATAAAAACTACCGCCAGGATATAATATTCACTACCGGCTATGGCTTCTTTCATAGAAAGCATTTCAGAAATACTATACGTACCACTAATACTGCCTAACAACAAAGCTCCTGCCAACAAAGAAAATCCCCCAAAACCGGTTATCCCCAATGCTGTTAAGGCAGATTTTCGTGAAGCCGGATTGGTATTATTAAAACCAATAAGAAAAAATGAACTTATACTGGTTAACTCCCAAAATACAAACATAGAGATTAGGTTATCAGAAAGCACCAACCCAAGCATGGCCGCCATAAAAAGGCTTAAATATCCGTAAAACCTATCTAAATATTTGTGCCCCCTAAGATATGAGGCGGTATATGCAAACACCAGGAAACCAATCCCGGTAATCATTAAGGAAAAAAGAAGCGAAAGGCCGTCCAGTTTAAAACTGAGATCTACGCCAAATGCCGGAACCCATTGGTAAGTTCTACTAATAATTTCTCCTGAACTAATCTTTGGAATAAAACTGGCAAAATAAGCAAAAAGGCCTGCCGGGATAAGCGCCGAAAGGATGGCCATTTTCCCCCTGAAGAACTTTCCTGTAAATACCAGAAACAACGCGAATAAAAAACCTAAAAGTATTGCTGTTAGCATATATTATCTCTCAAAAAGTCCGTTCCTCGCAAATATAATAGATTTATTGAAGTTTTATTACCAAAACCCCCATAAAGCTGCAGAAAGCACACCGATTTAGCAGCTTCTCATTTTTAATCATTTCCTGAAGCCTGTTTCTTAGCAAATTTCTTAAAATGCTGAAATTAATTTACCAATTATCATTAACAGAATTATTGTTTTTCAATAATTAAATATAAATTTGTTATTGTTAAACAATAACCGTCTAAAAATGAAATCTTCAGAATGGCTTAAGAATATTTTCAGCATAGCTTATTATCTTATGATTTTTGGCTGGATAATTTTACTTGGTTTTCTACTTTATGCAGTCTTTATTAATCCATGGGATATACTTAAAATATTGCGAGATGCTGAAGAGTTTAAAATCGAATCGGGAAATGCACTATACACCACTTTAACCTATGAAATATTATCAGGCGGATTTTGGATTTACATCTTCCTATTATTTAAAAACTTGATGAAAAATTTACTTGCCGGCCAATTATTTACGAGATTTCAGATTGCAAGCTTCAGATTAATTGGCCAGTTAATTATATACATTACTATTATTGACGCCCTGGCATATTTTATATTCAGGATTATATTTCAAGGACGTTTAAGGATAAGTGCAGATCTATTTGATTTTTGGTTTGTGATAGGTATAGGCTTATTTTCAATATTCCTTTCGAGTATTTTCAATAATGCTAAAATTTTAAAAGAAGAAAACGAATTAACCGTTTAGTTATGCCAATTATAATAAATCTAGATAAAATCCTGGAAGATCGGGGCGTAAAAAGCAACCAACTGGCTGAAAAAATTGGAATTACCAAAGCAAATCTTTCAATTTTAAAAACAGGAAAGGCCAAAGCCGTTAGATTTTCAACTTTAGAAGCGATTTGCGAGGCTCTTAACTGCCAGCCCGGAGATATTTTGTATTACACCCCAAAAGACTAATTAAAGCTTCCTAAGTTTTTTTCTGTTTTTAATTTTTGTTAAAAGCCTGGAGAAATTAATATTGTCAAAAACCAAACCACTTACGATAAAAACAAGCCCTACGATTGTGGACAAAAGAATAGTCTCTCCCAGCACAAAATAGATAACTATTAAAGATAGAAAAGGCACCAAATAGATAAACTTACTAACCTTTGCGGCATGAGAAGATTTCTTTAAGGCTAAAGACCAAATTACAAAAGTGATTCCCATTTCAAAAAGACCAACATAGGCAGCCGCAGCATAGCTTTCTATCGAAAAAGAAGGAAACTCTGAAAATGCAAATAGCGCAATACTAATATATATCATTCCAAACAAAAAGTTAAGGAACAACTTACTGATTTCATCTCTCTTATCTTTTATATTATATATCCAAAACAAAGCCCAGATCACGGCAGAAGCAAGCCCCAACAATGCCCCATAAGGGTTGCTAAAAGAGAAAGATAATAAATTGCCTTGTGTAGAAATTACTGCCACCCCCAAAAAGCTAATAACAATAGCTATAAAATTTTTAACGCTAATCTTTTGACCTAGAATAGGAATAGAAAGTAAGGTAATCATTATTGGCCATGTATAATTTAAAGGCTGCGCTTCCTGTGCAGGCAGTAAAGAGTAAGCTTTAAATAGGACTACATAATATATAAAAGGATTTACCAAACCAAAAACAGCCGATTTCAAATAAGCTATTTTCGGAAAGCGAAAAATCTCTTTTAATTTCTTCTGAAGAACCAGTATAAAAAACAAAGAGATTAAAGAACCTAAAACCGCAAGAAACAGCAATTGTAGATAGTCAAAATACTCTAAAGACAACTTCATGGCCGCCGCTACCGTGCTCCACAACAGTACAGCCAAAACCGCATATAGATAAGCTTTATTTTGCTCCTTAACAGACTTCACAGCATTTACATTTAGTAATTAAACAGACATAAAAAAAGCCGGACGTTTGTCCGGCTTCTCAAGTATTAAATATTCTAAAATTAATCGGCCAGAATAATAGCTTTATTATCTTTCAATTCTAAAACACCACCTTTTATCGTATAATAAAGAATATTACTACTGCCTTTATCTTTTCTGAAGTCTCCAGAAAGCTCATCGTCCAGCTCCTTGTTAGAGGCAGCAAGTTCTATTTTAACTTCACCTTCAACCAAAGTAGAAACTATAGGCGCGTGATTATTCAGCATTTGAAATTCTCCGGCATGACCGGGAACTTTTACTGCATTAATATCAGCTTTAAAAACTACAGCTTCAGGGGTTACTATTTCTAAGTACATATCTTTTAGTTTACAGCCTACAACTATTACAAGGACATCATATTTTAGTTTGTGTTACCTACAATTGCGGCTAAAAATAAATTAGTCTTCTTCAGCCAACATTTTTTCTCCGGCCTCAATGGCTTCTTCTATAGTACCTTTAAGGTTAAAAGCCGATTCCGGAAGGTGATCTAATTCACCATCCATAATCATATTAAATCCTTTAATAGTATCTTTAATATCAACCAAAACTCCTTTTAAACCGGTAAACTGCTCGGCTACATGGAAAGGCTGAGATAGGAAACGTTGTACACGTCTGGCACGTGATACAGCAAGCTTATCCTCTTCAGAAAGTTCTTCCATACCAAGAATAGCAATAATATCCTGCAATTCTTTATAACGCTGTAAAAGCTCTTTTACTCGTTGTGCACACTTATAATGATCGTCACCTAAAATATCGGCAGTAAGAATTCTTGAAGTAGACTCTAATGGATCTACCGCAGGGTAAATACCTAGCTCGGCAATTTTACGTGAAAGTACCGTAGTTGCATCCAGGTGGGCAAATGTTGTTGCCGGCGCCGGGTCGGTAAGGTCATCGGCAGGTACGTAAACAGCCTGTACAGACGTAATAGATCCGTTTTTAGTTGAAGTAATACGCTCTTGCATCGCACCCATCTCTGTTGCCAAAGTTGGCTGATAACCTACCGCAGAAGGCATACGCCCAAGAAGCGCAGACACCTCTGAACCAGCCTGTGTAAAACGGAAAATATTATCTACGAAGAAAAGAACATCTTTCCCCTGGCCATCTCCCGCTCCATCACGGAAAAATTCGGCTATTGTAAGTCCTGATAACGCCACACGAGCACGCGCCCCTGGCGGTTCGTTCATCTGTCCAAAAACGAAAGTTGCTTTAGAATCTAACATTGCAGTTTTATCGACCTTTTTAAGATCCCAACCGCCTTCTTCCATAGATTCAGAAAAAGCGTCACCATATTTTATAATACCAGATTCAAGCATTTCACGAAGAAGGTCATTTCCTTCTCGAGTACGCTCTCCTACCCCGGCAAATACAGAAAGACCACCGTGGCCTTTTGCGATATTATTAATTAATTCCTGAATCAATACAGTTTTACCTACACCGGCACCACCAAAAAGACCAATTTTACCACCTTTTGCATAAGGCTCAATAAGGTCAATTACTTTAATCCCGGTAAATAAAACCTCTGTAGAAACAGATAAGTCCTCAAATTTTGGTGCTTCCCTGTGGATAGGCATTCCATCTTTTCCAGATTTAG
This sequence comes from Salegentibacter maritimus, assembly GCF_016236915.1. Lineage (GTDB taxonomy): Bacteria > Bacteroidota > Bacteroidia > Flavobacteriales > Flavobacteriaceae > Salegentibacter > Salegentibacter maritimus. The sequence continues at coordinate 80,882 of NZ_JAEHOK010000012.1, forward strand.
GAAGCTCCCCAAGACCGTCAATAGCATCTCCAACAACGTTGAATAAACGACCATATACATCTTTACCAATTGGCATTTGTATAGGTGCTCCTGTAGCAACCACTTCTACACCACGGCTTAAACCATCGGTAGAATCCATAGATACTGTTCTCACAGTTTCTTCTCCAATGTGCGATTGCACTTCTAAAACTAAAATGGAACCATCTTTTCTGGTGATTTCCAAAGAATCATAGATTTTTGGCAATTCAGCATTCTCTGAGTCGAACACAACATCAACTACAGGGCCAATAATTTGGGCAACTTTACCTGTTACTTTAGACATTATTTAATTCTTTAATGTTTTCGTATTTAAAATATCTGAAAACCCCAATATTATAATTCACAATGCGTTAAAAACGCAGAAAGGTATTTTCAGGCTGCAAAGATAGTTTTTTCTAAATAAAATCATACCTCTCTTAAAATAACTTTTTTCAAGCTTAGAAAAGCGAGCAAAATTAAGCCTTAAGCAGCCATTAAAACAAAAATCCCTCCTGAAAATTTCAAAAGGGATTTATATATTCTTACTTAAATCGAATACGCCGTTATTCTACCGTAACCGACTTAGCTAAGTTTCTGGGTTGATCTACATTTTTCCCAAGCATTACCGCAATATGGTAAGACAACAACTGAAGCGGAATGGTTGTAACAAGTGGTGTTAAAGGCTCCAGGGTTTCAGGCACTTCAATTACGTGATCGGCAAGTTCTCTTACTTCGGTATCACCTTCGGTAACAATAGCTATAATTTTACCTTTTCTAGACTTGATTTCCTGTATATTACTCACCACCTTCTCATAATGCCCTTTTTTAGTCGCTATCACTACTACCGGCATTTCTTCATCAATAAGGGCAATAGGACCGTGTTTCATTTCGGCAGCCGGATAGCCTTCAGCATGAATATAGGAAATTTCTTTAAGCTTAAGTGCCCCTTCTAATGCAACCGGAAAGTTATACCCCCTACCCAAGTAAAGGCAGTTTCTGGCATCCTTATAAATATCGGCAATCATCTTTATATGTTCATCACCCTCTAAAGCACTTTCAATTTTAGAAGGAATACGCTCCATTTCCTGCAAATAGGTCATGAACTCTGTATGAGAAATAGTCCCATTTTGTTTGGCAAGTTTTAAAGCCAATAAAGTAAGTACTGTAATTTGAGTGGTAAAAGCTTTTGTTGAAGCCACACCAATTTCGGGACCGGCATGAGTGTAAGCCCCTGCATGGGTTTCTCTTGAAATAGAAGACCCCACCACATTACAAACCCCAAAAGCAAATGCACCTTTCTCCTTGGCAAGTTTTATAGCCGCCATCGTATCGGCAGTTTCCCCACTTTGGGAAATTGCTATAATGACATCTTTTTCTGAAATAATAGGATTACGATACCTAAATTCTGAAGCATATTCCACTTCTACAGGAATCCTCGCCAGTTCTTCAAAAATATATTCGGCAACTAAACCGGCATGCCAGCTGGTACCACAGGCCACGATAAGAATTCGTTTCGCATTAGCTATACGTTCCAGATTATCGTCTACTCCTGCCATTCTAATTATACCTTCGTCGGGCAACATCCTACCCCGATAAGTATCTTTTATTGCAGTTGGTTGCTCATGAATTTCTTTAAGCATAAAGTGCTCATAACCACCTTTTTCTATCTGCTCTAGATTAAGTTGCAACTCCTGAACATAAGGAACCACTAAAGTATCGTCATGAATCTTTCGTACTTTAACCTCTTTCCCCCTGCGTACCACAGCCATTTCACCATCTTCCAGGTAAATTGCATTATTGGTATACTCAATAAAAGGCGAAGCATCTGAGGCTATAAAAAATTCATCTTCCCCAACTCCAATGGCAAGCGGACTCCCTAAACGAGCCACAACAATTTCATCTGGTTTGGTTTTATTATAAACCGCAATTGCATAAGCACCAATAGTTTGGTTTAATGCAATTTGAACGGCCTTACCAAGCTTAACACCTTCTTTTATAATTACATCTTCAATAAGATTAACCAATACTTCGGTATCGGTATCACTTTTAAAGGTGTACCCCCTGGTTTTCAATTCTTTTTTTAAAGCATCGTAATTTTCTATAATGCCATTATGAATAATAACTAAATCTCCCGAATTTGAATAATGCGGATGACTGTTTACATCGCTTGGCTCTCCATGAGTAGCCCAGCGTGTATGGCCTATCGCAACATTTCCGTTGGTAGTTATGGTATTTTCAAGTTTTTCTTTTAGAGCCGCAACCTTACCTTGTGTTTTGCAAAGCTTAAGTTCTTCTCCATCATAAAGGGCAATTCCTGCACTATCGTATCCACGATATTCCAGTCTTTGAAGCCCCTTAAGGACAACGGGATAAGCATCCCTGTGCCCAATATATCCTACAATTCCGCACATAATAGTATATTGGTATTAGTTAGTAAATTATTTAATCTCTGTGTAGTATATTCTAAGTTTTAATCGTTTCTCTTCATCGTTTGATAGGTTACCGTGCAAAACAGTGCCCTCGGGGGTTGTAATTACTTCTGATGGTATTGTCTCAATATCATCAAGCCCTCTCACACCTGATTGTAATGGGGTAATAGGACCGTCTCTTCTGTCTAAAAATACATTGTTAATATTATCAACCAACACCAATCCCAACCGAACATTCTCAGCATCATCCTCCAAAATATTGGTTACGTGCTGGGTAAGATTTATTTTATATCCAACAGGCTCATCATTAGAGGCATCTTTCAAAATTTTAGAAAAGGAAGTTAGGGAATTAAGTGGTTGGGCAGAATTAAAATCCTGAACAAAATTACGAGCAAAACTTAAATCTGCCAGCAACCTTCCATTATCAAGGTCATACAAATAAAGCCTATTATACTCATTCATCTCACTAACAAAGCTTTTATCTACGTAAAAATTAAGATTAACCTCGTTAATAAGCCAGTCTTTTTCTTTTAAAGCCTCTATTTGCTCTTCATCCTGAAAAAGCTCTATCACCGCCATACTTCCTTCCCCCCCATTCAGGAAAAGCTTTTCAGCACCTGCTTCCGCATTACTTTCTTCTATAGCCTGCAATATATCTCCCGGATACTCTCCTTTAAAACTATTTACAATAGTACTACCCAAATCAAGTTTATATTGTTTACGACGTCTTATGGTATCTGTACCGCCATCATCATTGGTGGTTTCCACCTCATTGGTATAAAACAGTTCTATTCCGGCACCAGACTCTTTATTAAGGTTAAAAAAGATCATGGTTCCATCTTCTTCTTTTGGCTCGGCTTTAATAAACATTCCGCGCAAGTAATTCTTAAAATTATTATTATTACTAAGTACGCCAGAACCTTCATTTTCTATAATTTTTTCCTGAAAATACGCAGTCGGAAGTTTAATTCTTAACGCCGGACCGGAAGCAATGGTATCTTGCTCACCCTGGTCATTTTCTTCATAGGAAACAATAGCCTGATTAGAAGGCAGAAAATTATCATTTTCGTAAATCACCTCCCCGGTAAGGTTTTGTTCAAATAAATCTTGATCATCTGAGTAATAACGTTGACTATCCTGAAAATCGGCATCTGGATCTAAATCTCTCAAATAATAATTAGATTCCTGAATAGAAATTTTAATTGGAGTGTTGCCATACACAGAGTCTAAAGCATAAGTTATATTCCCATCTTCATCTGAATCAGCTTCAGTACTAAAATAAGGAATTGTTAAAACCACACTATCAAGCTCTGGTTCTGTACCAAAAGTAGGGTTTTGTGTAGGTAGTGAAATTTGAGTAAGAATACTTGCTGTGGTTTGCCCGTAAATAGGATGATTATAAACCCCCAATAAATGGTTTCCAAGCTTATTTGTTTGTACTGAATTGATTTTTTTACTGTAGGCAGTAACTTCAACCTCCTCTAGCTCAAGATCACTGGTATTTTCAATAATCTCACCTCCAACAGTACTATACTCATCATCACAGGCCACAAAAGCAAAAACAACAACAAGTAAAGTTGCTGTTTTATACATCATTCTCATTAAATTCATTCGATAAAAATTTCTATTCAGATAAAACTTCGTTAGTATAAAAATCCTGATAAGCCTGGCTAAATTCTTCCCTATTTTTATAAGGAAGCAATGGCTTATTAATTCTGGTTAAATATGTAGCAAGTTCTTCAGGGATATTATCACCGGCTGTAATTACCGCATCTGAATGATCTGCTGCCAGCTTCATTAAATTAACAAAGTTTGGGGTTTTTAAATGTTTTATATCTTCTTTCTCCATTCCGTCATACAAGACTTTCTCCTGCATCTCTTCATCTAACGTTCCTTCGAAGTCTTGATTGTATACAGAAGTAACTATTTTTGCACCATTGAACAAAGGCTCATTCCCATAATAACATCTTAGATACAACGGAAGCAAGGATGCCAGCCAACCATGTACGTGGATAATATCGGGCGACCAATTTAATTTTTTAACGGTTTCTATTACTCCTTTAGCAAAAAAGATGGCGCGCTCGTCATTATCTTCAAATAAGTTACCATCCTCATCAGTGAGAGTAGCTTTTCTTTTAAAATAATCTTCATTATCTATAAAGTAAACCTGCATTCTTTCCTTAGGAATAGATGCCACTTTAATAATCAATGGCATATCTAGATCATTAATCACCAAATTCATCCCAGAAAGCCTTATCACTTCGTGAAGTTGGTGGCGGCGTTCATTGATATTACCAAACCGGGGCATAAAAATTCTTATTTGCCCTCCAATATTATTTACCATTTTTGCGGCTTCAAAAGACGTGGATGATATTTCGGTTTCGGGCAGGTAAGGAATAACTTCAGATGATACGTATAATATCCTCTTATCTTTCATAAATAGATGGCTTTAATTGCGATTGCGAACAAAAAACACGCAAAATTACAAAAATTTATGCAGATTGCTAGTAATATATTAAGTTTGCACGCTGTTAATTTTATAATAAAATGCAGGTTTTCAAAGAAAAAACCCTTCTAAAAGCGGCGGTTAAGGCCGCAAAATCCAATGCAAAAATCATTGGTTTAGTCCCCACCATGGGGGCATTACACCAGGGACATTTATCCCTGGTAAAACAAGCATTACAGGAATGTGATCAAGTGATTATCAGCATCTTTGTAAACCCAACCCAATTTGACAACCCTGCCGATCTTGAGAAATATCCGCGTACTTTAGAGGAAGATATAAGGCTTTTAAAACAAGCCGATCCTGAGCTTTGGATTTTCACTCCCACAGCTAAAGAATTATATGGCGAAAATATAAGTGCCGAGCAGTTTAATTTTGATGGATTAGAGCAAGTAATGGAGGGAAAACACCGAAACGGACATTTTGACGGGGTTGGAACCATCGTAAAAAGACTCTTCGAAGTAATTACGCCACACAAGGCTTTTTTTGGTGAAAAAGATTTTCAGCAATTACAAATTGTAAGAAAATTAATTGATAAAACCGGACTTCCTGTAGAAATAGTAGGCTGCCCCATTTTAAGGGAAGAAAATGGATTAGCAAGAAGTTCCCGAAATGAGAGGTTGAATACTTTTGAGCGTGAGGAAGCCTCTTTTATTTACAAAACCCTGCTTAAAGTTAACGAACTATTTGGCACAAAAAGTGCAGAATATATTCAAAACTGGGTAGAGGGGCAATTTAAAAATCATCAGGTTTTAAAACTAGAATATTTTGAGATTGCCAATACCCAAACATTAGAAAAAATTAACCGAAAAAGAAAAGGCAATACCTACCGTGCATTTATCGCGGCCTATGTTGGAGAAGTTAGGCTTATAGACAATATTGCCCTAAATAACGAAGAATAAACTATGCAAGTTCACGTAGTAAAATCTAAAATACACAGAGTAAAAGTTACAGGTGCCGATCTTAATTACATAGGCAGTATTACTATAGATGAAGATCTTATGGAAGCTGCCAATATAATTGAAGGGGAAAAAGTCCAAATTGTAAACAACAACAATGGAGAACGCCTGGAAACATATGTAATACCGGGTCCAAGAAATTCTGGCGAAATTACCTTAAATGGTGCCGCGGCCAGGAAAGTTGCCAAGGGGGATATTTTAATATTAATCGCTTATGCTATTATGGATTTTGAAGAAGCAAAATCATTTAAACCTTCACTGGTATTCCCTAATGAAGAAAACAATCTTTTGAGCTAATTCATTTGAATAAGAACCTGGTTAAAATACTTAAAATTATACTCCCACTTTTACTGGGAGTTTTTTTAGTTTGGTATTCCCTGAATACCGCCACACCAGAAGAAAGGGAAGAATTGTGGCAAAATATTTTAAACGCCAATCCCTGGTTTTTACTACTATCTATGGTTCTTGGCGGCCTCTCCCACCTTTCGCGTGCGTACCGCTGGAAGTTTATGCTAGAACCTATGGGCTACAAACCCAGGCTCCTCAATAGCTTTATGGCCGTAATGGCCGGGTACCTGGCAAATTTCGGAATTCCAAGATCGGGGGAAGTTTTGCGCGCAGCGAGTCTCTCCTCTTATGAAAAGATCCCTTTTGAAAAAGCATTCGGGACCATTATTTCTGAAAGAATTGCCGATGTTGTTATTATGCTGTCTATTACAGCATTCACATTATTGCTTCAAACCGAATATTTACTCACTTACTTTAGCAATAATAATATTAACCCCTTAACCAGTTTCGGTTTACTTATAGCTCTTTTATTACTTGGCATTATTGTACTTCAGTTTATAAAAAGATCACAACTCTCATTTTTAGTTCGCATAAAAAAAATGGCACGCGGACTTTTAGAAGGGATGCGAAGTATTTTTAAAATGGAACAAAAATGGGCATTTATCTTCCATACCCTGTTTATATGGATTATGTACATTCTAATGTTCTATGTAATTATTTTTGCCGTTCCCGGAATGGAAAAAGTTAGTTTCTCTGTAGTTATGGCTACTTTTGTTGTGGGTTCTTTTGCAGTTTCGGCTACCAATGGTGGAATTGGCGTTTACCCCGTGGCCATTGGTGCTATCTTAGTTGTTTTTGGCATTTCTAAACAAACCGGCGAAGCCTTTGGATGGATTACCTGGAGCACACAAACCCTTTTGGTACTTATCCTGGGCGGACTTTCCTTCATTTTCCTCCCAATTTTCAACCGTCGGAAATAAATTATATCTTGTGTTGGTTAAACAAAACCCAACACCTATGATTAAAAAATTACTAATTTTTGTGCTGCTGGTAGCACCGCTACTAAGTTCAGCACAAACACTTTATGAAACTATTTCTTCCCAAAAACTTGGGGAAACAAGGGAAATTAAAATTCAATTACCAAGAAATTACGAAGAAAACACCGAAAAAACCTACCCGGTAATCCTGGTATTAGATGGCGACTATCTATTTGAACCCATGGCCGGCAATGTAGATTATTATTCCTATTGGGAAGATGCCCCCGAAATGATTGTAGTTGGCGTCAACCAAAGTAAATCGCGTATGGACGATGCTTATTATGAAGATCGAAATTTTCTTCCGGCAAATAAAGGCGCAGCCTTTTTTGAATTCCTGGGAATGGAACTTTTGCAGCATATAGATAATAAATATAGGACTGCTAATTTTAGAGTAATTGCGGGCCACGATTATACGGCAAATTTCATTAATTATTACCTGTTGAAATCCAATCCTATTTTTCATGGCTATATCAATTTAAGCCCGGACCTGGCACCCCAAATGGTAGATCGTATCAGCAATGCCTTAAGGAAATCTGAAACCAAAAAATGGCTTTATTTGGCTACCGGAACCGATGATATCCCACAGCTAAAAAATGGGATCGAAGCCCTTAACGAACAACTAACAGCTTTGGAAAACGATTTGGTGACCTATGAGTTTGATAATTTTGAAAATGCTACCCACTATTCTTTGGTAGGAAAAGCAATCCCTGCCGCCCTCGAGAGCATTTTTAATGTTTACAGACCTATAAGTAAGAAAGATTACAATGAGCTTTTGCTACAAACTTCGGTTTCTTCAGTAGAGTTTTTAACCGATAAATATGAAAGCATAAACGAGCTTTTCGGTATTGAGAAAAAAATACGCTTAGAAGATTTTATGGCCATTCATAATGCGATTGAAAAAACGAAAAGATGGGAAGATTACAAAGGTTTAAGTGACCTGGCTTATGACAACTATCCCGGGACTATGCTTGGCACTTACTTTGAAGCTCGTTACGAAGAGGAAACCGGCAATCCTAGAAAAGCAATGCGAACCTACCAAAATGCATACGGACAAGAAAAAATAGCATTTTTAAACACCGATTTTATGCTGGCAAAAGCCGATGCAATTAAAAAAGATTTCGGTTATTAGCAGCAAAATTTAAAGCTAAATGGCCAAGGTTAAATCAACGTTCTATTGTCAAAATTGTGGAAGTCAATATGCGAAATGGCAGGGCAAATGCAGTTCGTGTGGCGAGTGGAATACCATTGCTGAAGAAATTGTAGAAAAACCAGATAAAAAAGACTGGAAAACCGCTACCCATAACCAGGCAAAACGAACTTCCAAACCTTTAAAAATAGCTGAAATTGAAAACAGCCCCCAAAACCGATGGAATACCGGCAACACCGAACTGGACCGGGTTTTAGGCGGCGGACTTGTACCTGGATCGCTCACCCTACTGGGCGGTGAACCGGGCATAGGAAAAAGCACATTGCTTCTTCAAATTTCACTTCAATTAAACTACAAGGTATTATACGTTTCAGGAGAAGAAAGTCAGCAACAAATAAAAATGCGGGCAGAACGTATTAATCCTGTCGCTGCCAATTGCTATATTCTTACCGAAACCAAAACCCAAAATATCTTTCGGCAAATTGAAAGCATTGAGCCCGAAGTGATTATTATAGATTCTATTCAAACCCTGCACAGCGATTATATTGAAAGTGCCCCGGGAAGCATCTCCCAAATTAGGGAATGCACAGCAGAGCTTATAAAATTTGCAAAAGAAACCAACACCCCGGTTATTCTAATAGGTCATATCACAAAAGAAGGCAGTATTGCAGGCCCAAAAGTACTGGAGCATATGGTAGATACCGTTTTGCAGTTTGAAGGCGATAGAAATCACGTATATCGAATTTTACGGGCTCATAAAAACCGATTTGGCTCTACCCACGAACTGGGTATTTACGAAATGCAGGGAAGCGGTTTACGAGAAGTAAGCAACCCTTCTGAAATCCTTATTTCCAGGAACGATGAAGATCTTAGCGGCACAGCCATTTCGGCCACTTTAGAAGGAATGCGCCCTCTTATGATAGAAATTCAGGCGCTGGTAAGTACGGCTGTGTATGGAACACCACAACGGTCGGCTACAGGTTACAATGTAAAACGACTAAACATGCTATTGGCTGTTTTAGAAAAACGAGCTGGTTTTAGGCTGGGCGCCAAAGATGTTTTTTTAAATATTACCGGTGGAATTAGTGTAGATGATCCTGCAATAGACCTGGCCGTAATTGCTGCTATTTTATCTTCAAATGAAGATATCTCTATTCCAAAAGATATTTGTTTTGCTGCTGAAGTTGGCCTTGCCGGAGAAATTAGACCGGTTACCCGGGTAGAGCAACGTATTATTGAAGCCGAAAAACTCGGCTTTGCTTCAATCCTGGTTTCCAAACAAAGCAAGGTCCCAAAAAGCAATTTCAACATCAATGTGATAAAAGTTGCTAAAATTGAAGATGTTGTAAGTCATTTATTTGGGTAACCCAGAGATTGAGGGAATAAAAAAATAGCGTCCTAACATGGCACAATTACTGCTTTAATTTGCACGGAAACGCAAGATTATGAAGCAGATAAAATTTTTAAGCCTATCCTTAATTTTAATAATTTCCGGATGTTCGCAAATTAATAAAGCATCTGATTTTATAACTAATCCTACCGCAAAAGAGCAGTATAAACGCGATTTGAATATTTCAGATGAACTATTTCAAATTTGGGAAAATTCGGCTGAAACGGTATTTCAGGATAGTGTAGGCATAAATCTGCCTTATGCCGAAACCGGTAAATTCTTTCCTAAAGGTTTTTCAGTTTATTCTTATGAAGTCAAGCTTCAACCCGGAGAGGTTTTAAATGTTGATGTGAAAACCGATTCTACCGGGCAAGTTGTTTTTATAGAGTTATTTGAAAAGATAGGCGATTCAACAAACGTATTTGAAAAGATCAAAACTTCAGGTTTCCGGAAGAAAAGATTAAGTTTTGAAGCCCATAAAAAAGCTACCTATAAATTAGTTATTCAACCCGAAATTGAAGCCCACACCCCTTTCACTTTTTAAATAGAGAAACAACCAGCTTATCTTTTTCCGGTGAGTGCCGGCTCAAATAGAAATGTACAAAGTTACTGGGGTGATAATCGCGATGGCGGTGCCAGGCGTCACGAGGGCATAGATATTTTTGCTAAAAGAGGAACCCCAGTAGTTGCTGCTACAGATGGCAGCCTTAGCTTTACCGGCGAAAAGGGACTTGGCGGCAAGCAGGTTTGGCTACGGGACCCAAAACGCAAGCAATCGCTTTATTATGCGCATTTAGATAGTATTGCCAATATCTCTGGGAATGTAAAAAGAGGAGACACCTTGGGCTTTGTGGGCAACACAGGTAATGCCAGGACCACGCCCCCACATCTACATTTCGGAATTTATAAAAGCTATCGCGGCGCCATAAACCCCTTACATTTTATATATCAAACCAACATTTTGGAAACCGAACCTAAGTTATTAGACAGCACCCCACATAAATTGCTAGTAAAAACCAACAAAGCCAATCTTAGAAATAAGCCGACAACTTCAGGCTCAAAAATTTTAAGCACCTCCAAAGCCAGGGATACCCTGCAATTTTTGGGAAAAACTAATGAATGGTACCATGTAAGAACCTCAGCAAACCAAGCTTCTTTTATACACCAAAGTTTGGTAGCACCAATAGCTCCTTAAACCCTGAAGGGCAAATAATTATTAAGGTGCAGGATTTGGATAGGTTTCGTGAACTTTATTAATCTCGCCTAAAATTTCCTCCGAAAGTTCAACCTCTATACTTCCAATATTTTCAGTCAACTGTTTTAAAGAAGTGGCACCAATAATATTACTGGTTACAAAAGGTCGCGTATTTACAAATGCCAAAGACATTTGAGCGAAATTCAGGTTATGCTTTTTAGCAATTTCGCTATAAGCTCTGGTAGCCTTTACTGCCTGTTCGTTAGAATATCGTTTATACTGCGAAAATAAGCCCAGTCTTGAATTGGGTTCTACGCCATCTAAATGCTTTCCGGTTAAAGTTCCCATTCCCAATGGAGAGTAGGGAAATAAACCTATATTTTCACGATGAAGCACTTCTGTAAGTCCAATTTCATCTTTTCTATTTAGCAAATTATACGGATTTTGTACGGTAATCATCTTGGGAAGGCCGTGTTTTCTACTTTCCTCCAAAAAACGCATTACTCCGTATGGAGTTTCATTAGACAAGCCTACCTGCCTAATTTTCCCCTCTTTTACAAAGCCGTTTAAAGTTTCCAGAACTTCCTGAAAATTTTCTTCCCAGGCTTCATTTCTATCGTGCTCGTAGCCTAATTTTCCAAAGAAATTAGTGTTTCGCTCCGGCCAGTGCAGTTGATAAAGGTCTATATAATCTGTTTGAAGTCGTTTTAAACTCTTGTGCAAGGCATCGGTAACTGCTTCTTTAGAAAAACCCAGGTTTTCCCGTATATGTTCCATAGCATTTCCCGGCCCAACTACTTTTGAAGCCAGCACTACCTCTTCCCTTCTACCCGATTTTTTAAACCAGGAACCAATAATTTCTTCTGTACTACCCTGGGTTTCGGCTTTTCCGGGAATAGAATACATTTCTGCTGTATCCAGAAAATTCACCCCTTTATCTAGCGCAAAATCTATTTGTTCGTGGCCTTCGGCTTCAGTATTTTGCTCGCCCCAGGTCATAGTACCCAGGCATATTTTACTAACTTTTATATCGGTATTGGGTAGCTTGGTATATTTCATTGGTTTTCTTCGGAAATGATTATTTATTCGTTCAGCAATTTAGTTACCTCATCTAACTTTGGTGTTAAAATTACCTCAATTCTTCTGTTTTTCGCTTTCCCTTCAGCGGTTTCATTAGTGGCAATTGGCGCATACTCCCCACGGCCGGCTGCGGTTAAATTCTGCGGATCTATATTGTTATTTTCCTTTAAAATTTGCACAATAGAAGTTGCTCTTTTAGTTGAAAGGTCCCAATTATCCTTAAGTGTACCGCTTCCCCTGTAAGGCACATTATCGGTATGGCCCTCAATTAAAACCGCGATATCCGGGTTTTGTGCCAATACTTTCCCTAATTGATTTACCGCCTGTCTACCTTCAGCATTTACGGCCCAGCTTCCCGAGCTAAACAACAACTTATTTTCCATAGAAACATAAACTTTTCCGTCGCGCTGTTCTACGGTTAAACCTTTCCCTTCAAAATTGGTAAGTGCCTTGGAAATAGCATCTTTTAGCGCATTCATTTTGGCATCCTTGGCCGCAATTAAGCTTTCCAGTTCATCTACCCTTCTAGAGCGGGCATCTAAATCTCGTTGCAATTTATCTAATCTGGCTTGCTCTGCTACCAACGCCTGTTCTTTCTCCTCTAATTCGGCTAAAAGTTCTCGATTTTGACGGGAATTTTCTGCAATAGCTGCAGAACTGTTTTCTTCCAGCGCATCGTAAGAATCTTTTAGGGCAGCATAATTTTTTCTGGCACTTTCCAACTCATCTTTTAACCGGTCTCTTTCTGCAGTAGCTTCAGCATAATCTTCTTTTAAGGCTGAATATTCTTCATCTAAATCTCTATATTTTTCGAGTTCAGACTGTGTATTTCTATTTTCCCTTTTTAAATCAGCATGCCTGCTTTCAAGTTCCTGGTATTTTTTTGAAGACACGCAGGAAGTAAACATAAAAACCCCTGAAATTGCTAAAGCCACTACTTTTTTCATCACTATATATTATTATTTTATTTAAAATTTTGATTCTAATTCTACCAACACAGGACAGTGATCGCTGTGTTTGGCCTCGGGTAATATAACGGCGCGTTTCAGTTTTTCTTGTAGGGGTGTTGCCACTAAATTATAATCTATACGCCAGCCCTTATTATTGGCCCGGGCATTGGCGCGATAACTCCACCACGAGTATTGCTCTCCCTCTTCATTAAAGTGCCTAAAAGAGTCTATAAACCCACTTTTCATAAAATTATCTATCCATTTTCGTTCTTCCGGTAGAAATCCAGATACGTTTTTAAGTCGAACAGGATCGTGAATATCAATAGCTTCGTGACAAATATTATAGTCTCCACAAATTACAAGATTTGGGAAATCCTGTTTAATTTCGTCTATATACAGCTGAAAATCGTCCATAAACTTAAATTTATGTTCCAACCGGGCGATATTGGTTCCCGAAGGTAAATACAAGCTAATGATAGAAAAATCTTCAAAATCTGCCCTTATAGTACGCCCCTCGTGATCCATATAATCTATCCCGGTACCATATTCTACATGTAAAGGTTTATGCTTGCTTAAAATTGCAACCCCGCTATAGCCTTTTTTTTGTGCAGGATACCAATAATGATACGGATACCCGGCCTCTTTAAAATCGTCCAGGTTTAATTGTTCCGGTTGGGCTTTTATCTCCTGCAGGCACACCACATCTGGATTTGCCTGTTGCACCCACTCTAAAAAGCCTTTTCTTATGGCCGCCCTAATTCCGTTTACGTTATAGGAAATAATTTTCATGAAAGTCAATTTTCCCCAAAAATAAGGCTAAATGCAAGATTTACAAGTTAGATTATTGAATTTCCAGCAGTCTTTTGGCTTGTTGAAAATGCCTTTCTTCGTGTGCTAAAATAATTTTAAACGCAGCCTCAAGTTTATAAACAATTTTTGGATTTGCCGGCGAAGATATTACCGCGTTTTTCTCTAAGAGATCTTCAGATTCTACAATTTTTTGCCTTAATTTTTCCTGATGTTCAAGAAATTTGGCTAATATTTCTTCTGAAACTTGAGTTTCAGAAGGTTTCCAAATAGAGAATGTTTTTGTTTTTTTGGTGGTTTCAGGCTGTACCGATTTTAGAATTGTTTTTCCGAAGAAATTTACCAAAAAACCAAATCTAGCGGTAAATGGCTTTTTATGACTTTTATCGCGAAGCCTGTCTATCATTGGAAAATAGGACTGGTTAATTAAAATTAGATGTTCTAAATTTTGCGCAATACTCCAGGTCGCTGCATTTGGTTTATGATGAATTTCGGCCTCATTTAGTTGCCCAAACTCTGTTTTAAACTTCAGGGTAATTTCATCTAACCTATTTAAAAATTCTTCGGTATACATTTTTCTCCTATCATTCTACAATAAAGCGTTTCACTTTTCCAACCTCCCGGGTTCCCATTCTTACAAGATAAACTCCCCTTGCCGCATAAGACATATCCAGTTCGTACACATAGCCGCTACCCGAGTTTTGCACCTGGTTTTCCAACATTTTTTGTCCTAAAATATTATGTACCGTAATTCGCAAAGTTTCCTCATAATCGGTCTCCATTACAATTCTAAACTGCTGGTTCTCTTCTGAAACAACAATAAGTTCAGCTTCGTTTAAAATAAAGTCTTCAATATCTAAGGTAGAATCGGTAATATTTACAGAATAGTCGTGGGTTGTGCCATACTCCATAACCTCGCAAGGATTATTTAGATCCCCTTCAAAATCTACATCCCCTGCCCTAATTCTCAACAAGTGTTGGCCCAATTCTGCATCAGCCGGAATACTAAAATTTGTATCGTGCCATTCTCCTGCCGTAGGAATAATTTCTGAAGTTATTAAGCGCTCCTCATCACTAAAAACCGCATCGTCATTAAAATCTATCCACATAGAAAAACGCTCGGCATTCTCAGCGGTTAATTCGCCAAATAAGGATTGTACCGAAACGGTAAACTCACTTTGGGAGCGATCTAAATTAGCAGAAAGACCAATAAAATCGGCATAGCCATTTCCGCAGGGAATACGTTCGTTAAGCACATTTTCCAACTCAAAAAAGAAAATTCCATCGCCATAACTACAATCGCCTCCTTCAGGAATACAATCTAAATTAGCAAGTGTTTTTACCGCGGTATCGTTGGTAGGGTCAAAATCGTTTGTTAAGCGCGTTCCCCCGGTAATCCTATAGCTTCCGGAAGGAGAAATATCTGAAGTTTGGTTAAACGTGTATACCTCCAAACCTCCCACCGGCAGGGTTCCGTTAAAAACTTCCCTAACCGGGGTGTTATTTCCTATTTGATAGAATACCGGAAAATTTTGTTGTGGTTCCCCTCCAAAGTTTTCTATACTTATGCTTATCTCTTCTGAAGCACTAAAATTTTCTCCGGTTTGTGGTGCATCAATTGAAGTTACCCCAACATCGTTTGGAGGTAAGTTTTTAATAGAAGTAAGCAAGCTATCATTTTCAGCATTTTCATCTCCCGCCAAATTTGTACTAAAAACAAATTCATAGGTTCTCCCAACCTCCGAAAGATCGGCTTTTGCAGCAAAAGTAAATTCTGCCGAGCTCGTGGCAGGAATACTTTCTTCAAATATTTCGGTAATCTCGGGGCCACCATCTACGCTATAGCTTACTTCAAAATTAGATTGCGCATTGCGACCGTAGTTTCTTATTTTAATGGTAATTTCTTCATTAGCACCCAAACTGGAATCTTCCGGACGTACCAAAGAAACCACGCCAAGATCGTTATCAAAATCTGGTGCAATTTTAAATACGCCTACGTGGTTTTTTCTTTCAGGACCTACAAAATACTCCCCATTATGCCAAAAAGTAAGCCCATCGGCAGGGTCTACGCTTAAATGTGCATAATCCCCATACCTGGAGTTAGGATTAGGGCTTTCGCCTTCAATAATACTTTGTTCCTCTATAGTCATAACTCCGGGCTCATCGTTTTTATATCTTCCTGTATAGCGTAAAGAGGGAAAAACCGGGTTTTGAGGATTATCGTTTAACACGGTATAACCAAGGGCAATATTACCCTCTTTATCCAAGCCAATACTGCCGCTAAACCTGTCGCTATTATCGGGGGCGTAAGTCCCCTCCTGATGAACACTCCAGGGACCACCATCGTTTTGTTGCCTAAGCTCATACCACCTTATTCCG
This sequence comes from Salegentibacter maritimus, assembly GCF_016236915.1. GTDB lineage: Bacteria > Bacteroidota > Bacteroidia > Flavobacteriales > Flavobacteriaceae > Salegentibacter > Salegentibacter maritimus. The sequence continues at coordinate 97,064 of NZ_JAEHOK010000012.1, forward strand.
GCGTGTTCTGCGGCACCAGGGTCTACATCTACTACAAAATTCATTACCACGGCATTATAGTCCTGGAAACGCCTATAGGTGGTCATATACATCATAGTGGCTTGCAACACATCAATTTCGGGAGTGTCGCTTCCCGGTTGCGCCAAATTTGAAAAAGAACCTCCATCAAAAGTGGCGATAAATGGTGAGACGCCCTGGGCCGAACCCAATTCCTGAGATTCAGCTATTGTGGAATTTGACGGATTATTCCAATCTACATTAATAAGCCAAAGTTTTAAATGGTCTTCGTTAACACCTGCCCAGGCATCGTCTTGAAGGTAAACAATAGGGGAATTTCCTCGCGGTGGCAACTCCTTGCCTATAGCCGAAAAACCGGCAGGGCTATAAAAACCATTGGTTTGTATTCCGGGTAAAGGAAAAGACATTATTTGCGCCGTTTGTCCCAAGAGCATTTTATCCCTTTCTAAAGCATATACAACCTGGCTGGTAGCTGCAGTTTGAGAGTTTTTATTGGTAGTAATATAATAGCCGTCTCCCCAAACCGAGATTTTAGGATAATCTGGTAAGACCCCATTGGTTGTAAACCTATAGGTATACCACCCATCATTAACAGGATCTGGGCCTTGTGATACAGCAATTAAAAAGCTTTCTGGCGTATCGCTAAATTGTGAAATTATAAACCTATCGGCAAATTCATCATAAAGTATAATGGGGTCTCCCAGGGTTTCATTGGTAAACTCGCCACCTATGCTGGCTAAAGATGCCGGTTGTCTAATTTGATTACCCGATTTATCAAAAATTGAAAAAGCAGAATTCCAACCGTTTACGTAATGATTTGGGCCTGCAGCCCCCGTGGGGTCTGTGGGTGTGGCTTGTGTAGAAGCAGCTTCAAAAGTAAAATTAGGAGCTTTTACTGATATCTCTCCCATTTTTTGCTGAATTCCGGAGGTTTTAGCCTTTGGCAAACCTTTACCTGGCACAATTTTGTTGATACCTCTATTCCTGGGATTATAAATTTTGAATTTCTTTTCGGGTGCAATTAATTTTCTCCTGGCCATCGCAGAAGAAGAAACCGCACTGGCAGAGTCTATGTAAACAGGACCCGAGCTTTCCCGCTCCTGACCAATCACTGCCATCTGAAAACCAAAAATTAAAATTAATAGGAATATAATTCTTCTCATATTGAAATAAGGCTTCTTTTACACTCTAAAAATAAGGATTCTATGCTTATCAAAAACAAAAGGAGCGATTATCTTAAACAATCGCTCCTTCTTTATAATAAAAATTCCCTTTTTTATTTATTTTTTTATCCAGCTTTTAAAATCGACTTCCTGCTGAATAATATTTTTAAGCTCTGTAATGGCAACGCGCTTTTGCTCCATAGTATCTCTATGGCGAACAGTCACTTTTTTATCTTCAAGCGAATCGTGATCTACCGTAATACAAAGCGGGGTTCCCACAGCATCCTGGCGACGATACCTACGCCCAATAGCGTCTTTTTCGTCATATTGAACTCTAAAATCCCATTTTAATTCTTCTACAATTTCCTGGGCAAGTTCTGGCAAACCATCTTTTTTAACCAAGGGAAGAACCGCTGCTTTGGTAGGAGCGAGTACAGCGGGTAATTTTAGTACCGTTCTGCTGGTACCACCCTCCAGCTCCTCTTCTTTTAAAGAGCCTGAAAAAACGGCTAAAAACATTCTATCTAAACCAATAGAAGTTTCAATTACATAAGGCACATAATTTTCTTTCATTTCAGGATCGTAAAAACGCAACTTCTTTCCAGAATGCTCTTCGTGCGCTTTTAAATCGAAATCTGTTCTTGAATGAATTCCTTCTAATTCCTTAAAGCCAAAAGGAAAATTAAATTCTATATCTGTAGCGGCATTCGCATAATGCGCCATTTTCTCGTGATCGTGGAAACGATAATTTTCCTCTCCTAAACCTAAAGAAGCATGCCAATGCTGGCGGGTTTCTTTCCAATGTTCAAACCATTTTAACTCCTCGCCCGGGCGCACAAAAAATTGCATCTCCATTTGTTCGAATTCCCTCTGGCGGAAGATAAATTGTCTGGCTACAATTTCGTTTCTAAAAGCCTTTCCTATTTGGGCGATTCCAAAAGGAATCTTCATCCTACCTGTTTTTTGCACATTAGAAAAGTTTACGAAAATTCCCTGTGCCGTTTCAGGACGTAGGTATAAATCGGTAGCAGAATCGGCTGAAGCTCCCAATTTGGTTCCAAACATCAGGTTAAACTGCTTAACATCTGTCCAGTTTTTAGAACCGGTTTCGGGGCAGGCAATACCCAATTCTTCAATTAATGCTTTTACATCGGCAAGGTCTTCATCGGTAAGTGATTTGGCCAAACGCTCCAGAATCTCCTTTTCTTCTTTTTTGTAACGAATAACCCTTGGGTTAGTAGTCACAAACTCCTCTTCATTAAATTTATCGCCAAAACGTTTCCTGGCCTTTGCTATTTCCTTTTGCGCCTTTTGATTGAGCTTTTCGGCATAATCTTCAACCAAAACATCGGCCCTATAGCGTTTTTTAGAGTCTTTATTATCAATTAAAGGATCGTTAAAGGCATCTACGTGGCCGGAAGCCTTCCAGGTGGTTGGATGCATTAAAATTGCCGCATCCAAACCAACGATGTTCTGGTGCAATTGCACCATGCTTTTCCACCAGTAATCTTTGATGTTTTTCTTTAATTCTGCTCCGTTTTGCCCGTAATCATAAACAGCACTTAAGCCGTCATAAATTTCACTCGATGCAAAAATATACCCATACTCTTTAGCATGGGATATTACATTTTTAAAAAAGTCTTCTTGTTTTGCCATAGCGCAAAAATAAAAAAACCGCCCTGATAAACAGCAGGGCGGACTTTGATTTTTAAGTTTTAATTATTTTAAGTTAAAAGAGGCTGTTCCCAATAAAGTTGCATTTGCATAAACATAGACTTTATAGGTACCTTCAAGCAATTTATCTTCCTGGGTATTGGCCAGTAAACAAACGTCAAGTTCGTTATTTTCGTAGTATACTTTTGAAGCAGCACTATAAACCATAGCCCCACCTTCGTGTTCTACTACAATTTCGTCGCCTACCAATTCATTCTCTGGATTGTAAACCTGTACATACATGTTTCTTTCGCCGGGGCCGGCAAGATCGTTGGCGGTAATGGTAAAACAGGTTCTTACCTGGTCTATTCTTCGGGTACGATCGTTTTCTACCAATTTTCCGCTATTTCTTACAATTACCCCTTCCCCGCGAAGATTTGTTATCTTTAATTGGGCTGCCCGGTCTACTTTATTTGCAAGGTCCTGGTTTGTAGTTTGCAAAGAATCAGATATACGGGTGCGTTCTTCTAAAATCACGTTGGTACTGTCTAGAGTTTGGGACATCATCTGGTTTTGGCGGTTCAAACTATCTACCACTCTAAACAAACGTTCTTTTTCGGCTTTAAGGTTTCCTATTTCACGACGATAGCGCGATATTAAAACCAGGTTGGCTTCATTTTCCTCAACCGAATCTAATAAACGCTCAATTCTATCCCTTGCGTCTACCAGATTTTGATCCATAATTTCATTTTCCTCAATGGCCTCATCGTATTTAACGATTAAATCATTAAGTTCATCTTCTATTACCTGCTTTTCCTTGGTAAGAATTGCTTTATTTTCTTTCTCTTCGTTGTAGAATTTAATTGTATAAATACCTAAGGCCAGCAAAGCCACGGCTAAAACTCCCGTTAAGATCTTAAGCGCTGTGTTATTCTTCTTTTCGGTCATCATAGTAATAATATTTGTTTGTAAATTTAGGAGATTATCAAGGCAACCTACAAGGACTTAACAAATGTTTCACGATTTAACAAACCTGTTCTATCCAAAAATATGCAATTGCTGTGACACCCAGCTTTTAAAAGCTGAAAAAGTAATTTGTACTGCTTGTTTACATCAACTTCCAACTACTAATTATCATTTAGATAACGAGAACACGACAAAAAAAGTATTTGATGCCCGTCTAAGTCTTGAAAATGCTACTTCGTTGCTATATTTTAGAAAAAAAGGGTTGGTACAAAAGCTTATTCATAATTTAAAATACAGGAAACAGGAAGATGTCGGGTATTTTCTTGGCAACTGGCTTGGAGACCAATTGGCTTCCCATCCAGGGTTTAGCAATGTTGATTGTGTGCTTCCGGTACCGCTTCATCACAAAAAATTAAAGAAAAGGGGATTTAATCAGGTAGCTGCTTTTAGCAAAGTACTCGCCAACAAGTTAAACGCAAAGTATATAGACGATGTACTGGTAAAGAAATCTGGTTCCCGAACTCAAACATTAAAAAAACGACTGGGAAGATGGGGAGTTATAGATGCCACTTTTATGATAGAAAACCAAAAAAAGCTAGAAAACAAACACTTGCTTCTGGTAGACGACCTCGTTACTACCGGTGCAACCCTGGAAGCTTGCGGAAACAAACTCCTTCAAATTAAAAATACTAAATTAAGTATTGCCACAATGGCAATTACAGACTGATACACACGTTAAAACCTAAAATAATTGTTTCTTTGCTATTAGATTTCATTTTTTTATTATGCTGAAGAGAATTCCTGGAATTTTAATAGTTGCCGTATTGGTTTTGTTGTGCGTGCAATGCGCAAAAAAAGGAATGCCGGAAGGTGGACCTAAAGATGAAGAGCCCCCAAAATTTATTCGAGCAACTCCCGAAAACTATAATACTAATTTCAATGCAGATGAAATTAGGATATTTTTTAATGAGTACATAAAACTGGAAGACGCTAGGCAACAAGTAGTTATTTCACCGCCTATAGAACCACGCCCGGCCATGGTGCCTATGGGTTCGGCTCGTAAAGATGTGCGCATACAAAACCTGGACTCCCTACAGCCAAACACCACTTACACCATTAATTTTGGAAAAAGCATTGTAGATAACAACGAAGGCAATCCCCTTCCTTACTTTAAATACGTATTCTCTACGGGAGATTACCTGGATTCTTTAAAAGTTTCAGGAAGTATAAAAGATGCCAACCTAAAGGCTCCGTCAGAATTTATTTCTATTTTTTTATACGAGGTAGATTCTACTTTTTCTGATTCGTTGGTATATAAAGAAACACCAAGGTATATTACCTATACGCTAGACAGTACTGTAAACTTTGAGCTGGAAAACCTTAAAGAGGGAACTTACCAAATACTTGCTGTAGAAGACAAAAACGATAATTATAATTTTAACCCCAAAACCGAGAAAATAGGATTTATAGAGAACTATATCACCCTCCCAACAGATTCTACCTACGAGATTAGCATTTTTAAAGAAAATCTGGAGTTTGAAGCCGAACGTCCCAAATTATTAAAAGGCAATCAAATACTTTTTGGTTATCAGGGTTCTAAAGGTGTAGACAGTGTTAAGATTAATCTATTAACCCCTAAACCGCAAGGTTTTCAATCTAGAATTGTAAAAGATCGCGAAACCGATACTCTTTACTACTGGTACAATATTAGACCTGAAAATGACAGTCTTTCTTTTGAGGTGGTGAGCCCAACACGACGTGACACCTTATTTACAAAAATAGCTGAAGCCGAAAGGGATTCCTTAAAGTTAAACGCAAACCCGACAGGTACAATTGCATTCCAGGAAAATTACCGATTACAGGCAAACACACCTATTACAGAGTTTAATAAAGAATTAATTAGCATTATGGATGCTGATTCCAGTCTGGTAAACTTTGATGCCGAAATACGAAACCTTGAAAACGAAATTATAATCTCATTCGATAAAGAAGAAAGCAGTAAATATGAGGTAACGACATTGCCCGGTGCAGTAACCGACCTCTTTGGTGATACCAACGATACCATTAAAAGTAGCCTTAGCACCAAATCTTACGCAGATTATGGAAGTATTATTTTAACACTTCAAAATGTAAATCGGTATCCAATTATAGTACAGCTCACTAACGAAAAAGGCGAAGTACAGCACGAACATTACGCCACCGGAGGAAATAATTTTCATTTCCGTTTTCTAAAACCGGGAAAAAACCTAATCAGGGTAATTTTTGACGATAATGAAAACCAGAAATGGGATACCGGAAATTATCTTAAGAGAATCCAACCCGAAGAAATCCAATATTATAGGGATACGGTAGAGGTAAGGTCTAACTGGGATATTTCAGAGACTTTTATTTTAAAATAAATGTATCCCGATCCTGAAGGAATTTAAAATGACTTCGGGTTTCCATTAATTGTTGTTTATCCAGGCTAACTTCCTTTACAAAGGCTTCTTCCCTGTTTAACTCGGTTAGATTTTGGCCTAATCCGTCATAAACTGCGCTATGCCCATTGTATTCGGCTTTATTCCCATCGTTTCCGGTTCGGTTTACCCCAATGCAGTAACTCATATTCTCTATGGCCCTTGCCTTTAAAAGTGTATCCCAGGCAAAAACCCGTTTCTTTGGCCAGTTGGCAACATAAATTAGCAAATCGTAATCTTCGGTGTTCCTTGAAAAAACAGGGAACCTTAGGTCATAACAAACCAGTGGGCAAATCTTCCAGCCTTTATACTCAACCACCAACCTATTTTTTCCGGCGGTATAGGTTTTATGTTCGTTGGCCAAAGTAAAGGTGTGACGTTTATCATAGGTTTTATAAGTTCCGTCAGGAAAAACGAAGAAAAGCCTATTAAAATAATTATCATTTTCGGTAATGATTAGGCTTCCGGTTACCGCAGCATCTTTCAGTTTTGCAATTTCGCGCATCCACTGTAAACTTAAACCATCGGTCTTTTCTGCCAGTTTTTCGGCATTCATACTAAAGCCTGTGGTAAACATTTCGGGTAGTACAATTAGATCTACATCTTCAGAAATCGCTTTAATTTCTTCTGAAAACAAACTACGATTAGCTTGCGGATCTTCCCATTTTAAATTAGCCTGTATTATTGCAGTATTTAGTTTTTGTGCCATACCCAAAATTACCAATTTTTAAATTCCTGCTGCTAAATCATTGTTAAACAATTGTAGAAAACTCACATTATAAATAGTTTTAAGATGTAAAAATTGAAATCATGAAAGTACAAGATTTATTACAGAAAGATTCTTATTCTAAAGCGGCAGGCAGAGGTTTACTGGCAGGCGTTATTGGCGGATTGGCTGGTACGGCAGTAAAAAGCCTTGTAGAGCATTTTTTGCCCGTGCGGAAAGTTGAACAACGCTCAGCCCAAATACAAATTGTAGACGATCTTTCTACCAAAATAACCGGCTCTCCGGTTAGTGTTCAAAACGAAGAACTTGCCGAGCAACTTGTAAACTTCCCAATTGGAGCCACTGTTGGCGCTGCATACGGTTTTGGCAAAAAAGACAATAAAGAATTAAATATTAAAGATGGGATTATTTTAGGTGGTTCTACCTGGGTTTCTACCCATGAAACCTCGCTTCCTCTAATGGGCCTGGAACCAAAACCAACCGATGTTCCTTTAAAAATGCAGTTTAATGAACTATTTGCACACGTTCTTTTTGGCATTACAACCGAAGTTGTTCGTAGCACCGTACTACATAGATTAAACGAAAGGGATTAGTTTTCGAGGCTTTTTAGCATTCTTTTAATTCTATCTTCCAATTTTTCTGAAGATAATTTTTCCCTCAATCTGTCAGTAATAATAGGAAAAGAGAAAGGAGTTGGTTTTTGGCAGTTTTTCCAAACAATCTCCTGTTTTTGTATACGCTCTAAAGCCATTCTTAATCGACCTTCTTCCAACTGATGCTCAAAAGTTTCCCTAAAGGATTGCAAGTACAATAAATTATCGTTTTCGTAATCTCTAAAAACGCTAAAAAGCAATTGCGAGCTACTTTGCAAATGCTTGCTTTTTATCAATTTGTTTGGGTAACCGGTAAATACCATTCCGGCTATAACAGCGATATCCCTAAATTTTCGCCGGGCCATTTCGGTAGCGTTCAAACTTTTGTAAAGATCGTCCATAAGGAATTCTGCCGAAAATAAATCGTTGTCTAAAACCTGTTGCATATCAATTTCCTGGTCTGAGAGTAGTTCAAACCCATAGTCATTAAAAGCAATACTAAATGAAATGGGCGAGAGCAAACTAATGCGATATGCCAGCAAACTTCCCAGCGCCTCGTGAACAAAACGGCCTTCAAACGGATAAAAAATGGCGTGATAACCTTCCCGGGTTTTAAAGGTTTCGACTAAAAATTCATCTTTGTTTGGAATAATAGATTCTTTCTGCTGCCTTTCCAGAATTGGTTGCAAAGCTTTTAATTCCGATGACTTTCGGACTGCGCTCGAAGTGATATCTACATAGGTTGAAGCAGCATACATTTCTTCCCGAAGCAGTTCACTCATTTGTGCCGAAAATGCCATCCTACCGCCCATCCAACTAGGCACTTTAGAAGTTTTTTTCTTCGATTTTCGTACTAAAACCTGCATACTTTTAATACGCACCAACTCCAGGTTTCTCCCAGCAAAAGTAAACACATCGCCGGGTGCAAGTTTAGAAATAAACCACTCCTCAATCGTGCCTATATAACCGCCCTTAAGGTATTTTACGCTTAAAACCGCATCGCTCACAATTGTCCCAATTTGTAAGCGGTGGCGCATCGCGACTCCGCGGTTATTTACTTTAAAAAGACCGTCTTCTTCAATTTCAATTTTCTTGTATTCATCATAAGCCTGTAAACTTTGGCTGCCATTGGTAACAAAATTAAGGATCCACAGCCATTCGTCTTCAGTAATTCCCTGAAAACAGAAAGTCGATTTTACCTCGGGCCAGATTTCCTTCGGAAAAAAACCATTGGAAACCGCCAAAGTGGTTAAGTATTGCACCAGGACATCAAAACTCAACAAGTACGGGATGCGATCTTCTACCGCGTTCTTTTTTACCGCCTTTTGTAAAGCTGAAGCTTCAAAAAGCTCTATAGCATGGGTGGGTGAAAAATGGATAACACTTTCTTCACCGGGACGATGGCCGCTTCTCCCCGCCCTTTGTAAAAATCTAGCCACCCCTTTTGGGCCGCCAATTTGAATAATGGTTTCAACCGGTGCAAAATCTACTCCCAAATCAAGACTGGAGGTACAAACCACTGCCTTTAAGGTTTCATTTCTAATGGCCTGCTCAACCCAAAGTCGGGTTTCTTTATTAATACTCCCGTGGTGCATGGCTACCTCCCCCGCAAATTCAGGATATTTTTCCATTAACTTCTGAAACCATAATTCGCATTGAGACCGGGTATTGGTAAAAAGCAGTGTAGTTCTGGAATTCTTTATAATTGGTACTACCTCATCAATTAAATGCAATCCCAAATGCCCACGCCAGGGGAATTTTTCCATTTTCGGTGGAATAATAGATTTTACAGTTATCTTCTTCTTTAAATTCGCTCTAATTAAAGTTGAATTTTGAAAGGCTTCGGAATCAGGACCGAGCAAAACTTCCCTGGCCTGCTCTAAATTCCCAATCGTTGCCGAGATTCCCCAGATTCGTAAATCTTTTGAAACCGTTTTTAAACGAGATAGGGCCAGTTCCATCTGCACACCTCGTTTTGTGCCCAGTAATTCGTGCCATTCATCAACCACCACGGCACTTAGATCTTTAAACGTTTTATCGTAATTTTTGGAAGAAAGTAGTAATTGCAAGCTTTCGGGGGTGGTAATTAGTAAGTCGGGCATGGATTTTTTTTGCGCTGCACGAATTTTTTGTGGAGTATCTCCCGTTCGTATACCTACTGTTAATCCGCTCTCAATATCGTCGGCAAATCGCTGTGCAGCCTGTTCAATTTCTACCGAAAGTGCTCTTAAAGGTGTAATCCAAATAGCTTTTAATCCTTTTTTATGTTTGATTTTATAACCGGGGTTTTGCTTTAAATAATCCAGTACTATCGGTACCCAAAGCGCATAGGTCTTTCCACTACCCGTAGGTGCGTTTAAGAGGCCGTTCTTTTTCTGCAAAAAGGCCGTCCAGGTTTGTTTCTGAAAAGCAAAAGCTTTCCAGCCCTGGTTGGAAAACCAGGTTTCTGCTATTTCAGTAAGTTGATTTCTATTCATGTTACAACCCTTCCGTCTTATTCAGCTACCGCTGAATAATCCACCTTCCCTTCAAAAGGGAAGGAGCTATTTTTATTTTTAATTAGCACCTCACCTTGCTCCCCTACTTTCTAAAAAGGGGTGCCCGATAGGGCGGGGTGGTCCACTTTTTAAAATTGAATAAGTTGATTTCTATTCATGCTTCAACCCTTCCGTCTTATTCAGCTACCGCCGAATAATCCACCTTCCCTTCAAAAGGGAAGGAACTATTTTTATTTTTAATTATCACTTCACCTTGTTCCCCTACTTTCTAAAAACGGGTGCCCGATAGGGCGGGGCGGTTCACTTTTTAAATTTTGAGTAAGTTGATTTCTATTCATGTTTTAACCCTTCCGTCTTATTCAGCTACCACTGAATAATTCACCTTCCCTTTAAAAGGGAAGGTGCTATTTTTATTTTTAATAAGCACCTCACCTTGCTCTCCTACTTTCTAAGGAGGGGTGCCCGATAGGGCGGGGTGGTCCACTTTTTTAAAATTGAATAAGTTGATTTCTATTCATGCTTCAACCCTTCTGTCTTATTCAGCTACCGCCGAATAATCCACCTTCCCTTCAAAAGGTAAGGAACTATTTTTATTTTTAATTAGCACCTCACCTTGTTCCCCTACTTTCTAAGGAGGGGTGCCCGATAGGGCGGGATGGTCCACTTTTTAAAATTGAATAAGTTGATTTCTATTCATGCTTCAACCCTTCCGTCTTATTCAGCTACCACTGAATAACCCACCTTCCCTTCAAAAGGGAAGGAGCCATTTTTATTTTTAATTAGCACCTCACCTTGCTCCCCTACTTTCTAAGGAGGGGTGCCCGACAGGGCGGGGTGGTTTATTTCTTCTTAAAATTATCTTCAATCTCCTTCAAAACCGAAGGTAGAAAGTCAAAAACCATTCTATTTTCAAACCGTATTACTTTAAATCCAAAATCTTCCAGTTTTTTAGTCCGTTTTTCATCTTTTTCTTCAGAGAGTGGAGTTTTATGTACCTCTCCATCTAACTCTATGATTAGTTGCTCTTCCGCGCAATAAAAATCCACTATAAAATTTTCTATACTATGTTGCCTTCTGAATTTTCTTCCTTTAAATTTTCTTCGTTGTAATTGTTTCCACAAAAATGCCTCGGCAGGAGTTAAGTTATTCCTTAATGCTTTTCGGAAAGGCTGTAAGAACTTTTTGTTATGACCTGGTTTTTTCATTGGTTTTAAGCTTTATCCTTTACCCTTCCGTCTTATTCAGCTACCGCCGAATAATCCACCTTCCCTTCAAAAGGGAAGGTGCCATTTTTATTTTTAATTACTACCTCACCCTGTCCCCCTACTTTCTAAGGAGGGGTGCCCGATAGGGCGGGGTGGTTAATCCGGGATTAAATCCCGCAACTCACCCAGCGTATTTGCTTCATATATATTTTTATCGGTTCGCCAGCGTACCATTCTCGGAAAACGCGTTGCTACTCCACTTTTATGCCGTTTGGATTCGGCGATCCCTTCAAAAGCAATTTCAAACACATGATGTGGCGTTACACTTCTAACAGGACCAAAACGCTCTAAGGTGTTTTTTTTAATCCACGCGTCAAGTTTTCTAAATTCAGCATCGGTTAAACCGGAATAGGCCTTCGCAAAAGTGACCAGTTCTTTTTTTTCATCATCCCATAAACCAAAAGTATAATCGGTAAATAGATTGCTACGTCTTCCATGACCGCGCATGGCATAAGTGAGCACCGCATCTACCGTAAGCGGATCTACCTTCCATTTCCACCAATCGCCTTTTTTTCTTCCCACTAAATATGGCGAATCCAATCTTTTCAACATCAAGCCTTCCGATTTTTCTTCCCGGGCCCGTTCACGTTCTTTAGCCACTTCAGCCCAATTTTTAAAAGATATACGCTTTGATAAATGCAATGGAATTTCTTCCGTAGAAAGCTTATTATAAAGTTTCTCCAGAATTTTTCTTCTTTCTTGAAAAGCTTTGTCCCTAATATCTTCTCCCTGCCATTCTAAAATATCGTATGCTTTTAAAATAACAGGCGTTTTACTAAGCAGATTTTTAGTAATATTCTTTCTTCCTATTCGGGTTTGCAGATCTTTAAAGCTTCCTATACTACCTTTGGGAAACGGCAATATTTCGCCATCCAGGACAGTTCCATTAGGAATTTTATCTATAAAGCTTTGAAATTCGGGGTATTTATCCGTTACTAGTTCCTCACCACGACTCCACACAAAAAGCTCATTATTTCTCACGATTACCTGGGCGCGAATACCATCCCATTTATGCTCGGCACTCCATTGGGCTACATCCCCAAGCTCTTCAACTTCCCCATCTATTGCGTAAGCCAGGTAAAACGGATAGGGCTTAGACAAATAATCTTCTTCGTTTTCTTCTAAAATTAGTTTTTTAAAGGTGGTTTTTTCAGGTTTCCAATTGCCCATCATTTTATAAGCGAGAATATCCTCATCAATATTAGTAGCTTTTGAAAGGGCACGGGTCATTAATTTTTGACTCACGCCAATGCGAAAACTCCCGGTAATGAGCTTGGTAAACACAAAACGTTCATAATAATTAAGCGCAAGCCAATTTGTATGCAGGTATTCCTTTTTTGTCGCTTCATCTTTAGGTTTCAGTTCAATGATCTCCTGCAGAAATTGGTTGAGGCTTTTTTCGGTATTTTCTTTGGCAGGGGGTATCACAAGGGCAATTGTCTCGGCCAAATCGCCTACAATATGATAAGACTCTTCAAATAACCACAGGGGAATGTTAGCGAGCTCTGAAGCCCATTCCCGCATTAAGGTAGTATTTACCGGTCGTGGTGGGCGCCTATGTGACAAAATAGCTATGGTCCACACCTTATCCCTATCATCGGCATTTTTAAAATAATGGGTTAAAGCCTCCACTTTCAGCGTGGTTTTATTAGTGCTATCAAGGGTTTTTATAAGCTCTGCAAAGTGCTTCATTTTAGTTTAGTTTATTTACATCCCGACTGCAGGTGAAGTGACAAAACATTTAAATTTCTTTTTCGTTTTTTTGACTCTTCTTCTCCTGTTTCACCTTCATATTGTGTGTCTTCAGTCCTGGCATCATAACCTAGTTCACGTAAATAACGAGAGAAAATATCGGTATACCCGTGGGTGCAAATCACTTTTTCGGCATCCGTAGCTTCTATAGACTTTAGCAAGCCCTGCCAATCGCAATGATCTGAGAGTACAAAACCGCGGTCTATGGCACGTCTTCTTCGAGCTCCACGAAAAGTCATCCAACCGCTGGCCGAAGCTGTCACATAAGGTACCATCTTTTTTATCCATGGACTGCCATGAGCACTAGGTGGAGCCACTACAATATTTCCTTTAAATTCATCTTTTTTGGTATCGCGGCTAATTCTTGTGGTTTTTGGCATTTCAGCTAAAGGGCGAACTACATCTGTCATATTCTCTATTGCACCGTGGGTGTAAATTTTGCCGATTGAAGTATCGAGATGTCTTAACAGGCGTTGAGCTTTTCCAAGGGAATATCCAAAGATTACCGAAGTTCTTCCATCTTCTTTATTTTGCTGCCACCATTTATTGATTTCGGTAAAGACCTCCGCCTGTGGTTGCCATTTAAAGGCTGGTAAACCAAAAGTACATTCGGTGATAAAAGTATGGCATTTAATAGGCTCATAAGGCACTGCTACCCCATCAGGTTCATCTTTATAATCGCCGGTAAATACCCAAACTTCGCCTTTATACTCTACTCTAATTTGGGACGAACCAATAATATGGCCTGCCGGATGCAGGGAGAACTTAACACCATTAATGGTAAAGGTCTCGTTCCATGCTTTCCCCGAAACTTCTATTTCCCCCAGTCTATGTTTAATAATAGGAACATTACTGTGGTGGGTTATATATTTTTTATGTCCCCAGCGGGAATGATCGGCGTGACCGTGCGAAATAATAGCCTTATTTACAGGTTTCCAGGGGTCCAGGTAAGTATCTGCTGCCTCGCAGTAAATACCTTTTTCATTAAAGGCGAGTAAAGGTGGATTCATTTATAAGAGATACTTTAATTTGAAAATACCCAAAATGCCACGCTAAAAAAAAGGATTAAGAAAAGATTAGCGATTGATGAAGCATCAAACATTTTAGAGTTTTTTTGATAAGATATACTTGAAGCTTTAAGTATATTTGTCTATATATAAAAATTAATAAAATGTCATTTTCAGATTTATTTGGTTCAGGAGAACACCTCCGCAACATCAATCATTTTGCTTCTATTGTAAATCTTGCAAGTGTAGATGGGGATATTAACGAAAAAGAACGTGTTCTCTTAGAACGTTTTGCTCGCAAACTTGATATTAGTGAGCAAGAATATAAAATGCTAATTAAGAATCCGCAAGAATTTCCTATTAGCGCCTATAACAGTGTAGAAAAGCGTTTAGAGCGTTTACACGATTTATTTAAAATTATTTTTGCCGATCATGAGATAGACCATGAAGAAGAAGCGCTTATTAAACGATATGCCATAGGTCTTGGTTTTTCTAACGAAAACGCCGAAAACATTATAAAAAGGTCTATTCAGATTTTTAGCGGACAATTGAATTTTGAAGATTACAAATATCTATTGGGTAAGTAATCGGGAATATTAAAATAACATTTTAGCTAAATTTAAAAAAGGCTATCTCAAAAGTGCTGGGATTCGTCATTGCGAGACCCCATTCAAAAAAAATTGCCACCAATACACTAATATTATTTATGATTAGTGGATTCGTGGCTTTTTTTATTTTTAATCGTTGGATTTTAATTGCCAATAAATCCGCAGCTTACAAAATTCCGTCAATGATAGGAACGAAGCAATCTATAACTTTTTGAAAAACAACAAGAAGGTTACTTCACTTCGTTCGTAATGACGTAAACATCTTCTCCTTTTAGATAGTAAAATTTCATATATAGTTATATTTTTCAACTATACTTCTGCATAAATTCTTCTGCTTTATCTACCATATTTTTACTTCCGCAGAAAAAAGGCGCACGCTCATGTAATTCTTTAGGCTGAATATCCATAATTCGGGTAAAACCGTTGGTAGCTTTTCCTCCGGCTTGTTCTACAATAAAAGCCATTGGGTTGCATTCGTATAACAACCTTAGTTTACCGTTATTGGCTTTTGAGCTTTTGGGATAGATAAAAATTCCGCCCTTAATCATATTTCTATGAATGTCTGAAACCATAGAGCCAATATAACGAGAGGTATAGGGCCTGTCCTCTTTCTCTTCCTGGCAATATTTAATATATTTTTTCACTCCCTCGGGGAAATGCACATAATTTCCCTCGTTCATAGAATAAATTCTTCCGTTTTCGGGAAACTTCATATCGGGGTGTGATAAATACCAGGAACCTAAAGCCGGATTCAAAGTAAATCCGTTTACACCACAACCTGTAGTATACACCAACATAGTGGAAGTTCCATAAATAATATAACCGGCCGCCACCTGCTTATTTCCCGGTTGCAGAAAATCTTCTTTAGTTACCGGGGTTCCAATGGGGGTAACGCGCCTGTAAATTGAAAAAATGGTACCAACCGATACGTTTACGTCAATATTAGAGCTGCCATCCAGTGGGTCCATAAGTACCACATATTTATTCTTATTGTCATTGTTCTTACCGGAAATGGTTATAAAATCGTCGTTCTCTTCTGAAGCTATACCACAAACAATTTCGCGATTTATTAAAGTTTGAATAAAAGTTTCATTGGCATAAACATCTAATTTTTGCTGGTCTTCCCCCTGAATATTTGTATCGCCGTGCAACCCCAGAATATCTACCAAACCTGCTTTATTCACTTCGTGATTTACAACCTTAGCCGCAAGCCGTAAAGATCTAATTAAGCGGGAAAGCTCGCCCGAAGAATAAGGAAAAGCTGCCTGATTTTCTATAATGAATTCGCCTAAAGTTTGATTTTTTTTAACCATTTTGAATCAATATCGTTATTTGTTTCAAAATTATTCATTTTTCTTAATTACTAAAACGTTATCGTAATAAAGTATAGAAAATTCTAAAAAGTGTAATTAAACCAAATTAAAAGGAATTATTTATATTCTTTAGGAGGAAGCATACAGAATAACCCATTTTGGCAATTCATTTTTTACTTTTGTACGCAAAGCAAACAACATACAATGAAATTTAAAATTAGAGAAGCGAAACCAGAGGATATGCCGGCAGTTTTAGAACTTATACAAGAACTGGCTGAATTTGAAAAAGAACCCGAGGCGGTAATTATCTCGGCAGAAGACCTTAAAAAAGACGGCTTTGGAGAAAACCCGGCTTTTACTTGTTTTGTAGCCGAGGCTAATGGGAAAATTGAAGGTATGGCCCTATGTTATTTTAGATATTCAACCTGGAAAGGAAAAACAGTGCACCTGGAAGATCTTGTAGTAAGGGAAAGCATGCGAGGCGAAGGTTTGGGAAATGCCCTGTATACCCGGGTAATTGAATTTGCCAAAGAACAGGGTGTAAAGCGAACTGAATGGGTTGTTTTAGATTGGAATACACACGCACGCGAATTTTACAGCCGTAGCGGCGCCACTGTCTTTACCGATTGGTGTACCGTACAAATGGATGAGAGTGCCATGAATAACTTTCTTAAAAAACAATCACGTTAATAATAAATTAAGCCTCTTTAATTAGGCCCGGGTCTTAAAATCTATTCCTATTTTTGTATAGAAATATCAATGTTATGGAATACAAAATACGTGAAGCCAGGAGAGAAGATATGCCCGCAGCTTTTGAGCTTATAAAAGAGCTTGCGGCTTATGAAAATGCTCCCGAGGAGGTTGAAATTCAGATAGAAGACCTGGAACAGGAAGGCTTTGATGACAAAAATTTTAAATGCTTTGTAGCCGAAGTAAATGGTAAAATAGAAGGGATGGCGCTCGTTTATTTTAGGTTTTCAACCTGGAAAGGACGTACACTACACCTGGAAGATCTAATTGTTAGAGAAAGTATGCGAGGCACAGGGCTTGGTGGTGCACTTTACAAAAGGGTTGTAAAATACGGCTACGATAATAACGTTAAACGAGTAGAATGGGTGGTTTCTGAAGCTAATAAAAACGCACAGGAATTTTATAAAAATACCGGTGCAGATATCAAAAAAGATTGGTATACCGTGCATATGGATGAAACCGGAATCCAGAAAAATATCGATTAAAATTTTATGAAGGTTTTTAAATTTGGAGGGGCATCGGTTAAAGATGCAGCCGGAGTAAGGAATGTTCAAAATGTATTGGAGAAAACCGGAAACGGCCCAAAAGTAATTGTTATCTCGGCCATGGGTAAAACTACCAATGCGCTAGAAGTTGTTATTAAAGATTATCTTTTTGAAAAAGATGTACCTAAAAGCCTTCAGGCAGTAGAAGAAGCTCATTTTGAAATTTTAAATGATCTTTTTAAAGGTTCTCAAACTACAATTTTTAATAAGGTTCATGAACTTTTTACCGAGCTTAGAAATTTTCTTCAACATAATAAATCTGAACAATACGATTTTGTCTACGACCAGGTAATTTGCTACGGAGAGTTAATTTCCACAACTATAGTGAGTGCCTACCTTAACAGTCAACATATTGAAAACAATTGGATTGATGCCAGGGAAGTTATAAAAACAGATAGTGTTTACCGGGATGCCGGTGTAAATTGGGAAGAAACCCAGGAAGCTATAAGGCAACACCTAAATTTAAATAAAGTAAACATTACACAGGGCTTTATAGGTTCAGACTACAATAATTTCACCACTACGCTTGGGAGGGAAGGAAGTGATTATACCGCAGCGATTTTTGCCTATTGTTTAAATGCGGAAAATGTTACTATTTGGAAAGATGTTCCCGGGGTTTTAAATGCCGATCCCAGGGTTTTTAAGAACCCTGAACTGCTACAGCATATTTCCTATGAAGAAGCCATAGAACTTGCTTTTTATGGAGCTTCGGTAATACATCCAAAAACGCTACAGCCCCTTCAACAAAAGGAGATCCCTCTTTTTGTAAAACCTTTTTTAGCCCCCGAAAGCAAAGGTACCAAAGTAGGAAAAGGCAGCATGATTTTTCCTGAGATCCCATGTTTTATAGTAAAAAGAGACCTGGTTTTAATTTCGCTCTCTACCCTGGATTTTTCTTTTATGGTAGAAGAAAATATAAGTGAAATTTTTAGGCTTTTTCATCAGTACCAGATGAAAGTTGATTTAATTCAGAACTCTGCGATTAGTTTTTCGGTATGTGTAGACAACAAATTCAACCAATTAGAAAAACTTATTCAGCACTTAAAAGCCCGATTTAAAGTTAGTTTTATCCCCGGGGTTTCCTTATTCACCATAAGACATTTTAATGACGAAGCTATTGCAAGCCTTGAAAAAGACAAAGAAATTTTATTAAAACAGCTTACCCATAATACCCTTCAAATTGTAACCCGCAATTAAGTAATTTTATGTTGTTGCTAAATTAAAACAGTCTAAAAATGGGAATTGTAAGTGCCAAAGAAGTCGCCAAAGTAATGAACCTTGAAAAATTGGGTGCTGTAGGAACTTCTATAGGCTGGCTTATACTCAAAACCACTAAACTTTCCCGGCTCAATAAAGAATATCAAAAGCGTAAAAGCCTAAACGGAATTGAATTTATAGATTCTATCTTAGAAGGCTTTGAAATAAACTTTGAAATTCCCGAAAAAGACCTGAAACGCATCCCGAAAATAGGGCCATTTATCACTATTTCTAATCATCCTTTAGGTGGGATAGACGGGATGATTTTAATGAAATTATTGCTACGTGAGCGCCCCGATTATAAGGTAATCGCAAATTTTCTTTTACATCGTTTAGATCCGTTAAGGCCTTACATTATGCCGGTAAACCCGTTTGAGGACCATAAGGAGGCCAAATCCAGCCTGGCCGGAATTAAAGAAGCCATAGCGCATTTAAAAAAAGGCAAGGCGCTAGGAATGTTCCCCGCCGGCGAAGTTTCCACCTATAAAGATCATAAAATAATTGTAGATAGACCCTGGGAACCGGCCGCGATGAAACTTATACAAAAGGCCAATGTTCCCGTAGTGCCCATCTATTTTCATGCTAAGAATTCTACTTTTTTCTACCGCTTAGCGTCTATGAGCGATATTTTGCGAACTGCAAAACTCCCAAGTGAAATGCTCACGCAAAAGAGACGTAAAATTAAGGTACGTATTGGCAATCCAATTGCTGTAGAAGACCAATTAGAACACACCAATATAGAAGCATATACGGCATTTCTACGCCGAAAAACCTATATGCTTGCCAATGTTTTTGAACAGAAAAAGCTTTTTGATAAAATTCCAAAGAGCTTAAAGTTGCCTAAAAACCCAAAAAAGATAGCGGGTGAAACAGCGCAAATCTTAATGGAAACCGAGGTTGAAAACTGTAGGAAAATGGACAAGCGTTTATTGTCCAGCAAGAATTATGAAGTTTTTTTAGCCAAAAAAGAAGTGATTCCACATGTGGTGGCCGAATTGGGGAGGCTGCGTGAAATTACCTTTAGGGCAATTGGTGAAGGCACCAATAATGCGACAGACCTTGATAAATTTGACGAATATTATTACCACCTGTTTTTATGGGATAACGAGGCTAAAAAAATAGCCGGGGCCTACCGTATGGGTATGGGAAGCGAAATTTACGCCAATCATGGAATAAACGGCTTTTACCTTCAGGAACTTTTTAAGTTTGAACCCGAACTTCATAAGATGATGAGCAAATCTATAGAAATGGGGAGGGCTTTTATAGTAAAGGAATATCAGCAAAAGCCAATGCCGCTCTTTCTACTTTGGAAAGGCATTGTGCACTGTACTCTACGTTTCCCAGAACATAAATACTTAATTGGTGGGGTAAGCATTAGTAATAAATTTTCAAACTTCTCGAAATCTTTAATGATCGAGTTTATGAAATCTCATTATTACGATCCTTATATCGCTCAGTTTATTAAACCAAAGAAAGAATTTAAGGTAAAACTAAAAGACGCAGATAAAGATATTATATTTGATGCCAGCAAAGCCGATTTAAACAAATTCGATAAGATTATTGATGAAATTGAGCCTGAAAATATGCGTCTTCCGGTGTTGATCAAGAAATATATCAAGCAAAATGCAAAAGTAGTGGCGTTTAATGTAGATCCACTTTTTAACAACTCGGTAGACGGGTTAATGTATATACGCATTGCCGATTTACCCGAAAGTACTGTAAAACCGGTAATGGAAGAATTTCAGAAAGAATTGGAGGCAAAATTCAACTCGCAGCATTAAGCTGTTAATTTCATGTTATTCTGAAGCATACATTATGCAGGCTTTTATTTCATTCTTATCTTGAAAATACAAAAATATTAACTAGACATGGAAAAGATATTAATAGCCGGGTCAACCGGACAAACAGGAAAAAGGGTCATTGAAATTTTGAATAACACCCAAAACTTTAAACCCGTTGCTATGATTCGCAAAGAAGAGCAGAAGCAAATCTTTGATGACATGGAAGTAGAAAGTATAATCGCAGATCTTGAAGGCGATATAGACCACGCTTTTAAAGGAATAGACCGGGTTATCTTTGCGGCCGGTTCAGGAAGCAAAACGGGTCCTGAGAAAACTACGGCAGTAGACCAGGAAGGTGCCAAAAAAATGGTTGATGCCGCTAAAAAGCACAATGTAAAAAAATTTATTATGCTTAGCTCTATGGGAACCGATAACCCGGAAGAAGGTGGTGATTTAGAACATTACCTAAAAGCGAAAAAAGAAGCAGATGATTATCTGGTAGACAGCGGAATTGTTTACACTATTTTACAACCCGGCAGGCTTACCGACGATATGGGGCTTGCTAAAGTAAAATTAGCTCCAAAATTGAAAGAGCGAGGCGAGATTTCCCGTGATGATGTAGCTTTTTTATTGGTAATGTGCCTGGCCGATCCGCTAGGTAAAAACATGGCATTTCAGGCACTGGAAGGCGAAGAATCTATTAAATCGGCACTTGTGGAGTTAAGCCAGAACAATTAATAAGCATCTTATATGATAAAAAGCTGTTTGGAAATTCCACAAGGTAGATCCTGAAACAAGTTCAGGATGACGCTGGAATTTCCAAACAGCTTTTTTTATTCTATAAATTATCTTTTACAAATTTTTCGCACCAGGCCTTTATTTCGTCCCTGGTGGTTTTAAAAGCTTCCTGAATTGCTTTTTTTGAAGCCTCTACTTTAGAAGGATCTGCAAAATTATGATGCAGCCTAACAGCATTTTTAGAAGGAATAAACGGGCAATGCTCATTTGCGTGATCACATACGCTAATAATAAAATCGAAATCTATAGTCTTATATTCATCTATATGATTGCTGGTATGTCCTGAAATATCTATTCCGTCCAGCTTCATTATTGCTACCGCCTTTTTATTTAAACCATGCGTTTCTATTCCGGCACTATAAATATTAGCTCGAGATTTGGCAAAATGTTCAAGATAACCATGTGCCATTTGGCTTCGACAGGAATTTCCGGTGCAAAGTACAAGTATGTTTTTCATACACTAATTTTTAACAGCAACCACTTCCCGGGGCACATGCATTCTCATTCACCTCTTCGGCACTTTCTACTCCGCAGGTCTCTTTCGCCTTACAATCGGTAGGATTTACAGCGAGTTTTATCATTAAGTTTTCGTTTTTAATTTCAAATCCGGTAACAAACAACTGTGCGGTATGAAAGTTAGCGTTACTGTATTCGAATTTCACCTCAGCTTCTAAGTCGTAGGCTTTCATTTGCCCTACTTTTTCCAGGATTGCAAGGGCTTTCGACACTTTCATAAAAGCTGTTTTACCAATTTCTTCTGGGCTTTCCCATAACTGAATAATCGTTTCGTTCCAGGAATCTGTTCCTGAACCGCAGTCTACCGAGTCTATTTTAATATGTTTTACTTCGGTAATATGATAATTGGCTCCAACCAATAGATTCGGTGCATATTCAAAAAGAAGTGCTTTTTCCTGATGTGATTGCAGTACATCAAATAATTCTGAAGTTTTCATAATTCAAATATTTATATATCGCAATATTACGATTAATATAAATTATAAAAAAGCCTACTAACTAATTTTTCTGGTTCGATTCAAAAAAAGCATCTTTTTAATTATAAAAAAGCCCGGTCATTAGGCTCCCAAAGTTCTATTTTATTTCCTTCAGGGTCCATTATCCAGCCAAATTTTCATTCTTTTACTTTCTGAATTTCATCGAAAACTTCCACTCCTTCCTCTTTTAAGGTTTCCAACAGTTTTTGATTCGATAACTCCAATTTGCAGATTGCTTCTCTCAATAAAAATCGGGATCACAATGACAAAAAATTTACCGTTTTAAAGAATAAAAACTTTAAAGTATTAGATTCTGAAATAAATTCAGAATGAAGTCAAATCATAAAAAAACCTCACAGGCCTGCAAGACCTGTGAGGTTTAAACTATTTTAGATAAGGGTATATTACCTTCCTTCTCCTTTTCCGAATTTATCGATAATTTTTCCGGCAATTACACTTGCCAGTTTTTCGTGAGATTCTTTGGTCCATCCTGCTACGTGGGGGCTTAAAATCACGTTATTTAAAAACATTAATTCCCGCATAGGATCCGGAATTTGATTTTCTATACTCAATGAAACGTTCTTTTTATTAGAAAAAAGACTTTCAAAAGAAGCCTTTTCATATTCTAAAACATCTAAACCGGCACCAAGTACACGCCCATCTTTTAAAGCATCCACAAGATCTGCGGTTACTACATTTTTACCACGGGCAGTATTGATAAACCAAAATGGCTTTTTATAGGCATCAATAAACTCTTTATTGACCATCTGGTCGGTTTCCGGCGTCCAGGGGGTGTGTAGGTTCACTACATCGCATTTCTCACGAAATTCTTCCAAAGACACCTGTCTGGCATTTTCGTCGCCTACATTTTCTTTAATATCATAACAAAGCACTTCCACCTCAAAGCCACGTAATTTTTTAGCAAAGGCTTTTCCCATATTTCCATAACCTACAATTCCAACGGTTTTTCCGTCTAATTCCAGGCCTCTATTTTCTTCCCGGTGCCAAAGGCCGTCCCGTACTTCCCTATCTGCTTTATTCAGTTTATTAAAAAGGGAAAGTAACATGCCCAGGCTGTGTTCCCCCACCGCATTTCGGTTTCCTTCAGGAGCCGAAAACAACGTAATCCCATGTTTTTCGGCATACTCTACATCAATATTTTCAAGACCGGCACCTACTCTGGCAATAAACTTTAAGTTTGGAGCAGCATCTATAAATTCACGATCTATAGTATACCGACTTCTAATTACAATCCCGTCGTACAAATGCTGATTTTCAAGGGTTTCTTCCCGGGATTGGCTGTAGCCCTCTATATTATGATGACCGGCATCGTCTAATTGTTTAATTAAAGTTGGATGATTTGTATCTGAATGTAAAATAATCATTGCTCTAAAATGAGTTTTTATTTTTTATAACATAACGCCGCCTGGAGAACATACCAAAATAGCATCTCCTCATTACATTAAATTAAGTTTGAAAAATGGAAAAATTGTATAAAAATGATGGCGGTTTCATCTTTCTTTACCCACTATGTGAGATTTTATAAGCCTATTTAAAATTTACCCGTCAAGCTGAACTTGTTTCAGCTTCTACCAAAACAAGTTTAGGATGCGTATTTAAACAGCCTAATTAATAGTTTAAAAAATTCCTCAAAATCTTCGATGAGGTACTTTAATAACGAACAGACAAAGGTAAAGAATGATTTTTATAATCAGAAACCTATGCTGGTTAAGTTAAAAACCAAGCATTAATTTAGAGATATAAAAAAAGAGAAAAATACCGAAAATATCATTACTGGTTGTGATAAAAGGCCCTGTAGCAATAGCGGGGTCAATGCCTTGTTTATTTAAAATAATAGGCACAAAAGTTCCTACCAGTGCCGCAACTATAATTACCGAAAGCAAAGATGCAGCTATGGTAAAGCTCACCATTTGATCCTGGCCTACGAGCAAGCCAAATAAAATAACGAGTACCCCCAGGGAGATTCCATTTATTAAACTTAGGCCCACTTCTTTAATTAGGCGCTGTAACAAACTTCCGCGCAAATTATCGTTGGCAAGCCCCTGCACTATAATCGCGCTAGATTGCACCCCTACATTTCCGGCCATGGCCGCAATTAAAGGAGTAAAAAAGAACAAAACCGGGAACTGTTCTAAAGCTTCTTCGAAGCCTTTCATGATATAAACACTGCCCAATCCTCCAAAAAGCCCAAGAACCAACCAGGGCAAACGTGCTCTTGTTAACCTTAAAAGGCTATCATCTGCCTCTACGCTTTCCGAAATACCGGAAGCCATCTGATAATCTTTTTCAGCTTCTTCTTTTATAAAATCTACAATATCATCAATAGTAATCCTACCCACCAATCGACCCATTTCATCTACTACTGGAATCGCTTCCAGGTCGTACTTTTGCATAATTCGGGCCACCTCGTCACCTTCGGTATGTACATTTACAAAATCTACCTGTGGGATATACACATCACTAATATTGGCGTGACTGGGGGCGGTAAGTAAATCTTTTAGAGATAATCTTCCCTTTAGTTTTTGTTTATCATCTACCACATAAATAGAGTGTACACGGGTAACATTTTCGGCTTGTTCCCGCATCTCTTTCATACAGCCGGTCACACTCCAATTCTCGTTAACCTTTACGAGCTCTTTTGCCATAAGTCCCCCGGCAGAATCTTCATCATAGCGGAGTAGTTCTACAATGTTATCGGCGTGTTCTTCATCTACAAGTTCTGCAATAACATTTTGTTGGCGTTCGGGAGACAGTTCTGAAATGATATCGGCCGCATCATCGGTATCCATTTCTTCCAGCTCTTCTGCAATTTCTTTGGCCGAAAGTGTTTCCAAAATACGTTCCCGAACCCCCTCCTCAAGCTCCATAAGAGCTTCTGCTGTTTTTTGACTATCTAAAAGTTTCACCACATACGTGGCCTCTTCTAAAGATAGTTCGGTAATAATTTCAGCAATATCAGCGTGGTGTACATCTTCAAGATGCAGTAATAATTCCTCGTTGTTTCCTTCGGCAACAAGAAATTTTATTTTGTCAATTAATTCACTGCTGATTTGAAATTGCATACGGCTGAATTTTAAGGGTCAAATCTATAAACTCCCGAAAATCCAATTGCTCCGGGCGCTGGCCAAATATACTATCTTCCTTAAGATTATCGGGTAAATCGAAACTTTTTAAACTATTTCGTAAGGTTTTTCTACGCTGTTGAAAAGCTTTTTTAACCACGCTAAAAAACAATTTTTCGTTACATGGCAAACTAAAATCTTCTTTTCTGGTTAAACGCAAAACCCCGCTATCTACTTTTGGTGGCGGATTGAATACCGAAGGAGGCACGGTAAATAGATATTCGGCTTCATAAAAAGCCTGTACCAATACCGAAAGGATTCCATAGGTTTTATTCCCCTTTTTTTCACAAATTCGTTTAGCAACCTCTTTTTGAAACATCCCTGAAAATTCAGGAATTTGATGCTTTAATTCTAAAACCTTAAAAACAATTTGGGTAGAAATATTATATGGAAAATTCCCTATAACCGCAAAAGCCTCATCGCGAAAAACTGTACCCAAATCGTATTTTAAAAAGTCCTGTTGATGAATTCTACCGTGAAGTTTCGGATAATGCTCTTGCAGGTATGCAACACTCTCTGTATCGATTTCTATCA
Organism: Salegentibacter maritimus; assembly: GCF_016236915.1. Classification (GTDB taxonomy): domain Bacteria; phylum Bacteroidota; class Bacteroidia; order Flavobacteriales; family Flavobacteriaceae; genus Salegentibacter; species Salegentibacter maritimus. The sequence continues at coordinate 122,883 of NZ_JAEHOK010000012.1, forward strand.
CGTGTACTTCAGCGTCCTGTTGCAATAGGTATTTGGTTAACACCCCCATACCCGGACCGATCTCCAACACTTTTGTATACCCCTTATAATTAAGCGTTTCAGCAATGTCTTTAGCTACATTTTCATCAGTTAAAAAATGTTGGCCAAGATGTTTTTTAGCTCTTACCTCACCCTCCTGAACCTGGGATACCTTTCTTTTTTTTTTATACTTCGCCATACAATTATTGCTCGCTTATTACTTGCATTTCTGTTCTAAAAGCAACGAATTTACCTTCAAAAACCTTGCTTTTTTCCCTCATGCTATCGGCATCCTCCTTGTAGTAATTATCGAGATCTGCCTTGCTTTGGGCTGTATATTGAACAGAATAGGTGATGCCCCCCATAGCCTCGGTAACCATTACCCGCGTCATAAGTGCTTTTTTAAATTTTCCCGTGTCTAACATTTCGGGGATATGCTCTTCTTTCATCCAATTTAGCCATTCGCTATGAATGCTTTCCTCTACATTTATGGTTACATTATATATGTACATATTGATCTTTTAAGGTGTTTCTTGATAATCTCCTCTAAGGGCCCGGTATTTTTTACGAGCCTCGACAAAGTAAATACTATCGGCAAAGTTAAATATTATTTGCTCGTAATATTTTTTGGCCTCTTCCCTATTTTCCAGCTGGTTTGCATATAATTCAGCTAAATAGTAATGGGCGTTATCAGAAAGGATATCGGATTTAAAATTTTTAATAATCCTAAGATAATTATCTTTAGCTTTTAAAGCCTGTCCTGTTTCTTCAAATAACTGCGCTTGCTTTAACAAGGCTTCATCTTCAATTTTTTCACCTTTATGTACACTTAAAATCTCTCCAAGAAGTTGAATTGCTTCTAAACTTTTCTCCTGAAAGGCCAACAAATCGGCCCGTGCATATTTTTTAAGTGCCGTTTGTGTGGTATCTTCTATAGAATTATCTTCAATAAGCAAACTCAACTCCATCGCATCATTAGCGATAAGCTGAGAGGTAGAAGATTTTAAAATATCAAGCTGCTGTTTAGCCCATTTAAAATCTCCTTTAAAATAACTTGTTTTCGCCACTTTATAACGTGCATTTTGCGAAATTTGATGGTTTTTCACTAAGTTTTGAACCTGGGAATAATAAATTAGCGCTTCGTTAAATTTTTCCTGTAGCACTAAAATATCTGCCAGCGACAGTTTTACTACTGCTTTGTCGAAATTGCTTCCGGCCTTTTTGGAAAGTTCTTTCAACAATGCAATAGCTCTTTCCTGTTTATGTTGCTTAAAAGCCAGGAAATTGGCAAAATCTATTTGTAAAGCCAATGTATTGAGTCCGTCTCCATATTCTTCCAGCAGTTCGGTATATTTTTTTTCGATGTCCTGATATGCGCTTTCATCTTCTTGCTCCAGCTGCATTTGCAATAAAAACTGATTTCCCTGCAACACCAGGTTTTCTGAAGGTGCCTCTTCTATTATATATTCCACAATTTCTGAGGCGGCCTCAAAATTGGAAGCTTCCCGCGCCGCAAACGCAAGATTTAAAATAGCCTGCAAACCTTTATCGCTCCTTTTGTAAATAGCCTTTTCCTGAGAAAAGGCTTTTAAAAACTCCTTCTCCTGAATAAAAAGCCAGCTAAGCATTTCGTTATATAGCAAACTGGGATTTTGTTGCAGTTTTGTAAGCAATAGTCTTCTAAAAACAGTATTGGTTTCACTTGAAGCATCTGCCGAGATATACTTGCCGAACTCACGATTAGCAATTGGGAAAAAATCGGGGTTTGCTTCAATTAGCTCCAGGTAATTTTTAAACATGAGTTCTGTTTTGCCCTGCTCCCCATAAATTCTTGCCAACTGTATATTATAATTTAACTCGCTATTTAGCTCCATTGCCTTTTCATAAGCAGCTGCAGCATTACTGAGCAAGCTATATTTCTGAAAGGTACGTGCTATGGAATACGCATAATTGGGACGTGCATTAATGGCACTTAAAGCCTCTTCATAAAATTTTGCGGCTCTTTGGGTATTTTGCTGAAGTTCGTAATTATGCCCCAGTTCAATTAAAAGTGTTGGATTGTTTGCTGAATTATTCAACCTCTGCCGAAGCAATTCTTCTGCCTTTTTAAAATTCTCCAATTGCTGATGGCTTTGCACCACCCCAAAAAAATAGGCCGTATGCTCCGGTTTTTCTTCTAATAATTGCTCATAGACTTTAAGGGCTTTTTCAAATTCCCCCTGGTCAAAAAAATTACGTGCCAACCTATCAGATTGCGCCCAGACCCCTAAAATGGAGCAAATAAAAAAGATAAAAAACAAGGTAGAGCGCATCCTGTAAATATAAGAATTTGCCCTTTTAATCAATAGTAATCGTCCTTTTAATCTATTAGCCTAAAGCCGGTGTAAGGCACTAAAACATCGGGGATTTTAATCCCCTCTTCGGTTTGGTAATTCTCCAGGATTCCCGCAAGTACACGTGGTAAAGCCAGGGCACTTCCGTTAAGGGTGTGTGCCAATTCCTTTTTGCCTTCTTTATTCTTATATCGAAGCTTAAGTCGGTTAGCCTGAAAAGTCTCAAAATTTGAAACCGAGCTAATCTCCAGCCAACGATCTTGCGCGGTAGAAAACACTTCAAAATCGTAAGTAAGGGCAGCGGTAAAGCCAAGATCTCCTCCACATAGCCTTAGAATTCGGTAAGGCAATTTCAAATCGGTTAAAATATCTTTGATATGTTCAACCATATTATCTAAAGCAGTATAAGAATCTTGGGGTTTTTCTATCCTTACCAACTCTACTTTATCAAATTGATGCAAACGGTTAAGTCCGCGAACATGGGCTCCATAAGAACCTGCTTCCCTTCTAAAACAAGGTGTAAACCCGGTACAGGCAATGGGAAAATCTTTATCGGTCAACAGGCGGTCACGGTACATATTGGTCATAGGCACTTCAGCTGTTGGTATCATATAAAGATCATCGGCCGTTATATGATACATTTGCCCTTCTTTATCGGGCAACTGTCCTGTTCCCAAACCTGAAGCTTCATTGACCATTAAAGGCAACTGGTATTCGGTATAACCGGCATCAATAGCTTTGTCTAAAAAGTAGGTAATTAAAGCTCTTTGTAAGCGAGCTCCTTTTCCTTTATAAACAGGAAAACCGGCACCGGTAACTTTATTTCCCAATTCAAAATCAATAATATCGTATTTTTTGGCAAGCTCCCAATGTGGCAGTGAACCTTCGGCAAGTACAGGAACATCCCCTTCTCTAAAAACCTCTTCGTTATCTTCTTCTGAATTTCCCGCTGGCACAGATTGGTGAGGCACATTAGGAATAGTATAAAGCAAAGATTCAAGATTGGCTACCGTAGTGGCGAGCTCTTCTGAAAGCGCTTTAGAATCTTCCTTTAAGTTTCCTGTTTTTTCTTTGATTAAATTGGCTTTTTGATGTTCCCCATTTTTAAACATCATCCCAATTTGTTTAGAAAGCCTGTTAGATTCGGCTAAAATATCATCGAGTTTGGCTTGCGTAGCCCGACGTTTATCGTCTAACTGCAGCACCTCGTCAAGAATACTTTCGGCCTCAAAATTTCGTTTTTTGAGTGCGTTTATAAATTCCTGCTTATTTTCCCTAATATGGTTAACCTGTAACATAGCTTTCTTTTATTCGACAATCGAGAGTTAAATATCCCGAGGTTCAGCCCTAAATTACTAATTATTTCTACTTATCGCTTCCTAAAACTATTTGAAGCAATTTACTTTTATCTAAAGCTGCAAATGTAAGAAAAGCACTGAAAATTACTAGTCTAATTTTGAAGGTAAAATCCAGTCGTGATGCTTAAAATGATTCCATTTTTCGGCTGCCAGGTCTACTTTTGGATCTATAAAATTTTGGTAAGGCCTGCCGTTAATACTTATTTTAGATTTTACAAACACCTGTACTTCTTTCCCCTTATTGGCATAATCTTTCTTTAAATACTGTGCAAACTGCCACATCATATCTGGTTTAGAATTTACGGAGCGCATTTGTTTTCTGCTCAGGTAGCGTGCTTTGTTGATGTGAATGGTATCTGTAGTTCCTTTTTCCACTACTTTAAATGTGGTTTTACCCGATCGGGAGCGCAACATCATACGCCAACTTAGGCGATGGCCTTCCTCTGTCCACAGTACATTATCTTTAATAAACCAATGCCTAAGTGGCAAGCTAATTTGAATTACAAACCAAACCGAAAGCGCCAAAATTAATGTATTTCTAAAAGGAGGAACTATAATTTCAGCTTTATCGTAATAGGGTTTTTTGTTACGAAGAATGTATTTATTAATCCTTTCTGAAGGAAAAAAGAACAGGCAAAAAGCCAGGGACAAATAAGGGAAAATACCTATATGAAAAATAAAACTATTGAATAAATGAAAGAAAATAGCCAGGATAAAAGCCGGCAACCTAGTTCTTTTCCATAGAAGCGCAGGGATAATTAAGAGATCGAAAACAAGTCCAAAATAAGTAATTACATATCTTATCCAGGGCTGTTGCAGCATTTCCCCCACCAACCAATAATCGGCTTTTCCGGCCATAAGCATAGCCGGCAAGGTACCATCTAGCCAATCTGGGTATAATTTAGCTACCGAGGCATAGGTGTAAACTATCCATAATTGCAGTACGATAAAAAGCCACACCCACTGCGGCATGGCAATTTTCTGTAAATTAGGCTTTTTCCAGCTATCAATCGACAAATATCGATTTGCCGGAAGAAAAAACATTATACCGCATAACAGCATTAGCAGGTAATAATGATTATTATAGGAAGATTTTTGCATCAGGTAAACAGCTGCCCACATAATGGTATAGCAGAAAATACTAAAGCGGTATTTAAAGCCCAGCATTACAAAAACACCAAACAGCCCCATCAACCCATAATAATATAGCATGCCATTACCGGGAAGTGGCTGTAAGAATTCAAAACCTATAAAGGTAAAAGTAAACTCGGGCTCAATAAGGGCTCTTCGAATCCAACCTGTAAAAATTGCACCAACGGCTTCTAAGGTAATAAGCAGTCCAAAAATAATTCTAAAAGCAATAAGTGCCGAATTATCTACTTGCTTAAAAAGCCATTTATTGAGCATAATTATCTCTAATATATTGTTTTGAAAACGCCTCGTCCTGTCGCATTGCGATTTTTAATGCCTCTATAGAACTAAATTTTTTCTCTGCCCGAATCCTGGTAAGCATTTCTATTCTAAGTTCTTTTCCGTATAAATCTTTATCAAGATTAAAGAAATAGGTTTCTATGGTTTGTTCTTCTCCTCCCACGGTTGGGTTAGTCCCTATATTCATCATCCCAAAATATTTTTCCCCATCTATGGTAGAGCTAACCACATAGACACCATTTTTAGGAATCAACTTGTAATCTTCCTTAATACTCACATTAGCGGTTGGGTACTTAAATTCTTTGCCAAGGCCACGACCTCTTACCACCACTCCTTTTAAACTAAAAGGTGTTTGCAAATAATTATTGGCCTGCTCTACCCTACCCTGTAATAGGGCATTTCTAATTTTGGTTGAACTTACGGCCACCTGGTCCACTTCCTGCTTGGTTATTTCCTCTACCTCAAATCCATATTCTTCGCCAAATTGCTTTAAGGTATTGATATCTGCAGTACGGTTTCGGCCAAAACGATGATCGTAGCCAATGATTACTTTCTTAGCTTTAAGCCTATTCACCAAAATATCACGTACAAATTCCTGTGCTGTAAGCCTGGAAAATTGCTGTGTAAATGGGTGCACTACTAAGTGATCTATCCCGGTATCTTCCAGGATCTCGGTACGTTCTTCTATGGTATTTATAAGTTTTAACCCACTTTCTTTTTGCAAAACCATTCTTGGATGCGGAAAAAAAGTAAAGATAACCGATTCAAGATTTTCAATTTTAGCAGCATCTACCAGTCTTTTTATTATTTGCTGGTGGCCCGCATGAACGCCATCAAAAGTACCAATAGTAACTACTGTTTGCTTCTCACTTTTAAAAGCATTTGCTCCTTTATGTATCTTCAAGCCCAACTTATTTACCGTTAAATGAATTCATTGTATTAGAAACACCTGCTGTCCCGAAAGATTTCACTAATTCGGATGATTTCTGAAAACGTTCCGGCAACTCCTTTCTCTCTTCCTCATCCCACTCGCCCAGCACGTAGTCTACTTGTTGGCCTTTAGAAAACTCATTGCTAATTCCAAATCTAAATCTATTATATTTTGTGGTATTTAGTGTACTTTGAATGTCTTTTAAGCCATTATGGCCACCATCACTACCTTTAGTCTTTAAGCGAATGGTTCCAAATGATAAATTAAGATCATCGGTAATTACCAATAAATTCTGCAATTCTATTTTTTCCTTTTGAAGCCAGTAATTTACAGCCTTTCCACTAAGGTTCATATAAGTAGAAGGTTTTAACAATATAAAAGTTCGGCCTTTGAACTTAAATTTAGCGACATCACCCAATTTTTCGGTAGAAAAACTCACCTCTTCTTTTTCGGCTATATAGTCTAAAATTTTAAAGCCTATATTGTGACGGGTATTTTCATATTTAGGACCCGGATTTCCCAGTCCTACGATCAAAAATTTCTTCATGGGATCTTGTTCTTCTTCCTGGGGCTTTTTCTTACTAAGTATTTTTCCGAAGAAAGGCAGCATAGCATTAGTTTTGGTAAAGATAAAACTATTAGAATATTTAACTAAATGTTTTTAGCCTATAATCCAGATTTAAAAAAAGCTACTACCAACCCAAAAAGACAATTTCTTATTCCTAAAAAGCTACAAAAGCTTAATTGAAAATAGTCTATTAAGTTTTAAAAAGTATTTAAAATAAAAAAGCATCCTGTACAGGATGCTTTTTTGTATTTGTTGGAATAAAAAGATTAGTTCCCCTCTCCTTCTTTCACTGCAGCAACATCACCTGTTTCAGTAGATGGTACTTCGTCTGCCGCTACTTCATCCTCGTCGTCCTCGTCTAAGGCAACAATATTACGTGAAGTTCTCACCTGGCAAATTACAGTGTTATCTGGATGCTGAATTTCATAAGCTTCATCTTGTACAGCTGTAACATACAGTTTTTGACCAATTTTAAGCTGAGATACATCAGCAGTAATATAATCTGGCAATTCCTGAGCCAAACCTCTTACTTTTAACCTACGTAAGTTGTAACGCAATACTCCACCATTCTTCACCCCTCGGGCAACACCTTCGGTATGGATTGGAATTTCCATAGTGATTGGTTTATCATCACTAATTTGGTAGAAATCTACGTGCAAAATAGCATCTGTAACCGGGTGGAATTGAATATCCTGAAGAATAGCATTAAACTTCTCACTATCTCCAAGTTTAATTTCCACGGTATGCACATCTGGGGTGTACACAAGGTTGTTAAACGAAATTTCATCTGTTGCAAAGTGCAACGGCTTGGCATCTCCCCCGTATAATACGCAAGGAACCTGTCCAGCATTACGCAGGGCCTTTGTGGCTTTCTTTCCTACGCTTTCTCTTTTAGATCCGTTGATCGTAATTGATTTCATTGTTGAAAAATTTTAGGCTGCAAAAGTAGTGCTTTTTTCGCTTCTATAAAACCCTGAATCAAAATTCTTTAAAACAACATTTTAATTCGGGAGTCCTATTAAAAATATAAGCACAAAGGAGTTTACATAATAAATTTAGAACTTATAGATTTATTTTCGTGTACCCTGGTCATTACATCGGCAAAAAGACGGGCACAGCTCACCACTTTAATTTTCTTGCTCTCCTGTTTTAGAGGAATAGAATCTGTAACAATTAATTCCTGAAGCTTCGAGTTTTCAATTCGCTCGTAAGCTTCTCCAGAAAGCACGGGATGTGTACATATTGCCCGTACACTTATAGCACCACGCTCCATCATTACATCGGCTGCTTTAGTTAAGGTACCGGCGGTATCTACCATATCATCTACCAGCACCACATTTTTACCTTCTACATTTCCAATAAGCTCCATATGCGAAATCATATTGGCTTTTGCACGTTGCTTATAGCAAATAACCACATCGCTTTCCAAAGCTTTAGAATATGCATAAGCCCTTTTAGACCCACCCATATCTGGCGAAGCAATAGTTAAGTTGTCCAGGCCTAATTTTTTTAAATGCGGAAGAAATATGGTGGAAGCATACAAATGATCTACCGGCTTTTCAAAGAATCCCTGAATTTGATCTGCGTGCAAATCCATGGTAATAATTCTGGTTGCTCCGGCGGTTTCAAGAATACTGGCAATCATTTTAGCGGCAATTGGCACTCTTGGCTTGTCTTTTCTATCCTGGCGTGCCCATCCGAAATAAGGAAGAACAGCCGTAATATGTCTGGCTGATGCTCTTTTAGCAGCATCTAGCATTAATAACATCTCCATTAAATGGTCTGATCCCGGATGCGTAGACCCTATAATAAAAACCCGGGAACCGCGAACCGACTCTTCAAAAGAAGGTTGAAATTCACCATCACTATACGTGGAGGTAATCACGTTTCCTAGTTTCGCCCCATAAGCTTCTGCTATTTTAGCAGCTAAAGCTTTACTTTGGGTACAGGAAAAAATTTTTGCTTCGGTAGTTACTTCTGGCATCTTGTGTTGTGTTTGCGTATTTTGTGGTACATATGTTGTGAGGGGCCAAATTTATAAATTTATTTTTTCCCGAACAGACTTTGATGGCTTCTACTACCTATTAAAATTTAGAATTTTCACAACAGCCCGGGATTTAAGAAACATACAGCGTAAATTCTCATTAAATTGGTAGCTAAAGAAATACAATTTCATTCTACGGCTCCAATACAGCTAATTATCCTTAAAGCCTTAAATTTAAGGTAAAAATGCTTTATCAGCAATTCCCAATAACCATAACACCACTAATTATGAGCAACTTACTGATTTTTAACTTTAATTCAACTAAAGCTTGGTCGGGCTGGGAAATACAAAATGATGTTGTAATGGGCGGCAATTCTTTTAGCAAACTGGAGCGCAGCAAGGAAGGAAATGCCATTTTTAAAGGTTATGTTTCCCTGAAAAACAATGGTGGTTTTGCTTCCTTGCGTTATCGATTTGCCCTTAAAGACATCAGTAATTATACAAAAGCTTATATTTTATTAAAAGGAGACGGAAAAAATTACCAGTTTAGGCTAAAATCTAATTTAGAAGAAAAGGCTTCCTATGTGTATACTTTTAAAACAACCGGAAATTGGCAAACTGTGCAGGTTCCGTTAAAAGAAATGACTCCCACCTACCGGGGTAGAAGTCTTAACATTGCTAATTTTTCGACTGATGAAATTCAGGAAGTGCGTTTTTTAATTGGAAACAAAAGAGCTGAAAATTTTCGCCTTGAAATGAGCAAAATAGCATTAAAGTAAGGTGTTCTTTAAAACCCTACACCCTATTTCTTTATATCAAATAACAGATTAATGCTTAACTAGCTTATAATGCTTTAGAATAAAAGTTAAAAACAAACCTGGAAACTCTATACATCTTCATTATTTGGGAAAATCAAGGCCGTTATCCCTTATAATTAGTGGTTCGAAAAAAAACTAAAAAAACCGTGTGATAAAGGGAAAATTTTATAATTTTGCCGTCCACTTGCTCGAGTGGCGGAACTGGTAGACGCGCTGGATTCAAAATCCAGTTTCTTCGGAAGTGCGGGTTCGATTCCCGCCTCGAGTACTTTTAAGACTTCAAACAAAACCAAAACCCCGTAAAACTCAATGTTTACGGGGTTTTTTATTTTTTATAATATCAAATAACAACATTTGAATAGGTATTAAAAGTGTCCCATTCGGTGCCCTTTTCAAAAGTCCAAAACAGGTCACCGAATCAACCTTAACATATTGATTTAATGCATTTTACAACTATTTTGTTTAGTTTTTTTTCTTTAGATTTATCATTCAAAATATATCATTATGCAGAACTTATTATCAATTCTCTTCTATATCAAGCGAAGTAAAACTAACAAACAAGGAAAAGTTCCTGTTTATATGAGAATCACCTATAATGGAAAAAGAGCTGAAGTTAGTACCATGAGAAGAGTGGAATTAAACAAATGGAATTCAAAAGCCAATTGTTTTAAAGGTCAATCGAACGAAGCTAAATCAATAAACAGGCATCTGGATATTATGAAAAACCGCCTATACGCTATATTTCAAAAACTTCAGGATTCAGATGAGAATATTTCGGCAGCTGTACTGAAAAATATTTTTATAGGCAATGATGATTCATCGAAAAAGGGAATTCTGGAAATGTTTCAGGATCATAACTTAAGAATGGAAAAACTGGTTAATAAAGATTATTCATTTAGAACACTACAACGTTACAAGACCACAAAAAAGCATTTAACCAATTATATTGCATCCCATTTTAAGACTGATGATTTTCGCGTAAAAGATATTGACATAAAATTCATTAATAGTTTTATTTACTATTTGAAAACAGATCTGAATCTTTCACATAATTCTGCTTTAAAATATCTAGCCTATTTGAAAAAAGTTGTCCGTATGGCTGTGGCCAATGGCTGGTTGGAAAAAGATCCCTTTTACAATTTTAAACTAAAGCGCCAGGTTATAGATCGGGAATTTTTAACGAAAGAGGAAATAATTAAAATAATGGAAAAGAGCCTTAGCATCCGAAGAATGGAACAAGTAAGGGACGCTTTTATATTCTCTTGTTATACTGGATGTTCTTATTCCGATATTGAAAAATTAACTGCACAAAATATTATTAGGGGAATTGATGGTAGCCAATGGTTAAAATTTAAAAGAACGAAAACCAAATCCCTAAGTAGTATTCCACTCTTAAAAGTTCCAGAAGAACTTATTAAAAAATATAAAAACATTACAAATCCCAAGGGCACTCTTTTACCAGTGCTATCCAATCAAAAAACAAATAGCTATTTAAAGGAAATTGCAGATGCCTGTGGAATTGAAAAGAATCTAACTTTCCATGTTGCAAGACATACATTTGCTACGACAATTACCCTTTCAAACGGTGTTCCCATTGAAAGTGTAAGTAAAATGCTTGGTCATAAATCAATAAAAATTACCCAACATTACGCCAAGATTTTAGACGGGAAATTAAGTGAGGATATGAATAATTTAAGAAGCCGAATGGCTGCTGACAACAGCAATTAATTTTTTTCGGCAACTAAGCTATAGATAGTTCCTGTATTGTTTATTGTTTAGTGAATAATATTTTCAATCACACCTTTACATAAATTCCCTCAAAGCAAAATAAAATAATCATTGATTATTAAAAATCAAAAAGATTTAAACAAAGAGAAATCTCCAAGGAGAAAGAGTTTTTTTTCTAGAAACTTAAAGCATTCCCATGACAGCCAAATATCTAATTTTTAATGCAGAATTTTGAAATTTCCCTGTTAATAATATAATTAATTTTAATACTATCAGTTTAGGGAATAACCTAGTAATCCTTATTATTGATAAACTAAATTTATTGTTCACGCCCCAAAAAACCTGATATGCACCCTACACAAAAAATTTGCATCTTAGCTATTGATGACAATGCTATAAACCTTCTACTAATTGAACGACTTATTAAAAAGACATGTCCTGATGCCACGGTATTAAGCTGTAAGAATGGAGAAGATGCTATCCAAAAGTTTAAAGAAAACAAAGTAGATCTTATATTTCTAGATATTGAATTACCTACCATAGATGGATTTGAAACCGCAAGACTAATAAGAGAGTGTGAAACGGATGGTGGAAGAGCACAAATTATAGCGCTAAGCGGGTATAAAAAAGATCAATTAGAAGAAATAGGAGATATTATGTATATGGATGGATTTTTAAGAAAACCTATAAAATTACCACTATTGGAAGAGATTATAAAGAAGTTCATTACTGTAGGAATATAGTATTCATTTTAAACAAATTTATAGCACGACAAATTTAATATTGAAAATGAATAAACCTGAAGAAACTAGTAACGAGAGTGCCAGATTAAGAGAGTTAGATGCTTATAATATTGAAACCGCAGCGAGAGAAGACGATTTTGATTTCCTAACCAAAATGGCTGCTCAAATTTGTCATACCAGGATATCGCTTATAAGTCTGATTACAGCAGATAAACAATTGTTTCTCTCTAATGAAGGTTTAAAAAGCAGCGAAACCTGTAAAGAAATTTCCTTTTGCGCTCATGCCGTAAACCATCCTGATAAATTATTTATAGTAGAAAATGCGCAGGAAGATGAGCGTTTTAAAGATAATCCTCTGGTCACACAAGAACCTTTCATACGTTTTTATGCTGGCGTACCATTGGTTAATGAAAATGGACATGCACTAGGCACCTTATGTGTTATAGATTCTGAACCTAAAATTCTAGGTAATGAGCAAAAAAAATTATTGAGTAGCCTCGGAAACCAAGCGATGAAGCTTTTAGAGTTAAGAAAAAAGCAAATTCAAGCCAGTAATATTAATCAAGAACTTAGGAAAAATCTTGATTTATTGGAAGAAACTCAGCAAGCTAATAAAATTGGGGGTTGGGAGCTGCATATAGGAACGGGAAAAACAATTTGGACAGAATTTGTTTATCATATTCACGAGGTGTCTTTAGATTATGAATTTGATAAAAAAAGTGCAATAGAATTTTATCATCCTAACGATAGGGCAAAAATTAGTAAAGCAATAGAGGATACCATAGCAACTGGTAATCGATTTGATGTAACCTGCAGGTTAATTACAGCAAAAAATAATGAGATTTGGGTAAGAAGTACAGGCCGTAAAGTAGGAGATAAATTGATTGGAAGCTTCCAGGACATTACAGAATTTAAGAAAAATGAACTCAAATTTAGAGGAATTTTCAATTCCACATTTACACTTATTGGCTTTTTAGATCTCGATGGAACACTACTGGAAGCCAATGAGACCGCTTTAAAAGTTGCTAATCTTCAACCAGAAGATGTAATTGGCAAACCTTTCTGGGATTGTTACTGGTGGCAGATATCGGAAGAAACCAAAGAGGAGTTAAAAAGAAATTTTTACAAAGCTGCAAAAGGTGAAATGGTTTCTTACGAAGTGAAGGTATGGACTGCAAACAAAATTTCCACTACTATACTTTTTAGACTCAAACCTATATTTGACGACCATGATAATGTTGTTTATGTGCTACCAGAAGGAAGTCCGGTGCAGGATATTGTGGATGTTAGACAGCGGTTTAAATCTGTTATTGAAGGCACCAATGTGGGCACCTGGGAATGGAATGTCCAAACGGGTGAGACTATTTTTAATGAAAAATGGGCAGAAATTTTAGGTTATACTTTAGAGGAACTACAACCGGTAAGTATAAAAACCTGGACTGGACTGGCACATCCAGATGATCTTATAGAATCCAATCATCTATTAAAGAAATGCTTCCAAAAAAGAGCCGAGTTTTACGAGTTTGAAAGCAGAATGAAACATAGAAATGGCGATTGGGTTTGGGTCATGGAGCGAGGGAAGGTATTTGAATGGACGCATGATGGTAAACCATTAAAAATGTACGGGACTCTCCAGGACATCAATCAACGTAAAAAATACGAAGAAGAATTAAGAGTAAGTGAAGAAGCATTTAGGGGAAATTTTGAAAATGCAGCCATAGGTATGGCTTTACTTAATGAAGAAGGAAAATGGTTAAAAGTTAATGAAAAAGTCTGTGAAATCTTAGGTTATACAGCTGAAGAACTGATGCAACTTACTTTTCAGGATATTACCCATCCCGAAGACTTAGATAAAGATTTAAATTTACTTAAGGAAGTAATTGAAGGTAAACGAACGAATTATAATTTGGAAAAAAGATATTTTCATAAAAATGGAAATATTGTTCATATAATTCTCGCTGTTTCAGTAGTAAGAAATCATAGTGGAGCCATTCTTTATTTCGTATCTCAAATAATTGACATTACTGCAGCAAAGAAACATACCCAGAAATTAAAATATCAGCAGAATTTACTAAATGCCTTGTACGAATTATCACCTATTGGTATTGCTCTTAATGACTTTGAAACGGGAAAATTTAAGGATGTTAATAATAAGTTGATTGAGCCTTCTGGTTATACTCGAAAAGAATTTTTGAATTTGAGTTATTGGGATTTAACCCCCATAGAATATGAGACCAGAGAGAAAAATGCACTCAAACATTTGGAGGAAACAGGAGTGTACGGACCATTTCAAAAAGAATTTAAACGAAAAGATGGATCTAGATACCCGGTTCTTTTACGGGGAGTGATGGTGGAGGATCTCAATAAAAATAAATTCATTTGGTCTTTTATTCAGGACATAAGTAAAGAGAAAGAAGCAGAGAAAAAGTTACAGGCAGCTCTTTCCAATCTTCAGGCTGTATTAGATGCAAGTACTCAAGTAATTATCATTGCAACTAACAAAAAGGGCTTAATCACTCATTTTAATTCAGGGGCAGAAACTGCATTAGGATATAAGCAGGAGGAAGTACTCGGGAGATTAACTCCACTATCTATTCATGAAAAGCAGGAAATTAGGGATGAAGCAAAAAAAATTGCTGATAGTAATCGAAAATTCTCAGATTTTGAAGTACTTACTCACGAGGCTCATAAAGAAAAATCTGGGGCTAAAGAATGGACCTATATTAGAAAAGATGGTAGTAAGTTTACTGTTCTATTATCAGTAACTGCTATTAAAAAAAACGATAAAATTACAGGCTATCTTGGAGTGGCAGTAGATATTTCAGAATTAAAAAGGGTTGAAACTGAGATTAAATCTTTGCTTGACATCACCCAGGATCAAAACAACCGCTTAAAGAATTTCGCTCATATTGTTTCCCATAATTTGAGATCCCATAGCTCTGGAATTATTGGCCTATTAGATGTATTAGAAACCGACCATCCAGAATTGAAAAGTAATGAGCTTTTTATAATGGTTAGTCGTGGCGCAGAAAATTTGCAACAAACCGTGGAAGATCTTAGTGATGTAATATCAGTTAGCTTCAATAAAGCTAATCTACATACTGTCAATTTGCATGATGTGATCGAAAAAAATATAGATAGCTTATCCAGTCAAATAAGAAATGCAAAAATAAACATTGAAAACTTGGTTGATCTAAACGCAAAAATTAAGGGGGTTCCTGCTTATATAGAAAGTATAGTTTTAAATTTCATCACTAACGCTATCAAATATAGGTCACCTGAAAGAAATAGTTATTTAAAAATTTACAGTACTGTTAAGAAAGATAAAACAATGCTATTCTTCAAAGATAATGGTCTGGGAATGGATTTAAAAAACCACGGAGACCGTTTGTTCAAAATGTATAAGACTTTTCACAGCCATGAGGATTCTAGAGGTTTAGGATTATTCATTGTTAAAAACCAAATAGAAAGTATGAACGGAAAAATTGAAGTGGAGAGTCAAGAAAATATTGGTACAACTTTTAAAGTCATTCTATATAATGAAAAAGATTAATTTTGCATGCGTCATAGAAAGTGATCCTTTGCATCAAACAATTACTTAAAACACTTTAAACCCACCGGCCCTGCAACTAATTTAAAACATTCAAACACGGCAAGAAAGTTTATGATCTATATCGTTCCCTTTTTAGCGTGGAAGAGTACAAATTAGAATTAATATTACTTGATGAAACCTATTAAACTAAATCAATTAAAAACCGTGAAAAGTAACACTGATCACTGAATTTTTTTAAAAAAACGCCATCTTCATTTCTTACTAATTCAAAGACTATAATTTATTCTAAAGATAAGGCTTTAGACAAAGTAATTAGAACCTACAAAATTTCAATTTTTAAGAATCGATAACAATAGATCGCAAAATGTGTATAGTTAATCTAGAAATTACATGAAAGCATTTACCTCATCAAGTTAACTTATTCTCATTCCGAAGAGTCACTCCTTTTTAGTATACCTCTAGACAAAAAGGTCCCTTCTTATAACATTGGTTTTTAAG
Organism: Salegentibacter maritimus; assembly: GCF_016236915.1. GTDB lineage: Bacteria > Bacteroidota > Bacteroidia > Flavobacteriales > Flavobacteriaceae > Salegentibacter > Salegentibacter maritimus. The sequence continues at coordinate 138,846 of NZ_JAEHOK010000012.1, forward strand.
AAAGGTTGCATCAGATGAAACTCCTTATTTACAATAGAAATTTCATTAGATTTCTCTTTTATATTTTTGCTCTAAAAAAGATTTCCTAATTTCGCAAGCTTATCCTATAAGGATGAGAAAGATAACAGCTTTATCAAAACATTATTCAAAATCACTCTATTTAAAAATAGAATGTACCAAATGCATGTTGTTATTAATTAATAGGCGAAATTTATGGAGGTAGTTATTATTGAAGATGAAGAATTAGCTGCAGATTCTTTAGAGAGTTTGTTATTAAAAACACACTATAATTTATCTATCAAAAAAAAATTAGGAAGTGTAGAGCAAGCTTTGGAATGGTTTAAAAACAACACCTGTGATCTAATATTTAGCGACATTAGCCTTGGGGATGGTGAAAGTTTTGAGATTTTTGAGATTTTAAAGATTGACATCCCAATTATATTCACTACTGCCTTTAATCAATATGCTATCCAATCTTTCCAATTTAATGCTATTGATTATTTATTAAAACCCTATGAGAAAGAAAAATTAAATAGAGCTTTAGAAAAATTTTTTAGTTACAAAAATCAGACTTCTTCTGCCAGTGAAAGCAAAAATGAACTGGATAATTTAATTGCCCAATTAAAAATAATTCCAGAAATAAATCAGAAAAAAACACGCTTTCTTGTTTCTAAAGGCGAAGAATTAGTTTCCATAAGTAGCGAGGATATAGCCTACTTTATGGCTGAAAATAAATCGCTTTTTTTATGTAAAAAAGACGGTGAAATTTTTCTATATGATGACACCATATCCAACCTTGAAAAAAAATTAGATCTAAAAGATTTTTTTAAAATAAACCGAAAGTTCATTGTTCAACACAACGCAATCAAATCAATAGTAAAATATAGCCAAAATAGACTCAAATTAGAACTACATCCATTGCCCAATACCCAGGATCCAGTTTTAATAAGTGCTAAAAACATTCAATCCTTCAAAAGCTGGTTAAATAATTAGAATGAAGTCTTATAAATTTCTACACCAGTTCCAAAAGCACCAAAAATATTTCTACGCTAGCTTAATATTGATTTTCTTTTTTTTTGCTGCAAGTGCTGTAATTACACCAAAAATAACTTTGGTAGCAGAAAGCCTATTGGAGGATGTGATTCACGAAAGCCTTAATTCAAAAAAGAATAGTATTAAATTTGAATTCAATAATCTCAATAATTTTCTGATATACTCGGAAAATCTGATTAAAAACTCTTCTAATACTTCCTATAAGGAGTTAGAAAAAAAATTAACTTTAATAAAAGATATAGCTCTTTTTTCCGATCTCATTTCAGATAGTTTTCTTTATGTAATGACCCCCAATGGAACTAAGAGTATTGAATCCTCCAATTTCACAAATGAATCGTTTAAACTAAGAAAAGGCATATCAAAGGATTTAGATGTTTCGAACTCTCCTAAATTTATAGATACGGTTATAGCATCCACAGAGAATGTTATATATAGGAAATCTTACATGCAGAATCAAAGTGAAGATACTATTCTGGTTGTAGGATATGATATTGATTTATTGGCTTTCTGGAAAAATTTTTCAGAGAACAATGTCGCACGAATTGGTTATACTGTGGTTACAGATAGCCACGGCATCTGTCTACTGCATCCTGAAACAAAATTTATTGGAAAAAAGCTGAATCGATATTTTAATAATGTTTCGATCCAAAATATTCTTAATAATGAAAATACATCACCGGGGATTCGTCTAAAAGATGAAACCACATCGCAGTATTTAAATTTAGAAGTAAGACGTTATTTTGACAAAATTGTAGTAGGTAACAATTCGTTAATTGTAATCGAAAGTTTTCCATTAGATATGGTTTTAAAAGAAAAAACTGAACAGATTCAAGATTACTTTCTATGGATTAGCTTACTTGCTTTTATAATTTTTATGCTATTATTTCTGGTCTCACGGTATCAACTTAAGGAAGAATTTCTTGAAAATCTTCAAATAGTTGAAGAAAAGGAAAAGCTAATAAATGCCAATGAAAAGTATCAAAAGGAGAATGCAGTTTTACAGCTTACCCAATTGAAAAAGAAGATAAACCCCCATTTTCTCTTTAACAGCCTTAACTCCTTGCATATTCTTATTGATTCCAAACCAGAATTATCAAAAGAATTTGTTATTAAACTAGCAGATGTTTATCGATACCTCCTTGAAAACAAGGAAGGCAATTTAATAACCGTAAAAAAAGAAATCACCTTTTTAAAACAATATTTCTTTCTTCATGAAATTCGTTTTAAAAAAAGTATAAATGTGACTATAAATAACACCTGTAAAGACGAAAGCATTCTATACAAGAGGATTCCTTTCCTAGCACTTGAAATACTAGTTGAGAATGCTATTAAGCATAATGAATTCACCAAACATCATCCATTAAATATAGAGATTCTTATCGGAAGTAGTAAAATTCAAGTTATGAATAACTACGTCCCTCGTAAGCTCAAGAATTCGGAAAGCCACAAAATAGGATTAAACTATTTAAAAAACTCGTACAAATATTACAATGTAAAAACCTTTAAAACAGAGATTTCTGACGGAAAATTCATTTGCCACCTCCCTCTATTAACGTAAACTTAAACTTCACTCCATAAATTGCTGAGTTCACTCCATTTGATTTTTATTAACATCTCATTTAATAGAATTTTAGCATTAATTTAATCTTATTTTATGGAAAAAATTTTATTGAAAGGTAGGACAGTATATATAATTTTAGTACTCTTTCCTTTATTCGTTTTTAGCACCAACATTTTTGCTCAGGATAAACCAAACGAAAAGGCTAATGAGAAAAAAACGCAAGACGAAGCCAATAAAAAGAGTGATTCCATAACTAAAGAAGATAAAGAATTATCCTATCAAAAGTTTCTAAAAGATGGGAACCTTAAGGAAGGACTATTCAATATTTACAATTTAAAAGGCGACTACTATTTCGAAATCCCGGATTCTTTAATTACCAAAGATCTCTTAATAGTAAATAAAGTTTCAAGTGTGCCCTATGCATTAAATGGTCACGGATTAAATAAAGGAATGGCTTTCGAGACTAAACTTATACGGTTTTACAAAGACACCTTACATAATAAATTATGGGTTAAAACTATAAACCCAAGAGTACAATCGCCAAAATCAGATGCCATTACGCGCTCAGTTCAGGCAAACTTCGGAGAATCTATTATAGAAGAGTTTGACATCAAAACGCAAAATACCGACTCTACCTCTTCTTTTATCAAAGTAAATAAGATTTTTAATGGGAAGAAAAAAAGCTTTAGTGATGTCCTAGCCAACACTGGCTTGGGAGGAAGCATTAAAACAGACCTTTCAATTCTAGAAGAAGTCAAGTCCTTTCCTAAAAATATAGTAATAAAGGCACTACTTTCCACTTCCGTAAGTGAAGGTGGAAGCCCAGAGTTACCATTATCAATTGGTGTTACTACAAACATTGTTCTTCTTCCCTCCAAAATTATGAAGCCAAGGTTTGGAGATAAGCGTATTGGCTATTTTTCTACGCCAATGGAATACTATTCTGATATACAACAGCAGGTAGAATCCCGGGACTTAATTACAAGATGGAAATTGGAACCAAAAAAAGAAGATATTGAAAAATATAAAGAAGGAATACTGGTTGAACCTAAGGAGCCTATAGTTTATTATATAGATCCATCTACCCCACCACAATGGATTCCCTATATAAAAAAAGGTGTTCTAAATTGGAATGCTGCATTTGAAAAAGCAGGTTTTAAAAATACAATTCAGGTTAGAATTCCCTCAGAAGAAGATAAAGACTTTGATATAGATGATGTACGGTACTCCGTTATCACTTATGCAGCTTCCGAAAATCAAAATGCAATGGGGCCTTCTATTGTTGATCCACGAAGTGGGCAAATCTTAGAATCAGACATTATATGGTGGCACAACCTTATGAAAGGTTTGCATTCCTGGATACGCGTTCAAACTGGTCCTATCGATCCTGAAGCAAGGCCTAATACTTTTTCAAACGAATTAATGGGAGAGGCAATTCGGTTCGTTTCATCTCACGAAGTGGGTCACACGTTCGGTCTTAAACATAATATGGGTGCCTCATTCAGCTATCCTGTAGATTCCTTAAGATCAAAAAGTTTTACTTCCAAAATGGCGGGAACAGCACCGTCTATAATGGATTATGCTCGGTTTAATTATGTAGCCCAACCGGAAGATAGTGTGACAGCTATTACTCCCGAAATCGGTGTTTATGACAAATACGCTATTGAGTGGGGCTACCGATGGCTTGAAAATAAATCTTCCCATGAAGAAATCCCGATTTTAAATCAGTGGATTCGTAGACACGAAAATGACCCTCAATATTTTTATGGACCACAGCAAGCTGAGGTAGTTGATCCAAGATCTCAAAGTGAAGACCTAGGAGATAATTCAGTAAGAGCCAGCGAATATGGGTTAAAGAATTTAAAGCGAATTGTCCCGAATATTCTTGCCTGGACCAAGGAAGATGGCAAAGATTATTATAAGGCTTCAAAATTATACAAATCCGTAATAGATCAGTGGGATTTATACAATCATCATGTTATGGCTAATATTGGAGGAGTGTATCTCAACAATACTGTTTATGGTGATGGGAAAGACACTTATGAACCTGTACCCGCGACTCTACAAAAAAGCGCTTTAAATTATTTGATTAAAAACGGGATAACACCACAAAAGTGGTTATTTACACCCGAGATTATAGACAAAGTATTTGCAGTACGAGATGCTCCAGATGGAGAACGCTATTACTCTCCTGTTTCCATGTTACGCATTTACCAGACCAATTTAATCTACGATTTATTAGGTACAGACAGGCTTATGAGGATTACAGAAAATGAGATCCTGGTAAATAAGGGTGATAAAGTCTTTACAGAACAATATTTATTTGATGAACTATTTGATGCAATTTTCGAAAATACTAAAAAGGGGAAATCATTAGATATGTTTGAAAGAATCACTCAAAAGAATTACGTGGATGTCTTGACTGTTGACAGAAATAAACTGCTAAAAAAAACAAAAGAAAATGTGCTCTCCCAAAATTCAAAACAATTTAAAAATATCCACTTTTCATACATCCCCCGTGTTTCCGATGTTGCTACGAGTAAAAGAGCTGCACTGGAAGATATTCTAAAATTACTAAAAAAGAAAAAGAAAAGAGGTGACCGCATTACTAGGGCACATTACCGCGACCTTATCTCAAGAATCGAGTATAATTTGAAGAATTAGAAAATGAAGAATCTCCTATACCTATTGATCTTAATTCCAACTTTTCTGGCAGCTCAACAAAACCAAAAACTGGTAAGTGGAACTGTAATCGATGCGACTATGAATATGCCAATTCCAGGAGCTTCGGTATATATTTCCTCTTCCTTGGTTGGAAACCAGGCGAAGCAGGAAGGTGTTCTGGAAGGCGCCATGCTAGGAACCACAACAGATTTTGACGGTAACTTTGAGTTAAAAATCAACGATAATATCAAAACGCTAATGGTTTCTTATATGGGATATGAAACCAAATCAGTGGATGTCTCCAAATCATCTACAGGTTTAAATATTATTCTTGAAGCAAGTTCGGAAAATTTAACTGAGGTACTTATAACCGGTTATCAGAAAATTGAGAAGCGCAAAGCTACTTCCTCCTATTCTACAATTGATGTATCAGAAATTCAGCAAGCAGGAGTACCCACAGTAGATCAGATGCTCACTGGACAACTTCCGGGGGTTCTTGTTCAACCCACCAGTGGTGCGCCCGGTGCACCTTCAAAAATCTCAATTAGAGGAACAGCCACATTAAATGGTTCTTCAGATCCCCTTTGGGTTTTGGATGGTATTCCGCTAGAAGGAGAAGATATTCCGGCTGATTTTCGAGATAAGGACAATATTGACAATTTACAATCCTATCCGATAGCAGGGCTAAACCCTAATGATATTGAAAGCATTACTGTTTTAAAAGATGCAGCGGCCACCTCAATTTATGGTGCGAGAGCAGCAAACGGTGTAATTGTGATTACCAGTAAAAATGGAAAAAAGGGCAAAATGCGTATTAATACCAATGCCAATGTTTTTGTAACGCAAAAACCTGATTATAGCAAATTAAACCTGATGAATTCTTCCCAAAAGGTAGACTTTGAACTCTTTTTGGCAAGTCGGGAAGATCTTCAATATCAAAAAGAGCGCGGTGATGTTGCCAGAATATTAAATTCTTTTGATGAATACAATACTTTTCAAAGTGACGGTTTTTCGGCTATTTCTCCAGAAGCACAAAACGCCATAAACAACCTAAGAACTAATAGTACTAATTGGGAGGACCAATTATACCAAATGGCGGTGAACCAACAGTACGGTCTAAGTATTTCAGGAGGTAATGATAAGAACGATTATTATTTTTCTACAGGTATTTTTGATGAAAAGGGCGGAACTATTGGTACCGGCCAGCAGCGATTCAACATTACCTTAAAAAACAACTTTTCTCTAAACGACAAGCTTAAAGTAGGAGTGGCCTTATTTGGAAACCAGAATAAGACTTTTTCCTACATCACTGGTGCAGATTCTTATACAAATCCTGCCTATTATGCCAGGAACGCGAATCCATATCTAAAGCTAACCGATGATGAGGGAAACTATGTCTATGACCCAGATTTGGTGGAACGTTCAGATCTCAACCTTAATTATAATGTTCTTGAAGAGCGCAAAAACACCAGTCACGATTTAGCGGCAAATTCCCTAAAATCAATTTTCAACATAGATTATGAACTAAATAGCGATCTTCATTTCTCTACACAATTAGGTTTACAATTGGATTTCAATAAAACGGAAAAGTTCAGCGACAAAAACAGTTATTATACCCGCAAGTACAGGCAAAGATCTCAATACAGCACTCCAGAGGGTGATAGTTACTACATGCCTGAAGGAGGAATTATTCAGAATTGGAATAAAGAAGCTTTTCAATATAATTGGAAAACAACCGCCAATTACAATACTACCTTCAACAATCTCCATGAACTGGATGTAATGTTAGGCACAGAGTTCAGAAGAAATAAAACAAATCAAATTCATACTAAAGGATTCGGTTTCAATCCTAACACCTTAACAACTGTTCAGATAACCGATGATAGAGCCTTAGAAAACTCATTGTTTGATCCCTACCAAAAAGGTTCTAATGAGAATGCCTTTACATCGTTTTTCGGTACGGCATCCTATACTTATGATCGAAAGTATACTATCTTCAGCAGTTTAAGATATGACGGATCTAATCTCTTTGGAGTAAACCCAGAGTTTCGTTATCTGCCAATTTGGTCGCTTGCGGGTTCATGGAAAATAGACGAAGAGAGTTTTATGGCCGATCTGGAGTTTGTAAGCAACCTGAAACTTAGGGGTTCTTACGGGATTCAAGGAAATATAGACAAATCAACATCCCCTTTTGTGTTGGGTAGTTATGGTAATGTCTCAATCTTACCAGGTATGAATGAAGAAATCATTCAAGCCCTGGGAGCTCCGAACCCAGATCTAAGGTGGGAAAAAACAACTTCATCAAACATAGGGCTTGATTTGGGATTGTTAGATAATCGGATTTATATAACCGGTGATTATTATTACAAAAAAAGTACCGATTTGATAGGGCTGAAAGCGGTGCCCCTGGAGAGTGGGTACAATTTCATCAACACTAACTGGGGCACCATAAGTAATCGCGGTTTCGAACTGGCAATTAATACCATGAATGTTACTAATCCAAACTTCAAATGGACTAGCGGCTTCAATATTGCCCATAATAAAAGCGTAGTAGAAGATATAGCAATTAGGAAAGAAAATTTCAAACCCTCTTTACAAGGTTATAGCGCAAATGCCATTTTTGCTATTAAGACAGCTGGATTAGATAGTAATGGACTACCAGTGTTCCTAAAGGATGGCAAACAAGTATCTGCCGTAGATTTTTATAATTTAGAACAAGCCACAGACGGCAGCCAGTTAACCCGAGAAGAACATAGGAATCTGTACTCCTATGTTGGTGACGGAGCACCAAAATTTAGTGGAGGTTTCAGAAATACTTTTCAATACAAACAATTTGACCTTAGAATACTTAGCAATTTCAATTTAAAACAAACAGTGCAGGCCACACCAAGCTACTACCCTACTCTAGCACAACCTGGTAATAATTACAGTACCGAAATTTTAAATGCGGGCACTGGTAATTTGCCTGCACTTATTGGCGCTAATTCTCCAGGGTTTAACACAGATTTGGTTTACAACTGGTACAATTCGTACGATGTAGGAAAAACTTACGATAACTTGGACATCTGGGTAAAGGATATTTCTTATATCCGCATTAGCAGTATTAAACTAAGTTATGCTTTTCCGAGAAAACAATTAGAAAACTTAAAAATATCAGGACTAAGCTTAAATATAGAAGGCCGAAACCTATTAGTCTTCGGAAGCAATTACGATGGTTATTTTGACCCCGAAACATTTGGAAGCCTCTATGCCCAACCAATCCCAAAAGTAATCTCAGGAGGGTTTAACCTTACCTTTTAAAAAAATTATTATGAAAAAACTAATATACCTTTCTATTACAGTATTACTGTGTTTTTCCTGTAATGATTATTTAGATATAAAGCCGGTAGGCCAGGTCATTCCGACGTCAGTAGAAGATTACAGAAGTTTTTTAACTTCAGCCTATTCAATTACACATCTCAATAAAATATTAACAACTTACAGAGGTGATGAATTACAGATCACTCCAGAAAGCCCCGGGGTAGAGCAATATGAAGATATTTATACTTGGAATGATGAAAATCCAAGCCCATTAACACGACAATTTCCTTATGGTAGCTTTTACAATGTTATTTTTTATTGCAATCATGTTATAGAAAACAAAGATAATATAGAAGGAGATGCTGAGACCATCGATGAGTTGGTGGGTGAAGCTTTTGCTCTTAGAGCTATGCAATATTTTGAACTTGTAAACCTCTATTCTAAACCATTTAATCTTGCTACCGCTGAAGGGGATCCAGCAGTCCCAATTGTTACTAAGTATGAAACCGAAGTAGACTACCCGACAAGCACAGTAAAAGAAATTTATGACTTCATTCTTGAAGATCTAAAAATGGCTGAAAACCTAATTTCTGTAGATAAGCAATCTACAGGTTTTAATTATCGGTTTTCCAGGGTAGCTGTAAAAGCATTTAAAGCCCGTGTCTTTTTATATCTGGGCGAATGGCAGGATGCGATCGAAAACACGGAAGCGGCGTTGACAATAAATTCCGAATTACAAGATTTGAATACTGATATGTCTGCTATGCCCTCGGAATATAATTCAATAGAATCCATACTGGCCTTGGAAACAGTTGCATCTTTTGACATCGCAACAAACGCTACGATTTCTGATGATTTGATCAATTCTTACAATCAATCTTCAGATTTACGTTTTGATCTTTATTTCAAAGAAACGGCCACAGAAAGATACAGAAGTAAAAAAAGCAAGGATAATAAATTCAAGGTTAGCTATAGAACTTCAGAGTTGTATTTAATTAAATCGGAGGCACTTGCCAGGCTGGGGCAAACTGAACTTTCTAAAACGGTATTATTGGAGTTTGCTCAAAACAGGTATACACCAGAAGGATTCGAGTCCTTCAAAACGAATATTCAAGAATTAGATCAAGAAAACCTACTTATTGTTATTTCTGAAGAACGTCGCAGAGAATTCGCTATTGAAGGCCATCGTTGGTATGACTTAAGGCGAACCACTCAACCAGAAATTACAAAGAGATATGATAATCAGACTTATACTTTAGAAAAAAATGATGATAGATATATAGTCCCCATTCCCAATGATGCAATAATAAACAATCCATTTTTATAAAAAAATAAAAATCAATAAGCCGTTGCTATCTTGCGGTTTGCTCTTAAAACGAAAAGATAAAATAACCCTTTAAACAATTACATAATGAAAAAAACGTATTCAATTATTTTAAGCATTTTTGTGGTAGCCATTACGGCAATTTCCTGTTCCAAAGACGATGATTCTACACCTCAATTATCTTCTCTTGCCGAAATCACTGATTTCACGCTAGATTTTGAAGGTATAAGTGCAGATGATATCCACTATGATCTGGGAACTGATATTGCAGTAAGCGTTCCTTTTGGCACTTCTCTATCAGGTGTAATTCCAAGTATTTCAGTTTCACAAAATGCCACAATTTCTCCAGCTTCAGGAGAAGCAATTACTTTTGAAGACGGAGAAGCTAAAACTTTTACCGTAACTGCGGAAGATGGTTCTATAAAAGATTACACGGTTACTATAAATATTCGTGGAGAAGTAGGAAGTGGTTCCAAACTTGAAACTTATACCCTTACTGATATGTTTGGTGAAAACTCTGTTAGTACTTATACATACAATGACGCAAATTTTGTAGAAGAAATCTCAAAAGAAATCAATGATTTTGGTGAAACTTCTAACATTACTTATGCTTTTGAGTACAATGATAAAAACCAAGTTATATCTAAAAGTGTAGATGCCACAGATGAGAAAACAGTTTATACTTACGAAAATAATAAGATCGTAAAAGCTGAGTACACAAAAGAGGGAACTGCCATTTATACTTTCAACTACGAGTATAAAGAAAATGGGGATTTAGCTTCTGAAAAACGAATAGATCATGAGAATGACGATTCTGTTGATGAAATCAAATTTGTTATAGAAGATGGGAATGTGGTTGAAGAAGATAGATATGGAGAGGTTTACGTTGCCACGTATGATGAAAAAAACAATCCTTTCATAGGGATGTATCCTACGGCTTACGCAGCAATTAATATAGGAATACAGTCTGTAAACGTGAACAACCCTATCAGTGGGACTCTTGCAGATGATACTATCACTTATGAGTACAATGAAGATGGATATCCGGTTAGCGCTTCGTACACATATTTTGATGGCTTAGCCACGGTAGATAAAACCTTTACTTATTACTCTGAATGAATTAGCCTTTAGTTTTCATTTTGACCATGAAACAAGCACTCTATTAGGGTGCTTGTTTTTTTAATATTACCAATGAAAAATTACATCCTATTTCTATTCTTAATTATTTCTTCCTGCAATAGTACCACTTCACAAGTAGAGCCGTTAGCCAAAGACGAGGAACAATTTTTGAATAGAGAAAACAAAATAATAAATTTATACACCACCGCAGCGGTTCCGCTATTTAACGACTATAAATGCATAAATATTCCTGCCAAATTACAAGTTGATGAAAAGGACTATTCCATCAATGCTGGAGCTGCGATAGATTATATTGAAATAAGTAGGGGGCTTATAAATTTGGAAAGTAGCACAATTCAACTTTTTGTATTAGCACATGAACTTGCTCATATAGCCACACTTATCCAGGCAAAAAGTTTTGGTCTTCCTGGGGAGATTCCTGCTGGTAAGAGAACTAATGAATATAAAAAAGCAGAATACCTGGCAGATTTAATAGCCTTCCATTTAATCTTAAAACAAAGACCAGAAGATTTTAATTTTTTAAAATCAAACTTTAGTTTTTTAATTAGTTTACTAGGTAAGGGTCTGTAAATTAAACTCTGTCTGATGTTTCAATTCCTCTGGGGCTAGCCCCAGAGGAATTGGCGTTTATGTCCAGCGGTATCCGGTCTCCAAATTTAATATAAAATTGCTGAATCGTAAGGCTCCAATTATGCAAAGGAGCGGTCCATTTCTTCTCAATGTTTCGTGTGGCCAGGTAGACTAGCTTTAGCAGCGACATATCAGTGGTGAAAGCACCCTTGGTTTTGGTAACTTTCCGGATTTGCCGATGGAAGCCCTCTACGGCATTAGTGGTGTAAATAATCTTCCTAATGGGTTCTGTATACTCAAAATACTGGGATAGCTGTTCCCAGTTACGCTGCCAACTTTCAATAACTACAGGATATTTATTACCCCATTTCCCTTCCAGGTTCAATAGCTCATCTTCGGCTACATCTTTAGTGACAGCCCTATAGACCTTTTTCAGGTCTTTCATAAACTCTTTTTGATCTTTAGAGGCAATATACTTCAATGAATTACGGATTTGGTGTACAATACAAAGCTGAACCTGAGCCTTTGGATAAACGCTTAAGATGGCTTGTGTAAAGCCTTTGAGATTATCTGTACAGGCTATTAAGATATCCTGTAATCCACGGTTATGAAGGTCGGTTAAAACCTGTAGCCAGAAATTAGCACCTTCGCTCTCAGAGATATACATCCCCAGGATTTCCTTTTTCCCTTCTTTGGTAATACCCAGGATGTTATAAAGTGCTTTGTGGGCAATCTTTCCATCCACTTTAACTTTATAATGCATGGCATCAAGCCAAACAATACAGTAAAGGGGTTCTAAAGGACGACTTTGCCAGGCTTTGATATCAGGAATGATCTGATCGGTGATCTGGCTTAAAACCGTATGGGAAATATCGGTATCGTACATTTCTTTGATATGACCCGAGATGTCACGGTAGCTCATTCCAAGTCCATAAAGACCGATAATTTTTTCTGAAAGATTATCAGCCAGAATCGTCTGTCGCTTTTTAACCAGTTCCGGTTGGAAGCTACTTTGACGGTCTTCAGGGGTTTCAATGTCAAAAGAGCCAAAGCCACTTTTAAGCTTTTTCTTTCCCTTGCCATTGCGTTTATTCCCTTTGGAGCGTTCATCACTACTTAGATGAGAGTCCATCTCTGCCTGAAGGGCCTTCTCAATAACGTTCTTGAGCATCGGTGCAAAAGCACCGTCTGCACCAAAAAGGCTTTTGCCTGACATGAACTGGTCAAGCACCTTTTTCTCGAATTCTTGTTGTTCTTTTGTTGCCATAATTCTGTATGAATGAAATTAATAAATAATTCAATTCAGACAGAGTTTATTTTACACTCTC
>NZ_JAEHOK010000013.1 GCF_016236915.1 Salegentibacter maritimus
TGTAGCCTTCCCCAATTTAAGACAGGGCTAAATTCAATAAATTTTCATTAATATCATTCGATTCGGGGAAGAATTCTTCCCCGAATCGAGGTTTGTACTCCCTTGGTGATTTATTGCCCAGGGATTGATGCGGATGGTTATTATTGTAATCTTCCATCCATTTATTGCTTAAAGAACGCAATTGATGTAAATCATTAAACCAGTAAGCATCTAATATATCTTCTCTATAAAATCTATTTAAACGTTCTATATACCCGTTTTGCATTGGCTTACCTGGCTGGGTATACCGTATTTCCACACGTTTTCTATTGCACCATTGACTGAATGTTTTAGAGATAAACTCAGGGCCATTATCACAACGGATAGTTTGTGGTAATCCAATTTCTTCTTCTAATTGTTCTAAAGTCTCCACTAGCTTTCTAGCAGGATAGTTCAACCCTGGATCTACAGCCAGTACTTCTCGGTTGCAATCATCAATTATATTTAAGACACGTACCTTTCTGCCATCAGAAAGGACATCTGACATAAAATCCATACTCCAAACCTGATTCAATTGTTCAGTGGTCTCTAAAGGATGTTTTACCCTACCTGTAATGCGCTTTTTATGTTTGCGCCTTAGCTTAAGCTTCATCTGCCGGTATACTCGTAATACCCGTTTCCGGTTCCACTTATGGCCTTCGCGACGTATTCGTTTATAGTATTCATCAAAACCTCTGGTGGGCAACTCAGTGGCCAATTCAGAAAGTTTATCGATTACCTCATAATCGTCTCGCTTAGTCTGATAATACCACATCGAACGGGTTAAACCTACTACATTACAGGCTCGTTTTATGGAGACCTGGTACTCCTTGATCAAATAAACCGCTCTATGCTTCTTGTCGGAAGGCCTTAGAACTTTTTTGACAGTATATCTTTCAGCATTTGGTTATCTAGACTGGCATCGGCATACATCTGCTTGAGCTTGCGATTTTCTTCTTCCAACTCCTTAAGCCGTTTTAGCTCACTAGTTTCCATTCCACCATATTTCTTACGCCAATAATAGATAGTGCTTTTATCAATACCCAGTTCTCGAGCGATATCACCAACAGCTCGGCCTTGTTCGTTTTCTTTCAAGATCTTGATGATCTGACTTTCTGTAAATCTACTTTTTTTCATCGGACAGTTTATCGTTTTTAAAATTAACAATTTCGAATTTTAAACTGTCTTATTTTTAGGGAAGGCTACAGGCGAACTTCCCAAACTTTACGCTATTGACTTTATCAAAAAAAATTAAATTGATAAGTGGTTCAAGAGTCCTTGAAATTAGCTATTAAGAATATTTGATTTTAAAAGCATCCAAGAGAGAGTTTAAAGTTATATCTAGATAACTTCCCATAAGTGCAAATTTTTGCTTGATATCAGAAAGAAAATCCTGGCCGTAATTGCTTTCATTAAGTAAAGGAACTAGAATAATAAATAAATTTCGTGACTCCCTAGCATATATTTCTTTACTAATAGCTGGATTAAGCGCTATCATTTTTAAAAATTCTAGAGTCGTTAGGAGATTTTGTTGATTAAAATTCTCTTTTAATGTTAGATTTCTTAGTGCATAATTATAAACATGAGTAGTCTCTTCTCTATTCTTAAATATATAAGAATTATATAACACAAGCGCGTTTATGGTAACACCAACATACTTTTTTTTAAGAAAAAAATTAATGATTTCAGTTTTCATCTCTGGAAACTTATGTATTAAAAAAAACTCTGTAGTAGAAAAATTTCTCATTCCGAGTAATTTTGAGTAACCGATATCATCTGAAATAAGTAAGTAATTATCTCTTTCGCCTAACAGTCCACAATCAATAAAAAATTCTAAAGGAAAGCTAATTTTACCTTCAGCATACAATGACCTATCAATCTTTAATCTTTCAGTTGGTGTTTCTATTTGAGCTTTTTCTATTAACCAATCTTTGAAGGATTCTAAAAAAGAAATCCGTTTTTGATTAAAATCTTCCCCATAAAAATGCGGAATAACTTTATCAGTATAAATTGATACTGATAGAGGTGAATCAGTATTATTCTTAGTTTGAATAATGAGATTGTCGATTAAGCCTATAAAATTGGAAGAAATCACAAAGCTATTTTCTAAAAAAGAAATTGATTCGGGATGCTCTTTAGATAGTTCGAAGAATAAAATTGCTGATGTGAAATCGACAACTAAATTTTTGTTTTCAAATTTTAATTGTCTAGAAAGATACTTTAAAGGTTTTATGTAAAATCCTTCACTTTGATTACTTGTTAATAGGTAATATGAATCAAAAAATGATTTATCATAATTAAAATAGGCTAACTCAAAAAAGGATATCTGATAATTTTTAAACTGATTCAAGTTTTCATTTTGAGTATTTCTCCTTTCTTCTTCTCTATGCCCAAAATTCACAATAAATGTTTTTTCAAAACTTTTAATATCTGTTGAGTCAAATTTCAATACTTCCACCGGTAACCCTGAGAATGAACTATTCATATCTTCATAGATTTCTTTTTGAAGAGCCGAATATTTATCAAGGATTTCAAGTATTTGAACATTCTTCAATTTAGGGGAAAATTGGCTCTCTATATGAAATGAATCTCCCACTGATTTTCCAATTGATTTTGAAACAATAGGGTTTTCTAATGTTCTCTCATTTATATGAATTGTTTCCTGACTATTATCAATTTGGTATTTCACATAAGAATTTTCTTTTATTGATTCGTTTTGCCCATTATCGTCGTGTAAAATTTTTAAAGTAATAAATTTCATTCTAGCATTAGAATTATTCCGATCACAAGCTAACTTATAAAGTAATTCACGAGCAGTTTCAAAATATTCTTCTCTGTAAAGGGCATCAACTAGCAATAATGCATAATCGATATTTTTGTAGTTGAAATTTATTAGTTCATCTATAAATTCCGGTTTATCATTAAATGCTCCAATGTTTAATGAACTGAAAGTTTTAATACTAAAATAATATTCACTCTCTGGCATAAATTTTAATCCGTACGTAGCAACTTCAAATAAAGTATTATAATCTTTCAGAATTTTTAAAAGAGATATTTCTAGATTAATAAGATCCTGTTTAAAAGAGAAATCTTTCTCTCTCCATAATTTTAACAGACGTAATAATTCGAGTTGCTTATCAGTTTTACACTCCTCAAGTGCCCTTATGAAGAGTAGTAATTCCCTAGATTCATTGCTTACTGAAACTTTATCTTCCAAGTAATCAACGCATTTTTCCGGATAGTTGTTTTCTAGTAATAAAAATCCAAAGATAAATTCAAGTTCTTCATAATTTTCAAATAAGAATGCTACTTCTAGAATCTCCTTTGAACTTGTATCCTCAAATTTTAGAATTAAGTTTAATAATCTTTCGAAATGAGGTTCGGAAATTTGCTTTTTTAAAATTTCACTTCTTAATTCATTTTTATAATCTGGTCTCCTAATTATAATTAAGAAATTACAAATATTGGAAATATTCAATTCATTAATTACAGTAATAGTAGATAAGTAGTAAATAAAATCCTCTTTATTGGGTGTCCGTTGAGGGTTACAAAATAGTTTTAGAGTTATTAAACTTTCGTCTAGTTCACCGGGATAAGAACCAATAATCTTTAAAGCTTCCTGTTCTCGGTTATTTTTCTGAAAAGAATTAGCAATTAAAAGTGTTCTAAGAGCATCCTTTACCGGTAGTTCATTATATGAGGAAAGCAAGTTATTAAGAGTTTCCTCGTTTAAATCAATCTCGCTTTGCAACCAGTAATGATTAAATATAATAAGCTTGTGAACTTTTTTAATTTCACTATTTCTGAGGCTATTGTATAGTATTTTAGACAAATCTAAAAGGTGAATTACTTTTTCAGTTTTGTCTATATTACCCTGAAACTGAATTTTTGTAATTTGAAAAAAATCTAATAACCGACATTCAAAAATAAACTTCCAATGATAAAAATTATTATAATAGATGTGATCGGGTAATTCTTTTGATATTTGATCAATTTTTAGATATTGAAATAAAAATTCATTGGATAAATTTTTAAATTTTGCAAGGTTTAAATTGAATATTAATCTTTTGAATCTATTCTTATTTTTAACAATTTCTGGCACAGAATTCTTAAGAAATGTTTGAGGTTCTTCACTTCTAAAAACCTTAATCACCCATAATTCTTCATTAAATGGCTCTTGTTTATTTAGCCTTTCTAATAGACTTAAATAATCATCACAATTATTTAAATAATGATATATACAGACTTTGCGTTCTGAATCCTTATTATTGCAATTAAAATTATATGATTTAAGAAATAATTCATACGCTTTTTCTACATTTTGTAAAGACTCATAACAAACTGCCTGGAGATAAAATAATTTCGATTTAATAGTGTTTGATATGTGATTGGAATTTTCTTCTAACCTTTTACCTAAACTTTGCAAGCGTTTTAATGCACTTTGAGGCTTTAAATTTTTTATACTTTCAATACATTCTTCAATGTCATTTCTGTAATGATTTTCAAGGAGAGGAACAATTTCAATCAACTGAGTATTAAGAATGCTTAAAATTTCATTAACCTTTTTATGTATTTCGTAGACTTTTTCTTTGTGAAATTCTTCGATCTCTAGGTGTTTCAACTTCGCATTTGAAGATATTTGTTCATTAAAAATTTGGAAAAATAAGGATAATTCCTCTTCACTAGGCTTTAATATTCTAGGGTTTTTCTCTAATTCATTTTGAATTTTAATCGAATCGAGTTGGTAACCATCAAAAATTCGAAATTTTAAAAATTCCTCAAATAAAATTTTTGATTTGTAGAAGGGAATATTTCCTTTACTTTCCACTATAGGATTTCTTTTCTTAAAAATTTCAACACTACTGGAAATAGTTTTAAATAATTCTTCTTTAAAATATTCTTTATTATTCCCAAAAATTTTATCAAAACCTGTGGTAATACCAAAAGAGAATATTTGCTCTGCAATGAAGATTAGAATCTTTTCCATAAATGATAAAAAAAACCCTACTTTTATAGGGTTGATATTTGGATTAACTTATTTTTTGTGAATTTAATTACTTTCCTTCGGTAGATAAGAATTATTGCAGCGGTTATCCTTACCGAAAGATTGAATCATTTCAAGGAGAAATTAACTTGCACGGTTTCAAATAATTTTTTACCTACTCCATTTAATTGCATTTTCTCATATTCAATACAATCGCCATAAATTGAGATCACATATCCTTTCTTTTCGCTCTTTAATTATTATCTAACAACTTCTCCAAATAAGTCACCTTATCCTTTTCTGCCTGCACCAGGCGTTCATAAAGCTTCTTATTTTCTTCGTATGCTTCAACTAATTTGTCAAGTGGATTGAAAGTACAATTGTTTGCTGCAAAGGTTCCCTGACTATTACTGAAGCTATTATCATTGAAATTATTGAAGAAATTAATAACTCTTTCCTCTGTGAAATTTTCGATAGCTTCTTTAGTGACTCCTAAAACTTTAGCCACACTTTCAATTTTTTCATCCTCTAGGGTTTCACTTTTTTCCAGGGTAGAAACACTTTGTTGGCTAATGCCTAATTCTTCGGCAAGGGTTTCTTGTTTCATTCCGCGCAATTCACGAATACGGGCAATCTTACGGCCTATATGGTTGGGTTTGGTAGTTGTTGTCATAATCTCAAAGATAAGGATTCAATTTAAAGTTTTGCGACTTTTAGTATACGGTAAAATACAAGTCCTTGCGGGTATTTTACAAGGCCGAGTGGTAGGGTACGGCCTTCTCGCTTTCTACCTTCAACAGGAAATTAAAATATCTGTATTATGAAGGCATTAACAAATATAGGAATTTATCCTACTAAAAATGTACAGGGGCAAAAGACTCTTCAACAAATTATTAACGAGGTTCTGCCTATTCTTTTAAAGCAAGTAAGCTTAGAAGCTATTTATTGTTTTAGTTTTGAGTCCCATTTCAATACTAAAGAGAACATTTTTCAGGAAAATTATCAGTTGAAAACACGCTGGCAGTTAAACCTACTACTGATTGGAGAAAATCATCCCAATGCTACCGCTGATCTGGCAGATATAATCTATCAGCATACCGAAGGAGAAGTGAGCCTTTTGTTACTATGCTATACCCGCAAACAAATAGCCCAGGCTAATAACAGGCACAAGCACCTTTTTGCAAAGATAAGCCGTTCGGGTTGGTTGGTCTATGGCAAACCACAAGAATTAGCCCCGCTAAAGTTAGTCAATCTTCCCGATTTGGATTATAAAGGAATCATCACATACTCCGAAAACCGCCTGAACATTGCCGAGAGTTTATTAAAGAATACGACTTTATTTTTCGATCAGCCGCTTGTTGCTGCTTATATGTTTCGGTTGGTTGTAGAGCAATTGTGTTTAGGAGTATTATATGCTTTTATTCATTACCACCCGAAGCAATTTCATATTCAATACCTATTGCAGTTGTGCAGGAATTGCTGCGGACTTGAAGATAAGATTCCAGTCATTTTATTTGAGCAGCAGTGGTATAATAAACTGCTAAAAACAAGTACTAGTGATTTGCGCTTTCGAAGTACGGATATCTTCACCTCAGGAGAAATCAAAGCTGCTTACGCTTATTGTGCAGAATTTTTAGATCAACTCACTCCGGCTATTCATAATCAATTACAAACTTTAAAATTAAAGGATTATGAAAAGTAATGATCTAAATAGAATAAAACTTGAGACACTACAGGATATTGGAGCATCCAAGGGTGGTCTTCAAAAAGAAAAAACTAATCGTCATACGCTAAGGATTGCTAATATTCCTTTTGATGATCATACTAGCTACCTACTGAAGGTAACTGCTTTGCTCGAAGTCTGTGTTTTAGCTTTAGACGGGCAGAGAGATTTTCATTCTAAAATGCTCAGTCATCACGATCTGGATACCAGTGTCAAAATGGTATTGGAGATGGTCATTGAAATGATGCCTCATGATGATATGTTCAAATTGAAGAAAATACTGACTGTATTGGAAGAAGATACAGACAACCGCTATTATCCAGAAAAACTGAAGGAACTAATCATAAATTCTAATCATGAAAAAGAAAAAGCTATTGAAAAAGCTAAATGAATTTAGAGAAAAAAATCTAGTTCATTTGGTTCCAAAAACCGGGAGAAATGGTAAATATTACGAAGGTACATATAGGGTAGAAAGTCATATGGAGCTTATGTTTCTGGTTATTAACTTGATTAAAGTTTCTGCCGTAGCATTGGAAGAGAATGAACGTCTATCAGATCAAGAAATCCCAAACCCAAAATACAATGTAATGGAAGTGCTCCGACACGTTTTACAACTCATTCCACTAGAAGAAATTGAAATGATAGATAAGGTTAGTGAGCTTATAGAAGAGGTAAACCTGGAAGAAAACACACCGGGATTTAATAATTAGAAGATCTTCTATAAGTACTGTTTTCACATAAGCCAGACTACTAATTGTTTAGGCTTTAATATTAATAAAGCGAAAAGTCGAATTAAAATTTATTCACTTTGAAATCTAAGCTTAATTTCTATTTTTCATATTCGAGAGTACATTAGAAAATAAGTTAATGGTGAAAATAATACTCGGCAGAAAAAAATAGAATCCTAAATAAGTTTCATAATAGAACTTCACTTCAAAAATATTTTCTAAAATTAAAAGTATTAGAATTAGGAAGCAATGGTATAATGCCTGGTACAAAATTGAAATGATTATTTCATCCAATGAAAATACTGAAATATCTTCAGAAGGTAGATTATTCTCCTTAGCTTTTGTTCTAGACTGAACTACAGCAAAATCACCAAATATGATAAAGCTTATTAAAGTGAAAATGATACAATAAGCACTAATTAAAAATAAATCTGCCTGGAGGAAAAATTCAAGATGAAATAGATGAAAGGTTATATACCAAAATGGCAGAATAACAACTAAGCATAATAAGTTTTTAAGCCTTTCAGGAGCTTTCGAAATATCAAAACTAACCATCAATTGTAATTTAGTTAAAACTACAAAAACTTTTATTTTATTTTTTCAACTCTCCGCAAATATATTTTAAAAAAAAAGAAGTCGAAATTTCCCTTAAACAATAAGTGCGATAAGAATATTAAATTAGTAGTTAATAGGTACCATGCTTTCTTTTTTTGAGTTCGATTTATTAAATTTTTAAAGGTGTGTACCTGTGGGCAAAATCTTGATTGCTCCCGTTGGTCGCAATAAAAAAAAGAGATGCTTAGGGGGGAATTCAAAACAATTTACTTTTTTCATCTGGAGCATTTTCCTTTTGCCGGCGAAAAGAAAAAATAATGTAGATCAGGATGAAATGGTTTATTCTCAATTTTCATTTACTTCTTCCAGCGCCATCGCATTACCTTTTGATGCTACTTCATTCAGGTTTTAAAATTATAGAGGAGCTATAAATAGCAAAGCGGTTTATGCGCTCCGGTTAATTTTTAAGCTTGATTTTTGCATCGAAAGGTAAGGTGATGTAAGAAGGATTTTTAAATAATTCTGAAATCCTGGTCGGTGAATGTTAGTTACCGCCTAGCGGACTTGAGTCAAAAAGCTTTTTCGATATTATTCTTTCAGTATTTAATATTTTAAGCTTTTTGGCTCGTGTCCAAGACAAAATGTTATGAACCTCTTTTGCTGAAAAGGAGCTTATGCGAAGTGGAAGTAAAAGTGGTGAATGGGTTTGAATTTCTGTTTTCCTTGAAATTTGTCGCAAAAAACCACCTATTTACAGGGGTTGCGAGAGCATTTGTCGCAAATTCCGTGAAAAATGACAGGATGAAATTTTATAAATAATTATAATACAGTTTATTACGATTTTATAACATCGCGCAGCGTGTTATCCTCTTGCTATTTCCTCCTAATTTTACAACCAAATTTTATATAGAGAATTATTTATGTTTAGCCTCATACTTCTATAAGTTACGCCAGAATAAAATTTAAAAAAATAATTGCAAACAATTAGAAGTTAATAAAGTATAACAAATTTTCAAAAAAAATATTTGTTTTGCATATAATTTTTTAAATTTATTGAAATTACAATGAATAGAAGCTACTAAAGTTTCAATCATAAAAACTGCATAGCTCATTTGGAAGGAAATACCCTACCTTACCTTCTATAATTAAGTTAACTATCAAATTTTTATTATTTTTTAATTTTATTTGATATTCACAGGGAATGATTAATTCATATCTGAATTAAATAGAATTTAATTAAAACCTTTCATTATGAAAACACAACTACTTTTGTTCCTATTTTTATTATTGTCTTTTAATGCAGTTTTTGGTCAATTATGTGGCACACCTCATCCTACTAATCTTACTATATATCCGCAAGAAGATAATTTCACTAAACAATCTGAAATCTCAAAAAGAGAGTCTAGTTCTGCTATTTGTATTAATGTATTTTTTCATATAGTAAGAAATACCGATGGGACCAATAGGTTTCCGATGCCAAATACTGATGATATTATAACGGAACTTAACGAATTCTATAGTCCCCATAATATTGTAATAAATAACCTGGGAACAAACTTTATTAATAACTCCAACTTTTTGCAGATAGACCAGGGAGAGCATACAACATTGATGAATTCTGGATTTGATGTAACAAATGCAATTAATTACTACATAGTAGATGAATTATGGGATGTATTTGAAGATGGTGTACTTGTAGGGTCGGTTACTGGTGTTGCAGATGCTATTCCATCAGACAGTTTTATTGTTAGAAACGATAGAGTACTTCTACCTACTTCACATCATGAACTAGGACACTGTTTAAATCTTTATCATACTTTTCAAGGTACTGATCCTACTACAATAGGATGTGCTGAAGCAATAGACGGTTCGAATTGTGAGACGTGTGGAGATGTAGTATGTGACACTCCGGCTGACTCGAATGCTGGAAATACTGCGGGTTTTACCCCTGATTTGACAAATATTATGTCATATTATAATAGTCGTGATCATTTTACAGATGGTCAGGGATTTAGAATGAGATATGCTATAAATTCTGAATCTGTTCTAAATAATATTAGAAGTACATCCTGTACGCAAATTTCAGAAATTGCTACAATCTGCTATTCCCAAACGTCAACGGTAAACTTAACTAATCTTGGTGGAGCGACAACAGTATGGACCTCTTCCAGTAATGTGCAAATTGTCTCCAGCAACAACTCAAGTGCAACAATTAAAGCTTTGAATTCTTATTCCAACGGGAATGGGTGGATAAGAGCTGATTTGAGTAATGGTATAATATTTCAAGAAGAATTCCATGTTGGAAAGGCTGAAATTAGTAACGTAATATTTCGTAATAATGGAGCAGGAGTTACAGGTTATTTTTGTACTAGTCATTATTATAATGAATTTGAAATACTTCCTTATGTTCCCGATTCCTCATATGAAATTAGAATTAGGGATTTATCTACATATAACA
This sequence comes from Salegentibacter maritimus, assembly GCF_016236915.1. GTDB lineage: Bacteria > Bacteroidota > Bacteroidia > Flavobacteriales > Flavobacteriaceae > Salegentibacter > Salegentibacter maritimus. The sequence goes on from NZ_JAEHOK010000013.1 coordinate 10,467, forward strand.
TAGTTGCTGGGCCTTATAATTTTACAGGAAATATAGCTAATTTACCTACAAACTTTAACTATAGTCCAGGTTGGTATCTATTTGAAGTTAGAGGAACTAATTCCTGTGGAGTATCAAGTTGGATTCAACGGGAAGTAGAGTTTGTAGATTGTTCAGTTGGCGGTGGTGGTGAATTGGAATATGTCGTTTTCCCTAACCCTAGTTCTGAGATTTTATATGTTAAAAAAAATATTCCTACAAAGAATGGAAGTTCTGAAAAACCCTCAGATGAAAACCGAAAGAATGCTTTTGAAATTTTTGATTTTAATTCAAACTTAATTTTTAAAGGTATAATAGGCAACCAAAATGGTATTGACGTATCTAACTATAAAAAGGGAAATTATTTTCTAAGAATTTATACAAATGGTAATTATGAAACACATCAAATAATAATTAAATAAATGTAAAATGAAAAATATAATCTTATTAATTAGCTTAGCAACTACTATCATTTCTTGTAGTCAGAATGATGAAGATGATCCGATAGAAGAGACAATATATGGTACTTGGAAATTGATAGAAACTTATAATGGAAGCGGTGCAAATAATTCGCAATGGAAAACTATTGATGATGGATATATATATACTTTTAAAAAGGACAACACATTTTCTTCAAACAGATTTAACGAATGTTCAGAAGGAACATTTGAAATAAATGATTCAAATTTAATCTTAAAATTTAATTGTATAGAATTTAATACGGGAATAGAACCTTCTCCTGGGGTTTTTATAGAAAACTATGCATTTGGAGAAAATTATCTTTTCTTAACTCCTACTTATCTAAATTGTGACGAAGGGTGTTCTAATAAATTTGAAAAAATTAAACTGAATAATTAATAAAAAGACAATTTAATTAAGATTGACTAATTACTATTGTGTTTTAAATTTATAAATTAGCTAACTCAAGTTTCGCTTTAAATTTAAGCTACTAATTTACTGCTACTTATACTTACAGGATTTGGCGTATTGTTTAAAAATGATAAAGATTCACTGTGAAGTATTAATTTCCTTGCAATTGAGTTAATATCTACATTCTCAACCAATATTTCCAAAACCTTCAAAATATCAGCGATTGCCAACAATAGCCTTTCGTTGAGTTTAAAAATTTGAGTGAGGTGTTTATAATCTCTCTCGTAACTGCTCAAAATCATGAGATATTTTAGAATCAATTACCCGGGCATAAATTTGAGTAGTAGATAATTTTGTATGTCCTAAAAGCTTAGATACTGTTTCAATGGGAACACCATTGGCTAAGGTTACCGTTGTGGCAAAAGTATGCCTTGCGGCGTGAAAACTAAGCTCTTTATTGATCTTTACCGCTTTGGTAATTTCGCGTAAGTACTGATTGGTTTTCTGATTAGAATAGACCGGAAGCAAAATATCACTGGAACATACCTTTGGATGATCCTGGTACTTTTCAAGAATTCTTTCAGCTTCTTCTAAGAGTGGGATTCTGAGCATCGTATTGGTTTTTATCCTTCGGGTGTAGATCCATTTATTCCCATCAACACCTATCTGAATATGCTTTTTCTTTAGTTCCTTGACATCGCCATAGGGTAACCCCGTATAACAACAAAACACAAAAATATCTCGGTTGATATTGTGAGTAGACCTTTTGAACTCCTTTTCCTTGATCTTTTGTAATTCGGCTTTGGATAGGTAGACCATATCCACCTGGTCAAAACGGAGTTTAAACCTTTTGGTTGGGTTCTTTTCTATCCAATCTAAATCTTCGGCCAGGCGCATCAGCTTTTTAAAGCGCTCCATATGTTTCATGACTCCATTATTTTGAAGACTGGGCAAGCCTCTTAAATAACTTTCAAATCCCAGGGTAAACTGGTAATCAATTTGTTTTAAATAAACATCTGAAGTATGATGCTGTGTTCTCAAATAACCTTTCAGGTAATTTTCTGTGGTCGTATAGTTTTTCATTGTCCCATACTTTAAAACCTTACCCATTTTCTCTTTGTGATAGTTTATCAAATGGATTAGTGTATAATGTTGCTGGTCACTGCCTAGAAACCGAGCTTTAACTGTCTGTGTGGTTATCAGCAGTCCTTCTTTTAAAAGGCCATCATAGGTTTTATAAAGTTGTGCTTTGGTTTCATCAATTTTTTTATTGATCTGCCGACTTTCCATACTGCTTCCCTGAAGTTTACTGGAGAACTGATTCCATTTATCTACCGGAATAGTGCGTTTTAAACTAATTTCTAAGGATTTGCCGTTAACGGTAATTCGGGCATAGAGGAGGGCTAATTCTGGTTGCTTTTTCTTTTTTCTGATAATAAAAGAAATGGAAAAGGTTTGACTGGTGCGCATAGCTTTGTTGTTTAAATGAAACAATTAATTAAGGCGAAAGTCAAACTACCAATACGTAATTATGGCGTATCGATAAGCTAAAAATACAAAAAAATAGCTCACGATAAACTCACAAATTCACAGGGAACTCACGGTGAACTCACATTAAATTTAACACTATTTGTTAATTTTTGAGCACAAAAAAGAAAGGGTAACTATATGAAAACCATACAATTACCCTTTAACTATGTTAAAATATAACTTGTTTAAGTCGGGGTGGCAGGATTCGAACCTGCGGCCTCCTGCTCCCAAAGCAGGCGCGATAACCGGGCTACGCTACACCCCGAATGGTGTAAAGTTGTAGTGTAGTTTATCTCGAGCGAAGTCGAAAGACTATATCCCGAAATACAATAGCTATTGCTATCCTAAACTTCAAAATTTCAACTTGCAGTGTTTATCATCCTGCAAAGCGGGTGCAAATATAAGAAAACTTATCACTCTACAAGAAAAAGTTTAGATTTTTTATATCTTAGTTAAAAACTTGGCTCTAAAGCAAGCTAAGCCAAACATAAAAACTATGATGAAACGAACTTTATTATTAGCAGGTTTAACCTTTGCATTTTTCGCCTGCGGAGAAAATCAAAAATCAGAAGAAAAAGCTGTGGTAGAAGAAGAAACAGAAAACCCCACACAAGAGAGCAACCCGGTTCCTGAAAAACAGCCGGAAGCAGTTTCTCCCGATAAAGAATATGAGCATGAGGTAGTAATTGGAGATATGTCCATTCCCTGGGGCTTCGACTTCCTTCCAGATGGGAGCATCCTTGTTACCGAAAAAGGTGGAGATTTATACCATTTTAAAAACGGAGAAAAAACAGCAATTTCCGGAGTTCCCGAAATATACAACCAGGGACAGGGCGGCTTATTGGATATTGCCCTTCACCCCGATTTTGAAAGTAATAAGTGGGTATATATCAGCTACTCGTCTGAGTCAGGCGATGGTGAAGGCGGAAACACAGCCTTAATTCGTGCTAAGCTGGAAAATAATCAATTAACCAATCGCGAAGATCTTTATAAAGGAAAACCCAATTCTACCAAAGGACAGCACTTTGGCTCAAGGATAGTCTTTGACAATGAAGGTCACTTATTTTTTACCATTGGAGATAGAGGAAACAGAGATGTAAATCCGCAGGATATTACCAGAGACGGTGGGAAAGTATACCGACTTAATTTAGACGGAAGCATTCCTTCAGACAATCCTTTTGTGGGAGAAGAAAATGCCAAAGAAGCGATTTACTCGTATGGACATAGAAATCCGCAGGGAATGATCTTTAACAAAGAAACCGGAGAAGTATGGGTAAACGAGCACGGCCCAAAAGGCGGCGATGAAATAAACGTAGTAAAAGCCGGAAAAAACTATGGCTGGCCTGTAGTTACCTATGGTGAAAATTATGATGGCACCACTATTACCGAAGAAAGAACAGGGCCTAAATTCCAAAATCCGCTTACTTACTGGATTCCCTCTATTGCACCCAGCGGATTTGAAAAAGTTACTTCAGATAAATATCCAGAGCTAAAAGAAAACCTCTTAATAGGCTCTCTTAAATTTCAATACCTGGAACACATGGCTTTAGAAAATCAAAAAGTAATTAAAAGAGAGAAATTACTGGAAGGTCTTGGAAGAATACGCGATGTTCAACAGGGTCCTGATGGGTTTATCTATGTTGCAGCCGAAGGAACAGGGATAGTGAAAATGCTACCTCTTGAAGAAACAGAATAGGTTGTTTCGTGACTAGCCCAAGCTCACATTAATCCAGGTTCTTTTACTCAAAAAAACCCTAAGACCGGGCTTAGAATTAAAAAACCATATTTATTTTTAGTTTGGGGCAAATGTTTAAATTTGCCCCAAACTTTTTTAGATGCTCATTATAGGGATTACAGGTGGAACCGGCAGCGGAAAAACTACGGTAGTAAGGCAAATTATAGACGAATTAAAAAATGAAGAAGTAGATGTTATTTCTCAAGATTCCTACTATAAAGATCTTAGCCATTTAGCCAAAGAGGAAAGGGTAAAAACCAATTTTGATCATCCAAAATCTATAGATTTTGACCTCCTGGTAGAACACCTAAAAGAACTAAAAGCGGGTAACACCATTCAGCAACCTGTTTATTCGTTTAAAGAGCATAACCGCACCAAAGAGACCCTGGAAACCCAACCTAGAAAAGTAGTAATTGTTGAAGGTATTTTAATTTTTGCTCATCCCGATATTAGAGAGATGTTCGATATTAAAATCTATGTTCACGCCGATAGTGATGAGCGGTTAATTCGCCGACTGAAACGAGATATTTCTGAACGTGGGCGCGACTTAGATGAAGTTTTATGGCGTTATCAAACCACGCTAAAGCCCATGCACCAGCAATTTATAGAGCCTACCAAAGAATTTGCCGATCTTATTATTCCTACCAATAAATATAATAGCGTTGCCGTTAATATTGTACAAACCATAATCAAAGAACGCTTAACCTAATTTTGTATCTTTATTCCAGAAAGCTGGAAAACCTTACAACCTGCCAGGTAAAGGCATAATCTTAATTAGTTACTGAATTTAAAAGATTTGAATTTAAAAGCTTTAAAAAACAAAAAATGGTTCAAAATTATGAGCAATAAGTATGTTTTGCTTATACTCATTTTTGGAGGCTGGATGCTTTTTTTAGATAGCAATTCCTGGTTAGTTCACAATGAACTCAACCAGGAAATAAACGAACTTGAAGAAAACAGGCAGTATTATAAAAATGAAATTGCTAAAGATAAAGCAACCATAGAACAACTTCAGGATTCAGTTGAAATGGAAAAATTTGCCAGGCAGCAGTACTATATGAAACGTCCAAATGAAGAAATATTTATAATTGAATACGACACTATTCAGGAGTAAACTACCTCGAGGCAAACCCACGAGGCATTCGTTGCAAACAATTTTTTAATTTCGAGGCAAGCCTCGGGGTATTACACCCTTTGGCGGTGCCAATAAAACAGATTTAATTTTCAGAAAAACCATAGCATGAAAGAATCTTTATTTCAGGAATTTAACGAAGTTTCTGCAAAAGAATGGAAGCAAAAAATACAGTTTGATTTAAAGGGGGGCGATTATAACGAGAAACTCGTATATAAATCACTTGACGGAATTCATATCAAACCTTTTTATTGCGCTGAAGATATTCAGGAAAGTGTAAAAACACCTTCACCCAAAAACTGGAATATTTGCGAACGCCTTTATGTAGTTTCTGCAGAAAAAAGCAACAACCGGGCCCGGGAAATCTTAACAAAAGGTACCGAAAGTCTTTGGTTTATTATTCCGAATGAAGAAATTGCTATTGAGGTTTTATTAAAGGAAATTAGCCTTGAAAATACACCTATTTATTTTAGCTTCAACTTTTTTTCTGAAGAATATTTCAAACGTTTGCGAAACTTTTTAAAAGACAAAAAGAATCAGGTTTTTCTTCAGCTAGATATTGTAGGAAACCTGGCTCGTTCCGGAAATTGGCATCAAAGTTTTCAAAAAGATTACGAAAGTTTGGAGCACATCTTCAGCTATTCAAAAGATTTTAAATCGGTAATAAGTATAGATACTACCTTATATCAAAATGCCGGTGCTACTATTCCGCAGCAATTGGCCTATGCCCTGGCCCACGTAAACGAATATTTGAACCCTTTTCAGGAAAATCTAAATTCAAAAGGATTTCAACCGCAATTTTTAACGGCTTCAGGCCCAAATTATTTTTTTGAAATCGCTAAACTAAAAGCTTTAAGATGGCTTTATGCCACTTTAGCTTCCGAATATAAAATTCCGGAAAACTGTCATATCCTGGCACAACCCACCAAAAGAAATAAAACGCTGTACGACTTTAATGTAAATCTTCTTAGAACCACTACCGAAAGTATGAGTGCAGTGCTAGGAGGTGCCAATGCGATTTATAATATTCCTTATGATGCCATTTATCATAAAAATAATGAGTTTGGAGACCGAATAGCCCGAAATCAATTATTGGTAATGAAACATGAGGCCTATCTCAATAAAGTTGCCAATGCTGCCGAAGGGGCTTACTATATAGAAAGCCTCACCAAACAGTTTGCAGAAATGGCACTGGACATTTTTAAGGAAATTGAAAAGAACGGTGGATTTTTAAAACAATTAAAAGAAGGCATTATTCAGCGAAAAATTAAAGAAAGTGCTAAAAAAGAACAGGAACAATTTGATAAGGGAGAATTGGTCTTAATAGGTACCAATAAATTCGAAAATACCCAGGACAGTATGAAAGATGAACTGGAATTATATCCTTTTTTAAAGCAAAATCCGCGTAAAACTTTAATTGAACCTATCCTGGAAAGAAGATTAAGTGAGCAAATTGAGCAGGAAAGAATAAACAAGGAAAAGGCCGAATAATTAAAAAAAGAGCAATGCAAAGAAAAGAGCTTCAACATATAAAACTTAGAGTGCCAGCACCTGGAAATGAGCAAAAGGAAGGTAAAAACAACACCTATAAAACCCCGGAAGAAATAAATTTGCAGCCTTCTTATTCAAAAGAAGATATTAAAGGCTTAAACCATTTAAATTTTGCAGCAGGTATTCCACCCTATTTACGAGGACCATACAGCACAATGTATGTGAGCCGGCCCTGGACTATTCGCCAATATGCCGGATTTTCTACTGCCGAGGAAAGCAATGCTTTTTACCGAAGAAACCTTGCTGCGGGACAAAAAGGATTATCGGTGGCTTTTGATTTGCCCACCCACCGCGGTTATGATAGCGATCACGAACGTGTGGTTGGCGATGTTGGTAAAGCCGGGGTAGCCATAGACTCTGTTGAGGATATGAAGATACTTTTTGATCAAATTCCACTAGACAAAATGTCGGTCTCCATGACGATGAACGGCGCAGTTTTACCCATTTTAGCCTTTTATATTGTAGCTGCCGAAGAACAGGGCGTAAAACCAGAACAGCTTTCAGGAACCATACAAAATGATATTTTAAAGGAGTTTATGGTTAGAAATACTTATATCTATCCCCCTACTCCTTCTATGAAAATTATTTCAGATATTTTTGAATACACTTCTCAAAATATGCCGAAATTCAATAGTATTAGTATTTCTGGCTACCATATGCAGGAGGCCGGTGCTACTTGTGATATTGAACTCGCCTACACGTTGGCCGACGGGTTGGAATATATTCGAAAAGGCCTGGAAGCAGGTATGGATATAGATAGTTTTGCCCCCAGACTTTCCTTTTTTTGGGGGATTGGAATGAACCACTTTATGGAAATCGCCAAAATGCGCGCAGCAAGAATGCTTTGGGCAAAACTTGTAAAGCAATTCAATCCTAAAAACCCTAAATCGCTTTCACTTAGAACGCATTCGCAAACCAGCGGCTGGAGTTTAACCGAACAGGATCCTTTTAATAATGTTGCTAGAACTTGCATTGAAGCCGCAGCAGCAGCTTTTGGAGGAACCCAAAGCTTACACACCAATGCTTTAGATGAAGCCATTGCCCTACCAACCGATTTTTCTGCTAGAATAGCCAGAAACACGCAGTTACACCTTCAACAAGAAACAAAAATTACCAAAACAGTAGATCCCTGGGCGGGTAGCTATTATGTTGAAAAACTTACTGATGAAATCGCTGAAAAAGCCTGGAAATTAATAGAAGAAGTTGAAGAATTGGGCGGAATGACCAAAGCCATTGAAGCAGGAATTCCGAAAATGCGTATTGAAGAAGCTGCGGCTAAAAAGCAAGCCAGGATAGACAGCGAAACAGATATTATTGTTGGCACCAATAAATACCGTCTTGACAAAGAAGATGAACTGGTTACTTTAGAGGTAGATAACCAAACCGTAAGAAAACAACAGATAGCACGCCTTGAAAAAATAAAAAAAGAAAGAGATAACAAAAGGTGTACTGATGCACTAAATGACCTAACTGAATGCGCCAAAAAAGAAAATGGAAATTTGCTTAGCTTAGCAGTAGAAGCGGCAAGACATCTAGCTACTTTAGGCGAGATTAGCGATGCGCTAGAAGAGGTGTATGGCAGGCATAAAGCGAAAGTACAAACCTTTAGCGGTGTATATTCTAAAGAGATGAAAGAAAACACTTCTTTTAAAAAGGCCAGGGAACTGGCCAATAAATTTGCGGAACAGGACGGGAGAAGACCCAGAATTTTAATCGCAAAAATGGGTCAGGATGGTCACGACCGTGGTGCAAAAGTAGTAGCCACCGGTTATGCCGATCTTGGCTTTGATGTAGATATTGGGCCACTGTTTCAAACCCCAAAAGAAGCAGCGAAACAAGCGGTAGAGAACGATGTGCATATACTTGGAGTTTCCTCTCTGGCAGCCGGGCATAAAACCCTGGTGCCACAGGTTTTAGAAGAACTAAAAAACCTGGGGAGAGAAGATATTATGGTAATTGTAGGTGGAGTAATTCCGTCTCAGGATTATCAATATTTATTTGATGCCGGTGCCGTGGCCGTTTTCGGGCCTGGAACAAAGATTAGTGATGCGGCTATTCAACTTTTAGAAATTTTAATTGAAGAGTAAAATAAGTAAAACCGACAACTAAAAACTCATAACTGAAAAACCGATAACCGATAACTAAAAAAATTATGGATTTTAATAAAAAAATGCTCCGGGACGATGCTTTAAAAGGTAAAACTATAATTGTGACCGGAGGAGGTAGTGGTCTTGGAAAAGCAATGACCAAATACTTTATGGAACTTGGCGCAAGTGTTGCCATTACCTCAAGAAACCTTGAAAAACTTCAAAATACAGCCAAACAACTTGAAGAGGAAACAGGTGGCAAATGCCTTGCTGTACAATGCGATGTTAGGCATTATGAGCAGGTGGAGAATATGCGCGACGAAGTTTTAAAAGAATTTGGAAGCGTAGATGTCTTGCTAAACAATGCGGCAGGGAATTTTATTTCCCCAACCGAAAGGTTAAGTGCCAACGCTTTTGATACAATTATTGATATTGTACTTAAAGGAAGTAAAAATTGTACTATGGCCCTTGGAAAACATTGGATAGATACAAAGCAAAAAAATAAAACGGCACTTAATATTGTTACCACCTATGCCTGGACGGGTTCTGCGTATGTTGTGCCAAGTGCCACGGCAAAAGCCGGAGTCTTGGCCATGACGCGTTCTTTGGCCGTAGAATGGGCAAAATATGGGATTAGGTTTAATGCCATTGCCCCCGGCCCCTTCCCTACCAAAGGCGCCTGGGACAGATTACTGCCCGGTGATTTAAAAGATAAGTTTGATCTCTCTAAAAAGGTACCGCTAAAACGTGTGGGAGAACACCAGGAGTTGGCCAACCTTGCTGCTTATTTGGTTTCAGATTTTTCAGCTTATGTAAATGGCGAGGTAATTACCATAGACGGTGGCGAATGGCTTAAAGGTGCCGGTCAATTTAATTTACTGGAAGCAATTCCGGAAGAAATGTGGGATCAATTAGAGGCCATGATAAAGGCTAAAAAGGGAAGTTAAGCCTTGTTGCTACAACCCTTACTTCAACTAAACATATATAATTTAAAACCGATTGTTAAGCTTTTATGGCAATAATCGGTTTTTTATGTATAAGCTGTTAACAAAATCATTTTATAAACCTGTAATAAATTGTATTTTTACCCTTCAAAAATCATAAAGACTTAATGGGTAAAATCATTGCTATTGCAAACCAAAAGGGAGGAGTGGGCAAAACCACTACCTCGGTAAACCTGGCCGCTGCGCTTGGAGTACTTGAAAAAAAAGTATTGTTAATAGATGCAGACCCACAGGCCAATGCAACTTCCGGATTGGGAATTGACGTGGAAGAGGTTCAGTTGGGTACCTATCAGCTTTTCGAAAATTCAATAGCTCCTAAAGAATGTATTCAAAAAACAAGCTCTCCAAACCTGGATATTATCCCTGCACATATAGACCTTGTTGCCATTGAAATTGAATTGGTAGATCAGGATGCAAGGGAATCTATGCTAAAAGAGGCGATTACTCCATTAAAAGAGCTTTACGATTTTATACTCATTGATTGTGCCCCTTCCCTGGGCCTATTAACCCTAAATGCCTTAACCGCTTCAGATGCTGTGGTTATCCCAATACAATGTGAGTATTTTGCCTTAGAAGGTTTAGGAAAGTTACTAAACACGATTAAAAGTGTTCAAAAAATCCATAACAATAAATTAGACATTGAAGGCCTTCTACTCACTATGTACGATTCTCGTTTAAGATTATCCAACCAGGTAGTAGAAGAAGTACAGAAGCATTTTGGCGAGATGGTTTTTGATACAATCATTCAAAGAAATGTGCGTTTAAGTGAAGCCCCAAGTTATGGTGAAAGCATTATTAATTATGATGCGGGCAGCAAAGGAGCCAGCAATTATTTAAGTCTGGCACATGAAATTATAAAGAAAAACTCGTAGAAGATGGCGAAGGCGACCAAAAAACAAGCTTTAGGACGTGGACTTTCGGCTTTACTGAAAGATCCGCAAAACGATATACAATCGGCAGAAGACAAAAACGCCGATAAACTGGTAGGGCATATTGTAGAATTGGATTTAAAATCTATAGAAGTAAATCCATTTCAACCCAGAACCAGTTTTAACGAAGATAGCCTTAAAGAATTGGCTACTTCTATAAACGAACTTGGTGTAATTCAACCAATTACCGTAAGAAAACTGGATTTCGACAAATACCAGCTAGTTTCGGGAGAAAGACGTTACAGGGCTTCAAAATTGGTAGGGCTAAAAACTATTCCTGCCTATATAAGAATTGCCAACGACCAGGAATCTTTAGAAATGGCCCTGGTTGAAAATATTCAGCGCCAGGACCTGGATCCCATTGAAATTTCGCTATCCTACCAACGATTAATAGACGAAATAAACCTTACTCAAGAGCAACTAAGTGAACGTATTGGTAAAAACAGATCTACTATTGCCAATTACTTACGACTTTTAAAGCTAGACCCAATTATTCAAACAGGCATGCGAGATGGTTTTATGAGTATGGGGCACGGCCGCGCACTTATTAATGTTAGCGATCCGCAAAAACAATTGGAGATTTACGAAAAAATTCTTCAAAAATCCTTATCGGTTAGGGAAACCGAGCAATTGGTACGAGAAGTAAACGAAGGTTCAAAAGCTTCAAAAACTGCCAGGAAAACAGCTGCAGTTCCTACTTCTTATAAAAAAGGAATCAAAGAGTTTTCAGAATATTTAGGCACAAAAGTAGATGTAAAAGTGACTAAAAAAGGTTCGGGAAAACTCAGTATTCCTTTTTCTTCCGAAGAAGATTTTATTCGCTTAAAAAAACTTATTCAGGGTGAAGACTAATCGGGTTTTATCAGTTCTATTTTTCTTGTTGTTCGTTTGTAAACTTGCAGCACAAAAAGACTCTTTAAGCCTTGAAAATACTGAAATAAAGGATAGTATTTCAAAAGAAAAAGACTATAAACCTTATAATGCCCTGGCACCGGCCAAAGCAGCATTTTATTCAGCGATTTTACCCGGATTAGGGCAAGCCTACAATGGTCGTTACTGGAAAATACCTATTGCCTATGCGGGACTTGGAGTTGGTGTTTATTTTTACATTAACAACGATAAAGAATGGAACCGTTATCGTGATGCCTATAAAGACCGACTTGCCGGAAGAGAGGATGAATTTGGAGATAGAATTAGTACCGAAGCTCTTGTTAGGGCCCAGGAATTCTATAGGCGGAATAAAGAAATTTCATTATTGGTAATTGCAGGGGTGTATGTTTTAAATATAATAGATGCCAATGTAGATGCACACTTACAACAATTTAATGTTAGTGAAGATCTAAGTCTAAAACCCAACATGCAATACGATAACTTTACAGGAAAGTCTAAATACGGAATCTCCTTAAATTTTAAATTTTAAATAAATAGCTTTAAAAAATACAAATGAAAATAGCACTATTAGGATACGGAAAAATGGGTAAGACCATAGAGGAAATAGCAGTAAATCGTGGTCACGAAATTGTTTTAAAGCTGGAAGATGATATCGACAATTTTGAGCTGGATAAAATGGATATAGATGTTGCTATAGATTTTAGTATTCCTAAAGCCGCCTTTAAAAATATTACGACTTGTTTTAAAAGTGATATTCCGGTAGTTTGCGGTACAACGGGCTGGCTAGACGATTACGAAAAAGCGGTAGAGCTTTGTAAAAAGGAAAATTCTGCATTTATATATGCTTCCAACTTTAGTGTAGGTGTGAACCTCTTCTTTGAGCTTAATAGAAAGTTGGCTAAAATAATGAACGGTATGAGCGATTATGCGGTTGAAATTGAAGAAATTCACCATACCGAAAAACAAGATGCCCCCAGCGGAACAGCCATTAGCCTGGCCCAGCAAATTATAGCTGAAAACGACCAAAAGAATAATTGGCAGCTAGACCACGCTGAAGCTGATGAAATACCTATTAAAGCCAAAAGAATTGAAAATGTTCCAGGTACACATACGGTATCTTACGCATCTGAAATAGATACCATAGAAATTATGCACACTGCTAAATCCCGCCAGGGTTTTGCCCTTGGCGCCGTAGTCGCCGCCGAATGGATTAAAGGAAAAAAAGGTGTTTTCTCTATGAAAGACGTTCTTTCAGATCAACTTAAATAGGCTCTAAGCATTATAATACCTTAACAAAAAACAATATTCCCAATACAGGAAAATCTAAAATGTTCATTTCTTAGTAACAATTTCCAAGTAATGTTACTAATATAGCAAAGAATAAAAATATGACGTTTACACAATGGTTTCTGTTTTTTCTGCTAGTGCAGGTTATTCACTTTGCAGGTACCTGGAAACTTTATAAAAAAGCCGGAAGACAAGCCTGGGAGGCCGCTATCCCCGTTTATAATGCCGTAGTGCTTATGAAAATCATTAACCGACCCTGGTGGTGGGTTATCCTTCTTTTTATCCCTATTGTAAACCTAATCATGTTTCCGGTAGTTTGGGTTGAAACCATTAGAAGTTTTGGCCGCCATAGTACTACCGACACCCTTCTGGCTGTTTTTACCCTCGGTTTTTACATCTATTATATAAATTACGCTACCGATGCAACTTATATTGAAGACCGCAGCCTAAAACCCAGAACAGCTGCCGGGGAATGGATAAGTTCTATACTCTTTGCAGTAATTGCGGCTACTATTGTGCATACCTATGTAATGCAACCTTTTACCATCCCAACTTCTTCTTTAGAGAAAACCTTATTGGTTGGAGACTTTTTGTTTGTAAGTAAGTTTCATTACGGTGCAAGACTACCCAAAACCGCGGTGGCTTTCCCCATGGTACACGATACTATTCCCGTTTTAGGAGTAAAATCTTACTTAACAAAACCTCAAATTCCATATTTAAGATTACCAGGCTTTGAAGATATAGAACGTAATGATATTGTGGTCTTCAACTGGCCGGTAGATACGGTAAACGCTTTTCAGCAATATGGTGATGGCAAATATTATTACAAACCCATAGATAAGAAATCTAATTATGTAAAACGTGCGGTTGGACTTCCAGGAGATTCTTTACAGGTAAGTGAAGGCAAAGTATTTATAAATAACAAGCCATTACAACTTCCCGGCCGGGCAAAACCTCAATATACTTATTACGGTACTACCAACGGCCAGGGCTTTAATCCCAGGTATTTATATGAAGAATATGACGTGACCGATGGTTATTATCACGATTCCAACACCAATCAATTCTATATAGCAGCTTTAACCGAAGCAGCCTATAACCGAATTAAAAATCATCCCAACGTTACCAGCATTCAAAGATATTCAGATTCCCTGGGTGCTAAAAATCCGAGTATATTTCCTAATGATGGAAAGTTAAGCTGGAATAACGACCATATGGGACCAATCTATATCCCAAAAGAAGGTGTAACAGTAGATATTACTTCCGAATCTATGCCGTTTTACAAACGTATTATAGAAACCTATGAAGGAAGCGAAATGGGTATTAATAACACGCTAAGCCTAAACGGTACACAGGTGTTATTAAATGGGCAGCCGCTAGATTCTTACACATTTAAACAAAATTATTACTGGATGATGGGTGATAACCGCCATAACAGTGAAGATAGCCGCACCTGGGGCTTTGTACCCGAAAATCATGTAGTAGGAAAACCTGTTTTTGTGTGGATGAGTTGGGATGCCAATGCACAGGGCTTCTTTAATAAAATTAGATGGGATCGTGTTTTCACCACTGTAAAAGGTGATGCCACCCCTACTTCTTATTTACCATACTTTCTTATTTTTGTGGTTATTATTATTGCCTTTAATTATTTTAAAAAACGCCGGAAAAACGCTTAATTTAAATCAATAATATCTGGCATTATAAATTGGATATTTTACTTATATTCAATACTGGCATAAGAATTTTAAAGTTAGATGAAAGAAATATTATTACATCCGGCCTACTTTGGGCCGGTTTGTCAATTTATAGCCCTGGCAAAAGCCGATAAGGTTTGTTTTGAAAACGAAGACAATTACCAGAAGCAAACCTATAGAAACAGAATGTATATCTATGACTCTAATGGGAAATTGCTGCTTAATATTCCAATTAAACACCGTTCTGCTTTAACAGGGCAGCCCAAGGAAGCCGGAAAGCACCAGTTATATAAAGAAGTACAAATTGAGAACGATTTTGATTGGCAGAAACAACATTGGCGAGCCCTAAAAGCTTCTTATCAAACTTCCCCTTTTTTCGAATTTTACGAAGATGAAATTTACCCTCTTTATCACAAGAAGTTCAATTACTTACTTGACTTTAATTATGCCTGTTTAGAATTTGCCACGGAAGCACTTCAACTGGATTTTGATATCAATAAAACTTCAGAGTACATTTTTAATCCTAAAGATAAAGAAGACCTAAGAAACCTGATTAATGCCAAAGCAAAACCTAAGTTCGAGCACGGGCATTACACCCAGGTTTTTCAGGAAAAGCATGGTTTTTTACCAAATCTTAGCATTTTAGACCTAATATTTAACGAAGGGCCAAACAGCTTAAATTTTCTCGAAGCACAGGAAACTACATTTTAATACGCGTCATTATAGGATAATGGTCTGAGAATTCATTTTTAAAACGCTTGTAAGCATTAATTTGAATTTCGGTATCAATAAACATAAAGTCTATACGCAACGGAAAATAACTTAATTTAAAGGTTTGTCCAAAACCTTCACCGGCTTCCAGGAAAGCATCTGTAAACCTCTCCTCGTCATTAATTATATCATAGATATAAGAAAAAGCCGTATTATTAAAGTCGCCGGCAATAATGGTTTTATAAGAAGATTCCTTTACACTCTCCAACATCATTTCGGCCTGCTCTTGTTGCAAACTAAAGCCATGTCCTATTCTACCCAATAACTTTTTTGAATCTTCTTTCCGAAGGTCGTCAATTTCAGGCTTCACATTTAAAGATTGAAAATGCACATTATAAATACGCAGCGTATCTGCTTTTACAAGAAGATCGGTATAAATGGCATTGTTATTTCCATCGTGTGGAAAACCAATTGATTCCCGCTTAAGGATTGGGAATTTTGAAAAAATCGCAGAACCAAATTCAGAATTCTCCCCTTTTCTATGCACAAAATGATATGGGTAGATTTCCTTTAAATTAGTCTCGTCTACGGTATGTTCCTGGGTAAGAAGAATATCAGGATCGTTTTCTTTAATAAACCCTGTTATTTTTTCAGGAATATCTTTTTCTTCGGTCCAGCCATAATTATTAAATAACCTAACATTATAGCTCATAATACTTATTTCTTCTTCTGAAGATTGAGTATTACTACTAAACTGATAAAGACTGGAAACATAGTTATAACCAACAAGTAACACGATAAAAGACAATAAAAATTGTCTTTTTAACCGAATAACCCAGTAAATTAAAAAAACAAGGTTCACCAGAATTAAAACAGGAACTCCCAGGCTTAATACCGAGAGCAACGGAAAAGATTTTGGAGGAATAAATGCCAGGAGATAAGAAAGCAATAAAGCAGTACCGGCTAAAGCATTACAGATAAAAATAATCTTATCCAGAAACCCAAGCTTTCTCATTTAATCTTCTTTACCCGCTTTAAACAAAAAATCTTTTTCGCTTTTACTTAAGCTGTCATAACCACTTTTACTTATTTTATCTAGAATGGCATCAATCTGTTTCTGCTTCTCATCTTTATCCAATTTTTGGGAGGAAGTAGCTTTATGTTGTTTGGTAGCCGTTTTTCTATTGGTATTTTTCCTATATACCGTTTTCATTTTGGCTTTGCGTTCACTTGGTTTAAACAAAGACACTAAACTATCCATTATTTTTTCAAACCAGGAACCAATATCATTGCCCTTTTGTAACTGTTTAGTGTACACATACCCCAATGCCGCCCCCCCCAGGTGTGCCAAATGCCCCCCGGCATTGCTCATTGGAATTTGAATAATATCCAAAAGCACTAAAAAAGCAGCGATATACCAAAACTTTATACTTCCTATTAAAAGAAGCCTCACCCTCATATTAGGAATATAAGTTGCTATCCCTACCAGGACTGCCATTACCCCGGCCGAAGCACCTATTAAATAAGAGCGCCCCATAGATTGAAAAGCAGGGAATAAATTATAGCTTAACATATATACCAGAGCCCCCATAATAACACCTAGAAAAAAATAATTAAGCAGGCGTTTAGGCGAAAAATAGTTAAGAAAATATATTCCTGAAAAGTATAAGATTAGCATGTTAGAGAGAATGTGCCAAATCCCACCATGCAAAAAAGCATAGGTAATAATAGACCAGGGTTTAAAAATGAATTCTCCCGGTTCCTTCGGAAAAACAAACCACTCCAATAAAAAGTCTGAAGGCAACTGAAACAAGAAAGCGATAGTTCTAAACAAGAAGAACAGGAAGAAAACCAATACATTAATAGCGATTAGTTTTTCAACAACCGTAGCGGTTTGCAGCTTGTATCTTATTTTATCAGAGCCTTTCATTTAATCCCAGCGGTTTTGATTAAACTGGTTTTTCTTCCAGTACCACATCATTATAAATCCAAATAAAGCACCTCCTACGTGGGCAAAGTGAGCTATACCTCCACCAAATAAAGAGTAGCCCGTAAATCCTGAAAACAAATCGATTAAAATAAGTACAGGAATAAAGTATTTTGCTTTAACAGGTACCGGTACAAATAACAAAAATAATTCAACATTGGGAAACATCATTCCAAAAGCGACCAGAATACCATAAATAGCCCCCGAAGCTCCAACAGCCGGAGTATTAACACTTTGATAAAGACTTTGTAATGTTTCTTTAGGCACCGAATCCAGGATAGCAGTAGAATACTCTCCTGTTTTAAGTAATTGCTCTACACTTCCCATACTCATTCCAGCATCTAACAAAGCATTATAACCGGTTTTAAACTCTATATAATTTACAAGTGTATGCAAAAACGCAGCTCCCAATCCTGCCGAAAAATAAAAGAATATAAATCGCTTTTGTCCCAACATTTGTTCAATAGGACCTCCAAAAGCCCATAATGCATACATATTAAAAATAATATGCATCAGGCTGCCGTGCATAAACATATGGGTTACAAATTGCCAGGGCATAAAATTCCCGTTCTCAAAAAACCAGAGTGCGAATAATTGATAGGCATAGTCGCCCAGAAACTGGCTTCCAACAAAGAAAATAATGTTGATGATTAAAAGTACTTTTACAGTCTCGGTAATTCTTCCCATTTACATAAATTTTTTATCCAGCTCGTCTACCGTTAAAGTAACGAAAACCGATCTGTTAGACGGGCTTAACCCTGGTTCTTTACAAGCAAACAACCTGTTAACGATATGTTGCTGCTCGGTATTGTTTAAAAGTGTTCCAGATTTTACCGCCATCCCTTTTGCCAGCGATTTTGCCAGCAAATCGGTTTGAGAAAAACCATTATCGGGTACATCATTTTCAAAATCGGCAATAAGCTGCTCCAGTAAAATTTCTACTTCACTTTCCGAAATTAAAGTAGGAATACCTACAATTTCTACGGAATCGGTTTTTACCTCAGAAAATACAAATCCGGTTTGCTCCAGAGAATCTTTTAATTGTTTTATTATCTCAACTTCGTGCGTATTAAACTGAAGCTTAAGCGGAAACAATAATTGCTGGCTTACCGCAGCTGAAACGGTTATATTCTTCAGCATTTCTTCATACAAAATCCTGGTATGCGCCCGGTGTTGATCTATAACTAAGATTCCGCTCTTAAGCGTACTTACAATATATTTTTTGTGTAGCTGAAAGGTAGACTTTTCCTCTGTATCTTCAGAAGGCTGGAATAAATTCCCGGTTACTTCTTCACTCTCAAACTCTATCTCCCTAAAATTGGTATCCTGTTTAGGAATTTCTTCAGTTTGCAAGCCAGCATATAAGCTCTCCCAACTTTCTCTACGTTCTTTTTTAAAATTTGAGGAATAGGAATTAGAGCTTGTTTTATGGGCCCTTGCATTTTCTTCCTGAAAAGGATTAAAGTTACGATCTACTTCTACCTGTGGTATCTCGGCCGATTTATTTTTATAATCGTAAGGTGTATCCAGGTTTGCATCCCTGTCGAAATCTAAAATAGGAGCAACATTAAATTGTCCCAGGCTATGTTTAATAGCACTTCTTAATATAGCATAAAGCGCATGTTCATCGTCAAACTTAATCTCAGTTTTAGTAGGATGAATGTTAATATCAATACTTTTAGGATCAACATTTAAGAAAAGAAAATAGCTGGGATAAGATTTATCTTTTAAAAGTCCTTCGAAAGCAGCTACTACAGCATGATTCAAATAAGGACTTTTTATAAAGCGATTATTTACAAAAAAGAATTGTTCTCCCCGGGATTTTTTAGCAAACTCAGGTTTCCCCACAAACCCCGAAATTTCTACAATTTCTGTCTCCTCGGTTACTGGCACCAGTTTTTCGTTGGTCTTACCACCAAAAATGTTGGTAATTCGCTGCCTATAATTTGTACCCGGAAGCTGAAAAAGTTCACTTCCATTATGAAATAGAGAGAAAGCAATTTGCGGATGTGCTAAAGCTACCCTTTGAAATTCATCTATAATATGCCTGGTTTCCACCGCGTCCGATTTCAGGAAATTTCTCCTGGCCGGAATATTATAAAAAAGGTTCTTTACACTCACCGAAGTTCCTTTTGGGCATACACAAACGTCCTGCCCGGCCACTTTACTTCCTTCCACTTTAATTTGCGTTCCTACCTCATCGGCTTCGGTCTTTGTCTTTAGCTCTACGTGTGCAATCGCTGCGATAGAAGCAAGTGCTTCTCCTCTAAAACCTTTAGTTTGCAAACTAAAAAGATCTTCAGCTGCCTTAATTTTTGAAGTAGCGTGACGTTCAAAACACATTCTGGCATCGGTTAGGCTCATCCCCTTCCCATCATCAACAACCTGTATAAGGGTTTTACCTGCATCTTTTATAACCACCTGGATATTCCCAGAACCTGCATCAATGGCATTCTCCACTAGCTCTTTAATTACAGAAGCAGGCCTTTGCACCACTTCCCCCGCAGCAATTTGATTCGCTACATGGTCTGGTAAAAGTTGAATTATATCTGTCATTTAAGGATTATTGGAAAAGATGGACAGATCAAAATCTATTATCCATAAGAAAATTAAAACGAGCACCATAATTATAATAAGCAAGCGCTTATTAATTTCCCGGTTACCGCGAGTTCTACTTGATTTACGCGCTTCAGCCCATTGAGAACCAAAATCTATGGCGTTAGTAGCTTCTTTGTACTTACTGAATTTTGAATCAAAATCATAAATATTCCCTGTATCCTTACCCTTATAATAACGCGGGGTATAATTATAGCGGGCATTTTTTCTCGGTTTATAAATTTTGATCTTCAAAATATGCTGATTTTCTATGGTAGTTCAAATTTACTCAAATTGCTTCAAAAAAACGAAACAACGAGCTTAAAAAGAAATCAACAAGAATAATGCCGATAAAGCCTATATCCTAATATTTGGCATCCTGGCGCAATTTCGCCATTTTAATGGCCGCAATGGCAGCCTCAGTACCTTTATTACCGTGTTTCCCACCACTTCTATCTATGGCCTGCTGCATGTTTTGATCGGTTAGTACACAAAAAATAATTGGGGTATCGGTTTGTATATTAAGATCTTTTATTCCCTGGGTAACACCTTCACAAACAAAGTCAAAATGTTTGGTTTCCCCTTCTATTACACTTCCAATAGCAATAATAGCATCAAGCATATCAAAGGTTTCCTGCATTTTTTTACAGCCGTAAATAAGCTCAAAACTACCGGGAACATTCCAGCGAACAATTTTTTTAGGGGTTACGTTGTTTTCAATTAGCGCATTGTAAGCACCATTATAAAGACCTTCGGTAATCTGTTCATTCCATTCTGAAACAACAATCCCGATACGAAAATCACTCGCATCGGGAAGTTTGTCTTTATCGTATTCTGAAAGGTTATTTCCTGCTGTAGCCATACATTATTGTTTTGCAGCACGAGCCTGCCCCATATAGACAGGTACCTGTTCAGCTTCAGGAGCTTCAGGGTACTCATCTTTTATTTGCTGAAGATACCCTTCAGCATCAGCGGCCTGCCCTAATTCTAAAGCGGTAATTGCTGCTTTTAATAAAAATTTTGGTGTTGTAAATTCGTTAGATCTCATAGAAGCTGCTTTCTCATAATAGTCTAAAGCTTCTTCCGGTTGCTCTAATTGCATAAATGCATCGCCAATTCCTCCGGTAGCCAAAGCTGCCAAAACCTCATCATCACTATTAAAATCTTCAAGGTAATTAATAGCTTCCTGGTAATTCCCGGTATTCAAGTAAGCAAAACCAGCATTATAAGTTGCAAGGTTTGCAGCATCTGTACTTCCGTAGTTATCAATAATATCAATAAAACCGTATTTCCCTTCACCTCCATTTAAAGATAGAGTGAAAAGCGAATCACGCTCAGCTCCGGAAGCATTTAGAGCAGATGCAAAATAGTTTTGCGCCTGCGCCATTTCATTGGCGGCTTCTTCCTGTTTTGGCTCACTTATAAAACGTTCGTAACCAAGGTAACCCAAAACAGCTACTATTGCTACGCCCACAATAATATAGATATAATTTTGATTCTCTGCTACCCAGGTTTCGGTTCTACCCGCACCTTCGTCTAGCGTATTAAATACTTCAGCAGTTGTAGATTCTTCTTCCACATGCTTCTGCTGTTCTTCTTTATTAGATGGTTTATATCCCTTTTTCTTGTAAGTTGCCATAAAAACTGTTTAATGCGTGGCAAAAATATGATTTTTATTCAAAATTAAAAGGGAAATTATTTGTATTTTTTTAATATTTTCGGGTCATTCGCTTAACTTTCAGAATTCTATTATATAAATATCAAAAAGCTGAATAACAGCATTTTATGTTTCTAAAAAACCTTTCTTTAATTAATTACAAGAACCTTCATTCAGCTTCTTTTGAGTTTGACAGGAAAATAAATTGCTTTGTAGGCAATAATGGCATTGGCAAAACCAACGTTTTAGACAGTATTTATCTACTGGCTTTTGGCAAAAGTTATTTTAATCCCATTACCAGCCAAAATATTAATCATGAAGCCGATTTTTTTGTGGTGGAAGGTCAATTTGAAAAATTACAAAAAGAAGAACAAATACTGGTTAGTGCGAAGCGCGGCCAGAAAAAAGTAATAAAAAGAAACAACAAGCCCTATGAAAAATTCAGTGAACATATTGGCTTTATTCCTACCGTAATTATATCTCCGGCAGACCGTGACCTCATAATAGAAGGAAGCGAAACCCGGCGCAAGTTTATAGATGGCGTGATTTCACAAAGCGATAAAGATTATCTTAACAAGCTTATTCAATACGGAAAAATAAATGCACAACGTAATTCTTTACTAAAGTACTTTGCTGCAAATCATAGTTTTGATCGTGACACCTTAGAAGTATACAACTTACAGCTTAGCGAATTAGGGCACTATATTTTTGAAAAACGGAAAGCTTTTTTAGAAGATTTTATTCCCATTTTCAATAAGCGATATACAGATATCACCAACAATAAAGAACAGGTAGATATCACTTACAAAAGCCAGTTGTTTAAAAGCTCTTTAGCTGCTTTACTTGAAGCAAATCTTCAAAAAGACATGGCTTTACAATATACAAGTGTAGGAACCCATAAAGACGATTTAAGTTTTGAAATAGAAGGTCATCCTATTAAAAAGTTTGGCTCCCAGGGGCAACAAAAATCATTTTTAGTAGCTTTAAAATTGGCTCAATTCGACTTTATTAAAGCTATTAGCAAGGTAAATCCAATTTTACTGCTTGATGATATTTTCGACAAATTAGACGAGCAAAGAGTAGCCCATATTGTAGCTTTGGTGGCTACCGACCAGTTAGGACAAATTTTTATTAGTGACACCCACGTTGATCGCACCGAAGCGGTGGTTAAAAGCAGTAATCAATCTTATAAAATTTTTAAATTGTGAGTAAAAAAATTCTTCTTTTCCTAGTCGGAATCGTACTTTTAGGATGCCAAAAACAGGATCCCGAGGAACAACTTCAATACCTTACCGGCTATTGGGAAATAGATCGCGTTGAAATCTCTGAAGACTCGGTAATTAAGTATAAGGTAAATGCCACTGTAGATTATATGGAGTTTGAGGGCAAAGAAGGTTTTCGGAAAAAGGTGAAACCACAATTTGACGGAAGTTTTAAAACAAGCGATCATAAAGAGGAGATTACAGCACGAATAGAAAACGATAGCTTACACCTATATTACAAAACTCCTTTTGATGAGTGGAAAGAAACGATAATTGTAGCCGAAGAAGAAAATTTTAGTGTGCTAAACCGAGACGGAAAAATATATCATTACACCAAATTCACCTCCCTATTAGATGAAGAAAATGAAGAAGAGAAATAACGAAAACCAAAGTTTAAGCGAAGTTTTAAAAGAATTTGTAGATCACAATAAACTTCAGGGTGGCTTAGATAAGGTAAGTGTTAAAGACGTATGGTACAGAGAAATGGGACCCGCAATTGAAAAGTACACTACTGCCATCAAATTGCAAAACGAAACACTTTATGTCCAGTTAAGTTCTTCTGTGCTTCGGGAAGAACTTAGTTATGGTAAAGGAAAAATAATAACCATGCTCAACAGGGAATTAGGAAAAGATCTTATCAAAAAATTGGTTTTACGTTAATGCAACATCGGTATTTTAAAATTTACAAACCCTACGGTTATTTAAGTCAGTTTATTACCAACGAACGCCCACGCAAGAAAAAGAAACTATTGGGAGAACTGGGTGATTTCCCGGAAGAAACCATGGCCGTTGGGCGTCTTGATCAGGATTCAGAAGGTTTACTATTTCTCACCACCAATGGCAAAGCCAGTGCTAAGGTTACCGGTAATAAAATTGAGAAAGAATATTATGTGCAACTAGATGGGCAAATCACGCCAACTGCTGTTAAAACACTACAAGCCGGAATAGAAATAAGTATTAACGGAAAAAATTATAAAACACAGCCCTGCAAAGCTTTTATTTTAAAGGAAAGGCCGGTATTTCCAGAAAGGTCTAAGAAAATTAGGGATGAACGTCACGGCCCCACCAGTTGGATTTCTGTAACATTGGTTGAAGGTAAATTTCGTCAGGTAAAAAAAATGACTGCAGCTGTTGGTTTTCCAACTTTAAGGTTGGTAAGAGTAAGAATTGGGAATGAGCATATAGACAATATGAATACAGGCGAGGTTATTGAGCTCCCGTCTTTCTCTTATTAGAAATAATGCCTTAACTCGGTTTTATTTATTTCTTATTAAGCCTATAAAACCTAACTTTGCAGCTACATATAAATCTATGCAAAACGCAGAATTAAGAACAGTAACCGTTACCAGGTACATCACCCCACTAAGAGAAGGCGGCTCCTTACCTGCCCTCACCGAAGCCGACGACGATTTTAAATATGTACTTAAATTTAAAGGAGCAGGACATGGTGTAAAAGCACTTATTGCCGAGCTTCTTGGAAGCGAAATTGCCCGGGCATTGGGCTTTAGGGTACCGGAACTTGTTTATGCCAATTTAGACGAAGCCTTTGGAAGAACAGAAGGGGACGAAGAAATTCAAGACCTTTTACAGGCAAGCCAGGGCTTAAATCTTGCGCTACATTTTCTTTCCGGAGCTATTAATTTTGATCCTGTGGTTACCGAAGTTGAAGAATTTGAAGCATCAAAAATAGTCTGGCTTGATGCATTTATCACCAACGTAGACCGCACCTATAGAAATACCAATATGCTTATGTGGCATAAAGAGTTGTGGCTTATAGATCATGGGGCGTCTTTTTATTTTCATCACTCCTGGACTAATGTAGAAGAAAAAGCAAAAACCCCCTTTAATTTTATCAAAGATCACGTATTACTTCCACAGGCAAGTAAAATAAAGGAGGCAAATGAATTTGTAAAAAAAATAATTACTCCAGAAAAGATTGAAGAAATTGTATCCTTAATTCCTTCAGAATGGCTACAATGGCAAGATACCGATGAAACAGAAGAAGAAATTAAAGCGGTGTACGCCCAATTTCTTAAAACCAGGCTGGATTATTCAGAAATTTTCACAAAAGAGGCAGAAAATGCAAGAAAAGCACTTATATGAATATGCTGTAATAAGGCTTGTGCCAAAGGTTGAGCGCGAAGAATTCTTAAACGTGGGCATTATTTTATTCAGTAAGAAAGAGAAATTCTTAAAAGCCGTATTCAATCTTGATGAAGAGCGACTGCGTATTTTTTGCAAAGATATGGATAGGGATGAAATTTGCTCTAACCTTGATTCTTTTAAAAAGATATGCGAGGGAAATAAAAATGGTGGTCCAATTGCTCAATTAGACCTGCCCTCCCGGTTTAGATGGTTAACAGCCGCTCGTAGCTCTATTATTCAAACTTCACGACCGCATCCGGGTATGACAAATGATCTTGATGTAACGTTAAAACGGCTTTTTAAGGAACTTGTACTGTAAGTAGTAAACCTATTGAAACTTGAGTCTAAATAGAAAAATAAAAATTGATTCGTAAAATTGAATCTCGATTATTGAGTGAATTCTAATTTATTGCACAGAGCACTTTTTATCTAATGAAGTTTCCTTAATAATTAATCCAAAGAACTCAAATGTTTCTTTCGCCTTTCCCGAAGCCTCTTTTATTTGAATTTCGGTAAATTCTTTTGATTTTAATTCTTTTACAAAAGTGTTCCATGATTTAACCCCATCACGATCACGACTAAAAAAGTGCGGACCCGGAATTCCCTGTAAACTGCGGCAATTAGGAACTTCCTTTGAAATATACATACCACCAAGCGCAGAACCCAGAACCACATAAGCAGCACCAAGGGCTTCCTCATAAGAGTTTAGCGAAAATTCTGGTTTAAATTCTTTATAAATAGATGCATCTACTTCCAATTCCTCGAGGTCTTTCGCCAGCTTTTGGCTTTTATCTGATTTATATGTGGGAATAAGTTTTACAATTTCATCTTCAGTAATTTTATATGAAATATAGTTCTGAAGTAATAAGAGTTTGTAATTCTCCAGACTTATATCATTGGAAATAATTTGACCGGCAAGATTTTCCTTCTCCAAATCTTCATGAAGTTTTTTGGTAGAATCCCTAAGGTTATTCAGCATCTTCTATATTAAATTTATCCAGGTTATTTCTTATTTTTTCAATATTCTCACGTTGCTCCAAATCATCGGCCTTCATATTATCTAAATAGCTATAAATTTGGTGAACTGCTATTTTATTTTTTCTAATTTGTTCCCTTAATTCATCATGCTGCACCATATTATAAACCACTTGTTTTAAAAGTGGTTCTAATTTTTCGCTAAGATTATCCATATGTTTTTTTAAGATAAACCCCGATGCTCCAGAGAGTATAGTATTTGCAGCAAGTTCGTCGTCATCTAAAGCTCCTGTAACAAAAATAAACGGGGTGTTCTCATCTATAGATTTCACCAACTCCATAATTTCAAGGCCTGTACCGCTTGGAAGATTATAATCTGAAATTACTAAATCTGGTAAAAAGTTGGTGAAAATATTTTTAAAACCTGGTAAGTCCTGTACTACTTTTATTTCAACTGTTTCTACAATCTTAGTTATTTGCCTTTCGATTAACACGGCATCGGTTTCCTCATCTTCAACCAAAATAATACGTAATGGAGTACTAATCATTATTTAGAATTTCCACAAAAATACTAAACTAGTTAATGCAAAAAGCCGCGGCTTTATAAATTTGGGTATATTTTATTATAAAAAATGGAGTTCAACTTCTCTCTATTCCGTCTTATAACCAAATTTCTTTCTTTTACCTCTATTTACAACTGTTTAGTTTGGTTAAAATCAGTCCTTCATCTATAAGTTAGCTTTTAAATAGGCTTTATTCCGTAAATATTGGGTAATTAGTAATACGGTTATTGCAAGTGATACACACGTATATAATCGAGTTCCATTACGGCGGGGAACAAAGCATCATCTACTCCATTATCACCAATATACTTACCACCAATAACCATATCTATTAAAAGGTAGAAGGGTTTATCGAAAGGCCAATTGTCTTCATTGGGAGAAGCAGGCCTATCTAAAGTATAAATTATATTTTCCAAATCATCAATATAGAACTTAATATAACGGTCTGTCCACAATATACCGTAAATATGAAACTCTTCTTCTACTGTTTCAAGCTCATTATTTACTCGTATCAGGGAGCCGTTAAAAGAGTTGTTAGCGGTACTATGAACGTTAATATTGAATTCGTTAGGATTATGACTAAAATACTCCATAATATCAATTTCACCACATTGCGGCCATCCTACTTGAGCTTCATTATCTCCAATTAAAACCAATTTAGCCCAAATCCCACTTTTCTCCTGTTCTGGAAGTTTTGCGTTTATTTCAATACGGCCATATTCAAAGGCGTACTTACTACTTATTCTTGCCGATGAATATACATTAGCATTTTTTTCGGCCGTAATATTTAATATACCTCCATTTAAATTCACATTTTCTTTCCGGTAAGTTTGTAATTGATCTGCAACATCAGGATTAGTTGTGTTTTTAGGTTCAAAAGCCCAAACGTCATCAGCTAAGGTTGTTCCATTAAATTCTTCATTCCAAACTAATGCAACGTTATTCCAATCAATATCACCATCGCCACCAGGAGAATCCATTGTAATCTTGGTTCTTTCCTGAACAGGTTCAGGCTCGCGGTCTCCAGATTCCTCTTTAGAATCACAACTTAGTAGAAATAAATTAAGAAGTATAACTACTATAATTCGATCAAAATAAAATTTATGCCTTTTCATAACGTTGACTTTAAGTAGTATTTTTTATTACTCTTAAAGTTAACTAAAAGTGAGTAAAGTCTTACTCAAAAACATTAAAAATTATTGAAAATCAGAATTATACACCAAATTTTGCATTACAAAACTAAGTTCATCAAGAGTAATTTAAGTCTCACTTTCCCAGAAAACACGGCATTTTGCTTATATAATTAAGTCCCGTAGCTCAAAAAGGTTTGGATCGATTCAAATCTAAAAATTAAAGAAAAAGGTAGTGCCTTTGTTAGGTTCACTATCCAGCCAAATTTCTCCCCGGTGCTTTTCTATAATTCTGGCTACTATAGATAAACCAACCCCTGTACCTTTAAATTGACTTTTAGAAGCTCTTGAAAAGACTTTAAAAATTTTGTCCCTATCGCCGGCAGGAATTCCAACACCATTATCTTTTATATAAAAAACGTCCTTGTCGTCCTGTAAAGTCGCTCCTATTTCAATCTTTGGATTTTTTGTTTGTTCAGAATACTTTAATGCGTTTCCTAAAAGGTTGCTCCATACTTGCCAAATCATTCGACGATCCCCAAAAGTTTCCGGTAAATTTTCTTTTATTACAACTTCTGAAGACGGATAATTATTCTCTATATTAAAACTCAACAAAAGTTCATCTATTAATTTACGAGTGCTAAAACTTGTTTTTTTAAGGTCTCCGCTAGTTATTTTTGAAAACGATAAAATATCATCTATTACCACTTCCATTTTATGAGAAGTGCTTAAAATAGTATTTATTGCCTTGGTAGCTTCGGCAGGTAATTCCCGGCTAAAATCTTCTTTTAGTATTTTCGCAAAACCATTAATGCCACGCAGAGGCCCCCTAAGATCGTGAGAAATACCAAAACTAAAAAGCTCCAGATCTTTATTGGCTTCCTGAAGCTCTCTATACAACCTGGCAATCTCTTCTTTTTGTTTGGCGAGCAGAAATTGATTTAAACCTTCACCAAAAGCTTTTACCGTTTCAATTTCATAGTCTTTCCAGCTATGAGAGATACCGTCTAATTTCTCAGTCCATTTTTTAAAAGACTTTCGCGGACTTAAACGTTGTTTTTCCTGATTATAAGAAACTTTGTTATTGGGGTTTCCTCCCCAACTTACGGTCTCAGCCATTTCTGGCCTAAACCACATAATAAAACTATCCTTAGACTTTCCCAGCTTAAAACTTAATACCCCCGAAGCGACTTTTTTATAATTTTCAGCACTGTCATATTTATCTTTTAGACTTTTAGTATAGAAAACCGATTGGTTTTTGCCATTTAAAAAGCTACATAAGTCTATCACCTCTTCTTTACTGGGAGTTTTGCCAAAAAGTTCTATTTCCTGATTCAAAATTACTGCACCCCCTGTACTTTCCACTAAAGAAGTAAAAGGAAGGGAAGTTCCTAAAAGGTTCTCAATTAAAGAATCTTCTATATTTAATTCTTCCGTAATCTTTTGCCTTAAAGTAGATTTCTCATTAAACTTTTGATTGAATATTCCGGTTTGTATAGCCGAAACTTTATTAGAAAAAACCTGGGCTAAAAACTTACAGGTTTCCCTATGAAAATAATTAATAAATTTAGCCGAATAATGATGACAGGCTACCAGGCCCCATAAACTCCCGTTTACAATTATAGCAGCCGTTAAAGAGGCTCCTACTTTCATATTTTGTAAGTACTCAATATGAATAGGGGAAACTCCTCTTAATGATGACTTTGAAAGATCCAGGGCTTTACCGGTAATAGGTGAGATTTCCGGGGAGATAGGAACAGGATCATAATTTACATCGGAAATAATCCTTACCTTATGTTTTAGAAATAATTCTCGTGATTGTGCGGGAATATCACTTGCAGGATAGCGCAAATCTAACCAGGTTTCTAAGTGCTTTTCCTTTTGTTCTGCCACCACTTCTCCATTCCACTCTTCATCAAACCGGTATACCATTACCCGGTCATAATTAAAAATGTCTTTTATTAACTTTGCGGCCTTAGCACATAAAGCTGTAGTTTGTTCAACGCCATCCAGGCCATTAATAATACTGGTTAATTGCTGCTGAAACTGTGAAGCCTTCCAGGTTGCGCCAAGCACCTCAAAATCAAGGATAAGGTTGTTGTCAGAGAAATGAGGCAACATTACAAACTCCTGCCCATTGATTTGCAAAGTTTCGGCATTAAAACCCGATTCCTTAGCAATTGCAGTTTCTAAACGTTCAAATGAAGGTTTGCCTATTAATCTCTCTAAAGAAGATCCCAAAAAATCTTCATGCAAAATTCCGAAGAATTTCAATGTATTTTCACTTGCCTGGGTTACCTTAAAAGTTTTAGGATTCAGCACAACAACAACTCCGTGCGCCTGGGTTTTGCCAATTAGATGTATAGGTTCCTTTTCACAATTACGAACATCTAAACTAGCAGAAGACCACAACTGCTCTTCGCTCATATATAGCTATGCTTTTAATTTAAAATAAAATGTACTTCCCACACCTACCTGGCTTTCTACCCAAATAGTACCTTCGTGTAACTGAACAATTTTCTCTACGTGTGCTAAACCAACCCCGGTACCTTCATTTGTATCGGTTTCCTTTATTCGATTAAAAATTGTAAAAATGTTCTTTTTGTCTTCTTCCGAAATCCCATAGCCATTATCGGTTACAGAAAAGACCCAATGGGCACCTTCTCTGTAAGATGCAATACGAACGTCGGGATCTCTCTCTTTTGGGGTATATTTTATAGCATTGCTAATAAGGTTTTGGAATAGTAAACGTAATTCTACCTCATAGCCCATTATTTTTGGCAACTTACCGGCATTCACCCTGGCATTGGTATCTTTAATTCTTTTACCAAGATCATATTTTACCACTTCTACAACTTCATTAATATTTACAAGGCTTTTTTGGCCGTTGCGCCCAATTCTTGAGTGTTCTAAAAGTGCCTTAATCTGTTCTGAAAGACGGGTAGAAGCATCTTTTATATACTTAATATAATCTTTACCCTTTTCATCTAATTTGGTGGCATATAATTTCCCTAACACATCACTACCAAATTTAATGGTAGAAAGTGGCTCCTGAAGGTCATGAGAGCAAATAGAAACGAATTGCTCCAGGTCCCTATTGGCGCGCTCCAGGTCGTCATGCTGTTGTTTTAGTTGATTTTCAGCTTTCTTTAAGGCCGAAATATCTACACAGGTATACCTTATAGTCATCACCCTACCATCCAAATCTTTTTCAGCTGTTGCATTTAAGATTACAGGAAGTAAATCTCCGTTAGCCATAAGCATATTTTGCTCCATATTTACGATGGTGCCGTTATTCTTAAACTCCTTATTCGTTTTTAAGGCTTTAAGCTGGGATTCTTCGTTGTAAAGATCGTAGATTGGCTTATCTATTAAATCGTCTTTAGTTTCATAACCCAATTTTGTTACCGCCATTTCATTGCATTGCACAATAAGCTGTGTTTGCGGATCTACACTAATATGAACTACCGGGTCTTCTTCATAGAAAGATTTAAAACGCTTCTCACTGGCTATTAGCTTTTCTTTAGATCTTTGCAATAAACCTACATCAATAAATGTAACTACTACTCCACTTATTTCATTATTAGAGTTTATATATGGTGAGATTCTTCTTAGAAAATAAGAATTATCTTTGGTCATCACCTGCTTTTCAAGAATTTTACCTGTTCTAAGTACGCGCTTACAGCGAGTTATAAGGTTACTTTTCCCCATACTCGAGGTAAAGTGCTCTATAGGGCGACCTTCATCGGAGTCTATTAAATTAAAATGCCTTTGGATTGCCGGAGTGAATTTTCTTATTCTTAGACTTTTATCAAGGAAAATCACACCTATTTCGGTACTTTCAAGCAAATTGTTCATATCGGCATTTAAAGCTGCCAAATCCTCTACCTTCTGAAGATTTTCAGCATTTACCGTATTAATTTCTTCATTTACACTTTGCAGTTCTTCGTTGGTACTTTGCAACTCTTCATTAGAAGCCAATAATTCTTCATTGGCTGCCTGTAACTCTTCGTTACTGGTTTCTATTTCTTCTAATGAAGTATTAAGCTCTTCTTTAGTTTCCTTAAGTTCCTCTTCAAGATCTGCAACGTACTCTTTTGTACGCTTTGTAAGAGTTAACTTTTCGAGTGTACCAACATCGTTTAAGTTTATTTCCTTTTCAACAAACGTAATTACAAAATTGGTATTATCATCTTCTCCTTTTTGCTGAAAAGGTTTTACGATAATATCTACTACACCCTGAGAATCATATTTTTCAAATGAGGCATCCTGATACCTAAGTTTTTTATTGTTCTTTTTCGCTTTTTTTAAGGTACTTTGAATAATATATTTTAAATCGGGCCCCAGCATGTCCAATAAGTTTACAGAAAAACCACTAACCGGTAAATTGGCATATTTCCTAAATTCACCAACAGCCTGTAAAATATTGAAGTCTTTATCTACAAACACACTAGCTCCCCCAAAAACCTCCAAGATGGTTTCATTAAGCTCTTCTGTAAGTTTCGCTTTTATAGGGTTTGTTGTTTTTCTAGGCGTGGGACGTTTAATTTCACGTGTATTTGCAGGTAAATGATTCGTTGGAGTTGACTCTGAGATATTTGTATTTAAACGCTTTTCTGCATTTTGGTTTTGAAAAATTTTTGCAGAGCGATCTATAACTTTAAAATTATTTTTTTGAGAAGATACATTTTCACTGGTCCCTAACACTAAAACACCTCCTACTTTTAAGGCATACTGTAGAAAATTTAATGCCTTATTTTGTATTCCGGGCTGAAAATAGATTAAAAGATTTCTACAGGCCACAATATCCATATTACTGAAAGGCGGATTTTTGATAATGTTATGTTTTGAAAACACTACCATTCGTCTCATTTTATCAATTACTTTATAACCGTGCGGTTTACTTATAAAGTACTTCAGTAATAATTCAGAATCGATATCGGCCACAATACTTTCAGGGTAAAGCCCCTCACTTCCAATATTCAAATGCTTCTCAGAAATATCAGTAGCAAAAATCTTTAAATCAATACTTTTATTCTGGCGTTCAATTTCTTCGCTAATAATCATTGCAAAAGAATATGCTTCTTCCCCACTACTACAGGCAACATCCCATAGTTTAATAATTTCACCATTCTTTTTCTTGGCCACCAGTTTTGGAATAACATCTTCCCGTAGAACCTTCCAAACATTTTCATCTCTAAAAAACTTAGTAACTCCAATAAGGAACTCACGATGAAGTATTTCTGTCTCTTCCTCATTATGAATAAGGAATTCATAATAATCTGAAAGGCTTTTACATTTACAAACATTTACTCTTCTCGCTATTCTTCGCGCCAGGGTAGCGTGTTTATACTCCCTAAAGTCCAACCCGGTTTTTTCATCAACAAAGCGAAGAATTTTCATTAATTCGCTTTCGTTATAGTTTAAATCTCCATCTTTAAAGTGAAAAACAGAAGGAGCGTCTATAAAGTTTTTAAGCTCTTTTCCCATTTGGGAAACCGGCAGCACATAATCTATAAGACCAGTGTTAATAGCACTTTGTGGCATTCCATCAAATTTTGCTTCTTCAGGGTCCTGTACCATAACCATTCCATCCCGGTCTTTTATTGCCCTTACTCCCCGTGTACCATCACTTCCGGTTCCACTTAAAATTACTCCAATGGCTTTTTCCTTTTTATGTTTTGCAAGGGATTCAAAAAACATATCTATAGGTAAGTTTAAACTTTGTCCCGTTGGTTTTTTTACAAGATGAAGTTTATTCTTATCTAAAATGAGATTGTTTGCGGGCGGAATTAAATAAATATGACCTTGTTCAATTTTCTTTCCATCCTTCACCTCACGAATAGGCAGGTTTGTATTTTTTTTAAGTAGCTCTCCCATCATACTTTTATAGTCTGGGGAAAGGTGCTGAATAACTACATAAGCATTTTTATCGGTTTCGGGTATGTTTCCAAAAAAAGCTTTTAAAGCTTCTAACCCCCCGGCACTTGCACCTACAGCTATAATGCGTGGTTCACTGATTTTAAGCTTGTTCTCCAACTCAGATTGGGAAGGGTAGTTATTTACTTTTGTCATTTAGAAATGATTAAGTCAGACGTATATAAAATTAATAATAGTGAAAGATCAAAAATATAGGTTACATCAAATAAATATGGCCTCATTTGCAATTTAAAATAACAAAATATCAATAAAAAAGTAGAATATCATCTTAAACAATTTATAAAGCTATTTTTTTTATAGATTTTTTAACTAACCTCTTTATTGAAAAACTGGACCACAAATCTTTATTTCCGGGTCAAAAATACACTAAATCTTAATTTCTAAGGAAGCAATATTTAAACAAAAAAATAGGTCTAAAAGCCAACCAATCACTTTTTCATAAACTGATAAATATCATTTCGGTAAAGCCAACCTAGGCTTAAATTTACTGTAATACAGCTTTATGAAGTTTTTTTCCTCATATCAATCAGGTTTTAATTCCTTTTTCATTGAAATAGGGGAAATGGGAAATTTTACGGGACGGTATTTCCGGGAGCTATTCAGTGGTCCATTTGAATTTAGGGAATTTCTAAAGCAATGTTACCAAATGGGAAATAAATCTTTGCTCCTGGTAAGTGTTACCGGATTTATTTTGGGCCTGGTATTTACCCTGCAATCCCGTCCTACCTTACTGGAGTTTGGCGCAGTTTCCTGGATGCCCTCCATGATAAGCATCTCTATTGTTAGGGAGATTGGCCCGGTAATAATTGCACTTATTTGTGCCGGAAGAATTGGCTCCAGTATAGGTGCCGAATTAGGTTCTATGAAGGTAACTGAACAAATAGATGCTATGGAGGTCTCCGGGACCAACCCGTTTAGGTTTCTGGTGGTTACCAGGATCCTTGCGGCAACCTGTATGCTTCCTATTTTGGTAATTGTAGGAGATTTTGTGGCATTAATAGGCTCTGCCCTTATAGAAAACATTAAAGGTGATGTTTCTTTTACCCTTTACTTTAACCAGGTTTTTGAAGCTCTTGAATTTACAGATTTACTTCCTGCTACCATAAAAACTTTCTTTTTTGGATTTGCCATTGGTCTGGTAGGCTGTTTTAAAGGTTACAATAGTAAAAAAGGAACCGCAGGTGTAGGAAAAGCTTCAAACTCTGCAGTGGTCTTTACCTCTATGCTCTTGTTTATATTAGATTTTATTGCCGTTTTTATAACCGATATTTTTTATAACTAAAGATGAAAAGCAACCCAGTAATAGCGATAAATCATTTATATAAAAGCTTTGGAAAACTAGAAGTTCTAAAAGATTTTAATTTAAAGCTTTTTGAGGGAGAAAACCTTGTATTAATGGGAAAATCCGGTTCAGGGAAATCGGTGATGATTAAATGTCTTGTGGGCTTAATGGAAGCCGATAAAGGCGATATTAAAGTTCTGGGAAAGGATATCTCAAAATTAAAACAAAATGAGTTAGATGAATTACGAACAAAAATTGGCTTCTTATTCCAGGGCAGTGCTTTGTACGATTCTATGACCGTGCGGCAGAATCTAGAATTTCCTTTAAGAAGGCATAGTCATAACACCGAAAAGAAAACAGAGGAACTTGTAAAAGAAGCCCTGGCAAATGTTGGGTTACCAGATACTATAGATCTTATGCCCGCCGAGCTTTCTGGAGGGATGCAACGCCGTATTGCTTTGGCGAGGGCACTTATTTTAAAACCAAAGATTATTATTTATGACGAGCCTACTACAGGACTGGACCCAATAACCGCTAAGGAAATTATTTTATTGATGATGAATATTCAAAAGAAATATGCAACCTCATCACTAATAATTACTCATGATGTAGACTGTGCCCGGGTAATTTCAAATAGAATGATCTTGCTACTAGAGGGAAAAGATTATGCTGAAGGAAATTTTAAAGACCTGGCTACTTCTAAAGATCCAAAAATTAAAGCTTTTTTTAAATAGTATGCTATGAAATCTAATTCAAAACAAAATCTAAAATTAGGCCTTCTTATTATAGCAGGTATAATCATATTTAGCCTTGCCGTTTTTTCAATTGGAAAAAAACAAAATCTTTTTGGCGATTCTATATTGATAAGTTCTGTTTTTAAAAATGTAAACGGCCTGCAACCTGGAAACAATGTTAGGTATTCTGGTGTGAATGTAGGAACTGTAAAAGACATTAAGTTCTTAAATGATACTGCCATTTGCATAGATATGCTTATTAATCGTGAAACAGGGAGTTTAATTAAATATAGCTCCCTGGCAACTATAAATTCTGATGGTTTGGTGGGAAGCATGGTTTTAAATATTCTTCCTAATAGCCAGGCGGCCTCCAGAACAATACAGGAAGGAGACACCCTTGAATCTCTTAGCCAGGTAGCCACTGCCGATATGCTAAACACCTTAAGCCAAACCAACGAAAACGCTGCGCTCTTAACAGCCGATCTTCTAAAAATCACCAATAGTATAAATGCCGGTGAAGGTGTCCTTGGAGGTTTACTTAAAAATGATACCCTCGCAAAAAATTTACAGCAAAGTACCGAAAATTTAAAAGAACTCACCCACTCTACTCGTATGGGAATTAATAAGATAAATGGCATTCTAAATTCAGTAGATTTTGAAAATAGTTTGGCCGGTCTGCTCCTTGCCGACTCCGCAGCTCAACA
Organism: Salegentibacter maritimus; assembly: GCF_016236915.1. Classification (GTDB taxonomy): domain Bacteria; phylum Bacteroidota; class Bacteroidia; order Flavobacteriales; family Flavobacteriaceae; genus Salegentibacter; species Salegentibacter maritimus. Next base: position 46,880 of record NZ_JAEHOK010000013.1, read on the forward strand.
CGACTTTAGTGTTATTGTTAAAGACCTAAAGATTTCTTCTTCACAAATAAAAGCCATAAGTACAGATTTGGAGATATTTTCAAATGATCTTACTTCAGAAAAAGGAGCCTTAAATTATATTATTAAAGATACTGCGTTTGTAGATCATCTGGATAATAGTATGCAGAATATTGAAGAAGCAACTCATAGGTTTAACGAGAATATGGAAGCCTTAAAACATAATATTCTATTTCGTGGATATTTTAGAAAACTGGAACGACAAAAAGCAAGGGAAGAAAAGAAAAAGCAATAAATTATATCTACTACCGAAAAAAGGGAGTATTGATTTAAATATTATCCATTCGCCATCTTTTTAGCTCTGGCAGTTTTTTTATGAGTTGGCGTGCTTCCTCAAGACTTATATCTTCCTGTACTTCTGCCATTTCCAGCAACTTGATTTCCAACTGGTGTAAATTAAGGGATTTATCAACAAATGCACCATCCTTATAGCAATCACGGCAATAATCGGTATTTACCGACTTATCCCGATTTGTTCCGGCGTTAGCGGGCACAAAAGGCCATCCACAACTTTGGCAAATTAAAGTTTCCATAATATCATTTTTTACCTGCTAAGCAGTATTTTTAACTTTGAAAGCATTAACAGTTCGGCTTTGTTTTTTCCTGCAAAAGACGCTGCAATAGCATCAGCGGTTTCCCATATTAACTGTTTTATGTTTTGGGTAAATAATTGATGATGCTCTTTTTTATAATCCTTAAATTCGTTAAACGCCCAGTCTGCTGTGGGAGCATTTTCTTGCAACCAATCAAATACTATTTCAATTTGATAGGCTTCATCGGTTCCATACATATCGGTTGCGCTATCTACCGGCACCCATTGTTCTTTAACCAATTTCTTTAAAGTATTTATTTCTTCGGCACGTACTACTTTATCTGATGCTGCTATGGCATAGAAAAGTATCCCAATTTTAGTATAGAAATCTTCGGTGAGTATTGTTTTTTTAGAAATTTTCATATCTGGTTCTATTTTTCACTTAAAGATACACTAGCTATAAGTGGTTAAAAATGATAAAAATCATTATTCATCTATATTTCTGAATAATCTCTTAAAGATATAGCAACCTAATTAATTGACTAAAAGAAATATATAATTTTTATGTTTTATGAATTTTTAAAATTACTTTGTATATTTAAGTGTTGTTTAATGCATTTCGCACTCCCCCATTGGAAATGCAAGGCAGTCTCCAAATCTTTTCTTTTTCTATTAATCGTAAGCTCATTTAGGATGAAGTGTATTGTGTTTTGTTCAGAAAAAGTTAGTGATATTTTTAAACTAGAAAAATCGTCTATTTTAAAAGAGTGCGCATTTGTGCATACAGCTACCTTAAAAGATTTAAACGACTTTCTAATTTCCCAAAGGCCAGAGCTAATTATTTGGGATAAAAACACTAACATTCCTACTAGCATTTTTAGAAATAAGCAAAAATCACAGAGCATCCCGTTATTGTCTATTATCCCCGCAAAAAATCTTGATACCTGGCATCCGATTCACAATAGGCATAAGTATGTACTGCGACCTTATTCCCTGGTTGAACTTCAACATAAAATAAAATCTTTAGTACCCATACAGCTACAAAAAAACCAAACAGTAAAAAACAGCAAAAGAGCTATAATACCAGATATTAAATCTTTGAAAACCTATATCCAACAACAGGGAGAACCGGTAAAATGGGATAAAAATAAAATTATATTTAGGGAAAACAGGCATTCTAGCTTTATCTATCTGGTAAACAAGGGACTTCTTAAAACTTTTAGGATGGATCAGTTGGGAAAAGAACTAATTACCGGTATTTATCGTAAAAATGAGTTGCTGGGTCTTTATGGCTTCCACGATAATCTCATTTGTCCCGAAACCGCCAGTAGTATAGAAGCTTCTACAGCCTATCGCTTTCCATATAAAAGCTTTAAGGAACTTTTGGAGAACAATCCTAACCTCGGTTTAGATTTGGCACAACTTTTAACCGATACCGTGTTAAGGCTTAAATCACAACTTTTAGAAATGGCCTATGCTTCAGTTTTAAAAAAAACTTCTACTACCATACTACAATTTGCCGATGATTTAAAGCAACCCGACTTTAATGGCCTAAAAATTTCCAGAACAGATTTGGCCAGTATGGCAGGAATTTCACCTGAAAGCTTTATAAGAAGTCTTTCCTGTCTTAAAAAAGAAGGTATAATAGCCATAAAGGGAAAAAATATAAACATTTTAAACTCAGAAAGACTCCAGGAAATCATATAGCCTTAATTTTTTGTTAAAAATTAAGTTTCTGACATATATCATTATTTCTGAGCTTTTTATAAACTATTTTCATATCCTTGAAATAAAGCAAAATATAAATTTGATTTCCTTGTACTGTTGAGAGTATGGAATCAAATTTTAGAAGATATCAAAGGTATTTTTTAACCAGATATACAAATTTTACTTCGTGTAAGATCACTGATATCATCCAAGTGTTAAAGAGTAAACTTAATATCTTCTTTAGGAAACAGGAGGCAATGGTCTCCTGTTTCTGTGTTTAGATATCTTCCACATAGAACAAAAAAAACATAAAAACCTGATTTACATCATATTAAAATTAAATTTTTAAAAGTAATTTAATGTACTCTTTAGAGAAATTATTAACCATTAAATTCTAAATATTATGTCTATCACAAAAAGCAAACGTAGAACTCCAACTATGGAAAGTTCTTTATTGAGTTCGTATCCATTTTTCTCTGATTTAATGGATACTAAAAGAGGAATTTTTAACTTGAACCGTCTCTTTAACGGAGATTTTGATGAGGATCTTCCTGCGCTAAATGTAAAAGAAAAAGAAAACGAGTTTGAAATTGAACTTGCAGCTCCCGGACTCTCAAAAGAAGATTTTAAAATTTCTATTGAAGACGGTATTTTATCTATTTTGGCAGAAAAAGAAAATAAAGTTGCAGAAGAAAATGAAAATTTTGTGAGAAAAGAGTTTAGCTACAACAGCTTTTCCAGAAATATAAGTTTACCAGACGAAGTAGATTTGGACAAAGATATAGAGGCGAAATACAAAGGAGGAATACTTAAGATGAATCTGAAAAAAAGAAAGGGCGAAAAGGCGAAAAAAGCAAAAACAGTAAATGTATCCTAAATTAACTCGTAGCAAGCCTATGAGGAACTACATCTCAATTATAGAATGGAGAAGTAAACTACCTTAAGGCAGTCTTGGGTATTATAAACTTTGGGATATCAATAAAAATGCAGGCTCGTAAAAACGGGGCTGCATTTTGCTTAAAGTTTATGAATCCTCCATTTTCCGTTAGGGCCTTTAACACTTAGCAAATTTTCTCCTAGCCACTTTGCATTAATTTCAGGTGCATCCTTTAGTTTCTTTCTAGATACAGAGACCGGGAAAGGACCTTCCAGATATTTTAATATTTCACCTTCCCTATTCAGAAGCACTATATCATATTTATAAGAAATCACCCTTTTGCCTAAAAGCTGGTTTTCTCCTAGCTCCTCTTTTTCAAGTTTTATTGCAAGTGCCTTCCCATGAGAGAAGTTACTTAGGTTTAAGTAAACCGGTTCTATGATAGTTTTTCCTTCTGCATTGATAAAACCGTAATAATTAATACCGTTTTTTTGTTTTTTAATGATAGCCCGACCATCTTTTATTTGTGGATATTTTATTCCTGACACTCCAATTGTACCGGGTTTCGGATTTTCATTAGCAATAAGGTCGTTTCTAAAGGATACTACCATATTCCCGTTAGCGTCTAAAAAACCCCAGGTATTGGCATGCCTTACAGCGGTAAACCCATTTTCCTCATTGGCTACATAATCAAACTCTTTAGGCTCTTGTGCAAATAACACAATAGGAAAACTTAATAAGATTCCTAACAGTAAATTTTTCATCTCTAAAAGTTTTAAAACAACTTTTAAATATAACATAAAATACTGTAAATAAAACTGATAGCCGTCATACTAAACAAAAAGCTTTTGTAGCTTTATATGTTTTAAATTGAGAAACAAACTGATTTTCCTCATAGTTTAAACTTAGTTCTTGGGTTAACTTTATAAATCAAAGGTTCAGAAAATGAGAAAGATAATTATACCCACAGATTTTTCGGAAAATGCAAACAATGCTTTGCGTTATGCCTGCCAACTTTTTAAATACGAAAAAAGTGAACTTATTCTTTTACATGCCTATGCCGAAAAGGTATATGCCGATGAAAATGTATTAAGCAATGCACTAATGGACGAATTAAAAGCTGTTACAAAAATAAGATCTGAAGAAGAATTAGGTAAAATAAGTTTAAAGGTTCACGATGAATTTTGTAATCCCCGGCATAAAGTAAAATTGATAGCTGCTTTTGGAGACCTTGTAGATGAAGTAAACAGTTTAGTAAATTCAGAAAATGCCGATCTTGTAGTGATGGGAACACGCGGACTTACCAACGACAGCAGCCTGGGAATGGGCAGTAACACCCTAATGGTCTTAAAATACGTACAATGCCCGGTACTGGCTATCCCCGCTAATTTTACATATAACGAGCCTAAAAATATTCTGTTTCCAACCAATTTTTTAATTCCCTATCAAAAAAGAGAATTAAAGGTTGTGGGGGAGATTGCCCGGGATTTTAATTCAAAAATCCACTTTCTCTACTTGTCCAAACATAAAGCTACCTCTTCCCGCCAACAGGATAATTTAGAATTTTTAAAACAACAGTTCTACAATACAATAACCGAAGTACAACAAAAAGATGAACTGAGAAAGGAAAAAGCCATAGAAGATTTCATTGCTACCAATAAAATAGACCTTTTAGTTATGGTAAATTCCCGGCACACATATTTAGAAGACATGCTATTAACCTCCACAATAGATAAGGTAGGTTTACACCCAAGCGTACCCTTGCTTGCTTTACAAAATTTTAATAGAGAATGCGTTTAAAACTTAGAAATCATGAAAAAAATACTCTTACCCACCGACTTTTCTGAAAATGCATACAATGCTATTAAATATGCGCTTACTATTTATAAAAATGAGGAGTGTAGGTTTTATTTGTTAAACACCTATACACCGGTTTTATATGATACCGAATATATTTTATACAACAGTACACAACCTAATCTTGCCGAAGTTTACCAAAAAAATTCTCAAAACGGCTTAAAAAAGGTAGCACAAAAAATTAAACGTGATTTTAATAACCCAAATCATCATTTTGAACAAATTTCAGCTTTCAACCTTTTAATAGATGAGATGAAAGAGCAGGTTAAATCTAAAGAAATAGACCTTGTGGTTATGGGAACCCAGGGAGCTACCGGTGCCGAAGAAATATTAATTGGTACCAATACGGTACAGGCCATAAACAAACTAAGAATTCCATTACTTACTATCCCTTCTGAATATGAATATGAATCTCCAGCAAATATTCTGTTTCCAACAGATTTTCAATTGCATTTTAGCTCCCCACAGCTGGAACCCATTCTAAATGTTGCCAAAAATCATACATCTAAACTGGATATCCTACATGTTTTCTTCGGAAAAGATCTTGATGAAACCCAGGAAAAAAATAAAAAAAACCTAAATGAAGTCCTTGATGATTTTCCACATCAATTCCACACTATAGAAGATAAAAGTATAACCAGCGCCATTAAAAATTTTCAGGAAAAAAATAAGGTAGATATGCTTTTTATGGTGAATAACAAACATAGCTTTTTTGAAAACTTACTCTTTAGACCGGTAGTTAACAAAATAGGCTTTCATATTAAAGTACCGTTTATGGTGATTCCCTCAGGAAAATTTAGCTAATTATGAAAAACATACTCATCCCCACCGATTTTTCAGTTAATGCCTGGAAAGCTACTGTTTATGCATTTCGTTTGTTTGAAAATGAACTATGTAATTTTTATTTTTTAAATGCATGCAAACCCGAATTCTATACGCCAGATATAAATGGCCATAGTTTATCTCAAGCAAAAGAAGATAATAAAGCATTAATGGGAAAACTATTAAAGGAAGTAGCCATAGTTAATAAAAACCCGCATCACAGGTTTAAATCTTTAATACTGGAATCCTGGTTAAACGATGCCATAACAGAAATTCAAAAGGATATAATTTTTGATCTCATAATTATGGGAACCAAAGGCGAAAATGAGCCCGACGACAAGATTTTTGGCACCAATAGCATGAATGTTGTAGAAACGGTAGAACATATGCCCGTTCTCTTAATTCCAGATCAAAGTGTATATGTGCCTGAAGTAAAAAAAGAAATGGTTTTGGCCACCCGTTTTGACAAATCTTTTTCTATTGCCGAAATCAATTTTTTGATAGATATGGCCAAAAAATTTAAAGCCAGTATTAGAATTCTCTACATTCAGGACACCGATAATCTTTCTGATGATCAGGAGACCAGAAAAGAAGAATTACATGAGTATTTTAAAGACATATCCCACAGCTTTCATACATTAACAGATATTGAAGTTGCGAAGGGTATTCATAGCTTTATTCAAAGCCGGGGCAGCGACATTTTGGTTTTAAACCATAAAAAAAGAGGTTTTATTAAAACACTTTTTTCTAAATCCCTGCTTAAAGAATTGGGAAGAAAACCACAAATTCCCACCATCTTTATGCCCACAAATTTATAATGTAGAATTCATTATTTTTAAATAAAAGAATAAAAATGGATGTCTCCAACTTACAGGTTATAAAAGCTTCCGGTGAAAAAGTTCAGTTTTCTATAGATAGGGTTGCTGAATCCCTAAAGCGATCTGGGGCCAATAATAAATTAATTAATAGTACACTAGAAAGTCTTAAGAAAGAACTGTATGATGGCATTACTACCAAAGAAATATACACGCGTGCTTTTAGTTTGCTTAAAAAAGGAAATAATACCAGCGCTTCTAAATACAAATTAAAGACAGCAATTTACGAATTGGGCCCAACAGGATTTCCGTTCGAAAAATTTATTGCCGCACTTTTAAACCATAGTGGTTATAAAACTGAAACCGGGAAAATATACCAGGGTAAATGCGTAACTCATGAAATTGACGTAGAGGCAAAATCAGATACAAAATTAATTCTTATAGAGTGTAAATTCCATAATGCCGGTAAAAATAGTGATGTAAAAATTCCTTTATATATAGATTCAAGAATTCGGGATATAAAAAACTTTAGAAAAAACAATAATCATAAACTTGAATTGGAGGAGGCTTGGGTAGTTACCAACACCCGTTTTACTGCAGATGCTATACAGTATGGTAAGTGCAGTAATCTAAAGTTATTAAGTTGGGATTATCCAAAGGGCCAGGGTTTAAAAGATAGAATAGACAGGCTAAGTTTATATCCCATAACCGTTTCTACCCTACTTTCAGAAAGAGAAAAGAATTTTTTACTTAGCAGAGATATAGTTTTATGCCAGGATCTTATAAATGACAATTTCTATCTGGATCAACTGGAAGTTCATAATCCGCGTAAAAAAAGAATCCTAAAAGAAATGGAAGAGCTTTGCAAACATTAAACCTATGGGAGAAAATATAAAAATCCATTTTTTAGGCGCAGCAGGTACAGTTACCGGCTCTAAATTTCTTTTAGAAACATCGGAATTAAATATTTTGATAGACTGCGGCCTTTTCCAGGGAATTAAAAGTTTAAGAGAGCTAAATTGGAAAGATTTTCCATTTAAACCCACCTCTATAGATATCATTTTATTAACTCACGGCCATCTAGACCATACAGGTTATTTACCGCGATTAGTAAAACAGGGCTATAGAAATCCAATTTTAGGAACACCTCCTACCTTGGGTATTACAGAAATCATCTTAAAAGATAGTGCAAAAATACAGGAAGAAGATGCCGAGAGGGCCAATAATGAAACCTATAGTAAGCACCAACCGGCCTTGCCCCTATATACCACGCCAGATGCTGAAAAAACTATTAATTTATTTGAAAGTATTAACCTAAATGAATGGTACCAGCTTTCAAAAAATATTAAATATCGGTATCAGGTAAATGGTCATATTCTAGGTTCTTCCTTCATTGAACTGGATATTTTCAATAAGCGCTTTGTATTTTCAGGTGACATTGGCAGAAAAAAAGATTTACTTCTAGATCCCCCCAATAAGCCCGAAAAAGCAGATTACTTATTTCTGGAAAGTACTTACGGAGATAGACTACACCCCAAAGATAAGTCGGATGAAATACTTACCAAAGCTATAAAAGAAACCCTATCTAATAAAGGGAGCCTCATTATTCCAAGCTTTGCAGTAGAACGTTTACAGGGAATCATGTATAAAATTTACTTATTAGCCAGAGAGAAAAAAATTCCCAAAATAGCCATTTATATAGATAGCCCAATGGGGAACAAGATTTTAGGCTTGTTTTACAGTTTTGCCGAATGGCATAAGCTAAGCACTACTGAAATGAAAGATATGCTTTCCTACTTTAATATTATCACTTCTTATCGTGATACCTGGAAAACCATAGACGAAAAACACCCTAAAATTGTTATTGCCGGAAGTGGAATGGTTACGGGAGGTAGGGTACTTACTTATTTGCGCTATTTAATAGATAAACCTCAAACAACAGTTTTATTAGTAGGATACCAGGCCGAAGGTACTCGTGGAAGACAGCTGGAAAATGGAGCCGCGGAAGTGAAAATCTTCGGGAAATACTGCCCTGTAAAAGCAAAAATTTTAAAAGTTGAAAGCCTCTCTGCTCATGCCGATCAGGAAGAATTATTAGACTGGCTTTCTAGCATAAAAAATAATCCTCGAAAAATATTCTTAACTCATGGAGAACCCACAGCCCTCGACTCATTAAGAGTTAAAATTAAAGATCTATATAATTCTGAATTAGTAATTCCCAATCTTTATGATATTACCAGCCTAAAACTTTAAAAATCCAGAAATTTCACGAAAACCTTTTCGTAAAATTTAGCACATATATTACTGCAATAATGGCAGAAATATGTCAGTTATTCTATAGAATCAATCTAAATTATCAGTTATAGTTTTTTTCTATGATTTAATCAGGACCGGTCTATAATTATAAAAAGAAAAAAGACTATTTCCTATCAGGGCTATTTTTATAAGGAAAAAACTCACAGTCCAGTTAATCCCAGGTATAAAGGCGATAGGGGTTCCTAAAGTTTCTAAAAGCTCTCTTCTAAAAAAGCAAAAAGTATCTTTTAGATTAGTTTAACCATATATTTTCTTAGTTCCCACAAAAATAAATTAATTTAATCCTGATTTTAAGTCATAAAACCATTTTGGCAGGAATCGTCGTATGGTCTTTGTTCCCTATGTGAAGGATTTAGTAATCCAAAAGACGAAATAGAATTAATTAACCAAAAAATATAGAATGAAAGTATTAGTTATTGGAGCAGGAAATATGGGATTAACTTACGCTGAAGGAATGGCGAAGTCCAGTTTACTTAATCATCGTAACCTAATGATTTTTGACAAATCGGCTGAGGTAATAACCACCCTTAGCAAGCTAGATCATTTTGATGTTTATGATGATATAGAGGAATGTCTTCCAGAAGCAGATATCGTATTTCTGGCTGTTAAACCATATCACTGCGATGCTTTGTTTGAAGAAATTAGACCATTGGTAAACAATCAGCAAATTTTTGTTTCACTAATGGCAGGTGTAACTATAGATAAAATACAGGAAGGTTTAGACGTTAAAAAAGTTGTGCGTTCTATGCCAAACCTTCCGGCCCAGGTGGGTAAAGGAGTTACCTCGTTTACAGAAGCCGAAGAAGTATCCAGGGTAGAACTATTAATGGTAAGAAACTTACTGGATACTACAGGAGCATCAATTCACGTACAAACAGAAGAATTTATAGATGCTTCTACAGGTATTTCAGGAAGTGGACCAGCATATGTATTTTATTTTATGAACTCCATGTTAGAGGCGGCCTTAAAAATGGGCTTCTCTAAAAACGATTCTAAAGTATTGGTTAGCCAAACTTTTGAGGGTGCTGTAAAACTATTTAATGAATCAGATCTTTCCCCGAGTACATGGATGGATCGTGTAGCCTCTAAAGGAGGGACAACCCGTGCCGCTTTAGATTCCATGGATGAAAATAATGTTGAAGAGCTTATTAAAGATGCCGCTTATGCTGCTTTTGACAGAGCCGTTGAGTTAGGTAAAGAATAGTTAATTTTAAATAGAAGTTTAAATATAACTTTATAAAATGAAAAAAAAGAGAATTGTAGTTAAGGTCGGAACAAATGTAATGACCAATAAAGATAACAGGATTTTAGGCCCCGTGCTAAAACATCTTGTAGAACAAATAGCTACTTTATATGAAGAAGATGTAATGGTAGTTCTGGTTTCATCAGGATCGGCCATTGCCGGAAAAGAAGTTTTGGGTGATGTAAATATTGAAGATCCCTCTAAAAGAAGGCAGGTATTTTCGGCCGTGGGCCAACCTCGTATGATGCGCCACTACTACAGCATTTTTCACGATTATGGAATGCGTTGCGCACAGGTACTTGCCACTAAAAGAGATTTTAGTCCGGGAATTCATCGTGAAAACATGATTAACTGTTACGAATCTTTACTATCGGAAGGAATAATTCCTATTGCTAATGAAGATGATGCCGTCTCAGTAACCATGTCTATGTTTTCTGATAATGATGAACTTGCAAGCCTGGTGGCCGAATTAATAGATGCAGATTCTTTAATTATCCTTAGTGATACAGACGGGCTTTACACCGGTCACCCAGAGGATGATGATTCTGAAAAACTAAACAAGGTACAGGTAGATGAAAATGTTGAAAAATATGTTCAGGAATCTGGTAAAGGCGAAGGTGAAGGTCGCGGCGGTATGGAGTCTAAAATAAAGATTGCAAAAGGTACTGCCAATAAAAACATTACCACTTATATAGCCAATGGGAAACAAAGAAATGTGATTTTAGATATCGTGGCCGGTAAGCCGGTAGGTACTAAATTCACCGCCTAAACTAATTTAAAGAACTCTTTTAGCTGTAGCTGCAAAATCAATAGATTTCAGCTAGACTTAAAAAATGTCCTAATGTTCATATTTGAACAATAAATTGAAGTTTAATCAAACTAAAATATAACTAAGTAATGAAATTAATAGATTCTAAAACCAAAAATAACGTGCTGCAATCCATGATAAATATCCTGGATAAAAGACGTGAAGAAATAGTTGCCGAGAATAAAAAGGATCTCGATGCCTTTGGTAATGGAGACCAGGCAATGTACGACAGGCTGGTTGTAAATAATGCCAAGGTAGATGATATGATTCGCTCTGTAAAAGAAGTAATGGAGCAGGAAGATCCTGTAGGCCAGGTTATAGAGCATAGAAAATTAGACACCGGTTTAGATATCACCAATAAAACTGCACCCTTCGGGACCATCATGATTATTTATGAATCTCGCCCTGATGTTACTATCGAAGCTGCAGTACTTGCGTTTAAAGCAAATAACAAGATTTATTTAAAAGGTGGTAAAGAGGCAAACCACTCTAATAAAATTCTTGAAGATTGCTGGCACGAGGCACTTTTAGAAAACAATTTGGAGAAAGACTGGATAGAGCTGTTACAAATGAACAGAACTGAAACACAGGATTTCCTTAAAAACCCACCGCAACATATAGACCTTGTGGTACCAAGAGGTGGAGAAAAACTTATTGCTTTTGTTAAAGAACACTCTACCGGAGCTGTATTGGTAAGTGGGCGCGGAAACAACTTCCTTTATGTATCTAAAAATGCCAATTTCGACACTGCAAAAAAAGTAATGTTGAACGCCAAAATAGATAAGATTTCAGGATGTAATGCCTTAGATAAGGTATTAATAGACAAAAACCTTCCTGATTTTGAAAAAAGAGTCCAAGAACTCTATGATATGTTCAAGGAAAATAAAGTTCATATTCAGGTAGATGATGCTATCGCTGAAATCTTACCAAATGAAGAAAAGATAAGTTCAGAAGATACCTGGTACGAAGAATTTCTAGCCATGAGAATTGTTCTGGGTGCTATTGATGGAAATAACGCTGCCATTAACAAAATCAATAAATATTCAGGAGGACATTCTTCTGTGATTGTTACTGAAGATAAAAATGAAGCAGCCAATTTTATGGAACAGGTAGACAGTGCTGCCGTATACCATAATGCTTCTACTCGCTTCACCGATGGCGGTCAAATGGGAGTTGGAGCAGAGCTTGCTATTAGTACAGATAAACTTCACCACCGTGGGCCACTTGGTTTAAAACAATTGGTAACCAATAAATATTATGTGTTAGGTGAAGGCCATATTAGAGAATAAATATTTCTAATTTCAAAACATTTGGGCCATACCTGGCTTTTAATATAAAGACTGTCTTAACATAATTTAAGGCAGTCTTTTTTTATTGAACATTTCTTTTTTAATAAATGTAACTTTTACAGATTTAGTGAGTCTTATGAAAAAAGAAAAGTTTATACATGAAAAAAGCAATTTATACGCTGGCCTTTATTGGCACTCTCTACAGCTGTAAAACTACCCAAACCCCAAACCAGGATGAACCGGTAATTGCAAGCATAGATCTTGTAAATGTCGAAAACGATAAAGTTTCGGTAGAAATTAATCCCGATAAATTTACCACTGCAAACACTACTTTTTATATTCCCAAAACCGTACCCGGCACCTACTCTACCGATAACTACGGTAAATTCATTGAAAATTTTAAAGCCTTAGATTATAACGGCAATGAGCTGGAATTTGAAAAAGTAGACGATAATTCCTGGTTTGTTCCTAATGCCAAAGACTTAGATAAAGTAAGTTACCAGGTTAATGACACCTACGATATTCAAGGAGAAGAAGGAGTTTTCTCCCCATCGGGTACAAATATTGAAGCCGGTAAAAATTTTATGCTCAATCTTCACGGATTTGTAGGCTATTTTGAAAATGAAAAAGAAGAAGCATACCAATTACAAATAAAAAGACCACACAGCCTTATTCCCGGAACTGCTCTAAGTAAAACAGTGGCAGCTTCTACCAGTATGGAATTCAAAGAAGACATCTTTTCCTTAAAAAGATACTTTGAGGTTATTGATAACCCAATTATGTATGCCACTCCCGATACTACAAGCTTTATGGTAGAAGGAATGGAAGTGCTTATTAATGTGTATTCGCCAAACAAAAAATACACTTCAAAAAGTATAAAACCCGGAATTGAAAAAATGATAAGTGCCCAAAAACAATTCCTGGGCGAGATAGATAATACCGGAAAATATGCCATCCTGCTATATCTTTCAGATAGCGAGACGCAAGATGCCCGTGGTTTTGGAGCTTTAGAGCACCATACCTCTACCGTGGTAGTACTTCCCGAGTCTATGCAACCGCAACAATTAGAGGAAACAATGACAGATGTGGTTTCTCACGAATTTTTTCACATATTAACCCCTCTTAATGTCCACTCAAAAGAAGTACATTATTTTGATTATAATGATCCAAAAATGTCTCAACATCTATGGATGTATGAAGGAGTAACCGAATATTTTGCTAACCTGTTTCAAATAAATCAGGGGCTTATAGATAAGCAGGATTTCTATGATAGGATATCAGATAAAATAAAAACTGCACAACAGTTTGACGATACAATGCCATTTACTGAAATGAGCAAAAATATCCTTGAAGAACCTTATAAAGACAGTTATTACAATGTGTACCTAAAAGGCGCCTTAATTGGTATGGCCCTGGATATTCGTTTAAGGGAACTAAGCGATGGCGATATGGGAATTCTAGACCTTATGAAAGCTCTTAGCAATAAATATGGTATGGATAAACCTTTTAACGACGAAGAACTTTTTAATGACATTGTAAGCCTTACTTATCCTGAAATAAGAACGTTTTTAGAAACTTATATTAGTGGATCTACCCCTATTCCCTACCAGGAATTTTTCGAGAAAGTAGGTTTAACAGAATCTGAAGCGCAGGTAAACACCGGCTATTTTATTAAAGGTCAAATTCCTTATATAGATGGTGACCCTGCCACTAAAGAGTTGTTTTTTAGAGAAAACATTGAATTTAATTCCTTTCTTAAAAAACTTGGAGTAAAAGGTGGAGATATTATTAAGTCTGTAAACGATGAGGAGTACAATATTCAAAATGTTTACAATTTAATCATGACAGCTGAATCCTGGGAAGAAGGGGAAAAAGTAAATTTTGTAGTAGTACGAGATGGCGAAGAAGTTGAGCTTGGTACAACTGCTTCCCAACCAATAGATACTGAAACTACACTTACCGAAGAAGAATTATCAGAGAATAGTCAAGAAGTTAAACTTAGAAATGCTTGGTTAAAAGGTTAATAGATTTTAATGTAAGTATTCTGGGCGGCGGGAGATTCCCGCCGCTTTTTTATTTCCATAATCGGGTTATATCCTTTAAATTAGGGCGGCCAACTATCTTTAAAATTAATTTATGGAAATACCTATTTTACAGGACATTGTAATTATTCTTGGACTATCAATTTTGATAATTCTTTTATTTCAAAAAATAAAAGTGCCTTCTATTCTAGGCTTTCTTCTGGCAGGAATAATTGCAGGCCCCCATGCTTTTAACCTTATTAGTTCTTCGCATGAGGTAGAATTGCTTTCTGAAATAGGTATTATTTTTCTTTTGTTTGTTATTGGAATTGAGCTGTCTGTAAAAGAGCTCATTTCTATGAAAAACACGGTACTAATTGGGGGAGGACTCCAGGTTGGGGGTACCATTCTGTTTACTAGCCTAATTGCTTACTTTCTAGGTTTACCATTAAATTCGGCCATCTTTTTAGGGTTTTTATTCTCTTTAAGTAGTACGGCCATTGTTTTAAAGCTCATACAGGAACGGGGTGAAATTACCGCCCCTCACGGCAGGGTAGCTCTTGGGATTCTTATCTTCCAGGATATCATTGTGGTTCCCATGATGCTGCTAACTCCTATTTTAGCAGGTGATGGCGGCGATATTGCAACTACCGTATTGTTTCTTATTCTTAAAATTTTGGGTGTTGGAGCGGTAATATTTTTATTGGCGCGCTATATTGTACCACGCATTTTTAGTATGGTGGTAAAAACAAAAAGTAAAGAACTTTTTATTTTAACTACAGTCGTTTTCTGTTTTGCAATTGCATGGCTTACTTCTTCTGTTGGATTATCCCTGGCATTGGGTGCTTTTTTCGCCGGACTTATTATTTCGGAATCTGAATATAGCCACCAGGCAACCGTAAATGTATTGCCGTTTCGTGAAATATTTATTAGTTTCTTTTTTATCTCTGTAGGAACGCTGCTGAATTTAGAATTTTTCATTCAAAACATTTTGATAATCCTGGCCCTTGTTATTGGCGTTGTTTTACTAAAAATGCTGGTTGTAGGTGCTACCGTTCTATTACTAAAATACCCTCCCAGAACCATCTTTTTAAGTTTGTTTAGTCTTTTCCAGGTTGGGGAATTTTCCTTATTGCTCTCGGGAGTAGGCCTGGACAATAATATTATTCCAGATAGTATTTACCAGTACTTCCTGGCAATCTCTATTATTACCATGGGCCTTACCCCCTTTCTTATTGATGCCGCACCAAAAATCACCTACGCTATTTTAAAGGCCAGGGTTCCTTCTACGGTAAGGCATAGATTAGAAAGATTTAATAAACAAAAATCTGCGGAAGAAAATACTACTGAACCAAAGAAATTAGAAGACCACCTAATTATTATCGGCTACGGAATAAATGGTGAAAACATTGCAAAAGCAGCCAGAAATGCCGAAATACCTTATGTTGTTCTAGATACCGATCCCGTAACTTTTAAAAAGGCAAAAAATAACAACGAACCCGTTATTTTTGGAGATGCAACCAATTCGCTTATCCTAAAACACCTTCACGTACAGGAAGCACGGGTGGTGGTAATTGCCATTTCGGACCCGGGAGCGACTAAAAAAATTATAAATAATGTTCGGTTATTTACTAAAACAGCTTTTATAATTGTAAGAACCCGCTATGTAAGGGAGATTGAAGAAAATATTAAACTGGGAGCAGACGAGGTAATTCCAGAGGAATTCGAAACATCTATAGAAATCTTTACCCGGGTGCTAAAACAATATCTGGTTCCCTATAACGAAATAATGGATTTTACAGCTAATATCAGGTCATCAGATTACGAAATGCTTACTTCTGTAAAAGGAAGACCACATAAGCCTTCGCTACAACACCTTCATATCCCAAATCGGGAAATTGTAACCTTAAGCGTTCAACAAAACAACAGGGAAATTGTAGGTAAAAGCATTGAAAGTTCAGGAATTGGTAAAAACTTCAGGGTTACCGTATTGGCCATTAAAAGAGACACCCAATATATTACCGAAGTACTTCCCGACACTAAGATAAAACAAGGAGACTTACTTTATATTTTTGGGAATCCAATAAACATAAGCAGGTTAAACGAAAAGCTTTCTTATTAAATACACTAAAGTAAACTACCTCGGAGCAAGCCCACGAGGCACTCGTTGGAAACAAATTTTTAATTTCAAGGCAAACCTCGAGTTATTACACCCTTTGGCGGTGCCAATAAAAGGCTTGTAAATTATTTATAATAAGCACAAATTAGACGTTTTAAAACTTAATACCAAATAGCAACAAAAAGCTTTCTTAAATATTAGCAAAAAACACGTATGTGTTCCTGAACCTATTGGTGTTATAATTTTAAATAAATATCTTTAATAATTAGATAACTTAACACCAATAAACTATATGTCTGTACTCCCCGATCATCTTTTACGCTATCAGAAATTTATAGGCTTTATGCTTAAATACTGGAATAGCGATTTGTTTGGAAATGCTGCTTCTAAGGCGATGGAAGGGAATACAGCAAATTCTGAAAACAGCTACGAGCAAACGCCCAACGAGCTGGTAGAAGACCTAAAAAATATGGGGCCTACCTATATAAAAATGGGGCAATTGCTTTCTACCCGCCCCGATCTTTTACCCGATGATTACTTAAAAGCTTTGGCCACTTTACAGGACGATGTCCCTGCCATTCCTTATAACGAGGTTCAACAAATTGTTGAAGAAGAAATAGGGACCAAAATTTCAAAAGCATTTAAAAGTTTTGAAGAAAAACCACTGGCAAGCGCATCTATTGGGCAGGTACATAAAGCTAGTTTAAGATCGGGAAAACCGGTAGCGGTTAAGATACAACGCCCGGGAATAAAAAAGCAATTCCTGTTAGACCTTGATACCTTAAAAGAATTGGCCGAACTGGCCGTTAAACACAGTACCACCGCGAAAAAATATGCTTTCGACGATGTTTTAGCTGAATTGAGACGAATTTTATTGCAGGAGCTGGATTACAACAGGGAAGCGCAAAACCTAATTACCTTGGGTGAAAATTTAAAAAGCTTTAAAGATCTAATCGTTCCTCAACCTATTCAGGATTATTCTTCGGGTAAGGTGCTTACTATGGAATATATTGAAGGACAAAAAATAACTTCTATTTCGCCGCTTAAACAAATTGAAGTAGACTATGCTCCTTTGGTAGATCAATTGGTGAATGCCTATTTAAAGCAGGTTATCAATGATGGATTTGTACACGCCGATCCACATCCCGGTAATATTCAATTTACAAAAGACGATAAAATTGCACTTATAGATTTAGGCATGGTGGCCAGGTTTAGCCCTGCCATGAAAAATTATATTTTAGAACTTTTATTGGCTATTAGCAGCAATAATGGCGAAGAAACGGCCAGGATACTCCTAAACATGAGTGAGGTAACCGAGAATGCTAATCTAAAATATTTTAAAAAGACCATTAGCGATATTATTATGGCCAGTGAGCATAGTACAGCAAAAGATATGCAAACCGGCCGTTTGCTAATACAATTAAATCGACTCGCTGCTGAAAACGGGATTCACCTCCCGGTTGAAGTTAATATTCTTGGTAAAATTCTTTTGAATATGGATCAGATTATTGCGGTATTAGACCCCGATTTTGATCTTAGGGATGCCATTAAAAGACACGCCAATAAAATAATGCGAGATAAAATGTATGAAGAGTTGAAACCTGAAAATTTCTTTTCTTCGGTATTGGCTTCCAAGAAGTTTATAGAATATTTGCCCGATAGATTAAACACCATTTCAAAGAATCTTTCAGAGAATGAATTCAGTATTAAAATAGATGCTTTTGACGAGAAACGGGTTACCGATGGTTTCCAAAAGGTTGCCAACCGTATCACCCTGGGATTAATTATAGCCGCTATGATTATTGGAGCCGCCATGTTAATGCAGGTGCCCTCAGATTTTATGATATTAGGATATCCGGGACTGGCCATGATTTTCTTTCTATTGGCCGCTATTGGCGGAATTATTCTAAGCTATATTATCGTTTTTAGAGATGAAAACCTTAATAATAAAGATTGAGGTATTTGGGTAATTGTGCTTTTCAGTGTATTTTTCGATTCTAAAAATTAGAGCACATGAAAAAAATCTTTACCCCAGTATTTTTACTTGTCTTAATAGCTACGGCCTGGAGCCAAAAAGTTGAAGTTCCTGTAGATACAAGTATCACTACCAAACATTCGGTGAACATTAATTCAAAGAATATAGATTATACCGCTACCACCGGAATGCAGCCACTTTGGAATAATGATGGTGATCCTATTGCCAGTCTTTTTTATACCTATTACAAAAGAAGTGATATAAAAAATACCGAAAATCGTCCCCTGGTAATTTCATTTAATGGGGGCCCCGGTTCGGCCTCGGTATGGATGCATATTGCATATACCGGCCCAAGAGTTTTAAAAATTGATGATGAAGGATTTCCTATTCAACCCTACGGAATTAAAGAAAATCCGCATTCTATTTTAGATATCGCCGATATCGTTTATGTAAATCCAGTAAATACAGGGTTTTCCCGCCCTATCCCAAATAAGGAAGGAAAGGTCCATAAAGAAAAATTCTTTGGCGTAGATGCAGATATTAAATATTTGGCCGAATGGTTAAATACTTTTGTAAGCAGAAATAACCGCTGGTTATCACCAAAATATCTTATTGGAGAAAGCTATGGCACTACCCGTGTTTCAGGATTGGCCTTAGAGCTGCAAAACAGCCAATGGATGTATCTTAACGGAGTAATTTTAGTTTCTCCAACCGAATTGGGAATTAAACGCGACGGGCCAGTAGAAGTTGCCAACAGGCTTCCATATTTCGCAGCCGCTGCATGGTATCACGATGCTTTACCGGCAGAACTTCAAAATAAAGAATTAAAAGACTTACTGGAAGAAGTTGAAGATTATACAATTAACGAGTTAACCCCGGTACTTGTAAAAGGAGGATTTACCGAACCTGCAATAAAACAAGCTGCCGCCGAAAAAATGGCTTATTATTCCGGAATTTCCAGGGAAGTGATTCTTCAGAATAACCTGGATGTTGGCTATCGTTATTTTTGGAAAGAGTTAAAAAGAAAAGATGGGGTTACCGTAGGAAGACTGGACTCCAGGTACTTAGGAATAGATGCAAAAGAAGCCGGAGATTCACCAGATTACAATGCTGAGTTAACTTCGTGGTTACATTCCTTTACACCGGCAATTAACCATTACTTGCGTAATGATCTTAAATTTAAAACCGATCTAAAGTACTATATGTTCGGGCCTGTGCATCCCTGGGACCGTAGCGGTAACAATACCGGTGAAAATTTAAGGCAGGCCATGGCACAAAACCCAAACCTGGATGTACTGGTACAGGCCGGATACTTTGATGGTGCTACCACTTATTTTAATGCCAAGTATACCATGTGGCAATTAGACCCGAGCGGTAAAATGAAAGACCGTTTAAGTTTTAAAGGCTATGAAAGCGGCCACATGATGTATTTGAGAGCTGAAGATCTTAAAAATGCCAATGAAGATATTCGGGAATTTATAGAAAACAGCCTCCCTGAAGAAGGTGCTCCTGCAAAGTATTAATAATTCTCACGCAACCCTTTTAAGGTATCTACATCTAATAAGTGAAAATCTTGTAAACTTATTATGAAAAGATTATTTTTTATTTTAAATGTTTTTCTATTAGTATCCTGCTCTTCTGATGATGAAGTTAGGACTAACATAAAAGATGTTGTTGGAGTTTGG
Organism: Salegentibacter maritimus; assembly: GCF_016236915.1. Classification (GTDB taxonomy): domain Bacteria; phylum Bacteroidota; class Bacteroidia; order Flavobacteriales; family Flavobacteriaceae; genus Salegentibacter; species Salegentibacter maritimus. The sequence continues at coordinate 67,003 of NZ_JAEHOK010000013.1, forward strand.
GAAAAATCTAGCGATATATCTACGGAAATTTATCCCGAACTTGAGGAGGGAAATTATGAATTTGTACTACAGTATAAATTTCTAGAGGATTCCACCTTTGAAAGTTTCTTTTTTGTTAGAAATTCCGACACAGACAATATTATTGGCTATAGATCTCGTTCTGAAGGTAGTTTCTTTATAGAAAAAAATAGAATGAATTTAAATTATAATCAATACAACTCTAATGTTGAGGCTTCACAACTTGTTGATAGTGCAGATTTAGTTTTAATTGACCAGGATGTAGATTGGAGCTTTAATTTTTCGGTAAATAAAAATGAATTATTATTCGATTTTGATCCCTGTGGACCTTACGCAGATTGTATTGGAGAGTTAAAGTTAAAACGGGTAAAAAAGAATCAATAAAAGAAAAAGCAATTTTTATTGAAACACCATCAAAAAATATCCTTGACAGTAAAAAGGTGCTCCTGCGAAGTATTAATAATCAAGCTGTTTGGGAAGTCTTTAAAACTTGTAATGCTCGTCATTCTGAATTTATTTCAGAATCTAAGTTGAAATACATATTAGACCCTGAAACGAGTTCAGGGTGACGTTACATTCAAAAGACTTACCAAACAGCTTTTACTTTATACTATTGCATCAAATACTCCTTCAATTCAGCATAATTTGAAATCTCTATAGACTTTTTCTCTTTTTGCATCACCTCTCTAATCGATGCGGGAATTTCTACCTTCTCTCCTATTACCTCTTCTACCGTTTCAAGAAATTTAACCGGGTGTGCAGTTTCCAGGAAAACACCATAATACTCAGGGTTTTCAGCTAAAAACTCCTGGAGTCCCAAATATCCAACCGCACCGTGAGGATCCATCGTATAATCATAGTTATTTTTAACCGCTTTAATTGCCTTTCGCGTTTCTTTATCTGAATAACTGAAAGAAGAAAGTTGTTGTGATAGCGAATCAAATTTATTTTCAAACAATTCCAGTATCCGTACAAAATTACTGGGATTTCCAACATCCATCGCGTTAGAGATGGTTTGTACGCTTGGTTTTGGAGCGTATTCTCTAGATTGCAAATAGCGCGTCACCACATTATTTTCGTTATTGGCAGCGATAAAATGAGCTATGGGCAAGCCCATCTTTTTAGCCAGCATCCCGGCACAAATATTCCCAAAGTTCCCACTGGGCACCGAGAAAGCCAGTTTCTTATCTTTTCCTGCTAATTGTTTATACGCGAAAAAGTAGTAGAACATTTGCGGTAACCAACGAGCTACATTTATAGAATTCGCCGAAGTTAATGGTCGTTTTGCACTTATTTCCTCATCGGAAAAAGCTTTTTTCACCATATCCTGGCAATCGTCAAAATTGCCATTTACTTCCAGAGCTGTAATATTTTGTCCTAAAGTTGTAAGTTGTTTTTCCTGAATTTCACTAACTTTTCCTTTAGGATATAAAATCACCACATCTATACCTTCTACTCCTAAAAATCCGTTGGCCACTGCCCCACCGGTATCGCCCGAAGTAGCTACCAAAACGGTAATTTTACACAGGTTTCCTTTTTTCACAAAATACCCAAGACAACCGGCCATAAACCCGGCCCCTACATCTTTAAAAGCCAGGGTTGGACCGTGAAAAAGCTCCAGGGTACCGGTATTTTCAGAAACTGGTACCACCGGAAAGTCAAAATCCAATGTCTTGCTTAAAATACTGCGTAAGCCATCTTCATCAATTTCATTGCCCACAAAAGTTTTTATAGCTTTATAAGCAATTTCCTCTTTAGAAAGTTTATCCAAATTTTGAAAAAACTCTTTGGATAAAACTGGAATTTCTTCGGGAAAATAGAGCGCTTTTCCAGGCGCCAGGCCTTTAACCACAGCACTTTCAAAAGAAACTTTATGATTTTTATCGTTTAAACTAAAATATTTCATCTATATATTATTTAAGCCAAAATTAGTACTGAACACAGCTCAAAAATGGAAGCCTGTTTCATTCTAATTATTGGGTTTAGCATTTTAAATTTCAATCGGATACTATTTTTATTCCTTCCGCATTAATTTTAGACAGGTGTAGATCAAAATCAATATTTTTATCCTGGTAAAACTCCTGAAATTCAGATTTTAGCTTTTGAGCGACAACATCTCCTTTACACATGGCAAAAACCGAAGGTCCCGAACCTGAAATGCCAAACCCCAGGGCTCCGTTTGCTATAGCTAAAGCTTTAAGCTCGTCGAAATAGGGAATTAATATAGAGCGTACTGGCTCTATAATCTCGTCTTTTAAACTTCTTCCAAATAGTTCATAATCCTTAGTGTATAGTGCACTTACCAACGCGCCCAGGTTTCCCCATTGATTAATCGCCTTAGTCAATGCCACATTCTGCCTAATAATTGAACGAGAATCTTTTGTTTTTAGCTCGATTAAAGGATGCAAGACCAATATTCGGAATTCTGGTAAACTCGGTAAACTCAATATTTCTAAAGGCTCGTAACTTCTTACCAGGCTAAAATTGCCCAGTAAAGCCGGGGCCACATTATCGGCGTGCGCATTTCCGCTGGCAAGACGTTCCCCTTCCATAGCAAATTTTATCAATTGATTTGTGGAAAAAGGTTCTCCCAAGAGTTTATTGATTCCAAAAACAGCACCGGCAGCACTAGCTGCGCTACTACCAATTCCGCTGCCTGCCTTAATATTCTTTTTTATTTCTATATCAAAACCCTGTTTTTCACCTAATTCATCTAGTAAAGCTTTGGCAGCAACACCTGCTACATTCTTATCTACTTCCAATGGCAAGTCCTGCCCGGTAATTTTGGGTATTCTAAGCTTTTGTTCTGAATTCTTAGAAATAAGCATTTCATCGCCCACTCCGTCTAAACAACATCCAAGTACGTCAAATCCGCAAGAAAGATTGGCCACAGTTGCCGGGGCAAAAAGTTTTATCTTATCCATAAGCCTACTTTTTTCCTATTCTTATTACATCGGCAAAAATCCCTGACGCCGTAACCTCAGCTCCTGCCCCGGCACCTTTTACAATTAAAGGTTGCTCTGGATACCTTTCGGTAAAGAACAATACTATATTATCGCTCCCGCTTAAGTTATAAAAAGGATGCTCTGAGCCTACCGATTGTAAACCTACCACGGCTTTTCCATCTTCTAATTGGGCGACATATTTAAGTTGTTCAGCTTTTTCTTCCGCCGACTTATATATTTCCTGAAATTTTGGTTCATCTTTCTGTAGCAATTCAAAAAAGTCGTCATTATTAGTGGTGGCCAAACTTTCTTCCGATAAAAAATCTTCGCTTTCAATATCTTCCAGTTCCATCTCATAACCACATTCCCGGGCTAGAATCAAGATTTTACGGGCTACATCTACCCCACTCAAATCAATTTTAGGATCGGGTTCGGTATAGCCTTCTTTCATGGCCATTTCTACGGTTTTATAAAAAGGCTCTTTGGCTTTATAAGTATTAAAAACAAAGTTTAAACTACCGGAAAGTACTGCCTGAATTTTGGTGATTCTATCTCCGGAAGCGACCAGGTTTTTAAGGGTGTCTATAATTGGCAATCCCGCACCAACATTGGTTTCATATAAAAATGATGCGCCATATTCCCGAGCCAGGTTTTGTAATTCGAGGTAATTTTCAAAACTATCTGCACAGGCAATTTTATTGCAGGTTACCACAGAAACCGAATTAGCCAGATATTCTTTATACCAGGCAGAAATATCGGCACTTGCAGTGTTATCTACAAAAATGCTGTTGCGTAGGTTAAAAGTGTTCACTTTTTTGAAAAATTCAGCTTTATCGGCTTTTTCTCCATTTTCCAAGACTTTTTCCCAATTATCCAGGTCAATTCCATTTTCATCAAAAAGCATTTTTTTTGAGTTTGATAATCCGTGTACGCGAACTTTCAACCTTAAATTTTCCAAAAGAAATTGTTCCTGCTTCTTTAACTGCCCCAGTAGTTTACTACCCACATTACCCACACCGGTTATAAATAGATTTAATTCTTTAGAGGGTACTTCAAAGAACTGTTCGTGCAGGGTATTTAGCGCTTTTTTCACATCTTTTTTGGCTATTACAGCTGAAATATTTCGCTCTGAAGAGCCCTGGGCAATGGCGCGAATATTAATATTATTATTTCCTAATGCACTAAACATTTTACCACTTAAGCCATGATGACTTTTCATTCTGTCACCAACCAACGCAATAATGGCTACATTTTCTTCAATTGTTACCGGCTTAATTTTTTTATACTGAATTTCAACCTCAAAAGCTTCGTCTATTGCTTCCTTTGCAAATTGAGCTTCATCGTCTTTTACCGCAATACAAATACTATGTTCTGAAGAAGCCTGGGTAATTAAAACCACATTTATATTTTCCTGAAATAAAACTTCAAAAAAGCGTTTGGAAAAGCCCGGAATGCCCACCATACCACTTCCTTCTATATTGAGTAGTTTTATGGAATCTATATGGGTAATTCCGGTAACCCAGCGAAAGTTCTTTTCGGAAGATCTGGAAATTAAAGTTCCATCTTCATCGGGCTTAAAAGTATTTTTAATACGGATACTAATTTGTTTATCCAACAAAGGCTGTAAAGTTGGCGGGTATAGCACTTTAGCCCCAAAATGTGATAATTCCATCGCTTCCTGATAAGAAATATCTTTTAACGGATAAGCGTGCGGTACAATTTGAGGGTTTGCCGTGTACATCCCGTTCACATCGGTATAAATATCTACTTCTTTTACCGCTAAAGCACCACCAAACAAGGCTGCGGTAAAGTCTGATCCGCCTCGACCAAGAGTACTGGGAACTCCCTGTTCATTTCGGGAAACAAAGCCCGGAACAATATACAATGAGGCCTCATTTTCGTTAAAATAGTGCTCGATATTAGTATAGGTTAGTTGATAATTTACCTGTACTTTCTCGTTGGTGTTTTTGCAAACAATTAATTCCCGGGAATCTACATATTGGGAGTTAATTCCTAAATTTTTAAAATATTCAGCAATAATTATCGAGGATAAAATCTCCCCAAATCCAGACACTACGTGGCGGGTTTTATTGGAAAGCTCGTTAAGTAAGTACACACCCTCATATAAGGTTTCCAACCTATTAAGCTCGGTTTTTACTTTACTTAAAATACTACTTTGAGCCTGTACAGGAATTAATTCTTTTACTGCTTGAAGGTGACGTTTTTCATTTTCCAGTAGTAAATCTTTATAAGATGGATCTTCTTTGGAAGCCAAATCTGCCATTTTAAGCAAATTGTTGGTTACCCCACCAAAGGCAGAAAAAACTACCAGCGTTTTATCTTTTTTTAAATGTTTTTGAACTGTTTTAGCTACAAGTTTTATGCGTTCTGGAGATGCCAAAGAGCTACCTCCGAATTTAAGGACTTTCATAAGTCAAGATGGTTAAATTAGAATGATTGTGTTTTAAAAAAACAGGTGTATACCGAAGCGCTATGTAGAATTATACCCCAAAAGGGGTAATACGAATAATTGTCATACCACCAATGCTCAAGCCAGGAATGCTTGCTGCAATATTGAAAAGTATGTTTTTTGTGGTCTTCATCTATGACTTTATTCTGTTGTTAAAAGTATATATTTTAATGGGTAACACAAATAAAATTTAGCATTTGAGGAAAGAATTATGAATTTCCTTCTATATCACAAAAAAAATTCCCCGATTATTAAAATAACCGGGGAATCATCTTCTTGAATTATCAAATAACTAAAGATCACTTATATAGCTTCCATAGAGATCTTTAAATTGAAGGCTTTTAGCAAACCTGTGCTTGCTTAATTTTTTAAATTCTACCAAAGCCCAAAGCAAAAACTCTTTTAAAAAGTAACTATCTTTTTCTGAAATTTCCGGATGGTACTTTTTGATAAGCTCATTTAAAGGCTTCACAGAATTAAGTTTTTGCTTGTATTCTGCATCTGAGAGATCGTCGGGTAATTCGAAACCGCTTTGTTCAAAAAACCAGGCTATCAAATCGTCGTAAGGTGTGGTTTCGTCTGGTCTTTGCAACTTTTCAATTTTAGGAAAATATGGCGGGAATAATGTCTTTATCGCATTGCCAATTAACTGTAAAGCTACGCTGGCTGCTCCTTCTTCTTCCCCTTCATATACCAACTCTACTTTTCCCGTAATAGCCGGTACAACCCCAATGAAATCGCTTAATCGCAACAAAGTACTATCGTCTCCAGAATTTAAAGACCTCCTCTCTGCAGTACTTAAAAGGTTCTCGTAAGCAGTAATACTTAACCTGGCACTAATTCCGCTTTTTTCGTCTATAAATTCACTCTCCCTGGCTTCAAAGCTAATTTGTTCCAATACATCTTTGGCCAATTCCGGAATATAAACCAAATCACTTTGCCTTTTATCTAGTTTGGCTTCCTGTTCGGTAATGGCTTTAGCAATCTCAATATTTTCTGGATAATGTGTTAGAATTTGAGACCCAATTCGGTCCTTTAATGGGGTAACAATGCTTCCCCGGTTGGTATAGTCTTCAGGATTAGCGGTAAAAACAAACTGCAGATCTAACGGCAGCCTTAGTTTAAACCCGCGAATTTGAATATCGCCTTCCTGTAGGATATTAAATAGGGCTACCTGAATGCGTGCCTGTAAATCGGGTAGCTCGTTAATTACAAAAATACTTCTATTGGCACGGGGAATCATCCCGAAGTGAATTACGCGGTCATCGGCATAGCTTAATTTTAAATTTGCGGCTTTAATTGGGTCTACATCACCTATCAAATCGGCTACCGTTACATCTGGGGTGGCCAGTTTTTCAAAAAACCTATCTTCTCGGTGTACCCATTTAATTGGAGTTTCATCGCCTTTTTCGGTAATCAATTCTCTGGCGTACCTGGAAATTGGATGTAAAGGATCATCATTAATTTCCGAACCTGCCACAATCGGCATAAACTCATCCAACAGATTTACCATTAGACGGGCTAATCTCGTTTTAGCCTGCCCTCTTAAACCAAGCAAATTAATATTATGACGAGACAGAATAGCCCTTTCTAATTCTGGGATCACACTATCTTCATAGCCGTGAATACCTGAAAAAGTTTGCTTTTTATTTTTAATTCTTTCAATTAAATTTCCCCTAAGTTCTTCTTTAATACCCCGGCTTTTATAGCCGGCTTTCTTTAATTCCCCTAAGGTTTTTATGTTTTCAATTTTCATATTTTTTATTTTTCATTCTGTTTGAAATCTGAAGAAAATTTTCCTGATAATCAATTAGATCAAATTGAACCTGCTCATTTATTCAGGCAGAAATACCATTATAAATTATCAAAAACTCAATATTATAAGATTAAAATAGGTGAACTTTATTTTCTCTCAAGCTTACTAAGCCCTTTTCCTATATTGATTTTATAAACTTTTCGTCCTTTAAATTATATTTTTTAGATTGAATTCAGAAATATAAGTTCACCAGAATTAATTTCTACTGCTCGTTAGTTTACCCATACTAAAAACTAACTCCACTAATTGCCCCTAATTCTTTTTTTCCTATTGGTCTCATAATCTTCAAAAATCATTTCACCCAAACCTTTAAGTCCGGTATAAAAAGCCTTTCCCTGGTTGGCATAAGTAAACTCCCTAACAAACTGCATCAAATAAGGGTCTTGCGCTATCATAAATGTGGTAATTGGAATATGTAATTTACGAGCTTGCCGGGCCATGGTATAGCATTTTCCGATAATATATGGATCAAGCCCCATACTGTTTTTATAATAAGAACCATCTCGCTCTCTTAGGCAACTGGGTTTACCATCGGTAATCATAAAAATTTGCCGGTTGGTACTTCGCTTTCTTCTTAAAATATCCATAGCTAATTTTAAACCTGCTACCGTATTGGTATGATAAGGCCCTACTTTAAGATAAGGAAGATCTGCTATGGAGACCGGCCAGGCGTTATTTCCAAAAACAATAATATCCAGACTGTCTTTTGGATACCTGGTCGTTATTAATTCGGCAAGTGCCATAGCCACTTTTTTGGCAGGGGTAATACGGTCTTCGCCATAAAGTATCATACTATGGCTAAGGTCTATCATTAGCACTGTGCTCATTCGGGATTTATAGTGCGTTTCTTCTACCACCAGGTCTTCTTCACTCATGTTAAAATCACCTATCCCATGATTAATTTGAGCGTTACGCAAGCTTTCGGTAATTGAAATTTTATCGGGTGCATCTCCAAACTGAAATGCTTTAAAATCTCCGGTATGTTCATCGCCCCTACCTACGTGGTTAGTTCTATGGCTTCCTGAGGCACTTTTCTTTAGTTTTCCAAAAATTTGATCTAAAGCCTGCTTTCTAATAGCACGTTCGGTTTTACCCGTAATTGCCATCCCACCACCATCATCTTCATTTTCTTCTTTTATATAGCCCTTCTTTTTAAGGTCTTCTACAAAATCATCTAACGTATAATCTTCAGTGGTTAATTTATACTCTTCATCAAGTTGTTTTAGCCAGTCTAAAGCTTCATCTAAATCGCCTGAAGTATGTGTAATCAATTCCTTAAAAACCTCAAATAACCTATCAAAAGGTGACTTTTCCAGTGCTTCAAACTTATTAAAGACAAATCCGCTGCCCTGTCTGTAATCTTTCTTTTTCATAATCTTAAAATTACAGTATTTTGGGTAGAATTGGAAAATCTTTAACTGCAACAGAAACTAAACTTATGTTAATCTATAAGTTTAATCCTTATAAAACTCTTTTTACAAGCCCGCTTCTTTTCTCAATTATAATTGTTTTAAAACTAACTAGCGTAATATTATAAGGGATATTGAAAAAATCACGACCAACTTATAAAGTGAACAGCATTAACTTACAAGAGATAAGAGCAAGCTGAAATAGCGAGCTAGACACCTATATTCTATGTTTTATAACTTAATTTAGAGTGATTAAGGCTAAATAATTGCTTCCAGAATTTTAAATGGAACGTGACAAAAAGATAAAGGTTTACTACACCTAATCTCAACTCCAAATTCAAAAAGTTCACTCAAAACATCTGGTTGACTTGCCTCTCTTATTTTGCTTAAGGCTCATCATTCATCATTCTATTTGATTTACCTAATTATTGTATAGCCCTGCATTTGGTAAGTGGGAATATCTATTAAAGCAGATAAAGTTAATTTGATTAAGGGATTCATTTCGGTTTCCGGGTTAATACCTCTTTCGGCAGCTGCCTGTCCGCAAATATTAATAGGAACCCCATAATCTGTCAATTTTTTAATAAGATCCAGGTTAGGATTGCTCTTCCCTTTTTTTAGCTTATAAGCTTTTTCGGTAAGAACAATAGGCGAAGCTTCGCCACTGATAACCGCTGCTACCTGAATGTTCTCTTTAGGAACATGGTTAGCTTCCAACAGATTAATAAGTCGGGCTATTTTCCACAGTGAAGCATTTACTCCATCACGTTCCTTTTTATTTGTTATATGGAAGAACATTTTATATTCCTTTTGTGGGTTAGGCTTTATAGCAACCTCTTCATATTCTATAATTCTACCGTAACCCTCAATAGCCGGTGTTTTCCAACTTTGTGCCTGTATAGGTAAGCTTATAATTACTAATAGAAAGAAAACAAATCTTATCATTTTTTTACTTGAATTTATATTTTTAAGATACTTATCAACTCCTACCGGTTTATTTCCCATAATTCTTTAAGGATTTACCGCCTCACTTAAAATAACATTTTATTGATCGTAAAAGTGATAAAATCCTCTTATCTCTCAATAGCGATTAATTTATATACTTTCGGCAAAAATATATTCAAATTTAAATCGCCAGCTATGTTACAAAAGTGCAATAAAAACTAGTTTAGACCGAGACAGTTCCTACTTTTCTTAAATAAATTACCGTAATATTAATGAGACTATAGTTAATTTCGAGGCAAGGCTAGGAGTATTAAATCCTGAGTATGGAGTAAAAATATACACTAAGCATAATTTTAGGTTTATAGTAGTTTTCACTCAGCAAATATGCGATTCTTTTAATAAGTTTTTCAGCTTTAAAATTTATTTTCTGGGTATCGCTGGCAATGATTTTTTTTTAAACTTATATACCCTTGTCCAAACAGAATATTAGATTTGAGTTTTATAGTGTTATTCTTTTCTTAAATGCTTCAACAATTCCTAAAGAGTTTAGAGATTTGACTGTTATAATATACAGATACATGAAAAAAATAATATTAAGTATTTTTTGCTTAGGCCTGGTTTTTAATTTTTATGGCCAGAACTCACCTTACGAGACCAATACCTGGAAAGACGGTGCTTACATTGCAGGAACTGTGGGTATAAATATCTTAGGCCTCACTTTAATTCAAAATAAGGATGCGCTCACAGAGTCCGAACTACAGGCACTCAATAAAAATGATATATGGAAAATAGACCGATGGGCTGCCGGAAATTATTCTGAAAAAGCAGATGCCATAAGTTATATTCCTTTTTATGCGGCCTTAGGAATGCCCCTGGCGTTTTTACCCGGAGAAAACGAACGCAAGAATTTTGGACAAATAAGCGTTCTATTTATTGAAACAATGGCTACAACAGGGGTGTTTTATACTATGACTGCCGGTTTAATAGATAAAAGTAGACCTCTAGTGTACAATAAAAACCTTCCTGTAGACACACGTGCCGAGGGAGGTGCACAACGATCTTTTATTGCAGGACATACTGCCGTGGCAGCAGCGGGTACATTCTTTGCTGCAAAGGTCTTTAATGATTTTCATCCAGATTCTAAAGCAGTACCTTACATATGGGGAGGTGCCGTTGGAGTTTCGGCACTTATGGGGTATTTAAGAACAAAAGCCGGCAAACACTTTTTAACAGATAATATTGCCGGTTTTATAGTAGGAGCAGCTAGTGGTATTTTAATACCTGAACTACATAAGAAAGACAAGAAACACATTGATCTTTATCCCACTGCAAGTTTTAATATTAATGGTACGGGCATAAACACTAAAGGACTGGCATTAAGCTATAAATTTTAATTGAATTCGCCATGGAGATTTCAGAACTAATAATGCTGGTGGCTTGTGCCGTTTTATTAATACCCAGTATAGCATCTGCAACACGTTTTGATAAATGGTGGATAAGGGCTTTTGACTTTCCGCGTATCCAAATTTCAATACTAAGTAGTGTTGTGCTTGTTATAGCTATTTTTGTTTTTGATTTTTCTGAGGTAATTCATTTTATAGCAATAGGCTTACTAATTTTAAGCTTATTATACCAATTAGATAAGATCTACCCATATACCTGGTTTGCAAAAAAAGAAGTAATGCAATTTGAAGATGGAGATCCTACCGATAATATTTCTATTCTAGTAAGTAATGTTCTTACCCCAAACAAAGACTATCATAAACTTCTTGAAATTGTAAACAGAAGACAGCCGGATATTTTATTAACGCTTGAATCTGATAACAAATGGGAAGAAGCGCTTAAAGATCTTGAAAAAGACTACAAATATTGTGTAAAAGTGCCCCAGGATAATCTTTATGGAATGCATTTATATTCTAAACTTAAATTAGAGGAAACTGAAGTAAGATATCTGGTAAAAGAAGATATTCCTTCTATTCACGGGTTTGTACGCTTAGATGACAACTCAAAAATTAGAATACATTGTATGCATCCCAGGCCACCCAGTCCTTCTGAAGCTCAAACATCTACTAACCGTGATGCTGAATTATTGATGTTGGGCAGAGACGTAAGAAAACAAGATGAGAGTGTCCTGGTATTTGGAGATTTAAACGACGTTGCCTGGTCCAGGACCACCAGGTTATTTCAACAAATGAGCGGCTTACTGGACCCCAGGATTGGAAGGGGCTTTTTTAACACCTTTCACGCCGATTATTTGTTCTTTAGATGGCCACTTGACCATGTCTTTCATAGCAATGATTTTACCCTTATTGATATTGCCAGGGAAAAACATATAGGATCCGATCATTTCCCTATGTATATTAAGTTGAATTTTGAGCGGAAAGCAGAGCTGGAACAAAATAAACCGGAAGCCGAAGACGAAGAGAAAGAATGGGCTCAAAAAAAGATTGATGATGCTAAACCTCGCGAAAACGGAGTTTAAACCCGCTCAAAAAAATGGCTTATTTCAGGAATTTCTTTAATCTTTTCACAATCTAAAGACGCTATTGGCTTTTCAATAAAAGACCGCACCATACTATATTTTTCGACTTCTTTTCTATCTTTATCGTTAATTGAAGAGGTTACCATTACCACATGATAATTAGAGTTTTCCTTATGCGACTCCAAATGTTTTAGAAAATCCCATCCATTTATATTCGGCATATTAATATCTAAAAAAATCAGAAAGTTTTTATTTTCATTTCGCTGTTGTTGCTCATCTAAATAATTTAAAGCAACCGTAGCCTTGCGGAAACTAATAGGGTTTGAGGCAATATCATGGTTTATTATCATTTTCTCCTGAATAAAAATCACAATCTGGTCGTCATCTACAATAATTACTTCAAGCATTTTAAAGGATTTAGGACAAAAGCTTATAATTCTTCTTCAGTTTTATTGGTAATTTTTCTAATTACCTTATCTAGCTCTTCCGACGAATTTAATATATTATCTATAACTTCATCTATATTGTCCAGGTTATTTCTTTGATTTTTTAGTAAATCAATAAGCCCCATTATTCTGGCCAGGGGCGCCCTAACCACATGAGATTGTGTCCAGGCTATTTCCCGAAGCCTTTCGTTACTACGCTCTATGGCATTAATATACTGTCTTCTTTCAGTAATATCCTGTATAGAGCCAATAATTCGGGAGGGCTTGTTGTTAGCATCGGTTATTACATAACTTCGGTCCAGAATATATTTATAGTTTCCATCGGCACATTTAAAACGATATTCAATATTCAATAGCTTTTTATGGTTTGTAAATATTTCGGAAGTAGCGTTAATTACCCGTTGGTAATCGTCTGGATGGAGTTTCTGTTTCCACCACGATCTAGATACATTGAGTTCCTTTGGACTATAACCGAAGATATCATAAATAGCATTGCTAAATTGAAAAGAATCTTTTTCTATATCGTAATCTGTTATTAAATCGGTGGTAGCTTTAGCAACAATATCATAACGCTCTAAACTTTCCCTCAGCTCCTTTTCCTGTAACTTAAAACGGGTAATGTCTCTCGAGTTTGCCACCAAACCATTTACGGCAGGATCGTCTCTTAGGTCACTAATAATTGTTTCCAGCCATCGCCAATTACCCGCTACATCTTGATACCTGTAAGAAGGCAATTGATAAGATTTAACTTTACCGATAAATTTAATCTTATCTTCAATGAGAGGGCGATCTTCTTTATGAATAAATTGAAAAACATTTGTTCCCTCCAGTTTTTCCGGGCTTACGCCTAGAATGTTCTTAGCGCTCGGACTGATGTAAGAGTAATGAAAATTTTCATCTATAATACTTATTACATCACTGCCGTCTTGCACCAGTGCTTTAAAACGCTGCTGGCTATGTCTAAGTTTTTCTTCCGCCTTGAGTTTTTCGGTTATATCGTGAGCCAGGGTAACCCTTGCTTCACGCCCACCAAACATAATTGGATTGCTTTGTACAGCTATATGGAGTACTTTTCCTGCCTTAGTGAAATGTTTTACATTTATAACAAAAAAATCATGGAAATTATTTTCTACGGTTCTTTCAATTCTATCTTCATCCTCTACCCAAAGATCTCTAACCGTCATTTGCATAAACTCCTCACGTGAGTAGCCATAAAGATTAATTGCAGCCTGGTTTACACTTAAAAACTCAAGAGTATTCCTGTCCAGAACCCACATAGGTAAAGGGCTTGATTCAAATAGGGTACGATATTTTTCTTCAGATTCGTACAACTGTCGCTGTACTCTACTACGCTCTATACTATAGTGAATGCTTTTTGAAAGATTGGACGCATTAATTTCATCTTTTAGAAGATAATCTGAAACTCCCCAGGAAAGGGTTTTCATTCCATAATCTTTATTTGCATATCCTGTAAGAACTACCACGGGTGTAGCATTAGCTAAAGCCAGCACCTCCTTAACAAGAACTTCAGGGCTCTTAATATCTGGAAGCGATAGATCTAATATTACGGTGTCAAAGACTGTTGAATAAAGGAATTCTATTGCATCCTTAAAGTTTTTAGCATGCTTTATTTCCAGGCTTGCATGCTCTTCAGAAAGATAATCCTCAATAAGAATAAAGTCACCAGGGTTGTCTTCAATAACTAATATCTTTAATTGCCCGGTTTTTCTTTTCATTTAATTTAAATATACCTATAATATATTGATAAACGTAAAATTATTCTGTGATTAGAAAACAATATTAAGTAAAGATACTAAAATTGTTCTTGCGTTATAAATTAAAACTTTTTATCAGACTAAAATTTGAACATCATCATTTTCTGTATTGATTATCAATACCTATCATTTATTAAACGTCCTATACAATTTATGGCTATCGCTTTATAAAAACACTTTAGAGATAGATACACCGGCACCAAAATTAGGGGTAGCAATTTCACTAAAATCACCACCTAAATGAAGATTTAAATTCACTATATTTTGCAGTAAATTTAAATCTATATAAGTAGAAAACACGTGCTTACCATTTATGTTTGAACTACCTTTCCCACCGTAGTTTTTTCTAAAACTGCCTAAAAATCTATATGGGATTTTATTAAAAGCCATTCCGCTTAAACCTAAGTGATGTGCAATTATTTTATTATTGGCAATCCTAAACCTGTCCGGGTCAAGGCTAATAAATGGAAGCCCTAAAACCCTATTTTCATAAGTCCAACCAGATCTATAAAGGTTATTATTAAAATAATTATCCTCCCCATCGGTAGTTGGCGTGTTTTTACTTTGATTTTTGGTATAGTAAAATTCGTACATTAAAGCTTGAAGCCAGGAATCTAATGGAGCCCTTGTATTTTCTACAAAAACACCATATCGGCCATCGGGTGTATTTCTAAGTAAACTTCCAGAGCCGTCTTCAAACAAATGATTATAAATTAGCTCAATATTATACCCCGATAATTTGGTTTTCATATTGATCTCATAACTTCCAAGATGATTTCCCAACCCATTAATTTCCTGTTCAGAAATTGCATCTCCGGTATTATTGCCTACACCTCTTCCGGTTACCACTCTTGTATATGCTTCAAAATTAGAAGGTAGATCTCCATATTCAGGATGGGTTCCTCCCCATTGCACAAAATGTCTTAAACCTGCAGAAATCTGGAATTTAGGTGATGACTTATACACCAGGTGAAAGCTTTTATGATGTAATCGGGTATTATCTACAAAGCGTTCATCGTCCATAAGATATTCTTCCAGTGAGGCCCTGAATCCTAATCCTGTATTATTTTTAAAAAATATTGGACGCTTTGTAAAAAACCGAATTCCGGGAAGAGGTCTGGCGTTTAAAGACCATAATACACTTTGATTCGTGGCACTTAAACCTTTATACAAATCTCTTCGCTGTTTACGACCAATTACTACTCCCAACCAGGAATTATTAAAAGTAAGGTAAGACTCGTCTAATTGTAATTTATCGGTATACCCATCCTGATAGAGCGCAGCAAGACCAAGTTCTAACGTGGCGTTTTCAGAAATTTTATAAACTCCATTTGTGCTTATAAAACCGGAAAAATTGGTACGTTCATCTACTCTTCCCCTTTTATTGGTATGAAACCAAAAAGGAGAATCTTCTCCAGTGTATGTTAAACCAAAACTATGAACCTCGCCACTAAAGTCGATTTCTTGCGAATGTAGGCTTAGAAAAAATGAGAGAAATAAGAATACTAGTAATTTTTGTTTCATAAGTAGGCATTAAGGCTTTTAAAAGATGCTAAATTCGATTTAAAATTATGTAATTTTATACTTCTAAAACTTAGAAATGCTATCTATTTTTCAGAAAAAATATTTTTTGGCCGATTTGTTGGGCGGTTTTACCGATTTTCATAACCATTTATTACCGGGCATAGACGATGGAGCAATTAGCGTAGAAGATTCTATAGCTATGATTCAGAAGTTTAATGAATATGGGGTCACAAATTTTGTAGCCAGCCCACACGTGATGGGCGAATTTTATCAAAATACCCCTGAAACCATTTTCCCGGCTTTAGAAAAAGTAAAGAAAGCATTACCCAAAGGAAATTCTATTAAGGCAGCAGGTGAGTATATGATGGACTTGTATCTCATAGAGCAACTGGAAAAAAACAAGGTACTGCCAGTTACAAGTAATTATGTTTTAGTAGAAATGTCTTATTTCCAGGCTCCAATAAATTTAACCGAGATCTTATTTAAAATACAGAATAGTAATTTAAGACCAATACTTGCACACCCAGAACGTTATGCTTTTTATCACGACAGCAATTTTAGCAAATATAAGGATCTAAAAGAAAGAGGCTGTGATTTTCAATTAAACATGCTGTCCTTAAGTTCTCATTATGGAAGCAGTATACAGAAAAAAGCCTTTCAACTACTTGAAAACAGAATGATAGATTTTATTAGTAGCGACGCACACCGAATGGAACACCTGGAAAAAATTGGAAATATAAAATTAAATAAAAAGCAAGTTTCTGCCCTAGAGCCTATAATTGAAAAATCTAAAGCCTTATTTCAATAAAAATTTGAATCTATAATTAGATATAAAATTAAGATAGCTAACTACAAAACACTTCGACTTTCGACTCCTGTGGCGTTGGCTGAGTGTGACAATACGTTTTAATAATTAGCTTCTCAGAAACCAGGAATGTAGGTTCAACCACCTGCAACGCGGAAAAGTTTGTTCTGAAGGCATAGCAGGCGAAGAATCAAAGCGATGTCAGGCTGAGCCCGAATAGACGGGCCGGGAGGACGAATATTAGGAAAGTCGAAGCCGGGCTTCCTAAAAACATCAAATATAGTGGCTTACGACCAAGCATTTCGACTTCCCACTCCTGTGGCGTCGGCTAGCTTTAAAACGAGTTCAAGGTAACTTTAGCCTCTTAAAGTACGACTACTTTTTGTAGATATTCAAAAAATATAGCCTGAAAACCCTTATTTATTACCAGATACTTTATTCTTTATTCGCTGCCAGCGAGAGTCCTTATCTACTCCATAACCATATCCATAACCATACGAGTAGCCATAATTAGCTCCATAAGAGAACTTTGAATAATCTACATCGTTAAGAATAATAGCAGGACTTTTAAGCTTGCCCTGTTGTTTTAGTTCTTTAGGGAAATCCAACATTTTCTTATCGGTAAAATCAGATCGCACTACATACAAAGTTGTATCAGCCAAAGGACTAATCAATAGTGTGTCAGTTACTATCATGGTTGGAGCGGTGTCTACCAATACAAAATCGTAAATTTGAGCGGCATACTCTAATAAACTTTCCAGTCTATCGTTCATTAACAATTCTGCCGGGTTAGGTGGAATAGGCCCTGAAAGCACCATATCTACTTTTATACCAGCCTCCTTTTCCACCGAAATAATTTCTTTTTCGGTCACATCCAAATCGTAAAGATAATCGGAAAGACCTTTTGGAGCAGTATCGCTAATTTCTCCATATCTATGAAGTTTCGGGTTCCGAATATCAGCACCTACCAGCAATACTTTTTTACCGGTACTAGCCAGAGTACGTGCCATATTATAAGATATAAAAGTTTTTCCTTCTCCTTTTATAGTAGAGGTCACAAATATCACCTCTCCCCTGTCCTTATTTTTATTCTGAAATAAATAAGCCAAATTTGTTCGCAAAATCCTAAAAGATTCCGCCAGCGGAGTCCGGTCGTTTAATTCTATTCGTTGGTTTTGTTCTTTACCCACCCGCGGTACTTCTCCAATAAATGGAATATGCTTTGTTAATCCGCTTAGCTCACCCTTATGATGAACTTTGGTATCCAGGAGGTTTTTAAGAAAAATAACTAAAATGGGTATAATTAAACCAATTAAAAACCCACCCACCAAAATAAGCCAGGGTTTGGGGTCTACAGGCTCATTATTGGTAAATGCGGCATCTACAACCCTTGCCACCGAGGCTGTTGCAGCAAATGAAATAGCCGCCTCTTCTCTTCGCTGTAAAAGGAATAGATATAGTTGCTCTTTTATTTGCTGCTGACGCTCAATGCTTCTCATGCCCTTTTCCAAACCGGGGAAATTACTAAACTGGCCCTGAGCCATGTTCCCTCTTTGGTTAAGCTCCCTTAATCTTACATTAATTGAACGCCGGGTGCTTTCGATATTTTCAAAAAGATTTTCTCGTAAGCTATCCAGTTGCTGTGTTAATGTTTGTACCACAGGGTTACGTTCTGTACCTCCCTCGAGGTACATATTGCGCTCCATCACGAGACTGTTATATGAATTTGCCAATCCCGAAACGCCTCCTTCACTAATTCCTACATCGGGAAGTAATTCATAATCCCCCCGGCTTTTTAATAAATCCTCAACCGAACTTAAAAGTTGTAGCTGTGTTTCTAAATTAAAAACTTCCTGTTCGGCTGCGGTAAACTTAGATTGGAATTGGGATGCGCCACTACTAACATCCATTATTTGATTTTCCCTTTTAAAATCGGCAATATTCACTTCAACCGAATCTAATTCGGTAGTAATCATCTCCAACCTGTCCTGAATAAACTTAGTGGTATTTTCTGCCACCTCCTGTTTATCTTTAACGCCTTCTTCATTAAAGCGTTCCATTAATTTAGCAAGAAAATCTTCGGATTTTTTGGGTATTTCCTGCACTAAACTTAGAGCTAAAATGTCTTTTGCCTGCCCTTTTTGAGCTATTTGAAGTTTACCTATATAATTAGCAGCAACAGACCTAAGTGATTGTATTTTAATCGTAACCGGACTGGTTTTTCTAAAAGTTCCTTCCTCTTCGCCAGATTTTGGTAAAATAGTAAATTGCAGATTATCAAGATTAATCACCTCTCCAATACTATGATTTTTTGAATAACCACTGGCTTCTTCCTCCAACATGAAGGAAGTATCAGAGGTTGGAGTCACGACTAAACTTTTGGAAACTGAATGCACTAAACTATCCGGGGTAATAAATTCAATTAATACCGGACTTGATTTATAAGCTTCCACGGCAATTACATTGCCCTCAATAAAATAACTAATATTATGATCTAATTCATCAACAACACTCTCTACGAGCTGTTTAGATCTTAATTTTTCAATATGATTTTGAATACCATCATCCTGTAAAGAAAAAATAGCTCCTCCACCTGATGGAGTTGCATTCATCGCATTCTTTTCCTGGTCATCTACAATCATCATTGTAGCTCCCGTTCTATATTGTGGAATGGTATATCTATTATAAAGATAAGCGATGAGCCCCCCAACAAGGAAACCAAATAATATCCATTTCCAATGGGCTAAATATTTATATAATTCCGCTTTTAAGTCGAAAGTAGATTCTTCCCTCTCCTCGTTAAAATCGTTTAATTCTTCCATCTATCGCGTGAATATAAAAATTAAACTCAGAGTTGAACTAATAAGTCCTAAAATAGCCCCCGGGCTACCAAAAAATCCGGCAGATTTCATTCTGGCATAGGTAGGTTCTACATACACAATATCATTTTGTTTTAAATAATAGTAGGGACTTTCGAAAAGGTCAATTTCGGTCATATCTATAAATCCGACCGATTTTACCCCGTCTATTTCTCTAATAACCCTTATATTTTGACGTTTTCCGGTATAGTTTATATCACCACTCATCGCCAGGAGCTCGGGCATAGTTACTCGACCATCGGTAATTTGAACACGTCCCGGCGAACCTACTTCGCCTAAAACGGTTACACTAAAATTCACGATTCTAACATCTACCACAGGGTCTTTTACATATTCTGAAATTTGTTTTTCTAGTTTTTCCTGTATTTGGGTTCGGGTTAGGCCCTCTACCTCTACATTGCCAAGCACTGGAAAATTGATAGTTCCATCGGGACTTACCAAATACCCGGAAAGCGATTGATTTTGTCCACCACCACTACCTCCCTCGCGTTGCTGATTATTTTGAAAGGGTTGTACTAGTTCTTCATTTACCGAAGAAGAAGAAACATTAATTCTTAGCACATCGTTTCTTTCAATCTTAGGCTCATACTCCAAAAGATTTACCTTGCCCTCTAATTTTTCAACCTCGTTAAAATATACCACCTGATCTTTTGTGGCGCAGCTCGTAACTATAATACCTAAGAAAAGAAAACATAAAGCTTTCCTTATTGATTTAAACATGCAGTTTTTTTTATTCACTTATTACTTCTTCTTTTGTATCCAGGCTTTCAAATAATGAATTATTACTCTTAAATTCAGGAATAAGAATTTTCATTTTCTTAACCATTTTATCGGCTTTTAATGAATTCGCTGATTTAATAATCTTTTCTATCCTCTCTTTAATTTGTTCGTGATCACGTACCACTTCCTGGCCTATCATAATCTTTTTATGATGCGTTGGAAGCGTTTTACATTCGTCATTCAACAACTCTTCATAAAGCTTTTCACCGGGTCTTAAGCCTGTGATTTTCACCTTAATATTTTTATTTGGATCGTAGCCGGCAAGTTTAATCATTTTTATGGCCAAATCCATAATTTTTACCGGTTCTCCCATATCAAAAATAAAGATCTCTCCTCCTTTCCCCATAGCTCCGGCCTCAAGAACCAACTGGCAAGCCTCGGGGATCGTCATAAAATATCTAATAATATCAGGGTGCGTAATGGTTACCGGCCCTCCTTTTTCTATTTGCTTTTTAAATAGAGGAACTACAGAACCATTGGAGCCCAACACATTTCCAAACCTGGTAGTGATAAACTTAGTTGTGTTTGGATCTTCTTTTATTTTTGAGTGATAAAGGGACTGTACGTACATTTCGGCAGCTCTTTTTGAAGCTCCCATCACGTTACTGGGGTTTACTGCTTTATCTGTAGACACCATCACAAAATGTGATACGTTATATTTTAGAGAAAGATCGGCAAGATTTTTTGTTCCCTGGATATTAACAAAAACCGCTTCGTGTGGGTTTTCTTCCATTAAAGGCACGTGCTTATAGGCTGCAGCGTGGTATACCACGTCTATTCCCTGGTTTTGGAACATAAGCTCCAATCGCTTAAAGTTACCTACATCACAAATAATGAATTTACAATTCAAATTAGGGAACTTTGCATTTATTTCCAGACTTAAAGAATGTAAGGGGGTTTCTGCCTGGTCTAGAATAATCAATTTCTTCGGATTATACTGGGCAACCTGCCTTACAATTTCACTTCCTATAGAACCGGCTCCCCCGGTTACCAAAATAGTTTTACCGGTTAATTGTTCAATTTTATTTTCGGGATGAAGCCTAATAGGCTCCCTCTCCAGAAGATCTTCAATTTGCAAGGATTTTACCTTCTTAGCAATAGGTTGCTCGTCTTCTCTCCAGGTAGAAACAATTGGAGCATTAAACACCTTAATATTATTTTCAAGACAATCTTCTACAAAATTGAACTTTTGCTCGGCAGTAAAACTATTTTCGGAGAGTATAATGGCATCTGCATCTAAAGACTGAACCGCTTTATGAATTTTAGTTGAATAATTCACTACCGGCTTATCCAACAACCTAATACTTTTATTGTGCTTCTCATTGGTTAGAAAACCAACTATTTTAAATCTTCTGGGAATTTCAATATCTAAAGCTCCGGCAATAGAAATCGCATTTTCATCTGCCCCTAATATAACGGCTTTTAGAATATCTTCATCCCTACTAACTAGTTTAAAATATTCGTAAATTTGTTTTACACCTAATCTGAATAAAAACAGTAGGGAGAAAGAGGCACATAAATTAATAAATAAGCCACCTATCAAAAATATTTTCTCTCCTATAGCAAAATAACTTACATAATTAATAAGCAATAAAGTAAAAAATGAACTTATGGTTGCTAAAAGCAATTTTAGTGCATCTATGTTGGAAGAATACCTAATAATCCCCGCGTAGGTTTTAAACACATAAAAGTAGAAAATATGAACCGCTATTACGATAAAGGCCTTATCATAAAAACTAAGTATGGTGTAATAATTTGGGGTAAGGTCTACAATAATTAAAACCGTGAACATGGTAGATATGGCTACCAAGGAAAGGTCTATTAAATAAACTGCCCACCTGGGCAGATACTTTATATTCCTTAAATCGAGAGCATTATCGGTTCCCGATAATATATTTCTTAATATTTTACTTAATTTATCTCCCATAATTATCTACTCGTGCATCGAGATTTAATTACTTTTGAGGCCCGGCTCTATGTCAAAAACTGCTTATAGTATCTACTAAAATACCTCGCAGGCTGTTTATTTATTTTCTTTTAAGCAGGACAAAATTCCATTTTTAATTCGTTCTTTTTGTTCCTGAGACAAATTAGATCCCGAAGGCAAACAAAGTCCGTTCTCAAACAAGTTTTCTGCTATGCCATCTCCATAAAAAGCTGCGTTTCTAAAAACAGGTTGCAAATGCATGGGTTTCCATAAAGGCCTACTTTCTATATTTAAAGTTTCCAGATGCAAACGCAAATCTTCACGACCTATTCCACCGGTTTTCTCTTTATCAATACTTACAACGCTCAACCAATGATTGGAAAAAAAGTCATTGTTTGGAGCACTATGAACTTTAACCCCTTCAATTCTAAAAAACAAATCTACATAAAAATCATGCATTTCTCTTCGTGCACGCACCCGTTTATCTATTACCTGCATTTGGCCGCGCCCAATTCCTGCCGAAATATTGCTTAATCTATAGTTGTATCCTATCTCGCTATGCTGGTAATGAGGTGCAGCATCCCTGGCTTGTGTGGCCAGGAAAACTGCTTTTTCTTTAGCAACTAGGGTTTTAGTAATGAGCGCACCACCTCCCGAAGTGGTAATGATTTTATTTCCGTTAAAAGAAAGAATAGCATATTCAGAAAAAGTTCCACATTTCTGTCCCTTATAAGTACTTCCCAAAGCTTCAGCAGCATCTTCAATGACCGGAATATCAAACTCTGAAGCAATTTTATTAATCTTATCTACCTGATATGGCATTCCATATAAATGCACGGCAATTATTGCTTTTGGTTTTTTTCCTTTGGCAATTCTATCTTCAATAGCCCTTTTTAAGTGTTTAGGACATAAATTCAAGGTCTCTTCTTCACTGTCGACAAACACAGGAGTCGCACCTAAATAAGCAATAGGATTTGCTGAGGCAGCAAAGGTCATACTTTGACAAAGCACCTCATCGCCTAATTTTACCCCCAGCATCACTAGTGCTAAATGTAAAGCAGCTGTACCAGAACTTAAAGCCGCTACAGCACCTTCTTTAGAAGATTCACTAAATAAATATTTTTCAATATCATTTTCAAAGCCATTCACATTAGGCCCTAATGGAGCCACCCAATTCTGCTCAAAAGCCTCATTGACGAATTTTTGCTCAGCCCCCCCCATGTGTGGAGAGGATAACCAGATTTTATCCTTATTCATTCAAGTATTTTATAATTTTTCCCGGATTGCCAACAACAACGGCAAAGTCTGGAACATCTTCAATAATTACGGCACCGGCACCTATAGACGCCCATTTGCCAATTTTCACCCCAGGAATGACCGAAGCTCCCGTACCTACCTGAGTACCTTCACCAATATTTACATTACCGGTAATTACGGTATTGGGTGCTATATGCACAAAATCCTTAAGCTGCACATCGTGTTCAACAACCGCACCAGAATTAATAATACAATGTTCTCCTATGCTTGAACCTGAGTTAATGATAGCCCCGGGCATGACCACAGTACCGGCTCCCATTTTAATATTGTCCGAAATTATTGCGCTAGCATGACTAAGTGCTTCAGCTATTGCTCCGGTAAACCTACGTGCAACCGATTTTCTTATCATATTATCACCTATCGCAAAAACAGAGGGGCTGGCCAGCTGATCTTCGCTTGGCTTATGCGTTACCTTTAGGCCAAGAAAATTTTTAATTTCCACATTATCGTCAAATATGGCATCTATTTGAAGATTCCTGCTTTTTACAATATCATAAACCACTTTTCCGTGACCACTGGCTCCGTAAATATTCATCTTTAATTCTTACCGTTAAAGGCTTCCGTAGTAGCCATATTCGCTGTGTTTATTCCTTCAGAAATCAACACCTTCTTTATTGTTTTAAAAATAATTTTTAAATCTAATGCAAAAGATAAATTTTCAACATACCAAACATCATACTCAAACTTTTTGGTCCAACTAATGGCATTTCTACCATTTACCTGCGCCCAACCGGTAATCCCAGGTTTTACATCATGTCTTTTTTTCTGCCTTTCTGAATATAAACTTAAATATTGCGGCAATAATGGCCTTGGACCAATTAAGCTCATATCACCTTTTAAGACATTAATTAACTGTGGAATCTCATCTATGGAAGTTTTTCTTACAAATTTCCCAACGACAGTTAACCTCTTTTCGTCCGGGAGCAAGTTTCCTTCAGCATCCCGTTCATCTGTCATGGTTTTAAACTTGATAATATTAAAAATCTGTCCATTTTTCCCCGGCCTTCTTTGAAAAAAAAAGGGTTTGCCAGCATTTGCCAAAGCTAATAAAATTGTAATGGGAATTAGTAGCGGACTAAACACTAATAATGCCGTAAAAGCAATAAAAAAGTCAAGTATTTTTTTAAAAAAGTGTTTATACATACTAACGCCTTAGACCTTATAATTCCAATATTTTTTTAGCCGCGCAAAACTATGATTTTATATACAGCTTCTCTAATCTTTTGTACTCCTTTAACAAAATTTGCCAAAATTCTTTGCGTTCATAATACTTACAAATCTCTATACGCGCATTTGAAGCCAGTCTCTCGGTATAATTATCATTTTCAACCAGTAATTGCATCGCTCTTAAAAGAGCTGAATTATCTTTAACCGGAATGATTACCCCATTAATTCCTTCTACAATTATTTCGTTGCAACCATTAATATCACTCACTATTGCCGGAAGGTTCATTGCACCGGCTTGCATTACCACATTGGGAAAACCCTCGCGGTAACTGGGAAATGCAAGGGCATTTGCAATCGCAAAATAAGGCCTTACATCTTCTTGATATCCCGTAGTCATTATTTTTTCGTGCTGCTGAATTGTTTTAAAAGTGTCCTCTTTTAACGGATCCAATTCTTTTTCGAATGGGCCAACCAGTAGCAGCGTACTGTTTTGTTTCTGCTTTTGTAGATTTGTAAACGCGGTTACCAATTCGTTGATCCCTTTTTCACTAACCAATCTTCCTATAAAAATAAAAACAAAATCTTCCTGGGGAATACCTAGCGACAGCCTTTTATTCCTTTTTTGGGTTTCATCAAATTGATTAGGATCAAAGTAATGGGTATCGATACCATTTGAGCTTCCTTTCCCCAGTACTTTTAATTTATTTTCTTTAGCAAAACCCTCCATAAGGATGATTTCTCGTAGACCCCGGGAGTTAGGATAAACTTTTGTTGCTAAACTATAGGTAAACTTTTCTACCAAGTTTAAAATCTTTCGTTTACTACCGGTAGTTTCCATAAGTGGCAAACCGGCGACCGTATGCAGTCTAAGTGGTACTCCCGCCATCTTTGCTGCCAGCATTCCCACAATTCCCGCTTTAGGCGTATGTGTATGAACAATCTCAGGTTTTTCTCTTTTAAAATAGTGATACAGTTTCCAAACCGCTTTTATATCCTGCACCGGGGTAATAGCCCTGGTCATTTCTACCCAAAAAGTATGTACGCTATTGTTTTCGCCATATTTCTCCAGTCGTTCTTTCTCAGCAGCCACTGCCGTAACCTTATAATGCTGATTCATATAGGTTAGTTGTCCCTCCAGGAGTTTTTCCAGGGATAGTGGGATGGTGGTGATACGGATTAGTTTTTTGGGCATATAGAAATTGATAATTCACAAAAGTAGTTTTTTGAGTGACATTATCTAAATTCACTTTAAATAAAAAATTAGTAAAAAAACAGGACTAAATACTGATTTCAAGCAAATCCTGCCTTATATTAAAAATTTCCCAATTAACTCTTTGGAATTAATTCTATTATGAGGTTTCATTTAACTTTAATGTAAAAATTGAGTAAGGCCACACCAAATCTAGTAAAACGGATTTTGATATTGTAATTTATAAAGATGAAAGCTAAATACACAACCTAAGAACCGAGAGTGACAATCGGAATAGAATTTCAAACATTCAAAAAAATAACACTTAATAAATAATTCAATTCAGACAGAATTTATTTTACACTCTTAAAAATTTTAATGATTGCTTAAAGCTATTTATTAAAGTTGTTACATTTGTTCCTATATTGGTTTTTGTGATTAAACAAGTATCTAATAACTTATTCTTACCACATGAAAAACGAAAAACTTCTTATTTATGGTAATGGCCATTTTGCTGAGTATGTGGCCTATGTTTTTGAAAATGACACGAAATATGAGTTAATGGGTTTTTGTATTGAAAAGGACTTCTATTCGGGGAAAACAAATGACGGAAGACCAGTTTATATTTTTGAGGAAATCTTAAAAGAAACTACTTTTAAAGATTATAAATTATTTATAGCCGTAGGTAATAATCTAATACGTAAAAAGATATTCGAAAAGGCTAAGTTTGCGGGTTATTCTTTTGCAAATTATATTTCCAGCAAAGCCAATTACTGGCCAAACATAAAGTTAGGGCAAAATATCTTTATAGACGAAGGCTGTACTATTCAACCATTCGTTACTATTTTAAATAATAATATTTTATTCGCTTCTAATATAGCTCATCATACACTCATTAATTCTCACTCTTTAATTAGTGTTTGCACAACCGGAGGGAATGTAACCATAGGGGAGGAAAGTTTTATAGGTATGAATACTACGATAAAACAAAACGTAATTATTGGAAGAAGAAATGTAATTGGAATGGGATGCATAATTGAAAGTAACACCCCCAATGATGCAGTTTATTCTCAAAAAGGAACCGTCAAAAGAGATTTATCATACAGTCAGGTAACTTCACATTTTTTAAAATAGTTATTTGATGGATTTTGAAAAATTTAAAAAAATATATTTAAAAGAAGATCCGATATATTACCCCAATAAGGTGCCAACAGAACCTATAGTTAGTATCATCGTATTAGCTTACCAACACGTCAACTTTATTAAAGAATGTTTAGATGGTATCCTTACTCAACAAACTGATTTTGAATATGAGGTTATTTTAGGAGAAGACGATTCTATAGATGGAACCCGAGATCTATGCATAGAATATGCTGAAAAATATCCCGATAAAATTCGTTTGTTTCTACACCATTCAATAAATAAAATAAAAGTACAGGAGACGATTACGGGTAACTTTAATATTATTTACAATTTTTTTCAAACTAAGGGTAAATATATTGCAATCTGTGATGGTGATGATGTTTGGCACGATAAATCTAAATTACAAAAGCAGTTTGATTTTTTAGAAGATAATACTGACTATTCCATATGCTATCATAATTTCGAAATGATAAATGAGAATGGAGATTTTATTGAAAGTGATAAGGCATCCCCTCTAAGATTCGACCTCTCTCAGGAACAATTAAAATGCCCTTGGATTCATCCTTCCACACTAACCATATTTTTCCGTAATAACTTAAAGCTACCAAAGGAAATAACTAAAGTGCTTAATCTAGATATATTTATCTATAGCCTTTTGGGAGAAATTGGCAAAGGGAAATTTATTAGTGATATTAATTATTCGAAGTATAGAATTCATTCTGGTGGAATTTGGAGCCAGGTAAACAAAGAAAAAAGCATAGTTTTCAAAATTCACGCGTATAAACAACTTTCTAAATATTATTTTAGAAAAGGTGACAAAAATGCATTTAAAAAATTTAATAAACAGAGCCGAAAATTAAAAAACTCCTTACTATTATATTATTTTAAAAAACGAAAATTTAAAAAAATGTTTAAGTCATTTTTTTATATTAATAAATTTAGCCGTTAAGGTGTTCTACCAAATGGAAGTCCTTTTATGTTTAGTTTCTATCAGTCTTCATTTTATAAATAAACTAAAATAAACACTCTTTATTAGCGCCTTGAAGTTTAGTGGATTAGTAAAAAAAGAAGATATATAATATCCTTTTGCTTTTTCTTTTTTACCCTTTTGTTCGTATACAAAACCCAGTAAATATTGCATTTGACTATGAGATTTCCTGTCTTTTTGAAATTTCTCTTTATGTTTCTCGTATAAATTATGATATGATTTCCATTTATTGGCCAAGGAATTACTCTTACGAGTTTTTGGTTCAATTATATAAAGTATAAATTGCTGATTTAAAATTTTAATTTTTAAATCAGCAATTTCGGAAATCCGCATGCCTAATTCATAATTTTCACCAAAAAACATTTCCAGATCAAAACCACCTACTTTTAAAAAGATCTCCTTTTTATAGCAAATACTTCCCGCCAAAAAACTAGCGGTAATATTATTATAGATCTTTTCAAGCTTTTGTGGTCTCCAAATAAATGATTTACCATCAATTTTCTTTAATACTTCCCAGCATATCAAATCGTACCTATTGTATCTAATTTCATTAAGCCTGGCAATAAGCCCGGGTAAAAAGTAATCATCTGAATCGAGGAAAATCAAATAGTCCCCCTTACTTAATTCAACTCCTTTATTTCGGGCTGCCGAAACCCCTGAATTTTCCTGGAAAAAATATTGAACTCTTTCATCTAATAGGTATTTTTTTATCGCTTTTTTTGTTTTATCGGTAGATCCATCATCTACAATAATAAGTTCCCAGTTAGTAGCCGACTGGTCAAAAACGCTTTGGACAGCTTTAGAAATACGTTGTTCTCGATTATAAGTAGGAATAATAATAGAAATTATATTATTCATAATGATTATCTACAGCAGTTTTATTAATACCAGACATTGTCAAAGATTGGAAACCAAACCTATTTTGACAAATTTTAAAATGTTCTAATATAATTTTTAATTCCTGTAAATTTTTTCCCGGATTAGCTCCAAAATTATGAGGATGCCACCACAAATGATAGATCTCCTTATTTTTAGCTGCAGTACTCATTTCACTTAAAATCCTTTTTATTCGCGTTTTATCAAGCAAATTTTTGCCACTATTAGGTCTCAGTAGTCTACTGGCTTTTTGTCCGGAAATACCGGGAACTATTTCAGGAATATTCCTGTAAGATTTATTGTTTAATCCAATATAGGCATCCCCGGTCCTAAAGAGTTTCTGCTTAAAACTATCTTTTTGGGCATTTCTCCAATACCAAACAGCCGGATTAGTTCGTACAGTGTGTAAACCAAATTTTCTGCATACTTCCAGATAATCTTCATTATACTGATTTCTGGGAAACACCAGTGATTTTAATTCAATCCCAAAATTTTCAGCTAGCTGTTTGGATTTTTGCAAATCGGCATTAAAACTTTGGATATCCTGGCCCGGTTCCAGGCAGTAGTAATGTGAATAAGTATGCGTACCTAGTTCCTGATAAGGAGTCTTAGAAATCAATTTAATAAGTCCAGGAGCAAAACAAAGTTCTTCCGTCTCTTTACTTTGAATAGAACTTCCATATTTATAGGCTGATAGTTTCTTATTGTCATAATCTGGCAGTTTCTCCGGAATATTGGCATTCCATTCCTCCCAATTCTCGTTGAATAACATCCCTACCGTAGCCCAGGTACAAGAAATTTTATACTCTTCAAACAGCTGAAGCATCTCGGGAATTACTTTACGGGTGTTTTGAAAATACTCCTCCTTTTCTCTCCAGTCTACTTTATCAAACACTCCCCATAAAAGTTCAAAATCCAGGGAAATCACTAAGGTACCTTGCATTGTTTTTTTTGTTAAATCGCTAATTGGTTAATTCGTTAGTTCGTTGGTCGTAGTTTGGACTTATATTAGTTTCGATTAAACGGCAATCTTTAATAGCTATATTAAGAATTTTTAATTTAGGCTTTTTACCGATTCCCGAATTAACAAATCCCTAATCCCAATTAAGCATTTTCTATTCTTTATTGCGCAGCTAAAGCCGTTTCTTTAGCTTTCTGTCTTTTTTGCATTAATCTTCGCTTTTTGTTTATTCCGTCATACTTCTTTTGCGCCAGATAATAATAAATCACAAAAAACAGAAAATACATCACCATAGACTTTTGTCGCATAATAATTCCCAGGTTAGACATTACAAATGCCATTGCGAGGGATGCTAAAAAAAAGGTGGTTAAGCTCATTTTTACGCTAATTGGGGATTTCTTTAAAAACTTAATAAAATCTCCTTTTAATATTTTAAAAAATAAGAGTAAATAAATTAAATTTTCTACCGACACAATAAGTCCCAAAACCCCTGGAGCATCAAAAAACAACGGGCGGAACCAAAACGTAAATAGTTTAACCGGTAATGGATAGTTGGCCATATCTACTCCTGAACCAGATTTGGACAACTCAGCTCCTCGTTCCGTCGAAAATTGATCAAAACCTTCTACAAGATTTTCAGACTCGTTAAGCCCTGCCATTCCTAAAATAGTATCCTGCACCATAAGTAACCCCCCAATCATTCCAATATAAACGAGCATTTTTTTCCAAAAGGCAATTTTCTCCTTTCCCGTCATAAAGCCCAAAACAGTTCCCGCTGCAACAAATAAAAATACATGGGGCCTAATGTAATAAGTTATCAAAGAACCTATTAATAAAGTTCCCCACCTGGTTTTAGGGTCTTTAATAGCATAGGCAAACATCATCAAACTCATAAAAATAGGAGCTCCTTTCCCCAAAGAAGCGGTCCAAAAATGCATATTTGGCAAAAAAAGAATAAGTGTGAGGAAATCTATATTAAAAATCTTGATTTTAATAGGAATATTTTCCCGAAAAAACAGATAAGCATATACAAAACCTATATATCCAAACCAGGCAAAAAGCACCATCATCATTTCATAACTAAAGCCTAGCACATTAATAAAAGGCCAGCTCATAAAATCGATAAAAGTAGTACTGGTCCCGAAATATTCCCACCAGGTATCTCCCCACTGAGGCCTTGAATAATATAATTTAGAATCGGAGCGATTAAATATAGTATAAGTATAATACACCCCAAAGAAAAAGAGATGGTATAAAAAGAGCAAATTCATCAGTTTTTTGGAAAACCATCGATATTTTTTCTCAAAACTGTTAAAAAGCCCTTGATTTAGCAGGAATAAAAAAAGTATTAAAACTATTGCTCCTATCATAATCTAAAACAATTCCAGGTCGCCCAAACTATAGGTCCAATTTTCTAAATTTAAAAGTTCAGGAGCATGTAAGTTTATCGCTTTATAAGTTAATACCGGGCCAAAATTTCCCGCAATACCCGCTTTAAATTGAATGCCAGTTGCAGGAGCAATACTTAGCACTTGTGCTCCCGATGCTTTTGCCAGGTTAAGAATAGCCTTTTTTGCATCATTTTTTCCATTAGCAGCACTAATAACTTCAGACAACCTAAACTCTCTAAATTTATCTCTTTTTTTTACGTAACCGGCAATAAAATATTCTTTATTACAAATCACGGCATAATCCTGCAAAGGATTATTGATATAGCGCCAGGTTAAATACAGTATATTTTTAGGCGTAAAAAGTTGGTTGGTCTTTTTTTGCTTTTCGAAAAACAAAGCCAGCAGGTTTTCACTGGAATTTATTTTTCCCTGGACCTGATAAGCAAACTGCTTATTTTTTTTAAAAGGATATAAAGCCCGTAACTCAATTTTTAGTTTAGCAACTTCTTTCCATCCCATCTTAAGATAGCCAGGCTTACTTTGGGAGTTTGGCGTATTAAACACAAAATGATCGCCACGCTGTTTTCCCAGGTCTAAAGCTTTTAAGGTAAGCTTTTTAAAGATGCCCTTCCCCTGATGCTCAGGATGCGTAGCTGTATCTACTGCGCGAAATGCACTATATACCTCTTCCCCACGCTGCCATTGCCATCGCATAAAAGCCCTTACACCAATAATTTTATTGTCTTCCTCAGCTACCAATACCAGAGACTCCCCGAATGGATTCTCTATATGCTTATAGTGCCACATTCCTTCTGTTTTCTTAGAAGAGGTTTCCCCCAAACTGGCTTTTAGTACGCTTAAAATTCCAGGAATATCAGAATGATCGGCTTCTCTTATTTGCATTATTTATTGTTTTATATTCTGAGTGTAAGGCTGTGATGTAGTGACCTTGTAATCTTTTTAACTTGTGATCCTGTCTCCTACACTAGATCACTCTTCATCACTTCATTACTTCCTCACTCATATCCATATAATAAGCTTCCAACTCCTCCACCATTCGCTGAAGACTAAACGAGTCTACTGCCCTTTTCCTCGCTGCCAGTTTTAAGCTGCTTAATTCTTCAGGTTTATTGATTAGGATTTCAACTTTATCCGCTAACTCAATCCAATGGCCTACCGGAACTATTAAGCCGTCTTGCTTATCTCTGATCACTTCTTTAATCCCCCCTGCATCTGTAGACACCACTGCACATTCCATACTCATAGCTTCTAACAAGGCTATAGGCAAGCCTTCAAAAGATGAACTCATCATAAAAATATCCATAGCCTCAAAATAAGGCTTTACATCAGTTTGTAAACCGGGAAAGAAAACCACTTTTTCCAGGCTTAAGTCTTTCCATTCTTTTTTTATTTCTTCTTCCAGGGGACCGGCCCCAACAATTATTCCATAAATATTTGAATGCTGATCTCTAATTTTATTAATCACTCTTAACCACTCTACCAGGCGTTTCTGAAAACGAAATACGGCTACATTACCAAGCACTATAGCGTCTTTTGGTATCCCTAATTCTTTTCTAATTTCAGAAATGCCTGTACTTTGAAAAGATTCGGTATTAACTCCGTTTAGTAATGTTTTAACCGGAATTTTTGGCTGAATATTCTTATTGATGGAATTAGTAACATCCTGTGATACTCCAAAGGCCAGGCTTTGGGAATTAAATGTAAATTTATTTATCGTTTTAGTTGCTATATGGTAGCGTTCCTGCATATTGTGCTCTGTATACAATACCGGAATTCCTGTTTTTTTATGTACCAATCTACCTACAAAACCGGCCCAGGGCAAATGACAATGAATTAGATCAATTTTATGTGCTTTACAATAAGCAATAATTTTTTTGTATTGCGATAATAACCTGATATTGTCTTTGGCTTCCAGGCAGGTTACTTTTCCCCCGGCATCTTTAATTGCTGACTCCATTTGATCTTTCCAGGGTAAGAAATAGATATAATGAAAATCAAATTTTTCCATGTTATGCAATTTGAGCGTTTCAGGAAGCAGCATTTCAGCCCCACCCCTGCCAAGGGATTTAATAATATGAAGAACTTTTATTTTTGCCATAACTATTTTAATGCAACAAAGTTAAGCCAATCCTTTTTGCAAGCAAGGATTTTGAATTTAATTAAGAGAAACCAAAGTTAGTTTACAGGCCAATAAAATTAGAGGTATTAAATTATTTTTTTATATAGCGCTTCGAATTCCCACACCAGGCTTTCATTCATATAATTTTTTAATACCAGGTCGCGGGCTTTTTGAATTTGGGCTGAATTATTTTCATTTAGAACCTGAAGAATCGCTTTTGAAAATTCATCTTCATGATCCCTTTCAATAAGAATTCCTGTATCTGCATTTACAATTTCATTTATGCCTCCCACATTATTGGCTATAACCGGGGTTTCACAATACATCGCCTCAAGTAAGACTCCGGGCAAACCCTCTATAATGCTTGGGAGCACCAGGACATCTGCTTTTGCTATCATAGGTAAGGCATTTTCCACAAATCCGTAGAACTTTATCTTATCCTGTAAATCTTGTTTCAGAACCTCCTTTTCAATCGAATCCCTTAAAGGTCCATCTCCTACCAGGTGTAAAATAACATTTTCATCCTCCCGTAAAACACCTTTAAAAATACGAATAAGGCCTTGATGGTTCTTTTCAAAACTAAAACCTCCTACGTGAATAATATTTTTTTGGTTTTGCGGAAAAGAAAATGAAGTATTTATAGAGGTTCTCTCAAGGCCTACCGGTATCACCTCTGTTTTACTTTTCAAAAAAGGAAAATGAGCTATAAGATCTTTTTTCGATGCTTTTGAAACGGAAGCTACACCAGCTATTTGCTGATAAAAAAAGGAGTTAATTCTTTTCTGATTGTTATTTTTTAAATATCTGCCTACCTCACTTGCATTTCTAAAAATAATAGGGGGTTTCCATCCAAATATTTTTTTTGAAAATACCGTATATTTTAAAGTGTCTCCGGCATTGGCCTGTATAATATCGGGCTTAAATTCCTCTATGATTATATTCATTTTTTTCCAGGCCTTATAATCCAGAAACCTCAATTTAGGAGAGGCATCTAAACTTTCTATTTCGTGCTTCCAGGCTAAGTTTGCACTACCTGAAAAAACTGAAACCAATTTTACGATATTACCTTTCCTTTTTTGATGATTGGCCAACTGACAGGCAAAAGTTTCGGCCCCACGATTTTGTGGTTTTTGAATTAAGTGAAGAATCCTTATTTTTTTTTCCTGAGCCTGCTCCAAAGTGGAATTTTCTTTTGGAGAAACAGCATTTAGATAGAAGCTTTCATATTCTGTTACCACTTTTGAGAGCTCAAACTTTTCAATTGCTTTTTTTCTTGCATTTTCAGCTAGAGCCCGATACTGCTCAGGATTTTTTAAAACTCTTAAAATGTGAGCAACCAACTCGGGGATATTCCCTTTTTTATAGATTAACGCACAATTCTCATCTACACATTCCAGGTTTTCCGGAATGTTAGAAGCAATAATTATTCTTTGAGCCATCATAGCCTCTATAAGCGCACCCGGCAAGCCTTCAGAATAAGAAGGATAAAGAAAGATATCTGACCTAACCAATAATTTTGGGATATTATCTATTCTACCTAAAAAACGAATATTATCCTTAACTTCTAACTTGCGCGCATAGCGCTCTAAATACTCCCTAAAACTACCGTGGCCTGCAAACACCAATTGAATTTGAGGATAAACCTTAATA
Organism: Salegentibacter maritimus; assembly: GCF_016236915.1. Classification (GTDB taxonomy): domain Bacteria; phylum Bacteroidota; class Bacteroidia; order Flavobacteriales; family Flavobacteriaceae; genus Salegentibacter; species Salegentibacter maritimus. The sequence goes on from NZ_JAEHOK010000013.1 coordinate 102,046, forward strand.
ACCTGAGGCATAGCTTTTAGAAGGTCCAATTGTCCTTTTAAAGGTATTAATCTGCTAACATTTAATAATATTTGATTTTGGCTGTTTAAATATGGAAGCTTGCCCTGAACCTTTTGGGAATTAAAGTCTACACTTTTCCTGCCCCTATATATTACACTAACCTTATTTGCATCAATACCCAGGGCCCGTGAAGTACGGTCTTTTATAGTATAGGAGTTCGAAATAAAATGATCAACTGATGAGGAAGAGCGTTTATCAAGATTTCGAAAATAGGAAAGTTTAAGTCTGTCCAGAGCGTCCTTTTTCCTAAATCTTTCCGGGGAATAAGCATTACTTACAAAACTACCTACTAAAAATATTTGAGGGAATGCTTTTTTTAATTTCCTGGCTATAATCTCAGACCTGAATAAGGTAGCGTGAACAATCTCAGGTTGCTCCTGTAAATAAATCACCTTAAGTTTTTTAACGGCAAGATTAAAAGCATATTTTTTTGTTAAGTCTAAAGAATACACTCTAACTCCTGCTTCTTCTAACCTTGGTTTAAGCATATCGCCCTGGTAGATATGTACAAAAATCGGGGTGATTCGGGTAAAATTACTGGTGATCTCTACCAGGCTTTTTTCTGCCCCATAGCCCTCCAGGGTATCAATTATATATAAAACTTTTATTTTATTCACGGATTCCTTTTATTTCTTTATTCCTGAAGATCACTTAACGACAAATTATTTAAGCAGGTTTCTATATAGCTTCAACATTTTTTTATTAACCTCCTCTAATTTAAAATTATGTACATAATTTCTTAAACTTGCCTCACCCATTCTTTTTCGATCAGTCTCTAAAACATTTAAAAATTGTACCGACAAAGATTCTGGATTATTCACTTTATGAAATAAAGCATTTTCCCTTGTAACCACTTCTTTAAACACAGGAATATCCGAACAAATAATAGGCAAACCTGCCGCCTGAGCCTCAATAAGTGAACCTCCTAAGCCTTCAAATAGTGAGGGAAATACAAAGACGTCAGCAGCAGCTAATAATTCATAAATATCATTTCGATGACCAAGAAAATGCAAAGGAGTATTAATGTTAGCTGTGTCTAATTTTTTTTTGATTTGGGAAGTAGCATTCCCCTCTCTTCCACAGAAAAGGAATTGGGCACCAGATTGGCTTAAATCAGCATCAACCCTTTCTATTGCCTTTATAATATCAAGATGTGCTTTTTGAAATTCCTGCCGACCTACATGAATAAAAATTGGTCCATCTGGATTTACATCTATTTCTTTCTCCAATTGCTTTCTTATAGAATCTTTATCCCCGAGAAAATCATTCCCTTTACGTCCCCTCGGTATCACCAATATTTTTTCAGATCTAACCGATAAATGTTTTTGATAATGCTCTGCAACCTCCTTGGTAATAGCTACAAAGTGATCGACCCCTATTTTTTCTGATAACTTATCTACTTTTTCATATATCTTAAGGGCTTTGGAATTAATTTTAGGATCCTGATATCTAATTTCAGCGTAAGTACAATTGACAAGACTTTCAATATTTGTAAAGTTGATCAACTGTTTAGCAGAACGGGTTCGCATTGCTGCCTTAAAAAGTACACTATGTACTAAATCAGGTTTAAAATGCTTTACAATGTTTTTAATTTGCAATACCTGATTAATAAAAGATCCTGGTTTTAAAAATTCTACATCAAATCCTGCATCTAAAATTTCCTGTTCTATACCAACTTTGCGATGTTCAAGGACTATAATTTTGATCTGTATTTCTTTTGATCGTAAATAATACCAGAGTTCCGCATTAGATCTTTCGGCACCACCGGTTCCTAAACTGTCTTGAATATATAAAACTTTCATTTCTCCCTTATTTCGTAACCATAGTTTAGCATGGTTTCTTTAGCAATTTCATTAATAGCTTTATAATCTTCTTTTTTAAGTCGATTAAAACTGGAAGCATTCATATTCCTTATTTTACTCTGCTTTTCGTGAATATTAAAAGATTTATCGAAATAATCATCGGCAAACCTTTCTAAACCTATTTTATCTAAAATTGTATTTATGGTTTTGGAAGGGTTTTCAGCAAGTTCTTCATAGGAGATAGTTATCACATTTTGCAGACGTTTTTGTTCCTTCTCAAAAACTTCTAAAGATCGTACCCATTGCTTTGCACATAATGAATATGGATAACTGCCTAAATTATAATATTCATTCTCTTCCATCACTTCTGCCTTTCTATGAATGCCTTCAGCTACAGCATAGCCATTTCTAACAATATGAATAAACCAGGACGGTAAAAAATTAGTATCAAAAAATTTTAGACGAATTTGGTTGGATATTGATTTTTCAATAAAAAAGTCTTTTTTAAAATCATAAAAATGAGACCAGTGTTTTTTAATGCGATTAGCATCTTTTTCATCAAAAGGTGCTAATTCTTTTATATCATCTTCACATTCGCTCCACATTCTACGCCAGTTAAAATCTTCCGGTCTTACTAATTTATCTGTCAGCATTACACCTTCATCAGGCAGTCCACTAATTTCAGGATGAGTAGCAAGAATCTGATCTAGAAGAGTAGTCCCAGAATTATAACAACCACTTATAAAAATCCATTTTTTATTTTTAATAACTCTCCCGGTTTGGTTCAATAATTCCATCCAAATACGATTATAGCGCAGTCTGGCCGTAGTTCTATGCAGAAATTCCAGTTTTGTCATTTTCTTAATTTTCCAAGGGCTTTAGTAATAGGCAAAATTCGACTATGCCAACCACTTAAAATAAGTTTAAACTTCCAAAGGGGTGTAGTGTCGTTAACTACTAACCTCGAGATTCTTAAAGGATTCTCCTCTCCTTTATTTATTTTATGGTCAAATAAGTAAGCCTGCTTAATTCCATATTTCTGTAATATAGATTCCGCAACAGGAGAATAATTGCCATTGGGATAAGCAAATATATCAGGAGTAAAGCCTAATTCTTTTAAAAAATTAGTTGAATTTTTTATTTCATTTTCCAATTCTTCACAAGTACATTGATCAAACATAGGGTGTGTATGAGAATGATTAGCAATAATTATCCCTGCATTCTGCATTTCCTTCAACTGTGCTGTAGTTAATTGTTCATATTTAAGAATAGGTTTAGAAGATTTCCCCCTTAGGTTCTTTAAATATGATTCACGTTTTCTATTTTCCCAGCCTTTTACTTCCCAAACTTTTTTATTTCCTTCCTCTTTTCCCAAATAATATTCAATTTCATCCCACCAGAATGGCTTTTGAGTATTAATTAAATCGGTTATAACAAACAAAATAGCGGGTATATTATATTTTTTTAGAATTGGAAAGGCATTGTGGTAGAAACTGGGATCTCCGTCATCCACAGTAATGAACAGGTTTTGGTTAGAACAATCAAAATCATTATTTCTGATCAAATATTGGATTTGACGTAGAAACGAATGTCTATTCAAAATTTTATGGTAGGCTAAGACTTTAGTTTTTTTCATCAAAACAAATGATTTCTCTAAATTTTATTGATTTTATATAAATAAATTAATCCAAAAAATGATTAATTAAACTATCTCTCAAGATTTCTGGAGAAAATGATAGGATCTTTTTTTCTGCATCCTGTTCTAAACCTAAAAAATTATTTGGTGATGAAGAATTTATCCTAATAGTATTAAAATCTTTTATGCCTACTCCGCTATAATAATCGCTGTACTTAAAGTCGCCACCTTGAATTTCATTTTTTTCAAATACAAAGCGTGAACTCGGAATGGAATAAGTATCCGCTATTATAAGCCCATGTAATGAGCTTGAAACAATATTTTCACACTTCAAAATTTCATCAATAAATTGATAATGATCATTACCAGAAACTAGCGGGTTAATTATATTAATATTATTTTTTATAAAGAATTTATAATGTTTAGCAAAGAAATTCATCTCAGTATAATGGGGAATTATCCCCAGTTTAAACTCACTATTAAGGGTAGGCTTGTAAATTTCTGAAAATAGTAAAGCTGGATCACCATATACTTTGTTAAATTCGATGTTACTATCATGAAAAATTTCAGCGGACAAAACCCCTCTCAGTGCTAATACTTTTTTAGGCTTATTCTCTATCCTAGAAATAGGCTTAACGAAATCTGAACCCCATATTACACTATTCGACAAATTCCTTTGAAGAATACTTCCTACTCCAAAGAAAACTTCCTTTTTTTTCCAATTATATATCCTCTTCGCCGATGCAACTTTTTTTCCAGAAATTTCTTCAAATAAAAATCTATTTATATAATCACCCCAGTTTTTAGAAAAGTCGTGAAAATGAACCAAAATGCTATCTTTTTCTAAAAAATAGCTTAAATTATCATTACTTATTAAATTCCTGCTTTTTCGATAATGTTTATAGAGGTATGACTTTATTTCTTTATTCATGCTTTCCTAATTTTTTTGTTAAACCATCAAATATTGCAGAGAAGGTATATATAGCGTTTCTATTGCCAAATTTAAAACCATTAAAATAACCCATAAAAACTTTCATTGTTGCTCTTATAATAATTAAAATTGCCAAACGCTTTAAGCCTAGCTTATGGTAAAATATATAAATATGATTTCGGTACGAATAATATTTTCTTTTAGAGGCAGCTTCGTCCAATTTGGGAATTAATTTTCGATTTATTTTATAATTTAGTCTATTACTAGCCTTTCTATGTTGAAATAATGAATCCCCACTTACTAATATACTATAACCTACTTTTTTAAGTCTTTGTAGGAAGTCAAATTCTTCAAAACCAAAAAACAGTTTTGGATCTGGTAAGACACCAGTTTTTCTTATAGCTTCTCCATTCAAAATTAGATTATGCCCTCCTCCTATAGTATCGGCACTTAAAACCCCCTTCAACTCTTCATCTTTAAATCTCACGGTAAGCCCATTTTTAAAATCAAATTTAGATCCTACAGAACCTATAGCACCTGTATTTTCATTTTTACTTGCAATTTCTACTAGATTTATAAATATATTCGGGAATTTCGGCGGGTCATCGTCATCCCCCCAATAAATCCAATCATATCCCAATTCTGACAAAAATTTAACGCCTCTATTAGCAGCTCCAGCAGGACCAATATTTTCAGGCATTTTAATATATTTTATTTTTGGATTGTTAAGTTTTTCTATTGCATACTTTGTATAATTATTTTCACTATTATCTATAATTAATAAAATTTCAGGACTCAGAGATTGTTTGAAAATTTCTCGAATACTTTCCAGTAATATCTTCGGTCTATTATAAGTCATTACAAAACCTGCAAAACTAAAAGATTCTTGCTTATAGGTTTTCATAAAGCGCATTTAAATTTTTTAAGTAAATTCCAGAAGAAAATTTACTTTCAAAAGTACTAACCGAGTTTTTTTTCAATATCCAATAATCGGTTTTTCCATTATTTAAAAATTCAAAAATTTCGTCCGCTGTTTTCTCTAGATTGTTAAAATCAACCCTGAGACCATTATAATTATTTTTCACGATCTCTTTTAAGCCTCCCACATCAGAAGCAATTACAGGTAAACCAATACTCAAAGCTTCTAAAACACTTATTGGCATAGCTTCGGAATAGGAAGAGTTCACATAATAATCAATTCCTGATAGATAGAAAGGTACGTCATCTGTAAACCCTGTTATCTCAACATCATTATCTATTTGTAAATTTTCAATTACCTTCTCGAGATAAGATCTTTGACCTCCATCGCCTATTAAAATTAATTTAATCTTAAGCCCCTTCTCCTTAAGTATAAAAATTGTTTTTAATAATCTTGGTAAACCCTTTATAGAATGAAATCTACAAGCCGTACCAAATACAATTTTATTATTGTTATTATTATAAGGTGCTACCTGCAAAGCTTGTATCCCATTATAGATTACTGTTATTTTTTTCTCCGGAATACCTCTATTATCGATTGAAAACCTTTTAGCAGTCTCTGATACAGCAATAATTTTGTCCATAAAATATTTATCAATAATATTTTCAAAATCATTTTTTAATTTATTTTTTAGGTATACGTCCGCTTTATTATTATCTGCCGAATGAATAGTCGAAACTTTTTTAATAGATCTACTACCTAAAGTAGCGAAAGTTATTAGTGCTTTATCTAGAAATAAATTAGTATGGATAATATCAATATTATTTATTTTTATAAATTTTCTTATAGATCTAACAGTCTTCAATAAATCTTTAGCACCATTATAAGGAATTCGTAGAGGCATTATACCTTTTTCTATGAAATTCTTTTCCATTAAGGTATTAGGACCAAAATAAATTAAATAAACCTTATGAACTTTAGCTAAATTTTCAATATTTTGATACAACAAATTGGAGGTTCCCCCAAAATGGAGGTCAGGAAGTGTGTATAGAATATTCATGATAATTTAATTTTCTTTTTCCTAAATGGATATCCTACGATGTAAGAATTACTTTTGAGCAAATATTTTATGAAAACCAAAAATTTCCATTTTTTTAGCATATGTAAAGCTGCACTCAAATATAAACTCGCTAATTTATTTTTTAAAAATGCTTGAATTTTCAAACATTTAATTACATATAAAACAGACTGATAAATGCATATATTATTATTAATTAAATTAAATTTATTTTTATTGCCTTCGCTCGCAGTAACTCCTCCAATGTGTTTCCTGTAAACACTCATTCTATCATTTAAAACCCATCCATTTCCTTTTACTAAAAGAAATAGTATAATTAACCTGTCTCCACTAAGTAGATGAGGGTTCAATAAATAATTATAAGATTCACTAATGTTATTTTTAAAAACTAAAGTTGCCGTATGAATCGTATGCTTCTTTAATTCATCTTTAAGCTGTAATTTATCAGATTTAACTTTAATTTTTTTTGAAGTTGCACCTTTTTCAGTTATAGATTCAAATTTATGGCTACATAAAACAATTTCAGGATTTTTTTCCAAAAAATTCACCTGCTTTTGCAATTTATAAGGATCTGTCCAGTAATCATCCCCTTCACATAAAGCAATATATTTACCTTGAGCAGAAAGTAAATTGGTAATAAAGACAAACCTTCCGGTAGGAGATCCTCCTATAGCTATATTATTTTCCCTATGGTGTAAAAACAAACGAATTCTATCAGGAAATTTTTTAGCATATTCTTTACAAATTTCTCTAGTTCCATCAATCGAAGCATCTTCACCCAAAAGAATCTCAAAATCAAAATTGGTTTTCTGCATTAAGATACCATCTAAACATTGTTTGATATATCTAGCATGCTGATATGTTTGTACACATACCGACACTAATGGATTCTGAGCTACTAAATTTGGCTCTTCAATAACCGGTTTATGCTCAAATCTTTGTTTAAATTCTATTATATCCACTTAAAAATCTTATTTAGTTCCTGAAAATCTTTATCAGCTTTTATCTCATCAATAATAAATTCCGGGAGTTCATCCTGCCATTTATCATCTCTAGATTTCTGTTTAAAAACAGAATAGGCATCTTTATCATTTTTTTCAGAAGACTTATTTAAAAACTCTTTAGTTTGTGCCGTCATTTCAAGGCCACAAAAATTAAAAAGTTTCTCAACTTCAACCACTTTATCAGTTAAGAGTGCATTGTAATCTACGAGGTAGAACCTATCAGGATATTCTTCCTTTAATTTTAAAAATAAAAAAGCTGCTTCTTTCCATTTATTGTATCCAAAATAATTTTCATTGATATTTTTATTCTTTTTTTCAGCCATTTTCCATTCGCTTGCTACAGACCAATTAGGATCAAATTCTTTAGGAATATTTATCCAGGAATTAATAACGGAAAAAGGCGAACGAATTAGCCCAATAACTTTACTATCAGAATTAACCAATAAATTAGGGATAACATTTAAAAAGTGAGTTTCTTTAAAAACTAAAGTATCAGGAACCTTCTTTTTAAAAAAAATTCCTTTTCTACTGCTAATAGTAAGTTCACCTTTAACAAAGGCATCTTTCGTTATTGAAAGATTTTTATAAAATTCTTCAATATCTGTTTTTGAATCTCGCTCCGATAAACTGTGATTAAAACTATAGGCGAAATTAGGTTGAAATCTGAAAACTACTTTAGGCTGGCTATTAAATATTTGGCCAAGCCACGATGATCCCGAACGAGGAACAGAAAATATTGCAACTTTATTCATTATTAATCAAATCAATTATTATCTTCATATCAGCCTCATCATACCTTTGATCGATAGGGAGACAAACTAAGTTTTCAACTAAGAATTTTTCAAAACTATTTTCATGAGTCCATTCTAAAACATTTGGCCAATAGGTAGGAATATATATATTATTTTGAATCAGTGCTTTCTTTAAGGAGCCACCATCTTTCAATAGAAGTGGATAAACTAATGGAACCGTATCATTGTCCAGATTGAACTGTAATAAATTTATATCATTAAAATACTTTCCTAAAAATTTGTAATTACGTCTACGTTTTTTCTTTACATTTTCATAAGCAATGTTTTTCAAAATATTTTGCGTCAACGAAGACATTCTCTTTATAGGTTGATCTTTTAATTTTTCTTCATTTCTTTGATAATCTTTATAAAATTTTTGGGCACCCATATCAACTCTACCTAATAAATGTTTCATATTGTTATAGGAAATATCAGTTTTCAAAAATTGGGAAATTTTTCTTTTAGAGTATAAATAAGCCCCGTCACTGACTCCAAAAAATTTTCTAGGTGAATAAAAAGTATCTATATCTAACAAAGTTCTATCAAAAAAGGCCTGAGAATTATCTACAATAATATTTTTACATTTTGAGCGGATCGCCCCTATGTTATTACCCAATAAACCAAAATAGTTATTGTAAATAAAAGCTTGATTATTTTGCACTTTCTTAAAATTAAAATCAGGTAATAAATTATTGTTTATACTATAAAATTCATAAGAAATTTTTAGCTTTTTAAGTGGTTCAATCATGGCGTCACAAGTAAAATATGGAAGATAAATATGGGTATAGTTGTTAGCTTCTAAAATATATTCAAATGCATTTCTCCCTGTATTTAAAGCAATAGCAGCCCCGTGATACTCAAACCCATTATTTAATTCAAGTTCAAAAAACCCACCTATTTCCTTCGAATTCGCCATAAAATCATTTATAAATAATTCTTACCAATCTCTCTCGGTTCCTTATCAAATTTTCTACTTGTTTTTTATCATTAAAGTTAAAAACCAAAGTTCCAATAGCATAGTTTGCGGCTAAAAACGAATATACCTTTTCCCCGTTTTTAACCCAGAGATCTTCCTCAACTAAAAATTTTTTTACAGTCTCATCTATTTCAAGTTTATAAAAATTGCCTTCCCTGTTACTATAAAGTATCAACTCAGCCCAATTCCCTTTGTAAGTTTTACGTTTTGGGATAGAAAAATTTTCTCCCATAGCAGCTTTTATAGCGTATCTTATTAAATTTAAACCGGTGGAATATTCTACCATTTCAGATAACCTATTTCCCCCACCCCTGGGAGCCATCTCCATTATATAAGCTTTACCATCCTTCCCTTCTCTAACTTCAACATTATAAAGCGAGGTTTGTAAACCTAATAAGTTAATTAATCTTTGCAATTCTTTTGTTAATTCCTTCTGATTTTTTGTACTAATCCCTGAAGGCCAACTATATGCTGAAGGAGTAAAAGGATTTTTAGAATCTTTATCAAAGTATTGATTGGAGAAAGTTACAATCTTCAATTCTCCATCAATCGAAAAACAATCTGAATCTGACGGATTTCCTTCTGCTTCAATAAACTCTTCAATAATAAAAGTATCGGTGATGGAGTGTTTTTTTGATAAATTTACAGCCCGTTCAAGATTTTTCAAATCAGAGACTTTAGTAACCCCCTTGCTACCAGCTGCATCCACAGGCTTTACAATAATCGGTAAACTAAATTCCCGAATTTCATTATTAGCTTCAGAAAAGCTACTATAGGCTTTCGCCTTAGGCACTGTAAAGTTATGCTTCCTTAAAAACTCTCTAAAAAGCCCCTTATTTTGAAGAATCTCAACCGATTTTAATGAACAGCCGGGCAAGACCATCTTTTCAGCTACATAGGCCGCAGTTAACACCCCCGGATCAACTGCAAATGACATAATTCCCGTAATTTGAAGTTCCTGCGCAAGGGATAGGACTGCCTCCCGATCTGTTATACTAATATTATGATACTCATCAGAAAACTTATGAGCCATATTTTCAGGAATATAATCACAGGTAATGGTGTAATACCCTAATTTTTTTGCTTCTTTAATTACCGGAATTAAATATCTAAGTCCTCCTAATAGCAATAACTTCTTCATTATATACTTTTAGTAATTTCAAACAATACATCAGTTTCTAAATCCTTATAGAGTGGCAAACACATAATTCTGGAAGCAATATCTTCTGAAACAGGCATTGTCTCTCTATTTACATAATTCAATAAGTTCAAGGAAGGATAAAAATATCTGCGAGGATAAATTTTCTGTTCATTTAATTCTTTTTGTACTTTTAAAAGCTTTGCTTCACTTTCAAATATCACCGGATAGTAACTAAAGTTCCAATGGGTCTCTTCCCGAATTTTAAGTTTTTGAAGTTTTGAGAAATTAAGGTTTTTATTATAAAAATCCACAATATTTTTTCGAGCTTTCAAAATATCGTTCATATAAGGGAGTACACTTAAACCCATTGCCGCTTGCAGTTCGCTCATTTTGGCATTGATCCCAACTCCGTAAAAATCTTCCGGGCCGTTATGTCCAAAATTATGGCTATAAAATAACTGATGATTTAATTCCTCATCTTTACAAAAAAGAGCACCACCTTCCCCGGTATGAAAGATTTTAGTAGCATGAAAACTACAGGTACTTACATCGCCATAATTAAACAAACTATTTCCTTTATATTTTACGCCATAACAATGAGCCGCATCATAGATAACCTTAAGATCATGCTTTTGGGCAATTCTTTCTATTTCTTCTACATGACAGGGGTTTCCAAACACATGGGTAGCCAGAATAGCCTTGGTTTGAGAAGTAATAGCTGCTTCTATTTTTGTTTCATCTATAGTAAGATACTCCGGGTGGATATCTACAAACACCGGTTTACAACGTTCCCAAATAATGGCTGAAGTGGTAGCTACGTAACTAAAAGGCGTGGTGATAACTTCCCCTCCTTTTGCAAGAACTTTCAACGCTATTTGTATAGGTAGTGTACCGTTTGTAGTTAAGGTTATATTTGGAACACCTAATTCAGTTTTTAAATTAGTTTCCAGTTCCTTTACCAATTCACCTCGATTGGTAAGCCATTGGTTATCCCATATACGTTGCACCTGGCCGTGATAATCTTTAATTGGGGGAAAAAATGTTTTTGTTACTGGGATCATTGTTTATTTATTTCTGAGGTTTTGTTTTCCCAGGGAAAGTCTTCTCTTTGAGATTTCAGTCCTAAAAATTCTGTCAATTTTTTATAGCCCCCATTTTCAGCAACATTTAAAACCAAAAGATCATGGGGTCTATGTCTGAAATAATCTTTTACTGCTTCATTATGTCGAATATAACTTTCTATTAACTCTTTCTTCTCATAGGGATTATCTTCGGGAGTGGTATAGCTCCAACGGTTAGCCTGCCAGGGTCTACCTTTTGAAATATAAATAGCTTTCTGAAGATCATCTTTAGTTGGTATCCTTCCATTTTTTCCCCACAATCGGGCGTGAAAATTTGTCAAAGAATTATACCATTGTTCAGGAGAATCTCGAACTGTTAAAATGAATTTACTGTTTGGAAAGGCCTGATCCATCGCTACAAAAGTATAAGGAAGGCTAAAGGGAGTATCTTGAAAAAATTGGGCAGAAAAACAATATCTTTTTATAGAATTGAAATCCCTTATTGCCCAATCATCAATTAAATTCTCAGCTTTACGTTGAATTCCTACTATAAACCCCAGATCCTCCATAGCGGCTTTTAGTGAAGTAGTGCCCGTTTTATTAGCGCCAATTCCAAATATTTTTGGTTTATTATATACGCTAACATGTCTTTTTAAACCTATTAACTTATTGGTTACACTCATTTTTTAAAAATTATTTTTCTAAATTCAATTAAACTTTCAAATCTCAATAAATAACTAAATAAAATATAAAAAACCCCTCCAGTAATTCCTCCAGCAACCAGCCTAAACAAGTCGATCTGCCCATATAAAAACTTGTCCAAGTACCAAACAATGCCTCCACATGCTAATGCTAATCCTATTATTGGAAGAATATCTCTTATTTGTTGCCAGGCAGAGTAATTTATAAACCGATTGGTATAAAAAGCATTAATGAAGAAAGAAAAACCTGACAGGGCCACTTGAGCATATAATAGGCCGTATATGCCAAACTGGACACCTATAATAATCCCTACAACAGTAATGCTCTTTTTTATTACGGCCAGTTTTAAAAATAAATCACTTCTTCCTTTAACTTTTAAAATATTTAAATTGTAGGCATGAATAGGATATAAAACTCCACTTATACATAAAATTTGAAAATAAGGAACCGCAGGCAACCATTTTTTAGTAAATAAAAATCGAAATGTCGGTTCAGCCAATACTGCTAAAAACACCAATGTGGGTGCAATAACAAAAACGACCATTTGCATCAATTGACTATATACTCGCTTTAACCGCACATCATCGTCCTGGATTTTTGCAAATAATGGATAAGTCACCTTGTTTAGGGCAGTTGAAATATTGCTTACGGGCAATTGTTTCATTGTATCTGCTCTAGTATAGAAGCCTACCTGTGATGCTGAAAAATATCTCCCTATAATAATTACGTATATATTAATAAAAATTTTATTCAATAACGCAGAAAGAGTCAATTTATACCCAAAATTAAAATGTTCTTTAAATTTCTCGAAATTAAAAACCCAACTAGGCGACCATTTTGAATAAATCCATAATTGAACGGTGCTTATTAAAGCCGTAACAATCTGGTTCCAAACTAAACTCCATACCCCATAGCCCATATAAGCCATTACAATACCCACGATTCCTCCAACAATTATTGAAGGGATAGCTACCAGGGTCTGAGTTTTAAAGTCCATTTTTTGCGTTAACCTGGCTACTTGCACTGCCGAAAAGGCAGTTATAATAAAGGTAGTACAATATAACCGAAGAATAGGAGTAAGTAGAGGTTGATCATAAAAATTGGTCACTAAAGGAGCCGTCAAATAAACAATAATATAAATTAAAATACTCGCAGCGAGATTAAAATAAAACACGGTAGAAAAATCCTCCTGATCCAATTGTTTACTCCTTATCAAGGATTGAGTTAGACCTGAATCTACCAAAGCCCCGCCTACGGCAATAAATACTGCAATCATCCCAATCAGTCCAAATTCTTTTGGCAAGAGTAGCCTTGCCAAGACCAAAGAGACAATAAAGCTAATTATTTGAGCACCAAATTGCTGTGTAAAAGTCCATACAAGACCAGAGGTTGCCTCCTTTTTTAAAGACATTTAAATTATTTTGGAAATTTCGGTCAAATACGCTCCGTACTTGGACTTACCATATTTTTGAGATAGCGTATTAAGCTTCTCCTTAGAAATAAATCTTCTTTGGTAGGCAACCTCCTCAATACAACCAATTAAAGTACTTTGCCTGGTTTGGAGTACACGTATAAACTCGGTAGCATCGTCTAGAGACTCTACCGTACCGGTATCAAACCAACTCATACCCCTTGTCATCACACCTACTTCCAACTCGCCGGCTTCAAGATACATTTGGTTAATACTGGAAATTTCTTTCTCACCCCTGGCCGAAGGTTTTACTTTTTTCGCATATTCCGCCACCTTATTATCATAAAAATAAAGTCCGGGAACAGCATATTTAGATTTTGGTGTTTTAGGCTTCTCTTCTATGCTTATTGCTTTGTTATTCCTATCGAATTCTACAACACCGTAGCGTTGAGGATCTTTTACCGGGTAAGCGAAAATCGCCGCTCCATCCACATTAACTTTACTACGCAATAGACTACCAAAACCATTGCCATAAAAAATATTATCTCCCAGGGCCAATGCTACTTTATCATTCCCAATAAAATCTTCACCTATAGTAAAAGCTTCAGCCAGGCCATTAGGTTCTTCCTGTATGGCATATTCAAAATTGCACCCCAAATGAGATCCATCACCCAATAATTTTTTAAAAGATTCCTGATCCTGCGGAGTGGTGATAAACAGAATTTCGTTTATACCTGCTAACATTAATACCGATAGTGGATAATAAATCATTGGCTTATCATATACCGGTAATAATTGTTTACTAACGGCTATGGTTATTGGATATAATCTGGTACCACTGCCTCCTGCCAATATAATTCCCTTCATTTCATCTCAAATTTTACTAATTCAAACGAATTAACGCGAATATTGTTTTTGATAATAATCTCTATATGCACCACAGGTCACATTTCTTAACCACTCCTCATTTTTTAAATACCAATCGATAGTTTTTTCTAAACCCTGTTCGAAAGTTACCGAAGGTTTCCAACCTAATTCTTTATTGATTTTTCGGGCATCTATAGCATAACGTTTATCGTGGCCGGGCCTATCTTTTACATAGGTAATTAATTTAGCTGAATCTCCCTCTTTTCTACCTAATTTCTTATCCATTATTGAACAAAGCAGTTGGATAAGGTTTATATTTTGCCATTCGTTAAAGCCACCTATATTGTAGGTTTCTTTATCATCTCCCTTGTGAAATGCCAGGTCTATAGCTTCTGCATGATCTTCTACAAAAAGCCAATCCCTTGTATATTTACCATCTCCATAAACAGGTAATGCTTGCTTATTAACAATATTATTGATAAACAAAGGAATCAATTTTTCAGGAAATTGATTAGGTCCATAGTTATTGGAACAATTAGAAATAATATAAGGCAAGCCATAAGTTTCCCCATAAGCCCTTACAAAATGATCACTACTGGCTTTTGAAGCTGAATATGGAGAGTTAGGGTCGTAAGCAGTTGTTTCTGTAAACAAACCTGTTTCACCCAGGGTTCCATATACCTCGTCAGTACTAATGTGGTAAAACAATTTATCCTGAAAATCACCATTCCAGATTTGCAAGGCTGCGTTTAGCAAATTCATGGTTCCAATAACATTCGTCTTCACAAAAGCCAAAGGATCACTAATGGAACGATCTACATGAGATTCTGCTGCCAGGTGAATTATTTTTGTAAAACCATATTTTTTAAAAAGTTGGCTTATTTCATCAACATTATTGATATTAGCCTTTAAAAATGTATAGTTAGACTTAGACTCAATATCTTTTAAATTCTCTAGATTTCCGGCGTAGGTAAGTACATCTAGATTGTAAATCTGATAGTGAGGATATTTATTTACAAATAACCTTACAACATGAGATCCAATAAAGCCTGCTCCTCCAGTTATAAGAATTTTTTCACCTTCTAATTTATCCTGAAATTCAGTCATTTGAGAATTTTAGTTTAACTTTTAATCGGCGGCAAAGATAGAATTTCTTTATGAGCCTATTGCTAAATAAACCTTAAAGCTTTAAAAACGTTAAGAATTGTTTGAAAGACGGTTTTGACATAGACGGTAGGCAGTAGATTATAAACGGTATTTTGGAGCAGTAGACAATAGGCTTTAAGCTCTAAGCAGTAGGCCTTAAGTTCTAAGCAGTAGGCTTTAAGCTTAAGGCCTACTGCTTATGGCTTAATTACACTACCATTCCCGCGGCAACGGTTTCATTAGTATTCTCATCAATTAGAATAATACTACCCGTATTTCGATTATCACGGTAAGAATCTAACATTAGCCTACGGGTAGTTCTTATTTTAACCCTGGCAATATCATTCATCTCTAAATTTGAATCTTCATTATCCCGTTCAAAAGTATTAATATCCATTTTATAAACCACTTCCTTTATTATCGCCCGCTCTTCATTAGAGGTATGCTTAATGGTATATTTTGCCCGGGGTTTTGCAGGGTCGTTATTCAGCCAGCACAACATTACATCAAATTCTTGTTCCTGCTCGGGTTGGTTATTTTGTTTTACAATCATATTCCCGCGGCTTACATCAATATCGTCTTCCAGGGTTATGGAAATACTCATTGGCGCATAGGCTTCTTTTAACTCCTGCTCCCCGGCATTAATGGATCTAATCTTTGACTGAAAGCCCGATGGCAATACGGCCACTTCATCTCCTACCCGGTAAATACCACTGGCAATCCTACCGGCATACCCCCTATAGTCACGATGTTCGTCACTCTGCGGCCTAAGCACAGTCTGTACCGGGAAACGAGCATCTATTTTATTAATATCACTGCTAATATGTAAATTCTCCAAAGTACTGAGCAAGGTCCCGTTGGGGTACCAGGACATGTTTTCAGAGCGGTTTACCACATTATCCCCTTTTAGGGCGCTTATTGGGATAAACCGAACATCTTTCATAAGAAGCTTAGAGGAAAATTCTTCGAACTGTGCAATAATACTGTTATACACTTCTTCAGAATAATCTACTAAATCCATTTTATTAACGCAAACAATTAAATGCGGAATATTAAGCAAGGAAGCTATAAAAGAGTGACGCTTTGTTTGCTCTATTACCCCGTGACGGGCATCGATTAAAATCACCGCAGCATTAGCGGTAGATGCACCTGTCACCATATTACGGGTATATTCAATATGACCCGGAGTATCAGCGATAATAAATTTACGTTTGGGAGTGGTAAAATACCGGTAAGCAACATCGATGGTAATTCCCTGCTCCCTTTCATCTTTTAAGCCATCGGTAAACAAGGCAAGGTCTACACCATCATGCCCCTTTTTCTCACTGGTTTTACTCACCGAATCCAACTGATCTTCAAAAATTGACTTCGAGTCGAATAAAAGCCTGCCTATCAAAGTACTTTTTCCATCATCTACACTCCCGGCAGTGGTAAATCTTAGTAGTTGGTTATTGTCTATTTCCATTGTTTCTATGCTTTAGGCCTTAGGCTTTATGCTATAGGCCAAAAATGTATTTTAGTTGTCGATTAAAGTCTTTGATATATAAAATATCACTGTAATCTTTGATTTAATCTGTATAATTTTTTCTTTATTTCATTGACCTCATCAAAACAAACCTCAAATGTTCGCTCATCAATAAATTTTAAGTCTTTGCTCAGTATGAAAAAGTATTCTAATTCATGAGCTGAACCAAGTGAAATCTGCACAAACCTATTAAAGTCTTTGTCTGAACCTCTTCCACAACCTTCACTAAAATTAGAAGGTATTGAGTAAGCAGCTCGCTGCATTTGAGAAACTAATTGATATCTCTCTGAATGAGGAAAAGAAAAAGTTATTTTATAAACACGCAAAGTCAAATCATGACTTAATTTCCAAACATCATATTTCTTAAAATCTCTCATTATTGACAGTAGCTGCTATGGCTTATAGCTTATTGCATAAAGCCTATAGCCTCATATTAAAAATACCCCTGCTTCTTCCTATCTTCCATAGCGGTTTCACTACGCTTATCATCTGATCTATCTCCTCTTTCGGTTTTTCGCATAGCCGAAACTTCTAAAGCTATCTTATCAAGCGTATCGGCATCAGATTCTATACCACCGGTAATGGTAATATCGCCAAGGGTCCTAAACCTGATTTTCTTTTTTTCTACCTTTTCACCTTCTTCAAGTTTCAAATACTCCGAAACCGGGATCCAGGAATTACTACGAAAGACTACTTCTCGCTCATGCGCAAAATATAAGGAAGGTATACTAATGTTTTCCCTTTTGATATAATTCCAAACATCCATTTCAGTCCAGTTACTAATTGGGAACGCTCTAAAGTGTTCGCCTTCAAATTGCTTTCCATTTAAAAGGTTCCATAACTCCGGACGCTGGTTTTTAGGGTCCCATTGCCCAAAATCGTCACGATGGCTAAAGAACCTTTCTTTAGCACGGGCTTTCTCTTCATCCCTTCTTCCGCCTCCAATGGCGCAATCTACCTTATTCTCTTCTATAGCATCCAGCAGCGTGGTGATTTGCAAGGCATTTCGCGTGGCATTCTTCCCTTTTTCTTCCGCTACACGCCCTTGGTCTATAGATTCCTGCACAGAACCTACTATTAACTTAACGCCAAGCTTTTCAATCAGATGATCCCTAAATTGTATAGTTTCCGGAAAGTTATGTCCGGTATCTACGTGCATTAAAGGAAAAGGAATTTTACTGGGGTAAAAAGCTTTTTTCGCTAAATGCGTCACTAAAATAGAATCTTTTCCTCCCGAAAAGAGGATTACAGGATTCTCAAATTGCGCCCAAACTTCGCGTAAAATATAGATCGCTTCCGATTCTAATTCGTCTAAATAGTTTAAATAATATTTGCTCAT
>NZ_JAEHOK010000014.1 GCF_016236915.1 Salegentibacter maritimus
AAGGTATAACTACCTCCCCCATTTTCGGTATAGCTGGTAGTATTGGCATCAAAGTCTATAATATTACCCTCTGCATCGGTATAGGTGAAAGTACCATCCCCATTATCGGTCAGGTCAATATTACCTAAATCGGCATTGGTATCTTCAAGGTTCTGCTGAATCTCATCTAAAGCATCCTGTACGTTTCCGGCAGCAAGACCTGAATTGGTATTGTCGTAGCTATTACTATCTGCATTGGTATTGATATTAATTGTACTGCCATTAGCATTAGTCAAATCATAAGTCCCATCGGCGTTATCTACAAGATTGGTAGTATTAGCATCGAATTCGGTTGTATTTCCCTGAGAATCGGTAAAATTAAAGGTCCCGTCGCCATTATCGGTTATATTCGAGATATAAGAATTACTGGTTATAAGCTCAATAATTCTTTCATAGATATCTCCGTTATTATCAATATTACTTATAACATCGGCAGGAACATTTATGGTAGTAATTGTATCATCTTCACTGGTGTAAGTGTAAGTTCCATCTAAATTATCAACAAGCTTAGTAATACTTTCGTTTACAATCTCATCTAAATTTATACTTATACGATCTCCCGCCTGATCTAAATAAACAAACTCCTGATTCTCGGCATTCCAAATAACTATATTATCGGGGATATTAGAAGTAGAATCATTAGAAGTAGCTATTCTTTTCCAGCTACCGTTATACCAGTAGTAATACCCCGGTGACATACTTTGGTTAGCAGAGGTATTAAACACCAAAAGACTTTCTACATTCCCATTGGTAATTGTAGATTCATCTGTTAAATTTAAAAGTGCAACCTGAGGTATTAATAGACCTTTATCGTTTGCTACTATCTCCAATTGGCTTGAAGGATTTGGCATATCGGTTCCAATACCCACCTGGGCACTAACAGAAAAGCCAATAAAAATAAATAGCAGAGGTAATAGTTTCTTCATAGAAAGTACTTTTAGAAATGGTTTACACCAAGATTTTTTTTGGATTAAACGGTAAAATAATTCTAGGCTTAAATTTTTCGCGAAATTGCAAAATATAACTAGATAAAGCCCGTTTCACGGGTATTACATAGATACTACATCTATAAAACAACACTCAAACAGCTTACGAGCAGACAATTACAAAGAAGCCATCCATTTGTACAAATCTGTTCCTTTAGGTAAAGAAAGTTTTTTGCGCAACCTGTATTTCTTAATTTGTACGGTTTTGTGTTGAACAAATGTGAATTGAGCAATCTCTTTTGTAGAGAATTTCAACCAAATCATAGCACATAATGCGATTTCTGAATCGGTTAAATTTATTTCTGTAGCGCTTAACTTTCCATAAAGGCTTGGGTATACCTGTTTAAATTTTCCTAGAAAAGCGGGATCATTATTTCTTGCTAAATCTATAACCTCATCAAAGCTTTCATTCAAACTCTGTTTTAAACGCTCTTTTTCTTTTCTGGAAATTTCTATTTTTTTCTTTTGCCTGCTGTTATGCCGAACTATAAAAAGTAAAACAAACGAAGTTCCAACTAAAGCAGATACCCCAAATACGAAAGAATAATCAGAGTCGACATCAATTTCTTTAGAGTTATTTTCCTCTACGATAAAATTTCTAAGAGGAATACTTAAAGATTTCATTTTTGCCATGCTTAGGCTATCATTGAGGTGAATATATTCTGCAAAGTATTTATTCGAATTTTTTAGGTCACCTTGTGTTCTATACACATAACCCATTTCTTTTAAAATTTCAACACTTAGGCTTATTCTCTTTAATCTTTTCGAGATATCTAATGCTTGTTGGTATTTATCTATAGAGGTCTCAACATCTCCCATTTTAAAATAATGATAGGCAAAACCTTTTAAAATAGTAGCTTGATCAAACTTAAAAAGATAACTACTATCCAAAGCGTCTGCATAGCCATTAAGGTTCCTGTTATCCCTTATAAATTCGGCGCCAGCCTCTAAATATGACTTTGATAAATCAAAATCACTCTCTGTATCTATTGCTAATTTCGATAAGCCTCGATATGTTGAAGAAAATGGGTATATAGACAAAGATTTCTTATAATAGATAATTGCTTTCTCCGACTCACCTAATTTTAAAAAGGCACTTGCGATATTATTATAAAAAATAGCAGAAAGATATTCTCCGTTCTCAAGCCCCTTACAAAGTTCTACAGCCTTGCTCCAGGTTTTTACGGCTTCCTTAAAAAGGCCAATATTTAAATAGTTTCTTGCTAACCCACCTAATATTCGAGCCTTTACTTCCTTACTATCTCCCTTATATTGTTTAGAAATAAGTTTTAAAAGGCTTAAACTTTTCTCATATTCGGCAATATCAATAAGTACCTGCGCCTCATTTATATATTTTAGTGCACTTTTATCTGTAATAACACTTATTTCAGGCAAACCTTTATCCTGTTGCAAACTATTGGCTGCACATAAGTTAGTGCCCAAAAAAATAAGATTTAAAAGAAAAAAGAAATATAACGACCTGATAACCAGAATTTTTATTGTTTAATACCATTCAAAATAAGTAAGTTTTACTTTGAATAGTATTAAAAGTTTGTAAAGAAAAGATTACAAATATAAACCAACTCTTTTAAAAACCAGGGGGGTTGATAGAACAATTAACACATTACAAGCACAAGAGGTATAGAAAAAAATTGTAGTTAATAAATTGATAATAAGCTATTTAAACCGAAAAAGAATATAAGGTTATTTATAATACCTAAAATAAAAACAACAAGAAATAATATTCAGCTAACAAAGTTACCTCTATTATTACATCTTCATAAGATTCAAATAACCTGGGGCAAGCTTAACCTGGATATAAAGCCACATCTAGCTTCAAGGCAAACTTTTATTCTTCTATTACGAAAAAGAGTTTAGTGCATCTAACGGTTTAAGATACCAAAAAAGTAGCCTCGCCAGGAATCGAACCTGGATCTAAAGTTTAGGAAACTTCTATTCTATCCGTTGAACTACGAGGCCCTATAAGTGCCACAAAAATAATAATGTTTTCAGAAATTCATCATATTAAAACTTAAAACTTCCGGTAGTTTCCCGGCTTTTTTTAACTTTAATCTTAAAGACATATTTTTAAAATCAACCTCTATGAAATTTTTTGCCCTAAGCTTTTTTACAGCACTCATCTTTTTTGCCAATACCTGTAACCGCCAGGAAACAGAAGGCCAAATGGAACTTACCGGTAAAATAGAAAGCCAGGGAATTACTTCTTATCAATATGGCACACATGTTCTAAAAACGGAAAATGAATTCTATGCGTTAAGAAGCGACAAAATAGATCTGGATAAATTTATCGGAAAAGAAGTTACGGTTTCCGGCTCAAGGATAGATGGTTATCCAGTAGATGGCGGGCCTCTCTATATTTTGGTCACCAATGCAAAACAATTATAAATCATTTCTATATCAAGTGGTGTCTTAAAACACAAAAAGAGAATTTAGTGAATTATTTCCCGGGAAGCCAACGAGGTATTAAATGAGAATTTTTTGAATTTAGAGGCAAGCCACGAAACATTTAATCTAGATTATCGAGTAAAGTTTCGTTATCTTGGTTTTAAACAGAAATCAGGTATTATGAAAAATTTTTTACTCTTTACGGTTATCACTTTCATATCTTTTTTGAATGGCCAGGCCCAAAATCCGGAGATTAGCGGAGATCCATTTGCACATACCTATTCTATTGTTGCCAGGGATGCAAAAACCGGAGAAATGGCTGTTGGTGTTCAAAGTCATTGGTTTTCGGTAGGACCACTAGTCGCCTGGGGAAAATCGGGAGTGGGTGTAGTTGCTACGCAGTCGTTTGTAAACCCGGCTTTTGGCCCGGAAGGTCTTAAACTTTTAAACAAAGCTTATACTCCCGAAGAAGCTTTAGAGAGCCTTATTAATAACGATGAAGCCCGTGATTATAGGCAATTGGCCATTCTAAATAAATTTGGGCAAAATGCAGCCTATACCGGGAAGAATTGCGTAGCTGAAGCGAGCCATATTACGGGTGAAAATTTTGCAGTTCAGGCCAATATGATGTTAAACAACAAGGTTGTACCTGAAATGGCTAAAGCTTTTACCGAAAATATTAACCTACCCCTGGCCGAAAGAGTACTTAGGGTTTTAAAAGCTGCTCAAAAAGCCGGTGGGGATATCCGCGGAAAACAATCGGCCGCATTAATTGTGGTTGGACCAGATAAAGTTGAAGAAGTCTGGAAGGATAAAAAAATAGACCTAAGAGTAGACGATCACGAAAATCCGATAGAAGAACTGGACCGGTTGCTAAGAACAGCCCGGGCTTACCAGTTTATGAATCGTGGCGATCTCGCTATGGAAACGGGGAATGTGGAAGAAGCACTGAAACAATACAGCACAGCCGAAAACATGTTTCCAAACAACCTGGAAATGCGATTCTGGAAAGCAGTAGCCCTTGCCAATAGCGATAGACTGGAAGAAGCAAAACAAATTTTTCAAAGAATCTTTGATAAAGATAAAAACTGGAAAATTATGCTAAAGCGTTTGCCCAAAGCCGGCCTCATAAATCTTAGTAAGGGGGAATTAGAGATGCTTACTGAGTAATCTACACATATTTAGTATCTTTATCACTTAAAATAATGCTGTTATGAAAATTACCTTTAATAAAATTCTATTGGGAATTGCCGTTGTATCACTTACGGCTTTTACGTCTTGTAAAGACGCAGAAAAGAAAACTGCTGAAGAAACCCAAACTATCCAAAATACCCAAATGAGTGGAAACACATCTGAAAATGCAGAAACCCCAGATGTCAACCCTCCACATGGCCAACCTGGACATCGTTGTGATATGCCGGTAGGAGCATCTTTAACCGAGTCAAACAGCTCAAGCCAACAACAGGAAATGACCTCATCTCCCATAAGGCTTAGGGAAGACAAACCAACTAAAAACCCTGCACACGGGGAACCCTATCACGATTGTAGCATTCCCGTAGGTGCTGATTTGAAAGGTTAAATCTAGAAGATTCTATAAATTAAAACGTCATTACGAACGGAGTAAAGTAATCTGCCATTAAATTACAGATTATTCGTTCCTCGTAATGACGTTTTTTTAGTTCGTCATCCTGACTTGTTTCAGAGCCTGCCCCGATTATTTTTTCGGGGATCTAAGATCTTGAAAATAAAAACAAGTTCAGCTTGACTATATAGAGAAAAAAAAATCAAACAAGCTTCTTATTAATAAAAGCCTAATCTAATCCTCCTCTTCTTTCTCCATCTCTTGGCTCAGGCCAGGTCATTTGCTCACCGGTTCTTCGGTTAATTGGCAAAACGGCCTTTTCTCGTGAGGTAGTTTCAGGATCTTCACTCGCCATATAAGTCATAATAGCAGTCAAAATCACATTGCTGCGTACATCATCAAAAACAATTTTATCGTACGTATCTAAATTGGTATGCCAAGTATAATCCCAATAAGACCAGTTTAAAGAATTCAGCATAAAAGCAGGTGCTCCTGCAGCCACAAAAGAAGCGTGATCTGTTCCACCACTGGAAGGGGTTCCAGGGAAGGAAGTCTCAATCTCAGATTTTATCTCCTGAGGCACCGGCTCTAACCAACTGCTTATATAATCGTAAGCATGCAAAAATCCTTGTCCGTTAATAGTTTTTACCCTTCCGGTTCCGTTATCCTGGTTAAACAAAGCCTGTACATTAGCCACAATTTCGGGGTTATCTTTTACAAAAGCACGAGAACCGTTAAGCCCTTGCTCTTCTCCACCCCAGTGTCCGGCTATAATAGTTCGCTTTGGGTTTGGATATAATTTCTTTAAGATTCGCATTGTTTCCATCATCACCATGGTGCCGGTACCATTATCGGTTGCTCCGGTACCACCATCCCAGGAATCAAAATGTGCCGAAAGAACAACATATTCTTCAGGCTTTTCGGTTCCTTCAATCCTTGCAATGGTATTAAATGTTGGCATTTCTCCAAGATCTTTAGATTGGGCAACTACCTTTATTTCGGGCGCATTATTGTTTTCTGCTAAACGGTAAAGCAATCCATAATCTTCTAAAGAAAGATCTATAGTAGGAATATCATTGGTATATGCACCAAACACTTTGTTAGCACCAAAACCGTGAGACCAGTTAGAAGTCACAATACCCACTGCACCGGCTTCTTCCAAAACTTTTGGGAGTTCGCGATAGCTATAACCGGTATTTTGAACTCGGCTTCTCCATAGAGAATCGGTTTCTTTTATGCTTTGTTGCATGTTCTTCCACGATTTTTCTGTGGCCCACTCTTCCCAGTTATATGGTGGCCTTCCGGTAGGTTCATTTACCGAAATCATCACAAATTTTCCTTTAACTGAAGAAAGCATATCGGCAAAGGCATCAGGGCTACTTGCTTCCGGTAAAATCACTACCTCGGCAGTTACGCCTTTTTTTCCTGTAGAAGGGCTCCAGGCCAATTGTCTTCCGTGCAAGGTTCTTAATCTTGGTTCTACAAGGTCTATATGGGTAATTCCACGTTCCCAGCCACGCCAGGTTCCATATTCCTCATTTTCGGCAGAAATTCCCCAGCTTTCATATTTTTTTACCGCCCAGTCATGTGCATTTTTCATTTGTGGAGTCCCAACCAATCTAGGACCAATCACATCTATCATCTCGTGACCCAGCTCCTCTAATCTTGAATTTTCATTGACCTCGGTTACAATCTTGTCTACCATTTCTTGCTGAGCCTGTACCTGTAATGTGCCGGCCACAAGAAATAAACTAAAAAGTGTACGTAAATTTTTCTTCATACTGTTTTAATCAATTTTTAAAAATAAAGGCTAAAGATATCAATTATATCTAATCTATCTTAAGGCTTAAGCTTTATCATTTTTAGCATTTTAACTATATTGCCGCCTGCTATTAAAAAATAAACCCACAACTCCTTAAATTGATGAAAAAGATTTTAGCCTATTCCTTCAAGTTTAAATTTCATGTTCTCTTTTTAACACTCTTAAGTTTTGGTTATACAGGAGTTTCCCAAACCAGTGAACTTTCGGTAGAAAAAGTAATGCAAGACCCTAATTGGATGGGGAATTTTCCCTCTAATATAAAGTGGAGTGCCGATAGTGAAACCATTTATTTTGATTACAATCCCGAGCAGAATGTTTCTGATTCACTTTACAAGATTGAATTGCGAAATACTTCAAAAATAAAGAAGGTAGATCTAAAGGAAGAGCAAAATTTAAGTCCGCGATATGGCGATTTCAATAAAGACCGAACTGCAAAGATTTTTAGCGAGAATGGAAGCCTTAAACTTTATAATATAAAAACCGGTAAAACCACCCAACTCCTTGATCTTTCAAAAGCAATTGAAAACCCAAAATTTCTTGCTAACGAGGACAAAGTCAGCTTTATTTTAGATAAGAATGCTTTTGTTTATAATAGAAAAGAAGGTAGTATTAAGCAACTTACCAATATTAAAACCGGTACAGCAAAAGACGGGAAAGAAAAAGAAGTTTCAGAAAAAAATGCCTGGATAAGAGACGAAAACCTGGAACTATTACAAGTGGTAAATCAGCGAAAAACCAACAAAGAAAATAAAGAAGCATACAGGGAAGCCACGGCTAAAAAGGAACAATTTAGCTTCTACCTTGAAGATAAAAACCTAAGTAACCTTCAGGTTTCGCCTGATGCAAAATTTGCAACTTTTAAACTTATTACCCGTGAACGCGGCGAAAATACTGAAGTTCCAAATTATGTAGATGAATCTGGATACACCGTAAACCTGCCCGCACGAAGCAAGGTTGGTGAGAATAATACTAAAGTTGAGCTTGCTATTTACAATTTCGAAAAAGATACGGTTTACACCTTAAACACAAGTGAACTTCCCGGAATTACTGATTTACCGGATTACGTTAAAGATTACCCCGATAAAGACTGGGAAGAGACCGAGAGGGAAGTAGTTCCAACTACGGTTTATTTTTCAGAAAACGGCGAGCACGCTGTAGTTAATATTAGGTCTAAAGACAATAAAGACCGCTGGATAGCAAAAATTAACCTTGAAACAGGCGCCTTAAATACACTAGATCGCCAGCGTGATGAAGCCTGGATTGCAGGTCCCGGAATTGGCTACACCTTTTACGGAGGCGAAGAAATGGGGTGGTTACCAGATAATAAACATATCTATTTTCAAAGTGAAGAAACGGGATACTCTCATCTTTACCTGTTGGATGTTACCACCGGAAACAAAAAAGCACTTACCCAGGGAGATTTTGAAGTTTTTGACCCCGAGCTTTCTAATAACAAAAAGCATTGGTTTTTAACCACTTCAGAGGTTGGACCCGGTGAACGTCATTTCTATAAGATGCCGGTGATGGGCGGTAAGATGGAAAAACTAACTAAAATGGAGGGCAATAATGATGTTTATCTTTCTCCAGATGAAAAACACATGGCCATTTTATATTCCTATAGCAATAAGCCCTGGGAATTATACCTAAAGAAGACAAAAGCAAATGCTGAAGCCAAACAACTAACAGAAGGGCAATCTGAAGCATTTAGCAGTTACCCCTGGAGAACTCCTGAGTTGATAGAGTTTAAAGCCAGGGACGGTGCTATGGTTCCGGCCAGGCTATATATCCCTGAAGCCGATGTAAAAAATAACGCTGCCGTGGTTTTTGTGCACGGTGCGGGCTACCTGCAAAATACACACAAATGGTGGAGCAGCTATTTTAGGGAATATATGTTCCATAACCTTTTAACAGACCTTGGGTATACTGTTATAGATATAGATTACCGCGGAAGCGCAGGTTATGGTCGCGACTGGAGAACAGGAATTTACCGACATATGGGTGGAAAAGACCTTTCTGACCAGGTAGATGGCGTGGAATATTTAGTTAAGAATCACGGAATAAATCCCGAAAAAGTGGGGATTTATGGTGGAAGTTATGGTGGCTTCATCACTTTAATGGGAATGTTTACAGAACCCGAAACCTTTAAAGCCGGTGCCGCCTTAAGATCGGTAACCGATTGGGCGCATTATAATCACGGTTATACTTCCAATATTTTAAACGAACCCGCCGCCGATCCTATTGCTTATAAAAGATCTTCGCCCATTTATTTTGCTGAAGGCCTGGAAGGCGATTTATTAATTGCCCACGGAATGGTAGATGTAAATGTTCATTTTCAGGATGTGGTAAGGCTTTCCCAACGTTTAATTGAATTAGGGAAAGAAAACTGGGAAATGGCAGTTTACCCGGTAGAAGATCATGGTTTTGTAGAACCCAGCAGTTGGACAGATGAATATAGAAGAATTCTAAAATTATTCAACGAAAGCCTTTTAGAGTAATGGATATTGAATATGTAAGAAGCCAGTTTCCGGCATTGGAAAGAGAATTCACTTTTATGGATAATGCCGGGGGTTCGCAAACTTTAAGAAAAGTAGCTGAACGCATTAGCGGTTATTTGTTACACCATAATGTGCAGTTAGGTGCTTCCTACAAAGTTTCAAGGGAAGCAGGAGAAAAACTCAATTATGCCACCAAAAAAGTATGCGAATATATAAATGCAGCAAGACCTGAAGAGGTGGTTATGGGACCTTCTTCCAGTATGCTACTACGAATTTTAAGCACTTGTATTAGCAAGCAATGGAAGGAAGGCGACGAAGTAATTGTTACCAATACAGACCACGAAGCCAATGTTTCTCCCTGGACCGATTTAAAGAATAAAGGAATAAACGTAAAGCTTTGGAAAGCAAATCCCGAAAGCCTGGAACTTGAACTAAGCGACCTCAACAAACTACTCACCAAACGCACTAAGCTCGTAGCTGTAACCCACGCATCCAATATTTTAGGAAGTATAAACCCTATAAAAGAAATTGCAAAAACCGTACACAAAGCCGGTGCGCTTATTTGTGTAGATGGAGTAGCTTACGCTCCGCATAGACGTATAGATGTTAGAAAGCTGGATGTAGATTTTTATGTGTTTAGTTGGTATAAAACCTTTGGGCCCCACCTGGCCGTTATGTATGGCAGATATAATCTGTTACATCAAATGGACGGTATAAACCATTATTTTTTTAAGAAAAAAGATGTGCCTTATAAATTTCAACCAGGAAACTTCAATTTTGAACTCACTTACAGCCTATTAGGAATTACAGAATATTTTGAACAATTATTCAAAAACGAATTTCCCAAAGCGAAAAAGGTAGGTTTCCAGGACAAGATGAATAAGG
This sequence comes from Salegentibacter maritimus, assembly GCF_016236915.1. Lineage (GTDB taxonomy): Bacteria > Bacteroidota > Bacteroidia > Flavobacteriales > Flavobacteriaceae > Salegentibacter > Salegentibacter maritimus. The sequence continues at coordinate 10,216 of NZ_JAEHOK010000014.1, forward strand.
TCTTTGAGCATATTAGCAAGCATGAAGAGCGAATTAGTAAACCCCTAATTAATTATTTATCTGAACATCCAGATATTCAAATTATTGGCAAAGCCACTGCCGATAGGAAAAAAAGGGTCCCCACCATTTCATTTGTTCATAGCACGATGAAAAGCGATGAAATTGTTGAACGTGTAGATGATTATCGTGTAGGCATTAGGTTTGGGGATTTTTATGCCAAAAAGCTTATTGAAGACGCAGGTTTAAAAGAAAAGAATGGGGTTGTGAGAGTTAGTTTGGTTCATTATAACTCTTTAGATGAAGTAAAAAGATTGATTTGGGTTTTAAAGAAGGTGATTTAGTCAATTCGCGGTAACTTATTTCTAATTGATTATAATTAAAAAACTCAATTTTGAGTTCGTCAAGCTGAATTTGTTTCAGCTTCTAACTTATTTGATTCTGAAATAAATTCAGCTTGACGGTTTATTTTTTTGACCTAATTTACTAATATAAAATTCATTATGAACAGAGTAAAGTAATCTATATATCCTTTACTGCAAATGGAAAGATTACTTCTCTCCCTCGAAAAATCAACTAGCCTAAAGCTTGCTTCAGGTCTTGTATTAAATCTTCTTCTTCTTCAATCCCTACACTTAACCTGATAAGAGAATCTACCACTCCTGTTTTTTCCCTTTCTTCTTTGGGTATAGATGCGTGAGTCATACTTGCAGGGTGCCCGGCTAAAGATTCCACACCTCCCAGTGATTCGGCCAGGGTAAATACCTTTAGTTTTTCTACGATTTTGGTAGCACTTTCCAGTGTATTTTCTTTTGTGGTAAAAGAGATCATTCCTCCAAAATCTTTCATTTGTTTTTTCGCGATCTCGTGGTTTGGATGATCTTCAAAACCCGGCCAGTATACTTTTCCCACGTTTGGGTGTGTTTTTAGAAATTTTGCGATTGCAGCTCCATTTTCACAATGCCGTTGAATTCTAAGGTGCAGGGTTTTAATTCCTCTCAGTACTAAAAAACTATCCTGTGGTCCGCAAATAGCACCACTGGCCTTTTGGATAAAATAAATTCTATCCGCTAATTGTTTATCGTTAACAACCAGACTCCCCATAACCACATCGCTATGACCACCTAAGTATTTTGTAGCGCTATGCATTACAATATCGGCACCAAGCTCCAAAGGCTGTTGTAAATAAGGCGTGGCAAAAGTATTATCTACCGCTAACAGTAAATTGTTGGCTTTCGCGATTTTAGCCACCGCTTTAATATCAATAATATTCATCATTGGGTTGGTAGGTGTCTCTATCCAAATTAATTTGGTATTTTCATTTAGATAGCCTTTAATATTTTCGGCTTGATTCATTTCAATAAAATGAAATTTAACACCAAAATCTTCAAAAATACCGGTAAACAAGCGGTAAGATCCACCGTAAAGATCTTTGGTTGTAATAATTTCATCCCCGGGCTTAAAAAGCTTTAAAACAGCGTCTATAGCAGCAAGACCAGAGCCAAATGCAAAACCAAAATTTCCGTTTTCAATACTGGCAATAGACTTTTCCAGGGCTGTTCTTGTAGGGTTTGCGCTTCGGGAGTATTCATAGCCTTTATGACCCCCTGGAGTACTTTGTGAATAAGTACTGGTTTGATAAATTGGTGGCATCACAGCACCGTATGCAGGATCTATATTTTCCTGCCCCCCGTGTATTGTCTTGGTATTAAATTTCATAATTTTCAGGTTTATAGCAAAAGTAACAGGCTCATTGTCTTTACGCAAAATAGGTTTATCTTTATTCACTTTATTTAACAGCTTTTTTTTATGTGCCGAAAATTTCTTTCCCTCCTTGTTATTTTTGTCTTTCTAAGTGCCTGTCGCGATGAAAAATCTGATGCGGGTGTAAATCAGGTAAAAGGTGATATGGAAGCCTTAAGCTTTTATGATGAAGGCCTATTACCTAAGGATTTTGAAGATTGTAAAAATGCCAAATGCCCAAAAATAAGGGTAAACTATTTAAAGTTTAGGGAAGATCGCGAAGCTGCCCTGGCAATGAATCGTTATAATGAAAAAAACCTTATTAAGATATTTGATAATGCTGAAGAAACTACGGAGAACAAAAGTGTTAAAGCAGCCGTAGAAGAATTTATTAAAGATTATCAGAATTTTAAAAAGGATTTTCCAAATTCTGCTATTGGTTACGAAGTTGAAATTTCTCAATCGGTTTTGAGCCAAACTAAAGATTTATTGGTTCTGGAAACAGATTTCTACATTTTTACCGGGGGTGCCCACGGTTATGGCGCTAAACGTTTTGCTAATTTTGATGTGGCCTCAGGCGAATTATTAGATCATGAAGATTTGTTTTCGAACCTGGATGCTTTCCGAAATTATGCTGAAAAAGAATTCAGGAAAAAATACAAAATTCCGGAAGGGGAAAACATTAATGCCAAAGGATTTTTCTTTGAAAATGATACATTTGCGCTTCCGGAAAATATAGCTGTCACCAAAAATAGGGTTATCCTGGTCTATAATCGCTACGAAGCCGCCAGTTATGCCGAAGGGGAATTAAAGTTGTCTTTTCCGAAGAATAAAGTAAGCGAATGGCTTAACTACTAATTAAACTAGCTATGAAAAAAGTATATCACCTCTCCAGTTGCAACACCTGCCAAAAGATTATAAAAGAATTGGAATTGCCAAACTCTTTTGAGCTTCAGGACATCAAAGCAGAAGAAATTACCAAAGAACAGGTAGAAGAGATGCACGCGCTGGCCAAAAGTTATGAGGCATTATTTAGCCGTAGGGCACGCCTATATCGTGAAAGGGAACTCAATAAAAAAGAGCTCTCTGAACAGGATTATAAAGACCTTATTTTAGATCATTATACTTTTCTTAAAAGACCCGTGATTATTTATAATGACGAAATTTTTATAGGCAATTCTAAAAAAACCGTCGCGGCGGCCAAAGCTGCTATTCATGGATAAGAAACGCTTTCTGGCCATACTTGCGGCCATTGGCGCCGGCACAATTTATGGCCTTAACCATACTATTGCCAAAGGTGTGATGCCTACCTATATTGAACCTTTTGGATTTATATTTCTAAGGGTTTTTGGGGCGGCAATCCTTTTTTGGAGCATTAGCTGGCTGGGACCTAAAGAAAAAATTGCTACTTCAGACTGGCCCAGGATTTTAGGTTGTGCCGTTTTTGGAATGGTCATTAACATGCTATTTTTCTTTAAGGGGCTAAGTTTATCTACTCCAATAAACAGTTCGGTAATTGTAACACTTTCCCCGGTTATGGTGCTTATCCTGGCATCTATTCTAATAAGGGAACGTATCACTTTATTAAAAACACTCGGAATTATTGTAGGCCTGGCCGGCGCATTGGTTTTGGTGCTTTTTAGTACCGATAGTACCGAAAATGCACCCAATATTCCCCTCGGAAATGTACTTTTTATAGTAAACGCATTTAGCTATGGGCTATATCTTATTTTGGTAAAACCACTTACCGCAAAATATCACGCGCTTACTTTAATGAAATGGTTATTTCTTATTGGGGTTGTTATCAATTTCCCCATCACCATTGGCGAATTTACCGAAGTAAACTGGAGCAGTTTACCGTTTGATGCTATTTGGAAAATGGCATTTGTGGTAGCCGGAACTACATTTTCTACCTATTTACTCAATATTTATGCTTTAAAACAACTTTCGGCATCTACCATAAGTGTTTTTATTTACCTACAACCGCTTATTGCGATTGTATATGCCATTTTAATTGGCGCCGATGAGCTTAACCTGGTAAAAGCAGTTGCGGCCATATTAGTTTTTATAGGAGTTTATATGGTAACCAAAAAGAAAACCGAAGTTCGGACTTAATTTTAATCCTCTAGTTTTTTAGCCAATTTTTTTAAATAAGCCTTATTGGCCTTAATTGCTGAAAGGGGTGCGGTAAAAGTACTTACCCTACCAATTGCAGGAAAACTAAGCTTGCCTTTCGCGATTGAATTTGCCAGAAGTATCTGCACATAATTGTAAAAAAGAATGATTTTTTGCAGCAGATTGATTCGTTGTTTTTGGAAACCCAGTTTTTCGGCAGTTCGGTCGTTAAGAATATAGCTTGTACCCTCCAGGCTTATTTTTTCTGCTTCTTTTTCGCTGTATGAATCGCCAAGTTCTATTAAACCTAAAATATATTGATTAAGAATAAATCGTATACGTTGCTTTCCCTTCCAATTTCTATCAATCATATAATAATAATCAAATAGGGTTCCGCCGTGTATTATAATTTTTTCGTTTTTCTCTTTTTCGGCAATGAAAAGCGGAGTATAATAGATTAATTTACCTTGTTTTTTACCCTGGGGCGTATCTATAAATGGCGCGAGCAAAGTAAGTATAAGCGGGGCTATAAACAAGGGCAAATAATACCATTCAAAAAATATAGCTATTAGGCCGAATAGTAAAAAAATAAAAAAAGCAAGCCCGGAAAACTTAAGAATCTCCCGGGTTTGTTCTTTGTCTGATTTTATATAGAAATTATGCTTTTTGATAAGAAAATGTCATTAAGTGTAAAAAAGGGATTTTTAGAGTCCTATTTTCTCTGGCTCCACGTGTTGTGGACGTTTTCCAAATTTCCTGGTATCTTCTTTGGTTAAAACTTTAAAGTCATCGGTATGGCCCAAACTGTCCAGGTTATCACGCAGGGCTTTGGGGAGTTTTGTAAGCTTTCTTTCTTTTAAATCTATCCAGGCTCCCATCATCTCACAGCTGGCAAAATTTTGACCATTTTCATCATAAAAATTATGCAAAAATTCAAAGTACATGCCATCCTCGGCAAGACCTTTTAATTGTAAAGTAACTTTAATAGGTTTCCCGGCAAACACTTCTTTAAAATAATAAATATGCTCATAAAATACCACCGGACCAATGTTTTCTCTAGCCAAGTCTTCCTGGCCAAAACCATTTTCCATTAAAAAAGCCATTCGGGTATGGCTCATAAAATTCACATAAGCCGTATTGGCCAAATGCCTATTGGCGTCTATATCGCTCCAGCGTATTTCAAATTCTTTCGTGTACATGTTCTCTTCTACTTTTTTCAATAAAACTAAGCATAATTAGTATGCATGCATAAGTATTTTAAAAATTTCTACTGTACAGTATACTACAGTTTAAAATGAAGGAAGTTTATTTCAACCTGATTTTCTCTAAATAAGCTTTGGAAAATCACATATAGATTATAGACTTATCAACAAGATTCTTCCCTTAGCATAATACTACTTAACTTTGTACGCTATGCCTATACTTAAAACTAAATATAAAGCGCCCGGGATTTTCAAAAACGCTCATATAGCCAGCATTTATGCAGCTACGCTTAGAAAAGTAGCTTATAGTTTTCATACTGCAGACCGTATAGAATTAAGCGATGGAGATTTTTTAGATTTGGAGCGGGGTTTTTATTCTCCAAAAAATGACAAAATTATAATTCTACTTCATGGGCTTGCCGGAAACGCTAATAGACCCTACATGCTGGGAATGGCAAAACAGTTTCAGGACCAAGGTTGGGATGTGGCTTCTCTAAACTTTAGAAGTTGTAGCGGAGAAATGAACCGGCTATATCGAAGTTACCACGGCGGCGCTACCGAAGATCTACAAGCAGTAATAAAATTTATACAACAGGAAAACCAGTATAAAAAAATAGCCCTAATTGGTTTTAGCCTGGGTGGAAATTTACTGTTAAAATATCTGGGCGAACAGGCTCATATTCCTTCCGAAATCAAATCGGCGGTAGCCATTTCTACCCCTTGCGACCTTGCAGCTTCCCTGAAAGAGCTTAATAGAACCCGTAATTTTATATACTCAAAACGTTTTTTAAAAAACCTGAAAAAAGAGCTAGAACTAAGGCAAACCCATTTTCCCCAAAAGATTACTAAAGAAGAGATCACACAATGCAATTCGCTGCTGGCCATAGACGAAGTATACACAAGCAAGGCACACGGATTTAGAGATGCAGCAGATTATTATAAAAAATGCAGCTGTATAGGTTTTCTATCAAATATAACCACTCCCACGCTTCTGTTAAACGCAAAAAACGATTCTTTTCTTTCGGCTCATTCCTATCCTGAAGAAATAGCAAAAAAATCTAAATTTCTTTATTTAGAAACCCCTAAACACGGGGGGCACGTGGGCTATATTCAACATAATAAAGCCTATTATCACGAAGAAAGAGCCCTGGCCTTTATAGAAGAATTAAAACAAGCTTAAAAATACTAAGCGAAAAAAGTCCTTAGGCGTAGTTAAGCATATGGATTGCCCCACAATTTAATATTCATACAAAATACTTTCAACCGAGTTTTCAATATTTAATTGAACTTTGTTTCCATTAACTTTTAGGTTCGAAATATCAAAAATAAGTTCTTTTGTGATGTAGGCTTCGCATAACTCTTCATTTTTTAACGACAATCTTAAATTCCTTTGTGGTATCCCAGATTCCAAAATTTCTCCTGAATCAATTAGTTTTACTTCCCAGGTATCTCCATTACAACCTCCGGCACTAAAATTAACTTTTAGACAGTTATTGTTTATCTCTAAACTATTAATAGTTAAAAAATTAGAAGGCGCCTCTATATAATCTTCCGTGCTAATTATAGTTTTTAGATCACAGTTGTTTTGTTTTTCATTAGTGTCATCACTAGAACAGCTAAACAAGGCAATTCCCAGTATTAGTAAAATGAGTATTTTATTCATACTACGTTATTTGTGTTTTTATTAGATGCAGATTTGACGGATTAGTTGCGCAGCTTTCCGCTAAAGTTTTAGAATCTACAAAATACCTTTTTGGCGGCTTTGCACTGCTATAGAATTGATTATCTTTGCACAAGCTTAAAAATCACTCATGATCCAGTCAATGACAGGTTTTGGGAAAAGCATAACGCAACTCCCAACCAAAAAGATAACCGTTGAAATCAAATCGCTAAACAGCAAAAATCTTGATGTAAACGCCCGAATTCCTTCGCAATATCGCGAAAAAGAACTTCAACTAAGAAATACAATTTCAAAATCGCTTAATCGCGGAAAAGTAGATTTCTCCCTTTATGTAGAGATTACAGGTGAAGAAACTACGGCCTCTGTAAACACCGGCGTAGTTAAAAATTATATACAGCAATTAAAGAATATTGTAGACGGCAACGAAACCGAGTTGCTAAAAATGGCTGTTAGAATGCCTGATGCGGTTACCACCGAGCGTGAAGAGATTGATGAATCTGAATTTAAAGCCATTGAAGCCGCCGTAATTGAAGCTTTAGAGGAAATCAATACATTTAGAAAAGACGAGGGAAAAGCTTTGGAAAAAGACCTAAAGCTTAGGGTAAATAATATTGAGACTTTATTGCAGGAGGTTCTAAGGATTGATCCCGAGCGAATTGATGCCGTTAAAGAACGCTTGCGAAAAGGAATTGCCGATCTTAAAGAAAATGTAGATGAAAACCGTTTTGAACAGGAACTGGTTTACTATATTGAAAAATTTGACATTACCGAAGAAAAAGTAAGACTGGAAAACCACCTTGCTTATTTTAACGAAAGCATAAATTCACCCGATTCTAACGGCCGAAAACTTGGTTTTATTTCTCAGGAAATGGGGCGTGAGATCAACACCATTGGCAGCAAATCTAATTATGCCCCTATGCAGCAATTAGTGGTGCAAATGAAGGACGAGCTTGAAAAAATTAAAGAACAACTTTTAAACGTACTTTAAATGGGTAATGGTAAACTTATTGTATTTTCGGCCCCCTCTGGATCGGGAAAAACAACCATAGTTCAACATTTGTTGAAGCACAAAGAGCTAAATCTGGAATTTTCAACTTCTGCAACCTCGCGCGCTCCCAGGGGCGATGAAAAAGATGGACAGCATTATTATTTTCTATCTTTAGAAGACTTTAAAACAAAGATTAAAAACGACGAATTCCTGGAATGGGAAGAAGTATATCGGGATAATTTTTACGGAACTTTAAAAAGTGAAGTAGAGCGTATTTGGGCCGAGGGAAAAAACGTAATTTTTGATATAGACGTAGTTGGCGGATTGGATATAAAAAACATCTATCCAGATAAAACCCTGGCGGTTTTTGTGAAGCCCCCAAGTATTGAAGAATTAAAAATAAGGCTGAAAAAACGTAAAACTGAGACCGATGACAAGATTAATATGCGTGTAGCCAAGGCCTCCATCGAATTGGCCACGGCTCCGCAATTTGATTTTATTATTGAGAACCATCATTTGGATACTGCGCTAAAAGAAGCTTACGAGTTGGTGGCTAGTTATGTTGGTGCAAAAAAACCAGCTAAAAATGAATAGGAAAGTAGGTTTGTTTTTTGGGACGTTCAATCCAATTCATACCGGGCATCTTATTATCGCCAACCACATGGCAGAGTTTTCAGATTTAGACGAAGTTTGGTTAGTGGTTACACCTCATAATCCACATAAAAAGAAAAGTACGCTTTTAGCTAATCACCATCGTTTGGACATGGTTTATAAAGCCTGTGAAGGTTATGAACATTTAAAACCCTCTAATGTAGAGTTTAACTTGTCCCAACCAAATTACACCTGTATTACCCTGGCACACCTTCAGGAAAAATATCCTACCAACACATTTTGCCCAATTATGGGGGAAGACAACCTAAAAACTTTTCACAAGTGGAAGAATTATGAGGTAATCTTAGAAAATCATGAAATCTATGTTTACCCTCGAATTTCTGGAGGAGAGGTTGAAAATGAGTTTAAAAACCATCCAAAAATTAAACGGGTAGACGCTCCCGTGGTTGAAATTTCTTCAACATTTATAAGAAGAGCGGTAAAAGAAGATAAATTTATAAAGCCCTTGTTAACCCAATCTGTTTGGGATTATATTAAACTTATGAATTTTTATAGGTAATTCTATTTTAACATAGATTTTTTACTAATTTCGCGCCACCCTACTCAAAAAATCATTTTTTAACAATTTAATTTTATTCATTATGATTAAAAAAACTACCAAACTTGGTATGGTTGCCGCGGTGGCTTCTATCTTATTAACTTCTTGCTATTCTTACACAAGTGTTGTAGGTGAAGGCGCTCAGGGAAATCAGGAAAAAACTGAATGGAACCATTACGTAGTATACGGTTTGGCACCAGTAGGAGTTTCTGATTCTAAAGAAATGGCTGAAGGGGCAGAAAACTACAATGTGCACACTAGACAAACCTTCGTGAATGGTTTAGTATCAGCTCTTACCTTTGGTCTATATAGTCCAACTACTACTACTGTAACAAAATAAGAAATATAAAAACCCGGTGGGCACTTTATAGCCCACCGGATTTTAAATATCCTATTCAATTGAAAAATTTTTTTTTCTTCGTTTGTATTATAATCTCCCTGTTTTTAACCTGGAAGGTATTTAAAATTGCTTTGGTAGACCTCAATAACCTAACCGAATATGGTTGGGGATATTTTGTGGGAGAAATTATTCTTCTTTTAATTTTTATCTTTCTTTCCTGGAGATTATTCCCCAAATCTCAAAAAACCAATTAAAACTCAATCCAACACCGTACTCAATAACAAAAGACTGTTTAAAACCTTATTTTGGCCATTCTACTTAGCTGATTGAACCTACTTTTTTCATGGTGGAACTACAAGCTTTAGGACGTCGACTGCCCTCAATGTAACAACCTCAAAACTTTAAACAGTCTTTAATCTTTATTTCTTATTGTTGCTGTGGAATTCTTAAAACCTGGCCGGGATATATTTTATCCGGATCTTTAAGCATTGGTCTATTGGCTTCAAAAACCACCATATACTTATTGGCATCTTTATAGTATTCTTTAGCAATCTTACTTAAATTTTCACCACGTTCTACTGTGCGAAAACTAGCTTCAGGCGCTTCTATTTTCACGGCCAACCTATCATCTACCCTTGCAATCCCTTCAGAATTTCCTATTAAAAGAACAATTTTCTCACGAATTTCCTGAGAATCTGCCAACCCATATACAGTAGCCGTATTTCCTTCAATATTAATTACCGGGTTCTCTACAGAAAGATCAAATTTTTCTATTATCTCCAGTAGTTTACCGGCAGCCTTTACATTCTCTTTTCGTAATATCTCATTCTTTGCTTCAGATACTTCTATATTCTCTTCTTCCTGCTCCTTCACCTTACCAAATATTTTCTCTCCGGCATCTTTTATAAATGAAAACACCCCCATAACACTGATAATTAATTTATTACACCGAAAAATACAAAAGAAATAGAATCCAACACTTGTTTTAATTCCTAAAACTTTGTTAGATTTTTGCCAGCCTACTGTAAGAAAACAAAAACCGCAAAGCAGAGTTAAATTTTGCATTTGCGGTTTTCAAACTAAATAACCAACCAAAAACTAAGAAAATCCTTTTATTAAAAGAAAGCTCTTTGTTAATAGACTAACGCACTAAATCTTTTAGAATTGTGAATTATAAAATTTATATATGTTAAACTTTTAGGACAATTTTTTAGCTAATAATTAATAAATAGCTTTATAAACCCTATGCTTTTAGATATACTTAGAAAATTGTTTATTTTTGGATTACAGAAAATCAATCTATGAATAAGTCCCCAAAGTTTGCCGTTATTGGCGGCGGTAGCTGGGCTACTGCAATTGTAAAAATGCTTAGTGAAAATGTAGATACCATATATTGGTATATGCGAAGCAATTATGCCATTGAACATATTAAAAAACAAGATCATAATCCAAACTATTTGAGCTCGGTTGAATTTGATATTAACCAACTAGAGCTTAGTAATGATATTAATAAAACAGTTGCCGCGGCAGATTACCTTATTTTTGCTATCCCTTCAGCATTTGTAAAACGGGAATTAGATGCTTTAACCGTCTCTCTGGAAGATAAAATTATATTTTCGGCAATTAAGGGAATTGTACCCGAGAGCAGCCTTATTGTTGGTGAACACTTTGAAGAATACCATCAGGTTCCCGCCAATAACATTGGCGTTATTACAGGTCCGTGCCACGCCGAGGAAGTAGCCCTGGAGAGACTTTCTTACATCACTATTGCCTGTACCGATGAAAAGAAAGCCAAATTACTTGCAGATAATTTAAGCAGTGAATACATAAAGTGTAAGCTAAGCGACGATGTTACGGGAACCGAATATGCAGCAATGCTGAAAAATATTTATGCAATTGCCGCCGGAATAGCTCACGGATTAGGTTATGGAGATAACTTCCAGAGTGTGTTGATGAGCAACGCGATAAAAGAAATGAAACGCTTTATCAAGAAAGTACACAATATGAAGCGTAACATTAACGATTCTGCATACCTTGGTGACCTTCTGGTAACGGGATACTCTGTATTTAGCCGAAATCGTATGTTTGGAAATATGATTGGTAAAGGCTACACCGTAAAGAGTGCCCAAATGGAAATGAGCATGATTGCAGAAGGTTATTACGCTACCGAGAGTGCTTATAAAATAAACAAAGATAAAGGGGCAAAAACACCTATAATTAATGCTGTGTACGGAATTCTTTACGAAGGTAAAAACCCTAAAAAAGTAATTAAAAAACTAGCCGAAAAGCTTACATAAGCGGTTTATTCGGCTAGAATCCCTCTATTGGGAATAATAGGAATTTCACGTAATGCCTTTTCGTTTACGCTATTTTTTCTGAATATATATTTCTTTTCAAACATTTTACCACCAGCGAAAAAAGTTACCTGAAACTGGTTGTTCAATTTTAGAACTTCTTCTTGAAGAAATTCAATTTTCGCAAAAGATTTAGAAGGAAGCTTTTCCAGCTTATGGCGTATAACAGAGGTCTGTTTTTCATCATCGTAACCTTTGCTTACAATTAGAGCCATTTCAATGGTCTCGTCTCTATTGTTTATAAGATAGGCATTCCACTCTTCTACTTTAAAAGATTCATTATAAACCTTTTCAGCGGCTACGTACACCTCTTCTACTACGGGTATGTCAATATCTTTTTTCACTGGCATTCAACCTTATTTTTAGGCTTTTTTCAACAAATTTTGGGAAGAAAGCCTAACTGCTTATAAAATATTTCCTAATGTAATTTCAATTATTTCTACTGCTATTAAAATAATGACAACCGCAAGGGCAAGTACCCCTAAAATAATTAACCCAAGCTTTTTCATAGTTACAATTATTATAATCCCAGGCTATCCCAGGCTATGGTTAAAGCAGCTAGAACGACGATTTAAATTGCTCTAAAAACCTAATATCGTTCTCATAAAACATTCTAATATCCCCAATTTGATACAGCAACATAGCTATACGCTCTATTCCCATACCAAAGGCAAAACCTGAATATTCCGTAGGGTCTATATTACAGTTTTTAAGCACATTTGGATCTACCATTCCACAACCCATAATCTCTAACCAACCTGTTCCTTTTGTAATTCGGTAATCGGTTTCAGTTTCAAGGCCCCAGTAAATATCAACCTCGGCACTTGGTTCAGTAAATGGGAAGTAAGAAGGTCTCAATCTAATTTTAGACTTTCCAAAAAGCTGCTTTGTAAAATAGAGCAAAGTTTGCTTTAAGTCGGCAAAACTCACATTTTTATCAATATATAAACCCTCTACCTGGTGGAAAATACAATGTGAACGTGACGAGATGGCTTCGTTTCTAAAAACGCGTCCCGGAGAAATAGTTCTAATTGGCGGTTGATTGTTTTCCATATATCGCACCTGCACAGAGGAAGTATGGGTGCGCAGTAAAATATCGGGATCTGTTTGAATAAAGAAAGTATCCTGCATATCACGTGCCGGATGGTACTCAGGAAGGTTAAGGGCTGTAAAGTTATGCCAGTCGTCTTCCATTTCCGGTCCTTCAGAAACATTAAAACCTATGTTGGAAAAAATCTCAATAATTTGATTCTTAACAATAGAAATAGGATGCCTGGCTCCAATTTCGATAGGCTCGCCGGGCCTTGAAAGATCTCCGTAAATTCCTTTTTCTTCCTGCTTGCTTTCCAGGTTTTCTTTTAAGGCTGCAACTTTAGCTTCTGAAGCTTTTTTAAGGGCATTTATAGTTTGCCCAAACTCCTTTTTCTGTTCGTTTGGCACTTGCTTAAAAGACGCGAAGAAATCGTTTAAAATCCCCTTTTTACCGAGATATTTAATTCTGAATGCCTCTACTTCTTTGGCCGACTCGGTTTTAAAAGCTTCTACTTCAGCTATATGTTGCTTAATTTTATCTATCATGAGATCTTTTTCTTTTCAAAAGGGCAAATTTAGTAAAAATGTAGTTTTAGGCAGCACATAGCTACTTTAATCTATATATTGATTATTGATAAAATAATTTACAATGGCCTCTTTCATTAAAACCGATTGTTCTCCCGGTTTAAGACTGGGCAACTGTTCTAAAGTTTTATAATGCGGCCATCCATCTTCATCAAAATAATCAAACTCATAATAACCATAAGGTTCTAACAAACGGCAAATGGCAATGTGCATTAGGTCTATTTTATGGTCTTTTTTAAACCTCCTATGCGGCTGCCCTAATTCCTGCACACCAATAACATAAATTATCGCATCCAAATCCATTAATTCCCCATCGGCAAACTGATAAGAAAGTTTCTTTTGCAAACCCTCCCATCTATCTTTCAAATTTTCGTCTCGTGTCATGCCACAAAGATAATATCTTCCTTTTTGAAATGAAGCCATACCAGGACTTAAAATATTTGGCCTTATTCTTCATGCTATCTCTAGCCCTATTTGTCACTGCATGCCTAAAGACCACCACCGGTATTTTACTATATTTGAAAAATGAACACAATAGATATTGTCCTGGCCCTGATTCTGCTTTACGGACTCGTTAGAGGCTTTTTTAGAGGGATTTTAGCTGAAATTGCCTCTCTTGTGGGTATAGTAGCCGGAATTTACGGGGCTATTCATTTCTCCTATATTTTAAGTGATTTCTTTGCTGAAAATATGAACTGGGATTCAGAATACGTAAACCTAATTGCATTTGCCATCACCTTTATCCTTATTGTATTCCTAATCTCACTAGCCGGTAGAATCTTAACTAAAGTAGCCGGTTTTGCGGCATTAGGCATTGTAAATAAACTACTGGGTGGCGCTTTCGGACTGTTAAAAATGACATTTATTGCCAGTGTAATAATTATGTTTTTTGCTGCTACGAACGAAGATATTAATCTGGTTAGCAAAGAAAGCCTTGAGAAATCAAAGCTGTACAACCCGGTTAAAGTTATTGCTCCTATGCTGCTCCCTTCTATTCTTCGGGAAGCAAGAGACAGGAAGATACTAGATAAAGAAGGTGATCTTTTTGAAAATAAAAAAGAGGAGGCCTAGCCAGGAAAACCTCCTCTTACCACAAACAAAGTTGTTTCTAGCTCCCGGGGTTATACCGGTACGTCCAACCCGAAATACCTCCTGAAACTATTGGGATTTGTAACTTCCCCTTTACCAGATACCAGTTTAATAGTAATATCCTTACGTTTGGCTTTTATTGCAAATTCATCTAAAATTTCAAGAACATCATAATCCAGCACCTTAGTTTGCCTAACATCAATTAAAACGCTTGCCCCTTTTGGTATTTCATTTAACTCCCTTAAAATGGCTCCTTTATTTAAAAAAGAAAGTTCTTCGGCAAGGGTAATTTTATAATTACCATCATTAATATCGTACCCCTCTTTATGTAAAAAGTGGGAGTTCTTGTAACTATTAATTAAAATAACACCTATACCTACAGCAAGACCCAGCCCTATTCCCATAAGAAGGTCTAAAAACACCACTCCAAGAATTGTAATTATAAAAGGAAGGAACTGACCTTTCCCTAATTTAAACATCTGTTTAAATAAAGCCGGTTTAGCCAACTTGTAGCCTACCAGTAAAAGTACGGCGGCAAGAACGGCTAAAGGAATCATATTTAATACCGTTGGAATAGCAATAATAGAGAACAGAATTAGGAAACCGTGTAAAATGGCAGACATCTTTGTTCTTCCTCCAGACTGTGCATTTGTTGAGCTTCTTACAATTACCTGAGTAACCGGTAAACCTCCAATAAGTGCCGATACCATATTACCAGCACCCTGTGCATAAAGCTCACGGTTGGTATTTGTAGTCCTTTTTAGCGGATCTATTTTATCTATAGCTTCTACACTTAATAGAGTCTCTAAACTGGCAACTATTGCTATAGTTATTGCAACCACCCAAACTTCGGGGTTAGTAATTTCTGCAAAATTGGGTATAGAAAATTGTCCAAAAAAAGAAGCTGCACTATCGGGTACAGGTACAGAAACCAATTGAAAATCTTTAATTCCAAAAGTAGGCCCATCTACCACAAGATAATAAACCACCCCCATAGCAACAGCAACTAAGGGACCGGGGACAATACTAAAAATCTTGCTTTTTTTAGTAAGTACTTTTTCCCATAACAATAGAATCCCCAGGGCAACGAAACTAATTAGTAAAGTACCATAATGAAGGTTATCAGCAATATTCGCCAGGGCAGCACCAATACCGCCGTCTATAGAAAAAATCTCCAAATCGGCCGAAAAGCCAAGCACATTTGGAATCTGGGAAATAGCAATGGTAATACCAATACCGGCAAGCATCCCTTTAATTACCGAAGAGGGGAAATAATATCCAATTATTCCCGCTTTTAAAGCTCCCATAATAATTTGAAGAAGTCCGGCTATTACAACAGCCACTAAAAATATTTCATAGCTACCAAGAGATTGAATAGCTCCCAGTACAATTACAGCCAGGCCGGCAGCGGGACCACTTACCCCAAGTTGAGAGTTAGAAATACTTCCCACCACAATACCACCAACCATACCGGCAATTAAACCGGCAAATAATGGGGCTCCACTGGCAAGGGCTATTCCTAAACATAATGGAATGGCCACAAAAAATACTACAATACTCGCCGGAAAATCTTTATTTAAATGTTTAAACATAAAACGCTTTTTTATTTTGAAGATCAAAACATTTCAGGATCACACCTTTAAAATTAAGTTTAGGCATGCCTGAATTGACCTATTAGTCTAATTTTAAAAAATAATTGAATAGAATTTTATCCTGCATGTACAAGTAAATCACAGCAGGCCCTTTGCAAAAATTGCATAAGCTTTATAAAAATTCAGAAAAGGTTTAAATTAGATTAGGCCTGTTTGGGCGGCGGGCAAATAACATCCAAAAAAATGCTGGGATAGCTATGTGAATAATAATCTTTTATAAATGTATTCCTCTGTAGGTATTGTATGCTGGCATAATTAGAATTATGCTTTTCCAAATTGAATTCCAGATTGATTTGATTTTTAGAAGAACTCTCTTCTTCATTTACATTAAAGGCAAACGATATGTCTACAGAATTATCAATATAGGCCACAATGGTTGGAGTAGCAATAAATGCCATAAAAATAAAACTTAGAATGTAGGCCCACATTTTCATAGCGGCAAAAATAATGAGAAATGTTTTTAACTAAAAAGAAAAAGTCATACTTTAATGTTAAACTAATATTGATACAATTTATAGTTGCTTCAAATAATCGCCTTCTATCCAGCCCTGGGTGCCGTTAGAAAGCTCTATTTTAAACCACCCCTGATAATCTTCCAGCACCTTGGTTTTGGTTCCGGCATGAAGACTAAATGCCGCATCGCCCCTTTGTGAAGGTTCGTTTCTTACCGGGGCTTCGTCAGCAAAAATAATCGCAAATTGATTATTAAACTGAATTTCCTGTTGCTGAAATGCGAAAAAAACCGACATACCCCCTAATACGAAAACAAACATCGCCAGGCCAAAGAAAATGCGTTTTTGTAAAGATGTCCTGCTAAAATAATATAGTAAAAACAAAACCACAAAAATCACCGATAAAGCAATAGCTATAAAGGCCCAAGTATTGTATGAGAAAGTAGAGATAAAGCTATTAATAGTCTTTTGAAAACCGGTTTTCTCGCTTACCGGAATATCATCAATAGTCATGCTTCGTGCAAACTCTATATTGTTTTGTACATCTTCATCAGTAGGGTCCAACTGGAGCGCCTTCTCAAAATAATAAATGCTGGGCGCTACATTATTTAGCTTATAGTATGCATTTCCCAAATTATAATAAACCGCTACCGAAGTCTCTCCGTTTTCAAGGATCTTTTCGTATTTGCTTACCGCAGTTTCAAAATCGTTATTGGCATAGGCTTCATTGGCCTCTTCAAAAAGCGCTGTATTTTGGGCCTGCGCCAAAGAAGATAAAAATAGGAGCAATATCAATACCTGTTTTTTCATACTACAAATCTTTATCAAGTTTTGAAATTACCCTCACCGCTTTATCATAATCTTCGTGCTGCGCTGTATTAGAGGCAGGTGTATAACGGGCAAACTCGCAACTTTTTAATACCGCTATAAATTCTGCTGAAGTTTCACTGGCTACATTTTTTTCATTCAAAATCTCTAAAATCCTTTCTTTGCTCATTTCAGAGGTTTGTATATGTAACTTCGCCTTTAAGTAATTATGCATAGCCCGCTCTAAAGCCTCATAGAAACTTTGTTGATCACCAAGGTTCTTCTTTGCTTCCGAAAGATATTTTCGAGCCAGTTTATCGGCTTTCTTCCTTTTGCTTCCGGTAACATCGGCTGCTTTGGCCTCTCTTCTTTTTCCGAATAAAACAACTAGCGGAATTGCAGCAAAAGGCAGAACTAAAGACCCCCAAAAGGTCCAGGACCTAAAAAATGCCTGCTGCTCTAAAGGTTTTAAATTAGTAGCTGTTTTTATAAACCTAAACTGCTCTGAAGGAAGGTTTAAAGCTTGCTTATTGTTTCCTGCAATAGTATTCCCCCCCGCCAACGCTGGGCCTTCTTCTACGTCTATTATAATTTCCTGGGAAGACAGGCTCTTATAGGTTTCGGTTTGTGGGTCAAAATAAGAGAAATTAAGGGGTTTTATAGGATATTGCCCTTTTCTTGTTGGCACAATGGTGTAGTTGTCTATTATACTTCCCTGTTTCCCATTAAGCGTAGTGGTTACGTTTTCTATTCTTTCGGGACTATACATTTCTAATGAAGAAGGTACTTCCAGCGCCGGTAATTCAAATAAATTTAAATTTCCGTTTCCTCTAATTTCCACTTTGGCCTCTAAAGATTCTGAAGCTTTTAGTTGGTCTTTATTCGTACTTACATTCAGGCTGAATTTTCCAACCGCACCGGTAAATCCGGCGGGTTTGTTCCCCGGCAAGGCTTTTACATCTATGGTTCTGGTGCCGGCTGCCACCGTTTTATTGATGGTTTTATAAATCCTACTTCCAAAAATATCACGCCTGTCACTGGGCACATCTACCGAAACCGACAAGGTAAGTGGCTCTAGCTCCAATTTTCCGGTTTTTTGCGGATAAAGCACTGCTTTTTTAAGGACTACATAACGATAAGGCTCTCCCTGATATTCTCCATTTTCGGGCCTTAATTCCCTTATTTCGATATTCTGACTCCAAAAATCTTTAAACTTAGGACTATCTACCTCTCTAAAATTACTCACGCTAATTCGCGGACTCACATAGAGTTTATAAATTACCGTAATCCCTTCATTTAAATAGGGTGTTGCATCCGAAACTTCTGCCACCAAATGTAAATTATCTGAAGCTATTAATTCTGAATTATCCCCATCCATAGGCTTATCTACCGCTGCGGTTACCTGGATATCTATGGGTGTTGTTTTATAAACCTTGCCATCTACGGTAATTTCGGCCTGGGCAATGGTTTTATTACCCCTTGAGTTAGGTTGTAAGTAATAGGAATAAGTTTTGGAATAGGTGCGGTTTCCATTAATCCAACGGTTACTCACCGCCTGGTTTGGCCCACCAACCACGGTAAATCCATCAAAAGAAGGTGGACGAAAGTTATCACCATCCTGGTTCATCTCAAAATCTACCCTAAGACGTTCGTTTACCCCTAGTTTATTCTTGCTCACTTTAGCCTCGAATTTCACCTGGGCCTGCAAACCAAGGCCGGTAAAAAATATAACACTGAGTATTAAAAATTTCAACTTCATCTGTAAAATCCCTTTCTTTAAGATAAGTATGATTTTGGCAAGAAATATATCAAAAATTTTACCAATCTTTTTCAGATTTCACTTTGGCACCTTTTTGTTTTTCTGCATTTATTTTATCCTGTACTTTTCTTTCTTCATTGTTCATTGCCTGTAGCAAACGCTGTATTTGCTCTGGAGACAACTGTCCTTGCGCCGGCTGAGGTTGGGCTTGTTGAGGTTGTTTATCTTCTTCCTCCTGGTCACCCTGCCCGTCGTCTGGCTGTTCTTTTTCGTCCTGGTCGCCTTCCTGCTCTTCCTGATCTTTATCTTGTTGATCCTTATCTCCTTCGTTCTCTCCTTCTCCCTGATTCTCCTGATCTTGATTCTCCTGGTTTTCTTTATTTTCCTGATCCTGGTTTTGATCTTGATTCTCCTCGTCCTGGTTCTCCTGGTCCTGATTTTCGTTATCGCCTCCGTCTTGGTTTTGATCTTGTTGCTGCTGTTCCAGCATTTTTTTAGCTAAGGCCAGATTATACCGGGTTTCATCATCGGTAGGGTTATTTCTTAAAGCATCCTTGTAAGCCTCAACAGCTTCCTGATATTTTTTCTGCTTCATAAAAGCATTTCCAAGGTTATGGTTTGCTTTGTGTTTTGCTTCTTTTGTATCGGCAACCTCGGCAGCCTGCTTAAATCGTTGTGCTGCCTGCGGTGAATTTTCGCGGGTATAATACATATTTCCCATATTATACCTGGCAGTACTGTTTTCAGGATCTTTTGCGATGGCTTTCCTGTAAGCAGCTTCTGCTTCGGGAAAATTGTTTTCACCAAGGGCTTCATCGGCCTCCTTCATAAATTGTAATGCCTCTTTCCGGGCTTGTTCTCTATCTTTATCGCTTTGTTGTTGGGCAACAACCTGAAATGAAAACAAAAAGCCAAGAATTAAAAATACACTAGCTCTTAGAGAAGGCATAAGGTGTACTGAGAAAAGGGACAATTTGAGTTTAGGGCAAAATCCCAAAACCTTCAAGCCGCTATTATCGAGTAATATGTGTCTTAAAGAACCTTTCATTAGCTCACTCCCCCGTTTTTCTTTTTTCGTTGAATAAATTAAGTTTTCTAATCCAGCCGGTTTTACCTTCCAGCATAAATATATCTAACAACAGCAGTAAAATTGCCAAACCAACAAACCACTGAAACTGCGATTTATAATCGGCAAATTGCTTGGCCTCAAATTCTGTTTTTTCAATGCCAAGTAACTCTTCCTGCACTTTCTCGGTAACTTCTGCAGTGACACTCCCATCGATATATTGACCATTGGCCTCTTTTGCAATCTCTTGAAGAACACCGGGGTCTAACCTGGTTATTACCGTTTCTCCCTGATTGTCTTTTTTATAATTTTGAACTACACCATTTCTTTTTATAGGGATAGGCCCGCCTTTGGTTGTACCTACTCCAATGGTATAAATTCTAATCCCGGCCTCTGAAGCCTGCCTGGCCATATCTTCAATATTTCCTCCATGATCTTCCCCATCACTAAGAATAAACATAACCCGGTTGGTTTGTTGATTATCATCAAAAAAACCAATGGCAAGGTCTATAGCATCTCCAATCGCCGTACCCTGGGAAGAAATCATATCGGTATTTAGGCTCTCCAGAAACATTTCGGCAGCACCATAATCTGTGGTGATTGGCAGTTGCGGAAAAGCACTACCGGCATAAGCAATAATCCCCACACGGTCACTTCCTAAATCGCCAATAATTTGCCGAACTAATTGCTTCGATTTTTCTAAGCGGTTTGGAGCAATATCTTCTGCCTCCATACTTTTAGAAACATCTACCGCAAAAACAATATCCACGCCTTCACGCTTTACGGTTTCTAATTGCGAACCTATTTTAGGATTTACAAGTCCCATTACAAGGGCGCCCAATGCCAATAAAACCAGCAATAACTTTAGCAAAGGTTTAAAAGAAGACCTGTTAGGCGATAAATAGCTTAAAAGTTCTGGCCTGGCAAATTTAGAACGGGCGCGCTTTTGCCATATCCTAAAAATAAGGTACAACAGAAGGACCGCCGGTATAAGCAGTAAAAACCATAAATATATTTTCTCTTCTAAGATCATTAAACTTCCCTTCAAGTTTTAAATAAAACCTCTAAATACGGTGTATCTCAAGATTATTTCAAAAAGCAGTAAGCCCAATGCCAACAAAGCATAAGGCCTAAACTTTTCGGTATAATTATAATACCTGAATTCTTCAATTTCAGATTTCTCCAGGCTATCTATCTCTTCATAAATCTCTTCCAGTTTTTCATTATTGGTAGCCCTAAAATATTCGCCTCCGGTATCTGCGGCAATTTGTTGTAATAAAGCTTCGTCAATTTCTACCTTTTGAATCCCGTATTGAAATCTTCCGTTAGGTAAAATTCCAACCGGTGTTAATGCATTGCCGTTACTTCCCACTCCTATAGTATAAGTTTTAATCCCAAATTCTACTGCGAGTTCACTGGCTATTTTAGGATCTATAAACCCTGAATTGTTTACCCCATCGGTCAATAAAATAATCACCTTACTTTTGGCGTCACTATCTTTTAACCGATTTACGGCAGTTGCCAAGCCAGAACCTATTGCCGTACCATTTTGTAAAACATTGCTATACTCAATTTCCTCTATAGCCCTTAAAGCAATACTCTTATCGCTGGTAATTGGTGTTTTAGTAAAACTCTCACCGGCAAAAAGCACTAGACCAATCCTATCATTTGGGCGGTTTTCAATAAATTCGGCCCCAACTTCTTTTACAGACTCAAGTCGGTTAGGCTCAAAATCACGCGCCAGCATACTTGCCGAAACATCTATGGCCATCACAATATCTATTCCTCGAATATTGCTACTTTGCGTGGTAACATCTACGGTTCTTGGCCTTGCCATAGCAGTAATTAAGAGCGCCAAAGCCAGTAAGCGCAATACAAAAAGCACAGGTTTTAGTTTTGAAAGCAGGGATTGCTTTACTTTAAAACCTTTAACGCTAGACATTTTAAGTTCTGGAGTTTGCTTTTTACGCTTCCAGAAATACCAGGCTATTGCCGGCAAAAGCAGCAATAACAACCAGAAAAATTCCGGATTTTCGAATGTATAATTAGCAAACATTAATTAACCTAATTTTTTAATTGAACCGAATTCTCAATACGTTGTGAAATTTCTTCGGCATATTCATCTCCTTCATTAAAGACTACCATAATTTGTTGAAAACCGCCATTGGCACCAAAATTTAAAATGGCATATTCCTTTTTAATCGGCCCGCCGGTTACCGGGTTTTCAAGATTAAAAGTTCCAAACACTTTTATTCCTTCGGTATTATTTATAGTAGAAAAATCTTCCTGCTTTATAATAATATTCCTGGCCCCTCTGGCTTCCAGGGAGGTATAAATACCATCTACGGCCTTTTGCAAATCGAAATCGCCTTGTGGATTTACAGGCCCGGTAATAAGTAAGGTATATAAATTTCCTTCAAGCGTTCCCGCATCAAAGGTTTCACTCCCCAATAACATTTCCTGGAGTTCATCATTACGATCTACCGTTTTTCTTACCAAAACTTCGGGAGTGATAATGCTAACCTGGGGCGTACCGTATTCACTTCTAATCCAATCACCTTCCAGTAATTCTTTGGTTTCATTCCCTAAAACCGAATCTTTTACAAAGTCAAAACCTTTAGTATTTATAAGCACCGTAATTACCACAAGTGCTGCAACTATTACTCCCCCAAGTATTGCAATAATCTTATTTCTTCTTTTACGCTGTAGTTTTTCCTTTCGGTAATTCTCGTCCTGCATCAATTCCTCCTCGGTTGGTTCAGGAACCACCTGCCTAACATCTTTTATAAAATGTTCTACTTTGGTCCTATCGCTTTTTGCGGTAATCACATCGGGCCTGGAATTAGCAAATTTGGCCAAATCGGCACGTTTTAATAAGTGTTGAAGATTGCCTATAGACGCATCTTTTAAACTTAATTCTCCTGCTTGTTTTCTTAGTTCCAGATAAGCAATAAGCTCTGAAGTAGTGCTCTCCAGTGCCCTGTCGTAAATCTTCCTGTCCAGGTATTTCCTAACACTAAAAGTAAGCTGTGAGTAGTACTCCTTTATTTCCCTATCGGGCAATAGAGAAGAGTCGTCAAGCTGTTTTAACTCAAGCATTGCCTGTTCGTATGGAGGTAGTTCAGGCACTTCTTCCTGCTTTTTCTTTTTTCTTCTGAAGAAATAAAAAGCAACACCAAGCAATACCAGAGCGGCCAGAAGCCACCAAATCCACTTTGGAAACTCAAAGCCTTTCGGCACATCTACTGCCGGTTTTATAGGGTACATTTTCTGCCGGGTGGTATCTACCTTTACATTGGCTACCTCAAGCCTAAAAGAGTCGGTTAAATATTCCCGGTTTTGAATAATTACTTTTTGCTGCGGGATAGTGTAAGCTCCCGAATCGAACTGAGTAAGCGAATATTTTTTTAAAAGTTTAAACTTATCTTCAACCGTGGTAGTATCGGCCCCTAAAGATTCCACCATTTCCATAGGCTTGAAAGCTTGTCCTTCAGGAAAAACCACCAAATTGGTAGAATCGGTTTCTACTTCAATACTAAAGATAATTTGCTCGCCAATTTTTATGGAGGTAGAGTCTATTCCAGCATTTACTTTTGCTTGCTGGGCAAAAGACAAAAAAGGAAACAACAAGAAAAGCAGCAAACTTGCCGCCCCAAATTTAAATTTAGTTATTAAAGACTTTTCCTTCATTCTTTCTAGCCTCTTCTTTTAAAATAACCCAGTAATTTCTTCACATAACTTTCGTCTACTCGGTTATTGATCACCCCGGCACCACTAAGCGTAAAACTTTCATTAAAATAAGCTGCGCGACCTCGATAATATTCGGCATAATTCCTTCTAACCGCTTTTGAACCGGTGTTTACCGTTACTAACTCTCCGGTTTCCTCATCCAACATTTGTACAAGGCCTAAATCAGGGATTTCCTCCTCAGCCGGGTCAAAAACCCTAATCCCGGTAACATCGTGTTTATTACCTGCAATCTTTAAGGTTTGCTGGTACTCATCGTCCATAAAATCAGAAAGCATAAAAACAATGGCCTTTTTCTTCATGACGTTAGAAAGATATTTTATGGCCGCCGCTATATCGGTTTTTTTAGATTGTGGTTTAAACTCTATTAACTCCCTTATAATTCGCAATACGTGATACCGCCCTTTTTTAGGCGGAATATAAAGCTCTATTTTATCAGAAAAAAGCATCAGCCCAATCTTATCGTTGTTTTGGGTGGCCGAAAAAGCCAAAGTGGCTGCAATTTCGGTAATAACCTCTTTTTTTAGCTGATTTTTTGTTCCGAAGAATTCAGAACCTGAAACATCTACCATAAGCATCATGGTAAGTTCACGTTCTTCTTCAAAAACCTTCACAAAAGGCTCGTTATAACGAGCGGTAACATTCCAGTCTATATTTCTAACATCGTCCCCAAACTGGTATTGCCTCACCTCACTAAAAGTCATTCCACGACCTTTAAAAGTAGAATGATATTCCCCGCCAAAAACGTGATCGCTCAAACGCCGGGTTTTTATTTCAATCTTTCTTACTTTTTTTAAGAGCTCTTTGGTGTCCATTTTTTAGTGTGCAGTATGCTGTCTCAGTTTGCAGTATTCAATATAGATAAGTGGATGCAGTATACAAGTTAGTATTTAACAGTACAGCTACCAACGCAACTGGATACTGCTAACTTTTTTCTACGGAACTTCTATCTCGTTTACTATCTTGTTTACAATATCCTCTGAAGTAACATTTTCTGCTTCGGCCTCGTATGTGATTCCAATTCTATGGCGAAGTACATCTAAAACAACAGCTCGTACATCTTCGGGAATTACATACCCACGGCGCTTAATAAACGCATAGCATTTTGCAGCTCTGGCCAGGTTAATACTTCCCCTCGGGGAGGCACCAAAGCTTATTAGCGGTTTTAGATCTTTTAAATTATATTTTTCGGGATTACGGGTAGCAAAAATAATATCCAGGATATACTTTTCTATTTTTTCATCCATATACACTTCCCGCACCGTTTGCTGCGCACGCAAAATTTGCTCTATGCTTACCACAGGGTTCACCTTTGGAAATTCACCCTTTAAGTTGGCACGCATAATTAGTTGTTCATCGTTAATTTCAGGATAGTCTATAACGGTTTTCAACATAAAACGGTCTACTTGCGCTTCAGGCAATGGGTAGGTACCTTCCTGCTCTACCGGGTTTTGGGTGGCCATTACTAAAAATGGTTTACCTAAGATAAATGTTTCTTCCCCAATGGTTACCTGCTTTTCCTGCATAGCTTCCAGCAAAGCCGATTGTACCTTGGCTGGAGCCCGGTTAATCTCATCAGCCAATACGAAATTGGCAAAAATGGGTCCTTTTTTAATACTAAAATCATTTAATTTCATGTTGTAGATTAGTGTTCCCACAACATCTGCCGGCAGAAGATCTGGTGTAAACTGAATTCTGCTAAAGCTACCGTGAACAGCCTTAGAAAGCGTATTGATAGCAAGTGTTTTGGCTAAACCGGGAACACCTTCAAGCAAAATATGGCCCTGCCCTAACAAACCAATAAGCAAGCGCTCCATCATGTGCTTTTGCCCAACTATTACCTTGTTTACTTCGGTATTTAGCAAATCTACAAAAGCGCTCTCCCTCTCAATTTTTTCATTTAAACTCGCTATATCTACAGAGGCTTTGTTATCTATCATTTTATTCGTATTAAAGACCTTAAATTCGTGTCGCAAATTGGAAAATTATTAGCGTATAGGCTGTTAATGTATGGTTAAAAAACAAAAAAGCGGCCTTTATTAGCCGCTCTTTTTTTAGATAGGAATAATTTTATCTATTCCAAATAAATTGTTTCAAGATCTACAGGAGTGTCTTCCTCTACTTTAACATTATCTATTGTTTTCACCTCCAAGCCAGTTTCAGCATCTGGAGTAACGGTTACTTTATAAGTTCCCGCGGGAACACCGTGTAATACAAAGTTTCCAGCTTCATCTGTATAAGCCGAAATGGTATAGCTTGCATTCTGGGCTTTTACTAAAGACTTTGTTTCGGTAGGATGTATTTCGCCCACAATAGAACCCGTATTGGCCATCGCCATCATTCTAATTACCGGTTTTAGAATATAACCTCCGTTTCCTGTGGTTACCACAGATTCATCTACATCAAAATCCAAAAGGTATTCATAGCTTTCCCCTGGCTCAAGCTCTTGCTCTACCTTTAATTTTAAACCAGACTGCTGTGCACTTGGGGTAGCCATAGGAATTTCTACTCCATCTACCACTACAGCATTATCGGGTCCTAAAATCAATCTTACCTGATCAAGGTAACCAGCCGGAATTTCTACATCGGCCAATAACTGAGAGACCCCTCCGGTTAATTGCAAAAGATCATAACGTCCTGCTTCTACGTTGGCAAGGCTTTCCCATTCAGCTTCCTCTTCACCAACAGGAGCTTCAGTTTTAATCATCACGTCCTGCACATCTACCCAAACCTGGTCGTAATCACCGGGAGCATCTGTCATTCTAAGGGTTAACTGGGCGTTTCCTTCTACTCCTCCATTTTCATCATCATCGCTACAACTTGTAAATCCAAAGGCAACTACTGCTGCAAGCAATAAACTTTTTAACTTAAGGTTTTTCATTGTTTGTATCTTAATTAGGTTAATTAATTGTTTAGTGAGCAAAACGCAGCACATTGAAAGAAATTATATCTTAAACCTGAGATTAACTAAATTTAACAAGACTTTAAACGACATGTTTAAAGTTAGGCTACTTACTTATAATTACTTTAGTGACTAAAAAAACCTACTAAGATAGCATTGATTACCAAAATGGCATGCTAAAAAACAAAAACGCGTCTAGGTGCATTAAAAGAGGGGGGGGGGTCAGGTTTTGCACAATAAAAATAACAGTCTAACAATGGCTATGTTACAATTGAAAAATATAATTTATGATATATATACTTACAAAAACTAATAAGGAAGGGAGCCTAACTTTTAGTAGAAACGACAAATAAATTATGATCAACAAACGGCTTTTAATAAAAAATCTACTTGCTCACAACGATGAGAACAGTTTTTATGACAAAAAACTGAAGCTTAATATTGGTGAGAAAGAAGGAAAAGCCAAATTCCTAAAACACGTTTGCGCCCTTTCTAATTCTAACCCCGAAAACAATTCTTATATCGTTATTGGCGTAAGAGATGAAGACAATAGTATTGTTGGCACTGATTTTTTTGACGATAGCAAAATTCAGAATCTCGTTAATGCCTATTTAAGCAATCCGCCTTTAATTTCTTACGAGAATATCCCTTTTCCGCACCTACCAGGTAAACTGGTTGTTGGACTGGTAAGTATTAGACCAAATCATGGAAAAATATGTTCGCTTAAAAAGTACATTTGGAAATATTATGGGGGTTCGGTCTTTTTTAGGGAAGGAAGCATTAGTATGCCCAAGGTTTTTGATGTAAAAATTAAAAATGTGAACTCGGAAATAGTTGCGGCCATAGAAAAACATTCCCACAACAATATTGAGTTAACCCTGGACGGGGTATTCGATTTTCTTCAAAAAAGAAAAGACTATAACGCTACTTATAAAGTTTTTAAAGAATATTTTGTGGTTTGTTGGGCCGGAAAAAAGATAAAATCACAAGACGAAACTTTTTACTCCAGGGTAGATATAGAACTAATTAACGAACAGGTGAAATTGTTCTATTCAGATATGGACCAGGTAAGCATTAGCCTTTCTAACAACGAGTTTAAAATCCTTGAATATGTGCAGTTAGGCCTGCACGATAAGTATAAATTTTATCCGTTAGAAGAAGTTATTATAAACTTTAAAGATAATGTTAGTTACGATATTGAAAGTAAGCTTTTGTTTGAACCACCAAAGTTCGACAAAAAGACACTTTATCATATTTACAACACAAACAATAGCCTGGTTGAAAGACTAAAAAAGAAGCTTAAACTAAACAATCAACAAAAAAAAGATCTTAAAAATTTACCTTCCACCTATTTGCTTTGTTATTTAAATAATTTTGAGCAGGCCATAGATAAGCTGGAAGAAGCAAAACCATATTTAAAAGAATACAGTCGGGAGGTTTATAATTACTATAAAGAAAGTATGCGAATTTTAAGAAAAGTAAAATACAATTAAAATGGGTAGAAATATTGCTATTGGAGACATTCACGGCGGGCTAAAAGCTTTAATACAACTACTGGAAAAAATAGAGGTAACCCCAAGCGATAAGTTAATATTTCTGGGCGATTATGTAGACGGCTGGAGCGATTCGGGCAAGGTGGTTTCTTACCTTATAGAACTCGCAAAACAAAATACCTGTATTTTTTTACGCGGCAATCATGATGATCTTACCCATCGCTGGCTGGAAACCGGAGAATTCAATGAAAAATGGCTGCAGCACGGCGGGCAATCCAGTATTGATGCGTACAGAGATTTTTCTTCAGAAGAAATAGAAGCACATCTCAGGTTTTACAATCAGATGCTAAATTACTATATCGACGAGGAAAACAGGCTTTTTGTACATGCCGGGTTTACCAACCAACACGGCCCGGAACAGGAATATCACCAAACAGGATTTTATTGGGATAGAACTTTGTGGGAAATGGCACTCTCTATGGATGGGTCTATTAGCCCAAACGATACAAATTATCCAAAACGACTTCAAATTTTTGATGAAATTTTTATTGGACACACCCCGGTAACCAGAGTCAATGAAACCACTCCCATAAAACGGGCCAGTGTTTGGAATTTAGATACCGGTGCTGCCTTTAAGGGCAAGCTCTCGGCAATGGAAGTAAATACAAAAGAAATTTGGCAAAGTGAACCTGTTTATAAATTTTATCCAAGTGAAAAAGGCAGAAATTAAGACGAATTTACCACAAAATGCCTTTTCTCTTTTTATCTTTGTAACTCTAGGATTTTAGGCTTTATTTGCAAGTAAAAATTTTTAAACAGCATATTTTAAATCCAATTCTTGCTTAAGAGTTGATTAATACCGGCAGAATTTTTAGATTTCTGCT
This sequence comes from Salegentibacter maritimus, assembly GCF_016236915.1. Classification (GTDB taxonomy): domain Bacteria; phylum Bacteroidota; class Bacteroidia; order Flavobacteriales; family Flavobacteriaceae; genus Salegentibacter; species Salegentibacter maritimus. The sequence goes on from NZ_JAEHOK010000014.1 coordinate 39,314, forward strand.
TCAAAACAAAATGAAATGGCCCTCGACAATATTAGATTAGAAGTAATGAATACCGTTGAAAAACAGGTAGACGATTTCATTGAAAAATATCTTATTCCTGTAGAAGATATTTGGCAACCTACAGATCTTCTTCCAAACTTACAGGGAGAAAATTATATGGATCAAATTACCCAAATTAGGGAAGAAGCAAAAGAGCTTGAATACGATTTTTGGGTAGTTTTAGTGGCCGATATGGTTACCGAAGAAGCATTACCAACTTATGAGTCCTGGCTTATGGATATGGAAGGGGTAGAACAGCATGGGAAAATGCGCGGTGAGGAAAACGCCTGGTCTAAATGGGTTCGCCACTGGACCGGTGAAGAAAATCGCCACGGAGACACCCTAAATAAGTATCTTTACCTATCGGGAAGGGTAAATATGCGTGAGATTGAAAAGACCACACAGTATTTAATAAACGATGGTTTTGATATTGGTACCGGTCGTGATCCTTACAAAAACTTTGTATATACCAGTTTCCAGGAGCTAGCAACCAATATTTCACACAAGCGAGTTGGGCAGTTGGCTAAAAAGAAAGGCAATAAAATGCTGGGAAAAATGTGTAATATCATCGCAGGAGATGAGATGAGGCACTATATGGCCTACCGGGAATTCGTAAAAACAATTTTTGAACATGACCCCAGTGAAATGATGTTGGCTTTTCACGATATGATGAAGAAAAAAATAGTAATGCCGGCCCAATTTCTAAGGGAAAGCGGCCAGGGTATTGCCGAAGCTTTTGAAAATTTCTCGAACGCAGCACAAAGACTTGGCGTTTATACAACCTACGATTATATAGAAATCCTTGAAAAACTAAACGGTTATTGGGAGATAGATAAAATGCGCTCATTAACCGATGAGGCCGAAAAAGCAAGGGATTATTTGATGAAATTACCAGATAGAATGCGAAGAATTGCAGGAAGAATGGCTATCCCCGAAGATCAATATACTTTTAAATGGGTAGAAGCCAACGGAAGGCTATAATCATTTGAAAAATTTATAAAATAGGAGGCTGTCTGAAAAGTCAAAATCGTCATCCTGAATTTAGTTCAGAGCCTGCTCCGAAATTTATTCGGAGACCTAATATGTTGATAATTAAATGACATGTTAGAAGCTGAAACGAGTTCAGCTTGACGAAAATTGACTTTTAAGTAGTGGTCTATTACCAATTGGTAGAGTTGGGGCGCAGATTTGTGAACTTAATAATGGTTTGTTGATAAATCAATTATTTTCTTTCTGAAGCTGTCGCTTATTTACGATTAATAGTTCGCAGCCGTAGCACAGCATTAATTACTTATTTTTAGTCCTTAGTTTCTCCTTAAGATCTTTAATATTTTTTTCTTTTATCTTAATTGAAATGGCACCATGTTCAGCTTTTGATCCAAATTTTTTGATAGCTATTTCTTTAGTCAAAACATGTAAGTTTTCAATCCAATCTAAATCAATTAAACCTAACTTCTCATTGTCAAGTTCGATCTCATTTTTACCTAACACAAGAAAAAAGTAAGGTACATTTTCTAATTCTTGTGCTTTACAGTATAATCTAATATTTTTATTTTCATTATAAACTGTATCTGATACTTGTCCGCTAACTGAAATACCAATTAATAATGTGGTTGTTAATAACAAAAAAATTTTCATACCTGTTGTAGTTAATTAGTGAAAATTTCTGCCGTTGCTGCCAACAATTCTTAGTATGGCTAGTTGCGGGTTGGGTTACCAGATTTTGTCTACTCAAAATAAATTTAGCTAAAACAATTGAATTTCGATTAAGTATTTAGCCATAATTATTAACGATTCAACACTTCAAAATCAACAATATGAGGTAATTGAAAATAAAACATTAACTTTAAAGAAGTCTACTAGAGCTTTTCAGAAGACGCATTGTTGCACTGTTATTTTTCATTAGCACTTTTAATCAGTTCGATTATTCTGTGAAATTCAATTTCTTTTATTTTTTCGTCAGTTAAAACTGTTCCTGTCTCATCCAATATTTTCTTAAATTGTTTTTTCGTAAAATAATTTCCGTGAGCGCTTTCATTCCGACTCATCATTTTGTTATGGATATCTTCTGTGTCGATAAATAAAATTCTTTTTTTATTACCTTCTTCGTCTTTCCAATTTTTCCCCCATTTTAGTGATTCAGCGATTAAACTGCCTGCAAGTCCTCCACCATAAGTTTGGCTCGTTGATTTGAGAATATACGGTGAATTTTCATCTATGATTATAGCACAATATTTTCCTTCGATGTCAAATTTGGCATAAGAACCCCAATGGTTCACATCGGTTGAATATCCCAAGTTGAAATAATGATTGTTATTGTATTCAATAGCCCAAGCTGAAATTCCATTTTTGCTTTTTTCACCAGTTTTTAAGTCAAATATTCCTTTTGTAGTTATGTGTTGATCGCTTTTGTCTTTTACCAAAATTCCGAATTCCTTTTCCATCGGTTGTTTGTTTAGGAAATCATTTGAATTTTCGTAAAGTTTGACTGGCTCCAAAGTATGTAATTCATTTAGTGGAACTTTCTGAACTCCGCAGGATGTTAGAATTAATAAGGCAAAAAATAAAATCGTTTGTTTCATAAATGATTTAGGGTTTTGCCTTTTCATAATAGTGCACAACTACTTTCATTAATTTTAATGCGATATAAAATCTTAGGCACGCTCTGCTTTCCAAACTTTATAGGTAATCAGGTCTTTTTCAATTAGATTTAGACAGAACGCAATTACTGCCGCATCGTCCAAATACCCAACAATTGGAATAAAATCTGGGATTAGATCTAAGGGTGAAAGCACGTATAGCAAAGCTCCACCAATAGCCGCAACTACATTAAAAGGGACTTCCCGGTAATTTCCGCTTGCGTAATCCCGTAATAAGTTAAAAAGTAATTGCGCATCATCTACATATCGCTGCAATTTCCCTTTACTTTCAAATTTAGATTTGATTTCCTCCTCATCTTCCAGCACCCCATGTACATCTTCCTCTTCAAAATTCTCCTGCCGTTTTTGATGTTCCTGTTTTATTGTTTCATCATCAATTTTACTCATTGCTCATCTTTTTTTGGATGACCCCAAAATATAAAATTATTATGGAAGGCCTATTTATGAAAGTGCTAAAATCTGATAAAAAAAACCTCACAGCTTTAAAAAGCTGTGAGGTTTTTTTGGTTTATAATTCCAACCTGGCTTGCTTCGTCATTCTGTCCCGAAGCATCGAAACAGGGTTACGGCAATAACTTCTCAAAAAATTCCTAAAAATCCTTACAAATCAAATTTAATCCCTTGTGCCAAAGGCAGCTCGGTAGTATAATTAATCGTATTGGTTTGTCTTCTCATATATATTTTCCAGGCATCAGAACCGGATTCTCTGCCGCCCCCGGTTTCTTTTTCACCGCCAAAAGCCCCCCCAATTTCAGCACCTGAAGTTCCTATATTTACATTGGCGATCCCGCAATCTGAACCTTCTACCGAAAGAAAACGCTCTGCTTCCCTTAAATTGTTGGTCATTATTGCTGAAGAAAGCCCCTGCACTACCCCATTTTGCAATTCCAGGGCGTTAGAAACATCTCCAGAATATTTCATAATGTAGAGTACCGGCGCAAAAGTTTCGTGCTGCACAATCTCAAAATCATTTTTAGCTTCGGCAATTGCCGGTTTTACATAGCAACCGCTTTCATAACCTTCACCTTCCAGCACACCGCCTTCAACTAAAATCTTACCGCCTTCTTCCACTACTTTATCCAATGCGTTCTGGTAATTTTTCACAGCATCTTTATCAATAAGCGGCCCTACGTGATTATTTTCATCTAGCGGGTTTCCAATACGCAGTTGCTTATAAGCTTTTACAATAGCATCTTTTACCTTATCGTAGATAGATTCGTGAATAATCAATCTTCGGGTAGAAGTACAACGCTGCCCACAAGTTCCCACAGCTCCAAAAACAGCACCGATTACCGTATTTTTAATATCGGCATCTGGCGTTACGATTATGGCGTTATTTCCACCTAATTCAAGAAGCGATTTTCCTAACCTTGCGGCCACGGCCTGGGCAACTATTTTTCCCATTCTAATAGAACCGGTAGCCGAAATTAACGGCACTCGTTTATCGTTGGTCATCATTTCACCCACTTTATAATCGCCGGTGATCAATGAAGAAATCCCTGCCGGAACATTATTTTCAGCAAAAACCCTGGCAGCAATATTTTGACAGGCTACAGAAGTTAACGGAGTCTTTTCTGATCCTTTCCAAACGCAAGCATCTCCGCAAACCCAGGCTAAAGCAGTATTCCAGGACCAAACAGCAACGGGAAAATTAAACGCCGAAATAATTCCAACCACTCCAAGCGGATGGTATTGCTCGTACATTCTATGCCCCGGGCGTTCAGAATGCATGGTTAATCCGTGCAATTGGCGTGAAAGTCCAACTGCGAAATCACAGATATCTATCATTTCCTGAACTTCGCCCAAACCTTCCTGGTATGATTTTCCCATTTCGTAAGAAACCAATTTACCAAGAGGTTCTTTTAGCCTTCTTAATTCATCATTAAATTGGCGAACCACCTCTCCTCGCTGTGGTGCCGGCCAGGTGCGCCATTCTTTAAAACCTGCAGTAGCTGTGCTAATTACCTTTTCATAATCTTCTTTGATCGTGGCTTTTACTTTTCCAATAAGCGCACCATCTACCGGAGAATACGATTCAATCACATCACCGCTACTAAAAAAATCTTTTCCGGTAGACGTTCCGTTATTGGTTTCCTGCAATCCAAGATCTTTTAAAGCTTGCTTAATTCCGAATTTTTCTGCTATTTCACTCATTAAGTTGTAAATTTTATCTGTTCTTTTGTGTGTTTACTGCTAAAATAACAAAATTAAAGACTATTCTGTATCAATCACAAATCTTTCATCTACCGGCATCACTTCGCCACAGTTATCACAGGTACGCAACTTTTTACTTCCGTAGAAATGTTTAAAATGCTTTAAAAAATCGCGCTCAATATCATTTAACGGAAAATAAACTTCGTACAACTTATGGTTACACGCATCACAAAACCATAACAACCCATCTTTTGCATCTAGCTGTACACGTTTTCTTTCCACTACCAGACCAATAGACCCCTCTTTTCTAACCGGGGAATGCGGAACTTTTGCCGGATGCAAATACATATCTCCAGGCCCCAATTGCATTGTTTTCTTCTTTCCATCTTCCTGAATATGCACTTCAATTTCACCCTCTAGCTGATAAAAAAGCTCTTCAGTCTCGTTATAATGGTAATCCTTGCGCGCATTTGGCCCGGCCACCACCATTACAATATAATCTTCAGATTCTTTATAAAGGTTTCGGTTACCAACCGGTGGCTTTAACGATTCTCGATTTTGCTCTATCCATTTATTAAGGTTAAAAGGTTTATTTACTGCCATGATTTTATAATTATATTGTTTAAAATTACAACTTAAAGCGCAAAAGAAAGGGCAATTTCCTTATCTTTTTGGGCGCCTTAAAGGGCTATTCGCTGCAATTCCTCGGCGCTTGTTGCGCCTGTGGGATTTACGCTGCTATCCCTGGCGCAAATACAAAATATACAAATACCTACCTTAGAAGGAAAATTACCATTTTATGAAAAAAATCATTCTACTGTTTAGTTTATCACTTTTTTTAAGCTGCAATACCTCCACTAATAAGGAACCTGAAGCGAAACAAACCAATAATACCGAAAAACAACAGGATTCCGTAGCGAATTTTGGCATCGTAATTCACGGGGGAGCAGGTACTATTCTAAAAGAAAATATGAGCGATTCCCTGGAACAGGAATATAAAGCCAAACTTGAAGAAGCCATAAAGGTCGGTCACAAGATTTTGGCAAATGGTGGGACTGCCATTGAAGCTGTACAGCGAACTATAAATATCATGGAGAATTCACCACTTTTCAACGCCGGAAAAGGAGCGGTTTTCACTAACGAAGGTAAAAATGAGCTCGATGCTTCTATTATGGATGGTCAAACATTAAATGCCGGGGCAGTATCGGGAGTAACTACCGTGAAGAATCCTATAAATCTAGCCTGGGAAGTGATGGGAAACTCCGAACACGTCATGCTTTCGGGAAAAGGTGCCGAACAATTTGCCAAAGAACGCGGCCTGGAAATTGTAGATCCGGGTTATTTCTATACCGAAAACCGATTTAAAAGCCTGGAACGTTTAAAAGCAAAAAACACCAAAAAAACAGAACTGGACCACGATGGCAAGACCGCTTTTGTAGATCCATTTATTAAAGATTCAAAATTTGGGACGGTAGGTTGTGCCGCTTTAGATAAAAACGGTAACCTGGCCGCAGGAACCTCAACCGGGGGAATGACGAATAAGAAATGGGGGCGCATAGGCGATGCCCCCATAATTGGAGCCGGCACCTATGCCAACAATAAAACCGCAGCGATTTCTGCAACCGGTTGGGGCGAGTTTTTTATTCGCGGTGTGGTAGCTTACGATATTTCTGCACTTATGGAATATAAAAAAATGAGTCTTGCACAGGCTGCAAAAGAAGTAATACAAAAAAAGAATCCGGAACTTGGAGGTAGTGGCGGGATTATCGCGATAGATCACCAGGGAAATGTTTCTATGGAATTTAATACTGCAGGCATGTACCGGGCTAAAATGAATAAAAATGGAAAATTAGAAATAGGAATTTATAAGAATTAAAATTAGCCAGTTTTTTGTTTTTATACCGGTACCAAAAAACCTATTGCCGTATTCCTGTAATCGCTGTGGCTTCTAACATTCATTGTAAACCTTTCCAAAAAATAAGGGTTTAATATAGAGTAAATTGTTTTAATTTTCTTTAACCTCAATTGAAAATGAATAGTAAATACAGCTTTTCATTAATAATCCTTTTCACTTTTTGTACGTTTCAGGCCTATTCCCAAAGATTGTCTCGCGATAAAATAAATGATACACTAGAAAAAATGCCTGTTTTTTCTATTCATAAGGATAATTATTTTATATCCGGCATCCCCACCAATAAAGAGGTCTCGTCAGAAACTGCCGATGCAAAATATCAAATTAGCTTTAAAGCCCTAATTACCAGAAATACCCTTCCTTTTGACACGCATTTGTTTCTTACCTATACCCAAAAGGCTTTTTGGAATATTTATAAATTTTCCAGTCCATTTAGAGAGATTAACTTTAAGCCCGGAATTGCGCTTGGCAAACCTATTTATAACCAAAACGATCATTTAGCCGGCATGGCATTCTTTCAAATAGAACACGAATCTAATGGTCGTGATAGTATCTATTCCAGAAGCTGGAATAAGGTTTCCCTGGGATATCATACAGCATTAAACGAAAGACTTCTTTTAAGCCTTAAGGCCTGGGTTCCTTTTAAATATGAAGATAATGCCGATTTAATGGAATATATAGGCTATGGAAAATTGAACCTCACTTACAACATTATACCCAACGAATTATATATAGATTTAATGTTGTTAAAAGGCACAAAAAACTGGAATGGTACGCTACAAACCCGTTTAATGTACAAACCATTTAATTCTTCAAACATCAATTTGATGCTGGAGTGGTTTAAAGGACATGCCGAAAGTCTCTTGAACTATCAGGAGAAACGTAGTATGATTCGCGCCGGATTCGTGCTAAAATCTAATGAATTAAACTTCCTTAAATCCTTGCCTGACGCGATTTAACAAATATTTAAAACTTATTGGTTCGGTTTATTCGGAACCAAATATTATTTTTGCAGCCTCAAATTCCAATAATGAATATTACAGAATTAGAAAAGCAAAAAAAGCGACTTATTGAAAAACTGGGCGTTCAATTAGAAAAAGAACACCAGTTAGCCCCCGTAGCGGCAAGAATTTTCTCTACGGCTATTATTACAGGAAAAAAGGGAATTACTTTTGACGAGCTTGTTACTAATTTAAACGCAGGTAAAAGTACTGTTTCTACGCATTTAGATCATTTACAGGCAACAAACCGTATGGAATACTACACAAAAGCCGGTGATCGCAAACGCTATTTTATTGTAAAACCAGATTTAATGTTGAATTACATTGATGAAATGACCGCCAAATGGGAAGCTCAAAAAACGGTTCACTTAGAGGTTTTGGAATATAAAACCCAAATGAACAAGCTGGATAATGAAGATAATTTTGATCTGGAATTTCAAAGAAGTTTACTCACTTTTCTGGAGGAAGCAATCGCAGCAGTAAATAAATTAAAAGAAAATATAAACAAATAACTAGATAAGCATAGCAATGAAAAAGATAATTTATTTTAGTCTCTTTATACTAAGTGCGGGAGTTTTTACTTCTTGCTCAGATGGTACCAAAGCACAACAAAGAGCCCAGGGGCCAAGGCCTTTTCCCGTAATAGGTGTACCTACTAAAACAGTTACCGGACACACTTCTTATCCAACAAGTATTGAAGGTGTTGTAAATAGTGAAGTACGTGCAAAGGTACCCGGATATGTTACCAATGTTTTGGTTGATGCCGGAGAAAAAGTTAAAAAAGGACAGCTCCTGTTTAAACTTGAAACCGAATCTTTATCTGGCGATGCCGAAGCTGCAAAGGCCAATGTAAATGCAGCCCGGGTAGAAGTAGAAAAACTAAAACCCCTTGTTGAAAAAAATATTATTAGTAAGGTACAGCTAGAGACTGCAAAAGCGAAACTTTCTCAGGCAGAGGCGAATTACAATAGTATTGCTGCCAGTATAGGATACGCCAATATTAAAAGTCCGGTAGATGGTTACGTAGGTAATATTAATTATAGAAATGGAGCCCTGGTCTCTCCAGGCGACCCTACTCCACTTACAACCGTTTCCCAAACCGATGAGGTTTACGCTTTCTTTTCTATGAATGAAAAAGATTATATGAGTTTTATTCAGGAAACTACGGGAAATAGTATTGCAGAAAAAATAGCCAATTTTCCTGAAGTTTCTTTAATCCTTGCTAACGGCGAGAAATATAACGAAACAGGTAAAATAGAAACTGTTTCGGGACAAATTGATCCTTCAACAGGTTCGGTTACTTTTAGAGCAAAATTCCCAAACCCCAACCAACTATTGTCCAACGGAAATAGCGGTAAGATTCGAATTCCAAAAACTTATAAAGATGTGCTCTTAATACCCGAACTTTCAAGTTTTGAACAACAAGGGAAAACCTATGTTTACAAAGTTCAGGGCGATAGCATTGCTGTTTCTACTACAATTAAAGAAACCGCAAGGGTAAATAATTTTATAGTTGTTGAATCAGGACTGGAAAATAACGATAAAATTGTTGCCCAGGGCGTTGCCAAATTGAGAAACAACACCCCTATAAAACCGCAAGAAATTCCTTTTGACAGTATTGCGAATTCCATTAATAGAGTATTTAAATAAGATTTTAAGATGCTAAAGAAATTTATAGAAAGACCGGTATTATCTACGGTTGTTTCCATTATAATAGTGATACTGGGTATTCTGGGAATCTCAACGCTTCCGGTAACCCAATATCCAGACATTGCTCCGCCAACCGTACAGGTTCGCGCAAACTTCCCCGGTGCCAACGCTCAAACGGTACTGGAAAGTGTTATTATTCCTATTGAAGAGCAAATTAATGGGGTTGAAGGAATGGATTACATTACCTCAACTGCCAGTAATAATGGTAGTGCCAGCATTCAGGTATTTTTTGAACAAGGTATTGACCCCGATATTGCCGCGGTAAACGTACAAAATAGGGTGTCCAGGGCCACTCCCTTACTTCCACAGGAGGTTACGCAATCTGGGGTTACCACTCAAAAAGAACAAACCAGTGCATTGATGTTCTTCACAGTACTTTCAGAAAATGAAGAATATGATGCCACTTTTATTCAAAACTATCTTAACATTAACGTTATTCCAGAATTACAACGTATTAAAGGAGTTGGTAATGTAAATGTTTTTGGATCTAAGAAATATGCCATGCGTATTTGGCTTCAGCCGGAAAAATTGGCGGCATACAATTTAATTCCTTCCGATGTTATTGGAGCTATAAATGAACAAAGCCAGGAAGCGGCTGCCGGTTCTTTGGGTCAAAACAATGCCGAGGCTTTCGAGTATGTACTGCGCTATAGCGGAAGGTATCAAAACGAAGACCAGTATAAAGATATCATCATTAAAGCACTTGATAATGGTCAATTTCTAAGATTGGGTGATGTAGCAGAAGTTGAACTTGATGCTGAAGGCTACAATGTTATTGGATACACCAACGGAAAGCCGGGTGTGGCCATGGCAGTATACCAAACACCAGGTTCAAATGCCCAGGAAATTATTGAAAATATACACGATAAGCTGGAAGAAATGGAAAAGGAGTTTCCAACCGGTCTTTCGGTGTATATAAATTTTGATACCAACGAGTTCCTAACAGCCTCTATAGACAAGGTAATAGTTACTCTTATAGAAGCATTTATACTGGTATTTATTGTAGTATTTATATTCCTTCAGGATTTTAGGTCTACATTAATTCCGGCTATTGCCGTGCCGGTTTCCATAATAGGTACCTTCTTTTTCTTAAACCTTTTTGGATACTCCATAAACCTCTTAACGCTTTTTGCTCTCGTTCTCGCCATTGGTATTGTTGTGGATGATGCCATTGTGGTTGTAGAAGCCGTTCATGCAAAAATGGAAGAAGGAGCCAAAGATGCCTTAACCGGTACAAGAAAAGCTATGGATGAAATTACCGGAGCTATTATTTCTATTACACTTGTAATGGGTGCAGTTTTTATTCCGGTAACATTTATTACCGGGCCTACCGGAGTTTTCTATGAACAATTTGGGGTTACCCTTATTGTAGCCATTGCTATTTCTGCGGTAAACGCTTTAACTTTAAGTCCGGCACTATGTGCAATCTTCCTAAAACCACCCCGGGAAGATGAAGAGTATAAGAAAAAGAACTTTTTACAACGATTTTTCAGCTCTTTTAATACAGCTTTTAAAGTAACTACAGATAAGTATGTAAATTCACTATCCTTTCTAAATAGGCATAAATGGATTACAGGCCTTACGCTTGTAGCCTCGGTTGTGGCAATTATTTGGGCAGCTAAAACCACTCCAACTGGATTTGTTCCAGATGAAGACAGGGGGATACTGTTTGTAAATGTAGAATTACCGGCAGGAGCATCCCTGGATAGAACGGTAGGAATTACATCACAATTAGAAAAGAAAGCGCAGCAAATTGAAGGAGTTAAAGGGGTTTCTTTAGTAAATGGATTTAGTTTAATTGGTGGAGCAGGAAGTAACTTTGCGCTTGGTTTTGTTAAATTAGATAATTGGAGTGAGCGTGAAGAAGATCATCTCTCTGTAGAATCTATACAGGCACAGCTATTCCAAATTGGAGCTTCATTTACCGATGCAGAAATGCTATTCTTCTCCCCTCCCAGTATTCCAGGTTTTGGAGTTTCCGGAGGCTTTGAAGCAAAACTATTGGATAGATCGGGAGGTAGCTTCCAGGAACTGGATGAGCAAACACAAAATTATATTGCTGCCCTTTCACAAAGGCCAGAAATACAGTATGCACAAAGTTCTTTCAATACGAACTATCCACAATACGAAATGGAGCTAAATATCCCCAAAGCTAAAGAGGCCGGTGTAAGTATTTCTACCATATTTTCTACTTTACAAGGCTATATTGGAAGTATATACGCTGCAGACTTCTCTAGGTTTGGTAAACAATACCGTGTATATGTTCAGGCTTTCCCAGAAGATAGGGCAAGTACAGATGATCTAAACTCTCTATATGTAAGGAACGAATCTGGAGAAATGGCTCCTTTAAGTGAATTTGTGAGTTTACAGCGAGTTTATGGGCCACAATCTGTAACAAGGTTTAACTTATTTAACTCGGCAACCATAAACGGTGCTCCGGCTCCTGGTTATTCCTCGGGAGACGCTATTGCTGCTGTTCAGGAAGTAAGTGCAGAATCTTTACCATCTAACTTCTCCATAGATTATGGCGGACTTACACGTGAAGAAATATCGGCTGGTTCCCAATCTACATTTATTTTAATTTTAAGTATTTTGTTTGTGTATTTTATTCTTGCAGCTCAATATGAAAGTTATCTTATTCCTTTTGCCGTTTTACTTTCGCTGCCTGTAGGAGTAATGGGTTCTTATTTGGTTACCAAATTTGCCGGACTTCAGGTAAATATTTACTTCCAAATTGCTTTAATTATGTTAATTGGATTGCTTGCTAAAAACGCAATTCTAATTATAGAATTTGCCATGCAACGAAGAAAAGCAGGGCTTTCTATTGTAAATGCCGCACTAGATGGTGCTAAGGTTAGGTTAAGACCAATTTTAATGACATCATTCGCATTTATTATTGGTTTACTGCCTTTGGTTTTTGCAGGCGGAACAGGAGCAGCTGGAAACCGTTCTATTGGTACAGGAGCTGTAGGAGGTTTATTGATAGGAACCCTTCTAGGTGTTTTTGTAATCCCTATTCTCTATATCATATTCCAATGGTTACAAGAAAAAATTTCGGGAGCACCGGAAGCAGCCCAAACAGAAAAGAAATCAATTTCTGAAAAAGTATAAAAATGAAAAAAAATAGAATATATAAATTGTTGCTAGCAGGAGCCGTACCATTTCTACTGGTTTCCTGCTTTGCAGCCAAGGAGTACGAACGTCCTGAATTGGAAGAAATTTCGGAAGAACTCTATAGAACAGATAAACTTCCGCAAGACTCTTTAAATATTGCGATGATTTCCTGGCAGGAGATTTTCACCGATCCTATTTTAAAAAGCCATATTGAAGAAGGGCTGGAAAACAATATTGATATTAGAATTGCTATTCAGCAAATGCTGGCAGCTGAAGCTTACGTAAAGCAAGGGAAAGCAAGTTATTTTCCAACCTTAAGCGCAGGGCCGTCTGTAAGTCACCAAATATTGTCCAGAAACAGTCAATTTGGTTCCTTTTTCAACGGAAACATCACGCAATATGATGTAACCGGGAACCTTTCCTGGGAAGCAGATATATGGGGAAAAATAAGAAGTAACGATCGGGCTTTTACTGCTGCTTATTTGCAAAGTGAAGCCGCCCATAAAGCGGTTAAAACACAGCTTATTGCCAGTATTGCCAGTAACTATTACCAGTTACTTAGCCTGGACGAACAACTTAGAATTTCAGAGCAAACTCTTGAATATAGAAAAAGCAGCCTTGAAACTACACAGGCTTTAAAAGAAGCCGGTAATGTTACCGAGGTTGGTGTACAACAAACCAAGGCACAGTTGCACACAGCCGAAGCTTTAGTGGTACAGCTTAAAAATCAAATTCGCTTGCTTGAAAACTCTTTTGCCATTCTGTTGGGCGAAGGGCCTCAGGATATAAAACGAAGTGAATTATCAAGGCAACGTATTAACACTTCGCTTAATAGCGGTGTACCCTCTCAACTTCTTAGAAACAGGCCTGATGTAATTGCCGCAGAATATGGGCTTATTAACGCTTTTGAGCTTACCAATGCAGCACGGGCAAACTTCTATCCTTCTCTTAGGTTAACTGCCTCGGGAGGTTTCCAAAGCTTAGAGTTAGATAAATTATTAAATGCAAACTCTCTTTTTGCCAATTTAGGAGCGTCTTTATTACAACCTATCATTAACAAGAGGCAAATAAGAACTCAGTATGAAGTTTCCCAGGCTCAGCAACAACAAGCTTTGCTGAACTTTAAAAAAGCCATATTGGTAGCCGGTAGGGAAGTTTCTGATGCACTTTCTAATTACACTGCCAGTACAGAACGTATTGAAATACTAAATAATGAATATGAAGCCTATAATAAAGCTTCTGGATACTCAGAAGAACTGCTGAATAATGGTTTGGCCAATTATCTTGAAGTTTTAACCGCCAGAGAAAACGCATTAAATTCAAGGTTAAATTTAATTAATGCAGAGTACAATCAATTAAACGCAATAGTAAACCTATATAAAGCCCTTGGTGGAGGCTGGCAATAATTTTTTGAATTTTTGTTAATTGTTGAAAAGACAGTCACGGGATGAATTTCGTGGCTGTTTTTTGTTATAAAAACAATTTGTTTTCGACTAAAGCACGAAATTTAGTAGCTTTAAAAAAGCTTAATCCAAGACTTATGAAAAGTAATTTTAGTGATATTATAAAAGGTGAAAAGGCCGTATTGGTCGACTTTCACGCAACCTGGTGTGGCCCCTGTAAAACCCTTGCGCCAATTCTAAAAGAAGTAAAAGCCGAACTAGGCGATACAGTAAAAATTGTAAAAATAGATGTAGATAAAAACCAGGAACTGGCAGGAAAATATCAGGTTCGTGGAGTTCCCACCATGATTCTATTTAAAAATGGCCAGCAACTTTGGAGACAATCTGGGGTATTGCAAAAGGCCGATATAATTGAAGTTATCAATTCAAAGTCATAATGTAAATTACATCACAAAAATTACAGTACATCAATTTAGGATTATAGCAGAAGTCTTTTTTTAGATTCAGCTCAATATTTATAAATTGGTAAGTTTTGGTACTTTCAGTGCTTCAATTGACCAGCCTAAAAGCCCGGCACCGGCCAGATATGCACTCTCCATAAAATTTAATAAAGCCTGTCGCGGATTCTTTTCACTCCTAAGATTAGCGTATGTAAGTAAAGCCATAGGACTCCCACTTTCCATTTCCCAAATCGCAGTTTTGGGTTGTAAGGTTTGTTTTTCCAGGCCTTCAGGATTAGGAAAAGTATAAGAATAAAAGGCCGGCTCCTTCAAGGTATCATCCCCGGGCCAAAAACCAAAACTTATACATTCATGACTATAAGCATCCTTGTCTGAAAGTCTGGCTGCATCTGGCATTTTTGGAGCTTTTTTACCGGAAAACCTGGTTACCGCGAGATCCATAGAATGCCAGTATAAATGTACCGGACAGGTTTTTCCATAGAAGCTCCCACTAAACTCATTAAAAACTCCATTAATCCATACTAAACTTTTCCAAAGTTTTTCAGCATAATCTTTATGATAATGATGAACTTCTGAAAGATTTGAAAATTTGTTTTGAATTCCAAGGTCAAAAGGCTTGTCAACAATATCTACTTTTATATCCAATGTTTTTAGAACCTTAAAAATATCATTGTAAAAATAGGAAACACTTAAACCGTTTTTCAGCTTTAAAAGCTCAAAACCACCTTCACTTGTGGCTATTTCCAATTGATGTTTAATAAAGTTAAAATCAATAGAAAAATTACTGAATCCATTGTTATAAGGAATTGCCCCTGTACTAAGACCTTGCTGATTCACATAATGGGTTATATTCCACCAATGATTCTTTCTTGGCATAAGCCCCAATTTAATTTTACCCACCATTTGTAGCAAAAGGTGAAGGCTAAGTTTTTCTTTCTCAAAACCCACATATTTTAAATCAGGAAGGGAGTTACTATTCATAATTACATCATTAAAAATCAAGCAAGTATTTCCTGGAATTCCGATGTTTTTTCAATCACACTTTTAGCAAATGGACATAGAGGGATTACTTTTAACTTATTTTCTTTTGCAAAATTTACCGTTGCCTGTACCAATTTCTTACCAACACCTTTTCCCTTAAACTCTGGGTTCACTTCGGTGTGATCTACTATAAATTTATTCTTTCCGGCCCAGGTGTATTCTATCTTCCCCGCTTGTTTCCCAGACTCTACAGCCTTAAAAAATCCTTTGGTAACTTCATCTATTTGCTCAATCTTCATACTTCAAATTTTTAAATTCAATTCATTAAAATTTAGTTTAATTTTCCGCCTTTGGCGGTCCACCACGGGTTAACCTCAACCTCCAGCCTACCGGCTTTCACCATTGGGTCCTGCCTGGCCAAACTATCGGCTTCCTCCAGGGTGGCGGTATTATAAACTGCAATTCCACGAATTTCCCCGTTACCGCCAAAAGGACCTATTAAACTGGCATAGCCCTCACTAGCCATCTTGCTTAAATAGGCCAAATGCTCCTTTTGCAAACGAGCTAATTCGGTAGAATCCTGACTTCTATTTTCTCCGGTTTTTAGAAAAACCATATAATATTGTTGCATTAAATAGGTGGTGTCATCGGCTTTATACCTAAAGGTTTGATAGCCTTTTTGCTTTAGATCATTTTCTACGGAATCTATATTGATTTTAGATCTCTCCTCCAAACCTTTTTCAACCCGCGGATAGCCACGTTTTTGTTTGGGTAGCTCGTTACAGGAAACCAGTAAAAGCGGTAATACGAATATGTATATTAATTTTCTCATAACGTGAGGACTACCAATTTTTAAAAGGCTTTTCACTTAACTGCGAATTGTAATATTTTACGTCTCCGGTAACTTCCTTTCCCAGCCAATCTGGCTTTTTAAAAGAATCGGCTTCTGTATTAAGTTCTATTTCGGCAACGATTAAACCTTCGTTATCTCCATAAAATTCGTCAATTTCAAACACAAACTCCCCGGCTTGGACCAAATACCGGGTTTTCTCTATAATACCCGGTTCACAAAGCTTAAAAAGAGCTTCAGCTTCTTTAATATCAATTTCCTTTTCCCATTCAAATCGGGATAATCCACTTTTCGAAGATTTTCCTTTAATCGTTAAAAAAGCGGTATCGTTGGTTATTCTTAGCCGAACCGTTCGCTGCGGATCTTTATTTAAAAACCCTTGTTTTATACAGAAGTTCTTAAAAGCTTCTTTTTTAAAATCTTTTGAAGTGACAAGGTATTTACGTTCTATTTCCTGCATCTAATTTTTATGTGCTATGTTTTTAATTTCATCTGAAGGTATTCTTTGCACGTCCAATTCAGGTGAATTGGCAATGGCTACCATGGCTTTGGCAATACTTTCAGCTGAAATAGATTTATATTTTCGTAAAGTTCCAAGAAAAAACGGATTAATAAAATTCAGCATTATTTTTCCTATTTTTTCAAAACTCCTACTCTCCTTTCGCTCACCGGTAATAAGCGAAGGCTGCAATATATAGGTATTCTTAATTTGCTGCGCCAAGACTTCTTTTTCCATCTTCCCCTTGGTACGATTATAAAACACCCTACTTTTAGGATTGGCACCCAGCGCAGAAATTACAAGAAAAGTATCAATATTATTCTCTTTACTCAATTTCGCAGCGGTAATTGGAATTCCGCGATCTATCCGGGTATAGGTTTCGTGATCTGGTGTTTTACTTTTGGTAGTACCTATACAGCAAAAAACCTCATCTGCCTTAAATTTATCTTTATAATCTTCCAGTTTGAATAAGTCTATTAAATGTTCCTCAATTTTAGGGTGTTTTACTTCTACTGAGTTTCTTGAGAAAAGTTTAATCTTTTCATAGCGCTCGTCTTCCAGTAATTGCTGAAGTAAAATTCCTCCGGTAAGTCCGGTAGCTCCTAAAATTATTGCTGTTTTTGGCATTGTATTCTTTTTTTTTAATTGGTTACTAATTTGTTTTGGCAACAATAATAGCTTTCGGTAAACTACCTCGGGGTATTAGACCCTTTGGCGGTGCCAATAAATAATATAAACAAAATAAGCCATCTCTACCTATGCCCTAACGAAACTTTAAGAAAGCATACCTGGTTAAAAGGGTGCAAGGTTCACCTAAGATTAATTTTCAAAAGAAATTCCTGCCGGCACAGGAGATAAGTTTACCTATTCAATTTGCTGTCTCTTATATCACGACAAGTTGAAGTTTCACTAAATTTGTAAAGTGAGCCAAAAACTTCCCATTCGCAAAATTATTCATATAGACATGGATGCCTTCTACGCTTCGGTAGAACAACTGGACAATCCCGAGTTACGAGGTAAGGCCATTGCTGTAGGCGGAACTTCAGAAAGAGGGGTTGTTAGCGCAGCAAGTTATGAAGCTCGCAAATATGGCGTAAAAAGCGCTATGAGCAGCGTAATTGCAAAACGTAATTGCCCGCATCTAATTTTTGTTAAAACCCGTTTTGACCGTTACCGCGAAATTTCGCAGCAAATTAGGGAGATATTTTATGAATATACAGATTTGGTGGAACCGCTTTCTTTAGACGAAGCTTACCTGGATGTTACCGAAAATAAGAAAGGAAATCCCAGCGCCAGCCTTATCGCGAAAGAAATTAGGAAAAAAATTAAAGAGAAAACAGGTTTAAACGCTTCGGCCGGGATTTCTATCAATAAATTTATTGCGAAAGTCGCCAGTGATTTTAATAAACCAAACGGACAAAAAACGGTGAATCCTGAGGAAGTTGAAGCCTTTTTAGAGGTTTTGGATATCAGGAAGTTTCATGGCGTTGGAAAAGTAACGGCCGAAAAGATGTATAAGCTGGGCATTTTTACCGGGAAAGACCTAAAAACCAAAAGCCTGGAATATCTAACCGAAAAATTTGGGAAAAGCGGTGCGCATTATTTTAATGTAGTTCGCGGAATTCATTTAAGCGAGGTTAAACCAAACCGCATACGAAAATCGTTGGGTGCCGAACGCACTTTTAATGAAAATATCTCTTCGGAAATCTTTATGCTGGAAAGGTTGGAAAATATCGCCGAAGAAATCGCACGCCGACTTAAAAAAAGTAAGGTTGCCGGTAAAACTATTACCCTAAAAATTAAGTACAGTGATTTTACCCAACAAACCCGCAGTAAAACCGTTTCATTTTATATTTCCAGCAAAGAATTAATCCTTGAAAACGCTAAAGAATTATTATACCAGGAAAAGATGAAAGATTCGGTTCGACTTTTAGGAATTTCACTTTCAAATTTAAATACAGACAAGATCGAAAAGAAACCAAAGGAGGAAAAGGAAATAGAAGTGCAGTTAAAGTTTGAGTTTTGAATTTTCGTTTTTGGATTGTATAAACCATCATTCCAAATACGAATAATGTAGAAACCTGTTTTCTAAATTTAGTACAAAAAAATTTACAGATTAAACTATCTCGGGGCATTATACCCATTGTTGATGTCAATAAAAAAAGCCACGAATTCACTAGTTGTGTATTCGTGGCTTACTTTTTAAAATAGCTAGAACTTATTCTATCTCTGAAACCCTTAAGGTATTTACCATTCCTTTTTCACCTATAGGCATTGCTGCCAGGTTAATGGTAAAATCGCCGGTTTCCACAAAAGATTTTTCTTTTGCAATTCGGTTAATATCTTCAATGGTCTCATCGGTACTTACAAACTTATCGTAATGGAAGGCCTTAACCCCCCAAAGTAAACTTAGTTGTGATAAGATTCTATTATTAGATGTAAACACCAAAATATGTGCTTCGGGCCTCCAGGCAGAAATCTGGAAGGCTGTATAACCACTATTGGTTAGGGTACAAATAGCCTTTGCTTTTATTTCGTTGGCCATATGTGCCGCGTGGTAACAAACCGCCTTTGTAATATACCGCTTGGTACGTACGTGTGGCGGGTCGTGAGGAACTTTAATCAATGGCGAGTTCTCTACAGATACCAGAATTTGCGCCATTTTTTGAATTACCTGTACCGGGTATTGTCCTACCGAAGTTTCCCCACTAAGCATTACCGCATCAGCACCATCCATAACAGAGTTGGCCACGTCGTTTACCTCGGCCCTGGTTGGGGTAAGGCTGGTGATCATGGTTTCCATCATTTGTGTGGCAATAATTACCGGGATTCGGGCTTTTTTAGCCGTAAGTACTAATTTCTTTTGAATAAGAGGAACTTCCTGTGCAGGTATCTCTACACCTAAGTCTCCCCTGGCTACCATAAGACCATCACAATAGGCTACGATCTTATCTATATTGGCTACACCTTCAGGCTTTTCAATCTTAGCTACAATAGGTATTTTGTATTCACTATGCTTTTTAATTAACTCCTGAAGTTCCTTTAAATCTTCGGCGTGACGTACAAAAGATAGTGCTATCCAATCTACCTGCATCTCACAGGCAAAAATCGCATCTTTCACATCCTTTTCAGTCAATGCGGGGAGTGAGATGTTAGTGTTTGGAAGGTTCACCCCCTTTTTAGATTTTAAAGGTCCGCCCTGAATAACACGGGTTTTAACTTCATCTTTTTTATTAGAACTTAATACCTCAAAAATAAGTTTTCCATCATCTAAAAGAATACGCTCTCCCGCTGATACATCTTGCGGAAAAGTCTCATAATTCATATAAACGCGTTCTGCAGTTCCCTTAAATTCTTTACCGGTTGCAAAAACAATTTCATCGCCTTCGGCAACAACCACTTCATCTTTCATTACCCCAACACGAAGTTTAGGGCCTTGTAAATCTCCCAATATAGCGGCATTGTAACCTTTCTCCTTATTAAGGTCCCTAATCATTTGGACGCGTTCTTTTACATCATCATAATTGGCGTGGGAAAAATTAATTCTAAAAACATTTACTCCGGCCTGGAGCATTTTATCTAAAGTTTCTTTGGAACTAGTTGCCGGTCCCAGGGTAGCAACTATTTTAGTCTTCTTATTTGTTGGCATTATTCAAAAATTAAATTTTGTTTGGATTTCAGTAAATCTGTGTCAATTTTATAAACTGCTCTAACCGGTGGTATCTGGCTTATGGCATTAACAAGTAAATTGAGGTCTTTTTCACTAAGTTCTTCATCTATTTTAAGAAAGAAATCAACCTTCTTATACTCAGGCACCAGGTTTACCTGCAGGGGTCTAACTTCTTCTTCTTCAAACAATGAACCTGAACTTAATACTTTTTTGGATTCTCCTTTAAATTTGTTAGCCACCAGATGATAAGATCTAAAATTTTTTAGGTCTTTAAAAGAATAATGAGCATAAAAGGCTTTAACCTGTTTATGGTTAAAATCTAAATCCCTGCGCTCTCTCTTTAATTGAAGTTTAAGATACTTATTTAGCAAATAAGCCATCTTATAATCTTCTAAATCACCATAAAGTGCAATTAATCCAAAATCGTCTTCCTCAACATCTTCAAGCAACGTTTTATGCAATTGCATAGCTTTTAATTTAAGGCTAAAGATAAGATTAAGATTGAGAAAAATGAAGCTTTATCTCTTCAAAACTTTACGATTACATACGAAAACGTTTTAGTTTATAGTAATTTTCATGATTTTAAGTAATTCTATTTTGAAGCGCGTAATAAGCTCTTTTTGCCGTTTTTTCTTCTGCCTTCTTTTTAGAAGTGGCTCTGGCCTTGGCCACCACCTTATCATCTAACCTCAATTTTACGGCAAAATGTTTAACATCGTCATTGCCCGTATCTTCATAAACCTCAAAATCAAACTCTCGTTTTTCTTTTTGACACCATTCTATAAAAAGACTTTTGTAACTTATTACGCGGCCTTCCAATTGTTCTATATCAACATAAGGATCTATTACACGCTCGTATATAAAGCGTTTGCAATACTTATATCCCCTATCAAGATATATGGCGCCAATTAAAGCCTCAAATAAATTTCCATGAATATTAGAGCCAAATTGATTTTTAGGAATATTGGTTTGTACGTGGTCTATGAGCTTAAGGTCTTTGCCCAGCTCATTTAAATGCTTCCGGCTAACCACCTTAGAACGCATTTTGGTGAGGTAACCTTCATTGCCCCCGGGGACTGCTTTAAAAAGATGAGAAGCTATAACCGCACTTAATATGGCATCTCCCAGGAATTCCATACGTTCAAAGTTTATAGCATTACCCTTTTTATCTTTCATATTAAGGGAGCGGTGGGTAAACGCCTTCTCGTAATGAAGCAGGTTCTTGGGCCTAAAACCAAGTATTTTATGTAAAACCGAAAAAAAATTCCCGCCTTTACCAGAGCGGGAATTTAATATATTTCGAATAACACCCATAATATATTTGGTTATTCATCATACTTTTTAAATAAAACACAAGCGTTGTGCCCTCCAAACCCAAACGTATTACTCATAACAACTTTTACATCTCGTTTCTGAGCTTTGTTTAAAGTAAGGTTCAATTCAGGATCAATATTCTCATCTTTATGCTCGTGGTTAATAGTAGGTGGTACTATACCGTGTTGCATAGATAAAATTGCCGAAATAGCTTCTACCGCTCCGGCAGCACCCAGCAAATGTCCGGTCATTGATTTTGTTGAATTGATGTTTATTGTCTTGGCATGTTCACCAAACACTTTGCTTATAGCCTTCAATTCGGCCACATCTCCTAGAGGAGTAGAAGTTCCGTGAGTATTAATGGCGTCTACATCTTCAGGCTTCATACCTGCATTTCTTAGACAATTCTCCATAACCGCAACCACTCCATTTCCTTCAGGGTGAGGTGCCGTCATATGGTAAGCATCAGAAGACAAACCTCCTCCAAGTACTTCTGCATAAATCTTAGCTCCCCTGGCTTTTGCGTGCTCATATTCTTCCAGAATAAGCGCCCCACTACCTTCTCCTAAAACAAAACCATCGCGGGTAGCATCAAAAGGTCTTGATGCCGTTTCCGGATTGTCGTTTTGGGTAGAAAGCGCATGCATGGCATTAAAACCACCCATACCGGCCAAAGTTACCGCTGCTTCAGAACCTCCAGATACAATAATATCACTATGTCCCAGCCTAATATTATTCAAGGCATCTATCATGGCGTTGGCCGCCGATGCACAGGCCGATACAGTAGTGTAATTTGCACCCATAAACCCATGACGAATAGAGATATTACCCGGGGCAATATCTGCAATCATCTTAGGAATAAAGAAAGGATTAAATCTTGGAGTACCATCCCCTTCAGCAAAATTTATAACTTCATTCTGAAATGTTTCCAATCCGCCAATTCCGGCCCCCCATATTACACCAACCCGATACTTATCTACGGTATCCAGGTTGATGCCGGAATCTTTTATGGCTTCGTCTGAAGCTACGATGGCATATTGGGCAAACCTGTCCAGCCTTCTTACTTCCTTGCGATCAAAGAAATCCAGCGGATCAAAATTTTTGAGTTCACAAGCGAATTTGGTCTTGAATTTTTCAGTATCGAAATAGGTAATAGGTGCACCACCACTTTTTCCAGCTACCAAAGCCTCCCAATATTCTTCAATATTGTTACCAATGGGGGTTAGGGCTCCCAGCCCCGTTACTACAACTCGCTTTAACTCCATATGGTCTATACTCTTTTTATTTTTTTGCGTCTTCAATATAAGAAATTGCCTGACCTACTGTGGCAATGTTCTCAGCCTGGTCATCAGGAATCTGGATGTCGAATTCTTTTTCGAATTCCATGATCAATTCCACAGTGTCCAATGAATCAGCACCCAGGTCGTTTGTGAAGCTCGCTTCATTAACTACCTCGTTCTCGTCAACACCTAATTTGTCAACGATAATCGCTTTTACTCTTGATGCAATGTCTGACATAATATTTTTATTTAAATTTTGATTAGGTGGCAAAAATAAAAAACTTTATTTTAAAACCGATTTTTACTTTAAAAATGTGGCTGTAATTTACATAAATTTCATTGAAAGGACTTAATTTTACACTCTAATAATTGTTAACAAGCTTATTTTGAGCACTCCAACCGATTTTAACCAAAAAAAAATAGTTGTATTTGCTTCCGGCTCCGGAACCAATGCCGAAAATATTATTAAATTTTTTAAAAACTCGCCTCATGCCAGTGTTGTAGCGGTCTTTTCCAATAAACGGTCGGCCAAAGTGCTGAAAAGAGCCCACAATTTAAATGTTAAGGCGCTTCATTTTGATAGGGACGCACTCTACAATAGTTATGATGTTCTACATATTTTGGAAGATATAAATCCAGATTTAATTGTCTTAGCCGGATTTATGTGGATTTTTCCCCAGGACATTTTAAAAAGCTTTCCCGGTAAAATTATAAACATTCACCCTGCCCTGCTTCCAAAATATGGAGGAAAAGGTATGTATGGTATGAATGTGCATAAAGCCATTATTGAAAATAAGGAAAAAGAAAGCGGCATCAGCATTCATTTCGTAAATGAAAACTACGATGAAGGAGAAGTGATTTTTCAGGCTAAAACAAACATTTCAGAAGACGACACTCCTGAAACGCTTGCCGAAAAAATACACGAATTAGAATACAAGCATTTTCCGGAAATTATTCAACAATTACTTCAAAAGAAATCGCATTAATGCAAACAGCCCAGGTGCACATTTATACCGATGGTGCTGCAAGGGGAAATCCGGGCCCCGGTGGTTACGGCATTGTAATGGAATGGGTAGGAAAAAGCTATCGCAAGGAATTTGCAAAAGGCTTTAAACACACTACCAACAACAGGATGGAATTACTCGCGGTAATTGATGCTTTAAAAAAGCTAAAAAAGCCCGGCATTACAGCCATTGTCTTTACAGATTCAAAATATGTGGCCGATGCCGTAAACAAAAATTGGGTTTTTGGTTGGGAAAAGAAAAATTTTAAAGACCGAAAGAACGCCGATCTCTGGATAGAACTTTTAAAAGAAATTCGAAAACACACTGTAAGTTTTAAATGGATAAAAGGACATAACAACCATCCACAAAATGAACGTTGTGATGCTTTAGCGGTAGCGGCCTCAAAAGAAAAAAAACTATTAATAGATGAAGGTTTTCAACAAAGTTAGATTCAACTTTATTTTTTGATAAGTTCCTTTAAAGCAAGCCCTAAAAGGCATTATTAAAAACCCAGGCGTATTTTCATACGGAATACTTGCTATTTAAATCGCTATTATCGGGTAATTTTGATTGAGCCCTTGAAAAACAAACTGTATATTTGCAGCACATTTTTTAAATAAAACTATGAGTAAATTACTGATTGTAGGTACTGTAGCCTTTGATGCTATTGAAACTCCATTTGGAAAAACCGATAAAATTCTTGGAGGCGCAGGAACCTATATTGGGCTTTCGGCTTCACAGTTTAATGTAGACAGCGCAGTAGTATCTGTTGTGGGAGACGATTTTCCACAAGAATATCTGGACCTGCTTACTAAAAACAATATAAATATAGACGGAATTGAAGTAGTTCCCGGTGGGAAAACTTTCTTTTGGAGCGGCCGGTACCATAACGACCTTAACTCCAGAGACACCTTAGACACACAGCTAAATGTTCTGGCAGATTTTAAACCGGTAGTACCAGCTAACTATAAAGATGCCGAGATTGTAATGCTAGGCAA
The DNA here is from genome assembly GCF_016236915.1 of Salegentibacter maritimus. GTDB lineage: Bacteria > Bacteroidota > Bacteroidia > Flavobacteriales > Flavobacteriaceae > Salegentibacter > Salegentibacter maritimus. Next base: position 64,364 of record NZ_JAEHOK010000014.1, read on the forward strand.
CTTACATCCATTGGTTCAGCTTAGCGTTTTGGAACAACTAGAATCTCCAAAGTTGGCCATTCTTGACACCATGAATTTTTGGATGGACAATGCATTGGAAGACTTGATGAAAGTAATTAGCAAAGTAGATGTAATTACTATTAATGATGAAGAAGCCAGGCAACTTTCTGGAGAATACTCTTTAGCAAAAGCTGCTAAAAAAATCGCTGCCATGGGGCCTAAATATGTAGTGATAAAAAAAGGAGAACACGGCGCATTATTATTCCACGAAGAACAGGTATTTTTTGCTCCCGCCCTTCCTTTAGAAGAGGTTTTTGACCCTACAGGCGCCGGAGACACATTTGCAGGAGGCTTTGCAGGTTATCTTTCAAAGTCTGGCAATATTAGTTTTGAAAATATGAAAAACGCTATTATTTACGGGGCTAACCTTGCTTCTTTCTGTGTTGAAAAATTCGGCACCGAAAGAATGGAAGAGCTTTCAGGCAAGGAAGTTGATTCGCGCCTTGAAGAGTTCAAAAAATTAACTCAGTTTGAAATAGCATTAACCTAAACCTATGCCCTGAATTTTCAGGGCATTTTTTATATAAAACAGGATTCAAATCCTTTAATTATGAGTGACGCCTTAAAACACGAATGTGGGATTGCCCAAATACGATTGTTAAAACCGTTGGAGTATTATAAAGAAAAATATGGTACTGCCTTTTACGGAATAAACAAAATGTATTTAATGATGGAGAAGCAACATAACCGCGGCCAGGATGGTGCCGGTTTTGCCAATATCAAGTTAAATACCGCTCCCGGAGATCGCTATATTAGTAGAATTAGATCTAACGAAGCCCAGCCAATTCAGGATATTTTTGAACAAATTAATGGCAGGATTAATGACGAAATCAAAGCCAATCCCGAATATGCCGATGATGTTGCCCTACAAAAGAAGAACATTCCTTATGTAGGTGAAGTTTACCTTGGGCACGTACGCTACGGAACTTTCGGGAAAAACAGTATTGAAAGTGTACACCCGTTCCTTAGACAAAACAACTGGATGCACCGTAATCTAATTGTGGCAGGAAACTTTAATATGACCAACGTAAACCAGCTTTTTAATAACCTGGTAGAACTTGGGCAGCACCCAAAAGAAAAAGCCGATACCGTTACCGTAATGGAAAAAATTGGCCATTTCCTGGACTCCGAAGTTGAAAAACTCTATAAAAAATTAAAAAAGCAAGGCTTTTCAAAAGTAGCTGCTTCCCCTCTTATCGCAGAGAAATTAAACCTCGCTAAAATTCTTAGAAAGTCTTCCAAAAACTGGGATGGTGGTTATGCGATGGCCGGGATGCTTGGTCACGGAGACTCTTTTGTTTTACGAGATCCCGCCGGAATAAGGCCTGCCTATTACTATAAAGACGACGAAGTGGTAGTTGTGGCTTCAGAAAGACCGGTAATTCAAACTGCCTTCAACGTAAATTTTGACGATGTACATGAGCTGCCTCCCGGAAATGCTATTATTACCAAAAAGAGTGGAGAGGTAAATATTAAGAAAATTCTAGAACCCTTAGAACGAAAAGCCTGTTCATTTGAGCGTATTTATTTTTCACGAGGAAGTGATGCCGAGATTTATAAAGAACGTAAAATGCTTGGGCGTTTACTGATGCCCGAAGTACTAAAGTCTATAAACCACGACACCATAAATACCGTTTTCTCTTTTATTCCAAATACAGCAGAAACAAGTTTCTATGGAATGGTGGAAGCCGCACAGGACGAACTTAACAAGCAAAAGAATGACGCTATTCTTGCCGAAAAAGAAACTTTAACCGATGCCAGATTGCAAGAAATCCTGGCCCATAGGTTACGTACCGAAAAAATTGCGATTAAAGACGTAAAGCTTAGAACTTTTATTACAGAAGACAGCAGCCGGGACGATCTTGTAGCCCATGTGTACGATGTAACTTATGGAGTGATTAAACCCGAAGACAGCCTGGTTATTATAGACGATAGCATTGTAAGGGGAACCACTTTAAAGAAAAGCATCATTAAAATGATGGACAGGTTAAACCCCAAACAAATTGTAGTAGTCTCTTCAGCACCGCAAATTCGCTATCCTGATTGTTATGGAATTGACATGGCACGACTGGAAGGTCTTGTAGCTTTTAGAGCAGCACTAGAGCTTCTAAAAGATAACAACCAGTATGATATCGTAGAAAAAGTATATGAAAAATGTAAACTACAGGTGAACCTGGCTGATGAAGAAGTGAAAAATTTTGTAAAAGAAATTTACGAACCTTTTACTGATGAACAGATTTCAGATAAAATTTCAGAATTGCTTTGCGATACCGATGTAAATGCCAAGGTAAAAGTGATTTACCAAACTGTAGATAATTTACATAAGGCTTGCCCTAAAAATCTTGGAGATTGGTATTTTACAGGGAACTATCCAACCTTTGGAGGTAACCGGGTTGTGAATAGAGCTTTCATTAATTTTTATGAAGGTAACGAGGGCAGAGCCTACTAAATGCATTTTAACTAGTATTTCTGCCTTTCATCTAAAATGATTTCTAGCAGGACAAACTTTACATACATTAGCAGAACCATAAACATAAGTAGGTTAAGTTCATGGTAGATTTGGGGCAAAGAAAGGTGGATCTATGATCTGCCTTTTTTTATGCCCTTTGTATTTTCTAAAGCTTTTATCCAAAAAGTTTTTCCCACGATACAACGTACATAAAATTCATTTTTTCTTACAATTTCCCCTCACTACCAATACTTTAACAAGAAAATAGCCCTTTCATCTAAAAAACTTGTAATCAAGATTTATTCACTCTACTTTAGAATCACCATAACATAAGTAGGTTAAGTTCATGGTAGATTTGGGGCAAAAAAAGGTGGGTTTATTCCCGCCTTTTTTTATTGATAAAATTAAGCATACTACTTCAGGGCGATCCATTGAAAACAAATTTTTAATTTCGAGGAAAGTCTCACGGTATTACAGCCTTTGGCGGCACCAATAAAAAAGGCCGCACTAATGGCGGCCTTTTTAATATTATAGAAATAACTATTTTTTATTTCTGTTTAGCATATCTGCTTCCAACTTCTTTCCAGTCAATAACATTAAAGAAAGCGTCAATATAATCTGGACGACGGTTTTGGTAGTTTAAGTAATATGCATGTTCCCAAACGTCCAATCCTAAGATAGGAGTTCCTCCACAGCCAATTCCTGGCATTAAAGGGTTATCCTGATTTGGAGTAGAACAAATTTCTACTTTTCCGCCTTCATGAACACAAAGCCACGCCCATCCAGAACCAAATTGTCCTGCAGCTGCTTTAGAAAATTCATCTTTGAAAGCTTCAAAAGAACCATAAGCGGCATCTATTGCTTTAGCAAGTTCGCCTTCTGGTTTTCCTCCACCATCTGGAGACATAATATCCCAAAACAGTCTATGGTTATAAAAACCTCCACCGTTGTTTCTTACAGCATTATTCGATTTATCAAGATTTTCAAGGATATTTTCTATAGTCTTTCCTTCAAGGTCTGTACCTTCAATCGCAGCGTTTAATTTACTGGTATAACCTGCGTGGTGCTTCCCGTGGTGAATCTCCATGGTTTTCGCATCTATATGTGGTTCTAATGCATCAAAAGCATATTTTAACTTTGGTAACTCAAAAGCCATTTGAATATATTTTTTTAGTGATTAGTATTAAATTCGATCAAATTTAGGTATTAAGCGATTTAATCAAAACATTTTAGTGTTATAAAATACTTAAAAGCCTATATAAACCAACAAACATTTTTATTTTACCTTTAAAATTAAAAAACTCACAAATACCAAATTCTTTTTTTGACAAACAATTTCACCATTTATAATGCCTCTGCAGGATCGGGAAAAACTTTTACCCTGGTCAAGGAATATTTACTTTTATTACTTAAAAGCGAAAAAAACGACGCTTATAAAAACATTTTGGCCATCACATTTACCAACAAGGCGGTAGATGAGATGAAGTCTAGAATTATTAGTAGCTTAAGAAGCTTTACTGACGAAGAGACGACTTCTGAAAATAATGCGCTCTTTAAAGCTGTTGCTAAAGAAACCGGGCTAAATGAGGTGTTACTTAAAGTTAAAGCTTCAAAAATCCTTAAAAGCATTATCCACAATTACGCGGCCTTTGAAGTATCTACCATAGATGGGTTTACCCACCGGGTTCTTAGAACTTTTGCCAAAGATCTAGGCTTACCGGTAAATTTTGAGATCGCACTTAATACGCGACAAATTCTTTTAGAGGCAGTAGATAGACTTATTGCCAAAGCTGGGACTCATAAAGATCTCACAAAGGTTCTGGTGGCCTTTGCCATCAATAAAACCGATGATGATAAAAGCTGGGATATTGCTAAAGATTTATTTGAAATTTCTGAATTGCTCATTGGGGAAAACCACCAGGAAGCCCTAAAAAAACTCAAAGGAAAAACCACTGAAGATTTTCAAAAATTCAAGGAAAAAATCAGTTTAGAAATTAAAAAAACCAAAGCTATTATTGCAGAAACCAGTTCAGAATTTTTTGAGCTTGTTGAAAGCAATAATATTGAAGAAAAAGACTTTAGTCGTGGTTTGGTTTATAAACACTTTGTAAAATTAAGAGATCAAAAAACTATAGACGGTTTTGAAAAAGCCTGGATGTTAAAACTGGAAAGCGCCCCCCTTTATGCTAAATCTAATAAGAATCAAGCTGTAAAAGATTCATTAGACGGTATTCAGCCACTTATTGTTAGCCTTTTTGAGCTTTCTAAAAGAGCTTATCTAAATCTTGATTTTCTAGAAGCCATCAAGAAGAATCTAACCCAACTTTCGCTACTCAATGCGATAAACCAGGAAGTAGAGCTTATAAAAAAAGAGCGAAACCTAATTCTTATTTCAGAATTCAATCCTAAAATTAGTGCCCAGGTTAAAGACCAGCCAGCTCCATTTATTTACGAAAGACTTGGGGAACGTTATCAAAACTATTTTATAGATGAATTTCAGGATACCTCACAGATGCAGTGGGAAAACCTTATCCCTCTAATAGACCATAAGCTTTCTTCAGAAAACGCGCAGGATTCTGCCAATGCCATGCTTGTAGGTGACGCTAAACAATCAATTTACAGGTGGCGTGGTGGAAAAGCCGAGCAATTTATAGACCTGTGTTTGGATACAAACCCCTTTAGTATAGAAAAGCAGGTAGAAAACCTTCCCAATAATTATCGCAGCGGAAGCCAAATTGTAAACTTCAACAATAGTTTATTTAATTATGCAGCGGGCACTTTACAAAACCCTTCTTACTCTAATTTATTCAAGGAAAGCAATCAAAGTCCGCAGGCAGGAGACTTTGGTTATGTAAACATCGATTTTATAGAGGCTGAAAATTCTACAGAAGAAGATGAGATCTATCCAGAAAAAATTCTGGAAATCATTCAAAACCTGGAGCATGAGAATTTTAAAAAAGGGGATATCTGCATCTTAACCCGTAAAAAGAAAGAAGGGGTTACGATTGCAAATTATTTAAGTGAACATAAAGTTCCGGTGGTTTCATCAGAAACTTTGCTTGTGGGGAATTCGCCGGAGGTAAATTTTATTGCTCATTTACTGGAATTCTCTCTAAATCCTAAAGACAACAACTTAAAACTTGAACTTTTTGATTTTCTTGCCAATTTTCTACAAATAGAAGACCGCTACCCTATTATTTCGGCTAATTTGCCAAAAGACGGAAAACTATTTTTTAATTGGTTAAAAGACTATAATATCAATTTTAACCTGGACGAAATACAGCAACTCTCTGTCTACGAAGCCGCCGAGTATATTATTAGATGTTTCTCACTTGTAAAGACTTCTAATGCTTATGTTCAGTTCTTTCTTGATTTTATCTTTGAAAGTACGCAAAAGGCTACTGCCGGAATAGCCGATTTTATTGATTTATGGAAACAGGAGGTAGAAAATTTAAGTATAGTGGTTCCTAAAGCTGAAGATGCTGTACAAATAATGACCATTCATAAATCTAAAGGCCTGGAGTTCCCGGTGGTAATTTACCCCTATGCAAATTCAGATTCCAAAAGCACACGAATGGATTCAGTTTGGCTTCCCATGGAACCACCTTTAGATGATATTCCTGTAAACTATTTAAGCGCAACAGACAAAATGCTAAATTGGGGCCCAAAGGCTTCAAACATTTACTCCAACTTAATTTACCAAAAAGAGCTGGATACACTAAATGTTCTTTATGTAGCCTGCACGCGTGCCTCGCAACAACTCTACCTTTTAAGCAAAAAGGAAATAGATGCAAAAGGCAATGAAAAAACCCATAAGACATCAGGCTTATTAATTGGCTTTTTAAAAGAAATCGGAAAGTGGGATGTTAATAAAAACACCTATGAATTTGGGGAAATAGCAAATCCTGACACCTCAAAAGAGACACACTCTAAAAATATTGTTTCAGAAAGCTTCTATTCTTCAGCAACACAAAATCAAGCGGTTAATATCGTTACGAAATCCGGTATGCTTTGGGACAGCAAACAAGAAGAAGCGATTGAAAAAGGAGAAATTTTACACGAGTTACTGGCAAAAATCAACTATAAAGAACAGGTTAAACCGGTTGTTGAACAGGCGGTAAATGAAGGTGTAATTACAAAAGATTCCGCAGAAAAAATAGAGGTCTTACTTTATGAAATCACCAATCATCCACAACTTTTATCATTTTATACCAAAGAAGCAAAAAATTATAATGAACGGGATATTTTAACTCCCGATGGCAAAAGGCTAAGACCAGATAGAATTAATTTTTCGGGAAATCAAGTAGATATTATAGATTACAAAACCGGGAAGTTTAATATTACCCACGAAAACCAAATTAATAATTATGCTAAGGTTTTGGAAGACATGGGTTATACGGTAAGCAGTAAAAATCTTGTGTATACAAATAAAAGGCTAAATGTGCGCCTTGTATAAAAGAAATGTAAGTTTGTAAAAAAATAGAATTATGTACGGATCGATAAAACAACATTTAGAAAAAGAACTCGAGCAAATTAAAGAAGACGGTCTTTTTAAGAAAGAACGAATAATTACCGGCCCTCAGGATGCGGTAATCAATATTTCTACCGGGCAGCAAGTGATTAATTTTTGCGCTAACAACTATTTAGGATTATCCTCCCACCCAGAGGTTATAAAAGCCGCAAAAGATACTATGGACAGTCACGGTTTTGGTATGTCTAGTGTTAGGTTTATTTGTGGAACCCAGGATATTCATAAAGAATTAGAACAAAAAATAGCCGATTTCTACGGAACAGAAGATACTATTCTTTATGCTGCTTGTTTTGACGCCAATGGCGGAATCTTTGAGCCACTTTTAACCAAAGAAGACGCGATAATTTCAGATTCACTAAACCATGCCTCTATTATTGATGGGGTACGTTTATGTAAAGCAGCCAGGTATCGCTATCAAAATGGTGATATGGCCGATTTGGAAAAACAACTTCAGGAAGCCAACGAAAAAGGTGCTCGCTTTAAAATTATTGTAACCGACGGTGTTTTCTCTATGGATGGCCTTGTAGCTCCATTAGACAAAATTTGTGACCTGGCCGATAAATATGACGCCCTGGTTATGATAGACGAATGCCATGCTACCGGGTTTATTGGTGAAAAAGGTATTGGTACCCTAGAGGAAAAAGGGGTTTTGGATAGAGTAGATATTATTACAGGAACCCTGGGTAAAGCCCTTGGTGGTGCAATGGGAGGCTACACCACCGCTAAAAAAGAAATCATAGAATTATTAAGACAACGTTCAAGACCCTATTTGTTCTCAAATTCACTGGCACCGGCCATTGTGGGCGCGTCTCTCAAGGTTTTTGATATGTTGGAAAACGATAATACACTACGTGAAAAACTAAAAAGTAACACCAAATACTTCAAACAGGGAATTAAAGATGCAGGTTTCGACATTATTGATGGTGAAGCGGCTATAGTCCCTGTAATGTTATATGACGCCAAATTATCGCAAAAAATGGCCGATAGACTTCTGGAAGAAGGTATTTATGTAATTGGATTCTTTTACCCGGTTGTTCCTAAAGAAAAAGCAAGAATTAGAGTACAACTATCGGCAGCGCATGAGCAGGAGCATTTAGATAAAGCTATTGAAGCATTTACAAGGGTTGGGAAAGAATTAGGAGTAATTTAAGAGATCGTGTTTTAGGGGGAAAACTGTAATGAAAATTTATCAAAAATAAAGGTCTACAATTCTTAAAAAGCTCTCAAAAAGCAGACTATCAAAGGGATTATTAAGAAAACTTTATTATTTTAAGCTTTGTTGATAAGCTTTAACGGTATACTTTTGTTAACAATTAACACTTAAAACTAAACTATTGAATATGAAACATCTTAGCAAAATTTTATTCGCTACAATGTTGGTTCTGGGTATCACTTCGGTGCAGGCACAGGATGCTAACAATCCCTGGGCTATTGGTGTCCAGACCAATGCGGTAGATTTTTACCCTACTGGTGAAGATGCTCCATTAGGAGGGACTTTCGACGAGTATTTTAATACAGGAGATCACTGGAATATTTTACCTTCTGTATCAAGATTATCTGTAGGACGCTATATTGGAAGCGGTTTCGTTTTTGAACTTGCGGGTTCTTTAAACCAAATTGAAAATTATGGTGATATGGGAGTTTCCCAAATGGCATACTATGCCGTTGATGGGTCTTTCAACTATAGCTTAAGAGCATTACTAAACGATGGATGGATTGATCCTGTTGTTGGTATTGGTGGTGGTTACACTAACATTGCTGATAATGGTGATATTCCAATTTCAGGCCTTAGTGCAGCGACACTTAACGGTAAGGTAGGTTTAAACTTCTGGTTTAACGACAACATTGCCTTAACACTTGAATCAAACTACAAGCACGTTTTTGATGTTGATGGTGCAACCCACTTTCAACACGCCGGTGGTATAAAATTCATGTTTGGTGGTACAGACTCTGATGGTGACGGAATCTACGATAAAGACGACGAATGTCCTGAAACTCCAGGCTTACCTGAATTTAACGGATGCCCTGATACTGACGGAGACGGTATTGAAGACCGTATGGATAACTGTCCTGATGAAGCTGGTTTAGCTGAATTTGACGGATGTCCTGATACCGATGGAGACGGAGTTCCAGACCCACAAGACGAATGTCCTGAAGAAGCTGGTTCTGTTGAAATGAACGGGTGTCCTGATGCCGATGGAGACGGAGTTGCCGATAACGAAGACGACTGTCCTAACGAAGCAGGTCCTGCTGAAAACAACGGATGTCCTTACGAAGATAAGGATGGTGATGGTGTTTTAGATAAAGACGATGATTGTCCTGAAGTTGCTGGAACTGCAGCTAACAACGGATGTCCTGAGCCAGACGTAGAAGTTATTTCTGAATTGAATGAATATTCTAAAACTGTATTGTTCGACCTGAACAAAGCTACGATTAGAGACGATTCAGAAGAAGCACTTCAGTCTATTGCAGACATTATGAACGAATATCCTAACACAATTTTCCATATTGAAGGGCATACAGATAGTACCGGTAACGCCGATTATAACGAGAAACTTTCTCGTGAGCGTGCCGCATCAGTAGAAGCCTGGTTAGAAGAAAATGGTGTAGAAAGCAGCAGATTGACTTCTGAAGGTTATGGTGAATCAAGACCAATTGCTACTAACAGTACTGCCGCTGGAAGACAGGATAACCGTAGGGTTGAAATTTCTTTAGATAAGAATAAAGAAGTAAAAGATTCTGATTCTTCTATGGAATAAATAATCTTCCAATTAGATTGGATATTTATGTTACAAAAACGTCCCGGATTCCGGGGCGTTTTTTATTTTTATGCTATGGTATCTTTTATTTCAAAAGTTCTTAAAGAACTTATCTCTTCCGAAGAAAATATTTCAGAAACAACTTTTATACTTCCCAGCAAACGAGCGGGAAGCTTTTTACTTAAAGAACTTTCGGCATTAGGCATGCATCATATTTTTGCGCCCAAAGTTTATAGTATTGAAGAGTTTACCGAAATTATTTCGGAAGCAAAAACAGTAGATAATACAATAACCTTATTTGAGTTTTACAAGGTTTATAAATCAGTTACTCCCGAAGAGGCACAGGAAGATTTTGAAACCTTTACCGCCTGGGCCCAAAGCCTAATCCACGATTTTAATGAAATTGATCGCTACTTAATAGACCATAAGAGCTTCTTTAATTACCTGACAGACATTCAGGACTTAAAACACTGGTCTATTCAGGAGCCCAAAACAGAGCTCATAAATAATTACCTGGCCTTCTGGAAAAGTTTGCCCACTTATTACGATGGACTAAAAAAGGAGTTACTTTCCCAAAATAACGCCTACCAGGGACTAATTTACCGGTTGGCTTCAGAAAAAATAATTGATTATGCTCAAAATCATCCCACTAAACACGTTTTCATTGGCTTTAACGCACTAAATACAGCAGAACAACAAATTGTTCAGCATTTACTTGAAAAAGATATAGCCGAAATCTATTGGGACCTCGACGAGGTTTTTGTTAAAGATCGGCAACATGATGCGTCCCTTTTTATAAATCAGTATTTGAAAGATTGGCCGGTTTACAAAAAAAGGAAGGCAAAGCTGCAGGTAAGTGAATATCACAAACCAAAAAAAATCCAAATTACCGGAATTCCTAAAAATGTTGGCCAGGCTAAATATTTGGGAGAATTACTGGCAGAATTAGACGAAGAAACCCTACAGGAAACCGCCGTGGTTTTGGGTCAGGAGGACCTTCTACTTCCAGTGCTAAACAGTTTGCCCCCAAATGTAAAAGATTTGAATATTACCATGGGGTTCCCGCTTAAGAACGCACCCATTGCTTCCCTTTTTGATAAGTTATTTCAAATTCATCAACATACAGCTTCAACCTATTATTATAAAGATGTTATTTCGGTAATCAATCATCCCGCCTTAAACGAAATACTAAAACAACAAAACCGGAATTTTATAGAAAAAATTCAGTCAGAAAATACAGTAAACTTATCTTCTAAAGAAATTATAAATGCTTTTTCAGGTACCGCACAGTCTGTAGTAAAAGCTTGTTTTACAAACTGGGAGAATTCGCCTTCCAAAGCTCTGGAAGCTTTTCAGGAGATGATAAACCAGATTAAAAGTCATTTAAAGAGTAGCGGACATAAGCTTGCCCTGGAATTTTTATATCACTTTCACGTGTTATTTAACAAATTGGAAAATTTAAATAAAGCCTATCCGCATTTAAAAAGTATTAGCTCACTTTATCAATTTTATAAAGAAACAATAAGCACTCAAAATTTGGATTTTCAGGGAAGACCCTTTAAAGGCCTACAACTTATGGGAATGCTGGAATCACGTGCGTTAGATTTTAAAAATATAATAGTTTGTTCGGTTAACGAAGGGGTTTTGCCCTCGGGAAAATCGGGGAGTTCTTTTATTCCATTCGATTTAAAACAAACTTATAAACTTCCAACATACAAAGAAAAAGATGCTGTTTATACATACCATTTCTACCGGCTTTTACAGCGGGCAGAAAACATACATTTGCTTTACAACACAGAAACCGACGGTTTAAACTCGGGCGAAAAGAGCAGGTTTCTCACACAATTGGAAATTGAAAAACAGCCGGCACACCAGCTTAAACACACCACGGTAAGCCCTAAAGTACCGGCTATTAAAAATGAACTTCGCGAGATTAAAAAAACGCCCGAAATTATTGAGAAAATAAAATCGCTTGCTGCTTACGGTTTCTCACCTTCAGCCCTAAGCTCATATATTAGAAACCCCCTGGATTTTTACCGACAGTACGTGCTTGGCGTTCGAGACAGCCAGGAAGTAGAGGAAACGGTAGCCTACAACACCCTGGGAACTGTGGTACACGATAGTTTAGAGAACTTCTACAAGCCCCTCGAGAATAAGTTTCTTACGGCACAAGACATTGAAGCTTTTAAAGCAAAAATTGAGAAAGAAATCGCGCTTCAGTTTAAAAAATCTTATTTAAACGGGCCGCTTAACCAGGGAAAAAACCTACTGATTTTTGAAGTGGCCAAACGCTATCTTCGTAATTTTTTAAACCAGGAACTGGAACGACTTAAAAATGAAGAAATTAAGATCTTAAAAATTGAGGAAAACTTAAGATCTGAAATTAAGATAGGGAAGCTTGATTTTCCGATATTTATGCGCGGAAAAGTAGATAGAGTAGAAAATACTAACGGTATTACCAGAATTATTGACTATAAAACGGGAAAGGTAACCCAGGATAAAATTGAAATTGTAGATTGGGAAGATCTCACTTCAGATTATGATAAATACAGCAAGAGTTTTCAGGTACTGGCATACAGCAAAATGATACATGACCAAAATTCGCTGGATTTTCCAGTTGAAGCAGGGATAATTTCGTTTAAAAATTTAAAAAGTGGGTTCCTGAAATTCACAAAAAAAGATAAGCCGAGAACAAAAAATAAAGAAACTGCTATAAATAAAGAAACACTGGATGCATTTGAAATGGAATTAAAAAAATTAATTACAGAAATTTGTGATCCACAGGTTCCTTTCAAGGAAAAAGAAATATAAATGTCTATGGAAATTACAAAAAGAACCAATCTGCAGATTGATGGAAAACATAATAAGCCGATCTTAATTGACCTGATTTTTAAGGACGATAAAAAACCAAAACCAATCGTTATTTTTTGCCACGGCTACAAAGGTTTTAAAGATTGGGGAGCCTGGAATAAAATGGGAGAATTTTATGCCGAAAAAGGTTATTTCTTTGTCAAATTTAATTTCTCCCACAATGGCACTTCGCCCGATAATCCCACCGAATTTTTAAATATAGAGGCTTTTGGAGATAACAACTATATTAAAGAGCTAGACGATTTACAAAGTGTTATAGACTGGGTTTTAACACCAGATTTTCAGGAAGCACAACAAATAGACGTAAAGAGCATCAATCTAATTGGGCATTCAAGGGGCGGTGGAATTGCGGTTATAAAAGCTGCCGAAGAAGAAAGAATTAATAAACTTATTACTTTTGCCGCTGTAAGTGACTTTGCCTCACGTTTTCCAAAAGAAAAAGAGCTGGAGGCCTGGGAGAAAAAAGGTGTACAGTACATAACAAACACTCGTACAGGGCAGCAATTACCCCATCATTATCAGTTTTACAAAAATTTTAGGGAAAATAGGGAGCGGCTAAACATTAAAAAATCGGCTAAGAAATTAGACATTCCTCATTTTATTGCACACGGTAGTAACGACACCACGGTTTCTATTGCAGATGCCGGGAATTTATTTGAATGGAGTGCGATTTCAAAATTGTTGTTAGTTGAAAATGCCGATCACGTTTTTGGTATTTCCCATCCGTGGAATAAAGATGAATTATCAAAGGAGTTTCAGCATGTTTTAAACAGGACATCAGAGTTTTTAGCTGCTAGCGTCCAGGACTTAAAAGATGAATATATAGATAATGATGAAGCCGACTCTTAGGCTTTTCTAAAGTATGTTTTCACCAAAAACGGTCTTGAGTTAATTTTTAAGATCGTTTTTTTATAAATCGTCATTCTGAATTTAGTTCAGAATCTAAGATTTTGAAAAGCTAAACAAGTTAAAAGCTTAAAGAAGACCAGCTTGACGCCATGAGCCCTTCTAAGTCAACCTCCTTTTTTATGCTGAGTTTAGGTTTTCATGATGCAAAATCGGGAAGATTCAACAAACTCTCAATATTTTTAAAATAAAAGTTCAGAAATAAAAAAACCACCGCGAAAAACGGTGGTTTTGTGGAGAATATCGGAGTCGAACCGATGACCTTTTGGCTGCCAGCCAAACGCTCTAGCCAGCTGAGCTAATCCCCCAATTGGAAAGCAAATGTAATAATTTTCTATAAATTTCAGCAAAGAACTTTTATTTATTATTATAATTAAGAAATGATTAGAAAAGCAGGCATAACCGACCTCTCCGAAATAAAAAGCTTAACCGAAGCCTGTGCCAAAGCGCTTCAGGAGCAAAATATATTTCAGTGGAACAAACATTATCCTTCCCGTGAAAAACTTCAAACCGATATTCAGAATAAGGAATTATATGTTTTTGAGGAAGAAAAAGTTATTATTTCCATTGTTGTGCTCACCCCAAAAATGGATAAGGTTTACCAGAATATTGATTGGCTTACCGAGACCGGCAACAACCTTTATGTGCATAGGCTCGCTACGCATCCGGCTTATTGGGGAAAAGCTTACGCCAGGAAAATGATGGATTTTGCCGAGGAATTTGCTAAAAACAGGAACTTTGATTCCATACGTTTAGATACATTTAGCAAGAACAAACGCAACCAGAAATTTTATGAAACCCGGGGGTATATAAAACTTGGGGACGTTTATTTTCCGCATAAAAATGAATATCCTTTTCACTGTTATGAAAAAACACTATCAAATCACATAGAAAAAACCGATAAAAACCCTTAAGAAATCAATTGTAAAATGAGGCTTTACAAGAAAGCATTCTATATTTGCTTCTTATAAAGAATTGTTTTTTTGGAATCTTCCGTTAGTTTTAAAAATATCAATCAAATTGCCATCCCGGCCATCATTGCCGGGATTGCCGAGCCGCTTATCTCACTCACAGATATTGCGGTTATTGGAAATGTAGAAAAAAACTCGGTTGAAGCTCTTGCTGCAGCGGGAATTGTGGGTTCATTTCTTTCGGCTATTATCTGGATTGTAGCGCAAACCAAAACCGCGATTTCTGCTATTGTTTCACAACATTTAGGTGCAAACCGGCTTCACGCAGTAAAAACACTTATTCCTCAGGCCGTTTATTTCAATCTTGCGTTTAGCCTGGTGATTTATGCCACCACCGCTTTTTTTGCCGAAGCAATCTTTAGTGCCTATAATGCCGAAGGCCTTATCTTGCAATATTCTGAAGACTATTATCAAATTCGAGCTTTAGGGTACCCGTTAACCTTAGTAACTTTTGCCATTTTTGGAGTATTTCGCGGACTTCAAAATACGCTTTGGGCAATGAAGTGCAGCCTTGTAGGCGCGGCTGTTAATGTTGGCCTGGACTTTCTTTTGGTTTATGGTATAGACGGCCTTATACCTCCCATGCATTTAAAAGGCGCTGCTTATGCCAGTCTTGCTGCGCAGGGGACCATGCTGGTAATGGCACTCTGGTTTTTCTTTAAAAAGACACCTTTCCACTTAAAACTAAGTCTGAATATAAACCCCAGGCTAAAAGGCCTTTTGCTTATGGCTGCCAACCTCTTTGTAAGAACAGCCGCTTTAAATTTCGCAATATACCTGGCAAATGCCTATGCAACAGATTATGGGAAAAATTATATCGCAGCACAAAGTATTTTAATGAATATCTGGTTGTTTTTTAGCTTTTTTATAGATGGCTATGCCAATGCCGGAAACGCGATTGGCGGAAAATTACTGGGTGCCAGAGATTATAAAAATTTATGGGAACTCAGTAAGAAAATTAGCAAATACGCGGTTTTGATAGCCTTTATCCTTATGGCTGTTTGCGGACTCCTATACAATGAAATTGGCCTGGTTTTTAATAAAGACACAGCGGTATTGACCATTTTCTCTTCGGTATTCTGGATCGTGTTATTAATGCAACCGGTAAACGCCATTGCCTTTATGTTCGATGGGATTTTTAAAGGTTTGGGCGAAGCAAAATACCTGCGAAACCTATTGCTTGTGGCCACGTTTTTGGGCTTTACCCCTACCCTGTTAATTTCAGATTATTTTGGACTACAACTCTATGGTATATGGATCGCATTTTTTGTTTGGATGCTTATTCGCAGCGCCGGTTTGGTAATTAAATTCCGAAGGAAGTATTTGCAAAAAGAAGTATGATTCTCAGTGGCCAGTTGGCAGTAACAGTGAGCAGGTAAAAACAATTAAACCAAAACAGTATTTTTCAAAATTAATCTTTCTAAATTTGAGTATTCAGCTAACTGAAAAATGAATTTATGGCAACCACACGAGAAAACGGAAGTTTATACACACATATAGAAAATGGGATTGCTCATTTAGAATTTGGTCATCCGGCCAGTAATTCTTTCCCTTCAGACTTATTAGAACGACTGGAGAAAGAGTTTTACAAACTATCGGAAGACCAGAGCGTAAAAGTTATTTTATTAAAATCTGAGGGCGAAAAAGCCTTTTGCGCCGGTGCTTCTTTTGATGAGCTGGTAGCAATTGAAACTATGCAGGCAGGAAAATTGTTCTTTTCGGGCTTTGCCAAAGTTTTAAACGCTATGCGGAAATGTAAGAAACTTATCGTAGGCCGCATTCAGGGAAAAACAGTTGGCGGTGGCGTAGGCCTGGTTGCTGCCTGTGACTATGCTATGGCTACTGATGCTGCCGCAATAAAGCTTTCAGAAATTAGCATAGGTATTGGCCCCTTTGTAATTGCCCCGGCCGTAGAACGCAAAATTGGTGTGGGTGCATTGGGTGAACTAAGCCTGGCTGCCCACGAATGGAAAAACGCCTATTGGGCAAAAGATAAAGGTCTCTACGCCCGTGTTTTTGAAAACCTAAAAGATTTAGATAAAGAAATAGCCATTTTTACCGAAAAGCTGGCATCTTATAACCCCGAAGCCTTATATGAGATGAAGCAAATGCTTTGGAAAAATACAGATCACTGGGAGCAATTACTTCCGGAAAGAGCAGCAATATCGGGAGAATTAGTGCTTTCAGATTTTACAAAAAAGGCTTTGGCCAAATATAAAAAGTAGATAGTCCAGGTAATTATAGTTCTAAATTAGCATCCTTATAACATATTTGCCGGCCGGAAAAACGTAAATTCCACTTTGAAAACAAGCTTATGAGTTTACTACAGGAACATTTACCAAAAGATAGGGACCCCAACAGCGAACAGGAATGGGGTTTTACCATTTGGGAGTTTATTATTGGCAACTGGCTGTATTTGCTGGGTATTTTACTTATTCTTGCCGTTTTCTTCTATGCACGTTATAATTGGAGGAAAAGGCAACAGAAAAAACGTATGAACTAATGGGAGAAGATACCTGGGAATTTTTAAGCTTTTTAAGCGGAATGGGATTTTGGCTAATTTTAGCACTTGTTTTAATTGTTGTAGTGCTTTATAAGAAATTCAAGAATTAACCTCTTGTGGCCAATTTCTTACCAGTGATTAAATAAAGCTTTATTAGCACCGCCAAGGGGTTTAATACCCCAAGGCTTGCTTCGAAATTAAAAAATAGTTTCAACTAATGCCCCTTGGGCTTTCCCAGAGGTAGTTTAGTTTAGAAAATAATTTGGGAGAATTTATTCTCGATTATCGGGTTTTTAACCAACCGGTTATACTCAACCTGGCAGTTTTTACCGGTTTTACCTCGTGTTCCATTAACTGACTTTCAAAAATCACCACCCTACCCGGCATTGGATAAATAGCTTTGGCTACCTCCTCCCCATTTTCTTCGGAATAAATTACCAATTCCCCACCGTTTTCAGGTTTCCAATCTTCTTCGTTTAAATAACATACCAAAGAAAGTTTTCTCCTTCCATCATTTTGAAAGGTATCTAAATGCCGCTGGTAAAAAGTACCTTCGGGATAAAGCGCATAATGAAATTCCTTGGTTAAAATCCCCAAAAAGCAGGTTTTGTTTAAATAGGCTATTAATGAATTAATTTTATTAAAAAACAAACTTTCAGCTTCCCCTGCTTCGGCTTCATTGAGCCATAGAATAAAATCTCCCCGAATAGACTTCGCCACAATTTCGTTGGTTCTATTACCAATTGCAGCCTTTTTAAATTGGGATTCGTCAAATTTTAATTTTAATGCCTTTCGAAGCATCGCAACCTCTTCAGCATTAAAGAAATTATCTACAATGCTATAGTGGTTTTCAACTAAATTGGTAATAATGTTTTCGTAGAAAGGATTTTCTTTAAAATCCAGTTGTTCAAACAGTTCTAAATCAGTTTTAGTTTTCATTTTTTATAAAAAAAGCCTACAAATATACAACAGAAACTTAATTGTTTAGGAAAAAAATATAACGCTAAAAAACCCTTAACTTTGCCAAAAATAACGCAGAATGAGCAAGATTAGAATTACCAAACAGTTCTCTTTTGAAACCGGCCACGCCCTGTATGGTTATGATGGAAAATGCCGAAATGTTCACGGCCATAGTTATAAACTTAGTGTTTGTGTGATTGGGGAGCCAATTACCGATAAAGACAATGTAAAGTTTGGTATGGTGATAGATTTTGGGGACTTAAAAAAAATTGTAAAATCTGAAATTGTAGATCAGTTTGACCACGCAACGGTTTTCAATAAAAACACCCCCCACGTAGAGCTTGCCGAGGAATTAAAAAATAGAGGGCATCACGTAATCCTGGTAAATTACCAGCCTACCAGCGAAAATATGGTAGTGGATTTTGCTGAAAAGATTCAAAAGTATTTACCCGAGCATATAAAACTACATTCCCTAAAACTACAGGAAACCGAATCCAGTTTTGCTGAATGGTATGCAAGCGATCAGGCCCCCCAGCCCCCAAAGGGGGAGTAACCAAAGAAACTCCTTCCCTTTTGAGGGAAGGTGGATTAATCTTCGAGAGAAGATTAAGACGGAAGGGTTAAAATCTCAGGTTTTCCAAACCTATAAACTCATTTCCTAAAATATTTATATTTACAGCTTAGAATTATCATAAATGAATATCCCCGAAGGCAAAAAAGTTTATTTCTCCAGTGACAATCACCTGGGTGCACCTACCCAGGAAGAAAGCAAACCAAGGGAAATAAGGTTTGTAAAATGGCTGGATGAAATTAAAGAAGACGCTGCTGCCATATTTTTACTCGGAGATTTATTCGATTTTTGGTTTGAGTATAAACACGCTGTGCCTAAAGGTTTTGTGAGGGTTTTAGGAAAACTGGCCGAAATTAAAGACAGTGGTATTCCCGTATACTTCTTTGTAGGCAATCACGACTTATGGATGCACGATTATTTTGAAAAAGAATTAAATATCCCTGTATTTCATAAGCCGCAGGAATTCACATTTAACGATAAAACTTTTCTTGTGGGCCATGGGGACGGTTTGGGGCCTGGGGACCACGGCTATAAGCGTATGAAAAAGGTATTTACCAATCCGTTTTCAAAATGGCTTTATCGATGGTTACATCCCGATTTAGGCATTCCGCTGGCACAATATTTTTCGGTAAAAAATAAGGCAATTTCGGGAAAGGAAGAGCAGGAGTTTTTAGGAGAAGAAAAAGAATGGCTTATTCAATATTGCCGTAGAAAATTAGAAGAAAAACATTACGATTACTTTCTGTTTGGTCACCGGCATTTACCCCTGGAAATAGATTTAAACGGAAAATCTACCTATATCAACACTGGCGATTGGATAGATTTTTATACCTACGCGGTTTTTGATGGGAAAGAGACTGAGCTGAAAAAATTGAAATAACTAATTCTTCCCACAGCCGTTTAAATAATCTTCCAGGTTTAACTTAAATAAAGTTCCCTCTATTAAATCTGAAATTTGTTCCAGCTCTATGGCACTTACCGCAAAATCCATTTTTTCAAGTGGAGATCTCAAAAGAATATTCCTACAGGATTTTTCTCTACTACAATTACCGCAATTATAATATTTAGCTGCCTGTATATTGCTGGAGAAGTGCTTAATTTCTTCGGGTAATAAATAAAAGCCCATATCTTTAAAAACCATCTGTACCCGTGCGGGATCGGCGTTTGGTAAGTTATTTTTCCACCTAAAGGAAATCCCCAATTTGTTATGATAAATTAAAGCTACATCTTCCATTTTAAAATATTTTTCTCGATAATCGAGATTAAAAAACTTTGAAACCAAGCTCAAAGTTCAACTATCATTTCCTAACCACTTACCTTATTTCCAGGAAGCTTAGTCAAATATAAAGTTTTTATTTAAAATGAATCTAAATAGAAGTAATTTATTCACTGATATCCTTTAATTTCAACTGAATGGAAACCTTCCCGTTCCATTCATTTTCATCTAAAGAATACACCGCCTTAAAAATTTTCTTTTCTGAAATTGTCTCGAATTTCTCTCCCAGCCCAAAACCAATCATATCAAAAACGGGTTCTTTACCCCTTTGTTTTACCCGGCATTTTAAATGTGCTTCATCGGCACCCACACATTTGCCATAACCGGTATCACTAAGGTTTTGGGTCATAAAAACAGGACTCATATTACCCGGGCCAAAAGGAGCAAATTGCTTTAAAATTCTAAAGAATTTCGGGGTAATCTCATCCAGGTCAATTTCGGCATCTACAGCAATTTCAGGAGTTAGCAGTCGCCTATCTATCGTCTCAGAAACCACCGACTCGAATTTTGTCTTAAAATTTTCATATTCCGAAGCTTCCAAAGTGAGTCCCGCTGCATATTTATGCCCGCCAAATTGTTCTATATGCTCTTTACAGGCTTCCAGGGCATTATACACATCAAATCCCTTCACCGAACGCGCTGAAGCAGCCAGCTTTTCCCCACTTTTGGTAAAAACCAGGGTAGGACGATAATAGGTTTCGGTTAAACGCGATGCTACTATCCCAATTACCCCTTTATGCCAGGATTCATGGTACACCACGGTACTATATCGTTCCTGCTCTTTTAAGTCCTCAATCTGGGCAAGTGCTTCCACGGTTATTGCTTTATCGGTATCCTTTCTTTCCGCATTAAAACTCTCTATCTCTGCGGCAAAATTCATAGCAGTAGCCTCATCTTCTTCGGTAAGTAAATTTACCGCATGCAAGCCATGTTTCATTCTTCCGGCGGCATTTATACGAGGCGCAATAATAAACACCACATCGGTTATCGTGAGTTTATCCTTTTTAACCTGAGCTAAAATTGCTTTAAAACCCATTCTTGGGGCTACATTAATTACATTCAGCCCATGATAAGCCAGAATTCGGTTTTCTCCGGTGATGGGCACAATATCGGCACCAATGGCTGTAGCAACCAGGTCTAGATAAGGCAATAAAACCTCAGGAGCTCCCCCTCTTTTAGTATTTAGGGCCTGAATTAATTTAAAACCAACCCCACAACCACAAAGTTCTTTATAGGGGTATTCACAATCTTCCCTTTTGGGATCCAAAACTGCCACAGCTTCGGGAATATGTTCTCCCGGCCGGTGGTGATCACAAATAATAAAATCTATTCCTTTTTCGGCCGCATAAGCTACTTTATCTATAGCTTTAATTCCACAATCAAGCGCGATAATTAGGGAGATATCATTATCGGCTGCAAAATCAATGCCGCAGTAGGAAACCCCGTAACCTTCGGTATATCTATCGGGAATATAGGTGGCGATATTTGCGGTAAGGGTTTTTAAATAAGAAGCCATGAGGGCTACACTGGTAGTCCCATCTACATCATAATCGCCATACACCATAATATTTTCTCCGGAAGCGATGGCCTGCTGAATTCGGTCTACCGCCAAATTCATGTCTTTCATCAGGTATGGATCGTGCAGGTCTTTCAGGCTGGGCCTAAAGAACTTTTTGGCGGCCTCAAAACTACAAATGCCCCGCTGAACCAACAATGTTGCCACGGGTGTTTCTACCCCCAATTCTTCGGCTAATCTTTCAACTAATAAGGGATCGGGTTTAGGTTTTATAGTCCAGCGCATTGTAATTTTTTCCCAAAAATACGTATTGTATTTCAATCAAAATAAGAGGGTTTTCACTAAAACCGACTTCCAAAAAATTTCAGTACTTAATAATAATCCCTACTTTCACACTTCAGGATTTATAGATAAAATATGACCAAAATTATACAGGGACAGTACGTAGATATTCAAAACAGAAAGATTTTCCCTGCAGAAATCAGCATCGAAAACGGGAAAATCAAAAAGATTGAAGAAAAGCAACACAATGTAAAAAGCTTTTTACTTCCCGGATTTATAGATGCACATATTCATATTGAAAGTTCTATGTTGGTCCCTACAGAGTTTGCCCGTCTGGCTGTAATTCACGGTACGGTAGCCACAGTTTCCGACCCGCATGAAATTGCCAATGTTTTAGGGAAAGAAGGCGTTAGGTTTATGATTGAAAACGGAAAGGAGAGTCCGTTGAAATTTAATTTTGGTGCGCCTTCCTGTGTGCCGGCAACCAGTTTTGAAACTTCGGGAGCGATTATTGATTCTGAAGCTATTAAAGATTTATTGGCCTTACCTGAAATAAAATATCTTGCCGAAATGATGAATTATCCCGGCGTAATTTTTAAAGATGAAGAAGTACTTAAGAAAATTGCCTGGGCCAAACATTTTCAAAAACCCGTTGATGGGCATGCGCCCGGTTTGCGCGGCGACGATGCCAAAAAATATGCTGAAGCGGGTATCTCTACAGATCATGAATGCTATACCGCAGAAGAAGCAGCCGAAAAGCTTGGCCTAGGCATGAAAGTGATTATTCGTGAAGGTAGTGCCGCCAAAAATTTTGAAGCGCTTATAAGTTTGCTTCCCGAACATTATAAAAATATGATGTTTTGCTCTGATGATAAACATCCAGACGACCTTATTTTAGGGCATATTAACCAGCTTTGTGCAAGAGCAGTTGCCAAAGGAATTGATGTTTTTAAGGTACTGAAAGTTGCCTGTATTAATCCGGTGAATCATTATAATTTGGAAGTTGGACAACTAAGAATAGGCGATTCGGCCGATTTTATTGTGGTAAATGACCTAACCAGCTTTGAAGTTTTACAAACTTATATCAACGGTAAGTTAGTTGCTGAAAACGGTAACTCTCACATCAAATCTTCTGCCTTTGAAAAGCCGAATAATTTTAATACTTCCTCTAAAAACCCGGAAGATTTTAAAATAAAAGCCGCTGGAGATATTATAAAAGTAATCGAAGCCCTGGATGGAGAACTTATTACTAATGAAATTCAGCAGAAAGTTTTAGAAAAGAACGGGGAACTAATTTCAGATATTGAACAGGATATTTTAAAGATAACGGTGGTTAACCGGTATGAAGACAAAGCTCCCGCGGTAGCGTTTATAAAGAATTTCGGGTTGAAAAAAGGAGCCATCGCCAGCTCGGTTGCGCACGATTCGCATAATATTATCGCGCTGGGAACTTCAGACGAAGAGATTTGCAATGCGGTAAACCTCATCATTGAAAATAAAGGCGGAATTTGTAGCGTGAATGAAAATGATCAAAAAGTTCTACCGCTACCAATTGCCGGAATTATTAGCGATAAAGATGGCTGGGAAACCGGCAAATTATACCAGGAAATAGATAAAATGGCCAAAGAATTGGGCAGTACTCTAAAAGCTCCTTTTATGACGCTTTCCTTTATGGCTCTTTTGGTAATTCCCGATCTAAAACTTTCAGATAAAGGCTTGTTTAGCGGGAAAAAGTTTGATTTTGTTGATTTACAGAAAATTTAAATCCTGGTAACAAGATTACTCTAAGCAATAATATCCCGGATCCTGTTTTGTAATTTAGGGACTACTTCTTCCTCAAACCAGGGGTTTTTAGTGCGCCAAAACCGGTTTACCGGCGAAGGATGTGGTAAACACCAATAATTGGGCAAAAAATCCCGATAAGCCTTTACTTTTTGGGTAAGGTTTAATTCGCCGGGTAGGTAATAATTTGCTGCATAGGCTCCAATAAGAATTGTAAGCTCTATATTTTTTAATTCTGAAAGTATAGTATTGTGCCACATAGGTGCACATTCCTTTCGGGGTGGTGCATCTCCGGTTTTAGCTTTTCCGGGATAACAAAAGCCCATAGGCAGAATGGCAAAGTTATTAGGCTGGTAAAAAGTATTTTCGTTTACCCCCAACCATTCCCGAAGCTTTTTTCCGCTTTGATCATTCCAGGCAACCCCGGTTTGATGCACTATTCTACCCGGCGCCTGACTAATTAAAACGATTTTAGAATTTTTAGTGGCATTTACGATAGGCTTTGCCCCAAGCGGTAAATGCTTTTCACAAAATTTACAATTCCGGGCTTCTTTTAGCAGTTGTTGCATTAAGATTTCCCCTTTACCACAATAACAATTTCACCTTTAGGAGGTTTATTTGTATAATGTTCAAGCACCTCGGTTGCTGTACCGCGAATGGTTTCTTCGTGCAGTTTGGTAATTTCCCTTGAAACCGAAACCGGCCTGTCCTGGCCAAAATATTCTGAAAAATGCTTTAGTGTTTTTAGTAATTTATGGGGTGACTCATAAAAAATCATGGTACGGGTTTCTTCTGCCAGTAAATTTAAACGGGTTTGCCGGCCCTTTTTTACCGGTAAAAATCCTTCAAAAATAAATTTATCGTTAGGGAAACCGCTGTTTACAAGCGCCGGGACAAAAGCTGTTGCCCCGGGTAAACAATCTACCTCTATACCTGCTTCCACACAGGCCCGTGTTAATAAAAATCCCGGGTCTGAAATAGCGGGCGTACCGGCATCGCTAATTAATGCTATGTCTTCTCCACTCTTAATCCGGTCAACAATATGATTTACGGTTTTATGCTCGTTATGCATATGGTGACTTTGCATAGGCGTACCAATATCAAAATGCTTTAGAAGTTTACCACTATTTCGGGTGTCTTCCGCAAGTATGGTATCAACCTCCTTTAGCACTTTTACAGCCCTAAAAGTCATATCGTCTAAATTTCCTATTGGAGTGGGCACCAGGAACAATTTTGCCATTAAAACAGTTTTAATTACTGAACTTATTCTCAATTTTGGCCAAAAACCGCTCTTCATAATCTTCTTTTCCCTCCCAGTGGTTATAATCTGGCTTCACTACCAATTGGATGAATTTTTGAGCTTCCTCTAGAGAGCTAAAGGTATTTAATTGGGAAATTACCCGGTTGTAATCTGAAGTATTTCCATCAAAAAGATTTTTTATAAATGCCAGACGTTCGTTAAGGCCAATATTAATTCCTTTTTTCAACCTGTCGTTTACCGATTTAGGCCTTTGGTCTTTTTGTTTGTTATTTAAAGGAGTAAAATCTGGAAGGTTATCATAATCTACCCCAATATTTCTAAAATCGTTTTTAGGTGCCTGGGGTTTAGGTTTTGATTGCTCTTCTATATCCATTTGAAGAGATTGTTGTGCCGGAGGGGCCTGTGGTTTAGGGTTTGCCTGTTCTATAAGTTCATCTACACGCTCAGATTCCGCAGGCATTTGCGCAACTATATCTTTTATTTTTTCTGTATTAGGTTCGGTAATGGCATCGGCATCCTTTCGGTATTCTGTTCCATCTGGCGCATAATCGTCCCTTTGATACTGCATTGGTTCTTTCTGCTCGGGCTTCTTCTCTATTTTAGGGCTCGGAACTTCCTCAGGAGTTTCAAGTGCCTCGAGGTTTTGTTCCATAAAATTCAATATAGAAAGCTGCTCATATAAGCTCGCTGCCTTTAATTTAAGGGCTTTGGTATCTAACTTTTCCTTTTCCGAAATTATTTCTTCGGCAAGCTCTACTAAGCTTTTTTTAAGTCTGTTTTTCATCTTTTTAGCAATATTTATAAACCCAATTTTATCTACAATAACTCAAATATCCATAAAATCACCTAGGAGAAACCTATAAAGTTTTAAATAGGAAAACTTACGAGTTCCAAGCCTCCCAGGAGTATTTACGCACCAACCAACAGCTAATATAGCTGCAAAAAAAGTGCCTTACTCATTAAACTCCCCCAGCAGTCCTTAACTTTTACCTTTATTCGGGATTATTGATTTCTCTTTGCAATACTTAGCTCCCCGGCTTTAATCGGGCTCGTATAGCCCACTTTAATAACTTTAGTAATTACGAGCCGCTAACAGCTTGTATTTTTAATAAATTTGTTCCAACTTTATCAAAAAGGGCAAGTTCCCATTTCGATTTGAAAATTACAAAATGTTTCTCGAAAATACAGTAAATCACGAAGAGCAATTTGGATGGATTGAGGTTATTTGCGGTAGTATGTTCTCGGGCAAGACCGAAGAACTGATTCGCCGTTTAAAAAGGGCCCAGTTTGCCAAACAAACCGTAGAGATCTTTAAACCTGCCATAGACACCCGTTACGACGAGGAAATGGTGGTCTCTCACGATTCTAATGAAATTAGGTCTACTCCCGTGCCTTCGGCTTCCAACATTAGGATTCTGGCCGATGGCTGCGACGTGATAGGTATAGATGAAGCCCAGTTTTTTGACGATGAGATTGTAACGGTTTGTAACGATCTTGCCAATAGGGGAATTCGGGTAATTGTAGCAGGATTGGATATGGATTTTAAAGGAAACCCCTTTGGCCCTATGCCCTATCTTATGGCCACGGCAGAATATGTTACCAAAGTACATGCCGTTTGTACCCATACCGGAAACCTGGCTCAATTTAGTTACAGAAAAGCAATTAATGACGATTTGGTTTTTCTTGGGGAGAATGAAGAGTACGAACCTTTAAGCCGTGCTGCTTATTATAAGGCTATGCTTAAAGAAAGAGTGAATAAGTTTGATGTGAAAGATGCCGAAGAATTACAAGCTAAATTAAAGAATAAAAATGCCTAAAGCCGAAGAAACCGTTCTGGAAATAGACCTTAACGCCTTAGCTCATAATTTTAAAACGATAAAATCCCAGCTAAAACCGGGTGTTAAATTTATGTCGGTTATTAAGGCTTTTGCCTATGGTCATGATGCTGATACCATAGCCCTAAAATTGGAGAGTTTAGGTACCGATTATTTTGCGGTTGCCTATACAGAAGAGGGAGTTCGGCTTAGAAAAGCAGGAATTACTTCACCTATTTTAATATTAAATCCGCAACCTGTAAATTATCCGCAAATTATTGAACACTGCCTGGAGCCTAATTTATATAGCGCCAGAACACTTCAGCTTTTTATAGAATTAGCTGAAAAACAAAAGCAACACAACTATCCGGTACATATAAAGTTTAACACGGGTATGAATAGGCTTGGTTTTACCGAGGCTAACTACCACCATATTACCGAAAGTTTAAGGCGCACACAATCTGTTAAAGTAGTTTCGGCATTTACTCATTTAGCAGCCAGCGAAAACTGGAAAGAAAGGGAATTCACCCTTTCTCAAATTTATAAATTCAAAGAACTGGCAGGCAAACTTATACAGGATATTGGCTACGAACCCTTATTGCACCTTTGTAATACCTCAGCGATTTTCAACTATCCTTCTGCTGCTTTTTCTATGGTAAGAAGCGGCCTGGGACTTTATGGCTTTGCCAACGATGAAAACCTCAACAAAAAACTTAAACCTGTTGCCACTTTTAAAACTATTATTTCTCAGATTCAATATTTAGAAAAAGGCGATACGGTAGGTTATGGGCGAGCTTTTAAAGCAGAGAAAACTGGAAAAACTGCTACCCTGCCCGTAGGCCATGCAGACGGCATAAAACGTATTTATGGCCATAAAAAAGCTGGAGTTTTTATAAACGAACAGTACGCTCCTATTGTAGGTACTGTATGTATGGACAGTATTATGGTAGATATTACAGGTATTGACTGTAATGAAGGTGATGAAGTAATTATTTTTGGTGGCCCACAGCAGGCTAGTGATTTAGCAGTAAAAGGAGGCACTGTTACCTATGAACTTATTACCGGTATCTCACAACGAGTAAAGCGCTTAATTATCGACTAATTAATTTAATTCCTTTTATATTCAATTATTGTGTAATTTGGTTTTCTACTAATCTAACCAAAATTTAGCATGAGTTTTTTTAAAGATTTTAAGAAATTTATTCTCAAGGGCGATATTATAGCTCTTGCAACTGCAGTAGTGATAGGTGCTGCTTTTAATAAAATTGTCGCTTCTGTTGTGGCCGATGTTATTATGCCTATAATAGGTTTAATAACAGGTGGAACCGATTTTTCACAGAAGTTTATCTCTTTAGACGGCGCTTCTTACAACAGCCTTGAAGCAGCAAAAGAAGCTGAAGCCGCTGTAATTACCTATGGAAATTTAATAGATACGATCATTCACTTTTTAATTGTTGCCTTTTTTATATTTTTAGTACTGCGTGCCTACGAAAAGACCAAAAAAGAAAAAGAGGCTCCAAAGTTAGTAGAACCAAAAGGTCCCACCCAGGAAGATTTACTTACTCAAATTAGAGATGAGTTAAAAAAACAAAACAGTAGAACTTAAGATACGAGTACCGCTATACTGCTCATATTAAAAATGTCGTAATTTAACTAAACCCCACAGGAAACTGCGGGGTCTTTTTTTAACTAAAATCACAAATTAGTTTAAAAACAATAATTCTTTTCAATTTTAAGGACTGAAACTATGTAAGTTAAGCCAAGGATAATAAATTTGCGGCTTGTTTTAAGAACATATATTAAACAAAGAAGATTTCCGCCAAAGTTTATGCTAGACTTTGTCGAATTGCGGAAATGACAAAAAAATATAATTATGAGAATTGCAGTGGTAGGTGCCACCGGAATGGTTGGCGAAATTATGCTAAAAGTATTAGCCGAAAGGGAATTTCCAATTACTGAATTATACCTGGTAGCTTCTGAAAGATCTGTAGGAAAAAAGATCAATTTTAAAGGAAAAGACTATGAAGTTATTGGTCTTCAAACTGCGGTAGATATTAAACCAGATATCGCCTTATTTTCTGCCGGGGGTGAAACTTCTTTAGAGTGGGCTCCAAAATTTGCCGAAAACGGAACAACGGTAGTAGATAATTCTTCGGCCTGGAGAATGGATGAAACCAAAAAACTGGTAATTCCCGAAATTAACGCTTCAGAATTAACAAAAGAAGACAAGATTATTGCCAACCCTAACTGTTCTACTATCCAGTTATTAATGGCATTAAAACCATTGCACGACGCTTTTAAAATTAAGCGAGTTATTGTCTCTACTTACCAGTCTATAACCGGTACCGGCGTAAAAGCTGTAGAACAATTGGAAAACGAATATAAAAATGAAAAAGGGGAAATGGCCTACCCCTACCCTATTCATAAGAATGCTTTGCCACATTGTGATGTTTTCCAGGAAAACGGCTATACCAAAGAAGAGATGAAGCTTACCAAAGAAACCAAAAAGATTTTGGGAGACGAATCGGTATTGGTAAGTGCAACCGCGATTAGAATTCCTGTGGTTGGCGGGCATTCAGAATCTGTGAATATTGAATTTGAAAACGACTTTGAGGAAGCCGAAGTAAGAAAAATATTAAGTGAATTCCCGGGAGTAAGTGTACAGGACAATCCAGACACCAATACTTACCCAATGCCCATTTATGCTGAAGGCAAAGACGATGTTTTTGTAGGTAGGATTCGTCGGGATTACTCGCAACCCAAAAGTTTAAATATGTGGATAGTAGCCGATAACCTTAGAAAAGGCGCCGCTACCAACACTATACAAATTGCCGAATACCTGGTTGAAAATAAATTGGTGTAAATTTCGACTAATTTTGTTAAAAGAAAGAAACCGGCTTGTAATTATGGGCCGGTTTTCTACTTTTGCGACCAATGAAACAAATTAGCGTACATATAAGCACTATTTTAGGTATAGTGATATTAGCAGCAAGCCTTCTGCCTGCCCTGCACGCGTTTCATCATGAAGTAAGCTCTGAAAGCAATTCAGCAATAAGTATAGAGTTTACCCAGGCATCTATAGATTGTGATGTATGTGATTTCCACATTTCCAATATTGATGCCCCCTCAATATTTACTTACGAAATATATACTCCCCAAAAAGAAACGGTTTACGCTATCTCTTTAGCAGAAACAGTTAACCTTTTTCCTAACCGATTATTTTCCCTTAGGGCTCCTCCAGCTGTGATTAGCTAAATAATTTTTAAGCATAAAATCTAACTTTTTAAAAGTTGATTTTACTGTATTCTCTTTTTATTAATCACAGTATTTTTCTCTATGAAACAATTACAATTTGTTTTATTGCTTTTTACCATTTTTCCTACAATTACTTTTTCCCAACAATTAAAATTAGAGGGAAGGGTTGTAAATGAACAGGATGAAGCTCTTTTAGGAGCTCATATTCATATAAATAACCGGTTTGTCTTAGCCGGGGAAAATGGCAGTTACCGCATTGGTGCTTTAAAGGAAGGTGAGCATCGTATCAACGTTTCATATATTGGTTTTAGAACTTTAGATACACTAATCTCACTGGCTGAAGATACTGTGGTTAATTTTAAACTAAAAGAAGATGCTGCCGCTTTAGAAGAAGTTTTTATAAATAGCCATGCGCGCAGAAGGTCTTCTGAAAATATCGAAAAAGTTAACAAAAAGTACCTCCAGGAACAATTTTCTGGCTCACTGGCTACTAGCCTGGAACGCTTACCCGGCGTGAATGCTTCTGAAATTGGTGCAGGTGCATCTAAACCTATAATTCGCGGACTTGGGTTTAACCGTGTAGCGGTCACCGAAAACGGTATTAAACAGGAAGGCCAGCAATGGGGTGCCGACCATGGGCTGGAAATAGACGCATTCTCTGTAGAAGATATTGAAATTATAAAAGGTGTTGGTGCTATAGAACACGGTAGCGACGCCATTGGCGGAGTTATAAAAATAATTAATGATAGAGTGCCCGGGGAAGGGCTTTCAGGCGAAGTAATTGGACTTACCAAAAGCGTGAACAATACTCTGACCGCTTCAACCAATTTGGCCTTAAGAAATAAGCGGTTTTTTTATAAAATTAAAGCCACCGGAAGTGAATTTGGAGATTATTCGGTACCTACAGATACTATTGTATACTTAAACCGAAATGTCCCTATTTTTAATAATAGGCTAAAAAACACCGCAGGAAAAGAGGTTAATTTATATGGACAGGTAGGTTATTTGGGAGAGCATTACAAAGGAAGCCTTAGCATTAGCAATGTTTATTTTAAATCTGGTTTTTTTCCTGGGGCTCATGGTATTCCTTCTACAAACAGGGTACAGGACGATGGGGACCAAAGAAATATCGAGTATCCGTTTCAACGGGTTAACCATCTAAAGCTTATCAATAAAAATGAATGGTTCTTTCACAACTTCAAGCTAGAAGCTATCTTAGGTTTCCAAAATAACCACCGGCAGGAGTGGAGCCGGTTCCACACACATTATACCGGACAGCTAGCCCCTGCAGTTAATCCAGATTTAGAGCTCAATTTTGACCTTAACACTTATGACGCCCAGGTGAAATTTACTAAAGATTTTATTGAAAATCATACTACTTCTATTGGGGTTCAAACCCAGCTTCAGGATAATACTATTAGTGGTTACAATTTTTTACTCCCGGAATACGCTCGCGTTAACCAGGGAATTTATGCCACACATTCTTACCAGGTTTCAAAAAACATCAATTTGAATGCAGGTGCAAGACTGGATCTTAGCAAGATTAAAATTGAAAGCTTTTACGATAGCAATTTATATGAATATTTAATTGGAAATGGAAGCACCACAACCACCGCTACAGATTATGCCACCCGTAGCGAACAAACAACCAGGAACTTCAGCAACGTAAATGTAATGGCCGGGGCGCTATTTAATTTCCACAAAAATTGGGATTTTTCTGTAAACACCGGTACCAGTTTTAGGCTACCTACGGCCATAGAGCTGGGCGCCAATGGTATTCACCACGGTTCTTTTAGGCACGAGCGGGGCGATTCAAATTTAGACCCTGAAAAAGGCTATGTTTTAGATACAAAATTGAATTACCGTAAAAACGATTTAAAGGCTTCCCTAAGCCCTTATTTGTATTATTTTGAAAATTACATTTTTCTAAATCCCAGCGGACGATTTTCAATTTTACCACACGCCGGGCAAGTTTACCAATTCACTCAAAGTGAAGCACTATTAACCGGGGTAGAGTTAGATTTTTATACAGTTTTTGCAGAAAAGTGGCATACCCAATTCACTTTTGAATATTTATATAACCGACAGGTAACCAGTGACAAATCCCGCAACTTCCCTTTACCTTTTACCCCGCCCGTAAATGGTTTTCTTGAAATAGGTTACGATTTTTCCCATAAGTCTAAAACATTTAAAAATACCGAAATTTTTGCCAATAGCAGTTTTGCCTTTCAACAGGAAAGGGTTGCGCAAAATGAAGAAATAACTCCCGGTTATCAGGTTTTTGGTGGTGGATTAAGAACTAATATCCAAATAGCAAACTTTAAAGCGGCCATAAACCTTCAGGCTAGCAATGTTTTTAATACTAAATATTTTAACCATACCAATTTTTACCGGGCCCTGGAAATCCCTGAAATGGGTAGAAACATCCAGTTAATGGTGAAGATACCCATCAAATAATGCAAAAGCTTAAAAAACATATCAGCATCTTTTTACTTGCCGTGTTTTTATTTCCGCAGGGAGTAAGTGCTATGCATTATTTTGTAGTAAAGCATCACTCCTACGATAATAGCAAGCTTGTTTTTACGAAGTCAAATGAGTTTGAATATCATACTTGCAACTACCATCTAAATGGATTCTCTCCTTTAATCTTAAGCGAAGAAAAGTTAAAGAAATCGCACAAAAACGAAACGCTAAGAAATCGTATAAAACACTGCTGCCTGGAAAATTATGTACAGCAACCTAATTTTAACTTTCTGCTACGTGGGCCACCTTTCAAAAGTAATTTCCCGTATAAAAAATAAAAACATAAAATTTCAATCTCGATATAGAGAAAAATATAAAAAAATTAAAAAATGAAAACCAAATTAGTTTATTTATTTAGTATTACCGCAACATTATTCCTGGCCTCTTGTAGTGAAGACGATGACAATGTAATAGACACAGAAGCTCCGGAAATTGTAATTTCAGATCCCGTAGACGGAGAAGAAATCGCCCCGGGAGGAGAAGTTCATTTTGATGCACTTTTAACCGATAATACAGAATTGGCTTCTTATAAGGTGGAAATTCACAATGCTTTTGACGGGCATACACACGCCATTGCAAAACAGGAAGGGCATAAGGATAATCCGTGGAGCTACAGTGAGGTTTTTGAAATAGAACCAGGACAAAAAAGCTTTGAAGCTCATCATCATATTCCAGTGCCTGCTGAAATTAATGGGGAGCATATTAGCGAAGGGCATTACCATTTTGGTTTATTTGTAACTGATGCTGCCGGGAACGAGTCGCAAGCCTTTCTTGAACTTCATATAGAAGGGGATCATGATGGTGATGGTAACGATCATGACCATGACCACTAATAGTTAAACTTTTAATTCTACTAATGATGGCCGTATTATTAATAATACGGCCATCATTAATTTATCAACTTTATAAAAATACATTCTAAAATTAATTACATTTGGCATTATCCTCATTAATAATAATTTATGAAAAAAACATTCTCCGGAATTTTTGCCCTTGCCGTCCTGGCTTCGTGCAACGATTCTAAATCAGAAAAAGAAATTACTTTGAACTATCCAGAAACCAAGAAAGTAGATACGGTAACCGATTATTTTGGGACCGAAGTAAAAGACCCTTACCGCTGGCTGGAAGACGACCGAAGCGAAGAAACAGAAAAATGGGTAAAAGCCCAAAACGAGGTTACTTTTGATTATCTAAACAGTATTCCGTATAAAAAAGAACTCGAAGAACGTCTTTCTGAAATATGGAATTACGAAAAAATAGGGGCTCCCTTTAAGGAAGGTGATTATACTTATTTTTATAAAAATGACGGACTTCAAAACCAATATGTGGTTTATAGGAAAAAAGGTGATGATGGTGAAACGGAAACCTTTCTTGATCCTAATAAATTTAGCGAAGACGGCACCACCTCCCTGGCCGGTTTAAGTTTCTCTAAAGACGGTAGCAAAGCAGCATACGCCATTTCTGAAGGCGGTAGCGACTGGAGGAAAGTGATTGTAATAGATACCGAAAATAAAGAACGTATAGAAGACACGATCCAAAATGTAAAATTTAGTGGGATTTCCTGGAAAGGCAACGAAGGTTTTTACTATTCCAGCTACGAGAAACCCGAGGGTAGCGAGCTTTCGGCAAAAACAGATCAGCATAGGCTGTTTTATCATAAATTGGGAACCCCACAGAATGAAGATCAAATAATTTTTGGAGATTCAGAAGCACAAAAGCATCGTTATGTTAGTGGTAGTGTTTCAGAAGATGATCGCTTTTTATTTATCTCTGCCAGGAATTCTACTTCAGGAGGAAAACTTTTTATGAAAGATCTTTCTAAAGAAAACTCAGAATTAGTAAGCATTTTAGATCACGAAGATTCTGATACTTATGTTATAGAAAATGAAGGAAGTAAATTATTTATCGTTACTAATTTAGAAGCACCTAATCGTAAAGTTGTAACCGTAGACGCTACAAATCCCGGTCCCGAAAACTGGGAAGATTTTATTCCTGAAACCAAAAATGTATTAAGCCCTTCTACCGGTGGAGGCTATTTTTTTGCCAGATATATGGTAGACGCAGTTTCAGAAGTAAAACAATATGATTATAAAGGCGAATTGGTTCGCGAAGTTGAACTTCCGGGAGTTGGTTCTGCAGGTGGCTTTGGAACTAAAAAAGAAAATAAGGAATTGTATTATTCTTTCACCAATTATGTAACTCCGGGTACGATTTACAAATACAATATTGAAGAAGGGACTTCTGAGATTTATAATAAACCAAATATAAAATTCAACCCCGAAGATTACGAAAGCAAACAGGTATTTTATACTTCAAAAGACGGAACAAAAGTTCCTATGATCATCACCCATAAAAAAGGCCTTGAGCTTAACGGTAAGAACCCAACAATACTTTATGGCTACGGAGGCTTTAATGTAAGTTTAACGCCCTCTTTTAATACCGCAAATGCGATTTGGATGGAACAAGGCGGCGTATATGCCGTGCCAAACCTTAGGGGTGGTGGCGAATATGGTAAAGAATGGCACGATGCCGGGATAAAATTGAAGAAACAAAATGTTTTTGACGATTTTATTGCAGCTGCCGAATACCTTATTGAAGAAAACTATACATCTAGCGATTACCTGGCCATTCGTGGAGGGTCTAACGGTGGACTTTTAGTAGGAGCTACCATGACCCAACGCCCAGATCTTATGCAAGTAGCCCTGCCGGCCGTTGGGGTGTTAGACATGTTACGTTACCATACCTTTACCGCCGGTGCGGGTTGGGCTTATGACTATGGAACATCTCAAGATAGCAAAGAGATGTTTGAGTATCTCTACAATTATTCACCAATTCATAATGTTGAAGAAGGAACAGAATATCCTGCTACTTTAATTACTACCGGAGATCATGACGACCGTGTGGTACCTGCGCACTCGTTTAAATTTGCTGCTGAATTGCAGGAAAAACAAGCCGGTAATAACCCCACTTTAATAAGAATTGAAACCAAAGCCGGGCACGGAGCCGGAAAGCCTACCAGTATGATTATTGAAGAATATGCCGATATTTTTGGCTTTACACTTTACAATATGGGCTTTGAGACTTTACCCAATAAAACTGAAGAAAACCTAAAAGGATAATTTATTTAGTATCTATTTTAAAGAAGCTGTTTGAAAAGGTTTTAAACCGTCATCTTGAATTTATTTCAAAGCCTGCCCCGATTCTTTATCGGGGATCTAGCGTATTGATAATTAAAAACATGTTAGAAGCTGAAACAAGTTCCTTTAGACTTGCAAGAGTAAAATTTGTGTAAATTAAGGATTAAAAAAGAGTAGGCTAACTATAACAAGTTCCAGTTAAAAGAGCTATATGCTGATTCAGTACCTACTCTTTCCCTAAATAGTAACTCAAATAGAAATTCGGGATTAAAAGCCCATTATTAAGGAATTGAGTCCTATTTAATTTAATCCATTCATAACTAAAACCAAAATTATGAAAAATTCATTGACTTTTGTAGGTATTGATATCAGTAAAAACACATTGGATATTTGTTCTATAAAAGGTGAGAAGAAACTGGCCAAACGTATTGATAACAACAAAAAAGCTATAAAAGTTTTTTTTAGTGGCTCAAAGCCACAAAGTTTAAAAGTCTGTATTGAGAATACGGGGCGATATGGCCGTAAGATTATTGAAGTCTTAACCTCTTTAAATATCGTTTTTTACGAAGTAAATCCTTTGCATTTACACAAAAGTATTGGACTCACCAGAGGAAAAGATGATATTATAGATGCCTTCCGTATTGCTAAATTCCTGGAAAAAAACCACACAGAACTCGAACCACATCAAAAACCAGAACCGGGAATAGAAAAGCTGAAAGCACTTATATCCCATAGGAACCTGTTAATTAAGCAAAGAGCCCAACTCAAAGCAAAAAACAAAGAAAACCTACTGATTGCAGATCTTGACTTGCCGCAACTGGAAGAGCACGGAGCTGAACTTATTCAATTACTAACTGAAAAAATAAAACAAACCGACAAATCAATAATTGAGGTTATTGAGCACAATAGTGTATTGAAGCACCAATACCATTTAATACGTGCTATTCCTGGAGTAGGTCCTATTTTATCGTGGAATATGTTGATTAAAACAAATGCATTTAAATCGATCACAAATCCTCGTAAATTTGCCTGTTATGCTGGAGTGGCGCCATTTTCAAAAAGTTCAGGAACTTCTGTTTTTGGTAGGGCATCGGTTTCTATCTATGCAGATAAAGGCATTAAGAAAATACTGCATTTAGCAGCCATGAGGGCGATCCAATTGCCTTCTGATTTAAAACAATATTACCATCGAAAGGTAAATGAAGGCAAAAACAAAATGAGCGTCTTAAATGCTGTAAGAAATAAGATCATTCATAGAATTTTTGCCATCATAAAAAATCAAAAAATATATAATAATAACTTGCAAGTGTCATAGAAATCAG
>NZ_JAEHOK010000015.1 GCF_016236915.1 Salegentibacter maritimus
TCTAAGCAGTAGGCTTTAAGCTTAAGGCCTACTGCTTATGGCTTAATTACACTACCATTCCCGCGGCAACGGTTTCATTAGTATTCTCATCAATTAGAATAATACTACCCGTATTTCGATTATCACGGTAAGAATCTAACATTAGCCTACGGGTAGTTCTTATTTTAACCCTGGCAATATCATTCATCTCTAAATTTGAATCTTCATTATCCCGTTCAAAAGTATTAATATCCATTTTATAAACCACTTCCTTTATTATCGCCCGCTCTTCATTAGAGGTATGCTTAATGGTATATTTTGCCCGGGGTTTTGCAGGGTCGTTATTCAGCCAGCACAACATTACATCAAATTCTTGTTCCTGCTCGGGTTGGTTATTTTGTTTTACAATCATATTCCCGCGGCTTACATCAATATCGTCTTCCAGGGTTATGGAAATACTCATTGGCGCATAGGCTTCTTTTAACTCCTGCTCCCCGGCATTAATGGATCTAATCTTTGACTGAAAGCCCGATGGCAATACGGCCACTTCATCTCCTACCCGGTAAATACCACTGGCAATCCTACCGGCATACCCCCTATAGTCACGATGTTCGTCACTCTGCGGCCTAAGCACAGTCTGTACCGGGAAACGAGCATCTATTTTATTAATATCACTGCTAATATGTAAATTCTCCAAAGTACTGAGCAAGGTCCCGTTGGGGTACCAGGACATGTTTTCAGAGCGGTTTACCACATTATCCCCTTTTAGGGCGCTTATTGGGATAAACCGAACATCTTTCATAAGAAGCTTAGAGGAAAATTCTTCGAACTGTGCAATAATACTGTTATACACTTCTTCAGAATAATCTACTAAATCCATTTTATTAACGCAAACAATTAAATGCGGAATATTAAGCAAGGAAGCTATAAAAGAGTGACGCTTTGTTTGCTCTATTACCCCGTGACGGGCATCGATTAAAATCACCGCAGCATTAGCGGTAGATGCACCTGTCACCATATTACGGGTATATTCAATATGACCCGGAGTATCAGCGATAATAAATTTACGTTTGGGAGTGGTAAAATACCGGTAAGCAACATCGATGGTAATTCCCTGCTCCCTTTCATCTTTTAAGCCATCGGTAAACAAGGCAAGGTCTACACCATCATGCCCCTTTTTCTCACTGGTTTTACTCACCGAATCCAACTGATCTTCAAAAATTGACTTCGAGTCGAATAAAAGCCTGCCTATCAAAGTACTTTTTCCATCATCTACACTCCCGGCAGTGGTAAATCTTAGTAGTTGGTTATTGTCTATTTCCATTGTTTCTATGCTTTAGGCCTTAGGCTTTATGCTATAGGCCAAAAATGTATTTTAGTTGTCGATTAAAGTCTTTGATATATAAAATATCACTGTAATCTTTGATTTAATCTGTATAATTTTTTCTTTATTTCATTGACCTCATCAAAACAAACCTCAAATGTTCGCTCATCAATAAATTTTAAGTCTTTGCTCAGTATGAAAAAGTATTCTAATTCATGAGCTGAACCAAGTGAAATCTGCACAAACCTATTAAAGTCTTTGTCTGAACCTCTTCCACAACCTTCACTAAAATTAGAAGGTATTGAGTAAGCAGCTCGCTGCATTTGAGAAACTAATTGATATCTCTCTGAATGAGGAAAAGAAAAAGTTATTTTATAAACACGCAAAGTCAAATCATGACTTAATTTCCAAACATCATATTTCTTAAAATCTCTCATTATTGACAGTAGCTGCTATGGCTTATAGCTTATTGCATAAAGCCTATAGCCTCATATTAAAAATACCCCTGCTTCTTCCTATCTTCCATAGCGGTTTCACTACGCTTATCATCTGATCTATCTCCTCTTTCGGTTTTTCGCATAGCCGAAACTTCTAAAGCTATCTTATCAAGCGTATCGGCATCAGATTCTATACCACCGGTAATGGTAATATCGCCAAGGGTCCTAAACCTGATTTTCTTTTTTTCTACCTTTTCACCTTCTTCAAGTTTCAAATACTCCGAAACCGGGATCCAGGAATTACTACGAAAGACTACTTCTCGCTCATGCGCAAAATATAAGGAAGGTATACTAATGTTTTCCCTTTTGATATAATTCCAAACATCCATTTCAGTCCAGTTACTAATTGGGAACGCTCTAAAGTGTTCGCCTTCAAATTGCTTTCCATTTAAAAGGTTCCATAACTCCGGACGCTGGTTTTTAGGGTCCCATTGCCCAAAATCGTCACGATGGCTAAAGAACCTTTCTTTAGCACGGGCTTTCTCTTCATCCCTTCTTCCGCCTCCAATGGCGCAATCTACCTTATTCTCTTCTATAGCATCCAGCAGCGTGGTGATTTGCAAGGCATTTCGCGTGGCATTCTTCCCTTTTTCTTCCGCTACACGCCCTTGGTCTATAGATTCCTGCACAGAACCTACTATTAACTTAACGCCAAGCTTTTCAATCAGATGATCCCTAAATTGTATAGTTTCCGGAAAGTTATGTCCGGTATCTACGTGCATTAAAGGAAAAGGAATTTTACTGGGGTAAAAAGCTTTTTTCGCTAAATGCGTCACTAAAATAGAATCTTTTCCTCCCGAAAAGAGGATTACAGGATTCTCAAATTGCGCCCAAACTTCGCGTAAAATATAGATCGCTTCCGATTCTAATTCGTCTAAATAGTTTAAATAATATTTGCTCATGTTACTTTATTTCAAGTTTCTTTTGAAGCAGTTTAAAAATTCTATGGGTAGCTTCGTCTAAACTTTCTTTTTCTGTATTTATCTCGATATCCGGACTCACAGGATTTTCATAAGGCGCATCAATGCCCGTGAAATTTTTAATCTCCCCTGCACGGGCTTTTTTATACAAACCTTTTACATCAAGACGTTCACATTCCTTTAGTGAAGTGTTTACAAAGACTTCTATATAATCATGTTCTCCAATAATTTCTTTAATTAAATCTCTATTCCTCTGTGTGGGAGCAATAAAAGACGCTAACACCAAAGACCCCGATGCTACCAGTATTTTTGCAACTTCGGCAGCTATTCTAAGGTTTTCTTCCCTATCTTCAGCACTAAAGCCCAGGTTTTTATTCACTCCTTTTCGCAGGCTATCCCCATCTAGCACAAAACTTCTAATTTGCTGCTCATAAAGTAATTTCTCCAACCTATTGGCAAGTGAAGATTTCCCCGAACCCGATAAGCCGGTAAACCAAACCACAAACGAAGCGTGATTATTCAGGATATTACGCTGCTCTTTCCCCACAGAAAAATTAATTGCTCTAATATTCTCCATATTATCTTTTCTAAACTTTCAACAGAGAAAATCACCCGATTTCGCCGCCGATTTTATATTAAATATCTTGTGAAGATAATACATACACATATCCATTACAATTTCCAAAGAACCAGTATTACTTAATTAATTTTTCAGGTCAGGTTAGAGACAATAAATGAATTATTCAATAGTTTTTCTCGATTATAAATCATTTCTAATTCGGTTTTCTTATCTATAACCGCTAAGCCCACCGCTTTACAAATAGCGTGACCTGCGGCGGTATCCCATTCCATAGTAGGACCTAGCCTGGGGTATACATCGACAAGCCCTTCTGCCAGAAGGCAAAATTTAAGTGAACTTCCCTTTGGAATAACTTTTACCTCCTGCTCGTATTCTTCTTTAATCCCTTCAATAAAATCTAGCGTCTCCTGATTAATATGTGACCTGCTTCCCGCCACGCTTATTGTATTTTGAGCAACACCGGGAGCTATCTCCACGACATTTTTCAAAAAACCGTCAATTTCAAGTTTATCTTTTACTATAGTCTTAAAGGATTTTTGGGCTTTTACATCACCAAAATAAAGTTCCTTGCTCACCGGAATATAAATCACTCCAAAAACCGGTTTATTATTTTCTATAAGCGCAATATTTACGGTAAACTCTCCACTTTTTTTGATGAATTCTTTGGTCCCATCTAAGGGATCTACAATCCAGCAGAAGTCCCATTTTTTCCTTTCTGAATAATCAATTTGCTCATTTTCTTCGCTAATAATTGGTATTCCAGTAGTTTTTAAGGTATCTATAATAATCTTATTCGCCTTTTTATCGGCACGCGTTACAGGTGAGTGATCTTCTTTTTGCTTCACCTGAAAATCGCCGGCTTTATAAATTTGTAATATTTCGAGACCTGCCTCTACAGAAGCCTGAATGGCCAACAAGTAATCCTGCTTTATTTTATAGTCTGATTTATTTTGCATGCACTTAATTTTTGATGAGATAGCGATCCCGGGCAAAGATAATATTCCCTATTAGTCTATCGAATTAATAGGGTTTAAATATTTGAATTTTAAGAAAACTAGGGAAAATGAGCTTTTTAAAAAGAAATATTACCAATTTAAATATTTGAATATCATTATTTTACGAATCAAATAAAAGTAAAAAGAAGCTTGAAATATACACAATAAATTTAGCGCCAATTTTATTCGAAAATCGAGATTTATCCCGATGGTTTTGGAGACTTCGAAGCTTAGCTCGAGCTAATTTACTTAATAAGTTAATCTTGAAGGATATAAAGATCAAGTTTATTAAGACAATAAACTCAATAAATATTGCCCGTATTCGCTTTTCTCCAGCCCAACTGCAAGCTTATGAAAACTTTTTTTATTAATATATCCTTTACGGAAAGCAATTTCTTCTGGGCAGGCTATTTTAAGACCCTGCCTTTTCTCTATGGTTTGTACAAAGTTTGAAGCCTCCAACATAGAATCGGGTGTACCCGTATCCAACCAGGCATATCCACGCCCCATAATCTCCACTTTTAATTCTTTTCGGTTTAAATACTCCTGGTTAATACTGGTAATCTCCAATTCACCACGTTGACTTGGTTTGCATTCTTTTGCAATATCAACAACCGAATTCGGATAAAAATAAAGTCCGGTAACTGCAAAATTACTTTTCGGCCTTTTTGGTTTTTCCTCTATGCTTAAGGCATTTCCATTTGAATCAAAATCTACCACTCCGTAGCGTTGGGGCTCATTTACGTAATACCCAAACACCGTGGCCTGACCATCATCTTTACAGGTTTTAACCGCATGCTCCAGCAGCGTACTAAAACCCTGCCCATAGAATATATTATCTCCCAATACCAGGCATACATCCTGATTATCCATAAATTCTTCGCCAATTATAAAAGCTTCAGCCAACCCGTTAGGTTGTGCTTGCTCTGTATAAGACAACTCGAGTCCCCAATCTTTTCCATTACCCAATAATTTCTGAAAGTTTGGAAGATCTTCAGGAGTAGCGATAATAAGAACTTCCCTTATCCCTGCCAGCATTAAAACAGAAAGCGGGTAATAGATCATGGGTTTATCATAAACCGAGAGTAATTGTTTTGAAA
Organism: Salegentibacter maritimus; assembly: GCF_016236915.1. Lineage (GTDB taxonomy): Bacteria > Bacteroidota > Bacteroidia > Flavobacteriales > Flavobacteriaceae > Salegentibacter > Salegentibacter maritimus. The sequence goes on from NZ_JAEHOK010000015.1 coordinate 5,396, forward strand.
CACTTTTGGTAAGAGGATACAAACGTGATCCTGTACCACCAGCCAGAATAATTCCTTTCATATTTTCCAATTAACACAAATTATTTCGAATTTACAGGAATTTATTCAGCATATTGATCTTTATAATAGTTTTTATAGCTTCCACTAGTCACATTCTCTAACCACTCTTGGTTATTCAAATACCAATCTACTGTTTTCTTTAAACCTTCCTTAAAAGTAACAGAAGGTTTCCAACCGAGTTCTTTATTAATTTTTGTTGCATCTATCGCATAGCGTTTATCATGGCCGGGCCGATCTTTTATAAAAGTGATTAGCTTTTCAGATTCCCCTTCACTCCTATTCAACTTCTCATCCATAATGCCACAAAGTAGTTTAACAAGATCAATATTCTGCCATTCATTAAAGCCACCAATATTATAAGTAGATTTGTTTATTCCTTTATGAAATAGTAGGTCTATGGCTTTGGCATGGTCTAACACATACAACCAATCCCGGGTATATCTTCCGTCCCCATAAACCGGAAGATTCCTATTTTTAATAATATTATGGATAAAAAGTGGAATTAATTTTTCGGGAAACTGGTTAGGACCATAATTATTGGAACAATTAGAAATTATATAAGGCAAATTATAAGTTTCGCCATAAGCCCTTACAAAATGATCTGAGGCTGCTTTAGAAGCAGCATAGGGTGAATTAGGGGCATAAGCTGTAGTTTCGGTAAACAAACCGGTTTCCCCCAATGTCCCGTACACTTCATCTGTACTAATATGGTAGAAAAGTTTATCCTTAAAATCTCCCTGCCAGGTTTCTAAGGCCGCTTGCATTAAATTAAGCGTTCCGGTGATATTAGTGTCTACAAAAATGCCAGGGTTGGTAATAGAACGATCTACATGAGATTCGGCAGCAAGATGAATTACACTATCAAACTGATATTTTTTAAATAAGTGTTTTATTGTCTCCGCTTGGGTAATATCAGCCTTTAAAAAATGATAATTTGGAGCCTCCTCAATATCCTTAATATTTTCAAGGTTTCCTGCATAGGTTAATGCATCTAAATTATAGATTTGATAGTTTGGGTAGCGGTTTACAAAAAGTCGTAACACATGAGACCCTATAAACCCGGCTCCGCCGGTAACGAGTAATTTTCTATTACTAATTATATTTTTAGTACTTTGACTCAAGTTTTTTTATAAAATTTATTTAGAATTATTTAAATTTCTTCAGGTTGTAATTACTATTCTTCATAGAAATTTATATTCGGAATGTTTGGACGAACCCTTTATTGCAATTAGCAATAAGATTTTTGATTATTTAAATCTAATGTTAAACTTTTTCTTATTAATTATCACTAAAATATTCTGTTTTTTTCAAATCTTTTGCTAATTTATCAGTAAAAATATTAGCTCCCATTAGATTCAGATGCGTTGCGTTATAAAAATATTTTTTTTCATAAGATAACTGATCCTTGGAATAATTTAGAAATTTCAAAGAATTTCTTGCTGCGAGTCTTTCATATAAATTAATTACTTGATCCCTATTAGAAACAAAATTTTGACCGTCAACATATTCAGGTGGGTAAACCATTACAACTTCAATACCTTTAGATTTGCACTCTGAGATAAACTTATTGAATAATTCTATAATTCCAGCATCCAAAACTATCTCGATGGTACCAAATTCATTTTTTGCTTTAATAAAATCCTTAGTCCATTTCTTATCCTTACCGGCGAAACCTTGATATCGCAATTCTGATTGTGGATTAACTAAATCTCGAATTAATTCTAAGAGGACTAAATCTTCTCCCTGATATCTACACAAAGGAAAATTCAAATCAGTATAAGAAAAACCATTATAGTTAGAAACGAAGTCTTGCATTTTATTATTGTATATAACAAATGGTAGAAATTGTACTTTATTATATAAATTCTCTAATTTCTGAAAACTAGTAGCATCTAAGGTAATAATTATTAATTCAGGGGCATTGTTAAACCTTAACAATTCTTGATGCCTGAAGTACTGCATAGGGAAATGATATCCATTAACTCCATAGTTATACGTTGGTTTTTCAAGTTCTTTTTCAATAATTTTAGAATTTACGTGTATCCAAGCTCGAGAAGATCCATAGATCGCTATTGGATAATTATTCGTGGCATTATAAATATCATTCCAAACTTCTAACTCCCCTTCAAAACTATTATTCCTTTTTAGCTGACAAGAAATAACCAGATCTAAAGGATATGCAATCAAAGCTAATATTGTAAGAGTAAATGAAATTTTGACTAAAAATTTTTTCATAATTTAGAATTGAAAATAAATAAAATTTTCATTGTCAGCATAAAACCAAAAAATTAAGGATAAAATTGACAGATAAAATAAATACCTATAAATGAATTTAAACTTATTTACTTTCTCAATTGCATATTGATTTTCCCTCCCGAACCATTCAATTATCACCAATATTAGAATTAGAATTAACGAAATAAGCTCTCCATATTCTAACCTAAAGAATTCGAAAAGAGAAAAACTAAACATACCTCCCAAATAACTTATAGCATGCCCAATATCTTCCGCTCTAAAAAACACCCAGGCAATTACCGTTAAACCAAAGGTTAGCGACATTTGCCATAATTCTTTAAAGGAAGGCAAATAAGAATTTTGTGCCACTACTTCCATATTTTGGCGATTTCGTTTGGCTAACAGTAATGGAAGAAAATATATGGCATTCAATGCTCCCCATACAATAAAAGTCCAGTTTGCACCGTGCCAAAAACCACTAACTATAAAAATTATAAAGGTATTCCGCACTTTCATCCAGGTACCTCCACGGCTACCGCCCAGGGGAATATACACATAATCCCTAAACCAAGTGGATAGGGAAATATGCCAACGTCTCCAAAACTCGGCAATATCCCTGGAAAAATAAGGGAAAGCAAAATTCTGCATCAAATTAAAACCAAATAATCTTGCGGTACCTATGGCGATATCTGAATATCCCGAAAAGTCACCGTAAATTTGAAATGTAAAAAATACCGCTCCCAGCAATAAAGTGCTTCCCGACATATCGGCCGAATTTTCAAAGATGTGGTTTGCATATACGGCACAATTATCGGCAATCACAACTTTTTTAAACAAACCCCATAAGATTTGTCGCATTCCATCTACTCCCTGACTATACTCAAACTTTCTGTTTCTATAAAATTGGGGAAGTAAATTTGTTGCTCGTTCTATAGGCCCGGCCACCAATTGGGGAAAAAAGCTTACGAAGGCAGCAAACGAAATAAAGTTCTTGGCAGGTTCTAAGCGCTTTTTATACACATCTATAGTGTAGCTTAAGGTTTGAAACGTGTAAAAACTAATTCCCACGGGAAGGATAATATTTAAAGAATTAGCATTTAACTCATAACCGGCTACGCTAAAAGCCGATTTAAAATTATCGAGAAAAAAATTATAGTATTTAAAGAAGCCCAGAAAACCAAGATTAACCAGTATACTTATCCAGAGTAGAACTTTCCTACGTGTAGGAGATTCGGTCTTGCCCAAATGCTGTCCAACGAAATAATCTACCAGGGTACTAAATAAAATTAAAGAAAGGAACCGCCAATCCCACCAGCCATAAAACAAATAGCTGGCTGCAGCAACCAGTAAATTTTGCCATTTAAGGCTTTTGTTGAAAACAAACCAGTAAAGAACAAAGACAACCGGCAGGAAAATAGCAAAATCCAGGGAGTTAAAAAGCATCTAACCTTAATTCAATTAAAATTTGCCGCAAAAATAGAAAGTTCTTTATGATATTCTTAGAAAAGAACAAAAACTATTAATTCGACTGGTTTATTACCCTAAAAGCCTACACAAGAATGTTTAGAACCTCAAAAATCAGTAGATTCCATATGAATTAGCTTGGTATGTATAGTTTTATTAATGGGTGGCTTTCTATCGTTTTTATTCTCTATTCTATCTACCAACAATTCAACGGCTTCCCAACCAATTTGTTCAGGGAATTGTTCAACATAACTAATAGACGGAGTTAAAAACCGGGCTACTTCTTTATTAATAAATCCTATTACTTTTAAGTCTTCGGGAATTTTGATGTTATTTTCATAGGCCATTCTATACACCAACATGGTACTATCAAAATCAGAGCAGAGTATGGCTTCTACCTTATCTTCTACTAAAAGCTTCTTTGTTTTTTCCCGTAAAGTATCTGGTTTGGAAGAATTGGCAATAAAAAAATCTTCTTTACTTTTTAAGGCATTTCTATAACCGGTAATTCTTAATTTACCAACTCCTAAATGATGAATGGAGGTTGCAATACCTATTTTCTTAATACCTCTTGCCTGTAGCATTCGGGTTGCATCTTCAAAACTATTTTCGTCATCTATCCCAATTTTATCCACGGCAAGATCAAGGTTGGTCCTATCGTAAAGTACCACAGGGATGTCATAATCTACCAAATTGAAAAGATGTTCAAATTCTTTTGATCTTTGAGTTTCTTCTGAAAATGCAATTAGCACTCCATCTACAAAACCTGAAGTTAGCATTTCAGATATTTGCTTTTCCCTATCTAAACTCTCATTAGAAATATACGTAATAACCTGAAGGCCGGCTTTTTGAGCCCTGGCTTCTATTCCCGATAACACACTGGCAAAAAAAGTATTTTCTATATTCGGAATAATAACCCCAATGGTCCCACTTTTACTGCTCTTTAGATTTACGGCAACCGGGTTTGGCCGGTATTTATGCAATTTTGCAAGCTCTTTAACCCTTTCTACAGTTTTGGGACTAATTTCCGGACTGTCATGCAAAGCCTTAGATACAGTAGAAACCGATACATTAAGTAATTTTGCAAGTTCCTTTAAAGTGATTTTGTTTTTCATCTGTTTACTATACAATTTAAGCCTTCCAGGATATTCCCGGATTTATAATCATTCTCTTTAATAGTCTAGCACTCTATACAAACCAATCTGTTGCATTTATTAAAATTTTAGTAATGAATTATATCTTCTTTAATTTTTTACTAAAACTTAAGGATTTGCAAATATCTAATAAATTCACAAAGTAGCCCCTTTAGATAACATTAATATTTATATAAATCTTCAAGTTAAAAATAAGAATATCTACCGAGATTTCTAAAATAAGGATGCACCCTAACACAAATCTGGAAATTAAGACACTTCTACCACCGATTGAACATATCGGAAAATTTGGAATGATATACTATTTCATCTACATTTTCCCCAGGTCAAAAAAATTAAATTTTATTAATTTTACAACTAAACTTGAATACCTAAAAATGAAAATTCCAGCCTCTTATTGGTTTTATATCCTTGCTGCACTTGTAACAATTATAGGTTTAATAACCGGCTGGTATTTCTTTTTCCTACTTGTTTTTCCTTTGGGGATTTTTAATTTCAGAAATAAAAAAAATAACCGCGATTTTTAAAACGAAAACCTATTTTATATAGAGTTCTTAAAATCGCTTAAGCCTTTTAGAAATGGGGGTTTTAAAGGAGTTAAACTTATCCTAAACAAGTTTCATTATTTGCATATAAAAGCTTCTCCTTGTAATTTGACATTGTTAACCAATCAAATTATTTAAAATGAAAGATTACGGTACATTATCGCAAGCAATAAATAAGCTAAAGCTAGAAGAAGGTTATGAGCATGATTTTAACCTTCTAGATGAAGAAATAGAGCTAAAAGCTAAAAAAGAAACCTTTGGGGTTGAAGATTTCGACGTTGATAAAGTTCTTAGGTTTGAAGGAATGAGCAACCCAGATGATAATGCTATTTTATATGCTATTACCACTTCTAAAGGTTATAAAGGGGTATTGGTAGATGGTTATGGAGTATCAAGCGGCCAGGTCTCTAAGGAAATGATTGAAAAACTGGACCTTAAGGATAACCGGCCTACGAGTTAAGTTTCGTTAAACTTCTATTAAACCGAATTATAATATTGGTTATATAACGAAACTATCATATTTTTGAATTGAATTAAAAAAAACAATAAATAAAAACTATGAGCTATTTAGGACTAGATACTGAAAAGACGGCTAAAACAGTAGATGAACTTAATGTTTTACTGGCTGATTACCATTTATATTATCAAAAGTTAAGAAATTTCCATTGGAATGTTATCGGTAAAAATTTCTTTGACTTACACGAGAAATTTGAAGAATTATACGATGATGCTAAGTTGAAAGTTGATGAGATTGCTGAGCGTATCCTTACCTTAAGATATACTCCGGTAAGTAACTTAAGCGATTATTTAAAGTCTTCTAATATTGAAGAATCAAAATCGGATTTAACCGATTATGAGATGATTGAAATCTTATTAAAAGATCACGGAACTTTGTTAAAGCAAATGCGTGCTGTGGTTGAAACTGCCGATAAAGCAGGAGATGAAGGAACCATAGACCTTATTGGCGCATATATTAGAGAATTGGAAAAAACCAGCTGGATGTTAGATGCATGGAAAATGAAAACTACAGATTCGCATAAACCCAGTTAAAATTTAATTATTTGGAAGACAAGTTTAATTTAAAAGAATCCCTGGAGGGAATAAGTGCAAAACTGGTAAGCTGGTTAGATTCATTAATATTGAATTTACCAAACTTCCTTTTGGCAGTTATTGTTTTTGTATTTTTTATTTTTCTGGCCAAGTATACCGGCAGATTACTAAACAAACTGCTAGCTAAAAAAGTTAAACAAGACTCCATAAGACATATAACCGTTAAGGTGAGCAAGGCCATTGTGATCCTTATCGGTTTTTTTATTGCCCTTGGAATTCTGGACCTTAATAAGATTCTAACCTCTGTACTTGCCGGTGCCGGTGTGGTAGGACTTGCTATTGGACTTGCTTTACAAGGCACTTTAAACAACACTTTCTCTGGAATTATTTTAAGTTTTCTTCCCGAACTTCAAATTGGAGATTGGGTAGAAACAAACTCATATGCGGGAGAAGTTACAGAGATTAACTTACGAAATATCGTAATTAAACAATCTGACAATAACTATGTGGTTATCCCCAACTCCAAGATTGTAGAAGAACCTTTTAAGAACTTTTCAACTACCAACAGATCCCGGGTTATGTTGAATTGTGGGGTAGGCTACTCTTCTGATTTAGAAAAAGTAAAAGAAATAACTATTGAAACTATTTCTAAACATTTTCCTTCTCGAGGAAACGAGCAGGTAGAATTTATGTTTACCGAATTTGGAGATAGCTCTATAAATTTTGTAGTTCGATTCTGGACCGATGTTACCAAAAACAGGGACATCTTAGTTGCTAAAGACATCGCAATTATAGAAGTTAAAAAGACTTTTGATAAGAATGGCATCAATATCCCATTCCCTATTCGCACCATAGACTTTTCTAATACGTTAAATCTACAAAAACCAGAGTAACTCTAATTCCCCTAATTATCCAACCATCAATTAGTCTAAAGTTTATTGCACGTCAGGTGTAGGGTATGCGAGAACTGCTTTTAAAATATCATTTATATACTACTTTTCTTAAAAATTGAATGTTCAACATCCTACTATAAAAGCATTTTTTCTAAATCAAAATCAGAAGTATTTCTTATTATGGTAGCTTCTGAAAACTACTAAAAGTCAAGAGTTTCAAAAATTCTGGAGTGGAAGAAAAAAGCAAATTATCAACTTAAGAACAGTCTCTGAGCTTTAAACCTCCATTATCGCGTAAAATCACCCAAGGCATAACCCAAAGAACATCCTCAGTTGAACTTTAAAGCAAGTATCTGGCCACTATGCATTTACTAACAGGAAGCAGGCAGATTATCCAACTTCATAATATAAAAAAGCTCCCAGTAACATTTACCGGGAGCTTTTAAAAAACTTATTTGTTATTACTTAATTAAAACTCAAAGCCAAATCCAAAAGAGAATCTATATCCCTCACTCCCCTTAAACAGGCTAAAAGTTCCGTTTACGGCTTCAGCACTGTTTACCCAAAGGCCTACACCGTAACTATCATGCCATTTACTACTATCCTCGAAATCGTTCCAAACGCGTCCTAAATCATAACCGGTAAAAACTCCTATTTGTAATGGCAGGAACCTGGTTGTAAATTGATCGAAACCATATCTTATATCGGCACCGGTAGCAAAAGCACTTTTACCTGTAAAGCGTTGAATACGATAACCTCTTAGCCCTGTATCGCCACCTAACTGTGCAGCCTGATAAAACTCATAATCATCTCCCATATTTAGATGAGCCTGCACATGGGTTTTTAAAACAAGTTTTCTATTTCTGGTAAGTGCATTATAAAAGCCCCAGTAAGGTTTAAAATAGCCATAGGTTTGTGAGGTTTCAGCCGTGTTCATTTGTCCACCAAGATTTAGTTCAAACTTCATTCCCCTACTTGGGTTTAAGGTATTATCGTAACTTTCGTAACGGTAAAGGGCATCTAAACCGGCAAAATACTTTCTTTTAAAAAAGTCGGGGTCACCACTTGTAAAATCTTCAGTAATAAACCTACCTTCTGTAGATTCTACTTTATTACCCTCAAAACTTGCCATATACCTAAACATGCTTCCAAATGGAGTTTTGTTTTCAAAACCTGCTTTTACACCAAAGCGACTAATTTTTACACGGTTATAATCAAAATCAAGCGACTCATCAAAATTCGGAGTCTCATTCCCATAACCAAAAAAGTTACTGGCATAATTTGGGCTGGCGTAATTAGCCCCAACTTTAAGATTGTAATTACCGAGTATTAGGGCAAACTCACCTTCGTAATAAAGATCAAATCCGTTCGTCGCAAAATAGTAACCTCCCCCAAAAGTATGTTGGGTAGTAAATGGGTTTCTCTTGAATGCATTTTTTGTGGTAACCATCTCAAGGCCAAGCTTAAAACCATCGTCTGGGTTAAATCCAAAAGCCGGTACTACTGCCCCACTGGTAAAGATCTTTTTATCTTTATCATATGTATTTATCTGGTAGTTATCCCTAAACCTAAATTTGGCATTTCCGGCTTCTTTTACAGTATTAGGTTTGGTTTTGTGATCGTAGATTTTAATTTTATTTCCATTCTTTATAGTATAAACGTCATTGTTTTGACCACCTATTATCCTGGTAAAAATATAATTATCTCCTTCTCCATCCACTAAAATTTTATCATCATCATCTAGCGCATACAACCAAATTTCTTTAGTTTCATTTTTATCGTACACTTTTTCGCTTACTACCTCAGCCCTTTCACCATCTTTATTTCGACTAATTTTAACTTTGGTTTTACCGCCTTTCATTCGGGTAATATCAACAAAATCATCTTTATCGGTTCCGGTAATAATTGCAAGATCTGCGAAATGATCGTAATATCTCATGGCGATATCAACAATGTTATCCCTTCTTGCTTTTACCTTTTCAATTAATTCTTTTGTAGTCTCATCATAGGTTTCGGGAGGAAGTTTTCTAAAGGCTTCTTCAATTACCTCATCGGTCATATTCTCTTTAATGAATTCCGCTTGTTCCTGCCAGGTTTCTTTGCCCACATTTTGCAGCAAAGAACGATCTAAACCGGTAGCTGAAACATTAAACCACTCTACATTATTTATATCTTCGCCATAAACGGCAAACTGCGAGGCAAATCCGGTTAAGGCTCTTAGGGTTCCAAAAAAGGCCCCGTCGAAATTTGAAAAAACCTGGTCCCTATCCCTGGGGATTGGCTTGAAGACCCTATTGCCTTCTTCATCTTCAATTTCAGCCCATCGCCATTGGTCCTGGTGCCTGTCCCAGTCTCCTATGAGCATATCAAATATCCTGGCCCTAACATAAGCAGGCTCATCTAAAGAATATTTTTCGTCCCTACGCAGCCTGTCGAACATTCCGGCTGTACTTTGAATATCGTGATTGGGAGAACCAAAACTTTCTTTTCCCAACCAGTGTTCTTCAGGCCTTTCCTCTATCATATAAATAGCGTCGCCATGTTCTTCATTATACTTTCCTAATTTTGGCTGTTTCGGTAAATAATACAATTCTGGATTGGTATGATAAACCCCAATGGCATCTGCCATAGTTGGTATAGCCAAAAATGCATAAGGATGGGCAGCTGTATAAAAATCAGATATAATATCTTCGGCTACCGTATTCTCTAATTGAGTTTCTATAGGAGTATCCTTAAAAGCTACGGTTTGTAAAAACTGAACCGCCTTCTTTTTAATTCTTCGAATATTATACTCCCTATCCAAACTGTCTTTCAACCTTATTGATATGGTTTGATGGCCACCTCCAGCACGCATTGGTGTTAAGCCTCCATAAAGTGTATCCAGATCAGCTATTTTTACATTAATATCGGTACCATATAACTCACGATATCTTTGTCCCCAAACAGTTCTGTGTACTGTCCCTTTTTCGGTATCATCTTTTGGATATACTGACGTTGTAATTGATTCTTCAAATTCTTTTGGAAAGTCTGAAATATCGTATTCTTTAGGTGCCGCAAAAATTTCTTTTTGGTACAACAATTTAGCTTTATTGTTTTCGTTCCCGTAAAAGCTTGCCCAGGAAGAGCCGTCTTTAAATACGTCGTAAACTACAAAACCCTGTTCAGGATACGCAAAAAGCCCATCGTTACTCAAGGTTGCGTAGGTAGCTTTTGACGCAGACCCGGTAACAATTTGATTTATTTTACCATGTTCAATATATTGTAAAGAGTGCTCATGACCACTTACAAAGAGCAAACGGTCTGAATTTTGTCCTAAGGTTTCAAGACGTTTTACCAAAGATTTATAACGTTCGTTTTGGGCATCCTGAATAGAAACACCTCCGGTAGTTCTTATTAAAGTGGCTAAAGATCCTAGAATTGGTATTGGTATTTTCTTTTGTGAAGGATATATATGCCTGTTAAAATTATACTGCCCACCATGCACTCCATTGGTAAATAAAGGATGGTGTATTGCTACAATTATTGTTTTATTCTGACTCTTCTTAAGTTCTGTTTCGACCTCAAGAAACATGGCTTCTCTGGTTTTTATCTCAGCACAATCATCGTTAATGGTGGGATTCTTGTTCCAGTCTTCAAGATACCATTGAGAATCTATTACAATTAAGGTTATCTCATCACCTACATCCATAATCTCAAGTCCACAGCCTGTTTTTGGGCTCCAAATAACATTGTCGCCCAGTTTTTCTTTTAGGTAGGCTTCCTGCCTTTCTAGACCTGCAATACGCTCGCTATACCAATCATGGTTCCCGGGAATAAATAAAACATTTCCATCGTAGCCTTCAATGGCATCCAGTTGGGCATCAATTTTATACTCGGCTTCCTCCCTTTCCGGTGAGTCTTTTTCGGGCATTCCGTCGGGATAAATATTATCACCCAAAAAGATGGTAAAGTTATCGGTTTGCTTTACAGAGTCCAGATAACTTTTAAAAGCTATAAGTCCTTTAGAGCTTCCTCCCGTGGGGGAGTAGCCCCCATCTCCCAATAGGTAAAAGGATTTTTCTATCTCTTTATTACTCGGATATCCAAAATTAGATTTTGGTTCGCCTTTGCGATATTTTGGATCTGAGGACACACAAGAATAAATCACTAACAAGGCCATTAGTGATAGAAAGAAGTTAGTTTTTTTCATAAAGGTTATTCAACATTTTTTGTACTTTGGCTAAACAAAAACCAGCTAAACTATATGAATAATCTCATTGAGAAAGCAGATGATTTTGTTTTAAACCTTTTTAAGGAAAAATTACCGAACACGTTTATATACCATAACTACAGGCATACCCAACGTGTGGTTAAAAGTACTAAAGAATTAATTGCCAATTCCGAAATTAATGTTAAACAAGAGGAAGCCCTGTTGCTTGCCGCCTGGTTACATGATACAGGTTACACACGTACTTTTAAGGGACATGAGGAAGAAAGTGTTGCTATTGCCACAGATTTTCTTAAACAAAATAATGCCACTCCAGAACTTATTGAAGAAGTTGTAAGCAATATAAGGGCAACAAAGATTGATTATATTCCGGAGAGTATTTCCGAGAAAATAATAAAAGATGCCGACTCATCTCATTTCGCTAAAAATTATTTTAACGAAACCAGTGAACTTTTAAGGCAGGAATTAGAGCTCCACAACATTAAAAACTTTACCACAGGGGAATGGATACAGGAAAATATAAGAATGTTTACCGAAGAACATCAATTTTATACTGATTATGCTATAGAAGAATGGGGGCCTGCTAAAGAAGAAAATCTGCTTGAATTAATTGAGAATAAAAACAAACAGCAAAAAAAGCTAACTAAAGAGGAAGCGAAAGCCCGAATGAAGGCACGCTATAAAAATGACAATCCCGAAAGAAGTATTCAAACCCTGTTTAGGGTTACGCTAAGAAACCATATTAAGCTAAGTGATATTGCCGATACAAAAGCAAATATTCTTCTATCGGTAAATGCTATTATTATTTCTTTGGCCCTGGCCAATATGATCCCAAAGTTAGATGCTGCCAGTAATAAGCATTTATTGATCCCAACCCTTATTCTTATTTTATTTAGCGTGGCTTCCATTATTCTTTCGGTATTATCTACCCGGCCGCAAGTTACCAGTGGAGAGTTTACCAAAGAACAGGTAAAAAACAGGGAGGTAAACCTTTTATTCTTTGGTAATAGCCATAAAATGCCGTTTGAACAATTTAAATGGGGAATGAAAGAAATCATAAAAGATAAAGACTATGTATATGAATCTTTAATGCTGGACCTTCATCTACTCGGTAAAGTATTACACAGAAAATATAAAATTTTAAGAATTACCTACACCGTATTTATGATAGGAATTATAGTCTCGGTAATTGCTTTTGTTGGCGCCTTTTATCTAATGTAATTCTTCCATTAAATTCTCATAAGTAATAGTTCTGTCGGGTTCATTGCTGTTTGGAGTATATAAAACTTCTACCCTCATTGCTTTGAGCCCAACCACTCCCTGTACATCTTCAAGGTCTAACAGCTCAACCTCTTCCCCCAGGTAGTTCTTGGTTTGCAGATATTTAATATACCTTAAATACTCCTTTTCATCTGAACGCTGGCTATAAACTATGGCTATTTTACCTTTTTGAGTAACACGCTCTTCGGTGCCTTTTATGAAGGATTTATCAATACGTTTTTTAATGATCTCGTAACGCGCATTATAAGTTCCATCTACATCAAATTTCTTTTCGTCCATTCGATATCGAATAGACATCGTAGAGTTATAGACTAAAATCAAGGAAGCTGCATCTAATTTAATAGGGGTGTTTTGTTGTAATTGATAAAAACGGTTTTCCATTTCGCACATGGTGCTTAACTGCCAAAGACGTAAATTGTATAAGTAAACCTTATTAAAAGGCCTATCCCTTACCATAGAGGCACCAATGTAGATATTATGGTCTACCCCATCGGTTTTATAGCGTTCAAAATAATGCGGATAAATTTTTTGAGCATCAATTTGCTTTCTGTCTAAGAAGCGGGACATGGTGCGGTTTATTTGTTGTACCGTTTTATCATAGTTTTTTCTATGATTATAAATAATTCCAGTTTCAGGATTCAATTTATTTTGATATTCCTCTACCAGTTTCTTTAATTCGGAAGATTGATTTCGCAAATGGCTCATTATAGGATTAACTTCCTTTTGCAACAAATTAAATACCTTTTGTTCACTAGAAGCATTTAGACTGTTTTCCAGGTCTTCCATAAAATCTGAAATCCTAAACTTTACCTGCTCGTAAATAGGCAGTTTCTCTAAACTGTAAGCCTTATCAATTATGGATTGAATCTCTTTTAATTGATGGAGCAAATCTTTTTGAATGGCTTCATTTCTAGCTTCAGAAGAAGCTACCACATCAATTTGCCCGTATAGCGGATATATATCCTTAAAAACAATATCTTTAAATGAAGCCAGGCCATCATCGTCATAGTCTCTAATATACTTCTTGGCCTCTTTTTCAAAAACCCATAAAACACTGGGATGTATAGAAGTACACTCGCTTTGTATAACAGCTTTCACCCTGTTTTCAAAATCACTACGATTTCTATCTACAGCGGTAGCTATATAAGGTAAAATTTCATCTAACTTAATGGTATTAATACTATTAAGCTGATTTTTCTTCGTTGCCACTAATTCCAAAATCCCTAATAAACGATTGTTTTTTACTACCGGGGCCAGGATACAGCTTTTTACATCACTTTCTTTTAGACGTTTGGAAAGTATATTATTTTTAGTCTTTTTAGCATATTCTTCAACATTGGCAATACTAAAAAAACTAAACTCTTTAAAAATATTATTAAAACCTTCTTCACATACTCCTTCCCTACATTCGCTTATCAATTCATCATTAAGAATATAACTATTTGCATCTTTATATTCCATTTTTTCAAAAACCTCATCTTGCGGATTATATACGGTAAACCCAACTCTTAGATCGGGGATTTTATAGATAGATCTAAATATTTCTTCCAGCTTTAAAAGCTCATCCTGTTCTGATGATTTCTCAAAAAGCAAAGCTGTTTTTAATTCAGATATCGCGTCGTCCATAGTAACATCTGTAAGATTTACAATGGTAAAACCTTTAAAGATCCAACTTTGGGGCGGAAATTTTTCTTTCCACAGGTCTATATCCTCTACATTTTGTAAGAGCTCATCTACATCTTCATCGGTTATTTTCCTGGCTTGCTCTTTGGGAAAAATATCTATAAAATCGCCGTTTAAAGCAATACGAAAACGTCTATTAATGCCTTGCTCATCTGGAATATCAAAATATAACGGTCTGGAATAATCTATCTCGTAACCGTAATAATCGTTAAGAATATTAATACATTCCTGGACATAAATACTTTTATTGTCCAGGTTTCTTATCTTTAATTCGAAACCATCAGGAGCCGATTCCATGATCTTTTTTAAACGTTTCGACCTGTTAAATAAAAAATTCTGAAAAGGAACAGACGCTGCTTTTATCTCGTTATTGGTAAGCACACTGGGAAAAAGATCATCAAGGAGAACCCTTACCGGTTCTTTGTATTTCTTAAGCTCATTAAAATCTTTTATTCCATTGGTTAAAGCAGGAAAAGATTTTACATGTTCTAAAATGCTTTTAATATAATTCCGGGCAACTTCATTTTCTTCGTACTCTAATTGCTTCTTATATTGTTCCACTACTTTATGGAAACTAATCTGAATCTCAAAAGGCAATTCTTCTTTCTGCTTTGTCATAAATAGGTAATATCATTTAAAATTACATATTCCTTCAGGCTTACAAATTCCCATTGTTGAAATTAACAATTTTTTATAAAATTACGAATGGATTGCAACACTAGATGTTTATTTTTGTCTTAAACAAAAATAATTCTATGCGTAAAATAATAATGACGTTTGCTATTGCAGCTGCGCTTACTTCTTGCCAGGAAGATAAAGGTTATACAATTTCTGGAGATGCTCCTAAAATGGAAGACGGCAAAACGGTATATGTTTCTGAAATTGATGAAAACACCAACCGCCCTATACGAGTAGACTCTACTACTATTAAAGACGGAAGTTTTAAACTGGACCTACAGGATCCCGAAAGTCCTAATCTAAGTTTTCTTGAGTTTGAAGGAACCCAGGGAAATGTGATTTTTATTTCTGAAAATGAGGAAATAAAATTTAAAATTTACAAAGACAGTTTGCGTTCATCTGAAATAAGTGGAGGGAAAGAAAACAAACTCTTACAAGAGTATTTAGCACACTTAAAACAAGTGAACGAAAAGGTGATGCAAGGGCGTAGCGAAATGCAATCTGCTTTTCAGCAAAAAGACAGTACTAAACTTACAAGTCTTCAGGAAAACGAAAAAGAGCTTATAGATAACGATAAGGTTTTCAAAAAGAAAATGGTTCAGGAAAATCCAGGTTCTTTTGTTTCAATCATGGTAATAAGCGATATGCTTAGAATGAAATCCTACCCTGTGAACGAAATTCAGGATATGTTTGCTGAACTTTCTGAAGAAGTACAAAATACAGCTATAGGAAAACAAATTTCTAAAAATCTAAAAGAAGCTAACAAAGTTGCTATAGGAAGTAAAGCACCTAATTTTACGGCCCCAACGCCAGAAGGAGATGAGATTGCTTTAAAAGATGTTATGGGAAAAGTTACCGTAATAGATTTTTGGGCAGCCTGGTGTAAGCCCTGTCGTGTAGAAAATCCTAACCTGGTAAAAACCTATAATAAATATAAAGACGATGGCTTAAGCATAATTGGTGTCTCTTTAGATCGTCCCGGGCAAAAAGATCGTTGGGTTAAAGCTATTAAAGATGATGGTTTACCCTGGCACCAGGTTTCTAACCTACAGTTTTGGCAAGATCCGGTTGCTCAACTTTACGGGATTAAAGCTATTCCTGCCGCTTTTGTATTAAATGAAGAAGGTACTATTGTAGCACGTGATCTTAGAGGCGAAGATTTAGATAAAAAAATTGGAGAATTACTTAATAAGAATTAATTTATTCTAACTAAAACTCATAAAAAAAGCGCCAAATTTGGCGCTTTTTTTATTTAAGGATTTAAGCTAAAAATTATTCCATTAAAAGCTGAAAAGCTACCTGTACCTTAACATTTATTTCCATTTCTCCCGGCGCAATGGTCTGTTGGCCTCCGGTATCTGAAGATGCTTTCATCTCCATAGCGCGATACACCGGTTGGTAACTGTTATTGCTCCCCTCACTTATCATAAAAGCTTTTCCTATAGTTTGGCCTAAAGGTGCCACAAGTGCTTCTGCTTTTTCTTTAGCGTTTAAAACAGCTCTTTTTCTGGCTTTAGCCTTATGCTTTTCAATATCTGAAGATTCGAACTCAATACCGTTAATTCCATTAAGTCCATTTTCTAGAAGTCCTTTCATAATAGCTTCATATCTACTTATATCTTCCAGGGTAATAGCAATAGTTTGGCTGGCTACATAGGTATACGTTTTATCGTTATAATTATACCTCTTATTCAAATTCACATAATTGGTATTGATATTTTTTTCAGCTACATCTTCAGACTTAAGGAATTTAATCACTTTATTCACCACCTCATCATTCTGAGATTTCACCGAAGCAGCACTCTGGCCTTCATGCTCAATTCTAGAATTAATAGTTACTTTGTCTGGAGTTATTTTTACAATTCCCTCTCCGGCTACATAAATTCCAGGAGTCTTATTGTCGTTTTGAGCTTGCATTCCCATACCTCCTGCTATTAGTGCAAGAATTAATATTACTTTTTTCATAGTTAATTGTTTTTAGTTAAATTCTCCAGTACAAGAAGAGTACCAAATTATATTTTCCCTAATTTTTGTAGCACAAACAAAACTAAAATTGGCAGAGCCAGTAATATTACCATCAACAAATGTTCTTCAAAAACCCAGCTAGCAAGAAGAAGGGTTAATAGGTAACCCCCTACCGCACCCCCGAAATGGGCGTCGTGACCAATGTTACCCAATTGCCGTTTCATACCGTATATGGTATAGAATAAGTAACCAATTCCAAAAATATAAGCGGGTATAGGAATTATAAAAAACAGACCTAGCATCATGTCTGGCCTTAATAAAATAGCAGAATACAATACTCCCATAACAGCCCCACTCGCACCAACTGCAGTATAATGTATATCCTTTTTATGAAAGAAATAAGAAAGTAAGTTCCCTAAAACAAGGCTAGCAAGATAGACCAAAACAAAACCCAAAGTACCAAGGAAAAAAATCACTGAATTGGCGAAAAAATATAGGGTAAGCATATTTACCAAAAGGTGGGTGGTATTCACATGCAAAAACCCTGAAGTAACAATTTGGTATTTGGCACCACGATTAATATCGGCAATATTAAACTTATATTTCTGAAAAAAGGATTCATCATTAAATCCCTTGAATGAAACCAGTACGTTTAGACCAATAATTATAAGGGTAACCAGGTTTAATTCTCCCATAGCAACTTTAGTTAAATGCCAAATATACCATATATTTGCTGAAAATTATTTTATGCAGGCTGTAGTTTTTTGGCTGATTTATCCCTTACTTTGGTTTATTTCCATTCTTCCATTTTGGCTTTTCTATCGTGTTTCAGATCTGGTTTATTTTATAGTCTACTACCTGGTTGGATACAGAAAAAAAGCGGTTACAGATAATTTAGAACTTGTTTTTCCTGAAAAATCTTCGAATGAAATTATTGAAATACGTAAAAAGTTTTATAGGCACATGTGCGACATGTTTCTGGAAATGATAAAGAGTATTTCTATTTCTGAAGAAGAATTAAAAAAACGTTTCGTATTTACCAATCTTGAAGAACTAAGGCGCATAGAAAAACTGGATAAGAGCATTATTTTAATGTGTGGCCACTACGCCAGCTATGAATGGCTTTTTGCCCTACAGCTCAACAACCTAAAGCACAAGGCTTTTGGAATTTACAAAAAAATTAGAAACCCCGGTTTTGACAAACTTGTTAATGATATAAGAAGAAGATTTGGCGCCGAACTTATTAGAAACTCTACATCTACCTCACGCATTACTCAAAATGAAAAAGAAGGTGTTCGTGGTATTTATGCAATGATAGCCGATCAATCTCCGAAATCCCCAAATTATAAGTTTTGGACAGATTTTATGGGAAAGAAAGTTCCTTTTTATACCGGTTCTGAAAGGATGGCCAAAGAACTTGATATGGCCGTGATATACCTACACGTAGAGAAAATAAAAAGAGGCCGTTATAAGGCCTCTTTAATTAATATTGCCGATAGCCCTTCTAAAACAGAAGACCATCAAATTACTTTAGAATATAAACAGCATTTGGAGAAACAAATAAGGGAAAAACCAGAATTTTATCTCTGGACACACAAACGCTGGAAGCATTTGGGGAAAGAAACTCCCCAAAATGCTGTAATACGTTAGTTAGACCTTAGCCTACAATTTCTTTAATCTCTTTAATCATATCATGCGCAAGCTTATCGGCTTTATCCTGAGATTTTGCTTCAGTGTAAATCCTTATAATAGGCTCGGTATTCGATTTTCTTAAATGGACCCAATTTTCAGCGAAATCAATTTTCACTCCATCTATAGTAGAGATTTCTTCAGCTTTATATTTCTCTTCCATTGCTTTTAA
Source organism: Salegentibacter maritimus (assembly GCF_016236915.1). GTDB lineage: Bacteria > Bacteroidota > Bacteroidia > Flavobacteriales > Flavobacteriaceae > Salegentibacter > Salegentibacter maritimus. The sequence continues at coordinate 24,472 of NZ_JAEHOK010000015.1, forward strand.
AATTTCGTCTACATCAATTTCAGGAGTCAATTGAATTTTATTCTTGCTCATAAAGTAGGCTGGATATTCTTTTCTTAACTCAGAAACACTGATCTTTTTTTCAGCTAAATAGGTTAAAAATAATCCTACTCCTACCAAACTATCACGCCCGTAATGCGACTCTGGATAAATAATTCCGCCGTTCCCTTCACCTCCAATAACGGTGTTGGTATCTTTCATAAGCTGTACAACATTCACTTCACCTACAGCACTGGCATTATATTCGCCTCCGTGTTTTTTGGTTACATCGTTAAGCGCTCGGGAAGAAGAGAGGTTACTTACCGTATTACCCGGAGTTTTAGATAACACATAATCGGCACAGGCCACAAGGGTATATTCTTCTCCAAACATTTCTCCATTTTCATCAATAAAAGCCAACCTATCTACATCTGGATCTACCACAATTCCAAAATCGGCTTTTTCCTTTTTCACCAGTTCACAAATGTCGGTAAGGTGCTCTTTTAAAGGTTCGGGGTTATGGGGAAAATGACCATTTGGCTCACAATATAATTCTATTACCTCTACCCCCATTTTTTTTAGAAGTTTAGGGATAGCAATACCACCGGTAGAATTCACACCATCTACCACTACTTTAAAACCGGCATGTTTTATCTTTTCAGCATCCACAAGTTTAAGTTTTAGAACTTCCTCTATATGAATGTCTATATAGTTTTCTTTTCTGGTAATTGTTCCCAAATCATCGACCTCAGAAAAGTTAAAATTATCCTGTTCGGCATATTCCAAAATTTTAGCACCTGCTGCGCCATCAAGAAACTCTCCTTTATTATTTAATAGTTTAAGGGCGTTCCATTGCTTTGGGTTATGGCTTGCGGTAAGGATAATACCTCCATCTGCATTTTCCAGAGGCACCGCAATTTCTACTGTGGGCGTGGTTGAAAGATCTATATCAATGACATTTATTCCCAAACCGGTTAAAGTATTCATGGTTAATTCCTGAACCATTTTTCCGGAAATTCTGGCATCACGACCAACCACAACACTCAACTTTTTATTTGTAGAATTATTTTTTAACCAGGTACCATAGGCAGCGGCAAATTTTACGGTATCTATTGGTGTGAGATTATCACCTGTTTTACCTCCTATAGTACCACGTATTCCTGAGATTGATTTTATTAAGCTCATAAATGTATTTTAATGTTATTTAAATAGGTTAAGTTAGATTTATAAAATGTTTACTGATAAATTTAAGTTTTGTAGATTTTAAAGCCTCAATTGTTAATTAAATGTTCAACAAATATACAAGTCGCGCATAGGTAGTAATAAAACTTAACAAAAATTAAACAGGAAATTACCTGATTTGAGTAACTTTCAAAAATGAACTTCTTAGCACATATATATCTCTCGAATGAGAATGATAACTTAAAAATTGGAAACTTTATAGCTGATTCGGTTAAAGGAAAGCAATATTTAAACTATCCTACCGAAATTCAAAAAGGAATAGTATTACATCGTGCTATAGATAACTTTACCGATACACATCCCATTGTGAGTAAAAGCGTAGAGCGCCTATTTGCCCGTTATGGCCACTATAGTAGGGTTATTGTAGATATTTTATATGATCACTTTTTAGCGGCAAACTGGAAAGATTATAGCGACATCCCACTAAAAACCTACACTGAAAATTTTTACAAACTTCTACAGGAGAATTTTGAATTATTACCGAAATCTATTCAAAGTTTTCTACCCTATATGATTGCTGATAATTGGCTTTATAATTACCGAAAAATTGAAGGTATTGAAAAAATACTGTTTCAAATGAATAAAAGAATTAAATACCGAATTAAAATGCACCTGGCCATAGAAGAGCTACAAGAGTTTTATGCAGAATTTGAGGATGAATTTAAGAGGTTTTTTCAAGAATTAAGAGCTTTTGTTAAGGTTCAAATAAGCCATTAAAAAAGAGCCCAAACCGGGCTCTTTAGTTTTAAAGATTACATTCCCTCAATTTATATTCCTGGGTTTATATGATCTACGTCATTTAAACTGGCAGGATCATTGGAAATATTTATGTTATCCATTCCAAAATCATTCCCTTCCCAGTTTCCATCGGGATCTGAAATTTCGAAATCTATATTTCCAGAACCATCTGCCATAAGAATAAATCCAACTTTAGTCCAGGTATCATAACCGGCCAAGTCACTAATCTCAAACAATGCTATTTGTGCACCATTAGCTGTTATTTCAAGCTGAGCGTCATTGCCACCGTCACCTTCATTAGGAGTACTAATGTCTACCAAATCCATGGTTATGTAATAAACATCCCCATCGCATACAGTTGGTATATTTTCTGAAAAATAAACACGTCTAAGGGTTTCATTAGGGTTTAAATCGTCTCCATCAAAAATTACAAATTTACCATTGCTATCATTATCGGCATCCAAAAGGCTTGGGAAACCACTATAGAATTCGTGTGCGTTAGTTACAATATTATAAGTACCGTATGGGTCTTCACCAGTTGTTTCACTCCAGGCATACTCGGTACCTCCTATTGTTACATCACCAAAACTTTCAGCATTATTAAAGTCTTCTGATTCATTAACTACACTAGCTAATAAACAAGGGTCTGAATCTTCACCGCAGTATTCACCACCTTCTCTAAAGTGCCAGTAATTATACTGTTCGGTTTCCGAATCATAAAGTTGATCAATTTCGGCTGCTGTAAAATCTCCTCTTCTAATAAGGGTGCCTTGAGTATCCCCAGGTGAATCAAGCGTATACAGTTCCGCATAGAAAACCTGGCCTTCCCTATCTGGTAAAGCTATACATAAGGGAGAAGCTTGTGTTACCACTGCATTTTCACCTTCGTCGCTCCATACAGCATTGTTAGAAGCTACCACGAAAGCATCATCTTCATTAAATGTAACATTACCCAAATCTGTGTTAGCTGGATATTCCCATACTTTAATCATAAAATTAGAAGGATAATGACGCCCCTCATCTGTACATTCATTTCCAAAAATACAGATGTATTGTAATGGAAGCATCTCAAAATCGAAGAATAAATAACCGTATTCTTGTGCAAAAACCTCATCATAACAAAGTACTTCTAACTCTATATAAGTTTTTGTGCCATTCTCTAACTGAACACTTTGAGGAAGTGGGTTCTCAACAAAATTTTCAAAGTTGGCAGGCCCGTAGCTATCGTTAGAAGATGGTGCGATATAAAGTACCTCTCCTGCAGCATTTCTTACATCAAAATAAATAATGGTATATTCACCGTTTTCCAGTTCAAGAAAACTTTCCTCGTAGGTTAACCAGTTTGGCATTCCATCGCCATCACTATCATTATTATCAACTGGAATGATGTCAATATCTACCGCTTCGGCATTACTGGCATCTCCATCATCCACATAATTAGTTGAATTTTCATCTCCAACAGCTATTACGGCCCGTATAAAACTGGGTACGGTGTCTTCATTCTCACAGCTGGGTACCTCACCCTCCCCTAAAATATGATTTTTGGTTTGAGCAGCGCGCTTATCTTCAAAGTCTTCTAAAAACACCTCAAAAGAAAGGCTTGAAGTGTTTTCCCCACCTGGACCATCGGGATCATCAGGGTTGTTGTCCTTACTACAGGAAGTCATAAACATTGCAGCTATTGCTACAAATGCCAAACAAAACTTAAAGTTTTTCATAATAAATAATTTAGATTAATTAATAAAAGGTTTGAATTATAAGCCTGTAAAAGAACCACCCAATGACAGGCTTATGGGTTTAATATTGTGTGTTATTCATTAGAACTGCAGATTAATTGATCATCTACATTTGTTGCTGAGATCAATTGAAAATTATTATCCCCAAAAATTTGTCCGGGAAATAATGGCTCTGAGCAACTAGTATGAAGATCATAGTTTACTTCTGAAATTGTGAATTCCATCTCGGTCCAAACAGAAGGAGTTTCATTTCCTCCTGTTGTTGCCTCTCCTGTTAGAAGTATTATATCGTTTGGATTTACCACGTCATTAAATATTTCGTAAGGAGAATTAGGACCGTTATGGGTAACTAGCAAATTTGCTGGGGTATTACCTAAAAATTTAACCTCTAAAAGTTTTATTTTACCACCCTGATCATTATCACAAGGCACGCAATTTTCAGAAGGATCCTGAGGTTCTTCACCACATTCTCCTTCATTTTCGGTTAAATCATCCAGTAAAATGAAATTATCTTTATCACCACAACAAGCTTCTCTAAAGTGGTAATAATAATGTTGTTGTTCTTCCTGGTATACATTTGTTAAATCCTGGGCATTAAAATTTCCTTCTCTTATTAAAGTCTCTGATTCGTCCTCTACCAGCCATATTTTCGCAAAATATTCCTCTGTTTCCGGAAGTGGGAAGCAGAGTGCATCGGCATAATAATGCTCTCCATTTTCATCGGTAAAGGTTTTTCTTTCATTTTGCGCCACTACCAATAAATCTCCCTCGCTTGAATCTTGCCATACTTTTATCTTGAATTGGGCAGGAATGTGTTTCTGATCTTCCCTACATACATTGCCATAAGTGCACAAGTAAATTAAGTTGCTTGAATTAAAATCGAAAAATAAATAGCCAAAAGCAAAAGCATAATGTTCTTCATAACACAGTACTTCTACCGGCTGATAGTATTTTACGCCAGGATGAATTTGCACTTTTATGGGTAAAGGCTTATTCACAAAATTATGATATTGAATGCTTTGCGTATAATCTAGAGTACCTTCAGGAATTCTGGGAGCCATATAAATAATTGCTTCCTCATCCTCACCTGTAGCAGTGGCAACTGCAAAGTATTCAATTGAATATTCTCCTTCTTCCAATTCCAAATCGGCTGATTCCTGGGTAAACCAGGCATCTAGATCTCCGTCCTCATCCAGGTCTGTTCCATTTGGGTTCACTTTAATTTCTATTTTATTTGTGTTAGAATTTTTATACCAAACCCAATTACCGCTTTCATCTTTAAACTTAATTGCAAGCCTAACAAACAATGGATCTTCTTCTGAACATTTCGGGATTTTATTAGAACCGAGAGAACGTTGCTTTTTAAACTCACTGCGGTTGGCCAGGTCGCTTAATACACTTCCAAAGGAGAGTTTTCCTTTAACCTGAGAATCTTCTAATTGCTTTCCGACTTCTTCTTTAGCACAGGAAAAACAACATAACATTACAAATAATCCCAGGCTTACACGCATAAAATTTTTCATAGTTGGCCTCATTAAATTAATTGCTGAAATAAATCAGGCAAGCTTTAATATCTTGTAGGGAAGAATTATTAAATAGAAAGATTCTGGCCAGGTAGGATGTGCGCCTTAAAATCTTAACGCTAATCTATAGGAAGTAGAGATACTAATTTATAAGGGAAAACCTGTAAGATTAAACTAGTAAAATATTTTCTTTTATTAGTCTGTTTCTTACAGAGTTAAATGCAATTAAAAAGTATAGAAAAGCTGAGATGTTAAAAAACAACCAATATAACTGATGATCTGCAATTAGACTCGGTAAACTATAGACATCTATATTCCATTAAAAAGTAAAATACAAATTTAACCTACCCCTCTTAAATTATAGGTATCCTTATTTCGGAAGTAAATTTTAAAAATGAGATAGAATATCTTGAAAAAATTATCTTTAGAAATATTTAAACTCTAAAAACTTTATTTACTCATTATTTTATGTGGAAATGAACCTCAGCCTGTGTAGAAATTAAACCATTTATTATAAAAAAGCATAAAAAAACCCGGGTTGTAATACCCGGGTTAGTATAAAAATTATCGCGTGATTTTAAACCCAATACCAACGATTATTTCTTAATTCAACTCTTTTAAAACCATATTTAGTCCAAAAATACCAAAGATCATTGGCCCTAAGTACAGTTACGCCACTAATAGTATAATACTTTCCATTTACGTAGGTAGGTTCACCACCATCTCCGGGATACATTGCATTAATACCTCTAATATCTCCTGAAGAAAGCCCCGATCTTTGAACTTTATAAGTACTTCCATCCAGTTTCGTTATGGTAGGCTCACCATTTTTAGAAAAAGAGTAAGGACTGTACATCATTATCGATCCAAAATCCAAGCTACTGGTAAACTCATCGCCATCAAAACCACTTGTCTCGTAAGTATGAAAGTTGTGCTCAGTACCACTTCGAACATTTTCGAAATTAACATCAATATAACTATTACGGTCCACTCTACTTTGCTCATGCCAAAGTCCTACGGCATGACCAATTTCGTGAATTGCGTTACCCGTTGTACAAGCACTAGCCAAGGTAATATTTTGGCGACCTCCAATCATTCCAACATAAGAAGAACAACCAGAACCTGAAGTGAAATAAATATAATTAGATTCTCCAGATCTTTGAACAAATTTAAGAGTCGTATTAGCTTCAAAGTGGTCTATGGCATCATATACACGGTACTTATCCTGTAAATTATTATCTATTGCATAATAAACCGTATTTTTAGGCCACATACCGCGTATTCTACCGGTACTTTTTTGTGCGGCCTCATCACTATCTAAAATAAGGCTTTGTGCAGATTTACTTGTTTGGTTCACCGGAATTAAAATATCACCCTGATATACATAATTCCCTTCCTGAGATTCTACAGGTATCCTTTGGCCCCCATAGTAAACCTCTAAAACAGGTCCAATTTGATTGGGATAAGCTACTTCGGTAAGTTGATCATTAATTTCTTCAGGGTTTAATTGCGTTTCTGATTTGTCATCTTCTAAAATTGGATCTTTACTACATGCCAGAATCGCCAGAACAGGTAATAACAAAAATTTGCTTTTTCTCATAAGTAGGGTACTCATTTTATAAATTAAATAATTAAAAAATTTGAATTTGATTTACAAAGGTCATTCCAAAAATTCACCTCAAAAACACTATAAATATTTAATAGTCAGATTCCTACAAACAAAATCCATAACAGAAAGAAATTGCTTTTTAGAAAAATAATAAGATCAAAAAAAGAATCTCTGCATCTGCTTGCTATTACCGACATTTCAAGTTATTTACGGTGAAATTTATAAGTAAAACTTCAAAATTTAGCTCCGAACATAAATACTTTAAATGAAGGCTCTATTTTTTTTAACAAAAAAAAGCTGTGCGGATAATCCACACAGCCTCTTTTTACATCTCTCAAAAATAGGGAGAAGTAAAAACTACTCAGCTACTTAGTCACCCCCCGGTAAAAACCAGCTGAGATTATTATTCTCCAGACACATCGCAAATATTTGCTCTAAGGTCTATGGAAATTGGTAAATCACCTTCTGTGATATTTGGTATGGTTACAGATCCACCTTCATCCGGAACAGTAACTACTTCACAAGTTACACTTTGTAGCACTGTAACCTCTATATCTGCAATTTCATATGGAATTATGGGTGTAAGACCAACAAATAGTTCTCCATTCGTTATTTGTACTGTCCAGTCTCCGTAAGACACATTTGTTATAACAGGTCCGGCACTTTCCAGGTTAATGTTTAAAACATCTGTAGATTCACAACCTGTTATTGCTTCTGGCAAACATGGCTCTAAAACAGTTTCGCCACACTCTAAATCAGGATTTCTTTCACATCCATCATTTTCCTCGTCGTTAGGAATTCCATCTCCATCTATATCAGAGTCACAAGCATCTCCGGTACCATCTTCATCTAAATCACCCTGACCTTCATTAGGTGTTGACGGACAATTATCTTGCCCATTTGGTATTCCATCATTGTCACAATCATCGGCCGGATTTTCAGGATCGCATTCACCATTTCCATTCCCGGGACTGTCTCCGCCACAATTAAAAAACAAATGCTCATAATCAACCGTTCCATCGTCATTCAAATAACCGGAAATATCATCCCATGAAAGGTCTACTTCTAATGGTTCTATACCTACCGGATCGGGATAATTCCCCTCCCAATTAAGTAGCGTTGCTGTTAAGCGTATATATGGCTCACCACTTCCTTCACCATACTGTGGTGCAGGAACAGCTAAACAAAATGGATCTGCATAATAGTCTCCTGTAGATTCATCAAACCCGGTTCCAGGAAGATTAGCAGTATCATGAAGCAACATCTCCTCATCTCCTCCAATATAAGTTACAGCCAAACTATAATTTGCTGTAAAGTGACGCCCGGCATCATTGCAGTAATTAGCAAAAACACAAAGCTCATATAATACTTCCGGAATCAAATCAAAGAATTGATATCCATAAAGGTTTACCTCTCGATCATCAAAACATACTACCTCTATATCTACATACTTTTTTGATCCCGCTCTAATGGTAAAATCAAATGGGAGCCCCTGATTAACAAAAGCACCATATTCACTTGCCGTGGTAGGGGTTACCCAAATTAAATTAGATGAGGCATCTTCAGGATCACCATCGTATACCAAAAATGAAGTTAAGGATACTGATGCCGTATTGGTTTCACTATTTGCAACCGGAATTTTGAGTCCTTCATCATAGGCGGTATAAAAAGTACCATTATCTTCCATTATTGGAACATTTATTTCTATAGTTCCTTCTAAGTCGGTACCCGCATTGTGTGTAAGCTCAACATGAGCATAAGCCGGAGCTTCTGAAGAGCATTCTGGAATACTTTGTTTGATTGCAGCCTTATTTAACATGCTATTTAAGCTTGCTCCAAGACTTAGTTCTGCAAAGCTATCGGTTCCCGGGTCGTTTGTTATTGTATTGTCTTCCTTGGTACAGGAAGCTAGTAAGAATGAAAATACAGCAATAAATGCCATATATTTTTTTAGTGCTTTCATAATTAAAGTTTTTTGGATTAATATTTAGAATGGTTAATATAATTTTACCAGGAGTGGTTAATTCCTGGTAAATAAAGTTTCAATTAATAACAAGCCACGGCGTGTATTATAATATAAAAGTCGTCGCTATAGTCTCTCTCCCAGGTATAGGTAAGGGTGTTCACATCAACTATATTGTTGAGATTATACTGGCCGGGTGCAAAAACATTATTTCCAGACGGTGCAGTTTCACTCAAATTAATATGAAGTTCGTCTAAACTCACCCCTGTATTAAGCGTAATTTCCAAAGAGATTTCGTCTCCATCAATAGAAATTTCAGCAGTACCTATATGCTCTCCTTTCGAAGTATCATTTTGTCCTGCACCAGCCCAAATATCAAAGGTTTTACTAGTTCCGTCATCATCTTCCTGGAAGTGCTCAGCCCACCCCCATCTATTAGCATTTGCCAAGGTATTTAAAGCAGTATCGCCTTCCATATATGCGGTTTCGCAAGTATCACTACCCGGAACAGGACAACCATCATTAGACTCGGGACCAGCCTGATAAGGACATTGATCAATACAGTCATTTAAACCATCACTATCTGCATCTCCTATACAATCATCTATTGGGCAACCACCATCTAATGGATCTCCAAAATCTTCAGGACAAGTATCACATCCATCCGGAACTCCATCCTGGTCCATATCATCCCTATCATCATAACCTGGACATTCATCCTCTACATCGGGCACACAATCGCCATCTGTATCTTCTTCTGTAATGGGGCAATCATTAACCTGATCATCACAGTTAAAGAAAATATGTTCAAAATCTATAGTATTATCTTCTCCAAAATATTGCTGAACATCATTCCAACTCAACTCAACAACTTTAGAATACTCCCCTGCCGGGTCGCCATAATTATCATCCCAGGCAATAAGAGTTACAGTAACCTTTAAATAAACATCGGAATCAGTTTCACCATACATAGGAGCAGGAATAACCAAACACAATGGTTCAGCATACCAATCTCCTGAATTGTTGTCTTCGGTATTTCCTATTTCAGGAGATTCCCCCTCATATAGGTTAATTTCTTCTTCTCCTAACAGGTAATCTATATCTACATTATAATTAGCAGTGTAATGTCTACCATCATCGGTACAATAGTTCGCAAAAACACAGAATTCATATAATTTTACCGGTATAAGATCAAAAAATTGATAACCGTATAAATTCACCTCTCTGTCATCAAAGCAAAGCACTTCAACTGGCACATATTTTTTAGAGCCTGCACGCAGATTAAATACAATTGGTAATGGATCATTGACAAAATTTTCATAATCACTACCTTCTTTTGGAGCTATCCATATTGGCATTACCCCTTCCCCGGGCTCTTCTGCATAAACCATAAAATCGGTTAGGCTAACTTCGGTTGTAGTTTCACCTTCCGGAATTGGAATAGCAAGCTCCTCATCATAATCTGTAAATAAACCTGACTCATCTACAAGTATAGGTACTACAACATCTACGTTGCCTAATTCATGAGTTAACATTATTTGTGCATAAGCTGGCTCTTCATCTGTACAGGCGGGTATTTCTCCTTCAGCCTGGCGGTTTAAAAAATCATTTAATATTGGCCCTAATTCAATCATTGCCATTTTTTCGTCTCCTTTTTGCGTGTCTACAGCTTCATCTTGTGTACAGGAGGTAAAAATGAATAATGTGAATACTAAAGAAGTCATTAAATATTTAACTATTATCTTCATAATTCAATTTTTAAGAATTAAATAAGAGATGTCCTTAAAAAGGACATCTCTTAAACTTTTTCTAGTACTCTTCAAATTCACCACAGGCCACCGGCGTAAAATCGGCTTCATGTAGTACTGCTGTTCTATCATCCAGATTTGCAGCATTCACCTCTGCATTCGTTAAAGTAAATGTTCTGGTATAAAACATATTACCCATAGCATCAGCTTCTGGCCATACTCCTCCTGTATAGTCTAGTGTCCAAATTGGATTTCCGTAGTCGTCACAAGAAGCATTTTCGTGAATATGCTGTGGCACATCTCCGGCGGTTAACTCAGTAGCTGCTGTCGTAGCTGTTAACGTGTTTCCTTCCAGTTTTAGGTAAGCAAAGCCAACAGCATTCGCATCTCCTAAATTCTTCAAGCAAGCTTTGTAACGCTTAGCTTCTTTTCTTGGATCATCGAATGGTGGAGGGTTATCATTACCACATCCATAATTAAAGTGATAGTAATCCATAGTTGAATCATCCTCGTCACTATAGAACATTCTAATTTCTTCGTCGGTAATGGGTCCTGAAAGAATTACTTCGCCGGCATCTTCCGAATTATATTCATCTGTATTATTTAAGGTAATCTGGAAGTAGTACGTATCAGTTTCAGCGGTATCAGGTAACCAGAAGCATAATGGGTCTGCATAGTAATCTCCCGTAATCTCATCTTCTACCACGGCATTAGAAACCTCGGTATAAAGCAGATCTCCAGATGCATCAGAACCTTCCCATACACTTACGGTATAGCCGGCAACATAGTGTCTTCCGTCTTCCGATGGACAGAAATTACCGAACAAGCAGAATTTAATTAATGGTACAGGTACCAAATCAAAGAATTGATAACCATAAAGGTTTACTTCTCTATCATCAAAACATAATACCTCAACATCTACATACTTTTTAGAACCCGCGCGTAAATCAAAATTTATTGGTAGCGCATCATTTACAAAATTTTCATAGTCACTACCTTCTTTTGGAGCCATCCAAATAGGCATTGTCATTTCATCTGGTTCTTCGGCATACACCCAAAAATCGGTTAGACTTACAGCAGTAGTAGTCTCCCCATCGGGAATAGGAATTGCTAGGTCCTCATCATAATCAGTAAAATAGGTGGTTCCATCAAATTTAATAGGAACTATTACATCTTCTTCTCCCAGCTCGTGGGTAAGTACTACCCTGGCATACATAGGTGCATCGTCTGAGCATTCAGGAATGCTTTGCTTTAAAGCGTCCTGGTTTTTAATAAAATCATTTAAAACGGCCCCCAAAGAAATAGTTGCCATCTCATCGCCCACTTTGGGCTCGCCTGAGGTTTCGTCTTTACTACAGGAAGCAAAAAGCATTGCAACTATTGCAATACCAGCAAAGTAATTTTTAAAATTTTTCATAATCGAAAGTTTTTAATTAATAAATATTTAAGAATGGTTAATAAAATATCTACACAGTTCTAACTCTAGAACAATTGTATTCAGGAAAATAAAGGTTTGGGGGCTTGAAAAGTAGAGAGGTGGGGTGACTACTTTTACTTAAAATTTCAAGTATAAATGTAAGGTAATTCTTTCCTACAAGGCTATGGGGGAATTCTTCTATTTTTAACCTTCAATAAAGCTTACTGCACTTTTCGGTAATCTATAAGGTCATGACTAATTGCATAAATAATACTCTCTAAAATCGTATCAGAATTAGTGCGTTTTATAATATTAGAACGGTGTTTTTCTATTGTTTTAGGAGAAATAAATAAAGCTTCAGATATATCCTTTGTTTTATAGCCTTTTATTAAAAGCTGAATAATCTCTTTTTCTCTATTCGTAAATTTAAATTCGGTTAATTGATCATTTTGCTTAAAACAGGCTTCTACTTCCTGTGAAGAAGTACCTATATTATTATTAATTTCTTCATTTTGTTCTATAAAATCAATAAACATTACAAACTGGTGACCGAAGTTTTTATTCAGTTTAGAGAAGTTAATACGTGCATTTCTTAATTTATCATCTCTTAATAGTAAGGTGGTTTTTGTAGCCGCTTTAATATGCTTACCACGGGCAAAATTTCGCAAACTTTCTTTTACTTTTTGCGCATTCTCACATTTCACAAAATCTGTAAGTTTTAACCCCTTACTATTTTTTACCCTAAAACTTTGCTTAAAAGCATCGTTCATAGCTATTATCTCATTTTGATCTAGCAATAGCACTGGTTTTGAGATAAGATTAAACATCCCCATAAAGGCATCTTTCCAGAAATTCGATAAAGATCTATTCGCATATACCATCTTAATAATTTTCCCACACAAAGTTTCTATGCTGGGAGAATAAACAAACTCATCTACTACCTTCCTAAACCTGCTTTCGGCTTCAGCCCTAAAGCGTTCTTCGGCATAAACTATAAGCCAGGCCTTGGTAAGGAAATGATTTGATTTAAAATTAGCTATGTTTTTAAAATTTTTGCCCGATCTAAAAGAAGCATAATCTAAAAGAATAACGTCGGGCAATAAATTTAGTGCGATATTAAAACCGGTGTGTAATGAATTGGCCTCGGTTAATTCAAAATGCATACTTACCCCTTCTTGTACGCAGTCTACCATACTCTGCTTATTGGTAATAAGCAATAATTGTTTTTTATCCGTAATCATATTAAATTGTTTTTTGGCTACTAGCCCGTTAGTTAAAACCTGGGGTTAGGGCCCAAGACCTTTTGTTAACAGAATTAAAAACATAAGGCTTTGAGAACCGATGTTTTAATTCGTAATTAACCTGTAAAAAATAGGGGCAATAAATATTGGGACAAAAAATAAACCTGCTAACAGGTATTAGATTTCCGGGGGGATGGAAAATTTTAATTGAGACTTGGTATTTCAAATATAGGGGATTATCCTTAATTATCGCAAAAAAATTACGTAATATAATACTGACAATCAAATAAATAAGAGCAAGACAAAAGCTAACTATAAATCGACAAGACCTAATTCTTTTTGAAAACTAATAAATTAACTCATAGTAAATCAGTCAGGCATATAAATCTTAATTATTAAATAGAACACCTAAAAAAGTCGTACTATTTTGAGCTTATAATAAACTTTAAATCATTATTAACACCTGCCTAATCCTGCTTTCTTTTTAGTTAGCAACACTTTAAGTACATTTGCGTCCGTGATAAAAAATATGGCTAAAACCGAAGAAAATATAGAAGTATTAGGGGCTCGCGTCCATAATCTTAAAAATATAGATGTTACTATTCCCAGAGAAAAACTGGTTGTAATCACAGGCCTTTCCGGCTCTGGAAAATCTTCCCTGGCTTTCGATACCATTTATGCTGAAGGCCAGCGCCGGTATATTGAAACTTTTTCAGCCTATGCAAGGCAATTTTTGGGAGGATTAGAACGACCCGATGTTGATAAAATTGAAGGCCTGTCGCCTGTTATTGCCATAGAACAAAAAACTACCAGCAAAAACCCTAGAAGTACGGTAGGAACCATAACTGAAATTTACGATTTCCTACGTCTTCTGTTTGCTCGTGCCGGGGATGCCTATAGTTATGAGACTGGCGAAAAAATGGTGAGCTATACCGACAGCCAGATCAAAGACCTTATTTTAAAGGATTTCAAAGGGAAAAAAGTGAACGTTTTAGCACCTGTCATTAAATCCAGGAAAGGACATTATCGGGAACTATTTGAACAAATAGCTAAACAGGGATTTTTAAAAGCCCGTGTAGATGGTGAAGTCCGTGACCTGGTTAAAGGAATGAAACTAGATAGGTACAAAACCCACGATATTGAGATTGTAATAGATAGATTAAAAATTGATAATAAAATAGACGCGCAAAAACGCCTGGACGAGAGTATTAAAACTGCAATGTACCATGGCAGTGATACACTAATGATCTTAGACCAGGATACCGATCAGGTGCGTTATTTTAGCAGGAACTTAATGTGCCCTACTACCGGAATCTCCTATCCAAACCCAGAACCAAATACCTTTTCTTTTAACTCCCCAAAGGGAGCCTGCCCTAAATGTAACGGTATTGGCACATTGTATCAGGTGAATATCGATAAGATTATTCCAGATTATTCTAAATCGATTAAAAATGGCGCCTTAGCACCTCATGGGCCTCAGAAAAAGAACTGGGTATTCTCGCAATTGGAATTAATTGCTGAAAGATGGAATTTTAAATTAACAGATCCCGTTTCCAAAATTCCGGAGGCGGCAATGAAGCTTATTCTTCATGGCGGAAAAGAAACTTTTACCAAAGAATCTAAAAGCCTTGGGGTAAACCGGGAATTTAAGATCAACTTTGAAGGTGTAGCCACTTTTATTGAAACCACATTTAACAATAACGATTCCAGTTCCCTGAGACGTTGGGCAAAAGAATATATGGATAAAGTTGAATGTCCAGATTGCAAGGGCACCCGACTTAAAAAAGAATCGCTTTATTTTAAGATTTACGATAAAAATATAGCCGAACTCTCTTTAATGGATATTGAAGATTTGGCGAAATGGTTTGTAGGCTTAGAAAAAAAACTAAGCGAAAAACAAAACCAGATTGCCGCTGAAGTTATAAAAGAAATAAGAACGAGAATTGGATTTTTGGTAGATGTTGGGCTTACATATCTTTCTCTTAACCGCGGATCTAAATCCCTATCTGGAGGAGAGGCACAACGTATACGCCTGGCGACCCAAATTGGTTCGCAACTGGTAGGGGTGCTTTATATTTTAGATGAACCCAGCATTGGATTACATCAAAGAGACAACGAAAAACTAATCAATTCGCTAGTTTCACTGCGAGATATTGGAAATTCTGTCATTGTGGTTGAGCATGATAAAGATATGATAGAACGCGCCGATTATGTTATAGATATTGGCCCGGAAGCAGGAAAACACGGTGGAGAAATTATTAGCGAAGGGCCACCTTCAGCATTAAAAAAACACAATACGCTTACCGCCTCCTACCTAAACGGGAAGAAAGAAATTGAAGTCCCTAAAGAAAGGCGTAAAGGAAACGGAAAAAACATAGAGCTTAAAGGCGCTTCAGGAAATAACCTAAAGAATGTATCTATTAAAATTCCGTTAGGAAAAATGATTGCGGTTACCGGAGTTTCGGGAAGTGGAAAATCTACTTTAATTAATGAAACTCTCTACCCTATTATGAATGCGCATTATTTTAATGGGGTAAAAGAACCAAAACCCTATAAAACTATTAAAGGCCTGGATAATGCCGATAAGGTTATAGATATTAACCAAACTCCCATTGGCAGGACCCCAAGGTCTAACCCTGCTACTTATACAGGTGTTTTTTCAGAAATTAGAAGCTTATTTGCTAAAACACCAGAAGCTCTTATTAGGGGATATAAACCGGGAAGGTTTAGCTTTAATGTTAAAGGTGGTAGATGTGAAACCTGTAGGGGTGGCGGACTTAGAGTTATAGAAATGAATTTTCTTCCCGATGTGTATGTAGAATGTGAAACCTGCCAGGGAAAACGATTCAATAGGGAAACTTTGGAAATTAGGTATAAAGGAAAGTCTATAGCCGATGTTTTGGAAATGACCATCAATGAAGCGACTGATTTCTTTGAACCTATTCCAAAAATCTATAGAAAACTAAAAACAATTAAAAATGTAGGCCTTGGCTATATTACCCTGGGACAGCAAAGTACAACCCTATCGGGTGGAGAAGCACAACGAATTAAATTGGCTACCGAACTTTCAAAACGTGATACCGGAAATACTTTCTATATCTTAGATGAACCAACTACGGGATTGCATTTTGAAGACATTCGGGTTTTAATGGATGTTTTAAACAAGTTAACCAATAAAGGAAATACCGTTCTCATTATAGAACATAATATGGACGTGATAAAAATGGCCGATTATATTTTTGATATTGGCCCCGAAGGAGGGAAAAATGGTGGCCAGGTGATCGCCAAAGGTACACCCGAGGAAGTAGCTAAATCGAAAAAAAGTTATACAGCTAAATTCCTTAAAAAAGAATTACACTAACAATACTGATGAATACTATGAGAAATAACCGACAAAATAAAGCCTGGAACGAAATAAAAACGAACGATTCCTGGGCCATCTTTAAAATAATGGGTGAATTTGTAAATGGCTATGAAAAGTTAAGTCAAATTGGCCCTTGTGTCTCAATTTTTGGTTCCGCAAGAACCAAACCAGACCAAAAATATTACAAATTAACCGAAAAAATTTCCAAGAAAATAGTGGAAAACGGTTATGGCGTTATTACCGGTGGAGGCCCTGGAATTATGGAGGCAGGAAATAAAGGAGCCCATCTTGGCGGAGGAACTTCTGTAGGACTAAATATAGACTTGCCTTTTGAACAACACGATAACCCATATATAGATAACGATAAAAGCCTGGATTTTGATTACTTTTTTGTTAGAAAAGTAATGTTTGTAAAATATTCGCAGGGGTTTGTGGTTATGCCAGGTGGATTCGGAACTTTAGATGAGCTTTTTGAAGCCATTACCCTTATTCAAACCCATAAAATTGATAAATTTCCTATTATTTTGGTAGGAAGAAGTTTTTGGAGCGGATTGGTAGAATGGGTTCAAAATACCCTTTTAGATGAATTTCAAAACATAAGTGCACCCGATATGGATTTGGTTCAGGTAGTAGATACCGAAGATGAAGTGATTGAAATCCTGAACGACTTCTACGGAGAGTATAACCTGAGTCCTAACTTTTAATTAATTCTTTAGTGGGGATAAAAACTTTGAGTATATTTAAGTCGCAATTCTTTTTACACTAAATATACTCCGCTTGAGATTTTATCTATTTTATCTATTGTTTTTCGTGGCAATTGGATGGGGTTTTGCTCAAAACTCCATCTCTTTAAAAGCTCATTTAAACGATAGTACCCATATTCTCACAATACAACAGGAATTGGTTTATACCAACTCCAGTAAAGATTCGCTTAGCCATATTTACCTTAATGACTGGGCGAATGCTTTTAGTGCAAAAAATACCCCATTGGCAAAACGCTTTGCCGAAGAATTTGCCAGGCGATTTAGATTTGCCAAAGCCGAAGAGCGTGGCGCGACATTTATTAATAATATCACCGATGCCCAAAACGATAGTTTAAAATGGGAAAGGCCAGAACAAGCTCAGGATCTTGTTAAAATAAACCTGGATAAAGCTTTACTTCCCGGGCAGAGCATAGCGGTTAAGTTAGATTATCACGTTAAAATTCCTATAGATAAGTTTACGCGCTACGGAGTAGATTCAGATAACAATTACAAACTTAGATATTGGTATTTTACAACTGGCGTATATAAAGATGGAAAATGGCAGGTATACAGCCATAAAAATTTAGGAGACCAGTATAATGCACTTCACGATGTTGAAATAGAACTTAGCATACCACCTAAATATTATGTAGCATCTGCCCTAAAGCTTAATGGCGTAAATACTATAAACGGTCAAAAAAAGGTTAAACTTTCGGGTATAGATCAATTAGATAGCAAACTTTACCTCACGAAATCTTTTATATTTGAATCTTTGGCGACCAAAGATTATGAAGTAGTCACCAATGTAGATGATGACGAACTTCAGCCCGAAATAAAAAGCATATTACTAGATCGCATCCTAAAATTTTATGAACAAAAATTAGGAGCATATCCACATAAAAAGATATTTGTAACCCGTGACGATTACTTAAATAGTCCTATCTATGGTTTAAATCAATTACCGGGTTTTATTCGTCCTTTTCCCGATGGTTTTCAATATGACATAAAGCAATTTAAAACCATCACCAACTACATGCTTGAGAATTCTATTCATATTAACCCCCGTAAAGAGCAGTGGGTACATGATGCTATTCTGGTTTCCTTAATGATAGACTATGTGAACGAGTATTACCCACATATGAAACTTTTGGGGAATTTAAGTGATATTATTGGGGTGCGATGGTTCCACGCTGCCGATTTAGAGTTTAATGACCAATACCAATTTCTTTATATGAATATGGCCAGAATGAATTTAGACCAGGCTTTAAGTTCTGCCCAGGACTCACTGGTGAAATTCAATAAAAATATTGCAAACTCCTATAAAGCCGGTATTGGATTAAAATATGTAGAAGATTTCCTTGGGAATGAAAAAGTTACCAAAGCAGTTAAAGACTTTTACCTACAGCATAATATGCAGCCCACTTCTTCTGAAGATTTTCAGCAAATTTTAGAAAATTATGCCACGAAAGATATCTCCTGGTTCTTTAAGGACTATGTAAATACAAATAAAAAAATAGATTTCAGTATAGAAAAACTATATAAAACCCAAGACTCTCTTCGGGTTACTATTAGAAATAAGAGAAAAAGTAATTTTCCTGTTTCGCTATACGGATTAAAAAACGGAGAAATTGTTTTTAAAAAATGGATTGAAAATATTGATAAGACTAAAACTGTTGAAATTGCCAGGCAGGATGTAGATAGACTAGCTTTAAATTATGAACAAAAAATACCGGAATTTAATCAGCGGGACAATTACAAAGCTGTAACTAAACTTTTCAATAAGCCATTACAGATAAGGCTACTTCAGGATATTGAAGATCCAAGATATTCGCAGTTGTTTTTTATGCCAGAATTTAATTATAACCTATATGATGGCATTTCTATTGGGCCTAAATTGTATAACAAAACGGTGCTGTCCAAAAACTTCAATTTTAATATTTCCCCAAAATACGGATTTAACAGTGAGACCATTGTTGGTTCGGCTTCGATAACCAACAGGCATCAATTTGCAAACAAAGAACTTTATGCCATTACATATGGTATTGGGGGAACACGTTATTCTTATGGCTATAATTTATTCTATCAAAAATATACCCCTTTTATTAATTTTTCCTTTAGAAATAAATACCTACGCGATAACGAACGTCAAAATCTTCTCATTAGAAATGTAAATGTAAGGCGGGATATGGACCCCAGCCGGGATTTAGAAGAACCTAATTATAATGTGTTTAACATAAACTATCGTTACAGCAAACCGCATCTGGTAGATTATTACTCGGCCTCTTTCGATTTTCAATTGGCAGAAAAGTTTAGTAAAATCTCAATGAGTCTTGAGTATAGAAAATTATTTAAGAATAATCGTCAAATTAATTTACGTTTTTTTACCGGAACATTTCTCTATAGCGATGCTATGGAAACAAACTACTTTAGTTTTGCCTTAGACAGGCCTACAGATTATCTTTTTGATTATAATTATTATGGAAGAAGTCAGGGGTCCGGTCTGTTTAGTCAGCAAATTATTGTAGCTGAAGGTGGTTTTAAATCGCAATTACAACCCGAATATGCCAATCAATGGCTTACCACTTTAAATGCGAGTACCAATCTATACAAATGGTTCTTTATTTATGGAGATGTAGGTTTGGTAAAAAATCAACATCAAAATGCTAAGTTTTTATATGACTCGGGAGTTAGGCTAAGCCTGGTCGATGACTATTTTGAGATATTCTTTCCGGTCTACTCCAATTTAGGTTGGGAAGTTGCCCAGGAAAATTACGATCAAAAAATAAGGTTTATTGTCTCTTTGGACATTAACACACTAATAAAACTTTTTACCCGACGTTGGTATTAACAAATTTTTAATGGCCTTACTTAATTCTTAGCTTTCCCCATCCTTATTGCATAAAAACCATCATATCGCAATATTTCAGATATTTTATTAAAATAAGAATAACAAAAAGCCCTTTAAATACACTTTTCTTAAAATATTTTGATTTTAATGAATTGTGTACAATCTAAGTTTTCGTTACATTTGTTGTTCATCAAGAACCTTAGGCCCTGCCTTTAAGGTATTAATTTGAGAAAGTACATATAAAATTCGAGGGCAACCTTTGAAGTATTAAACCCGCTATTAGGGATTCAAAATAACGTTCATGCAAAGCGAAACACAAACTAAAGATTCAATTTCATTTGAGGATTTTAAGGCCCAGGTAATGGCAGATTATAAAGTTGCCGTTACCAGCCGCGAATGCAGTCTACTGGGTAGACGCGAGGTCCTTACCGGAAAAGCTAAATTCGGTATTTTCGGCGATGGAAAAGAAGTGCCACAATTAGCCATGGCCAAAGCTTTTAAAAATGGTGATTTTAGATCTGGTTATTACAGAGACCAGACCTTTATGATGGCCATTAATGAGTTTAGCATAGAACAGTTCTTTGCCGGCTTATATGCTGATTGTAACCTGGAAAATGAACCTATGTCTGGCGGCAGACAAATGGGAGGCCATTTTACCACACATAGCCTCCAGGAAGACGGTAGTTGGAAAAACCTAATGGAGCAAAAAAACTCCAGTGCCGATATCTCTCCTACCGCAGGCCAAATGCCGAGACTTTTAGGCCTGGCGCAAGCATCTAAAATATATAGAAACGTAAAAGGAATTTCCTCTGAAAAATTTTCAGACCGGGGAAATGAAATTGCCTGGGGAACCATAGGAAATGCCAGTACAAGTGAAGGTCATTTCTGGGAAACCCTTAATGCCGCCGGTGTACTGCAGGTACCCATGGTGCTAAGTGTTTGGGACGATGAGTATGGAATCTCTGTACACGCAGCCCACCAAACTACAAAAGAAAGTATTTCAGAAATCGTAAAAGGCTTTCAAAGAGACGAAGACAATAAAGGTTTTGAAATAATTGTGGTAAAAGGATGGGATTATGTCGCTCTTATTGAAGCCTACGAAAAAGCTGAAAAAATAGCGCGTAAAGAACATTGCCCCGTTCTTATTCACGTGGTAGAACTCACACAACCGCAAGGCCATTCTACCTCAGGGTCGCACGAACGATATAAAGATGAACAACGCCTTTCCTGGGAGCGCGAATACGACTGTAATATTAAGTTTAGGGAATGGATTCTTGAAAACAATATTAGTACAAATGAGGAGCTGGAGGAAATAGAAAAAAATATAAAACGTGAAGTTAGAGAAGGCAAAAAAACGGCCTGGAATAATTACATCCTCCCTACCAAAAACAAACAAAAAGAGTTACTGGCTATACTCGCTAAACTAGCTAAAAAAACCGAAGAAAACGACGCGGTTATTAAATTGGCCAAAGACTTTAAAGCCAATAAAGAACCTCTTAAAAAAGACCTTGCCATTGCTGCAAGAAAAACTTTAAGAATCGTTAGAAAAGAGACATCTGAAGAGAAGTCTAAACTTATTGAATGGTTAAATGATTTCAATAAGGCTATGACTGATGATTACAGCAGCCACTTACACGCAGCAACTAAAGATCTTCAGAACGAAGTTTTACCGGAATATAACGATGATTCCCCTAAAGTAGATGCAAGAATTATTTTACGTGATAATTTCGATCAAATATTTGAGAACAAACCTGAAACCTTAATTTTTGGAGAAGATGCCGGAGAAATTGGTGATGTAAATCAGGGGCTGGAAGGACTGCAAAAGAAATATGGTAAATTACGTGTTGCAGATGTTGGTATTCGTGAGGCTACTATTCTCGGACAGGGAATTGGAATGGCAATGAGAGGCCTTAGACCTATTGCCGAAATCCAGTATCTGGATTATGTGATGTATGCTTTACAAGGTATGAGTGACGATCTTGCTACTTTGCACTATAGAACCAAAGGTAAACAAAAAGCCCCTTTAATTATACGAACAAGAGGCCATCGTCTGGAAGGTATTTGGCATAGTGGCTCACAAATGGGCGGTATTTTAAACCTCATAAGAGGTATGTATGTTTTAGTACCAAGAAATATGACCAAAGCAGCAGGGTTCTATAATAGCCTGTTAGAACAGGATACACCGGCTTTATTAGTAGAATGCTTAAATGGCTACCGATTAAAAGAGAAAAAGCCAGGCAACCTCTCTGAACTTAGAACCCCCATAGGAAAAGTTGAAACAATAAGAGAAGGTGGCGATATCACTTTGGTCTCTTACGGCTCTACGCTAAGAATTGTTGCCCAGGTGGCTGAAGAATTAAGCGAATTTGGGATTGATGCCGAGGTGATTGATGTACAGTCGTTACTACCGTTAGACCTTGAGCACGATATTGTAAAGAGCGTTGAAAAAACCAATCGATTATTAATTATAGATGAAGATGTACCGGGAGGGGCTTCTGCATTTATCCTGGATAAGGTTTTAAACGAACAAAACGCCTGGAGATATCTAGACAGTAAACCGCAAACCCTTACTGCTAAAGAACATAGGCCGGCCTATGGAACCGATGGTGATTACTTTAGCAAACCTTCGGCAGAAGATATTTTTGAAAAGGTTTATGCAATTTTTAATGAGGTAAATCCTGAAGAATTTCCGGCTATAAAATAGAAGGAACTTATGTAATATCTTAAAATACAAATCCCCAATCTAAAGAGAGATTGGGGATTTTTTATTAGTACCCCCAAAGGTCATAATACCCCAAGGCTTGGCCTAAAATAATTTACTACTTCAATTTTCAAAACAATCATATCCTAAAATAATTCCAGAAGTTTTCAGAATAGGATAGCCACTTTGTACTTCTAATACTTTCCAGGTTTAAAGCCATTTAAACTCACTTATTCTAAACCCAATAAAACAATCGTCTACACAGCCTTTTTCAACAAAACCACAATTAGAAATAATTCCATTTTCATCGGTATCAAAATAAATTGTATTCTCTTCCCGATTTACATTTAAATACTCCGAAAAACAGGTTTCGTACAATTCATCTATAAGCAAAGGGTCGAAACCTTCAGCATTGTTACCAATTTCTTCTCCGGTTTCTATATAAGATTCGATTGCTATGTCTATGGGTTCGCCATCTTCATTTCTATCTTGTTTGTAATACGTATATTCCCTTCTAATTACCGTACCATCTTTTACACTTATATGCGTTCTACTTCCATTACCTGTCCAGGAAATCGAATTTACCGTATAGCTATAACTATCTTCATTTTCAGATTTTAATTTCTTCCATAAATCTTTACTATCACTGTAATTAATTCCGCTTTTACCGCTGGTTTCACCTATTTCTAAACGACTACCTGAACATGATAACATAAAAAGGCTTAGCGTAAAAACGAATAAATAATTTAGAACTCTCATAGCTTAATTTTTAATTTATAAATAATAGATGCGGAAGCCTATAATTGGTTGCGTTGTTATTTAAAAACTAATTTCACTGTGTCGTGAGATGCTACATCCAGTTTCGTTTACTAACTTCAGCTTTATATAAGACATAATTTATGTATTGCAAAATATCTTTGCTAACAGCATAAAACTTAAGATCACCACCGGCGGTATGAAAAACAACATTCACCAGGTTTCTTCTGCGATACCAAATAGGTTGCTGCACACTTATTGATTGTATTTTAAACAATTGAAGGGTTTCTTCAGTTTTGTTCCAAAAGCCTTTTTTCTTTTGTAAAAAATCTTCGGTAAAAATTAATTTTCTAGCCCTAAATGCCAGTATTTGTAATGTTATTGCTATCAATATATACACGACTACCAACATTAGCACAGCCCATAATTTAAAGTCTACAAAATCGGTAAAATACCAGATATAAAGAAAGATTAATATCGGCACCATACTCAATAAAATCTTTCGAAAGAGTAATAAATTATCAGGTTTAAAAACAGTTTTAAAATTAGTATGGGAAGATTCACTGTATAAAAAAGACTCTATCTTCTCTACAATTTGCTTTCCAAGACCCGGAATCTTTATTTTATTCTTCTGAAGTTCATTTTCACTGCTTGATAACGAAATTTGGGCCTCATAAAGGTTAAGCCGCTGCTGTACCGGATTGGTGGTTATCCGCATTAATTGAAGCCTTCTGGGTTGAAGCGATACCTTTGTATTGGTTTTTAAACCCATCTCCACTTCAAGCTTTTCCCTTGTTTGCCGAACTTTAAGTCCATAATATTTAATAAAAACCTCAATAATGGTAATGCCTATACTTAATATTAAAAGCAACACAAAAAGCAAGGCACTATATCCAATAGACTGAAGCACCCCCGAAAATTGATCTACATAAACTTCAACATCATCCAGGCGATCTTTAAAGTAAGTGTTGGCCCGGTTATAAATTCCCATCACAAAGGCAACAACCAGCGATAGACCACGTAGATAATTTGTGCTTATTCCTATTTTTAAAAGGCTTAAAATACCAACTTTATGCGTCCAAATTTCACGATCTTCGGCCTCTACTCTTTTTTTATCTATTTGATTTGCTTCTACTTTTTCAGATTTAGCTTTTAAAAGAATTTCTGAAAGTCTATTCGCATCATTTTCTGAAATAGCTTGTATTTCTACCTCCTGTTGGTTACTTCCGGCGGTATCTATAACCAGGCTATAAACATTGATTATCCGCTGAAGGATAGAACGTTTAAAATATACCTGTTGAATCTTATCAAAAGGAATCGCTGAATTTTCGGTAGAAAAAATTCCCTTTTCCAATACGAATTCCTCACGTTCATAATCAATATAGAAAATGAATTTAAGGTAATAGACATAACTGTAGATTAAAGTTAAACCCATCAATACCACCAAGCCTATACCTGTATAAATTAAAGTAGTTTTGCTAGGGCCGCTCAACAATAAGTAAGCACCCATAGCCCAAAAAATTTTTACCAGTTTATAGAGACTGGAAATGAAGATGAGTAAAATTCCGGCTATAGATTGTCTTTGTGCAGTATGATAGGCTTTAGAATTCATCTTTAGAAATCTTAACCGCAAGGGCTTCTTTTAGCTGCAATGCCATTTTTGGATCAAGGCCAGGAATCGTAATATCACTTCCGCTTCCTCCCGCCGTAAAAATATTAAGGTTAGAAATACCCAGGATCTTATCCCAAACTCCCCTTGAAATTGAAACATGTTGTACCCTGTTAAACGGAACTATTGTTGTTTTATTAAAGATAAAACCACGCTTATAAACGATATCCTTTTCCCGTACGGCATAGCCCAGGCTTTGTAACAATTTATAATTATTCCAAAATCTAAAAATAAAGGCGGCTATAACAACAGCTAAAAGGATGCCTGTTTGCCACTGGTTTAGTTGAAAAAACCATAAAACACCAAGTATAGTAAACAAGACGAGCATAAATATGCCCGTCTGAATATTCATTTTTATAAGGTATGTAGACGAAACAGAAGAATAAACTACCGACTCATATTTGGGTAAAGAGGCTAAATCAATCTGATCGTTACTAAAATCTTTACCTAAGGAATCCATTTTTTATCAAAATTGGGTTTTCTTTTCTCTAAAAAGGCATCGCGCCCCTCCTTGGCTTCGTCGGTCATATAAGCAAGACGGGTTACTTCTCCGGCAAAAACCTGCTGGCCAACCATTCCGTCATCAGTCATATTCATCGCGTATTTCAACATTTTTATAGAAGTTGGCGATTTAGCCATAATTTCCTGGGCCCATTCATAAGCCGTATCCTCCAGCTCATCGTGAGGAATCACGGCATTTACCATGCCCATTTCGTAAGCCTCTTGTGCCGAATAATTTCTTCCCAGGAAAAAGATTTCGCGAGCTTTCTTCTGGCCTACCATTTTTGCTAAATATGCCGATCCATAACCCGCATCAAAACTCGTTACGTCAGCATCGGTTTGTTTAAAAATAGCGTTTTCTTTACTGGCCAGTGTTAGGTCGCAAACCACATGCAGGCTATGCCCACCACCAACAGCCCAACCGGGCACAACACAAATTACAGCTTTAGGCATAAACCTTATTAAACGCTGTACTTCCAGTATATTTAATCTGTGATAGCCGTCTTCCCCAACGTAGCCTTGATGACCACGTGCTTTTTGATCTCCACCACTACAAAAAGCCCATTTTCCATCTTTAGAAGAAGGGCCTTCAGCTGAAAGTAATACACAACCAATTGTGGTATCTTCATGCGCATCGTGAAAAGCGTCTAAAAGCTCTGATGTAGTTTTAGGTCTAAACGCATTTCTAACTTCCGGACGGTTAAAGGCAATTCGGGCAACACCTCCGGCTTTTTTATAAGTAATATCTTCGTATTCTTTTACAGTTTTCCAATTAATTTCACTCATAATTCTTTATTTTATCCAAAAATAAGCTTTTCAAATTATCTTAATATCTTTGTAGAGCAAATAGATTTGCATTGTTTTTGCTATACTAAAACAAAAGCCCTGATAATGAAATTTCGTTTACTCCTTATAAGCACATTTTTTTTAAGTATAACACCTGTTTTTTCTCAGGAATACTGGGACATGGCCGATTTTGAAATTAGCAATTATAGCATTGAACCCGCCTGGAGCGATCTAAGTTTTGGGCAACAATTTTTTCAGGGGGATTTTGATCTTCCCAGTGGAGAATTTCTAAATGTAGACCAAAATAAGCGTGCTACCGTAGATATGGTAGGAATTCTTGAGCAGCAACGCAATATGAAAAAACGCAGCGTAGATATTGGAACACCTTTACCTACAACTACTCAGAAAAAGAAAGCTTTCGAAATTTCTAATAATTATAGGCTTAGAGATAAAGATGAAGTGTATAACGATGCGCTTAACTCCAATCCTTATTATCAAAACCAGCGAATCTATCAAAATGCCCTACATAGACAACATCAGCGCCGAATGTATTACGGCTCTTACTATTATGCCCCTCGGGGCCGTTATTACTAGCCTTCTTTAAGATAAAGTCCGTTATCCTTTATCTCTATTTTTCTTTGCTTATAAAGCGTACCGGCAGCACGTTTAAAACTTTTTTTACTAATTCCAAGCTGACTGTGGATTGCCTCTGGCGAAGACTTATCGGTAAGGTTTAAGTAGCCATCATTTTGTTTCAGCTTATCAAGAATAAGTTGGGCATTTGGCTCAATACTTCTATAACCCGGCCTTTGTAAACTTACGTCAATTTTACCATCTGAGCGTGTTTTCTTAATAAACCCGCGCATTTCATCCCCTACGTTTATTTCCTGAAAAACATCGTCATGATAAATTAAACCTAAATGCAGTTGATTAATAATCACATTATAGCCTAAATCGCTTTTATTGCTTATTATTAAATCTACTTCTTCGAAAGGAGCTACGGTTAAGGACGAATTATCCAGGAATGCATGTACCTTACTGGAAGCAACCAAACGGTTGGTATCCTCATCTAAATAACAAAAAACAAGGTAACGCCCACCTTTTTTCATAGGGTAAGCCTGTTCTTTAAAAGGTACAAAAAGATGTTTTTCAAGCCCCCAATCTAAAAAAGCACCAAATTCTGTTGTCTCTACGCATTTTAAAAAAGCAAATTCATCTAATTTTACCAGGGGTTCTAAAGTGGTCGCAACCGGACGTTCTTCGTGATCAAGGTATACAAAAACCTCAATCTCCTCCCCTATTTCAAAAGTTTCGGGAATGTATTTATTGGGAAGTAAAACTTCATTCCCCTCTTCATCGGTTAAAAATAATCCGGGTTCGGTTTCCCTTACAATATGAAGTGTATGATTTTCGCCAATTCTAAGCATAAGCAATATTTTGGGAGCAAAGATACTTTATATTTACGGGCTTTTCTGCAAAACAAAAAAAATCCGTTTTCATACTCGGAAAACGGATTTCTATATAACTTTAAATCAAGGCTTATTTAAAAACACTTTCTTTTTTGAAATGCTTTGTAAGTAGGTAGTATACCACCGCACGATATTTGTTACGATTAGATTTACCGTATTTTTCCATGACGGCATTTAAACCAACATCCAGCTTTTCATCATCTTTTAAACCTAATTTTTTAATAAGAAAATTACGCTTCACGGTTTCCATTTCAGATTCTGAAGAACTGGAAACAGTCTCGGCATCACTTCTAAAAATACTTGGGCCACAAGATTCAGTTACTTTTCTCAATAAATCTACATCGGGATCTTCTCCGGTTCTATCTTTTACATCCTGGATGTACTTACCTACTTTTTCATCGGTTTTTTCACTCATAATTAATAATTTTTAGTTGTAAAGTCACTAATTTACTTAAAAGAGTGAAGTTTATATCTTTAAGATTTCATAAAATTAAAATATTCCAAAAGCACCTCGTCATTAATTTTTCTTGGCGTAAAAATTTCCAGGAGTTTTGGTTTTTCAGCAGGGCTAAAGAATTCTTTAAGATGCTCTTGTATCTCCTCAGAATTTTTAGCCGAACCATACTGAAAACCATACATTTCACTCAGGTGTTTTGCCTGAAGTTGGTGTGTGGTTTCAAAATATTTTTCAAAATTATCGGTATTCTTATTTCCGGGTAGGATCCTAAAAATTCCACCACCGCTATTATTTATAACGATTATCCTAAAATTTTTAGGGATATAATTATTCCATAATGCGTTACTATCGTAGAAAAAACTAAGATCTCCAGAAATTATTAGTGTTGGTTCAGCTTTTACACACGCAGCTCCTACTGCTGTTGAAATGCTTCCGTCTATCCCACTGGTGCCTCGATTACAAAAAATACGTAAACTTTCTTTCCATTTAAATAATTGTGCATATCTAATGGTAGAACTATTGCCCAGGTGTAACAAATAATTTTCGGGCACATGCGGAACAATCTCCTGCATAGCTTTCAAATCTGAATAAGGAATTTCATTCATATATTCCTCATGACGCACTTGCCTATGGCTTTTTACTTTTTTCCAATAAGTTCCATAATCGCTTTGAACATTTTCCGTTAGCGGAAAGAAATGAGTAAAGAAAGAGTTTACTGTGGTCTCAAAATGTTTATTTAAGCAAAAAAATGTATTATATGCCTTCTTAGGATCAATATGCCAGTGTTGCTGTGGCTGATAGTTCCTTAAAAAGGCTTTAACCTTCTTAGAAACAATCATGCCTCCAAAAGTAAGTAAGATTTCCGGTTGAAGCTTTTTAAACAGTTCCTCACTATCCCGATCTTTTTCTATAGGACCAATTAGGGTATCTATTCTTGTGAAAAAATCGGGGTGATTTAAATTAGAAGTGGTTTCGGTAAGCACAATAACCGACTCATCTTTGGCCAGTGCTTCTAAAAATTTCTGCTCAACAATATTGGGTTGTGCTACCCCAACTATTATCATTTTACGTTTTGCCTTATTCCAAAGTTCGGCATAGCCCTGTAGCTGTTTTTGGGTATAGCTTCGTTCTACAATTTCAGGTAAGATTTGCAACGGGTCTACGTTCACATTTTCCACCAAATCATATAAGGGCTCATAAAATGGCACATTAATATGAACCGGCCCTTTCCCCTCTATAGCTTTGTTAAGTGCCAGATTTATTTCACGTTCATTGTGCTTTTGAGACTCAAACTGCTTTTGCTGAAGTTTTTTATCGGTAGCTTCAGCATCCAAAACCAATTCTGAGTGTAAGTTTGCTGAATACAGAATATGGTTTTCAAAAACGTTTTTTTGCCTAATGGTTTGACCATCCCCAATATCGATACGCTCTACGGGCCTGTCGGCCGAAATTATCACCAAAGGAATATCGCTGTAAAAAGCTTCTACAATAGCCGGGTAATAATTTAGCAAAGCAGAGCCCGAAGTACAAACCAGCGCTACAGGCTTTTGTAGCTGCTGAGCCATTCCCAGGGCGTAGAAAGCAGCACATCTTTCATCTACAATACTGTAAGGCTTAATATCTGGATGATGTGTAAAGCCTATAGTTAACGGAGCATTTCTGGAGCCGGGGGAAATTACTACGTGATGTATATTTTTAGCAACGCATAGCGCTACAATAGATCTTGCAACAGGTATTTTAGAATATTTCACAAAGTTTAGTTTTCAAAGCAGCACCCCACAGTTTATAAAATCCTGTGAGGTCTTTATTTTTAATCACACCAATCTAATCTCAGGTTCTAAGTTTGAATAACAACGTAGGTGCTAATGTAAACTTAGAATGACGTTATTTTACAATTGACCTTATTGGTTCAATATCTTATAGGTCATTTTCAACAACTCAAAATTACAATTTCAAAAGTATTTACCGGCCAGGTTTTGCCCTTATTTAACAAGTACAGATTTTATGGTATGAGACTTATTCACCGTCTCCTCCCATTCATCAGCAGGATTAGAATCTTTTGTAATTCCGCCGCCAATAAACAGGCTGGCCCTATCGGCTTCTAATTTCATACAGCGAAGGTTTACAAATAATGAAGTATGCTTTAAAACACTCGCGTAGGCCTGGTTTTCCTGATTTCTTCGATTACTGCTACGTTTAATTTCTTTTTTCATATTCATTTCTCCCAAAAATCCAGAATAGAACTCACGCTTATAGCCTTCACTTTTAAGAATAAACCTTTGTGCTTTTATCTTTGGAAGACCGCATACGGCGGGAGTTGGATGCAAAGCTAAAATTAAACTTTTAAGGTTAGATTTTTCCAAATCCAGTATTCCCTGAATATCTGTTTGTAAATGCAATAAATTTCCAGCTTTGGTAGTATAGGGCTCTGATCTATAAATTTGGCCCGAAACCTTATCTTGCAGGTTTTCCAAAATAGAATCTGTAACAATTTGTTGCTCTTCAATTTCTTTTTCTCCCCAATTTACATTACTTGTTCCTGCAAATGCCTGCGTTCCGGCAAGAGACATGGTTTTAAACTTATTACGCTCTACATTTAAAAGGGTTTCGGGCGTGGCACCCAACCAGGTTCCTGTTTCGGGGTGGAACCAATAGTACACAAAAGCAGTCTCATATTTCTTGAGTAGATTTTTAAAAATCTCAACCGCATTAAGTTGTGTTTGCACGTCTTCTTTTCGGGATAACACTACTTTTTTAAATTCATCCTGTTGAATAGCTTCAATTCCTTGCTGAACCAATTCTTCGTGCTGTATTTTAGATTCAGTATTGGTTAACTCGGGAGGAAAATGCTGCTCTTCCTGCTTTTCTATAGCCGAAGTTGTAGGCGAATATTCTGTAGCAATACTTTCTGCACTTTCAGAAGGAACAAAAGGTGCGCTCTTAGGGTTTTCAAAAGGGGCAAAAACAAAACCGCTTTCCTCATAAGATGATGTTTGGTAAGTTTTATCTGAATCCTGAAGCAAAGCCCTTGTCAACCCATTTTTGTCATTAGGATTTCTATATGCCACAAATGGATTTCCACTACGAATTTGCATCTCTAATTTTATAAAAAAATCTTCGCTATTCATTTTCTACTTCTTTTTAGGCAATGCTATGGTAGTAAGTTTTACGATAGAAATAAGGTTTTTATCCTCATCGGTAACCTTTATTTCAAAAAGTTGGGTGGTACGGCCTTTATGAACAAAGCTGGCTTTAGCATAAACAACACCTTCTGAAATACTTTTTACGTGATTGGCCGAAATTTCAATCCCGCGAACATAAAATTTATCGGTATCCAAAAAAACATAGCTTGCCAAACTCCCTACACTCTCTGCCAAAGCCACACTGGCCCCACCGTGCAATATACCATCGGGCTGGTGAACTTTTGAAGTAACCGGCATTTTAGCGATTAGATAGTCTTCTCCTACCTCGGTAAACTCTATCTCAAGAGTTTCCATAAGCGTATTTTTACAAACTTTTTTAGAAAGCTCCAGAAGTTCTTCTTTGGTCATAGCAATAAGATTGGTTTCTTTGCAGGCCACCTCGGGTAAACCGAGAGGCACTTTATAAAAATCTTTTTGATTCGCAGCAAGCTTCGAATCATTTAAGCCTTTATTATTGAGTAAAAATACAAAACCGCCCTAAAAGATGAGTATTGAAAAGGAGCTTTCTTATCAAATTACCAATACGTATAGTGTTTTAAACCATTTCACTGAAAAAACAAAAACGGTATGGCTGGTTTGCCACGGAATTGGTTATTTGAGTCGCTATTTTCTTCGGCATTTTTATCATTTAAATACTGAAGAAAATTATGTGATCGCCCCACAGGCACAATCCAAATATTATCTCAACAACCAATATAAACACGTAGGTGCCTCCTGGCTTACCAAAGAAAGAACCGAGGCCGAAATAGAAAATGTACTAAATTATTTAGATGGGGTTTATACAGCCGAAAATCTTAAAAATGCACCAAGGCTTATTATTTTGGGGTATTCTCAAGGAGTTTCGGTGGTAACTCGTTGGATAGCCTCCCGTGAAATTAATTGCGAAGAACTGATTATGCATTCAGGAAAAGTTCCAGCCGAATTAACAAGAGAAAGCTTTCAGTTTTTAAAAAACACTAACTTCAGTTTTATTTATGGAACCGAAGATGAATACTTGAAAAACGGAATTATTAAAGTGGAAAAAGAGCGATTAAAAGATCTTTTTCCACAAAATTTTAAAATAAAAACCTACAAAGGTGGTCACGAATTTAATACTGAACTTATAACGGAATTTGCTTAAATTGACTTTTCGGCTATACATTCAAAGCTTTTAAATGAAACAAAAAATTAATTCTAAAAAATCTATCCTAAAAAGTATAGGACCGGGCTTTTTGTTAGCCGGGGCTGCAATTGGTGTCTCACATTTAGTGCAGGCCACAAGGGCCGGTGCCGATTACGGTTTTATCTTAATTTGGGTTTTAATTATAGCCTGTGTTTCAAAATATCCATTTCTGGAATTTGGTTCTCGTTTTGCCGCAGGTACCGGAAACCATTTAATTACCGGCTACAAAAAACTCGGAAAATTCCCTTATTGGATTTATATCCTAATCACCATAGGAAGTATGTTCATTATACAAGCTGCAGTAACCATTGTCACTGCCGGTTTAGCCGAGCGTTTATTTAATTTTGGTTGGCCGCCATTTCTATGGAGCGCAATTATTCTTATTGCCTGTATTACTCTGCTTTTAATAGGAAAATATCCCGGCCTCGATAAAAGCATGAAAATTATCGTTACGGTATTAACCCTTGCAACCCTGGCTGCCGTTATCCTGGCCTTTAGCCCCGAAACTATAAATAATGCAATAAGCACACAGCCACCTTCGCTTTGGACAACAGCAAGCCTGGGGTTTATAATCGCTTTTATGGGCTGGATGCCTATTCCTCTTGATGCTTCGGTGTGGCATTCTATATGGACTCGCGAAAAAGCCAGCCAGAACAAAAACAAAATTTCGGTTAAAGGAGCTTTTGCCGATTTTAACCTGGGATATCTTTCGGCCGCATTTATTGGTTTACTTTTCTTTTTACTGGGAGTTTTAGTAATGTTTGGCAGCGGTACTTCATTCTCCAGCAACAGTGTAGAATTTTCAAGTCAGTTGGTGGATTTATACGGAAAGACCCTTGGCGAATGGAGCAAACCTTTAATATCGGCAGCTGCTTTTATTACCATGTTAAGTACGGTTATAACAGTTACTGATGCCTATCCAAGAGTGATTTCAGAATTAAAAGATCCTGAAAAAGATAAACCTGAAGATAAAAAAGGCAAATGGCAGGTATACCGTGTTTCTATCTTTATTATCCCTATTCTTTCACTTTCAATTTTGTATTTTCTTTCAGGATCATTTACCATTTTGGTAGATTTTGCTGCCGGACTTTCATTTCTTTCAGCTCCCTTTCTGGCCTGGTTTAATTACAAACTGGTAAGCGGAGAACAAATGCCGGAAAAACATAGGCCGGGAAAAAATTATAAAATTTTCAGCTTAGTTTGTTTTGCGCTTTTAGTGGCCTTTAACTTTGTGTATTTATATTATAATTTTTTGACTTAGTTTTTTAATCAAATGATTCTTGCACACTAAGTTCACCTTAAGTAAACTACCTCTTGGCAAGCCCACGAGGCATTCGTTGGAAACAATTTTTTAATTTCGAGGCAAGCCCCGGGGTATTAAATCCTTTGGCGGTGCCAATTAAACACAGGAATTTTTATCAACCGAAAACACTTTTTCTTTTAATACTTCAATATCACCATTAGCTGTAAGCTTAAGGTGATACCTATTGGTTTGAATTGGCGTGCAATAACTAACAGTTTTTAATACTATAAGTTCAAAACCGGAATTTGTAGCTTTTATAGCACCGCCATCAATATCATTAATTCTATAATAATAATCGTTTGCACGAATCCAAAGCAAAGCCTCTTCCTTTGTATTTATAGCACCTAAAAATTGCAGTAAATCGTCTGTAGAAGCAACCAGGTTGTTTTCATTATCGGCTTGATATTTTAAATAATAAAAACATAATCCCGGTAAGCAACTGGGAGCAAAACCGTATTCCGGTTTTAAATTGTTAAACTCCTCCTTGCACATATCGTCTTCTTCACTGGCACATAGCACTCCGTTTTGACTTATAATTTTTTCGTTAAAATCATTCGGGCCGTTTACCAAAGCATATACAAGCTCCCAATAATTGTTTTCTATACCGGGATCCAGGTCATGAAAAGGATATTCCTCTGAAATTGGCTCAAAGCCTTTGGTAGAAATAGTGTCGTCAGTACTACAGGAAACAAAAAGAACGAGTGTAAAAAACAATATTGATATTTTCATAATAATCGATTTCTTAATAGATACAAAATCCCTAAAAAGTTGCGTTTAAAAATAAAAAAAGCGCAATCAATTTAATGATTACGCTTTTTGGTATTATTATTTAAGCTCGATTTTTAAAGATCCCGAAACAAGTTCGGGGTAAGCGATTCGCACACTTTTCAAAAATTCCAAACTAAAATTGAAATTTTCGAGGAGGCTGTCTGAAAAGTCTATTCTCGTCAAGCTGAACTTGTTTCAGCTTCTAACATGTTTTTAATTACCAATACGTTAGATCTTGAAATAAATTCAAGATGACGGTTTTAAAACCTTTTCTGACAGCTTCAAGCGATTCGCACATTTTTCAAAAACTCCAAACGAAAATTGAATTTTTCGAGATCCCGAAACAAGTTCGGGATAAGCGATTCGCACATTTTTACAAGCGCTTTGCGCTTGTAAAAATGGCTCTCTGCTTACTTCACTTCTTCAAAATCTACGTCTTCTACGTCGTCTCCGCTTTTAGAGTTTCCTTCGGCTTGCTGGCCGCCTTCGGCTCCGGTAGCACCTTGTTGTGGTCCTGCCTGGCCTCCCTGGGCTTCAGCTTGTGCTTTATACATTTCTTCGGAAGCAGTTTTCCAGGCTTCGTTCAATTTGTCTAAAGCAGGAGTAATTTGATCCAACTCTTTAGTTTCGTAAGCTTTCTTCAATTCTTCTAAAGCTTCTTCTACCGGCTTTTTCTTATCTTCAGAAATCTTATCGCCAAATTCTTTTAACTGCTTTTCAGTTTGGAAAATCATAGCATCAGCTTCGTTAAGCTTATCTACTTTTTCTTTGGCTTTCTTATCGGCATCAGCATTTGCTTCAGCTTCCTTCTTCATTTTCTCGATTTCTTCCTCGGTTAACCCTGAAGATGCTTCAATACGAATATCCTGAGATTTTCCGGTTGCTTTATCGGTAGCACTTACTTTAATGATACCATTGGCATCAATATCAAAAGTTACTTCAATTTGAGGTGTTCCTCTTGGCGCTGGTGGAATTCCGTCTAAGTGGAATCTACCAATAGTCTTGTTATCGGCCGCCATTGGACGCTCCCCTTGCAATACATGAATTTCTACTGATGGCTGATTGTCGGCCGCGGTAGAGAATGTTTGCGATTTCTTGGTAGGAATGGTAGTATTGGCTTCAATAAGTTTTGTGTTCACTCCTCCCATAGTTTCAATACCTAAAGAAAGTGGTGTAACGTCAAGTAGCAATACATCTTTTACATCTCCGGTAAGTACACCACCCTGGATAGCTGCACCAATAGCAACAACCTCATCTGGGTTTACTCCTTTAGAAGGTTTTTTACCAAAGAATGCTTCTACTTCTTCCTGAATTTTAGGAATACGGGTAGAACCACCAACAAGAATTACCTCGTCGATATCGCTTTTTGAAAGCCCGGCATCACTAAGTGATTTTTTAACAGGCTCCATAGAACGAGTCACCAACTCTGCAGCCAATTGCTCAAACTTAGAACGGGTAATTGTTTCTACAAGGTGCTTTGGGCCACTTGAAGTTGCAGTTACATAAGGTAAGTTAATTTCAGTTTGACTTGAAGAAGACAACTCGATTTTAGCTTTTTCTGCAGCTTCTTTTAAACGCTGAAGTGCCATTGGGTCTTTTCTAAGATCTATATCTTCAGCCTTTTGGAAAGTATCTGCAAGATAGTCTATTAACACCTCATCAAAATCATCACCACCAAGGTGCGTATCACCATTTGTAGATAATACTTCAAATACACCATCGCCTAATTCAAGGATAGAGATATCAAAAGTACCTCCACCAAGGTCATAAACTGCAATTTTTTGATCCTGGGATTTCTTATCTAAACCGTATGCAAGCGCAGCTGCAGTAGGCTCGTTTATAATTCGGCTTACTTTTAAACCTGCAATCTCCCCGGCTTCTTTTGTAGCCTGGCGCTGAGAATCGTTAAAATATGCCGGTACGGTAATTACTGCTTCATTTACTTCCTGCCCAAGGTAATCTTCTGCTGTTTTCTTCATTTTCTGAAGTACCATTGCAGAAAGTTCTTGTGGAGTATATTTTCTACCATCTATTTCTACACGAGGTGTATCGTTATCACCTTTTACTACTTTATAAGGTACCCTACCGGCTTCTTTAGAAGACTCAGAGTATTTATTCCCCATAAAACGCTTAATAGAAGAAATGGTTTTGGTTGGGTTAGTAACTGCCTGACGCTTGGCCGGGTCACCAACTTTTATTTCGCCACCTTCTACAAAAGCAATTACAGAAGGGGTAGTTCTTTTTCCTTCAGCATTAGGTATTACCGTTGGTTCATTTCCTTCCATTACGGAAACGCACGAGTTGGTAGTACCTAAATCAATTCCAATTATTTTACTCATAACTTTATACGTTGAATTTTATATTATTGATTTCAATTCTTCGAAGTCTTAAAGTCAATCTTTATGCCAGCGAAAAACTTATGACAGGTTGTCATTTTTTCAATCAGGCACTTGTCAAATATGCGCTTTTCCTTGTAATAAAAAGTAAGTCAACACACGTCAGGTTCCCTTGTAATAAATTACATCCTGGCAAGTTAAGGAGGCATTAAATGGAATATTTTTTAATTCGGGGCAGTTGTAAGAGTATTTGTTTATCAACTAAAACACGTTAAGAATACTATTGAATTTGAAATATTTGCTCAGCATAAAGATGTTAGCAGTTTTTAATTTTTAATGTGATTTACTATTCACGAAATCGTTTTAATATTTCAATAAAACATTCTCTTTCATGTTAGCAAATCCTTACTTTTGCGGTAAAATAGGAGATTTATAATGCGGAAAATTGAATGTATTAGCGTTTTTGATATGTTGAAGGTTGGTGTAGGTCCCTCCAGTTCACATACCTTAGGTCCCTGGCGAGCTGCCCAAAGATGGATTGCAGAGTTAAAGAAAAAAAGAACTTTTGAAGAAGT
The DNA here is from genome assembly GCF_016236915.1 of Salegentibacter maritimus. Classification (GTDB taxonomy): domain Bacteria; phylum Bacteroidota; class Bacteroidia; order Flavobacteriales; family Flavobacteriaceae; genus Salegentibacter; species Salegentibacter maritimus. The sequence goes on from NZ_JAEHOK010000015.1 coordinate 62,327, forward strand.
TAAACATATTCACATAGATCTTTATGGCTCTCTTTCGCTTACCGGAGTGGGTCACGCTACCGATATTGCTACTATTTTAGGGCTTTGCGGACATGATCCTGTAACTATGGACATTTCTATTATTGATTCTGAAATCCAAAACATCAAAGAATCAAAGAAACTTCTACTTAATGGTGAAAAGAGCATTGATTTTAGTATCACTAACGATATAAAATTCAATAAGAAATTCCTTGAATTTCATCCTAATGGAATGACATTCCGTGCAGAACTTAAAAGCGGTAAAAAAACATCCTCATCTTTTTATTCTATTGGTGGCGGTTTCGTGGTAAAGAAAGAACGTAAAAACGCCAGTAAGAAAATGAAAAGCTTTATGGAGTTTCCATTTTCTATTGAAAAAGCTACCGAACTACTGGCCTATTGTAAATCTGAAAACAAGCCTATTTCTGATATTGTTCTTGAAAATGAAAAATCCCTTAGAAGCGAAGAAGAAATAAACGCCGGTTTAAAGCAAATTTGGGATGTAATGCTAGAATCTATGTACATTGGTTGCCATACCGAAGGTACACTACCCGGCGGCCTTAACGTAAAACGCCGCTCTTTTGAAATGCACCAACGTCTTATTGACGAAGAAAAATATGATTCTCCTGAAGATTGGATTACCGCGATTAGAAGGACCGAAGTAAAGTTTAGGCAAATTCTTAAATGGGTTAGCTGCTTTGCCATAAGCGTTAACGAAGTAAACGCGTCTTTGGGACGTGTGGTTACCGCACCCACCAATGGTAGCGCAGGTACTGTTCCTGCAGTGATGATGTATTATATGGTGATAGAAAACCACAAAGCTACTTTTGAAGATATGAAGCGTTTTATGCTGGTAGCAGGTGAGATTGGCAGTCTGTTTAAAAAAGGAGCCACTATTTCTGCCGCTATGGGCGGTTGCCAGGCAGAGATAGGTGTATCATCGGCGATGGCGGCCGGTGGATTAACAGAACTACTGGGAGGAACCCCGGAACAAGTACTTATGGCTGCCGAAATTGCTATGGAACACCATCTGGGCCTAACCTGCGACCCTATAGCCGGTTTAGTACAGGTGCCCTGTATTGAAAGAAATGCCATGGGCGCCATAAAAGCCATTAATGCGGCAGAAATAGCCCTGGAAAGCGATGCAACAAAAGCAAAAGTACCTCTGGATAAAGTGATTGAGACTATGTGGGATACCGCCAAAGATATGAATTCGAAATATAAAGAAACTTCAGAAGGCGGCCTCGCAGTTAAAGTGAATTTAAGCGATTGTTAGCCTGTTTACAGTTTTAAATTGCAGTAATATTTAAAATAAAAATCTTGCAGTTTCCTAAAATACCACCTAAAGTCGGTAACCTGTTTCGCAATTATTGGTTGATGATAGGATCCTATTTTCTGTTTTTCTTTTTAATGGGGTTCTTAAATACTTTTTTACCCGACTTAGACCTGGAAAAATATCAGCAAACCGAGTTATTTAATTTAATGAACGAAAGTCCCCTGGCTTTTGTTATTATGGCAGTGATTATTGCCCCGGTGTTGGAAGAAAGTATGTTTAGAACGCTTATTAAACCCTCTTTTACCGAAATACATATTTTCTGTTGTGCTTTGCTTGCCTTTTTCGGCTTAGGTTTTATACCCCAGGAGGCTGATTCTTTGCTAAAATATGGACTGGTAATTTTAGCGGCTATTATCATCTTTCTTTTCTTGCAATCTCTTAAACCTTCACGAATCATTAGAATATTCCGTATTCTTCTATACCGATATTATAGAGTTGTATGGCTGCTTACCGCGGCTCTTTTTGGTTTGGTTCACATCTGGAATTATGTTGAAGGTTGGCAATTTGATCTCATTTTATTTCTCTTAATTTTTCCAAGAATTATTGCTGGTTACTTTTTTGGAAAAATAAAAATTGAAAACAATAGCCTTATTTGGCCAATTGCCATGCACGCTATGAATAATGGTGTTGTGGTTATATTTCTTCTCCCAAAGATTTTGTAAAAGAAGTAAACTAGCTCGGGGTATTACAGCCGTTAGCGGTGCCAATAAATGTTGGCAAATAAGCAGACTTAAACTCACCTCTCCGGTAATTCCTAATCTTCTCTACTCCAAGCATAAGAAAATCAAAACATTACTAGCCTAAAAATAGATTTGCAATTTATTCTATAAAATTTTCGGGTCGGGTATTTTTATGCGTTTAAATTACTTCTTTATCTTTAACCAAAATTCTAAGTATGCGATTCTCTTTTAACCCAATGATCCTGGTCTTTTTAATTGGTTTGTTTTTTAGCTGTAAAAACCAGGAAGATAAAAAACCTGAAACTCTCACGGCAGATCTTGAGGAAACTGAAAAATCTTATCATGAGGCGTATATGGAGGAAATTGCTGAGATTAAAGAGCGAGATTCAGTATCAACCTCAGGTATGCTTAGAATTGAAGGTGGGGAATATTTGATGGGCGGAAATTCAGACCAGGCCCGGCCAGACGAATTTCCACAACATATAGAAAAAATAGCAACACTACTGGTAGACGAAACCGAAGTAACAAATGCCCAATTTAGGGAATTCATAAACAGTACCGGTTATGTTACCACGGCTCAACGCAGTTTTGAAGTGCAAGGGCAAACTTTCCCTCCCGGAGCCCTTATTTTTAATGAAAACAACCCACAAGCCTGGTGGAAATTTAAAGAAGGGGCTAACTGGGAAAATCCTTATGGACCAGGCAGTTCTATTGAGGGAAAGGATGACCATCCCGTAGTACAGGTTTCCTGGTATGACGCCATGGCCTATGCAAAATGGGCCGGAAAAAGATTGCCAACCGAAGCCGAGTTTGAATATTTAGCGCGAGGTGGAAAAGAGGATGAAATTTATCATTGGGGAAATGACTTTAAAAAGGCTACCCAATTTGTTAACTTCCATCAGGGTAATTTTCCGGTTACCAATGAAGTTCAGGACAATTTCGAGAAAACAGCTCCGGTAAAAAGTTTTCCTCCAAATGACTTTGGACTTTATGAAATGGCAGGAAATACCTGGGAGTGGGTATTGGATACCTATTATCCAAATGCCTATTCAAAACTGGAACAGCGCACCGATGGCTACTTTAAAGAATATTATAATGCTGAACAGCAAAAAGTAATTCGCGGCGGCTCTTTTCTGTGCAGTGAATCTTATTGCACCGGCTACAGAAACGCGGCCAGAATGAGCTCTACCCCCGAATCTGGTTTAGAGCATTTAGGTTTTAGGTTAGTTAAAGATATAGAGTAAATTATTTCATGGTAAGTCCACGAGGTATGAAAATCTCGATTATCGAGTATATCCTCTATTCACAGCCTAATTTGCTGCGTGTATCTACCAGATAAATTATTTTCCACTGGCCTTTAAATTTCATTAGCTGAAAAGTATTTACGCCACAATGACTTAATTCCCCATTTACATAAAATGAATATGGCGTACTTACGTTTGCGATCACTCCATTTATATGAATTTTAAATCCATGTAGTTTTTCTCTAAACTTAGTGGTTTCTGGAATTGAGGCAATAGCCTTCAAAAAATCAGTATAATCTTCAGTAGAGAGCATTGTTTTTCCGTTAACATCTATAGCAACTGAATGCATTTTTATCTCAGGGTGCGCAAAATTCTTTAAAGCAATAGAGTCCTTTGCGTGAAAAGCACTAAAAAAGTTTTCGATTAAATTTTGAAGATTTTCTTTTTCTGAACTTTGACTATAGCCTAATTGACAGAGAAATAGAAAACTAATTAGGAAAAACTTATTCATTGGCCTATTTTTATAGAATAGCTAATTTAATATTTTAATACACTCAAGCTAATCCTTTATATTATGAAAAAAGCATTGGTGCCCTCCCTCCTATTATTTTTAGGTTTTGTTTTAAATACCTGGACTGTAAAAGCACAGGAAAAAGTTGTAGGTTATATTGTAGCCGGAAATGTTGATGATAAATTTAATGAGATTACGGCAAAAAAACTTACACATGTTAATTATGCCTTTGCTAATATTGAAAAAGGGAAAATTGTAGAAGGTAGTCCTAAAGACAATGAACGTTTAAAAAAAATTAATGGTTTAAAACAAGACAATCCCGATTTAAAAATCTTGATATCCGTAGGTGGCTGGGCTTGGTCTGGTGGCTTTTCTAAGGCTGTTGCTAATAAAATTAATCGTGAGCGTTTTGCAAATAGTGGAATTTCTTTTCTAAAAAAACATAATATAGACGGCATAGATTTAGACTGGGAATACCCGGGACAACCAGGAGCCGGAAATCTACATTCGCCGGAAGATAAACAGAACTTTACTACTATACTTAAATTGTTTAGAAAAAAACTGGATTCGCTAGGAAAAGTTAATTCCAAAAATTACTTGTTGACCATCGCAACCGCTGCAAACAAGGAGTATTTAAAACATGTTGAATTAGGTAAAATTCATCCTCATTTAGATTTTATAAATATAATGAGCTATGATTATCGGGGTGGTTGGAACAATTCTACCTCGCACCATACCAACTTATACGATTCAGAAACCGATCCTGAAACATATAAAAGAAGTACAAATACCGCTGTAAAAGAACATTTGGCAACCGGTGTTCCTTCAGAAAAGCTTGTTATTGGAGTTGCCTTTTACGGCAGGGGTTGGCACGAAACAGAGAATAAAAACGCAGGCCTGCATCAAAGAGCTTTCGGAAAATCTTTCAGCATAAATTATCGCGAAATAAAAGATAGTTTAAAAGATGGCACATACAGTCGTTTTTGGGACAAATCGGCCCGGGCACCCTATTTATGGCGCAAAGATACCGGCACTTTTATCACCTATGATGATCCCGAATCTATAAGACAAAAAGTAAATTTTATAAAAGAGCACAATCTTGGTGGTATTATGTTTTGGCAATATCACGGAGACGATGGTGAATTACTGGAAACACTTTACACTGAATTTAAAAAACAATAAAAGCAGCTTAGTGACATAAAACCGCTCGATTTTGTACTTTTACCTTCCAAAATTGAAAATATGTCTGTAGCTAAGAAAGAATACAAAAGAGTTACCACCAAGTCTTTGGTAGATATGAAAAAGAATGGCGAAAAAATCGCTATGCTTACCGCATATGATTACTCGATGGCGAAAATTGTAGATGGTGCCGGAATAGATGTAATTCTTGTGGGCGATTCTGCCAGTAATGTAATGGCGGGACACGAAACTACACTTCCTATTACTTTAGACCAAATGATCTATCACGCAACCAGTGTGGTAAGAGCTATAAATAGAGCACTTGTTGTAGTAGACCTTCCCTTTGGAAGTTACCAAAGCGACCCAAAAGAAGCCTTAAGATCGGCGATTAGAATTATGAAAGAAAGCGGTGGTCACGCCGTTAAACTTGAAGGAGGAAAAGAGATTAAAGAATCGCTAAAACGTATTCTACACGCCGGGATACCGGTAATGGGACATTTAGGCTTAACCCCCCAATCTATCTATAAGTTTGGCACTTATACGGTAAGAGCAAAAGAAGAAGCTGAAGCCGAAAAATTAAAATCTGATGCACTATTACTGGAACGGCTTGGCTGTTTTGCCATCGTTTTAGAAAAAGTACCGGCAAAACTGGCAAAAGAAGTAGCAGAAAGTATAAACATTCCTGTAATTGGTATTGGTGCCGGAAATGGTGTAGATGGCCAGGTATTGGTAATACACGACATGCTGGGAATGACCCACGAATTCAATCCAAGATTTTTAAGAAGGTATGCCGATTTACATTCAGAAATGACGAAAGCTTTTGAAGGCTATCGCGACGATGTAAAAAGCAAAAGTTTTCCATCTGGTGATGAGCAATATTAATTTAAGTAGCAATACCCGGTTGAAACTCAAAGCTCTTATAACATAATTAGTTTGGAAAAAACAATTTCGAATAAAAACAACCTACAGGTCCTTTTTGAAGACAACCATATTATTGTGGTAAATAAACGCCCCGGTGATATTGTACAAGGCGATAAAACCGGGGACAAACCGCTTAGCGAAGTGGTAAAATTGTATTTAAAGGAAAAATACAATAAACCCGGAAATGTATATTTGGGTGTAGTACATAGGCTTGACAGGCCAACTAGCGGAATTGTTCTATTTTCGAAAACCTCGAAGGCCCTACCCCGGCTCAATAAACTTTTTCAAAAGAAAGAAGCGCAAAAAACATACTGGGCCATTGTAAAAAATGCTCCTCCCAAAAAATCAGATACTTTAGTCCATTTTTTAAAGCGAAACCAAAAACAGAACAAATCTTACGCTCACATTAAAGAAGTACCCGATAGTAAAAAAGCTATTTTGGAATACAGAATAGTAAAGAAACTTGATAATTACTTCCTACTCGAAATAGATTTACATACCGGGAGACATCATCAAATTAGGAGCCAGCTTTCGGCTATTGGCAGTCCTATTAAAGGTGATTTAAAATACGGTTTTAACCGAAGCAATAAAGACGCAAGTATTCATCTACACGCCAGGGAATTAAAGTTTATCCATCCGGTAAAAAAAGAAGAGGTTCATATAATAGCTCCTCCACCCCGGGAAGTGCTTTGGAATAATTGTATAAGCTAAACTGAAATCAAAATTGCTTCTTAAAATTTTTTCAACCTATTTTCAGGCTTTGTTGTCTCCAAAATAATTACCTACCTACCAAAGCTACTTTTTCAGCGATTACATCAGCTACGGGGCGATTTTGTATTTTACTTTCCAACCACGAAATGATATCCAGGTAAAGAAATGCCCTACGCTCATAAGGGTGATTTTCATACTCCTTTAGCTTAGCGTGCAATTTTCTAAATTCATCTTTTATTTCCAGAGGAGAGATTTCAGGTAAATTTCTTAGGAAAATTATCATTTGTTTTTGAACCTCGTGCAAATCGTTCATTTTAATCAAAAATTTATAAGTAGATTTCACCAACCTATCTAAATGATAATCCAGGCCTGCTTCATAATGAGCTACCAGGCTTAAAATACGGGCAAAGCACATTAAGTCTTCCCGCATTTCCAAAGATTTATTATTAATAATTTTATTTAGAAATTCTATACATTTTTTATTGTCACCATCCCCAAAATAAAGACAGGCTATCTTGTAGTAAAAAACCATGATGTGATGCTCATCTATGCGGTCTCTATATTTTTTTATACGTTTCTGAATTTTTTCTACCAACTTATCGCCATTGGCAAAAGCTCCCTTCATAAACCGCAAATTCAATTTATTGGAATATAGATAAAGAAAGGCCAAAGCTTTAATATTATCATCGTCTGGAATCTTGGCATCTTTCAGCATACCTTCAAGATTTTTTAGCGTCTTTTCGAATAAATTGTTATGATTTAAATAAAACAAAGACTCCAATAAATAATGGTTTCCTTTTAAATAAGAAACGGGATGAATGGGCACCAGGTGCTTCTGGTCGTTAAAAAGATCTATCCATTTCATAGAATAGCGATAGCAAGCCAGGAAATCTTGCGTAATAAAACTAAACCATAAGTGGGCTTTATAAAGCCATAATTTCTCCCTAAAACCTATGTTCTTTATTTTGTACTCGGGAAGATTCTGGTAAAAGTAGTTCCTAATACTATCTGCTTCTTCCTGGGTTCTGGCATACCCCATCTTTAAGAAAATGGCATATAACTGTAAAGATAAATTAGAAAGCTTACTGGATATTAAATTAAGCTCACTCAAACTCTCGGTTTGTTGAATTAAGCTTTCCGCCCTGTTTTCTATACTTCGAGTAATATATTGGGATTCGATAATTTTCTCTAACTCCAGGATTTCATAGGCCAGGTTTTTTTCTTCATACTCCAGTGCCTGGGTTTTTATTTTATCCAATAACTTCAGGCTTTGCTTATAAAGCCCTTTTCTATATAAGATATAGGCAAAATCAAACTGCTCCCTAATTTGAACCGGAATACTTTGGTGAGCCGGGTTCAATCTTAAACTAATAAGTATTTGCTTATATAAATGAGCTTTTACATTTGAGAGTTGTTGCTTACTAATCTTAGTTTTTAGAAGAATCTCTTTCTCGTTATATTTCTTCAATTTGGTCATCACCTTAAATAAATTCAAAAATTTACTATCGGTATTCACCCCAATTCTTCCAACATACAACGAAAACTGTCGCTTTTCCGACGGTGAAAGCGACTTAATTAAAGAAAATAAGTTATCGGTTAAATCATTAGTCATTGTAACAAAATCGTTTATAAAACACTGATTATCAGTGTTATTACATTCTATTTTTTAAGTTAATTATCGTAATACCCTTATGGGCTAAAGCCTGGAGTGTTTAGTTAAGCAATACTTTAGTTAAAGATAAAGTAAAATAAATCTCTTATGAGCACAGAAAAGGTAGAAATTTTTGACACGACGTTACGAGACGGAGAGCAGGTTCCAGGTTGTAAATTAAACACAGCCCAAAAGCTAAAAATTGCCGCACGTCTCGATGAGCTGGGAGTAGATGTGATTGAGGCAGGTTTCCCTGTTTCCAGTCCCGGCGATTTTCAATCTGTTAATGAAATCTCTAAACTGGCAAAGAATGCCTCCGTTTGTGGGCTCACCCGTGCTGTAAAAAAAGATATAGAAGTTGCTGCAGAAGCTTTAAAACATGCTAAAAGACCACGTATACATACTGGAATTGGCACATCAGATTCACATATTAAGTTTAAATTCAACTCTACAAGAGAAGAAATTATTACTCGTGGTGCAGCTGCCGTAAAGCACGCTAAAAACTTTGTAGACGATGTAGAGTTTTATGCCGAAGATGCCGGAAGAACAGATAACGAATTTCTTGCTCGCGTTTGTACAGAAATGATTAAAGCCGGTGCCACTGTATTAAATATTCCCGACACCACAGGCTACTGCCTTCCAGAAGAGTATGGAAGAAAAATAAAATATCTAAAAGACAATGTAAAGGATATTGATAAAGTCATTATTTCATGTCATTGTCATAACGATTTAGGTCTTGCCACAGCTAATGCAATTGCAGGGGTTATGAATGGTGCCCGCCAAATAGAATGTACCATTAATGGTATTGGTGAGCGTGCAGGTAATACAGCTTTAGAAGAGGTCGTCATGATCTTAAGGCAACACCCAACTTTGAATTTAAATACCTTAATAGATCCAAAATTCCTTTTTGATACCAGTTGTATGGTTTCACAGGAAATGGGAATGATGGTTCAGCCTAACAAAGCTATTGTGGGTGCCAATGCATTTGCCCACAGTTCGGGAATACATCAGGACGGTGTGATTAAAAATCGTGAGACTTACGAAATTATTGATCCTGCAGAAGTTGGGGTAACCGAGTCGGCTATCGTTTTAACCGCAAGAAGTGGACGAGCAGCTTTAGCTTACAAGGCGAAAAAAATGGGCTACGAGTTAACCAAACTTCAATTAGATGAAGTTTACACCGAATTCCTGAATTTTGCCGATGCCAGAAGATGTGTAGAGGATAATGATATTCACGAAATCATGGAAATTTCAAAAAGAAAAATAAGGGCAATAGCCTAATAAAACAGTTTTAGAACTTCAGAATAGCAGTATGCTACTTCCAGAGGCAAGCCTCGGGATATTAAGTAAAACATAAAACTCTTACGCATTTCTTATAGGGAATTGAATTTATAAAAAACAAATGAAAAAAACTTTATTCGATAAAATTTGGGATTCCCATGTGGTAGAATCTATACCCGATGGGCCGGATATTTTATATATCGATAAGCACCTAATTCACGAAGTTACAAGCCCACAAGCTTTTAACGAACTTAAAGAGCGGGATATTTCGGTTTTTAGACCGAACCAAATTGTCGCTACGGCCGATCATAATACCCCAACTGAAAACCAGCATTTACCAGTTAAAGATTTATTATCCAGAAAGCAATTAAAAGAATTAACCCAAAATTGCGAGGATAATAATATTACGTTATACGGTCTTGGGCATCCCTATAATGGTATTGTTCATGTTATGGCCCCTGAACTTGGAATTACCCAACCCGGTATGACCATGGTTTGTGGAGATAGCCATACCTCTACCCACGGTGCTTTTGGCACCATAGCTTTTGGAATTGGAACCAGCCAGGTATCACAGGTTTTTGCCAGCCAGTGTTTATTGGTAGAAAAACCTAAAAAACTTAGGGTAAATGTAAACGGTAAACTGAAAAAAGGGGTTTTACCAAAAGATGTGATCCTCTATATAATTAGCAAACTAGGTACAAATTCTGGCACCGGCTATTTTTGTGAGTATGCCGGGAATGTTTTTGAAGAAATGTCTATGGAAGGCCGTATGACGGTTTGCAACATGAGCATTGAAATGGGCGCTCGTGGTGGTCTTATTGCTCCTGATGAAACTACTTTTGAGTATGTAAAAGATAAAGAATTCGCCCCAAAAGGTCAAGAGTTTGAAGCTATGAAAGCTTATTGGGAGACACTGAAAACCGACGAAGATGCAGCGTTTGACCAGGAATATTCTTTTGATGCCGAAGATATTGAACCCATGATCACCTACGGAACAAATCCGGGGATGGGTATTAAAATTACCGGATCTATCCCAATGGAAGGTGGTAAAAGCGATGCCAAAGCCCTGGCTTATATGGGCTTTAAACCTGGAGAAACTTTACTTGAAAAACCTATTAACTGGATTTTTATTGGAAGTTGTACCAATTCAAGGATTGAAGATTTTAGAGCAGCAGCAGCCTATATAAAAGGCAAGCAAAAAGCCGAAAATGTAAACGCATTAATTGTACCCGGTTCCCGCCAGGTGGCGGCTCAAATTGAAGCTGAAGGCCTACGCGAAGTATTTGAAAACGCCGGTTTCACCTTAAGACAACCGGGGTGTTCAGCCTGCCTGGCCATGAACGATGATAAAATACCGGCCGGAGAATACTGTGTCTCTACCAGTAATAGAAATTTTGAAGGAAGACAGGGACAGGGTTCCAGAACTATATTAGCAAGTCCGTTGACAGCCGCTGCAACCGCAGTTTCAGGAAAATTAACCGACTTCACAAAAAATTTAAATTAATTAAATGGAAAAGTTTATCACATTAACCGATACGGCGGTTCCTTTAGAAATAGAAAACGTAGATACCGACCAGATAATCCCTGCCAGGTTTCTTAAAGCCACCGATAAATCTGGTTTTGGAAAAAACCTGTTTCGTGACTGGCGTTTTGATAAAAACGATGAGCCCAATCCTGAGTTTGCTTTAAACAAACCAGAATATAAAGGTGCCATCCTGGTTGCGGGAGATAATTTTGGTTGTGGATCCAGCCGTGAGCATGCCGCCTGGGCCATAAAAGCATACGGATTTAAAGTAGTTGTTTCCAGTTATTTTGCCGATATTTTTAAAGGAAATGCCTTGAATAATGGCCTGCTTCCGGTACAGGTAAGCCCTGAATTTTTAGAAATTCTTTTTACTGAAATAACCAAAGACCCTTCAGTAGAAATTAAGGTAGACCTGGAAGCGCAGAAAATTGAAATTCCTAAGAAAAATATATCTGAAAGCTTTGACATTGATACCTATAAAAAAACCTGTTTAATCAATGGGTTTGATGATATAGATTTTCTGGTAAGCAAATTAGACGCCATAAAAGAATTTGAAAATAAGAAAGCGCAAAAATTACAAACGACTAAATCCTTGTAAGTTGGAATTGTTTTCGTCAAGCTGAACTTATTTCAGCTCCTAACGTGATAAAACAACCAAAAAAAGAACTTAGATCCTGAAAATAAATTCAGGATAACGCAATCAAAAGCTTTCTGAAAATATTAAAAATAACCACACATATTACAAAAAAAATGAAATTAAAAATAGCAGTTTTACCCGGAGACGGTATAGGTCCCGAAATCACACAGCAATCGGTTAAAGTTTTAAAAGCTGTAGCAGATCGTTTTGATCACCAATTTGAATTTGAAGATGCCTTGGTAGGTGCAACAGCAATAGATTTGCTGGATAACCCGTTGCCTGAAGCTACCCTTGATTTGTGTAAGAAATCTGATGCTGTGTTATTTGGGGCTATTGGCCATCCAAAATACGACAATAACCCCGATGCAAAGGTAAGACCGGAGCAAGGGCTACTAAAACTAAGAAAAGGACTGGGGCTTTATGCCAATATTAGACCGGTTAAGGCCTACGATAAACTAGTTGAACAATCTCCATTAAAAGCCGATCGTATTGCCGGTGCCAATATGGTTATTTACCGGGAGCTTACCGGTGGCATCTACTTTGGCGATAAATTTACTGCCGAAGATGGGCAAAGCGCTACAGATGTTTGTTCCTATTCAGTAGAAGAAATCTCTAGAATGGCACACCTGGCTTTTAAAGCTGCTCAACAACGCTCTAAGAAACTAACGCTTGTAGACAAAGCCAATGTATTGGAAACCTCAAGGCTATGGCGAAAAACAGTAACTAAAATTGGCGAAAAGTATCCCGATGTGAGCCTGGATTTTCTTTTTATAGACAATGCCGCGATGCAAATGATTTTAAATCCAACTCAGTTTGACGTGATTTTAACCGAAAATATGTTTGGAGATATCTTATCAGATGAAGCTAGTGTAATTGGTGGAAGTATTGGTTTACTGGCCTCGGCATCTGTAGGTAAGGAAAATGCAATGTTTGAACCTATTCACGGTTCCTATCCGCAAGCAACAGGTAAAGGAATTGCCAATCCTGTGGCTTCTATTTTATCGGCAGCCTTATTACTGGAACATTTTGGGTTAATTGAAGAAGCTGAAGCCGTTAGAAAAGCTGTAGAACTAAGTATTAAATTGAATGTTTGTACTATAGACATTAATAAAGATAACCATTACACCACCGAAAAAGTGGGTGATTTCCTGGAAGGGCTTATTAGTGAAATTGATAATATTAATATCAATAACGAAAACCTAAACCTGGGACAAATGACCATCATTTAAGATTTTTTTTCTTCATTCATTTATGTTTTGAACCCTTCGCATTTCGTGTGGTTTTGCGGAGGGTTTTTTAGTGAAGCTAATTTTTTCGAGAATTGAAAATCCTCTATAAATCTTAGATGAATAAACCCCGATGAAAATCGGGGTTTTATATTTATTTTTTATGCATTAAAATTCGGAAGGTATACAACTTTTTATCCTCCTATACCTCGTCCTTCTTTTTCTTAATCTCTTCTAAAGCCAAATTATCCTTACTTCCCAAATGTGAATGTTTCTTGCCTTCAGCAGCCCTATAGGTCCCATCCTGAACCTCCCCGCCAATTACCTGGTAAGCTTCTCTAAAAGATTTTCCTTGCATCACCAGGTCATTAATACTATCTACCGTAAATAAGTACTTATATTTTTCATCTTGCAAATCAATATCTTTCACCTTAACTAGCGCGATAGAATGAATAAAAATATCCAGCACCTCTTTAATATTTTCAACAGCATACATACTGTTTTCCTTAATTAACTGGTAGTCTCTATGGTAACCACTGGGAAGGTTATTTGTTATTAAAATCATTTCATTGGCGATACTCTGTAGTTTATTACATTTCCCACGAATAAGTTCAAAAACATCGGGGTTCTTCTTATGTGGCATAATACTGGAGCCTGTGGTAAGCTCATCTGGAAAAGTGATAAAATCGAAATTCTGACTCATATACAGGCAAATATCCATCGCAAAACGAGCTAAGGTATTAGCGACCGATGAAATATTAGCAGTTACCGTTCTTTCGCATTTTCCGCGTCCCAATTGTGCGGCCACTACATTATATTTTAAGGTTGAAAAGCCCAATTCTTTGGTGGTAAAATCACGATCTATTGGAAAAGAAGAACCATAACCGGCTGCAGATCCCAAAGGGTTTTGATCTACAACCTTTAAACCGGCTTCCATTAAATAAAGATCGTCTATAAGCAACTCGGCATAAGCTGAAAACCATAAACCAAAACTTGAGGGCATGGCCACTTGCAAATGCGTATAGCCGGGTAACAATTTTTCCTGATGTGTGTCTGCAAGGCCTAAAAGAACATCTATCAATTGCTTTGTTTTAGCCGAAATCTCCAACAGGTTTTCTTTAAAGTATAACTGCATAGCTACCAAAACCTGATCATTTCTAGAACGGGCGGTATGAATTTTCTTCCCGGTATCTCCCAGTACTTTTGTAAGTTCGAACTCGATTTTAGAATGTACATCTTCAAAATCTTCTTCAATCTGAAAAGTTCCATTTTCAAATTGTTGTTGAAGTTTATCTAATTCTATTTCTATAGCCACCACTTCTTCTGAAGTTAAAATTCCTACTTCGCCCAACATTTTGGCATGTGCCTTTGAAGCTAGCAAATCGTATTCAACAAGGTGCATGTCCAGCTCGCGGTCATTTCCCACCGTAAACTTTTCAATTTTGTTATCTATTGATATTCCTTTATCCCAGAGTTTCATAGAATTTATTTTAAGTTAAAATTAATTATAAACGTCATTCTGAATTTATTTCAGAATCTAAGTTGTTACATACCTGGAACGTATTAGAAGCTGAAACAAGCCCGCCTGACCGGACGGGCAGGTTCAGCTTGACGCAAATTTTTCTATCAGTCTACTTATAGTCTTTATATTCTCAACGCTTTTTCCAGTAACGTAATATACTTTTCAATCCCTTCTTCTATTTCCTTAACATAAATAAATTCATCGGCTGAATGTGACCTGGTAGAATCACCCGGCCCCAATTTTAAAGACGGGCAACTTAACATAGCCTGGTCTGAAAGGGTGGGCGAACCGTAAGTTTCCATTCCTAAAGCTATCCCAGCTTTTACCAATTCGTGATTTTTAGGAATAGATGATGAATTTAACCTAAGCGAACGCGCCTTAATTTCATCTACCGGAGCCTGCTTTTGCAAAATACCTTCTATTTCGGCGTTAGAATAGGCGTCATTTACCCGAACATCAATCACTAAATCTACGTGACCCGGCACCACATTATGTTGGCTCCCGGCATTGATTTGGGTTACGGTGAGCTTCACTTCTCCCAATGCTTCAGATGCTTTTGGAAACTTAAATGCCTCAAACCATTTTAAAACATCTGCGGTTTTATAAATAGAATTATCATCGTTGGGATGTGCCGCGTGAGATGGAGTTCCTTTTACCTTAGCATCAAAAACAACAAGGCCTTTTTCAGCAATGGCCAGTTGCATTAAGGTAGGCTCCCCAACAATAGCTACATCAATTTTCGGCATTTTTGGCAATAAACTGGCAATACCATTTTTACCATTTATTTCTTCCTCCCCTGTTCCCGCAAAAACCAGATTATAATCCAGGTCTTTAGCTTCATAAAACCAGGTAAATGTTGCAAGTAAGGATACAAGACAGCCACCGGCATCATTACTTCCCAATCCATATAGCTTCCCATCTTCAATGCTAGCCTTAAATGGATCTCTGGTATAAGCAGAATTTGGTTTTACCGTATCGTGATGCGAATTAAGTAACAGGTTAGGTTTAGCTGAATCGAAATATTTATTGGTTGCCCAAACATTGTTTAAATCTCTCGTGTAAGGTATCCCTTTCCCCTTAAACCAGGCTTCCAGCAATTCAGCGGTTTTATCTTCTTCTTTTGAGAAAGATTGTGTTTCAATAAGGTTTTGCAACAAGCCCAGGGCTTCTTTTTGTAGTTCTTCAAGCTTCATTACTTACTTATTTTAGTGTATTTAGATTCCTTTTTTAGCAACTGAAAATCACCCAAAAATATTTGCTTAACACCATGATCTAATGCCTGAAAACAGTTATGCAATTTTGGTAACATGCCATCACTTATTACTTTGTCCGATAACAACTCCTCATATTTTTCGCGATTAATTTCGCCAATTACAGAATCATCGTTTTTCGCGTCGGCTAAAACGCCTTTTTTCTCAAAACAGAAATAGAGTTCGGTTTCATAAATTGAACTCATTGCCTGGGTAATCTCAGCGGCAACAGAATCTCCATTGGTATTTAACAACAATCCTTCTTCAGTACAGGAAATGGCCGAAAAAACAGGTGTGATATTTTGCGCTAAAATGGAGTCTATAAAATTAGCGTTTACCTTTTTTACATCACCTACAAATCCAAAATCAACCTCCTTAACGGGACGTTTTTCAGAAATAATACTCAATCCGTCTGCTCCGCAAAGTCCTATAGCGTTATTTTGAAGCCCCTGTAATTTAGCAACAATATCTTTGTTGATAAGACCTCCATAGACCATAGTAATTACTTTAATAGAATTGGCATCGGTAATTCTTCTTCCTTCAAACATTTGGGTTTTATAGCCTAGTTTACCCGCCATCTCAGTGGCCAGGTTTCCACCGCCATGCACAAGGATTTTTAGACCTTCTAAAGCAACAAAATCCTTTAGAAACTCAGTGAATTTCGCTTCATTTTCAATAAGTTTACCGCCAATCTTTACTACTTTTAGAACCTTTTTTTTCATACTTTGTTAATATTGTAGAATCAAGTGCGTCTTAAACCAGGTACGCGTTATACATTTTTCCCTAAATCTTTTACTTTTTCTTCTAAAATCCTTTTTAAGACGGCTTGTGCAGCAAAGGTTCTATTTCCAGCCTGTTGAATCACTACCGAATTTTCTGAATCCAACACCTCATCGGCAATGACCATGTTTCTTCTTACCGGTAGGCAATGCATTACCCTTGCGTTATTGGTTAATTTTAATTTTTCGGCAGAAAAAGTCCAGTTTCGATCTTCATTTAACTTTTCTCCATAAGTATCATAACTGCTCCAATTTTTCACATACACAAAATCGGCATCTTTTAATGCCTCTTCCTGGTTGTGGATAACAGGGACGTTTTTAGTGATTGCAGGATTAAGATCATAACCTTCGGGATTAGTGATTACAAATTCGGCGTCCAGTTTTTGAACAACTTCAGCAAAAGAATTTGGTACACTCTGGGGCAAAGCCTTTGGGTGCGGTGCCCAGCTAAGTACAATTTTTGGTTTATCTTTTTTGTTTAGTTCTGAAATAGTAATCGCATCGGCAAGTGCCTGAAGCGGGTGACCTGTAGCACTTTCCAGATTTACTACCGGTACTGAAGCATATTTTTTAAAACTGTTTAAAACTATCTCAGCTTCGTCTTTTTCTCTGTCTTTTAAATCTGGAAACGCCCTTACTGCAATGATATCGCAATACTGAGATAATACTGCGGCAGCTTCTTTAATATGTTCTGCTTTATCGGTATCCATAACCGCTCCATCTTCAAACTCAAGCTTCCAGCTATCGCTCCCGGCATTCATTACCATAACATCCATTCCCAGTAATTTCCCTGCTTTTTCTGTACTTAAACGCGTACGCAAACTAGGATTAAAGAATAACATCCCCAGGGTTTTTCCTTTCCCTATTTCTAAAGCAGAAGTAGCTTTTTTAAGCTCCAGGGCTGCGGCAACTAAGCCTTGTAAATCTTGTATATCTGATAATTCTGTATAATTCTTCATGGTATTTTCTTTCTTTTGAAACAATCTTAAAACTTTGAAAAACTAAGTTATTAAAAGCTGAATCAAATTCAGCTTGACGACTTTTAAAGAATGCTTCTTTTACTATTGAAATTAATTTAAACCTATACTTTTTTAAAACTTCAAAATCGTTTAGTCTAAAGCAATCTTTAAAGCTTTAAAAAATGTATCAAAGTGTTGTTTTTGAAGGTTTAATGGTGGTAAAATTCGCAGTAGATTTTTATTAGCAGCAGCACCGGTAAAAATT
Organism: Salegentibacter maritimus; assembly: GCF_016236915.1. GTDB lineage: Bacteria > Bacteroidota > Bacteroidia > Flavobacteriales > Flavobacteriaceae > Salegentibacter > Salegentibacter maritimus. Next base: position 80,022 of record NZ_JAEHOK010000015.1, read on the forward strand.
TGATGTTTATACAACAAGTCTTTTCTTAACTGGGCGATGGGAAAATCGAATTCCAGACCAATCATTAAACCACGTCCTTTTACTTTTTTTATTTGAGATATTTCTGAGGCTTTTTCCTCAACATATTTAAATAGCTTGCCAGCATTTTCTATCAGATTGTCCTTTTCAATAATTTCCAGAACCGAAATTCCGGCGGCACAAGCCAGGTGATTTCCACCAAAAGTAGTTCCCAGTACCCCGGTTTTTGCTTCAATAGCCTTATCAATCAAAACTCCACCAATAGGAAAACCATTGCCCATACCTTTGGCTATAGATATTATATCGGGCCGAATACTGTGTTTTTGATAGGCAAAAAAGTCTCCCGTCCTTCCATAACCAGACTGCACTTCGTCTGCAATGATGGCTGATTGATACTGCTTACATAATTCAGCTATCTTTTTATAAAACGCCGAGCTAGCTTCATCCAGGCCTCCCACTCCCTGTATCACTTCAAAAATTACCGCGGCAACATCTCCTTTTTTCAATTCTTCCTCAAGGGTTTCGGTATCTTCAAGAGCAAGCTTTGTAGCCTTGTGATTTTGGTTAAAAGGTGCTTTAATATTATCATTATCGGTTACTGCAACCACACCGGAAGTTCTTCCGTGAAAAGCGTTATCAAAGTAAATAACCCGATCTTTACCTGTATAAAAAGAAGCTACTTTTAATGCATTTTCATTGGCTTCGGCCCCAGAATTACATAAAAATAAATTGTAGTCTTTTATTCCTGAAACTTTCTCCAACTTATTAGCAAGTTCTTGTTGTAAAGGGTTTTTAATCGAGTTTGAGTAAAATCCAAGTTGAGCCACTTGATTGGTAATAGAGTTTACATAAGCCGGGTGGGAATGCCCAATAGAAATTACCGCATGCCCCCCATAAAGATCTAAATATTTGTTTCCTTCATTATCAAAAACATAAGCGCCCTTTCCTTTCACCGGGGTAATATCATAAAGCGGATAAACATCAAATAATTGCATAGTTAATTGGTTGTAATAGTGTTTATTTTTTTAAATGAGGATTGGATTCCTTTAATTAGAGAAGAACTCAAGCCATTATGTTCCATTTCGTTTAAGCCTTCTATTGTGCAGCCCTGCGGCGTGGTTACTTTATCAATTTCCTCTTCGGGATGTTTACCAGATTCTATAAGCAAGCTGGAAGCTCCCAAACAGGTTTGCATCGCTAATTGCTGTGCATCTTTAGCGTCAAAGCCCAATTGTACGGCCCCTTGCGTGGTGGCACGTATTAACCGCATCCAAAATGCAATTCCACTGGCACAAATTACCGTAGCTGCCTGCATTTTGTTTTCTGGGATAATGATACTGCTACCCAAACGATTAAATATTGCTTCTGCAATAGCGATACGTTTCTCTCCCTTTTTGTTACTACAAAGGCAGGTCATGGATTTTCCCACAGCAATAGCCGTATTGGGCATAGCCCTTACAATAAATTGCTCCTCCCCCACTATGGCTTCCATCGCAGGAATTTTAAACCCTGTTACGGTAGAAATAAGTACGTGCTTATCGGAAAGATCGTCCTTAATCTCTTCCAGAATCCCACCCATTTGTGTAGGTTGTACGGCAAAGATTAAAATATCTGAATTTTGAACTGCTTCCCTGTTATTAGCTGTTACCTTTAGCTTCGCATATTCTTCATAATCCTGAATATCTTCTGCTTTTCTTTTGGTTAAATACAAACTGGTGAAGGCATTGCTCACAATAAGGCCTTTCGCGATAGAAAGTCCTAAATTACCGGCTCCTATAATGGCTATTTTCATAATTCTTGGTTTTAGTTGGCTGGGCTTGTTATAAATTCACTACTATTCTTTTTTAATAGTTTTTATTAGTTAATGGTATTATGATTCGGACTTTTACCCGGAGGCAATATTTTGTTAAAAATAAGTGGCCTTTAGTTTTAGTCCTAAGCTTTCTTCAAATCCAAACATCAAATTCATATTCTCAACTGCCTGTCCTGAAGCTCCTTTCAACAAATTATCAATAATACTGGTAATCAAAATCTTATCACCAAATTTCTGTAATTTCAATAAACATTTATTGGTATTTACTACTTGTTTTAGATGCAATGCCTCTTCAACCAAAAATGTAAACGCTGAATCTTTATAAGCTTCGGTGAAAATAGCTTTGGCTTCTTCTAAACTTCCATCAAACTTTGTATAAGCCGTGGCGTGGATTCCTCTTGAGAAATTTCCCCTATTTGGAATAAAATTCAATTCTGGTAACTTATTGTCCTGAAGTTTTTTTAAACTCTGCCCTATCTCGTTCAAGTGCTGATGTTCAAAAGCTTTGTAACTGGAAAAATTATTATCCCTCCAGGTAAAATGTGTAGTGGCAGAAAGGGAGGTTCCTGCCCCGGTTGCCCCGGTAACCGCGTTAATATGAACATCGTTTTGTAGCAACCCCGCTTTTGCCAGCGGTAAAATAGCTAAGCTAATAGCTGTAGCAAAGCAACCGGGATTGGCTATAAAGTTGGCGTTTTTAATCTTCTTCTTATTGAATTCAGGTAAACCGTAAACAAACTCGTGCTCACCATCCATCCTATAATCGGTACTTAAATCTATGATTTTGGTATTTTCTGAAAACTGGTTTTCAGAAAGAAATTTCACTGAATTTCCATGTCCCAAACATAAAAAAACCACATCTGTATTTTTATTGATCTCACCGCTAAATTCCAAATCGGTTTCCCCCAGTAAATCCTGGTGTATTCCAGCAACCGGTTTTCCCGGTTGCGAAGTGCTATAAACAAAATCCAGTTCCACCTCCGGATGATGTATTAAAATCCTGATAAGTTCTCCTGCCGTATATCCGGCACCACCTATTATTCCTGCTTTTATCATTATTCTCCTTTTACATGTTGATAAACCTTACCGGCATTAGATAAAATTTTTATAAAGCCTTTAGCATCATTTGCCGTCCAGGCCTTATTTTCCTCTCCATAATTTCCAAAGCTTGAATTCATTAAATCGTTTTTAGATTTAATTCCATCAAGTGTAAATCTATACGGATGTAGGCTTACAAAAACTTCCCCGCTAACCTGTTTCTGTGAACTTTCTAAAAAAGCTTCTAAATCTCTCATTACAGGGTCTAAATATTGGCCTTCGTGCAAATGTGTTCCGTACCAATTGGCTAAATAATCTTTATGTTGCAACTGCCATTTGCTAAGGCAATGTTTTTCAAGCAAATGATGTGCTTTAATGGTAATTTGGGCGGCAGCAGCCTCAAAACCAACCCTTCCTTTAATTCCAATAATAGTATCCCCAACATGGATATCTCTTCCTATGGCATATTTTGAAGCTATATTTTCAAGAATTTCAATATTTTTTTCTGGTGAATTCTCTTCTCCATTTATCGCTGAGAGTTCACCCTTTGCAAAACTCAAACTAATTTGTTTGGACGCTTTTTCCTGAAGTTGTGAAGGGTAAGCCAACTCAGGTAAAGGTTTTTCTGAAGTTAAAGTCTCTTCTCCTCCTACACTGGTTCCCCAAAGACCTTTATTAACCGAATATTTTGATTTCTCCCAGCTCATATCCACTCCATTTTCCTGTAAATAGGCAATCTCTTCCTGGCGACTTAGTTGTTTATCCCTAATAGGTGTAATAATTTCAATTTCGGGAGCTATAATTTGGAAAATCATATCAAACCTCACCTGGTCATTTCCAGCTCCTGTACTACCGTGTGCTATATATTTTGCATCAATACTTTTGGCATAATTTACAATTTCTATAGCCTGTACAATCCTTTCGGCACTTACCGAAAGTGGGTACGTATTGTTTTTTAAAACATTTCCAAAAATCAGGTACTTTACCACTTTCTGATAGAATGAGGAAACAGCATCTATATTCTTATAGGTTTTTGCCCCTATTTTTTGCGCATTTTCCCCAATTTTCTTAACTTCTTCTTCTGAAAAACCTCCGGTATTCACACTCACCGCATGAACCTCAAAATTTTCTTCTTTAGACAAATATTTTGCGCAATAAGAAGTATCTAAGCCTCCACTATATGCAATAACTACTTTCTTCATTTTTATTTAATTTTTTAAAACGCCAAACTGAAATTGTTTCAGGATCTAACTAATTTAGAAGATGACTTCTCGACTCCGCTCGAAGTGACACGTTCAGGTTGACGATAAGTTTAATTTTAATTCTCGTTTTTCTCCTTTTTATAAAACAAGGTTTGTTTAATATTCTTCAGCCTTTTAAAGGCTTTCTTATTTAAGCTTTCTTTTTTCTGATTTTTTTGGAGCTCTTTTTTTCTTTCAGGATCGTACATCATTCCTGTACAAAGACACATATTTCGCTCTGTTCTGGTAAGGATATCGTAATTTTTACAGGTTTGACAACCTTTCCAAAACGAATCATCGTCGGTTAATTCAGAAAAAGTTACGGGCTGGTACCCCAGTTCATAATTTATTTTCATCACGGCCAGACCGGTAGTAATCCCGAAGATCTTTGCATTGGGATACAACTTTCTCGAATGGTCAAAGACCACTTCTTTTATTCTTTTGGCCAGTCCCTGGTTCCTAAAATTAGGGTGTACAATAAGGCCCGAGTTTGCCACATACCTGTCGTGACTCCAGGTTTCAATATAGCAGAAACCGGCAAATTCTTCACCTTCTAAGGCAATAACCGCGTTTCCCTTTTCCATTTTCCCAATGATATATTCAGGGGTTCTACGGGCAATACCTGTACCTCTAACTTTGGCAGATTCTTCTATAGTTGTACAAATAATCTCAGCATATTGAGCATGAGATTTATTAGCAATGATAATCTTCATTTGCTAAGAAATTAGTGAGAAAATAAATTTAATTTGGTCTTTTTGAAAGGGGAACCGGACTCACCTAAGTTCCATATAAATTATACACGCACAAACGTGCGACGCGGGAAGCGGCGGCGAATAACTATATTTTCAGAAGCAATTCTGAAATTAAATTTGGATAGTATGTTTTGTAAATCTTTCAAGGTATAGTTAAAGTCAAATAATATTAAAAAAAGGAAATAACCGTATTCTTCCTAGCAGCGGCGGCGCGGGAAGAAGCGAAAAACGGGAAATATTATTTTCTTCATTGAAAGCATAACGCAAATGTACATAATTATTTTAACCAACAAAATATTTATACTAAATACTGAAACAAATTAGGCTTGTCATTAAGATATTCCCCATAAAAATTATTCGCTTTCATTCTATCAAGCAAAGGTTGAAAATCTGCCGGGTCATTGAGTTCTATCCCAACAACCGCGGGAGCATTCTCCCTATGATGCTTTTTTGTGTATTCAAAATGGGTGATGTCATCATTAGGTCCCAACACCTTGTCTAAAAAATCTTTTAAAGCGCCTGCCCTTTGCGGGAAACTTATTACAAAATAATGCTTTAAACCGGCATACAGTAAAGCACGTTCTTTAATTTCTGCTGTTCTGGTTATATCATTATTGCTACCACTAACAATACACACCACATTTTTACCTTTAATTTCTTCGGCAAATAAATCTAGTGCACTTATGGCCATTGCTCCGGCGGGTTCCACTACAATGGCATCCTGGTTATATAAATCGAGGATAGTTTGGCAAATCTTGCCTTCCGGAACCGTGATCATTTTATCCAGGTTCTCTTTACAAATTTCGAAATTACGGCTACCAACTTTTTGTACTGCGGCTCCATCTACAAAACGTTCTATAGACTCCAGTTCTACTAATTTCCCTTCTTTTAAAGAGGTTGTCATAGATGCTGCTCCCTGGGGTTCCACACCTATAATTTTAGTACTGGGGGAAATCTCTTTAAACATAGAAGAAAGCCCGGCCAATAAACCACCTCCACCCAGTGGGGCGAAAACATAATCTATAGGTTCATTTGCCTGTTCTAATATTTCGAGACCAATAGTAGCCTGTCCTTCAATAACCTTTTCATCATCAAAAGGATGAATAAATACAAGACCAAATTTCTCGGCATGTTTCATAGAACTCTTAAAAGAGTCATCAAAAGTATCGCCTTTAAGTACCACTTCTACCCAATCTCCTCCAAACATCTTAGTTTGATCTACTTTTTGTTTGGGTGTAGTAATTGGCATATAAATCACGCCCTTTGCCTGCAACTTATTGCAGGCAAAAGCAACACCTTGCGCGTGATTTCCTGCGCTGGCACAAATAACCCCTTTATCCAACTGCTGCTTTGGCAAGCTTGAAATCTTATTATAAGCTCCGCGTATTTTATAGGAACGAACTTGTTGCAAGTCTTCTCTCTTCAACATTACATTGGCCGAAAACTTCTTGCTATACGTAAAAGATGGTGTTAAAGGTGTCTTTACAACCACTTTAGAGATACGCTCTACCGCTTCTTTTACAGCTTTTAATTGAGGTTTGTATATTTTTTTATCTGCCAGCAAAATATCCATATTTATTCGTGTATTCTTTTCATTGCGGTCATTGCTTTTCGCAATCTTCCACCTACTTTTTCTACCGGATGTTGTCTAATGCCATCATTAACAGCAATAAGCTCCTGGTTATCTACCCCGGTATATTCGGTCCCAAAAGAATGGCCAATCACCTCTTTTGGTAAGGCATTTACATAATCTTTAATAAGCGGTTTTGCCGAATGGTCAAATAAATAACAACCGTATTCTGCCGTATCGGAAATGATCCTATTCATTTCAAATAATTTCTTTCTGGCTATAGTGTTGGCAATTAGTGGAGTTTCATGCAAAGATTCGTAATAAGCAGAATCTGCAATAATACCGGCTTCAACCATAGTTTCAAAAGCTAATTCTACTCCAGATTTTACAAAGGCTACCAATAGCACCCCTTTATCAAAATATTCCTGCTCCTTTATTTCTTCTGAAGTGGCTTCAGATTTTTCAAAAGCAGTTTCACCGGTTGCTGCTCGCCACTCCAGTAATTCCTTATCATTATTCCCCCAATCTTCCATCATTCTACTGCTAAAAGCTCCAGAGATAATATCGTCCATATGTTTTTGAAAAAGCGGACGCATTAATTTCTTCAGTTCTTCTGAAATTTCATTAGCCTTAATCTTAGCAGGATTTGAAAGCCTATCCATCATATTGGTAATACCACCGTGCTTTAAGGCTTCAGTAATAGTTTCCCATCCATATTGAATAAGTTTTGAAGCATATGAAGGCTCTACACCTTCAGCTACCATTTTATCATAACTTAAGATAGAACCTGTTTGCAGCAATCCGCATAAAATGGTTTGCTCTCCCATTAAATCAGATTTTACCTCGGCAACAAACGAAGATTCTAAAACCCCGGCACGGTCTCCACCGGTAGCCACAGCATAAGCTTTAGCCCATTCGAAACCGATTCCCTGCGGATCGTTTTCAGGATGTACCGCTATTAAAGTAGGAACACCGAAACCTCTTTTATATTCTTCCCTCACTTCACTTCCCGGGCATTTAGGGGCTACCATAATTACGGTAATATCTTCCCTAATTTTCATTCCCTCTTCCACGATATTAAATCCGTGGGAATAAGAAAGTACCGCATTTTTTTTGATATGTGGCTGAATAGCCTTTATAACTGAAGTATGTTGCTTATCTGGTGTTAGGTTAATTACCAAATCGGCTTTAGGAATTAATTCTTCATAAGTTCCTACCTCAAAATTATTCTCTGAAGCATTTTTAAAAGACTGGCGTTTCTCCTTAATGGCACCTTCGCGCAGGGCATAGGAAATATCCAGGCCGCTATCGCGCATATTTAAACCCTGGTTAAGGCCTTGTGCGCCACAGCCAACTATTACTATTTTTTTTCCTTTTAAAGCAGCCACTCCATCGCTGAATTCATCGCTATTCATAAACCTACAGGTTCCCAGCTGGGCTAATTGTTCACGTAAAGAAAGACTGTTAAAATAATTCGTCATCACTTTTATTTAATTGGTTGTATCAAATTGTTCTAAAATATTCGAAATCTGCATTTCATTTTTGGTTACCGCAATAGTACCCGAACGTACAAACTGCATCAAACCATAAGGCTTTAATTTTTCATAAAGGTTATCGGTTTCGTGACGTTTTCCGGTTTTTTCAATCACAAAAAACTTTGGGGTAACCGTTACAATTCTTGCATTAGATTCTTTTATAAAATCCTGTATATTAAGATCTTCCACAAATTCTGCCGAATTTATCTTATAAAGCGCAGTCTCCTGGTAGATCATTTCCTTATCGGTATGATAAAAAGCTTTAATTACTTCTATTTGCTTTTCTATTTGCCCCACGATCTTTTTTACCTGTTCTTCTGTAACCTGCACCACAATTATAAATCGCATAACCCCATTCACCTCACTTCTGGAGGCAGTTATACTTTCTATATTGATATGTCTTCGCTGAAAAATAGCAGCAATACGACTTAAAAGGCCGATATTGTTTTCGGTATAAACCGAAACAGTAAAATTCTTCTTTTCCATTACTCTAATCTTATATCTGAAACTGAAGCCCCGGTTGGAACCATTGGGAAAACATTTTCTTCCTGTTCAACTTTTACTTCAAGGAAATAAGCTTCATCTGATTCCATCATTTCCTTAACCGCATCTTTTAAATTTGCCCGTTCACTTACCTGCCTGGCTTTAATATGATATCCTTTGGCAATAGTTATAAAATCGGGGTTAATCATTTCTGTAGAAGCGTAACGTTTTTCAAAAAACAACTGTTGCCATTGTCTCACCATTCCCAAAAAGTCGTTATTTAATACAACTATCTTTACGGGAACTTTCGTTTGAAAAATGGTTCCTAATTCCTGTATGGTCATTTGGTAACCACCATCTCCAATTATAGCTACCACGTCTCGTTTGGGCGCACCCATTTTAGCTCCAATAGCTGCCGGTAATGCAAAGCCCATAGTTCCCAATCCGCCAGAAGTCACATTACTTCGGGTTTGATTAAATTTTGTATATCTACAGGTTGCCATTTGATGCTGCCCCACATCTGAAACCACTACAGCGTTTCCATTTGAACAGGTGTTTATTTCATCAATAACTTCCGCCATTCCTATTTTACCCCGTTCAGCATTCAAATCGTTTTTTATAACCTTATCAAATTCAATTTTATAATGCTCTTTGAACCTTTGGTGCCAGGCTTCGTGTTTATTAGGTTTTAAATGTTCCAATAAAACTCTAAGGGTTTCATTTACATTTCCTAAAACAGGAATATCGGCATAAACATTTTTATTGATTTCGGCAGGATCTATTTCAAAATGAATCACTTTTGCCTGCTTCGCATATTTCTCTAAATTTCCGGTAACCCTATCATCAAATCGCATCCCAATAGCGATTAAGACATCGCACTCATTGGTTAGTACATTAGGACCATAATTACCATGCATTCCTACCATCCCTACATTAAGTGGATGATCTGTTGGAAGAGCCGAAAGACCCAAAATTGTCCATGCAGCCGGCACGCCCGACTTTTCCACTACTTGTTTAAAAAGTTCTTCTGCACCCCCTAGAATTACTCCCTGACCAAAAACAATCATCGGTCTTTTGGCATTATTAATGGCCTGGGCAGCTTTTTCAATTTGGTTAGGGTCTATTTTAGGAATAGGCTTATAACTTCTAATTCCTGAACATTTTTTATACGAAAAATCCAGACTTGCAAACTGTGCATCTTTAGTGATGTCTATCAATACCGGTCCCGGTCTTCCAGATCGGGCTATAAAAAAAGCCTTTGCCAAAACTTCAGGAATTTCTTCTGCTCTGGTAATTTGGTAATTCCACTTGGTAATAGGGGTAGAAATTCCAATAATATCGGTTTCCTGAAAAGCATCACTTCCTAATAAATGAGACCCTACCTGCCCGGTAATACATACCATTGGGGTAGAATCTATTTGTGCATCTGCAATTCCAGTGACCAGGTTGGTGGCACCCGGTCCCGATGTTGCCATAGCAACACCTACCTTTCCGCTTACCCTTGCATAGCCTTGCGCTGCGTGAGTTGCAGCCTGCTCGTGACGGGTAAGGACGTGGTGAATTTGTTTCTGATATTTATACAATTCATCATAAACGGGCATAATTGCTCCGCCGGGATAGCCGTAAAGCGTATCCACTCCTTCCTCCAACAAACATTTTATCACCGCTTCAGCTCCTGAAACTGTGGTTGTTTTTGGAGAAGCTGTTTTCTCGAAACTAGCTGTTTTAACTTCCATAATTCACCTAATTAAAATTCATCGGTAACGCAGCCCTGTGAGGCCGAAGAAACCGTTCTTGCGTATTTATAGAGCACACCCTTGTTAAATTTTAAATCGGGGGCTTTCCAGTTTTCTTTTCTTTTCTTTATTTCTTCTGCTGAAAGTGCCACATCAATTTTATTGCTTTCGGCATTTATTGTAATCTCATCTCCATCTTTCAAAAATGCCAGTAATCCACCCTCTTGCGCTTCAGGAGTAATATGGCCAACAACAAAACCGTGGGTTCCTCCAGAAAATCTTCCATCGGTAATCAAGGCTACGTCTTTACCAAGTTTTGCCCCCATAATTGCAGAAGTAGGCTTCAACATTTCAGGCATTCCGGGACCTCCTTTGGGCCCTTCGTACCTAATGACGACCACATCGCCTTTTTTTACTTTTCCTTCAGAAATTCCATCGTTAGCTTCATACTCACTATCAAATACTTTAGCTGTTCCGGTAAATTCCAAACCTTCTTTTCCCGTAATTTTTGCAACCGACCCCTTTTCTGCCAGATTCCCATAAAGAATCCTAATATGCCCGGTTTTCTTAATTGGGTTATCTAATGGCCTAAACACATCCTGCCCTTCTTCCATATCGGGAACATCGGCTAAGTTTTCGGCAAGGGTTTTTCCGGTTACCGTAAGGCAATCGCCATGAAGCATATCATGTTTCAACATATATTTTAGAACCGCCGGAATCCCGCCAATTCTATGTACATCTTCCATAGCATATTTCCCACTTGGCTTTAAATCGGCCAAAAACGGGGTACTGTCACATATTTTCTCAAAATCTGTTAAGCTAAAATCTACTTCAGCCGATTTCGCTATAGCCAAAAAGTGCAGCACCGCATTGGTAGAACCGCCCAATACTGTAAGTAAACGAATAGCATTTTCAAGCGATTTACGCGTTACAATATCACGAGGCTTTATATCTTTCTCTATAAGCAATCGCACGGCTTTACCGGCTTCTTCACTTTCTGCTTTCTTTTCTTCCCCTTCGGCAGGGTTAGAAGAATTATAAGGCAAGGCCATTCCCAGAGCTTCAATAGCAGAAGCCATGGTATTGGCGGTATACATCCCGCCACAAGCACCTGCACCAGGGCAGGCTTTTTCTATAATACTATCGTATTCTTCCTTATCTATATCGCCGGCAGTTTTTGCTCCCCAGGCTTCAAAAGCTGAAACTACATCCAGTTTCTTTCCGTTATGGCATCCGGAAGCAATTGTACCGCCATACACTAAAATAGCTGGTCTATTAATTCTCAACATCGCCATTAATGCACCGGGCATATTTTTATCGCAGCCTACCACCGTAATCAATGCGTCATAAGACATCGCGTGAATTACCGTTTCCATAGAATCTGCTATAATATCACGAGACGGCAGTGAGTAGCGCATACCCGGGGTACCCATGGAGATCCCATCGCTAACACCAATAGTATTAAAAATTAAACCAACCAGTTCATTCTCATTTGCTCCTTTTTTAACCAGCTTAGCTAAATCGTTAAGATGCATATTGCAGGGATTACCTTCATAACCTGTACTGGCTATTCCTACAAAAGGCTTTTTAAAATCTTCTTTGGTTAATCCTATAGCGTGCAACATGGCTTGTGATGCCGGTTGCGAATCACTTTGTGTTAATATTTTGCTATATTTATTGTACATATATTAAGCTATATCTTATTTATAAAATTAAAAGTACTTTCCTCTTTAGTTTATAGTGATGTATTCACGACTTCAAACCTATTTCCGTGACCAAGCAAATAGTTTTAATGAACTGTATATCATACAATTATACTTTATTTTATTACGATTGCTGAATTCACGTTTTTTTTCATAATTTTCTATTTACCTCATATCAACGCAAAAAAAAACCATCCCGGAAGGATGGTTCTTGCTTTTATAATGCACATCAATTCCGGATCAAATTCCCAGGGGGAAAATAATCTCGACAATAATTGACGTATTACTATTTTTATTTATTCTTTGCATCTTGACCAAAAGTAATCTTTTTTAAAAACAAACCAAATTTTTATTTTTTCTTTTTTAATGAATATAAATCTTTTCGTCGATCTTTCATATTTCTTACGCTTCCGAAAGCATGTAGCTCTTTTAAAAGGTCTAAGTCTACATCTACAATTAATGTACTCTCGGTATTTGGAGTGGCTTCCGCTTTAATACCATTTACAGGAAATGCAAAATCTGATGGTGTTAGCACGGCACTTTGGGCATATTGAATATCCATATTATTTACTTTAGGCAAATTTCCTACAGATCCTGCCATGGCCACATAGCATTCGTTTTCAACCGCCCTGGCCTGGGCACATATTTTTACGCGAGAATATCCGTTTTGGGTATCGGTCATAAATGGAACAAATAAAATATTCATTCCCTCCTCTGCCAAAATTCTTCCTACTTCCGGAAATTCAACATCATAGCAAATAAGTACACCAATTTTCCCACAGTCGGTATCAAAAGTTTGCAGTTTACTACCGCCCTTCATTCCCCAGGCAGCTTCTTCTGCAGGAGTAATATGCAGTTTCTCATAACGTTCGTAACTTCCATCCCTTCGGCATAAAAAGCCCACATTATACATATGTTCCCCAATAACCATAGGCATACTCCCGGTAATGATATTTATATTATAATTCACCGCAAATTCCTGGAAAGTCTCCAGCAAACGTTCAGAATAAGTTGAAAGTCCCCTGATGGCTTCAGGCTCGGTCAATTCATTAAACTGCGCCATAAGCGGCGCATTAAAAAGTTCTGGAAAAAGTATAAAATCACTCTGGTAATCACTTACTGCATCTACAAAAAATTCAATTTGTGAAACCAGCGCATCATAATCCTTAAAGAGTCGCATTTGCCATTGCACCAAACCAAGCCTTACTACGGTTTTTGGTGTATCTATTAGCTTTGTAGTTTTGGTATAATAAATATTGTTCCACTCCATGAGCACCGCATACTCCTTACTTTCAACATCACCGGGCAAATAGCCTTTTATCACTTTTTTTACGTGAAAATCGTTAGAAAGTTGAAAAGACAACACAGGATCATGGATTTCCTGAAGTTTTACTTTTTCTATATACTTTTTTGGTGTAAGCTCTTTAGAATAAGCACCATAGTTAGGTATTCTTCCGCCAAAGGCTATAGATTTTAAATTAAGCTGCTCACAAAGCTCTTTTCGGGCTTCATATAAACGTCTTCCCAGACGCATTCCGCGATAATCGGGATGAATAAAAACATCTATTCCATATAAAATATCACCATTTTTGGTATGGTTGGAAAAATTTTCACCACCTATAATTTCTTCATAGGTATGGTCTTCATCAAACTTTTTAGAATCTATTATAATGGCAAGCGCACAACCGGCAATTTTATTATCTATAATGATACAAAACTGCCCTTCGGGAAATTTATTTACCAGATTCCTTATTTCATCTTTGGTCCAGTAGTCCTCTGGCATTTTCTGATAGCTTTTTATCATAGAAACCTTTAGTTCCTGATAGTCTTTAAGCTTTAAATTTCGAAGTTCTATTATAGGGGTTTCGTTCACGAAAGTCGGTATTTATTTAATACGAAGATACTGTAGAATATGTTGGTTTGAAAGTCCGTAATATTTAAAGAAGAATTTAATGAAATTTAACTGAAACAAGAATAGCTTTTATTTATAAAACTTTTAGTCAGGTAAATGTTTGATTTGACCTGCCCTTCATTTCTTTTGCTCGTCCAAAAGAAACGAAGCAAAGAAAAAGACGCTTTTTTCAAGGAATTTTTTGGCGAAAGGCCAAAAACCGTGACCAAAACCCCGCGGATAACCGATTAAAATAATCGCTCATCCTGAATCTCGGGGTTTTATCCACATATTCTGCGAAAAAGGATAAAAAAATAATTGAATTAATAAACCGATTTTTACTTGCGTCAAACTGAATTTATTTCAGAGCCTGCTCCGAAATTTATCGGAGGTCTAAGTAGAGCGTAACTAGTTTTCATATTAGATGCTAAAACAAGTTCTGCATGATGTTCTATGCTAAGATCAGACTTATTAAAAATAGATTCAAAAAATCCTAGTTCTGTTTAAAATTTTCGTAACTCCCCCTTTGGAGCCTGTACCGAATTTACTTCGGGAGGCTGGGGTGCCTTACAACAACAAAATCCTGTGCTTAATCGCATAAAGCACCAAACCGGTTCGGCTTCTTACGTTTAGTTTCTGGAATAAACTTTCTCGATATCCATCTATAGTTTTTGGGCTAAGGTTCATTTCGTGGGCGACTTCTTTATAGGTCATTTCAGAACAGGCCAGTTCAAGAAATTCCAATTCGCGTTTAGTAAGATTGGTGAGTTTATTTTCTTTATCCTTATTTTTAATAGCTTCCGAAACTGCATCGCTATAGAAAAAGCCTTCCTTTATCACCTCATCCAGCGCAAACTTAAACTCATCTGGATCTATATCTTTTAATAGATAACCGCGACAACCCAATTTCACCATAAAAGTCACGGTTTCCTCATCGTCTTCCATAGTAAGCGCCAAAACCTTTTGGTCAGGATAATTTTCATTGAGCCAGGCCATCGTTTCAGGGCCATCCATTATTGGCATTCTAATATCCAACAACACCAAGTCGGGTTTAGGCTGGTTGGCTTTAAAATGCGTCACCAGTTCCTGCCCGTTTTTATAAATGCCGGAAACCTCGTAATCCTCAAAAGAATTCACCAGGTTTTTTAAAGATTGTGAAAATAAAGTGTGATCGTCTACAATTGCTACGGTATTATTCATCTTGTTGCCCTATTAAAGAATAGCGTAAAGATAAGGAAGTTCCTGCGCCTATAGAAGTTTCCAACTCAAACTTTGCCTTTATCAGCGCTGCCCTGCTTTCCATATTGAATAATCCTGAATTCTTCTTTACCGCTTCCAAATCAAATCCCTGCCCGTTATCTTTTGCAGTAATGATGATTTCTTCGGAAGTAAAACTTATTTGAACACTTAATGTTGAAGCTTTCGCGTGCTTGATCACGTTAGAAAAGAATTCCTGAAGTATCCTGAATAAAACTATACTGTGCTGCTGTGGAATTTCCTGTTTTTCTCCGCTTACTTTCAATTCGTTTTCAATAACGCCCATACGCTGAAACCTTGCCAGTTCATTTTCTACAGAAACCACCAAACCGGCGTAACCAATTACCTGGTTGTTTAAGGACTTTGAGAGCGAACGCACTTCCTGAAGTGAATTCGCCACGGTTTCTTTAATTTCTAAAGCTGAGTTTTTTTCGGCTTCAGGTAGGTTTCTTGAAAAAATATTCAACTGCATATTGGCAACAGAAAGTAACTGTCCAATATTATCGTGCAATTCCCAGCCCACATTTTTTAAGGTTTGTTCCTGCATTTCTATTCGCGATTGGGAAATTTCCCGCTCAAAGAGCTGTTTAGCCTCAAATTGCTCTTGTAATAATTTGTTTTTTCGCCTTTGGTACACCACAAAAAAAACGATCACAAAAGCCGTTAGCATTAGGATAACTACCGCAAAATAGATGATAAGTAAAATCTCTTCCTTAGAAAGCATTTTTTAATTTTTTTGAAGATGAATTTTTCTTATTGGCCAACCATAAAAAGGCAATGCTATAGGAACCGTACATAAAAATATTCATTGCTATTAAAACAATATCACTAAATTCAACAAATTCCGGACTTTCAATGGTATAGTATCTATAATAAATCCAAATCGGAGCGGTTGTCAAAAAATATAAAAGCGTAATGATTGATATATAAAAACTTAATTCCCTTTTAATGCTAAGAATTTTATCACTTAATAAAATTTCAAAATAAAAATAAAAAATTACTCCCAGCAGGAAAATACTTCCCCCTAAATAAGTGAGAGCGGAGTGACTTCGGAAAAACACATCTGAAAACACTAAATTGGCAATACAGATAATAACATACAAGATTAGCAGCTTATTGATAATATTTTTTATTCTTTTATTTGAAAGTTTCCGGTTAAAATAAAGAATATAAACAGTAAAGTTGATAATGGAATAAGGATTATATAACCAAAAGTTAGAGTACAAAATAGTCTCTTTAAGAAAGTGCAATGACTCATTCCAATAAATTATTGTTGGAATTAATGCCAGTGCCTCAACAAAAAAAGTTAGCAATAAAAAGTAAGCAAAAAACCCAACTGATTTATCGGTTGGGTTTTTCTTAGAGTAATAAAGGCCAGAAATTGCTGCAACGCCTTCAAGTATGAGTACAAGAAATCTTAAATCGTACATTTAATAAATAGTTGGAGGAAATCCACCGTGAGTTTGATTTAAAGGTTCTATTTCATAATTATTAGGGTTAGAATCTTCCCCGGGAGTTGCTGTATCTCCCGAAACTTCTTTGGTAGGCGAGAGAAACATGGTAGTATAACTTTTTTTCTCCTTAGTTTTAGGATAAGCCCCTAAATAAAACCGAATCCCCGGTTTTTCCACTCCCTGCTCTTTAGATTTCTCGCGAACATAATCCAGGTACTCCTGTAATTCGTCCAGGCTATACCAGAATTCGCGGGTATCTTCATAACCCTCGGCTTCCCTGATGTCTTTTCCACGGGTCTTCACCCATTCGTCCTGTTCCTTACGCGCCTCTTCAACGCTGATGCACTTTTTTGGTTTTTTCATTTAATTGGTTGGTTAAAAAACTCAATTTTTTGTTAAGGTAAATTTAGTAGATTTTTTCATTTTTACAAATCTTTAGAGTTCTCGGTTCTCGGTTGTCAGTTCTCGGTCTGTTTTCGGGTAATTCGGTTAAGCGTGTGGTTTGCAGTTTGGTGTTTATTGTTCGAGGTTTGTTGTTTGGCGCCACGAATACACGAATATTCTTTGCTGTTATCAGTTGTGGGTTCTCAGTTGTCAGTTGTCGGTTGTGGGTTTGGCCCAATTGAACCGGTCGCAGATTGAGAGTTGCGGGTTTGGTGTTTATGGTTTGTTTTTAAGGAATTGTGCATATCTCAGATTCCTTTCTCTTGGCTCTTTTTTCTTGCTTCTTTCATTTCCGTTCGTTGCGAGGAGGCGTTGGCTGATGTGGCAATCTGTTCTGGATGATTACTACGTTGTGAGTTTTGAGTTCTCGGTTGTCAGTTCTCGGTCTGTTTTCGGGTAATTCGGTTAAGCATGTGGTTTGCAGTTTGGTGTTTATTGTTCGGAGTTTATTGTTTGTTGTTAAAGATTTACAGAATATAATCTTACTCTCTTTTTCCTTGCTTTTTCTTTTCACTCTTCACTCTTCACTAATCACTTTTCAACTTTTAAACATAAAGCACTTCTCGATACTTTCCGACTCAAGTCGAAACACTCGAAGTGACGGCTCACTTCAAACAAAAGATCGCCGCACTCCTTCCTCACCCACGATGACGGAAAGAAAAAGAAGCGTCATTGCGAGGAGGCGTTAGCCAACGTGGTAATCTGTTCTAAATGAGTTCTCGGTTGTGGGTTATAAGTTTTCTGTTACTGTATGTTTCGGGTTTGCGCTTGGCATTAGACAGTTTATAGTTCGGGGTTTATTGTTTGTTGTTGAAGATTTACAGAATATAATCTTACTCTCTTTTTCCTTGCTTTTTCTCTTCACTCTTCACTAATCACTTTTCAACTTTTAAACATAAAGCACTTCTCGATACTTTCCGACTTACGTCGGAACACTCGAATTGACGGGGAACTACAAACAAAAAATCGCCACGCTCGTTCCTCACTCACGATGACGGAAAAAAAGTAGCGTCATTGCGAGGAGGCGTTGACTGATGTGGCGATCTATTTTTAGTCTGTTGTCTGTTTGGTATTCAAGGGTGGATTCAACCTAGATTCTGAAACAAGTTCAGAATGACATTCTGAAGAAAGGGGATTTTTCCCCTTGTAACGAGCGTACTTATCTTCTACATTTGACATAGTCATTTTAGTTAGCTAAAGTGTTTTGGGGCAAAAAAGTGTCGTCGACGGTGAGGATTTTGATTGGTAGGGTAATCAGATTTCTCGTAAACCAAGACGGCACTTTTTTATTTTTGTGAGTCTATATTCTAAAAAGACCTCCTGCTGCACTTAAAGTATTAGAACGAAGCTATCCCTATTTTACATCAGGATCTAAATCGCCCGAATCAAACCTTATTTTGCATCAATCTCAAAATATGCACCAAATTTCATTCATAGATATTTCATCTTAATTTCTCGAAATGAATTCGAGAAAAAGAGGGGTTTTTCCCCTTGCTATGAACATACTCATCTTCTACTTTTGACACGGTCATTTTAGATAGCTAAAATGTTTTAGAACAAAAAAGTGTCGTTAACGGTGAGGAGTCTGATTGGTAGGGTAATCAGGTTTCTCGTAAACCAAGACGGCACTTTTTTATTAGTGAGCCTTGATATTCATAAGGCCTTTGGCAGTAATGAATATTCTAGAGCGATCTAATCCCGGTTTCACATCGGGGGCTTCTAGTCCCAATGTTGTTTTTCCCGTCACCCCGAATTCATTTCAGGGTCTAACTTCTAAAAAATTCAAAACAACTTAGAACCTGAAACGAATCCGTTCGAACGATAGAGCAGTTTCACTGATAGGTTAGCAATTTAACAACTTAGATGCTGAAATAAATTCCTTTAGACTTGCAAGAGTAAAATTTGTGTAAATTAAGGATTAAAAAAGAGTAGGCTAACTATAACAAGTTCCAGTTAAAAGAGCTATATGCTGATTCAGTACCTACTCTTTCCCTAAATAGTAACTCAAATAGAAATTCGGGATTAAAAGCCCATTATTAAGGAATTGAGTCCTATTTAATTTAATCCATTCATAACTAAAACCAAAATTATGAAAAATTCATTGACTTTTGTAGGTATTGATATCAGTAAAAACACATTGGATATTTGTTCTATAAAAGGTGAGAAGAAACTGGCCAAACGTATTGATAACAACAAAAAAGCTATAAAAGTTTTTTTTAGTGGCTCAAAGCCACAAAGTTTAAAAGTCTGTATTGAGAATACGGGGCGATATGGCCGTAAGATTATTGAAGTCTTAACCTCTTTAAATATCGTTTTTTACGAAGTAAATCCTTTGCATTTACACAAAAGTATTGGACTCACCAGAGGAAAAGATGATATTATAGATGCCTTCCGTATTGCTAAATTCCTGGAAAAAAACCACACAGAACTCGAACCACATCAAAAACCAGAACCGGGAATAGAAAAGCTGAAAGCACTTATATCCCATAGGAACCTGTTAATTAAGCAAAGAGCCCAACTCAAAGCAAAAAACAAAGAAAACCTACTGATTGCAGATCTTGACTTGCCGCAACTGGAAGAGCACGGAGCTGAACTTATTCAATTACTAACTGAAAAAATAAAACAAACCGACAAATCAATAATTGAGGTTATTGAGCACAATAGTGTATTGAAGCACCAATACCATTTAATACGTGCTATTCCTGGAGTAGGTCCTATTTTATCGTGGAATATGTTGATTAAAACAAATGCATTTAAATCGATCACAAATCCTCGTAAATTTGCCTGTTATGCTGGAGTGGCGCCATTTTCAAAAAGTTCAGGAACTTCTGTTTTTGGTAGGGCATCGGTTTCTATCTATGCAGATAAAGGCATTAAGAAAATACTGCATTTAGCAGCCATGAGGGCGATCCAATTGCCTTCTGATTTAAAACAATATTACCATCGAAAGGTAAATGAAGGCAAAAACAAAATGAGCGTCTTAAATGCTGTAAGAAATAAGATCATTCATAGAATTTTTGCCATCATAAAAAATCAAAAAATATATAATAATAACTTGCAAGTGTCATAGAAATCAG
>NZ_JAEHOK010000016.1 GCF_016236915.1 Salegentibacter maritimus
GAGAGTGTAAAATAAACTCTGTCTGAATTGAATTATTTATTAATTTCATTCATACAGAATTATGGCAACAAAAGAACAACAAGAATTCGAGAAAAAGGTGCTTGACCAGTTCATGTCAGGCAAAAGCCTTTTTGGTGCAGACGGTGCTTTTGCACCGATGCTCAAGAACGTTATTGAGAAGGCCCTTCAGGCAGAGATGGACTCTCATCTAAGTAGTGATGAACGCTCCAAAGGGAATAAACGCAATGGCAAGGGAAAGAAAAAGCTTAAAAGTGGCTTTGGCTCTTTTGACATTGAAACCCCTGAAGACCGTCAAAGTAGCTTCCAACCGGAACTGGTTAAAAAGCGACAGACGATTCTGGCTGATAATCTTTCAGAAAAAATTATCGGTCTTTATGGACTTGGAATGAGCTACCGTGACATCTCGGGTCATATCAAAGAAATGTACGATACCGATATTTCCCATACGGTTTTAAGCCAGATCACCGATCAGATCATTCCTGATATCAAAGCCTGGCAAAGTCGTCCTTTAGAACCCCTTTACTGTATTGTTTGGCTTGATGCCATGCATTATAAAGTTAAAGTGGATGGAAAGATTGCCCACAAAGCACTTTATAACATCCTGGGTATTACCAAAGAAGGGAAAAAGGAAATCCTGGGGATGTATATCTCTGAGAGCGAAGGTGCTAATTTCTGGCTACAGGTTTTAACCGACCTTCATAACCGTGGATTACAGGATATCTTAATAGCCTGTACAGATAATCTCAAAGGCTTTACACAAGCCATCTTAAGCGTTTATCCAAAGGCTCAGGTTCAGCTTTGTATTGTACACCAAATCCGTAATTCATTGAAGTATATTGCCTCTAAAGATCAAAAAGAGTTTATGAAAGACCTGAAAAAGGTCTATAGGGCTGTCACTAAAGATGTAGCCGAAGATGAGCTATTGAACCTGGAAGGGAAATGGGGTAATAAATATCCTGTAGTTATTGAAAGTTGGCAGCGTAACTGGGAACAGCTATCCCAGTATTTTGAGTATACAGAACCCATTAGGAAGATTATTTACACCACTAATGCCGTAGAGGGCTTCCATCGGCAAATCCGGAAAGTTACCAAAACCAAGGGTGCTTTCACCACTGATATGTCGCTGCTAAAGCTAGTCTACCTGGCCACACGAAACATTGAGAAGAAATGGACCGCTCCTTTGCATAATTGGAGCCTTACGATTCAGCAATTTTATATTAAATTTGGAGACCGGATACCGCTGGACATAAACGCCAATTCCTCTGGGGCTAGCCCCAGAGGAATTGAAACATCAGACAGAGTTTAATTTACAGACCCATTTTGAGATTGTAAAATTTCTATCTTTTACTCTTAAAGTAATTTTGCATCATACTTTATAAAATAAATCCTAACTAAAATTCATCCTTAATTTACAGCTAATAAACCTCAAATACCACTGGGGAAATCCCCCATTTAATACTAGAAAATAGTTTCTTTATAAAAGATTCAACCCTATAATTTTATCTCTTTTCAACCTGATTGTTTATATCATTAATATTGAGCAAAAAACCACACAAAAAATCGATTGAAACCTTTCTGAAAACCTTTTCAATTTAAAGACAAGGCTAAGCACTAAAGCCCCTTCGACTCAAAAAATTCTTCAAAAGAGCTACCTTCTTCCATATTCAGTTTTTTTCTTAACCGATGCCGGGCAACTTTTATAGAGTTTAAGGAGATCCCAAACAAAGTAGCTATTTGCTGCGAAGGAAAGTTTAATTTTATGAGGGCACACAGTCGTAACTCCCTATCGGTAAGCGAGGGATTCTCTTCTTTTAAACTTGGTATAAATCCCGGGTGCACCTGGTTAAAAATGTGGTAAAATTGTTTCCACTCGGTATCTATGGCAAGACTATCTTCTATTTTCTCGATAATATTTTTAAGAAATTCTTTATTCTGGGGGTCTTTTTTTTCTTCGGCGACAAACTTTTCTTTTATTTCTACCAATAAATTGTTTTTATGTACAGTTCTAAGTGTACTGTTGGTAAGTTCTTCGGTTTTAAAATGTAATTCATCACTAAGCCTTTTTTGTTTAAGCAGTTCATTTTGCCTTTCGGTTTCCAATAAATCAAGTTCATTTTTATAGGCTCTGTCTTTTTCTTTTTCAACTTCTTTGGTCCTAAGTGCAACTATTTTTTTAAGCTTATCTCTTTGTTTAATAATATTTCTATGACGCCATTGTGCAATAAAAAGTATTATTAATCCAATAAAAAGCACCAATAAGGCCTGTACTAAACGCCTTTGAAAAAAAGAAGGCAAAACTTTAATTTGAATATTGGCTTCTTCCTGTGATAGCTCACCTGTATCTGTTCGTGCAGCTACGTGTAATGTGTAATCTCCCGGAGCAAGATTAGAAAAAGTAAGTGATTTGCGTTTATTTAATGAATGCCATTGGTTATTGGAGCCCTCTAACTTATAGAAATATTCAGTGCCTTCCTGATCAAAGTAATTAGAACTGGAAAAATTAACAGTAAAAAGACTATAACCTGGCTTAAGCCTTAAAACGCCGGCTTCTTTATTATGTCTAAAAACGGCAGGATCAATCTCTCTTATCCCATCTTCTTCAACTATTGTAAAACTGGTGAAGAAAACCTGTGGTTTAGATATTTCATCTTCCATACTTTCAGGATTAAAATATGATAAACCCTCATTTCCAGCAAAATAAATACGGCCAGTGCTACTATAACTTGCCTGCCCTCCATGAAATGGTGGAATTCCTTCCTGTATTCCAAAATTTCTTATAACGCTATCTTTTATTCTACTTAAACCAAGATTAGTACTAAGCCATACATTTTTATGTTCATCTGTAAGAATACCTCTAACTATTTTTCCCTGTAAACCTTCTTGCTCTCCAATTCTTTCAAAGGTTTTATTTCTTCTGGAATACCTATTTAATCCGAAACCATAAGTCCCTACATAAACCGATAAGTCAGGGCCTTCATTTATGGATAGAATATGATTAGAGCTTAAACTTGTACTATCAGATTTTGAAAACTTAAATACTTGTAGATGCTCCCCCTTTGCCGATAGAAGATTAAGTCCGTTTTGTGTTCCTACCCACATTTCGCCTTTGGCATCTTTATAAATACTAATAACCGTATTGTCGCTTAAACCCTTTGAATTGGAAGTATTTATTTTTTTTAAAACCTCCAGGTCTCTATTAAAAATAAAAATACCGTTTCCAGTACCAACCCACATTCTATTCTTTGTATCTTCCTCAATTGCGTAAATAGACTTTAATTCTTTTTGTTCGGGAAAAGTTAAAAATGCTTTTTTCTTTTTATCGTAGACATTTAAACCTCCCCTAAGCGTACCTACCCATATTCTCCTTTCCTTATCTTCTTTCATAGATAAAACAATGTCTCCACTTAAATCATTCTCGTTTTCCCTATCATCTATAAAAATTTCCAGGTCTCCCGTTCTGGGGTTATATTTTCGTAATCCATTTCTTCCTGCTGATATCCAAAGCATATCTTCTGAATCTTCCAATATTCTAGATCCCTGTTTATCCTTACCGAATGCCAGTTCTTCTGGAGGAACATTATATACCTTAATCCTATCCTTAAAATAGCTAATTCCACCGTGTACTGTACCGGCCAAAACTGTATTATGTAAGCCTTTTCCGAAGCAAATAACTGAATTATCACTTAGCCCCCATTCTCCCGGTTTCTGTTTTAAATAAATAAAGTTATCCTGTTGAGGCTGGTATAAATTAATTCCTCCGCCATCGGTGCCAATATAAATTCTATGGTTTTCCCCCTTGTATAAAGCAAGTATGATATTGTTGTTTACACTCTCCCCTTCCTTTGAATTGGCTCTGTAATGCTCTAGCGTTTCAGACTTTAAATTATATTTAAAAAGTCCATTTCCGCCAGTTGCGATCCATAGCTGTGAAAGGCTGTCTAAAGCAAGATCATTTACAGCAAAAGAGTTATTCAATTTGGGTAATGGCTTTAATTCATTTTCTTTAACGTTAAAATGCCAAACTTCGCCGCTGCTAGTACCTATCCATAAATTGTTATTATCTACCTGTAATAAAGAAGTTAAAATAGTATTGGGAAAATTCTTATTAAGCTTATATGCATCAAAATGGATTATATTTTCGGTGTCCTTTACATAATAAAGCTGATCTCCACTCCCCCCAATCCAAAAATCAAGGGAATCGCTAGTTGAGATACTAAAGATTGCCTGGTTCTTTTTAATTGTACTTCCCTCTGCATCATAATATTCAAAACGATCGTCCTCCCTTTTATGGGTATAGAGCCCGCTACTGGTAGCTAACAGTATTTTGGAATTATCCACAACCTGCAAATCAAAAATTGAAATATTCTCGCCTAAAATATAGGTTCTTATTTTTTCACCATCATACCTGTTTATACCCAACCTTGTAGCTGCCCAAATAACCCCATTCCCATCCTGTACCACGCGGTTTATTCTATTATCAGAAAACCCATCGCTTATATCTAAATGTTTAAACTGTAAAACAGGTTCCTGGGCATACATCATCATTAGATTAGAAAAGAATAAGATGAGAAGCAATAAAAGTCTTAACATTTTGAAAATGTACCCTTTCAATAATATTTTTTTTAAAAGCCAAAAATCAACAAAAATCATATTAAACTTATTTACAGACACTTACAAAAATACGATAACCTAAAAGTAATATTAATGTAACCCAAATGTACTCCTGCAAAGTATAAAATTATTTAACATATTTATAATTTCGTTAAGAAATTGTTATGTACGAAAACGATCTCGTTAAAATATTTAGCATTTAGAAGCAAAAAACACCTTCAAAATCTCTTTTCTAATCTTAAAACCAGTCATTTTTTCACAAACAAAACCAGGCAAATATGTAAACAAAACTCAAGCTATTAAAACTTTACCAACTCTATAAAAAAAGAGTTAACTAACTACAAACCAATAAAAATTAAATAATGAAAAAAATTTTTACTTTTTGCATGATACTCCTATCATGCCAATCGTTTTTATTCGCGCAAGAATCCATAACAGTTAAAGGCATAGTGACCGAAACTGAAACCGGAATACCTATTCCAAGCGCCAACATTATACAAAAAGGAACCAGCAATGGGGTTATGACCAACTTTGACGGTGAATTTAGTATTGAAGTCCCTGCTAATGCAATTTTAAATATTTCTTATATTGGATATGCTACTAAAGAAGTTCCTGTAGAAGGCAGAACCAACCTAAACATACAACTGCAAACAGAAGCCGCTGCACTACAAGAAGTGGTGGTGGTAGGATACGGTACCCAGAAAAAAGCTAACCTTACCGGAGCCGTGACCACAGTTGACTCTGATGTATTACAGTCAAGACCTGTTCCAAAAGTAAGTCAGATGCTTCAGGGAGTTGTACCGGGTCTAAATTTTCAAACCTCAGGTCTTGGGGGAGAATTAAACTCCGGACTTAATTTTAATATACGAGGGGCCGGTACTATTGGTTCGGGATCTAATTCTGCTCCTTTGGTTTTAGTAGACGGGATGGAAGCATCGTTAGACGCAATTAACCCACAAAATATAGAGTCGATCACTGTTTTAAAAGACGCTGCTGCATCAGCAGTTTATGGCTCCAGGGCGGCCTTTGGTGTTATTTTAGTAACCACTAAAGAAGGGCAATCTGGTGCACCCAGAATAACCTACTCAAACAATTTCAGGTTCACTTCGCCCATACAAGTTCCAGAAATGATGGACTCTCATACATTTGCTTTATATTGGAATGAGGCTGCCGGCAATTCAGGACAGGCTCCTCCTTTTTCTCAAGAAGTTATTGACAGAATTGTTCAATATCAGGCAGGAGAAATAGATTTTGGAACAGTACCAAATGCGGCCGGAGACAGATACCAATATTATACCGGATCCAATGCTAATACAGATTGGTTTGATGAACTTTACAAAGATTTTGCCTTTTCCCAGGAACACAACTTAAGCCTTAGCGGAGGTTCTGAAAAAACAACATATTACACTTCAGCAAGATTGGTAGATCAAGGTGGTTTGTTAGCGTATGGCGAAGACAGGCTAGATGAATATGATTTTACGGGAAAATTGAGTACCGAAATATCAAAACACGTCAAGTTTAATTATAGTACTCGTTTTTCAAGAAAAAACTATAATAAACCTACCCAACAAGGTGGTCTTTTCTATCATAATATTGCCCGTAGATGGCCTACTGTTCCTGTAAGGGATCCTAATGGATATTTTACTGATTCCTCTGGAGAAATAATTCAGTTAGAAGATGGAGGAAGAACCGATAATCTCACAGATAAATCATTTATGCAGGGACAGTTCACAATTACTCCGCTTGAAGGCTGGAATATTTACGCTATTGGGAATTATAAAATCACCAATATTAATAACCATGCAGAAGTTTTACCTGCATACGGCTATGATGTTGCAGGGAATCCATATCCAGTTCCGGTAGGATGGAATTCTCCCGGGTACAGTTCTGTATACGAATACAATAGAAAAGAAGATTATTTCAGTACAAATATTTATTCAGATTACGCTTTTGATTTAAATGAAGATCATAATTTTAAAGTGATGGCCGGTTTTAACTCTGAAGTCACTAAATATAGAACCATAGGCGCATCAAGAAGTGGATTGATCACTCCCGACTTACCTACGATAAACACCGCTACAGACGAAAGTAGAGCTACAGAAGGACAGTACCAACATTGGTCTGTAGCCGGATTTTTTGGAAGGTTAAACTATAACTTTAGAGAAAAATATTTATTAGAATTAAATGCCAGGTATGACGGATCTTCAAGATTTATAAATGACAAACATTGGAACCTTTTTCCATCTATCTCTGCCGGTTGGAATGTTGCAAAAGAAGACTTTTGGAAATGGAAGAAAACCATTCAACTTTTTAAGTTAAGAGGTTCATATGGCGAATTAGGAAATCAAAACACCAATAATTGGTATCCGTTCTATCAATCTATGCCAGTAGGTACGGCCAATGGTAGCTGGTTATTAAACGGCGAAAGACCAAACACCGCAAGTGCTCCAGGCCTGGTTAGCTCTTTATTAACCTGGGAACGAGTAACAAGTTGGAATGTAGGGCTGGATATGGCACTATTAAAAAACAGGTTGAATCTAAGTGCTGAATATTTCAACAGAAAAACCATAGATATGGTAGGCCCGGCACCTGAACTACCTGCTATTCTGGGAACTGCCGTACCGCGAATTAACAATGCCGATATGGAGTCTTATGGTTTTGAATTAGAACTTAACTGGAGAGATAAGATTGGTGATTTTAATTATAGCGTTAGAGGAGTTCTTTCTGATTCTCAACAAAAAGTAGTAAGCTATCCAAACCCCACAAATAATATCTGGGATTGGTACAACGGTAGAAAAATGGGCGAAATTTGGGGTTACACCACGCTGGGAATTGCAAAAACCGATGAAGAAATGCAAAATCACTTAGCCAATACCAGCCAAAGTCAACTTGGTAGTAACTGGGAAGCCGGGGATATTATGTATGCCGATTTAAATGGAGACGGAGAAGTAAATTCTGGTAGTGGTACATTGGGGGACACAGGCGACTTAACTATTTTGGGCAATTCTACGCCTCGCTACAGGTTTGGCCTTGATTTAAATGGTGACTACAAAGGTTTTGATTTTAGAGTATTTATGGAAGGCTTCGGCAAAAGGGATTATATGCCAAACGGCCCTTACTTTTGGGGTGCCAACGGAGGAATGTGGCAGTCTGCAGGTTTCAATGAGCATCTTGATTATTTTAGAAATGAAGACTCGCAGATGGTTCAGGCTGGCTTAGCCGATGTTAACCTGGACTCATACTATCCAAGACCAATTTTTGGAAGTGGTAAAAACCAACAAACTCAATCTCGTTATATCCAGGATGCCTCTTATATAAGATTAAAAAATGTACAACTTGGTTATTCTTTTAATTCGTTTAACGACTCGAGAGTTAGAGTATATGTCTCTGGAGAAAACTTGCTTACCCTCTCTAACATGATAGATATTTTTGATCCTGAATCTGTTGGATTAGGAGGTTGGAGCGATGGAAAAACCTATCCTTACTCGCAAGTGCTTTCAGTAGGACTCAATGTTAACTTTTAATCAGTAATAAATATGAAATCAAAAAAATATATAAAATCAGTTTGTTTATTATTCGCAGTTGTTTTTATGACAAGTTGCGAAGTTGATAATTTTTTGGACAGAGAACCACTCTCTGATGTTACACCAAACGATTATTTAAACAGAGAAGCCGACCTGGCTGCTTATACCATTGCGAGGTATAATTTCCCTACTCATGGTGGTTGGAATATTGGAACTTTTGGTAGGGATAATCATACCGACAACCAGGCTACCTCTGGTTATAGTAGAATTTGGGCTCCCGGTGAGTGGCGCGTACCACAATCTGGCGGGGCCTGGAACTTTGGAAACATTCGGCAACTAAATTATTTTTTGGAAAACGCAGTACCAAAATTTGAAGCAGATGAAATTAAAGGTAATCCTGGCAATATTGCACATTACGTAGGTGAAGCCTACTTTTTAAGAGCTTATGAGTATTTTCAAAAAGTTAAAGAGGTTGGAGACTTTCCTATCGTAAAAAACACCCTTGAGGATAACTTAGAGCAGCTTATTGCTGAATCAACGCGTGATCCTAGAAATGAAGTGGCAAGGTTTATCCTTTCTGATTTAGACAAGGCCATTGAGCTATTGCAAAATGAGCCGCCACACGGTAAAAACAGAATTTCCAGACACGCAGCCTACCTCTTCAAATCCCGTGTGGCATTGCACGAAGGAAGTTGGCTTACCTATCATAAAGGCACCCCTTTTGTTCCGGGCGGTGATGGTTGGCCGGGCGCAGGACAAATTGATGGTTTTAGTATAGATATTGACGCTGAAATAGACTTTTTTCTTTCACAGGCGATGGAAGCATCAGCGAACGTAGCAGATGCTATTTCTTTAACCCCAAATATTCCGGCAGAAAACATTGCATTTAATAGCTCCAACAATCCATATTTTACCATGTTTGGATCTGAAAATCCGGGGCAATACCAGGAAGTATTATTATGGAGAGATTACGACCCAAGTATAGGTATTAATCACAACGTTAATCATTATTTAAACCAATATGGGGGTAACTCAGGATATACAAGAAGCTTTGTAGATAACTTCATAATGAGAAATGGCTTACCAATTTATGCTGATGGTTCGGGATATGCCGGCGATGATTATATTGAAGATGTAAAAGAAAATCGCGACTTAAGGCTTCAGCTTTTTATGAAAGCGCCAGGAGAACTTAGGCTTACCGATGCCACCGCCACCAATGGAGACCCTCTTCTTATACAAAAACCTGAAATAACAGACTTACAGGAAACCAAAGATGTTACCGGTTACCCAATTAAAAAAGGTTTTTCCTATCTTCAAAGTAATGTAGAAACCAATAGTGGATCTACAGGAAGTATCGTTTTTAGAGCTACTGAAGCTTACTTAAATTATATTGAAGCTTCCTATTTAAAAGAAGGTAGCCTAAATACCAAGGCAGCCGGATACTGGAAAGCTATTCGTGAAAGAGCCGGTATAGAACCAGATTTCTCGATAACCGTAGCTGCTACAGATATTTCTAAAGAAGCCGAAAATGATTTTGCCGCCTACTCTGCAGGACAATTACTAGATGACCCAGTTCTTTATAATATTAGAAAAGAGAGACGTGGTGAATTAATTGCAGAAGGAATGCGCTTATTCGATCTTAAACGATGGAGAGCCCTGGACCAACTAAAAGAAAACCCACACATTATTGAAGGGTTTAAATTGTGGGGGCCAATGCAGGAATGGTATGTAGACGACGAAGGTAATTCTACACTAATTGAACCGGGGGACCCGGGGGTTCCTAATGTTTCAAGTAGTGAAGAAAGTGATTACCTTATGCCCTACCGAATAAATTTAGGCTCGGGTAACCCTGTAAGTGACGGATATTCATGGGCCTATGCTCATTACTTACAACCCATTGCCGTTGAACACTTTTTGATAACCGAAACTTCAGGTAGTTCCGTAATTTATCAAAATCCAGGTTGGTCTTTAAATGCCGGCTCAGGTGCAGAGTTTTAAATAATAACATTAGGGATTAATCATAAGCTGTGATCTTCTTATGTACAATCTGTAAAAGAGGCTGTCTAAATTAAGTTTAGGCAGCCTCTTTTTATACCGCTACTTCTCAAAAAGCAAGACTTAAAATTTATACACTGTCAAGAAATCCTATCTCCACTTAAGAGCAATTTTTACTATTTCACAATTATCTGCCAATACCACGTCTCTTCTATAATAGAAAATTCAGGTTTTTACGCGATAATCGAGGTTTATCCCAATAGTTATCGTGACTTCTGGTATACCTCATAAATCAAAAATCTATCTATTAAACGCCTCTTTGGCTTACTACGAGTTAATTTAGTTCTTAACTCATAAAACATATTACCCATCAATATTCCACAAATATAAAATTTGAATCTCTCCAGGCATTCTAGATAGGTATCCTTCACATCTTATACATTTCTTCCCCCCGATTATAACATCAGTACAGACATTTCATCTGAGCAAGCTTTTGTCCATTCTACTTCCAAAACCACAAAAGCTATTTTTTCTTCTATACCTCCCTGACTTTAGAGTAATAAATCTAAAAAAGCAATTTACCTAATCAAATAGATGAATGTAACCTATTAACAAAGGATTTAAATAGATATCACACTCTAAACAAGCATTAAAATTTTGACTTACAACACTTTAAACAAAATTTATTAACCCAAAAGTAATATTAATGTAACCCAAAAGTACCCCCTTAAAATCTATAACATATTTAACATACTGCTATATTCGTCAAGTAATTGATCATTATTAAGAAAACGAAAACGATTTAGTGTATAAGGATTTTTAGGTTTTCTGTTCTTCTTATAAATGCTCTCAAAAAATAGAACCATTTGGTTTTAAAAAATTGATTTAATAACAAAATTTCAAAAAGTATGAAATTACAATTACCATTTAAGTTAATTATTTGTCTCGGAATTTCGGGTAGTTTCTTTCTAGCCTGTAGTAGCGACGATAAAGATTCTTCTATATCTCGAGAACCGTTCTTCAATTTTAGTACTCGTTATTTTGATGAGGGAATTCTGGAAAATAAAACCGATTCCCTTAAGATTGATATTGAAACTAATTCCTACTGGAATATAGAAAAGGAGTCTAATATGGATTGGGTATCTATTCAACCTAGCAAAGGTACCGGAAGTGGCGAGGCTACCATTCAGGTTAAAGATAACAATACGGTGGGCGATAGGTCTACATGGGTGTACCTTAATGCATTTGAATTTAAAGATAGCCTTGAAATTAAACAACGTGGAAGGGAATTGTCTATTTCTACACAGGAATTTACTGAG
Organism: Salegentibacter maritimus; assembly: GCF_016236915.1. GTDB lineage: Bacteria > Bacteroidota > Bacteroidia > Flavobacteriales > Flavobacteriaceae > Salegentibacter > Salegentibacter maritimus. The sequence goes on from NZ_JAEHOK010000016.1 coordinate 11,471, forward strand.
GTTGCTGCCGAAGCTACCGATTTGGAATTTACTCTGGAAGCTATGGAGAAATGGATTTCGAACAAAGCTGAAGACGCAAACTGGCTCAGCTTAGATCCGGAAAGTGGTGATGCCGGGGAGCACGAAATTAAATTAAGTCTTAAAGAAAACCCTACCGACACTATAAGAACCGATTCTATTTCTTTTATGCTGGCCAATGAAAATGCCATAGAAAAAGTATGGCTAAAAATTTCTCAAAAAGCAAAAGAAAAAATAGAGCCGAAACTAAGTTTAGAAAATTCTAACAAAACAGTTGAAGCGAACAAAGGAAGCCTGGAAGTATCACTTACTTCAAATATAGACTGGCAGGCTACTTCTAATATAGAAGGGGTAATATTAAATCCTTCCGAAGGAACCGGTAGTGAAGATATTCAAAAAATAACAGTAGAATATCCGGCCAATACAACAACCGAAAAACGAAATATAGAAATTAGTTTTTCAGGGAAAGAACCTAACGAAGAAGTTACGGCTAGCTATAGCATTGAACAATTAGGGCAAACCGCTTCAGAAATTGCTGTAAAGAATAACATTATAGAAATAGATGGTAAAAACCAGGTTTTTGAAATAGAGCTTACCTCATCTAATGTTGCCTGGAAAGCAGTTTCAAAAGATTCTAGATTTGTAATTATTGAAAATGAAAGCGGAATGGCTACGGCTACTCCAATAAAGATTAAGGTTAACGCAACCGAAAATATGAGTTTTGAATCTGTATCTGGTGTCATTGAAATTCAGAAAGCAGACGATCCCGAAGTAAAAACTGAAATAGCTATTAAGCAAGGTTTACACCCCATGAATGATGAGTCTTTAGTGTATAGCGTTCCTTCTAAAACCGCGGCTCAAATTGGTTTAGATCGTGGTGTAGCACATCCATCTCAGGAAAAATGGACATTTTGGAATGCCCATGAATTTACAGATAATGCTACCGGGTTTTGGAACTTTAATACCAAAGGAGGTATTCAAAATGCTGTCTTTAATGGTGATATGAAAGTAGTAAAAGATGGAACTTTAAAAATTAAAACCAGAAAATTAGCTAGTCCTACTACAAATATTCATGGGGATGTCGCAGAATATGAAACTGCACCATTATATAGTAAACGTTACGACCAGGGTGGTGTGAAATGGGTAAAGTTTACAACCAACATGCGAGTTGAAGTAAGATATAAATCTTCTGGTCACCAGGGATTTAATGAAGCTTTATGGTTTATGGGACAAAGTAACTACGATGGTCAGGGAATTCCTTGGCCAGATAACGGAGAGATAGACCTTATGGAAAGTCCATTCAAAAATCAAGCTCACTTCTCCCTGCACACTAAAAACTTCTCTGCAAAGACCGGTAATGCCGAAACTGCCAGTGTAAACTTACCAGATGAAACCAAATGGAACATTTTCTGGATGGAGGTTTTAGATGATAAAATAATTGGGGGTATTAACGGGTACCAATATTTTGAACACAAAAAAGGAGACGGTGGCAATAACGACTGGCCCTGGGACAACCCGGCCGGGATGATGATGATTATAACTCCCGGTATAGGTGGTTGGTCTGGTGAAATGCCAAATATGGCTGCCGGCGAAGAAGCCTTTATGGAGCTGGATTGGATACGGGTTTACACCAACGATAATTTTAATGCCTCGTCTCAAAACGGGCACGACGGAAAATTCTATTAATAAAAATAAATAAAGAGGCTGTCTATAATATCTAGTTTCGTCAAGCTGAACTTGTTTCAGCTCCTAAGACATTTTGATTATCAATGTTTTATACCCTGAAATAAATTCAGGATGACGATTTGAAGAACTTTTCAGACAGCCACTTTAAAACCATAAAATATTGAAGATGAATTTTAATAAAAAATTATGGCTTACCATGGCCTGTTTTTTCCTGATAGGGCTTTCCTATGCTCAAGATCAAAAAATTAAAGTTTCAGGAACAGTTACCGATAGTGAAGGAATACCATTACCCGGTGTTACCATTATACAAAAAGGAACTAATAATGGGACCAGCACCGATTTTGATGGAAATTACAACATCAATATTCCGGCTGCACAGGATGTTATGCTGGTATTTAGTTATATCTCTTTCGAAACACAATCTACACCCATAAACAGTCAAACTAATGTGGTGCAAAATATTTCCTTGAAAACATCGCAAAGCGAATTAGAGGAAGTGGTAGTAGTTGGTTTTGGCAAAAAGAAAAAGGAAAATTTAACAGGAGCTGTAAGCCAGGTTGGAGAAGAAGTATTTGAATCCAGGCCGGTATTAAATGCCGATAAGGCCTTACAAGGTGCGGTTGCCGGTTTAAACATTAGTACAGATGCCGGAGGGGAATTAGATGGAAACCTGGATATTAATATTAGAGGTATAGGTACCATTGGCGAAGGCTCCTCCGGTAGCCCACTAATACTTATTGATGGCATTGAAGGTGACCTAAATACCATTAACCCTAATGATATTAAGAATATTTCGGTCTTAAAAGATGCTGCAGCAGCTTCTATTTATGGGTCTCGTGCTCCTTTTGGAGTAATACTGGTAACTACAAAAGAGGGAAGCGAAGGCAAAACCCGTATTAACTATGCTACCAACTTTAGGTATAAAGTTCCTGTAAATATTCCGGAACGAATGAATTCTCTGGAATATGCCTATATGCTGAACGACCTTTATGTGAATACAGGTAGAAACCCCATTTATAATGAAAACAGGATAGATCTTATTAAAAGCTATAGAAATGGAGATTTAGCTTTTGGTACCGAACCAAACTCAAGTGGAACCAATTGGACACTAAACAGAGCTGCTTATGGAGATGAAGATTGGTACGATATACATTTAAAAGACTTTAGCCTGGGGCAGGAACATAACTTAAGCGTAAATGGAGGTAGTGAAAAAATAACCTATTATACCTCAGCGAACTTTTTAACACAGGAAGGGATATTCCATTATTCTGATGAAAAGTTTGACCGTTTTTCATTTAATGCCAAAATAAATGCAGAACTAAGCGATAAATTCGATTTAAGCTTAAACACAAGATTCATGCGTAAAAATCAGGATAGACCAACGGCTCAGGGGTCACGTTTTTATCATAACTTATCCAGGTCTGTTCCTACAAGCCCGCTTTTTACTCCTTATGGGGAATACATGGAAAACTCTATGGTACAACAGCTTACCGATGGCGGAAGGTTTAAAGAACAAACCGATTATTTCTACAACACGCTACAGTTAACCTACGAACCAATTAAGGATTGGAAGATTTATGGACAGGTAAATTCCAGGATAGAAAACCACGACGACACCAAACATATCGCAAAAATATCGGTAATTCAACCTACAGGAGAAAGCGAGTATATCCCGGTATTTTCTGGATATGTTCCAAATATCCAAACAAGAGATTGGGGAATAACGGCTATTACAGCACCGGGGCAAAATTACTACCAGGTAAACAACGGCCAGGTAAATTACTATGGTTTTAACTTCTATTCAGATTACGAAACTTCTCTTGGCGATCATAACTTCACCTTTCTTTTAGGAACGCAAAGTGAGCTTTATCAATCGCATTTCACCCAGTTAGGTACCGATAATATTGAGTCTGACGATACTCCTTTTATATCTCAAAACGGCGAAAAATATCTTTTCGAATCTAAAGGCACCTGGAGTAACGTTGGGGTATTTTCAAGAATAAACTACGATTATAAACAACGCTATTTGGTTGAAGCCAACTTTAGGGCAGACGGGGCTTCGCGTTTCCCATCAGACGAGCGTTGGGGTTACTTCCCCTCTTTTTCTGCAGGATGGAATATTGCAAAAGAAGCATTTTGGGGAGACTTTAAACGAAAAGTTTCAGAACTAAAGCTTAGGGGATCATGGGGTATGTTAGGAAACCAAAATACCAATAGCTTCTATCCTTATTTCCAAAATATGAGCATTCAAAATGGTAACTGGATTGTAAACGCCAATGTCCCCTCCTCTATTTACGCTCCAAGGCCTTTCAGTAGTTCTATTACCTGGGAAAAAATTATAAGTTTCAACTATGGTTTTGATATAGCTGCATTTAATAACCGCCTAACGGCCTCTGCCGATATCTTTGAAAGAAAAACCAAAGATATGGTAGGCCCTGCCCCACTTAAACCGGGAACTTTTGGAACCGTAGTACCAAGAACAAACAATGCCGAATTGGTTTCGAAAGGTTGGGAACTTTCTGTAGGATGGAAAGACAGAATTAATGAAGACTTTTCTTATAACGCCAATTTCGTACTAAGTGATGTTCAATCTGAAGTTACCGAATATAGCAACCCAGATAAGATTATTATGGTGAATGGTAGAGATCAGTTCTACAAAGGAAAAACCATTGGTGAGATATGGGGTTACGAATCGGCAGGAATCGCACAATCCGATTTGGAAATGAACGAATGGTTGGCTGGAAACAAACCTAATTTCGGATCTAATTGGGCCGGTGGCGATATGAAATATAAAGATTTAAATGGGGATAACCTTGTAGATGCTGGTGCCCGTAAACTAGACGATAGAGGCGATTTAACCAGAATTGGTAATAGTACGCCCAGATATACCTTTGGTGTTAATTTAGGTTTTCAGTACAAGGCATTCGATTTTAGGGCTTTTGTGCAGGGTGTTGGCAAGCGTGATGTGCTATTATCAGGTGGTGCTTTCTATCCTGGAATCAACCAATGGCAGGTATCTCCTTATGCTTCCCATTTAGATTACTTTAGAGCTTTTGGGGCCGATTTGGGTGAAAATCTAGATGCTTATTATCCCCGCCCCTTTATTGGCGATAAAAACTATAAGCCCCAAACCCATTTCTTACAGGATGCCTCTTACATTAGGTTAAAAAATGTGCAAATAGGATTTAACCTACCAGAGCAAATTTTAAAAAGCTGGGGGTTTCAAAATCTAAGGTTATATATCTCCGGAGAGAATATTTACACCCATACCAATTTACGCATGTTTGACCCTGAGGGCATTCAGGACCTGATTAATGGAAGTGGAAAAACATATCCTATGTCTGCTACTTTTTCAACCGGAATAAATGTGACTTTTTAAATAATGAGGAAAAAGAATCTAGCCTATGCTGGACGCAAAAAAATAGCAACGCGCAGGGAAGTTTTACCCTGTGATGAATTCCCAAATAGGGATTAAAATTATAAACAGATGAAAAGAATATTTTTTGTATTTACTGTACTTGCCACAAGTATATTAACACAAAGCTGCGAAGATTATTTAGAACGCGAACCTGAAGATTTTCTATCTGAAGAAGCTTATTTTAATAAGCCTTCAGACCTGGAACTTTTTGTTAATAAATTCTACACTTCCTTTGATGTAAACTCAGAATACGGTCGAAATTCACTCTATGCTACCGATAGGAATAGCGATGATTTAATTGGCCCTTTTGAAGAAGAGAATTTATTAAAGGATTATAAACTAGTACCTTCTTCGGCCGGAAATGGTTTAAAAGATTGGAATTTTTCAAATATTAGGGAAACCAATTATTTTATTGAAACTATAGAAAAACGTATCGCTGCAAATGCCTTAGATGATGAAAACGCCCAAGTACAGCAATATCGTGGGGAAAACTACTTTTTTAGAGCCTGGTTTTACTTTAATAAACTACAGGCATTTGGGGATTTTCCTATTATAAAGGAAGTGTTACCAGATGATTTGGAGAGCCTTATTTTAGCCAGTGAACGCCAACCCAGAAATGAAGTTGCCCGTTTTATTCTTGAAGACCTTACCAAAGCCATAGATTTACTTCAGGATGGGGTTTCAAAAAACCGAATTTCGAAATCAGCGGCCCAATTATTAGCCTCCAGAGTTGCTTTGTTTGAAGGCACCTGGTTAAAATACCACCAGGGTACAGCAAGGGTTCCCGGAGGCCCAAATTGGCCGGGATCATCTCAACATCCCAACTTTTCATATCCGGCCGGAAGTATTTCGGCTGAAGCTGATTATTTTTTGGGTAAAGCCATGGAATATGCCGATAACGTTGCCGGAAAATATAATTTGTATGAAGACTATCAGAAAATGTTTATTTCTCAAAACCTGGCAAATATAGAGGAAGTACTTTTTTATAAAAGTTATGGAATTGAAAATGTACTGGGCCACGGAGCCACGCATTATTTACAGCGTACCGGTGGCGGCGTAGGTTATACCAGATCTTTGGTAGAATCTTACCTTATGCAAAATGGATTACCTATCTATGCAGCAGGTTCTGGCTATGAAGGTGATGCCACTTTAAAAGATGTAGTTACCGACAGGGATAAAAGACTCCAGGTTTCAGTATTGACTGAAGGCGATGTTAGAAAGGAAAATTCTGATGGATCAAAAGAGTTTTTTGAGTATCCAGATTTAACCTCCGGTTCGGGTTGGCAAAGTGTAACCTCCGGATATCAATTACAAAAATGGATGAGTATAGATCCTACCCAGGCCGAATCTTCTACCTCAGGAACTACCGAAACACCTATTTTTAGGGTAGCAGAAGCATACCTAAATTATATTGAAGCTTCTTACGAAAAAGAAGGAAGCCTAAACGGAAAAGCCATTGCTTATTGGAAAAGCCTAAGGGAAAGAGCCGGAGTAGATACCGATATTCAAAAAACTATTTCCAATACTAATTTAGACAAGGAACGTGATCTTGCTAAATTTTCAGCCGGAAACAGTGTAGATGCCACACTTTACAACATAAGACGTGAGCGCAGAAACGAATTTATAGCTGAAGGTATGCGTTTACTTGATATGTACCGATGGAGCGCTTTTGATACTATGGAAAACTACATTGTTGAAGGCTTCAATCTTTGGGAAAAATATGAGGAAGATTATGGCACACAAATAGAAGAAGGCGAAAATGTATCTTATTCTCCGGAAAATGGCGGCTCAACATATTTTCAACCTTTTAGAATAAAAAGCTCTAACCGTGCTTATGAAGGCTACTCCTTTCCCGAAGCACATTATCTTAATCCGATACCTTTAGATCAGTTTACTTTAACAAACTCGATGGGGGCAGATGGAGTGTTATATCAAAATCCGGGATGGTCTAAATCGGCCGCAATTCCCGCGGAATATTAATAAGATTTTATAAAAATTATAAGTAAAATTTGAATTATATGCTCATTAACTATTAGGTTTGATTTAGTTGGAAAAGACAGGTTTATAATGAGCCTGTCTTTTATTATAAAAAACTCAAATATGAAAATTAACTCAAAAACCGGTATTTATCTCTTCTTATTAACTTTCTTGGGACTTATACCATTGAAGGCTACAAGCCAAAACAACAAAACACCCAACATTATCCTTATTTATACCGACGATCTCGGCTATGGAGATATTAGCAGTTATGGAGGTGAAATCCCAACACCTTACATTGATGATTTAGCGAAAAACGGATTAAAATTTACCAACGCCTATGCTACTGCGGCCACCTGTACCCCCTCTCGCTACGCTATGCTCACAGGGGAATATGCCTGGAGAAAAAAAGGCACCGGTGTGGCACCGGGAGATGCTACCAGTTTAATTTTACCGGGACGTACCACCTTACCCGGAGTTTTACAACAAGCCGGATACAAAACAGCCGCAATAGGAAAATGGCACCTTGGATTGGGGGATAAATCGCCCATCGACTGGAATAAAGAAATTAAACCGGGCCCCTTAGAAATAGGGTTTGATTATGCCTTTCTTCTTCCTGCAACCGGCGATAGAGTTCCTACTGTTTTTGTTGAAAATCACCGGGTAGTCAACCTGGATCCGGAAGATCCCATAAGCGTAAGCTATCGTGAAAATATTAATGATAAACCTACCGGAAGCAAAAACCCCGAACAATTAAAAATGATGTATTCTCATGGTCACAACCAGAGTATTACCAATGGAATAAGCCGAATTGGGTATATGAGTGGAGGTGAAAATGCCCTGTGGCGAGACGAAGATATAGCTGATAAATTGGTGAAAAAATCAGCTGAATTTATTGAAGAAAATAGAGACTCTCCATTTTTCCTTTACCTCTCAACGCATGATATTCATGTACCCCGCGTACCCCACGAACGTTTTGCCGGTGTTACCGGAAAAGGAGCTCGTGGTGATGTAATTGTTCAACTGGATTATACGGTAGGTGCCATCCAGAAGAAACTTCAGGAATTAAAACTAGAGGAAAATACCATGATAATTTTCACCAGCGATAACGGTCCCGTACTGGATGATGGATACGTAGATGGTGCCGCCGAAAGATTGGGTACTCATAATCCCTTTGGAGACTTTAGGGGTGGAAAATACAGCACTTTTGAAGCAGGCACAAGAGTACCATTAATCGTGCAGTGGAAAGGTAAAATAGCAGCGAACCAAACCTCAAAGGCTTTGATGAGCCAGGTAGATTTCCTAAGATCGTTTGCGACTGCAACAGGACAAAAAGTAGCAAAAACCAGTGCAATAGACAGCCAAAATCAATGGCAGGCTTTACTTGGAAATGATATTAATGGCAGAAAATCTCTTGTACAGCAAGCCATTAGAAATGTACTCTCTTATGTTGAAGGCGACTATAAATATATAGAGCCCCATTCAGGACCGGTAATGGTGCCATGGGGTGTAGATATAGAAACCGGGTTTAATAAAGAACCACAGCTTTATAACCTAAAACAAGATCCCGGAGAAACAAAAAACCTGGCTGCTGAAATGCCTGAAAAAACAGAAGAAATGAAACAAAACCTGAAAAAAATAAGGGGTTCTAAAGAATTAAGTTCACACAAATAAAAAAGAATCGGGAAATATAAATCTTAAAATACCTGTAATTAATTTTCAATATTATTTCCTCACATAAGTAAGCGAAAATCTAAATTAAGTTATATGTTAAACTACAAAACACTCCTTTGCTCGCTAGGCATAGCAGCAGCTTTATTCTCCTGTAAAAATCAGGAAACGGAAAAAACAACCGAAACCAAACGCCCCAATATTGTTTTTATGATGTCTGATGATCACGCATATCAGGCCATAAGTGCATATAGCGATAAACTAATTAACACTCCCAATATAGACAGGCTGGCACAAGAAGGTGCTCTTTTTAACAATGCCTCGGTAACCAATTCTATTTGTGCCCCTTCGCGTGCCGTAATTTTAACCGGAAAGCACAGTCATTTAAATGGCAAAATAGATAACCTGAGTAAATTTGACACTACTAATGTTACTTTTCCACAAATCTTACAGGATGCGGGTTATCAAACCGCCATGTTCGGAAAATTACATTTTGGGAACAATCCAAAAGGCTTCGATGAGTTTAAAATTTTACCCGGCCAGGGAAGTTATTACAATCCCAGGTTTATAACCAAAGATGGTGATACGGTAATAGATGGTTATGTGACCGATATTATTACAGACCTCACCATAAATTGGTTAGAAAAAGAACGCGATAAGGAAAAACCCTTCTTGTTAATGTATCTACACAAAGCGCCACACCGTGCATGGTTACCGGCAGAAAGACATTATAAAGAATTTACTAAAAAAGAATTCCCATTACCCGAAACGCTTTTTGATGATTACACCCGTATTCACCCAGAAGACCTGGAAGCCAGTTCTCCCGATGCAGCATCTAAAAAATACAATTTAGACCAGCCAAAAAGCCGTAAAAGTAGCGTTGCGAAAACCGCCGAAATGAATATTCTAACTCATATGGTACTTACCAACGATAACAAGTTAAAAGATTCTACAGTTAAAAAACTGGGAATAAAAGAACGCTACCTGGGAGATCCTACCAGCAGGATGACTAAAGAACAAAAAGCTGCCTGGGATAAAGTTTACGATCCTATTAACAAAGAGTTTGAAGAAAAATATCCCGAAATGGATGATGAAGACTTAATGAAATGGAAATACCAGCGTTATATGCAGGACTACCTGGGAACTATTGCTTCAGTAGATGAAAATGTAGGACGTGTTTTAGATTATTTAGATGAAAATGATTTATCTGATAATACTATAGTTGTCTACACCTCAGACCAGGGTTTTTACCTGGGAGAGCACGGTTGGTTTGACAAACGTTTTATGTATGAAGAATCTTTTAGAACTCCCCTACTTATTAAATGGCCCAACAAAATAGAAGCAGGTATCACCGAAGAGGAAATGGTTCAAAACCTTGATTTTGCACAAACCTTTTTAGATGCAGCTGGTGTAAATGCACCAGATGAAATGCAGGGTAAAAGTTTATTACCATTGCTAAAGGGAGAAAAGGATGCCTGGGATAGAGATGCCGTTTACTATCATTATTATGAGTATCCTGCCGAGCACGCCGTTAAACGACACTATGGAATTGCTACCAAAGAATATAAGATCATGCATTTTTATCACGATGTAGACGAATGGGAACTTTACGATCGCAAAAACGATCCGCAGGAATTGCATAACGTCTTTTACGATCCTGATTATGCTGAAGTAAGAGAGATGATGATTAAAAAATTGAAGGAAACTCGTAAAAAATATAAAGATTCAGAAGAGCTGGATAAGCAGTTTATTAAAGTTTACGAAGATAAATAAGTAAGAATCATGAGAAATAATTTTAATAAAAACTCCGGATACTTAAATCCGGAGTTTCTTTTACCAAAAAGGCAAGCATCAAACTTAGGTAGAATACCAATACCAGAGAACAGTCTAAAAAAAGGCCTGGGCAGGCTGGTTATTTTGCTATTTATATTAGGGGTACCTAATTTAATGCACTCCCAACTTATCCCTGCACCAACAAAAATGGAGCTAACTTCCGGCGCTTTTGAAGTAGATAATAATACCTCGCTTCAATTTTCTGAAAAAGACGAACTGGGGGAAATGGGTGCTTATTTTCAAAAGCAGGTAAAACGCCTAAGTGGTTTTGAACTTCCTTTGAATAAAAGTTCAGAAAAAAATATTGCCCTGAAAATAGATAAAAGCCTCGATCTAAATGAAGAAGGCTATACCTTAAAAATTTCAGAAAATACTGTAAAAATCTCTGCTCCTACTACGGCCGGCGTATTTTATGGAGTACAAAGTGTGTTGCAATATTTCCCGGGAATACGTACCAATCAAAAAATCACGCTTCCGGCGATGGAAATAACCGATGAACCTGCGTTTACGTGGCGTGGTATGATGCTAGATGTAAGCAGGCATTTTTATTCTGTAGAAGTCATTAAAGAGGTATTAGACCTAATGGCTTTTTATAAACTAAATACGTTTCATTGGCACCTTACAGATAATGAGGGCTGGCGATTGGAGATTAAAAAATATCCAAAATTAACCGGTATTGGCGCCTGGCGCGAAGAGATACCGGGAAGTGTTTTTTATAAGGTAGATTCTACTTATACTGAACCATTAACAGGGGAACCTTATACATATGGCGGATTCTATACCCAGGAACAAGCCAGGGAAGTAGTTGCTTATGCTGCTAAAAGAAACATAAAGGTAATTCCTGAAATAGAAATGCCCGGGCATTCGGCAGCAGCGCTTGCTGCTTATCCCGAATTTTCATGTGCACAGCCCCAACAGGATCCTCCCGGATCTAATTTGTGGAACAAGGTAATAGATACAGATAAGATGGCCTTTAATTATTGTGCCGGGAAAGAGGCTCCATTTATGTTTTTACAGGATGTTTTAGTAGAAGTTATGGATATTTTTCCTTCAGAATATATTCACGTGGGTGGAGATGAAGTAGATAAGTCTTATTGGGAAAGATGTGCAGCCTGTCAAAAAAGAATTAAAGAGGAAAACCTAAAAGATGAAAAAGAACTTCAAAGCTATTTTATAAAACGTATGGAGAAGTTTCTACAAGCCAATAACCGAAAACTCCTTGGTTGGGATGAAATCCTGGAAGGTGGCCTGGCCTCAAATGCCACAGTTATGAGTTGGCAGGGTGAAAAAGGCGGGATTGCGGCAGCAAAATCTGGGCACGATGTAGTGATGAGCCCCAGTGACCCGCTTTATTTTAATCGCTACCAGGCAGGCCCGGAAGGAGAACCACAAGCCGGCCCCTACTCGATTAATACCTTAGAACGCGTTTATAATTACCAACCGGTACCCGAAGCACTTACAGCCAATGAAGCAAAATATGTATTAGGCTCTCAATTTGCAATTTGGACCGAGTTTATATCCTCGGTAGAACATCTGGAATACATGTTACTACCAAGAATGGCTGCTTTTAGTGAAGCTGTTTGGAGCAAAAACAAGGACAAAAATTTTGAAGAGTTCACAGGTCGTTTAAATATGGGGCATTATACGAGATGGAAATCTAATGGAAACCGATTCCATCCTGAGTTTTTTGAAAAATCTGAATATTAAGAATATAACTTTTTAGCCCCTATGAAACAATTGACAGTTATACTTTTAATGGTTCTTGTAGCCGGATGTGGCACAGGGAAAGTCCAGGATAAGTCTCAAAAAAGATGGGATCTAATTTGGCAGGATGAATTTGACAATGAAGGTAAACCCGATACCGCTAAATGGTCTCATTCTCCTAGAAATTCGGCAGATTGGGCGCGTTTCTGTACAGACTCAGATGCTACCCGATTTGTAAAAGACGGAAAATTACATCTACGCGGTATTATTAACACCAATAAGAATGATACGGTAAAATATAACACAGGATGTATTAGAACAGCCGATAAATTTTCTTTTAAATACGGAAAAATTGAGGTAAAGGCTAAACTAGATAAAGGTAAAGGCTCCTGGCCGGCCATTTGGATGATGCCTCAAGATCCCAAATACGGTGGTTGGCCACATAGTGGCGAAATAGATATTATGGAACACCTAAATTACGATACCATCGTCTATCAAACCTTGCATACCAATTATATAGATATTCAAGAAAAAAAGGAGTATCCGCCATATTTCACTACCGTTCCATTTAAGGTAGATTCCTATAATGTGTATGCTGTGGAATGGTACCCTAATCGGTTAGATTTCTTTGTTAATGGTGAAAAGACCTTTTCTTATCCAAAAATAGAGAATGCCGATTCAAAGCAATGGCCCTTCAATCAGGAGTTTTTTATTATTCTAGATCAGGCACTTGGAGGTAACTGGGTTGGTAGCATAAAAGACGAAGACCTGCCTGTTGAAATGCTGGTAGATTGGGTGCGGGTTTATAAAGAGAAGTGATTCGGGATTCGTAAATTAATTAAAATGATTTAAAATCATATTTGTTATACATCGTACAACTTTCAAAATACATTATAAATTATACAATATGCAATATACATTAAAAAAAACCTTAGCTCTGTTATTTTTAGCAATTGGGTTTACAATGCAGGCCCAAAACCAGCCCGAGTTTTCTACAGCGGGATTTTATGAACTGGAAGGCTCCGGCCGCAACTCTTTTTCTATGAATCCTGCCTGGAGATTTTATAAAGGGAATTTACAGGGCGCAGAAAAGAAGAATTTTGATGATAAAAATTGGGCTGTAGTCAACCTTCCTAACGGAATTGAATACCTTCCCCAGGAAGCAAGTGGCGGTATAAATTACCAGGGCGAAGTATGGTATAGAAAACACTTTACGCCCGACCCTAAATTAAAAGGCAAAAAACTTTTTCTCCACTTTGAAGCCATTATGGGAAAATCTAAAATTTACGTAAACGGAAAACTGCTAAAAGAACATTTTGGTGGTTATTTACCGGCAATTGTAGATGTTTCTGATGCTTTAAATTGGGGAGAAGATAATATAATTGCAGTTTGGGCCGATAATAGTAACGACCCATCCTATCCCCCGGGAAAAGATCAGGAAGTACTGGATTTTGCTTATTTAGGAGGAATTTATCGTGATGTTTGGCTTATTTCACATAGCAATGTACATATTACAAATGCTAATTATGAAAATGAAATTGCCGGTGGTGGCATTGTGGTTGCCTACCCTGAAGTTTCTGAAAAAAAAGCAGAAATAGTACTAAAAACCCATATAAGAAATGAGAGTTCAGCCGATTTCAAAGGGAAAATAATCTATAGACTTTATGATAAAGAAGGTAAATTAAAATTAAAGACCGGTAAAAAAATTAGTCTGCAATCCAATAATGCAACCCATATTACTTCAGAAGAAAGCATTAGAAATCCGCAGCTATGGGCTCCTGAACATCCTCATCTATACAACTTAGAGGTTGAAATTAGAAACAACAAAGGGAAAGTAGTTGATGGCTACCGCAAACGTATAGGTATTCGTAGCCTGGAGTTTAAGGGAGAAGATGGGTTTTGGTTAAACGGAAAACCGTATAACAAACCTATTATTGGTGGTAATCGTCACCAGGATTTTGCCGTAGTGGGCAATGCTGTTCCCAACAATGTGCATTGGAAAGATGCTAAAAAGCTTAGGGATGCGGGAATGATTCTAATTAGAAATGCACACTACCCACAGGATCCTGCCTTTATGGATGCGGCAGATGAGCTTGGCTTATTTGTTATTGTAAATATCCCTGGCTGGCAGTTTTGGAATAAAGACCCACAGTTTGAAAAATTGGTTTACCAGGATATTCGTAACATGGTAAGAAGAGACCGTAACAGAGCCAGCCTTTTTCTGTGGGAACCTATTCTCAATGAAACCTGGTACCCCGATGCTTTTGCAAAAAATGCTAAAGATATTGTAGAAACCGAATTTCCTTATCCTAACTCGCATTCAGCTTGTGATTTGGAAGCAAAGGGAAGTGAACATTTTGATATTCTCTACACTTATCCTTTTGAAATGCTGCCGGAAGAAGAAGCAGATCCATCAAAAACTTACTTTACCCGCGAGTGGGGCGATAATGTAGATAATTGGAACTCCCATAATTCTCCCAGCAGGGTTGCCCGTGCCTGGGGTGAAAACCCTATGCTGGTACAGGCACAACATTACTCGGTTCCTCCTTATTCATACATTAGTTACGATATTTTCTATAAAACCAGTAAGCAACATATTGGTGGTGCACTTTGGCACCCATTTGATCACCAAAGAGGTTACCATCCCGATCCTTTTTACGGTGGAATAATGGATGCGTATAGGCAGCCAAAGTATTCCTACTATATGTTTGAAGCGCAAAGAAATCCCGAAAAAACCAATCTTATTGCCGAAACCGGACCTATGGTTTATATCGCTAATGAAATGACCCCATTTTCTCCAAATGATGTAACCGTGTTCTCTAATTGTGACGAAGTAAGATTAACCAAATTTGAAAACGGAGAAACTTTTATCCATAAAGTAGATAAAGATAGAGAAGGTATGCCCTTCCCTCCTATTGTATTTAAAGATGTTTATAATTTTATGGATATCAAAGAAAAGCACCGGGCAAGAAAAGCCAACGAAGTATTTTTAAAGGCTGAAGGCTTTATAGATGGGAAACTGGTCGCAACCGATACGGTAAGACCGGCACTGAGACCAGAAAAAATTATGCTTTGGTTAGATGATGAAAACCTGGATTTAAAAGCAAACGGGTCTGATTTTGTAACCCTGGTTGCTGCCGTAACCGATAAAGACGGAAATATAAAACGCCTAAATAATAGTATCCTGGAATTTGAAATTTCAGGAGAGGGAGAGATTCTGGGCAACCAGAACTTTATTGCAAATCCGCAGCAATTAAGATGGGGTACTGCACCGGTTTTGGTAAAAACCACTAATACTCCGGGAGAAATTACAGTAAAAGCTTCTTTAAGAATGAAAGGTTCCCAACGCCCAGTGTCAGGTGAAATCACTTTTAATAGTGTTGCTCCAAAAAAGGAAATGATATATAATCCTGAAGAGTTGGCGGCTTACAAGCTAAACAGAAATTCTACCGTAGAGCAAAGCAATAAAAGCCAGGCAGAGCTCGAAGCCCAGGTTGAAAAATTACAGCAAGAGCTAAATACCATAAAACTTAAAGAAGTAGAGCAACAACAGGAAGATTTTGGTGGTAAAGAAGTGAATAATTAAAATAACAGTTTTAAATTTACCCCTAAAAATAGTAAGCGGCCAATAATATTAGGCAGCAGCTGAAAGTATTAGCAATCTTATATAAAATTCTAAAAAAATAGACCTCACAGGTGATTAAAACCTGTGAGGTCTATTGTATCATAGCACTTATAAATTAAGAGAAACTTTTAAATCACCCTTAAACAATACCTATTAATTATGAATAAAATAATCCTAAAAAACAAAATGAGGCTGGTAACCGGGCTCATTCTGTTTGGGTTTTTCTTTCCCAAAACGCAAGCACAGAATATTAAGCTTATTCCCCAACCGCAGGAATTAATTTCTTCGGAAGCTGAATTTAGCCTGAAAAATAGCCAGGATCTATGGGTTAACAGCTCAAAGCATAATGATTTTGCCCTTAAGCAGTTAAAAGATGAGTTATCTGAACAAATGGGAATTTCTTCAGAGCTTGTAAAATCGCCTAAAAAGGCTTCTATTATTTTATATGCTTTGGACGATAACCCCGATTCAAAAATAAAAAAATACCTGCCCAATTCAGAAAAACTTCAGGAAATTGGAGAACAGGGATATTGGCTAAAAATTGAAAAAGATCAAATTAAACTAATCGCCAATACCGAAAAAGGTTTGTTTTATGGGGTTCAAACTTTAAGACAACTTATACAAACTGCAAAAAACAAGAGTTTACCTGCTTTAGAAATTACAGATTGGCCTGCTTTAGAATATCGGGGCTGGATGGACGATATTAGTCGGGGACCAATTCCCACTTTAGAGTTTACAAAAGATGCCATTCGCAAATTATCGGAATACAAACTCAATTTTTTAAACCTTTATACCGAACATACCCTTCGTAACGAGAAGTTTGCCGATATAGCCCCCTTAGATTCATTTACCCCTGAAGAAATTAACGAGTTGGAAGAATTTGCCGCAAAATACCATGTTGTGCTTATTGGAAACCAGCAAGCTTTTGGACATATGGAGGAAATTTTAAATAACCCTTTCTATGACGAGATAGCCGATAATAAATGGAATTTAAATCCCGGCAGCCCTGCTACTTATGAGTTTTTAGACGAGTATCTTGGTGATGCTGCCCAGGCTTACGACCATCCTTTCTTTAATATTGGTGCCGATGAAACCGACGGTTTAGGATCTGGAAAAGCGAAAGCTTTAGTCGATTCTTTAGGAATGGAAGCCGTTTATGCCATGCATATTAACAAACTGGATGAAATTCTTAAAAAACACGGGAAACGAACTATGATGTGGGGCGATATTGCCGTTAACCACCAGGAAATTATAGATAGGCTCCCAAAAGACCTTATTATTCTTTCCTGGGGCTACGATCCAAGAGATAGTTTTGATAAAGCTATTTTGCCCTTTAAAGAATCAGGTTTCGATTTTATGGTAGCCCCAGGCGTACGAAGCTGGAGTGAGATCTATCCCAACCTGGATGTTGCTGTAAAAAACATCGCCAATTATGTAAGAGACGGTAAAGAATATGGTTCCATGGGTATGATAAACACCGCCTGGGACGACGATGGGGAAACCTTATTCAATGCAAACTGGCACGGAATTGTTTGGGGTGCCGAAATGGCCTGGAACCCAATCGAAAGTCAGGAAGAAGCCCGGGCCAAAGAAGAACGAGCAAGTAGACTTTCGGCTTTCAATAAGGGATTCGATAAATTATTCTTTGAAATGCCCGATGACCAAAGTATTATGCAGTCTCTTAATAAATTTAGAGAACTAAGGCAAATTCCGGTTTTTGGAAGTATGACCAATGCATCGGTTTGGGGAAGTATTTTCGATTTCTATCCAAAAGAAGAAGTTGAGAAAGTAGCTACAACCAATAAAAATATGCTGAAACAGGCTACTGCCCTGGCCCAAGAGCTTAAAGAAAAAGCCAAACTTGCCGGCGCAGAAAAAATTGCTATTGAAGTAGCCAGAAATGCGGCAGAAAGAGCAGCTTTTGCCGCAAAGAAAAATCTATTCATCTTAGACTTACAAAAAGCTCACGCAAATCCTGAAGCAGTTTCTAAGGAAAGGATAAAGGAAACCCGGAACAAACTTTTTAAAGAGCTTCACCATTTAAAAATGGATTATATCAATATATGGAAGGCTGAAAATAGAGAGTACTGGCTTGCCGAAAATCTTAATAAATACGATGAAACTGCCCGGGAACTTCTAGACCTGGAAACGCATGTATTTATTGATGCCGGCCAGGCCCTACGTCCTGGAGAAATGGAGATTCGCTTAAGTACGCTTTATCCTGATACAGAAATCAGATATACCACCAATGGTGGGGAACCCACAAAAGAAAGTGAACTTTACGATGGTTCTTTAAGCATTACCAAAAATGCAGAAGTGAAGGCAAAAGCTTTTAAGGATGGTCAGGAAGGCCAAATTTCTGCAAAATACTTCAATGTACATAAAGCCCTGGGTGCTAAACCGCAAATTAAAGGACGGGTAAGTACAGCTAATCCTGCTTACGCTGCAGGAGGCCCCGGTGGACTCACAGATGGTTTAAAAGGTTCTGAAGATTTTGGAGATGGCAGATGGCAGGGTTATGCAGGCCAGGATATTGAAGTGGTGTTAGATTTAAAAACAAAAACTGAAATCAATGAAATTTCAGCCGATTTCTTCCAACGCTTAATTTCCTGGATTTTACTACCGGAAAGTGTTGAGTTTTATGTTTCTAATAACGGAAAAAATTTTAAAAAGGTAGCTGTTGCGCAAAATCCTATAGATCCTCAGGATCAAGGCTTGATTATTGAGAATTTTTCTTCGGGAGAATTAAAAGAAAAAGCACGCTATATAAAAGTTTTGGTAAAATCTATGGGACCTTTACCCGAGTGGCATACCGGCGCCGGGAAGTCCAGTTTTATTTTTCTTGATGAAATTATCGTAAAATAATTTCTAAGTAAACTATCTGGGGGCAAGCCTACGAGGCTTTAGATGGAACCAATTTTTAATTTCAACGCAAGCCACCGGATATTATACTCTTTGGTGGCGCCAATAAAACCGGCTGTTTTAAAACAGCTAAGTTTAGCAAATAAGCCTCACAGATTTACTGCATTTCAGTAAAACTGTGAGGTTTTTTAATAGGCGCTGAAGAATGAAGCTTTAACATTAGTAAATTACAAATATGAAGGTTTAGTTCTTTTATAAGCCCATATATTAGATACTAAAGATGAAATGTCTTTTATTTTTTGGGCAGTTAACTATCCCGGGACATTACACCCAATGGCGGTGTCAATAAAAAAGCCCTGTTCTTTTAGTAGAAAAGGGCTTTTAAAAATCTATTGAGGAGGCTAATTAAATATCGAGTTCATCCAACACTTCTCTTAATCTTGGTTCAGAAGTTCTTGGAGCATCGTAGTCTACTATATTTCCTTCAGGATCCAGGATAATAAATCTTGGAATTCCCTGGATAAAATAATCCTGTACAAATTGGGACTGGTATTCGTTATCGGCCAATAATTGGGTTCCGGTAAGTCCTTTATCCTCAATCATTTTTCGCCATTTATCCTCGTCTTTCCTGGCGTCTATAGAAATACTCACAAATTTAATATCCTTGTCTTTGTATTCTTCTTCAAGTTCCAGCAGAAAAGGGATTTCATATTTACAGGGCCCACACCAGGTTGCCCACATATCTATATAAATATATTGACCAAGAATATCTTTAAGAGACGAAGTACCGCCATCGTAATTTATATAGTCTTTAAAATTAGGAGAAGGTTTCCCTTTGCCAAGCTTTGCATTTATTTCTTTATAACGTTCAAACTCAGCATTCATTTGTTTATTAAATGTTTCCAGAGATTTTTCCTGCTTTTTTATAAACGTAGTATCCAGGTTTTCTTCATTGGTTGCCAATAACTCTTTTACATCCGCATTATATTGTTTAAGGGCTTGTTGGTATGACGCCTCCGGCTGACTGAAAAAAGATTTATAATCATCAAACAATTCAGCAGTTAGTTCATTCTTATTTTGAAGTACGTTATATGAGATACTTCCTTTGCCTGAAACTTCAGGTTTACCCACTGAATCTTTAAATTTTAAAGTTAGCTCCATGCCATTACTTAGGTATAATGGAAACATAGAACTGTAACTGGTATTAAAAAATGTTGGAGATTCTAATTTTAACGTATCGTTAAAACTCCCGTCTTCGGCTACCTCTATAAGTATTGATTTCTGATTTTCGTAATCGTACAATCTAATCTTTCTATTTTCTATAGGATTTTGAATGCTACCGGAAACAACAGCATAATCCTTCTGGACTTCTTTTTCTTCATTACATCCCATCAATGTCGTAACAGACAGGGCAATCATCAAAAATTTTCTCATAATATTATTTTATTTTTAAAACTATACCGGCTCGATTTGGTTTTTGCGCTAATACTTTTGGCAAAATACCTTGGTATCGAGACAGATTTTGTTATTTATATAAAAGAGGGAAGTAGGTTTCCCTCCTCTACATTACTAACAACTAAATCAAACATTTACTCTTAATAACCGGCATTTTGTTCCAATTGGTTATTTGCCGTTAAAACTTTTAAAGGAATAGGCTTAATAAATTGATTTTTATTGTTCAAGGTTGGTTTAATATCAAAAGCATTTATATCGCCATAATGATGGTATCTAACCAAATCGAACCAGTTTTCTCCATTTTCAAAAAACAACTCCAGTAATTTTTCCTCTCTAACTAATTCTAAAAGTTCTTCTGGAGAGTTTGTTTCTTTTGGCATTACTCCTGCTCTATTTCTAAGTGTATTTAGAGCGGCTAAAGCTGCGTTCAAATCACCTTCTTCACGAACTTCGGCTTCAGCAAAAATTAAATACATCTCTGCTAGTCTAAGATGGTAATTTGTATTAGTTTTTCCGTTTACGAAGTTTTCATTTGGGTATTTCGCGTTCCTATTATTCCCCTGAGTAGCCTCTGAATAGGCAAATAAGAACCTTGGATCGTATCCCATTCCCATTCCGGCAAGCTCTCCCTGTCCTTCTACCTGTTTGTTAGCTAAACTATCTAATTGTGCACTGGCATTAGTCTGTTTTATTTGAGACATGGCAACCCCTCCTTCCGAGCCTGAGCCAACAAATGGTGCAAAAATCACTTCGGGGGAATTCATTTGATTAGCAAAAATATTACTATAACTGTTTTCTAAACTATAGCCTTCTGCATTATTAATCACTTCCCAGGCTAAATTTGAAGCTGTTTCATAATCTTTGGCATACAATTTCACCTTTGCCAACAAAGCTTTGGAAGCTAAACTCCCGCCATAATAATGCTGAACATTTTTAGGTCCATATGCTACCGCATACTCCAAATCATCAAAGATTTGAGTATAGACTTCCTGTACAGTATTTCTTGGAGCTGCATCTACCGAATTGGAAAAATTGGTTTGCAATACAATTCCCATAGAAGAATTCATATCGTAAAACTCGCCAAAATTGCGTAGTAACTTAAAAGTAGCGAATGCCCGGTTAAATTTTGCTTCGGCGATAAGCTGCTTTTGTTTTTCTTCTGAAATATCAGCTGCTTTTCCCGCTTCGAGCTCTTCAATTAGAAAATTTGCCTGATTTATTATTTTATAGTGTGCATTATAAATTTCGGTTAAAAAAGGGTTCTCTACCGGAACCTCATTGGTATTAAAACCGGCACTTCCCGTAAGTGCAGCTATTAAGACTCCTTCATTTCCTTCAGCTCCCAAAAGGATTGGATAATAACCAAGGTTAAACTGTCGCCATCCGGAATAAACCCCGTTTAAGACCTGTTGAGCTGATTTTCCATCGCGAATAACGTTCTCGTCAGTAAGTTGGTTAATTGGTTTTACATCATCTACGCTACATCCTATTAAACCCGCTATGCATAATAGAAGAATCCCTATTTTCTTTGTATATATATTAAATTTCATCTTGCTAATTTTTTAAAATTGTAATTGAACTCCCAGTGAATAAGATTTGGCAAGTGGGTATGGGTCTTCGTTATTAGCCCCATCGGTAATAGTTCCTCTTTCCGAAAAACTTTCAGGATCAACTCCGGGCCAATCGGTTAGCGTAAATAAATTAGATCCCGAGATAAAAATTGAGAGCTTTTGCACATTTAATGCATCAAGAAAAGTCTGGTCAAAATTATAGGCTAACTGAAGGTATTTCAATCTTAAATATGAAGAATCATACACATAACGATCGTTTAATCTTGCATTTCTGGAAGGATCGGTATAAATAGCTTTTGCAAATCTGGCATCTGTATTACCAGGAGACCAGGTATTTAATGCATACTCACTTAATTTGTTTGGCCCAAGATAATTTGAAGGCTGATTGGTTATTGCACTCCACACAGACTCTGCCCCCACTGAATACTGAAAATAAGATGAAAGGCTTATATTTTTAAAACGAACCTTTGTATTAAAACCTCCAAAGAAACCTGGTTCAATAGAGCCTATTTTCACTCTATCCTCGGTCGTTATTTGCCCGTCGCCATTAGTATCTTTAAACATATAATCTCCTGCCCCAAAAGATGCCCTGTCATAAAAACCGGAAGGTGAATTGGCATTAAGCTCGTCTACTTCTTCCTGGGTTTCAATAATTTTAACTACCTCGTAACCTTTAATGGTTCCCACAGGCTCGCCCTCTATATAGTAATCTAAATTATACTGATTGATATTTGCGCCATTCAATTTTTCTAAGACATTGCGGTTATATGCCCAATTGGCGTCTAAACTCCAGGTAAAATCATTGGTTTTAATAATATCACCTCCCAAAGAAATTTCCATCCCTTCGTTAGAAACATCCATTAGATTAGAAACATAGGTATTTGGCCCCAATTCATAAGGTATTGGTGTGGGTGCCAAAGCTCCTTCTGTTTCTCTTTTGTAAATATCAAAACTTCCGCGTAGGCGATAATTAAAGAAATCAAAGTCTAAACCAAGGTTCACTTCTTTGGTTGTCTCCCAACCTACATTTCTATTAGGCAAAGTGTTAGAAGCTACTATAGCTGTACTCCCTCCATATAAATCGCTAGAATTGGTTGAGAAAAACTGTAGATATGCAAAGTTTGAGATATTAGCCGAACCTACTTTACCAAGACTTGCTCTTAATTTAAGGTTATTTATTGCTTTACTATCATTTAGAAAGGCTTCATTCGAAATATTCCAGGCAGCAGAAACAGATGGGAAATATCCTCTTTGATTCTCAGGACCAAATTTTGAGGAAGCATCAGTTCTAAAGTTTATTGTTGCGGTATATCTATTTTTATAATCATAACTTAACCTGCTAAAAAAGGAGTTAATCCCGTTTTCTGAATCTGAATTGCCATAGCCTAACACCTGTTCGGCAGAGCCCGGATTAATTAAAATATCCTCATCGGGAAAGCCTAGAAAGAAATAGTTTTCTGAACTTATTTGAGTTCTATCCCAGGCATAACCACCCAAAAGATCAAAATTATGTTCCTTCAATGAAAACCTATAGTTAGCTGTTAAATTGGTAGTAAGGTTAGTAGACCTACTTTTTGAAGTGGTTAAATATGAGGAATTAGGAAATCCAAAATTGGTTTGAGCAGAGCCCGGCGTAAAAATGGAATTATCCCTATCAAATAAAGCAGCGTTTATTTCAGCTTTAAGGTTAAGGTTTTTTAAAGCTTCTACTTCTAAAAAACCATTTCCTATAAAGTTATAATTTTCAGAATTATTTTTATGCTGTAACCTTGCTATTGGACTGGGCTCAAAGGTTGGGAAACCATATTGAAAATCTGGTAATGGAATAAGGTTAGCATCGTCTCCACGATACGGAAAATCTGGACGCGCAACAATATTGGCAGTATTGACATTGTATTGGCCGTCTTGTGAACCTTCTCCAGATTCTGCTTTATTATAGCCAAGATTTAAGGACACACCGGTACTAATCCTTTCGGTAATTTTGGTATTAACGGCTGCCCGGGTGTTATAAAGTTTAAACTCATCATTAATTATCAATCCTTCCTGATCACTTCCGGAAATCCCAAAAGTATAGTTCGTATTTTCACTACCTCCACTAATTCCAAAATTCAATTGATTAGTAAGGGCAAAATCCCGATAAACTTCATCGTTATAATTAATATCGGCATCTCCAAATTGCGCATCTATAAGTCCGTTATAAGAGAAACCTCCAGTAGTGGGATCAAAAGGCACATCGGCCAAATTCCCCAGGTCGAAACCATAAAAGAATGGTACACGGCCCTGGTTTACCGCTTCAACACTATTAGAAATTAGTTGGTCGTAAAAGTTTTTATATTGTGTAGCATTTAATGAGGTTAAGGTATTTATAGGTTTTGCGATGGTTGTATTGTAACTAAAATCAATTTGAGGCTTTTGGTTATTTTCGGCCGATTTTGTTTTTACAATCACCACCCCATTGGCTCCTCTGGAACCATAAATAGCCGTGGCAGCAGCATCTTTTAAAATATCGATACTTTCAATATTATCTGGACTAATAGCCAATAAAGGGTTGCTGGTTCCTCCGGTAAAAGTGCCCGGCAAGGCATCTATATTAAAAGGTACTCCATCTATTACATATAATGGTTGGTTTAAGCTTCCGGATAAGGGAGAAGTATAACCTCTCACATTTAAACGAATAGGTGCACCGGGGCGACCTGTATTTTGAGATACCTGTACCCCCTTTGCCAAACCACCCAGGGCACGATCAAAACCTATGGTACCGGTTGAAGTATTCTCTATATCTCCCGAATTAATAGAAGAAACAGCCCCGGAAACTGAGCTGCGTTTTTGTTTTCCATACCCAATTAATACCACCTGGTTTAGCTCGCCTAAGTCTGGCTTTAACTGCATATTTAAAGTAGTACTTCCGTTAAGTGCTACTTCTACTTTTTGAAAGCCCAGGTAAGAAAAAATTAATGTTTGCTCAAGATCCTGGACTCTTAAACGGTATTCACCGTTTTCATTGGTGGCAGTACCCATATTAGAAGCTTTTTCAATAACGGCCACACCATATAACGGTGAACCGGCTTCATCTGTCACTTTACCCGTCACCACAAACTCCTGTGCCTTAATTGTGGAGTCTTCAGTTTGTGACTGAGCCCTGGAAATAATAATTTGATTTTCAAAAACCTGATAAGAATTACTTGTGCCTTGAAATAAATACTTTAAAACTGCACTAAGTTTTTCTTTATCTACATCTAACGTAAGTCTTCTTGCCGGGTTTAGTTCTTCCTGATTGTAAAAAAACCTGTAGTTGGTTTGGTTTTCAATAGCATTAAAAACCTCTAGCATACTAGCGTTGGTAAGGTGAATATCTACATTCACATCTTGAGCATAGGTACCGGCTTTAATTTGAAAGAAACAAAAAATAAATAGAAAATAGGTGAGCTTCATCTTTAAATCGGGTTTCAGCAATACATGAGGAAATCCCTTTAAATTAAATGGTTTTTTCATAATTTTGATAAGATTTAGTTAGTCAATTTCTAGGTTAGTTAAATCGTTTTTAAAGGGATGTTGGCGCATCCCTTTTTTATAAGAATATTTACATACACTATTTAAGGTTTGGTTATTACAATCTTGTTTTCAATCTTCTTGTAATTAAAAGCTTTATACTTTTGAAAAGTTTGTAAGACCTGGTCTATACTTTCAGTCTCAAAACTTCCACTAATTTTTATATCATTAAGAGCTTCATATCTATTATCAATAACTACATTAAACTTTCTTTCCAACTTATTCTTTATCACTTCAAAAGAATCGTTTATAAAAATAATATTGCCATCTATCCAGGCCAGGTATTTATCAGGGTTCACATTAGAAACCTTCATTTTCCCACCGGTTATCTCGGCAAGTTGATTAGGACGTAATATCACCGATTCTTCTGATAATGTTGGAACTGCCGAAACCTTTCCCGAAACAAGCAATGCTTTGGTTTTCTGATCGTTTTCGTATGCAGTAACATTAAATTGCGTACCCAAAACTTCTATTTGCATTTGACTTGTAGAAACTAAAAAAGGCCTAAGACTATCGTGGGCAACTTTAAAATAAGCCTCTCCTTTTAAGAATACCTCTCTATTACCTTCATCAAGAAATGCTACCGGATATTTTAACTCTGTGCCCGCATTAAGAATTATTTCTGAACCATCGGTTAACGGTAGCTCAAAAGTTTTCCCAAAAGGAACTCTTAAAGTATTATACTGTAACTCGTTGGCCGTACTTATGGTGTTATCTTTATACACCAGTTTATGTTTTTCGTCTTTAACAATCCTTGATTTTCCCGAAGAAAAAATCTCTTTATCACCATCTATCACCTCCAGAGTACCATCTTCTAACTCTAAGGTAATCTGGTTAGACTGCCTAACATTATTAACTCCATTGGTGCTATAATAGATAAAGAGTGCACCCAGTATAATGGCTGCGAACACAGCTGCATATTTTAAGAAAGAAAAATTTCTTTTTACGGATTTTTGCTTTTTAATACCACCTATAACCTGGGGTGCTTTATTTTGCTGTGGAGCAAAGTTTCGATCTATTAAATATTGTGTTTTCACGAAAGACTTATAGGTATTCCTATTTTTTTCATCTTCCAACCACTTGTTGAGCTTTTCAATTTCCATTGAAGAAGCTTCATTATTCAAATATTTTATTATGATCTTTTCCATATCTATAGCTATGATGATTTTTATCTTATTTACCCTTAACTTTTTTTTAATTATTTTTTAATATACATATCTTGCCCTAAATTTTAACCTTATAAATGAACAATAGAGATTTCTCACAAGCACTTAAAGATGGTGATGCACTTGCTTATGGCCGCTTGTTCGAGAAACACTACCAACCGCTGTGTGCCTATATTAAATCCTACACCCAGGATTGGGATACAGCACAAGAGATTGTTCAATCTACATTTATTGTTATATGGCAAAAAAGGGAAACATTAGATATTAATATTTCTCTTAAAAGTTATTTATACAAAACTGCATATAATTCTTTTCTGCAAATGCAGCGCGTCAATAAAAAGCAAGACAAATTATCGCAAAGGCTAAAAGAAGAAGCACTAAGAGAAGAAATATCTGTAGATGAAGAATTACAAGAAAGAAAAATTAAAAAACTTAGAGAAGTTATTGAAAAACTTCCTAGCCGATGCAAACAGGTTTTAGAACTAAAACAGCAAGGCTATAAGTACAAAGAAATTGCTGAAAAATTGGAGCTATCAGTTAAATCGGTGGAATCTCAAATGCGAATTGCCTATCAAAAAATAAGAGAAGAGTTTAAAGAAGACCCCTTATTCCTTATCATCATACTTAAAACACTTCAGTTTTCAGATCCCCTATAAACTCATTTATCTTTTCTAATTAGGTTTTCTCCAAAATTTTAGATTAAACCTAAAACAATAACGACAATTCTAAAGCTAATATTGCTTTTTTTATATCCCAAAGCTTTCAAATAGAATACATTTTACACAAAACTTCTAAGATTTAAAGCACCACAACACACTTTCACAACACATTCATTTAAAGACTTTTAAATTCATATAGGATAAATAAAATCTGATTTTCAAATATCACATTTATTGTTTTAACAATATATTAACATTTATTTCACAATGGTTTTTAGGTGTTCTAGCCTCATAGGGCTGTAATACAGGTTTAGAAATAAATGGACCATGGTATTTATTTCACCTGAAATTAAATATTTCCTTATCACCCCTAAAACTTTAAAATATGAAGCAAGGTTTTTTTAGAATTTGCACTTACATCTTTCTTTTTAGCTTTTTTACCAGCTATGCGCAAGAGAGCAAATTCCAACACCTAAAGTCTCTTGGAGGCATAGAAGAATACAATTATAAACCTAACGATCTACAGGTTTTACTATACCAGGATCCAAGCTGCTCCTGTAGTAACGGTTCAAATCACCTACCATGTGGGGTCTAAACACGAAGTTCCCGGCAATACCGGCTCTACCCACTTATTAGAACATTTAATGTTTAAAGGAACTCCCAAATACAACCCCAAAACCATAACAGTAACCAATGTTTTACAAAATATTGGCGCTAATCTTAATGCTACCACCTGGAATGACAGAACCAATTATTACGAAACCATTCCAAGCGATTATTTAGAGCTGGCTATTGAAGTAGAGGCCGATCGCATGCGAAATGCTTTATTACTACCAGAAGATAAAGAAGCAGAAATGACGGTAGTGAGAAACGAATTTGAGCAGGGAGAAAACAATCCTAATAGTATTCTTTCCAAAGAAATATGGGCTACAGCGTTTATGGCGCATCCTTATCATCATTCTACGATTGGCTGGAAATCTGACATTGAAAACGCGCCAAACGAAAAATTAAGAGAGTTCTACGACACTTATTATTGGCCAAATAACGCAACACTTTCTATTATTGGCGATTTCGAGAAAGAAGAAGTTTTTGAACTAGTTGATAAATATTTTGGTCCAATAGCTAAAGCTCCACATGAATTTCCGCAGCCCTATACTGAAGAGCCAGAACAAACAGGTCCAAGACAAATAACGGTTAAAAAACCGAGACAAACCGGTGTAGTGATGACAGCCTTTAAGGTTCCGGGAAGAATGCACGAAGATCACGCTGCTTTGGGCGTGTTGAATATGGTTCTTACCAATGGAGCTTCTGCTATTTTAAACAAAAAATTTACAGACAACGGCAAAGCCCTTTATGCTTACAGCCAGCTTAGTAATTTTAAAGATCACAACTTAATGTCTATCGGGTTAGGCTTAGCCCCCGATTTTGGTCACGAGGAAGCAAAAAAGGAAATTCGTTCACTTGTTGACAGCATTAAAACAAATAGCGTGGCCCAGGAAGCTATTAACCGGGTAGTATCGGCAACCGTAGCCAATAACAAAATGAGCAGAGATGGCTCTTTTGCAATTGCAGGAGCATTAAATGAAGCCATTGCCGTAGGCGACTGGACCGACTATATTAACAGGGTTAAAAAATTAAAGCAAGTAACTCCTGAAGATGTAAAAAGAGTTGCCAACAAATATCTAAACATAGACCAAAGCACTACCGGGTTCTTTATTCCGAAAAATAAAACAGCTGGTAATGAGCAAGCAGAAAATAAAGCTGAGGCTTTCCAGGAAGATTACAACAATCATTTATACTACAGAAACCCAAAAACAGCTCAAAAGGAGCAAACAAACGCAACTAACCTGGATTTTACGCCAGGCAAAAAGAAAGAGGCGTTTAAATACAAAAGGCAACAAGTTAAGGGAATTGACCTGGTAACGGTAAAGACTGCCGTTAATGATTTTATTACCGTAACCGGAAGTTTTAATGCAGGTGAAGCATCAACCGAAAAAAGTAACCTTGCATCTATCACCGCTGCTATGCTATCAAAAGGGACTGCAACCAAAGACAAATACGAGTTTTCGGCAGCTCTTGAAAAAATGGGAACCAATATCAGTTTCTATTCAGGAGATTTTAAAACCGGGTTCTATTTTAAAACACTTAATTCCAATGCAAATTCGGTTATCCAATTACTTGCAGAGGCCTTATACGAGCCCGCATTTAAAGAAGATGAACTGGAGTTGCTAAAGAAGCAATATGTTGGTAATTTAAAAAACAGATTGGACGATCCCGGCACCCTGGCACAAATTGAATTGGTGCAAACTATTTATCCTGAAAATCATCCAAATTATTCCAAATCTCTTGAAGCACAAATAAAGGATATAGAAAGCATCACATTAAAAGATGTTAAGGCTTTTCATAAAGCAAATTATATAGACACGCCAATTCAAATGGTAATTGTGGGAGATGTTAACGAAACCGAAACCATTAGTGCTTTAAAAGAAAGTTTTCCGGCATCGGCCAAAAAAGGTACTGCCCTAAACTATCCTGCCAAAGCGGTAAAAAACAAGAAAGAAATCACAAAAACCATTCAGGTACCCGAAAAGCCAAGTGCTACATTAACTATTGCACAATATACCGGCCTTACTAAAAATGATCCCGATTATTTAGCGATGAAATTAGGCACCTATGCTTTAGGAGGAGGTTTTGCCGGCCGACTAATGCAGGAAGTAAGAGATAAAGAAGGTCTTACCTACGGTATTTACGCCAACCAGTCCAGTAATACTTTTACAGATGGTTATTGGCTGGTAAATGCTTCTTTTAACCCAGGCTTGATAGAAAAAGGAGAGGAATCAAGCTTTAGGGAAATAAATAAGTGGATTAAAAATGGGATTACCAAAGAAGAACTTCAGAATAAAAAAACAAATATAATTGGTTCTTTTAAAGTTTCCCTTTCCACAACCGGAGGTATGGCGAATACTATTTTAACATACCTACAGGAAGGAAAAGACCCTTCTTATATTGCTACCTACCCAAAAGAGATTGAAAAATTAAGCTTAAAAGAGGTGAATAAGGCAATTAAAAAATACATTAAGCCAGAACAGTTTATTATTATCAAATCTGGCTCTTTTAAAGAATAAATAAATTATGATTCTTAAACTTAGCAACAGGTTTTTCAAAAGAGGTGTAAAGTATTTACTATTTCTCATTTTACTTATATCAGCAAAAGTAGATGCCCAAATCTATGATCCGGTTAATTGGTCTACAAGCGTAGAAAAAATATCGGAGACCGAGTTTGAATTAGTCATCAATGCTCAAATAGAACCGGGCTGGCATTTGTATTCTCAGCAAGTGCCAGAAAATGGGCCCATTCCAACAAGCTTTAGTTATGAGCCGGATGCGGGTTATGAGCTAGTAGGAAACACCCTGGAAGAGGAAGGTCGCACCATAAACGATCCTGTCTTTAACATGGTAATCACCTTTTTTGAAAACCAGGCTGAGTTTAGACAAAGAATCAAATTAACAAACAAAAGTTTAAAAAGTATACAGGGGGAAGTAGCCTTTATGGTATGTGATGATGAACGCTGCCTCCCTCCTACTTATGTAGACCTGGAGTTTAATCTTTCTAAGAGTGTTCCTCTTACCTTGAATACCGGTAATGAAATAACAAAAGAACAGGAAAGTCAGGTTTCCAAACCTAAAAAATCTTCAGAAACTGCCATTGCAGATACCAGAAAACAAAAGAAAAAGGGTTTATGGACCATTTTTATTATCGCTTTCTTTTCAGGTTTTGCAGCTTTGCTTACCCCCTGTGTTTTTCCTATGATCCCCATGACGGTTAGTTTTTTTACAAAACAAAGTAGAACCCGGGCCAAAGGCATAAAAAATGCTCTTATCTATGGTGTTTCTATCATTGTAATTTACCTTTTTTTAGGTGGAATTGTTACCTGGATTTTTGGTGCAAGTGCTTTAAATGCCTTATCCACTAACGTTTGGTTTAACCTCATCTTTTTTATCATTCTTGTTATTTTTGCCATCTCCTTTTTAGGAGCTTTTGAAATTATGTTACCTAATTCCTGGGCGAATAAAGTAGATAAACAAGCCGATAAAGGCGGAATTATAGGCATTTTCTTTATGGGCTTAGCCCTGGCTATCGTATCATTTTCCTGTACAGGGCCCATTGTAGGAACCCTTTTGGTAGAAGCTGCCTCTAAAGGCGGAATTGCACCTTTTGTAGGTATGTTTGGTTTTTCACTTGCCCTGGCATTGCCATTTGCCCTATTTGCTGCTTTTCCCGGCTGGTTAAATTCCCTTCCAAAATCGGGAGGCTGGCTCAATACGGTAAAAGTAGTACTGGGATTCCTGGAACTCGCGCTAGCATTTAAATTTCTTTCTAATGCCGATTTGGTGTTACAATTACACTGGTTGGAACGTGAGATTTTTCTTGCCATTTGGATTACTATTTTTGGTGCTATGGCTTTTTACCTGTTCGGAAAAATTAAATTACCGCATGACTCTCCTCTAGACCACATTTCAGTAGGAAGACTTAGTTTAGGTTTGCTGGTTATGGCCTTTACCATTTACATGATCCCGGGCTTATGGGGTGCACCTTTACAATTAATTAGCGGATTTCTGCCGGCAATGAATTATAGTGAATCTCCTTATGGTGTTGGATATACCAAATTAGGTAGTGGAGCAACAGGAGTTACAGAAAAAGATTTCCCCGATGGTGCCCATTTAGGACCGCATGATATTCTATCTTTTACAGACTATGAAAAAGGATTGGCCTATGCCAAACAAGTAAATAAACCGGTAATGATAGATTTTACAGGACATGCCTGTGTAAATTGCCGAAAAATGGAAGAACGTGTATGGAGCGATCCTGCAATTCTACAAATTCTAAAAAATGATATTGTACTCATTTCGCTTTATGTAGATGACAAACGAAAATTACCGGAAGACGAAAATATTATTTCAGAAATAAGTGGAAAAAAATTAAAGTATATTGGCCAGAAATGGAGTGAATTTCAAACCCTAAGATATAAAGCAAATGCACAACCTTTTTATGTGCTTATGGATTTAGAAGAACGTAACTTACTGGATCCCGTTGGGTACACTCCAGATATTGAGGAATACCTAAATTGGCTAAAAAAAGGAGTTAAAAAATTTCAAGAAAAATAGTTCAGCATGGAATCAACAGTTAATGTTATTAAAAACAGTAAACTGGAACAACAATTCGCAGAGTTTCGCAATAACACCATAGGTAACGATTGCAGCTTTTATACAGATTACGGAAAACAAAACCTGCTTTATGCCGATTGGATTGCCAGTGGCCGCTTATACCAACCTATTGAAGATATTATTTGTAATAAAGTTGGCCCCATGATGGCCAACACCCACTCTTTCTCTAGCGAAAGCGGAAAAAACACAACTTATCTTTATCATGAAGCTCGTAAAATTATAAAAACGCATGTAAATGCGAACAATGAAGATATATTGGTCACCACAGGCACAGGAATGACCGGTGCCCTAAGAAAATTACAACGCATTTTATCTTTGGATAAAACCCCGGAAACGCAGGCAGAAAAAGATCGCCCTGTAGTTTTTATAAGTCATATGGAGCATCATTCAAATCAGGTATGCTGGTATGAAACCAATGCAGAGGTGGTTATTATTCCGCCCGGAAAAAATAATCTTATTGATCCAAAAATTTTAGAACTTGAATTAGAGAAATATAAAAACCGAAAACTAAAAATAGGCTCCTTTACAGCCTGTTCTAACGTTACCGGTGTCATTACTCCCTACCACGAATTAGCAAAAATTATGCATCGCTATAATGGCTATTGCTTTGTAGATTTTGCTGCTTCGGCGCCTTATGTAGCGATAGACATGCACCCTGAAGCAAAAGAAGAAAAATTGGACGCTATTTTCTTTTCTCCTCATAAATTTCTTGGAGGGCCTGGGGCTTGTGGAGTGCTTATTTATAATGAAAACTTACAGCAAAACAGCATTCCCGATAATCCGGGAGGTGGTAATGTAAAATGGACCAATCCCTGGGGAAAATATGCTTATTCCCAAGAACTGGAGGTTCGGGAAGATGGAGGCACCCCAGGAATTTTGCAGGTAATGCGGGCCGCATTAGCCATAAGCTTAAAAGAGAAAATGAATACGCAACGTATGAAACTTCGGGAAAAAGAACTTTTAGAGCTTTTTTACGATAATGTTGCTAACATTCCCCAAGTGCTTCTTTTGGGTAATAAAGAAAATGATCAAATTGGTTGTGTTTCTTTAAACCTCGAAGGTTTTCATTATAACCTGGTTGTTCGCTTACTAAACGATAGATTTGGGATTCAGGTTCGTGGAGGTTGGTCTTGTGCCAGTACTTATGCTCATTATTTATTTGAAATAGATAAAAATCATTCAAAAAAAATTAGCACGGGAATAGCCCAAAAAAATCTAGAAGAAAAACCGGGCTGGGTACGTATTTCACTCCATCCAATTATGACCAATGAAGAAGTTCTATATATTGTAGATGCCCTAAAAAAAGTTATTACAAATAAAACTGTTTGGGAGAAAGACTATAGATACAATCCCGCAACAAATGAGTTTGACCGCATCGAGAAATCGAACATAGAACTACCCGATTTCAATAAAATTCTAAGCTTATAAGTTAAGTTAGTACGTAAAGAAAATGGCTGTCTGAAAAGTTCTTCAGATCGTCATCCTGAATTTATTTCAGGATATAAAAGAATGATAATCTAAACATCTTAGAAGCTGAAACAAGTTCAGCTCGACGAAACTAGACATTTCAAACAGCCTCTTTTTTTGAATTTATTTCGTGGTACAATTTTCTCCAGGTGGTACTATTCACCCCATTTCAAATTACTTCGCAAACAGCAACAAAACACACAAAACACTAAAAACAAAACACTTAGCATTATTCATTAAAACTAATTGCAATAACAGGTATAAGGTTTGAGGGCTTTAATTCAGTTTTCTAATGAAATACTATATGCAACTAAAAAAAATTAAAATTCTCACGCTTTTCATACTTCTTGCATTTGGATCTTCATTATACTTGCACAAGAGTTTTTATTATTCCCTGTGGGTAGAAAACCAAATTACCATTTTATTTCTACTTTCTATTTTTATTCTATTAGCTGTGCTAGTTGTTAGATTTAGAAAACTATAAAAGTGCAATTTTTACTAAATAATCGAAATTTAATATTACAAGTTTTGCCAAGAGAAATTTATTTTTCTTTTCTATTTTATTAAAAGCTTTAATCTAAGGTTTGTTCTCCCCCTCCATTTACAAACAACACCTGACCGCTAGTCCAACTAGATATAGGTGCGGCAAAATACAATACCGCCCCGGCAATATCTTCTGGCTCTCCTAATCGTTTAATAGGGGTACGCGCTAACATTCTTTTCTCTATTTCGGGAGTAAGTACCGTACTAAGCGCATGGGTGCGCACTGCACCGGGACCAATAGCATTAATGCGAATTTCATCAGGACCATAATCAAAAGCCAAATTTCTGGTCATATGGTTAATAGCGGCTTTAGAGGATGCGTATGCACTAATAGCCGGACTTTTATTTATAGAAGCCATGGAAGACATATTGATAATACTCCCATAACCAGCTTCCTTCATATGTGGTGCCACCAGTTGGCAAAGTCGCCACATACTAAAAACGTTCATTTCATATACCTTTATAAATTGTTCCACTTCTATATCATACGGGCTTTCCCTTCCGGCGCCTCCACCCCCTACGTTATTTACAAGAATATGTATCCCGCCAAACTTTTCAATGGTCTTATTTACCAAATTTAGCAAAGCTTCATCTTTGGTCACATCGCAATCTATGGCAATAGCTTCCCCTCCTGCCTCATTTATTTCATTTACCGCTTCTTTGGCCGCTTCCAGGTTATAATCTGAAACTACCACTTTAGTCCCGTGAGCAGCCAGTATTTTACAACTTGCTTTTCCAATTCCATTGGCACCACCGGTTACAATAGCTGTTTTTCCTTCTAAATCGAATAATTTTGATGTATTCATAATTATATTTTTTATTGGCATCGCCAAAGGATATAATACCCCAAGGCTTGCCTCGAAATTAAAAATTTGTTTACAAAATGTCTCGTAGGCTTGCCCCGAGGTAGTTTTCTATTTATTACTTAAATATTTTGCTACTGCCTTATAAGCTGGCAAAGAGGTAGCATCGTTGGCGGCATTACCCGCTATGGGGTGGGAAGCAAGGCGAACAATTACCATTTCGGCTGCAGGATCTATATAGATAGTTTGCCCGTGAACTCCGCGTGCTGTAAATGCAGTATTCTCATTTTCTGTTATCCACCACATATTCCTATAAGACCAACCTTTAAGGTTTGAATGATTAGATTTTGCAAAAGCCTCTTTACTGCCTCCTTTCATGATATCGTTAACAACCGCTTTCGGAAAGATTTGTTTATCCTTCCAGTTTCCTTTGTTTCTAATTAGTTCCCCAAAGCGCGCTAAATCCCGTAAACCGGCGTTTAAGCCTCCTCCGGCAAAAGCTATCCCTTTACTATCTACCTGATAGTAGGCATCCTGCTCCATTCCTATTTTACTCCATATTTTTTCTGATAAGAGACGGGTTACCGATTTTCCAGTTGCTCTTGAGATTATCCAGCCCAGCGCATCTGAATTTACGGTTTTATAGCCAAAAACCTCACCATGTTCACCTTGTTTTTCTACAGTTTCAAGATATTCATAATAACCTACGGGCCCCTTATAATTTTTAGGTTTGGGCAATGGGTTACCCGCGGCAGAAAACTCCCAAATATCTGCTTTAGGATTGGCATAATCTTCACTGTAATTAAGGGCTGTGGTCATATCCATTACCTGGCGTACGGTAGCATCACCATAAGCCGATTTTTCCAACTCGGGTACATAGAAAGATGCCAATTTCGTGTCGTCAAGAGAACCTTCAGCAACAAGAATTGAAGCTAAAGTACCTGTAAAAGATTTTGTTAAGGACATTACGGCATGAACATCAGATTCGGTTAACCCGGCAAAATAGCGTTCATAAACAACTTTTCCCTTGTGCAAAATAATCATACCATCGGTGTAATTTTCCCAAAGTGAAGCTTCCCAGGTCATAGGCTTTGTAGCATTCCACGGTATAAAACTTAAAGAATCAATATAGGGATCCAGGTTATACTGAAATGGCTCTGGAGCCCCTAATCCCCTTGATACATTTTGCGTAGGCAACATTTCCCGCATATGTACAACACTCCATCTTAATGCCGGAAACTTAAAAAACGAACCGTCCCAGGTATGAAGCACTTTATCTTCAGCCGGAGGAAAGCCCTGCATCCAACCAAAATTGCTGGGTTCACTTTCTTTTGCTGTGAGAAATTGTTCTTTATCTTGCGCTACGGTATTTATACTAAATAAAAATATTACTAGCAATAGCTTTAAAGAGGCGCCGTTTTTATGACTTTGATTTGCATTCATATTTCTTATGATTTCGTAATTATCTTTCCGTTTCAATAAAATTATTTTGATATTAGAACATATTGATCTCTTTTTATCTTTTACGCTTAAATTTCACAAATTTTATACACACAATTTCTATTATAGCTATTATGCATTTAGACTTTAAAAGTGTTTGATTTCTTCATAGTAAAAAAGATAAAAGATCACAAAAACACACTGAATACCAATTACATAAGATAATTAAAAATCTCATCAATAAATAATCGCCCTCCGATTTTTTTAAAATATCTTGCTCTAAATCTAAGTCCAAAGCAAGGGGTATGGATTATGGCTATTCCAAATAAAACCTCTTAAAATAATGGGTATTGGCTGTAGTCGTATACTTTTTTACTTCATCTTTAAATTAGGCATACATAGGATATGTGGATATTACTGCCCAAAAATGTTTAGTAAAACGCCTTTTTGAAAACCAGGGGCATTAAATAGAAAGGCTTTTGATTTGGAGGAAAGATTTGAAGCCCCAGCAGATATAGGGGTAAATCTAGATAACGAAGTGAATTTAATAAGACATTGAATAAAACATGATATAACCATGTTACCCCAATCTAAATTTCCAGATTTACATCTGGAAATTTAGAACGCTACTAAAAACGATTATGAGGCTTTTTTAATGAAAATAAACTGCTTCAAAAACAGCTAAAGGTGCTCGCCTTCCAATATTTAAATTTAAAACATCTCCTTTAATAGTATAATTATTTGCCAGCTCAAAAACCTTTAAAAACTCAGATTCGTTTATGGTAAGATTAGAACAGGCCTTTAAGGTAGCTGCCATTTGAGAGAAATTAATTCTATTGCCTTCTTCTAAAGCATAGGTACCATTAAATGTATTACAACCGGCAAAACCTTTAATTCTATTGGTATTTGACTCCAATATAAAATAAATTTCCCTTTCCTGGTTTTCGCTCATTTTCACCTCCTGGCCCCCAAGGCTTTTAAGTTTCCAATACTTTTCTACAACTTCAGGAGTAGATTTCTTAAAAACAGCTAAAGGACTTCGCCTACCTACATTAAGCATTAACAAATTATCTTTAATGGTATAATTATCAGCCAGTTCAAAAACTTTTAAAACTTCGCTTTCTGCAACAGGAGTATCAAAACAGGCCATCCGGGTAGAAGCCAGCTTAGAAAATCTAATTCTGTTATTCTCATTCAGGTTATACTCTCCCATAAAAGTATTACATCCGGAAAATCCCTGTATCCTATTCTCATTTGCATTTAAAGTAAAATAAACGTGGTTATCTTTATTGCCAGTTATTTCCTGGCCTTCTAATTCTGTAAGAATCCATTTTTCTTTAGTAATTAATTCTTTATCTGAAAAGTTAGTAACAACATTATCTGCAGGTTCCTGTGTTTTTTTTGAGGTATTACAAGCTATGGTTGTTAAAAGTATAAGGGTCAATCCAATTATATTCTTTTTCATCTTAGTTATTTTTATGGTATTTTAATTGTAAATCTCTAATTTCTTCTAGAAGTTCTCCTTCATAAGGACCTCTAATACTGGTATTCTTAATAATTTTTTCGGCCGAAATAAAATTAAGAGGAGCAGGTTTGGCCTTCACTTCTGCCAACCAGGTACCCAATTGGGCTGCTGAACTTAAATAAACGATTTCTCCCAATCCTACCCAGGCGTGGGCTGCAGCACACATAGGGCAATGCTCACCGCTGGTATACATAGTAGTAGTGCTTCTCTCTTCATTAGAAAGATTTTTTGCGGCCCAATGGGCCAATTCAATTTCAGGATGGGCCAGGTTATTAATTTCATTAACCCTATTTCGGGCCGTGGCGATTACCTGTTTGTTTTTATTGACTAAAATAGAACCGAAAGGTTCATCGCCGGCCTCAAAAGCCTCTTTAGCCAAAGCAAGGCAGTGTTTTAAATGTTCTACATCATTTTGTGTAAAATTAGCTTGAGCTTTTCTCATATTTTCTTTGGTTTCTAATTTATGAATATTGAAAGCTGCCGGTATTAGTTTCTATTTTCAGGCATTTACCACTAACCCCTGTTAACTCCAAAGCAAGAATTAAATTATACTTTTTAAGTACAGAAAACCTATAAGATATACTTTCTATTTCTTCAGGTAACTCTTAGTTAAGAAGGGCTTTTACCTCTATACACTAAGTATACCAAAAGTAGGGCAAGAGACAAAAGAATTCCTAAAATGGAAACTCCGTTCCATCTAAAATGTTCCCAGGCTATGGCACCCAGGCTGGTACCTAGCGCTCCACCAATAAAAAAACTTACCATATAAATTGTATTTACCCGGTTGCGTGCCTCTGGGTTCTTTGAAAAGATAATATTTTGATTCGTAATATGTAAAGCCTGTAGACCAAGATCTACTAATGTAACCCCAATTACTAAACCTATTAAAGACTTTGCTGAAAACAAGAAAACACCCCAGGACAGGATAAGTAAAATAATTGAATATAGAATAATCTTATTTTTATCAACCTTATCATTTATTTTACCTACTACAGTAGCCGCCAGGGCTCCTAAAATCCCAAAAAGACCAAAAGCTCCCGTAGCATCACTGCCGTAGCCAAAAGAATCTTCCATTAAGAAAACCAGGGTAGTCCAAAAAGCACTTAATCCTGCAAAAGCCAATCCTCCCCTAAGTGCGGCCAACCTTAGAGCAGGTTCCGTTTTTAAATAAAACCAAAGAGATTTCATTAAAGTGGTATAACTACCTTTATAGCTGGGTTTTATTGCCGGTAATTTAAGTTGGAGCAATATATAGAGTGCTAACATAATTAACGCAGCGGCATAATACATGGCTCTCCAACCAAATTGTTCCCCTACCAATCCACTTATTACCCGACTTCCTAAAATACCAATAAGCAAACCACTCATTACAATTCCTATGGCACGACCACGGCCTTTATCATTGGACAACTCGGCTGCCATGGGAACAAAAAGTTGCGGAATAGCCGATGTAAAACCTATAAAAAAACTACTAATAACAAGTAACAACAAAGAATTTGAGACTGCCGTAGCTATTAATGCCAAAATCATTAAAAAGAAATCAACGTGTAAAATCTTTTTATTAGATACCTTATCACCTAGTGGAATAATGATTAATAAACCAAGGGCATAACCCAACTGCGTAGCAAGAGCTACATTACTTACAGCCGATTCTTTTACAGAAAAGCTTACAGCTATTTGGTGAAGCAGCGGCTGATTGTAATACAAGTTTGCCACTACCAGGCCGGCTGCAATACTCATTAGGTACAATACTGAATTACTTAGCTGTTTCATTTAAAAGTACTACTAAAATATAAACAAGCATTGGCAAGGGGGCATAAACCTATAATTACTGTAGGGTCTATACTAATAATTGTAAAGTAACTACGGTTTTGCCCCTGCCAATTTTAAAAGTATTATTTAACTTCCCCTATAGGTGGAATAACCAAATGCAGAAAGTGTAATGGGCACGTGATAATGTTTTTCATCTTTAATTTCAAACACTACTTCTATGAATGGATAAAAAGTTTCTTTGCCCTTTTCTTTATAATATTCATTTACAAAAAAGGTGAACTTATAAACTCCATTATTATTCTGGCCTGCAGGAAGAAAGTCATTAACCCGGCCATTTTCGGCGGTTAAATTTTCGGAAACATAGTCCCAGGATTCCGTTTTATTATTTCTTTTTTCAAGTTTAATAGCAACATTTGCTGCCGGAGCGCCTTCTGAGATATCTAAAATATGCGTAGACAACTGGTAACTATCTTCTTGAGCAAATCCCAATGAAGTTAATAGGAACAAGCCAAAAGTTAAAACTACTCTTTTCATTTTCTTTTTTTTACAAAAATAAAAAGGCTTTTACCCTTAAACGTTGACATAAGTCAAGAAATTTAGAGCTTAGCTTTAACCCGGCTTAAAGTAGAAGGAGAAATCCCCAAATAGGAAGCTGCCATTTTATTGGAAATTCTTAAAAGGATTCTTGGTTGGTTTTCTATGGTCCATTTTACTTTTTCAAGGGCATTAAATCCCTGGAAGCCATAAATTCGTTTTTGAGAAGTAATAAACCCAAGTTCCAAAATCTTTCGGTAAACCCGATCTAGCTCCGGGAATTGCTTAATTAATTTATAGAAGTCTTGCCGTTTACACACCAATAATTCAGATTTCTCCAGGCATTGAAGATATTCGCCTGCGGGTTTTTGATCAATAAAACTCGGTAAAGCTGTACAAAACATTTCTTCAAAAGCAAAAAACCGGGAAGTTTCTATACCCTCTGAATTTAAGGTATAAATACGCATCATTCCTGTGTTGATAAAGTAAAAGTCGGTACAAACCTGGGCACAATCTACCAATATTTCATTTCGTTTTGCAGTTTTTAAACTAAAGAAACCGGCAATATAATCAATATCGGTTTCCTTTAAGGAAGTTATGTTTTGTAGGTATTCTTTAAATTTCTGATACATCTTATTTTACTTACCTTAAAATTATAAAATTGCTCACGTCTTATACTTGCCTAAAGATGGTTTTACAAATAAAGGTTTTTAATTTTTAATAAATTAACTAGCACCAAATAAACTACCTCGGGGTATGATATCCTTTGGCGGTACCAATCAATAGGGTATAAAATAGATTTATTTGTATTAAAAGCCAACCTAGGATTATTAAGTCTTGGGTATCGAAATAACCTCAGCGTTTCCTAACAATTTAAAATTGAAAAATCCAGAAAAATGGGCTGACTATAACTACAGGTATTTTTATTAAATCGGATTAAATTTTAGATTTAGAATAATTTAACTAATTAAAAGGTTTTTTAAACATTCCTTAATTTTTTATACAGAAAAATATTGTAAATTGCGAGTTAATATTTTCACTTTTAGTGTTATAGCTATGAATCAGGCTTTCTTAAAACTCAAGATCATCTTTCCGACTTTACAAGCACGGGCGAGTGTGCTTTTTTAACCTGTTTTTCCTTTATTAATTATTTTACAGTCCCTAATTTGGGAGTATAACTCGCTATATAAAGGTTTTAGTATACAGGTTCGTTCTTTTGAAAAATTGTGTTGAATATTAATTTATTTGTCATGGCAAAACGAGGTTCTAATCTAAAAACTTCTAAAAAAGATTTAAAAGCAAGAAGGCAGGAAAAAGCTGCTCGTAAGTTGGAAGAAAAAAAGTTGAAAGGACGCAAATCAAGAGTTTCGTAGTAAAAATTAAATAATAAAACCAAGTATAAAAAAGAGTTCTTTTTACCAAATATGGACGAAAAGAACTCTTTTAATTAAATCTATAATAGTATTAATTCTATAAAATATGCAAAGTAGATTGTCTTTAGGCAATAGAATTTTGAGTCAGTATTTTGAAAACTCAATTATACCGCAACTATTTGTTGACGTAAATCTATTTATAAGGGAGTTAACCCCTGCCACCGAAGAACATTTTGGAATAAACAGAGATTGTATTGGGCAGAAATTACATTCAATTAAAAATAAACTTTGTCATAAAGCTTTTATAGAAAATGTACGAGGAGTTTTAATCACCGAACGTGTGGTACAAAAAGAAATAGAGTTAAGTGATGGACGCTTATACCAATTATGCATACAACCCTATTTTACCGATTATGAAGAAGAAATTGATGGTGTGATTCTTACTTATATTCAAATAAACGATTCTGTTACACTCAAAGAAGAAAACAAGGAATTACGTTTAGAAAATAAGAAACTTAAGAGTTTACTAATAAGGGAACTAAATGTTTCCTAACCGCATTGTAAATTATTTCGATTATGGAGTAAAAAGACCATTGTTTCCGTTATAAATCATTTTTAAAATGCTAACGGAAACTGTGGTCTTCTTTTAAAACTCAAAGTTGCTAAAATCTAAAGTTCAGCCAGGCTATTTTTAATTAAATGACCTTTTAGATCCTCTACATTTTCACAACATAATTGGTCCATTACTTGTTTAAACTGTGTTTTTAGCATAGTTATAGTATGATCTCCTCCTTTATTTCCTAAGGCTGCAGCACCATACATAAAAGACCTTCCCATAAAGGTAAATTTTGCTCCGGCTGCCATAGTACGGGCAATATCTGGTCCAGATCTAAGACCGCTATCCATCATTATTTCAATTTTATCACCATATTTTTCAGCTATATTAGGTAAAGTTGAAATCGTTGATTGCGCAGCATCCAACTGCCTACCACCATGATTGGATAAAATTACCCCATCAAATCCCATTTTTATGGCATCTTCCACATCGCGTGGCGCCGAAACTCCTTTAAGAACTAGCTTTCCCTTCCATTTATCCCGAATAGGTTTAATTTTTTCAGCGTTTAATTTTCCGGAAAAGGTTTTATCCATAAACTTTCCTAATTGTTTCAGGTTTAATCCTTCGGGCGTATAGGGTTTTAAGGTTTCAAAAGTGGGCACGCCATGCTTAAGTGTATTTAAGGCCCAGGCGGGTTTTCCTAAGATTTGCAAGATGTTTTTCACCGACATTTTTGGGGGTAAGGCCAGCCCATTTCTAATATCTCTGGGTCTATAACCAAAAGTGGGCACGTCACATAAAAGCACTAAAACGGGGCAGGCGGCCGCTTCGGCCCTTTTTAAGATATCATTTCTAACCTCATCCTCTACAGGATTATATAACTGAAACCAGGCATTGCCCTGTGTAAGTTCACTGGCGCGCTCAATACTCATAGTGGTAACCGTACTTAAAATAAAGGGTATATTATGCTCAAAAGCTGCTTTGGCGAGTATTTCAGGAGAGTTTGGCCACATTAAGCCCTGTAATCCTACCGGCGAAATTCCAAAAGGTGCACTATATTCTTTTCCGAACAGTTTAGTAGTTGTAGTTGCCGTATGGTAATTTTGAAGGTATCTGGGCTCTAACTGGATTTTTCGAATATCAGAAGTATTCTTATAAAGATTTATATCTTCATTACATCCACCATCTAAATATTCAAATGCAAAATTGGGGGTTCTCTTTTTAGCTTTTGCCCTAAGATCCTCTATAGAGGGATATTGAGCATTGAAGTAATTTGCCATATTTTCTATGTATTTGCTAGATCAAAAATTTTATCCATTAAGGTCCACTTCTCACCTGGCTTTGCCCATGGGACTGCCTGTTGGTACTGCCCCATTAGGTTTTCCCATTCCTGAACTTTAGGATTTTGTTCATCGGCTTTAGACTTTCGTTCAAATGAAAAATCTGGTTGGGTTTCCATAACCATAACCAGGCGGTTTCCCGTTCTAAAAATTTCCATATTTAAAATACCAACGTTTCGTATACTATTAATAATCTCGTGCCATACCTCACGGTGATAGTCTTCATACTTTTTGATTAAGGCTACATCATCCTTTAAATCACAAGCTAATACGTATTTTTTAGTTTTCATGCGTTGTTTCTTTTATAAATATAATACCCATAGATGCCAACAATTATAAAGCATAGTACAGGTAAAAAGAAGGAAAAATTAACTTCTGGCACACCCAGGATACTAGTATCTTTATAGCCGGCACCGCCAATATCCAATATCATACCTTGAAAAGTGGGCATTAAAGCTCCACCTACAATGGCCATTACTAAAAACGCTGCTCCAAATTTTGCATCGTTTCCCTGACCTTCTAAAGCAATTCCATAGATTGTTGGAAACATTATAGACATAAAAAAAGAAACAGCTACCAAAGAATATAAGCCAATTAACCCCAGACTAAAAATACAGATCAGGCAAGTAATTAATGCGCCTAAGGCAAATAACATCAATAACTTCCCTGAAGTTATATAACGTAACAAAAAAGTCCCTATCCAGCGTCCTATAAGAAATATTAATAAAGCAGCAATTCCATAATTTACGGCACTTTTATTATCTATTCCTATAGATTCGGCAT
The DNA here is from genome assembly GCF_016236915.1 of Salegentibacter maritimus. Taxonomy (GTDB): domain Bacteria; phylum Bacteroidota; class Bacteroidia; order Flavobacteriales; family Flavobacteriaceae; genus Salegentibacter; species Salegentibacter maritimus. The sequence continues at coordinate 56,028 of NZ_JAEHOK010000016.1, forward strand.
ATTGATAAAGGTAGGTCCAACACATAATTTGTGCCCCTACATAAAAGGCTTGCGTTACTACTCCGCCAACAAACTTTCTATTGCCAAAAAGTCTTTTTATAGCCGGTAATACGTCTACCCTGGTCTCTTTCTTTCTATTTTCAGGCATTTTTATTAAAAGAATAACCAGGAAGAATAGTATAACTACCAGCCCTAATAATACATAAGGAGTACTTATCACTTCCAAATCTGAATCTCTTATAGTTGCCTTGGCAGATTCAGAAAGGCTTCCATAAATAGGGTTTCCGTTGCTATCTAAATCATCAGATTCAAGCGCTCCTAAAATAAAGTGTTGTGCAACGATTAAACCACCTAAAGCCCCCATAGGATTAAAAGCCTGGGCTAGGTTTAAACGCCTTGTAGCAGTTACTTCACTGCCCATTGCTAAAATATAAGGATTGGCGGTAGTCTCTAAAAATGCCAGTCCGAATGTTAGGATATATAAAGCCAATAAAAAGAAGATATATTCCTGAAAAATTGCAGCAGGATAAAATAATAAAGCTCCCAGAGCGTAGAGCGCCAGCCCCATTAGCACTCCTTTTTTATAAGAAAACCTATTAACAAAAAGTGCTGCCGGCAAGGCCATTGTAAAGTACCCTCCATAAAATGCAAGTTGTACCAATGAAGCCTGAAAATTATTAAGCTCTAAAACCTTTTTAAAGGCCGAAACCATAGGGTTGGTAATATCATTGGCAAAACCCCATAATGCGAATAAAGCTGTTATTAAAATAAACGGCAGCAATACTTTCTTTGAAACTAAAGATTCCTGAGACATAGTATTTAGGTTAAAGATCGGTCTAAATGTACATAACCACCATCTGGAGAAAACCATTGCGCGGTGGTATGCCCAGATTTTTCAGATATAATAAACGCAGCCAAATCGGCTATCTCGGTATCAGAGGTCATTCTTTGCTCCAGTGGAATATTTTGGGTTATATTTTTTAGTTTTTGTTCAGGATCATCAAAAGAATCCAACCAACTTTTATAAAGCGGTGTCATTACCTCTGCCGGTAAGATGGCGTTCACCCTAATATTATAAGGCAATAATTCGGCTGCCCATTCCCGTGTTAAAGCCAGTTGCGCTCCCTTTGATGCTGCATATCCAGAGGTTCCTCCCTGGCCTACCAGGGCAACTTTAGAACTAATATTTAGAATATTACCTTTAGATTCTTTAAGTGCAGGCAGACAATAATGTGCCATCTCATAATAATGATTCAAATTATTAAAAACCGAGTTGGCAAACTTCTTAGGATTACCGGCTTCTAAACCTATACTATCATTTGCCCCTGCATTATTAACCAGGGCATCAATTTTTCCGAAGACCTGTAGAACTTCTTCCACAATTCTTTTAGACTCTCCTTCTTCATTTAAATTAGCTTGGATAAAACGAGCTTTTTTTCCACTGGCTTTCAAGGTTTCAAGCATTTTATTACCGCTGGCTTCCCCTCTACCAATAAATACGGGAATTGCATTTTCCCGGGCAACCGCTTTACTGATAGCCCCACCTATGCCTTTGGTTCCGCCGGTTATTAAAATCACTTTATCCTTTAATCCTAAATCCATATCTAAATTTTTTCTTTAAACCTGTTTTTAATTCTTCTTCCTAAACGACTATTATTCTGTGATCACCCCTATTTCAGCAATTCCAAGAACTTCTGAATCATCGGCACTTCTTTTTCCTATAAACTTAAAATAACGAGCCTTTGTAGTTTTAAATTCAATAAGCTGCTCTATAGGATTGTTCTTAATATTAGAAAACTCTCCTTCACTAACTTTTGTCCACTGCTTGCCGTTTTGGCTAACCAAAAATTCATAGTCGGCAATCACACCTTGTGGCCATCTACTTTGATGTGGTAAATAAGTGAATCCTTTTAAGTTATAAGAGGCACCAAGGTCTACTATAATTTCCTGCGGAAGTTTGCCTTCTTTTGTCCAAACCGAATTGATATTGGCGTCTATAATTTTATCTGCTTCATCTTTCTCATCTATTACTTTCCAATTCTTTTTAGGTACATCCAGTCTTTTAGTTGAAATTTCACTATAGGAATTGGTTGTGGGGTTATACGCAACCGCCATTACCTGGGTAGGATCTTGCAAAACAAAAGCTTCAGAATAGTGTTCAGAATCTTTGTTGGGTTTCTCTCCGTTTAAGGTATAGTATATTTCCAGACCATTATCGTAGCTCTCCAGGTTAATTTCGCCACTTTTGTTTTGAACAATTTGTGGAGCTTCCATTACTAATGGTGCCCTGTAGACTTCAATATTTGAAATTAGTGGTCTTGCTTTAGCATCCAAAATGCTTAAACGCAGGGCATCAACCTTTACTACATCAAATCTTAATATTCGTTTATAACCTATAGTAGTACCCGAACTTATATTTTTCCATTCACCATCAATCAAGCCTTCCAATTCAAAAGATTTCACTCTTTGTCCCAGAGCTATATATTCCTGCGCCACAAAACGATTAACTTCCTGAGGTTCATCAAATTGAATTGACATGTAGGATTTTATGCTTTCTTTTTCGGGCATCCAATATGCTTCAGTATCACCATTAGTCGTATTTTGAGCAGTATAATCTGATCCTGCTTCTGAAGAAGCCGTGACATTGGCATTGGTCGCCAAATTCTCGGCAAAATCTTTATCAAGCTGTTTGCGCAACTTCATTAATTGCTCAATATCTTTTTCGTGCACAAGACCGCGGGTATCAACCGGTAAATTCAATAAAAGCGTAGCGTTTCTACCCACCGATTTATAATAGATATCCAACAAATGTGGTAAAGTTTTTACCTGGTGGTCTTCCCTGGCATGGTAGTACCATCCCGGTCTTATAGAAACATCAGCTTCAGCAGGGACCCAGTGTGTTCCATCTATGTGCCCATAAGGTAATTCACCATGATTTCCAGAACCTGCATAAACTTCATCTTTTCTAATAGGAGACCAATTGGTTTCTCCGGCTATACCATCTTCATTTCCTACCCAACGCACATCGGGGCCGTTATCACCAAAAATAACCGCATCGGGTTGATGTTCGCGAATAATTGAGATTACCTTATCCCATCCATAATAATCTCTATGATCAATCTTTCTATGCTCGTTAGCACCACCATAGTATCCGGTGCCTCCGTTTGCACCATCAAACCAAACTTCAAAAATAGGCCCATAGTTGGTCATTAACTCCTCCAGTTGTTTATGGAACACATCTACGTAGGCTTCTCTACCATATTCGGGATGATTACGATCCCATGGAGATAAATAAACTCCAAATTTCAATCCGAATTCTTCACAGGCTTCTGCGAGTTCTTTTACCACATCTCCCTCGCCATTTTTCCATGGTGAATTTTTAACCGAATGCTCTGTAGTTTCTGTAGGCCAGAGACAAAACCCGTCGTGATGCTTAGCCGTTATGATAATTCCTTTCATTCCGGCTTCTTTGGCTGTTTTTGCCCACTGCCGGGTATCGAGGTTTGTAGGGTTAAAATTCTTTGGAGATTCGCCACCTTCACCCCATTCCATATCGGTGAACGTATTCATATTAAAATGAATAAAAGCATAATATTCCAGGTCTTGCCAGGCCAATTGCCTTTGTGATGGAATAGGCCCCACAGGTTCAGGTTTGGTCACTTTCTCTTTACAGGAAACTAAACTGATAACCAGTACCAGTAGAATGATTAAGGTTTTTTTATTCATTTTCTAAAATTTTTATAGGTAATTCTACTTTTTTATTGGTTCGTTTGTCCAAAGGCATTTGCGCATTCACCTCTTCTAAATGAGCGCTTAAAATTTTGGCAAGCTCCTTTGTTTTTTTAGCATTTGATTTGGCAACATTTGCGGTTTCCCCAATATCCTTCTTGATATTAAAAAGCTCAAAACCACGATCTTTATGGTAATAAATAAGTTTATAATCTCCTTTTCTAACTGAACTAAAAGGAGCTATTCCTGGACCACTGCCTCCCCATTTATTAGGATAATGCCAAAATAAGGGACGTTGATTACGAGACTGTTTATTTTCTTCCAATAAAGGCACAAAACTTTGGCCGTCTACTTTTTGCTTTAATTCAGGAATTGAGCTTTTGGTCATAGCCAAAATAGAAGGAAAGAAATCTTCAATTATAATATAGTCTTCAACCTTGGAACCAGGAATAGTTTTTTTGGGCCAATAAACCAACATAGGAACCCTAATTCCTCCTTCGTAAGCAGATCCCTTACCGCTATTCAAAGGTGCATTGTGCGTATGTGGTTCTCCACCACGGGCGTGGGCACTTAATCCTCCATTGTCTGACATAAAAAGGATAATAGTATTTTCTTCTAAGTCATTTTCTTCCAGGTAATCCATAATGTCGCCCAAACTTTTATCCATTCCTTCTAGCATAGAAGCATATTTAGCTTCGGTTATATCTAAACCGGCATCAATATATTTTTGGTAAAAACGTTTATCGGCCATAATTGGAGCATGTACTGCATAATGAGCCATATGTAAAAAGAAAGGTTTCTTCCCAGCCAACTTATCAAGGCTTTGTAATGCTTCACGGGTAATAGCTTCGGTTAAAAAAATATCTTCGCCGTGGTATTTTTCTAATCCGGGGACAGCCCATTCCTCTTTACCGGGTTTTCCATTCCCAAAATTTTCTGTCCCTAAAAAGCTCTCCGGTGCTCCGGCAGCGTGACCGGCAATATTCTCGTCAAAACCTAAATTTAAAGGATCTTCACCCGGTGTATTTTTAGCTCCTAAATGTGCTTTTCCGGCATGAATGGTATGATACCCATTTTGTTGTAATATTTGAGGCAAAGTATTTGCCACAAAGGAGTTGGGTACTGTACTACTACTGGAGATCCCATTCATATTCCATTGTGGGAACTCAAGTTTATCATCGGAAGCATCTTGAGATACATTTCTCTTTAAGGTCCAATTAGTAACCTTATGTCGCGCGGCATTTGCTCCTGTTAAAATACTAACTCTTGAGGGGGAACAAATAGGAGTGGCATAGGCCTGTGTGAATTTAGTTCCTTTATTGGCCAAACGCTCCATATTTGGTGTATGGTAACGTTTATTAAAAGGCGTTTCTTTTGTCCAAAATGGGACCGAAGTATCCTGCCACCCCATATCATCGACAAAAAACAAAACCACATTTGGTTTTTTTTCCTGAGCATTTAAACTAAAGCAAATTAGAAAAACGAGGTAGAATAATTTCACTTGATTTTTTTTCATAAGGTTTAGGTTCTATTTAATTCAGCATCTAATATCACTTCCTGATTATCTCCGGGAAGTTCAATTAGTATTTCTTTCTTTTCATACTTTAGTTTAACTTGCTGTTTCTTATTGGCTTTTAAAGTAAGTTGCTTTAATCTTCCCAATTCCCAACTTATATCCACGCTTATATTCCCTCTTGCCTTTAGTCCTTTTATACCACCTTTTTTCCAGGTATCGGGTAATGCCGGTAAAATACGTAAAAAGCCTTCGTGAGACTGCAACAGCATTTCGGCAATACCTGCTGTATAGCCAAAATTTCCGTCAATTTGAAATGGTGGGTGCAAATCGAAAAGATTATCGGCCAGGGAAATTTCAAAAAACTTATGTATATTTTCTTTTGCTGCTTTAGCATCCAGTAAACGAGCATTAAAATTTATCATCCAGGCCCTACTCCAACCGGTTCCCGCACCTCCGTGTTCCAAACGATAATTTATAGATTTTTGTGCTCCTTCGAACAAGCTGGAATCAGCTTCTGTAATCTCTGAACCCGGATGAAGGGCATACAAATGGGAAAGGTGCCTATGCCCCTTTTCAGGTTCCTCATAGGCTTTGGTCCATTCTAAAATACGGCCATCAGCCCCTAACTTCACACCCGGGGTTAAGTTATTTCGTTTATTTTCAATTTCTTTTAAAATACCATCTTCTATATTCAGGATCTCTGCTGCTTTTAAGGTATTGTCAAAAACTTCAGCTATTATTTGATGGCCCATAGCACTACCGTGAGAAAGAGCTACCCTTTCCCCCTCTTCATTTATATAAGAATTCTCGGGGGACGTTTCAGGGAAAGAAACATATTTCCCGGTATTTTCATCTTTCACCAACCACCCGGAATAAAATGTTGCAAACTCCTTTAGCACAGGATAAGCGGTAGTTTTAAGAAACTCTTTATCCTGAGTGAACAGGTAATGTTGCCAAAAGTGATGGGCAAGCCAACCACCACCGTGCACCCAACTGCCCCAATAAGCCTTACGTGCCTGCATAGAAGGAGAAGCCCATAAATCGGAAGCATTATGTAGCACCGCTCCTTCCAAACCATATTGTTCTCTGGCAGTATTTTTCCCTCTTTTCACCAAACGCTTTGTATAATCAAATAAAGGCTTATGAAGTTCACTTAGGTTGGTAACTTCTGTAGGCCAGTAATTCATTTGTAAGTTTACGTTTAAATGATAATCGGCATTCCAGGGTGCGGCAATATGTTGATTCCATAAACCCTGTAAATTGGCAGGATTGGTACCTGGTCTTGAAGAAGAAATTAATAAATACCTACCATATTGAAACAAATCGGTGATTAACCCCCGGTCTTCCTTTCCTTTCTTGAAAGCCGCCAGTCTTTTATCGGTTGGGATACTGTCTTTAACAGCTTCGCCAAGCGAAAAATCTACTCTTGCAAACAATTCCTGATAATCCTTTTTGTGTGCTTCTAATAATTCTTCAAAAGTTTTTTGACCAAGGTTTTCTAAGGTCAGCCTATTCTTTTCTTGAAAATCTTCAGAATAAAAAGAAGTATTAGCTACGAGGTATAAAGTTACTTCTTTAGAACCTTCTATTTTTAAGCCGGAAGCATCTGAATAAATTTTCCCGGAATCTGTTTCAGCCTGGAGTAAAGTTTCAAATTTCACCCCATAATCCAATGGTTTAGGTTTTGAATTTTTTACGGCACCCATCTGGGTAATTTCACCTAACATAGAAATTTGGTTCTCGCCAGGGTTGCTTACTTCTACTGTTTTATGCCCTTCATCTTCCGGACGGTCTAAGTTTACATTAAAATTTAGTCCAGCTTGCGCCGTGGTACTTAATTGAATTATGATGGCATCATCTGCAGCAGTAGCAAAAATTTTACGATGATATTCCTCGTCATCTATGGTATAGCTCACTTCTGCCAAAGCATCGTTCAGGCTAAGGCTTCGCCTATAATCTTTAACTTTTCCAGTATGGTCAAAATCCAGGTAAAGATCTCCCATAGTTTGATGGGATTTCACGATATCTTTATTTGAAAAGCGTTCAATAATTTCGTTATCGGCCTTGCTTGTTTTTCCATTCAGAATTAATTGTCTGATATAATCTAAATCTTCTGGACTTCCTTTTGAATCGCCCCAATCAGGGCCGCCGGGCCAAAGCGAATCTTCATTTAATTGAATTCGCTCATTAATTGTGTCTCCAAAAATCATGGCTCCCAACCTTCCGTTTCCGATGGGCAAAGCTTCCATCCATTTTGAAGCAGGTTGTGCATACCAAAGCACGTGCTTGTTTAAGTCTTTTTCGGTTTCTTTTTTCCTATCGGAGGGAGCCGAACATCCAAGTCCTATTAAGAAAACTAAAAACAGTAATTTTTTAATCATAATTGGTAGAAATTTATTGCGTTAAGTCCCATAATTTTTTCGATAACGATTTCGTTTTTAGTCCTTAAAGAAGATTCAATTATTGCTACAGTATCAGCATAATTACCAGCTGCCAAAGAAACCGGCCAATCAGATCCAAACATTAATCTATCGGGTCCAAAAACTTCCAAGGCAAAATCGATAAAAACTCGAAAATCTTCGGTCTTCCAGTTAAAATTCTCAGTTTCGGTTAATAGACCGGAAAGCTTACAGCACACATTCTTTTTATCTGCCAGTTTTGTAATTAATTCTTTCCAGTTTTTAGAAATTCCTTTTGAAACATTGGGTTTGGCGAGGTGATTTAAAACAAACTTTTGGTTTGGAAAATTAGAAACCAATTCAATGGTATTGGCCAATTGATTTTCTAACACCAAAAGATCGTAGGTTAGGTTGAAGTTTCCAAAAGCTTCCATTCCCTTTAAAAATTCGGGTTGAAGCATATAACTAGCCGGTTTAGCCTGTAATAAATGCCGAACTCCTTTAAATTTAGGGTCTTTTGAAAAATGTGTGAGGCGTTCCTCAAGATTATCGCCGGTAAAATCAACCCAACCTACAACTCCTTTTATAAACTCATATTCTTTAGCCAGATTCAGCAAAAATTTGGTCTCATTTTCAGTGGGAGCGGCTTGCACTGCCACACAACCATCCACCTTATTCTTTTCCAGAACAGGCTTTAGGTTTTCAGGAAAAAAATCTTTCCTAATTACCGACATCTCATCGGGAATCCAGGCGTCTTTCTCCTTCTCAAACTTCCAAAAATGCTGATGGCTATCTATTCTCATTGCCTATTCTTTATAAGCTTTTGCCACTTGTTTAGAAGTCCCAAGGCCTTCTATACCCAATTCAACTACATCCCCTGGTTTAAGGTAGCGCTGCGGATTTAAGCCCATACCTACCCCAAATGGAGTTCCGGTAGAAATAATATCTCCGGGCAATAAACTCATAAACTGACTTACATAGCTTATTACCTGAGGTATGTTAAAAACAAAATCTGAAGTGTTGCTTTGCTGCTTAATCTCACCATTTAGTTTTAACCATAAATCAAGGTTATGCGGATTTGGAATTTCATCTTTAGTAGCCAAAAATGGTCCTAAGGGTGCAAACGTATCACAGCTTTTTCCCTTAACCCATTGCCCTAAACGCTCTAATTGAAATTCACGCTCGCTATAATCATTATGCAACACATAGCCGGCCACATAATCCATGGCTTCCTCTTCAGAAACATAACTGGCCTTTTTACCAATCACAACTCCCAATTCTACTTCCCAGTCGGTCTTTTGGCTGCCTTTAGGAATAATTACATCGTCGTTAGGCCCTACAATGGCGCTACTTGCTTTAAAAAATATAACGGGTTCTGATGGCACCTCCATACCGCTTTCTTCTGCGTGTTTTGCATAGTTTAAACCAATACAAACCAATTTGGAAGGACGATTAACCGGTGCTCCCAAACGTTCTTCTGAATCTATTTCGGGGCAATTATCTTTATTTTCTGAAAGCCAGTTTTTAAGATCTTCCAGACCGTTTTCGGCAAAAAAATCTTCGGTATAATCTTTTCCAAATGCCGAAACATCTATTCTTTTTCCTGTTTCTAATTCAATTCCCGGTTTTTCCTGTCCGGGAGCTCCAAATCGTATTAATTTCATAATCTATTTTTTACTGAATTTTAAAAGTCCAGGCATCGTGACCGGGTAACTCCCCATATTTAATACCTGATGTATCTATAATTAATGTATTGTTACTGTATGTCCAGGGTAATTCCCTATCCAAGCCCAACAAATGAACTTTTGTATCCTTAGCAGGTTTGTCTATTTCCAATGCTAACTCATCATCTGGCCATTCATAACTTATAGCGTATAAAGCATCGTTATTCTTTGTATAACTTAAATAGGTTTTTAAAGAAGTGAATTGCGCTTGTAAACCTTTCTCCTCCCCATTTTTATCAATAAAAAATGCCTGTGAAGGAACTAGTTCCTTTTCAGAGTTAGCCGTGCTCCAAAACAATTTAATCTTGGCGTTTTGCTTTTTCTCGCGGTAATTAATTTTAATTGGAGTGCGCTCGTTGGCCTTTAAACGAATTGTGCCTTTATCTGAAGTCCCGGTATTGGCTCCCATAACCTCAGCTTCATTATCGGGTGCTGTATAATTACTATTAATAATGGTTTTGCCATCAATTTGCACCATAGCTTCGTCATCTACCTCAATTTCAAAAGTATATTTCCCTGTTTTTGGCGCTACAATAAAGCCTTCCCAGGTTGCCTGGAAATCGTCTTCGCGTATTCCTTTTATAGGTGAATTTCTTACCCAGTTAAAGTTAATTACACTATCTACCCTTTGTAAACTAACTTCTTTTTCTTCTCCCGTTTTTGAATAGGCTTCAGCACCATAAATAGCTTCTCCATTAATATCCAACCAGGTTCCCAACTGTTTTAAACGTTCCTGTTGAATCATAGGAATTTGCCCATCGGCCCTTGGGCCAACATTCAAGATCATTCCGCCACCATTGGCAACGGTTTGTACAAACCTTTCAATGAGTTCCTTTCCGGTTCCGTAGGCCTCTAAATTTTCATTTCGGTTTAAGCCAAAACTACGGCCAATTCCTCTTACCTCTGCCCAGGGTCTTTCGGTTTCTACAATTCCTGAACTATATTCCGGGGTTAAAAAACCAACATCAAGGCCATGGCCCCAACGATTATTCACTATAGCATCTTTTCCTACTGTTTCGTAATACCAATTTATTAGCTGTGGAGCTTGCCATTGTTCGGCTGTATTATACCATTCGCCATCAGAAAAAATCAAAGTAGGTTTATATTCCTTTACCAATTCTTTAAACTGCGGCACCATATATTCTTCAACATATCGTCCAATACTATCGTGCGGATCTGTATACCAGCGGTGTAAAGGATGGTTCCATTCGGCTAGAGAATAATATAATCCCATTTTAAGGTCCTCGTCCCTAACGGCTTCTGTTAATTCTCCTACAATATCACGTTTTGGGCCGGTATCTACACTATTCCAGTTTCGGTTAAATTTACTTGGCCATAAGGTATAGCCATCGTGATGTTTAGAAACCAATACCACATATTTAGCACCGGCCTCTTTAAAAATTTCAGCCCATTCTTCGGGATCAAAGAGTTCTGCTTTAAATTCTCCGGCAAAATCTTTATAAGTGAAATTAGTTCCGTAATGCTCATCTACAAAAGCGTTACGTAAACTATCGTTGGTTTGCATTCCTCTTAAAAACCATTCGGCATAAGATTCTTTACCTCCATAAGCCGGTACTGAATACAAGCCCCAATGAATAAAAATACCCAGTTTTGCTTCCTTAAACCATTCTGGATAGCCATGCTCTTTTATAGCTTTTTCTTCGGGAGATTGTGCATATCCCTGCAAGCCTATTAAAATACTAAGAGCTATTATTACTTTTTTCATATCTATTATTTATTATCCTTGTAATTTTATAAAACCTCCGTCTATTGGAAAATTGGTTCCTGTTGTAAATGCTGCATCGTCTGAAGCCAGGTAAAGGGCAAGCTTTGCCACCTCTTTAGTACTTCCCATACGGCCTATAGGTTGTGTTTTGGAGAGTTTTTCAAACATCTCTTCCTCTTGCCCGGGGTAGTTTTTGGCAATAAAACCATCTACAAACGGGGTATGTACCCTGGCTGGTGCAATACTATTACAGCGTATACCATAGTCTATATAATCTTTGGCAATAGAATAGGTCATGGTAAGTACCGCGCCTTTAGACATGGAATAGGCAAAACGGTCCTGAATACCAACTACAGAAGCAATACTCGCCATATTAATTATACATCCATTTTTTGCCGACTTCATATAGGGGATAACCGACTTTAAACAGTTAAAAACACCCTTGATATTAACTTCGTAAATTCTATCTAAATCCTCTTCATTTGTATTCTCTACATTACCCACGTGGGCAATCCCCGCATTGTTTACCAAAATATCAATTGAAGATTCACCGGTAATCTCAGTAATTATTTTATCAACTTGTTCTTTTTTGGTTACATCACAAGCAAAAAACCTTGCCTTACCTCCGGCTGAAGTAATTTCTTCTACCGTATTTTTTGCCGTCTCTTCATTATAATCCAGGATAAACACATTAGCACCGGCATTCGCAAATTCCATTGAAATTGCCTTGCCTATACCGCTTCCTCCACCTGTAATTATACTCGACTTTCCTTTTAAACTATGACCCATATTATTTTACTTATTCATTTTGTATTTTATAACTCACCAATGTTGCTATGTTATTTTTCTTAGCCTCCGGGATCTCTATAAAAGTTCCGAATTTTGTCTTTTCAAAATTTATTGTAGATCCGTCCTTCCAATGAACCATTTTTTTTGTTTTTGGAAAAAAGCCTTCAATAAAATAGGTATCCTTATCGCCCAAAAGCCATAAAAACACTTCATTATCTTTAAGGGTAGATACCACATTCTCCCGGGGGGCTAACGGCCCCTGCCTGGTTCCATAAATTGCTTCGCCGTAAGTTTGGAGCCAATCTCCAATTTCTAAAAACGACTCCTGATGTTCTTTTTGAATCTCGCCATTAGGCATAGGCCCAACATTGAGTAAAAGGTTACTACCAAAACCTGCCGATTTGATTAAATAACGAACCAGTTCTTTTTTAGACTTATGCTTAGAATCCTGCAGGTTAAATCCCCAGGAACCATTAATTGTTTCACAAATTTCCTTAGGTAGTTCCCCTATATTTTCTTTAGCTGTTCCAAAACCCGTGGTATTATAACCAGGCAAATCCCTTTCAAACATTTGAAAATCCTCACCTTTTAAAGGTGCTATATGATGATTGTTTCCTATTAAAGCTTGAGGTTGTAGTTTATGGATTAATTCATAAATTTCCTGATAATGCCAGTTGGCATCTTTCTTGTCCCAATGCCCATCAAACCAAATCCCTCCAATTTCACCATAATTTGTAAGCAACTCGGTTAATTGCTGTTTCATAAACGCTATATACTGGTCCCAATTACCGCTGGTATTTTTATCTGCAATTCCATTGCCTGTTCTTCCTAATGGGTAATAATCTTTATGATGCCAGTCTAACAGGGAATAATAGAAAAAAAGTTTTATATCGTTGGCCCTACAAGCTTCTGCAAGCTCTTTTATTACATCCCGGCCAAATGGCGTAGCCTCTACAATATTATAAGGTGAGGCCCCGGTGTTAAACATAGAAAAGCCATCGTGATGGCGCGTGGTTACTGTAATGTATTTCACACCTGAATTCTTAGCCATCTCCACCCATTTTTTGGCATCAAAATCTATAGGGTTGAAAAAACCAGGCAACTTCTCATAATTTTCTTTCGAAATATTCTGATTGTTCATTACCCATTCTCCATCTCCTAGAACACTATATACCCCCCAGTGAATAAACATCCCAAATTTGGCATCCTGAAACCATTGTCGGGCTTCTAAATTTTCTTTTGCGGGAATATAGTCTTCATCTCCCTGTGAAAACACTGCAAAATGTATTAACATTAAAATAACCAAAGTTGCTTTTTTCATAGGTATAGATTAAGTGTTATAATGAAACCCCTCTTTTCCAGGGAATAAAATCGTCCTGTCCCAACTTGTGGGCACAGGTTAATGTTTTTCCACTGGCTATTTCAATAATTAGATTTAAGAGATCTTCTGATAAATTTTCTAAATCTGCTTCTTCTGAAATTAACTTCCCCGCATCAAAATCAATAATATCCTTCATCTTCTTTGGCAAAGCAGAGTTTGAAGATATTTTAACAACAGGACAAACTGGGTTTCCTGTAGGGGTACCCAACCCAGTTGAAAATAGGATTAAATTTGCTCCAGATCCGGCTAACCCCGTGGTAGATTCTACATCGTTCCCGGGAGTACACAGTAAATGTAAACCGCTTTTTACGGGATATTCTGTATAATCAAGGATTCCACTTATTGGCGATCTACCTGCCTTGGTCGCTGCACCTGCCGATTTAATTGCATCGGTTATTAAGCCATCTTTTATATTACCAGGGGAAGGATTCATATCGAAGCCCGACCCTACTTTTTGCGCCTGGGTATTATAAGTTTCCATTAAATTTATAAACTTATCTGCCATTTCCCTATTTTGGCAACGATCTATCAAATCTTGCTCTACCCCACATAATTCCGGAAACTCAGAGAGCATAGCGCGGCCGCCTACAGCCGTAATTTTATCGGCTATATAACCAATTAATGGATTGGCGGTAATGCCTGAAAATCCATCAGATCCGCCACATTCCAAACCGATATTGAGTTTATCCAAACCTGCAGATTTTCTCTCCATGCTGTTAGCTTTTTCCAGCTCGGGATAGGTTTTGGAAACTATTTCCTGTAACATATCTTTTTCTGAAGAAAACTGCTGTTGTTCAAAATAAAGAACCGGCTTCTGTGGGTTCAGTTTAACCAGTGCTTCTTCCAGTAAACTCATTTGGGCGTGTTGGCAACCTAAACTCAATACCGTTGCACCTGCTACATTGGGGTTTTTAATATAGCCTGCAAGTAAATTCACCAATGCCTGGGCATCATCCCGTGTACCCCCACAACCACCTTCGTGAGCAAGGAATTTAATTCCGTCTACATTCTTAAAGACTTGCTCATTAATGACTTCAGCATTAGCTACTGCATCAGAGTCTCCAGAGAGCATTTGCCTCAATTGCAATTTATATGGGTTTTCCTGCTTATAACCCAACTCGGTTTCAAAGGCCTCTTTTAATACCTTTAAATTCCTATTTTGACAAAAAACCAGCGGTACAAATAACCAGTAATTAGCAGTGCCAACCTGGCCATCCTCTCTATGGTAGCCCATAAAAGTTTTGTTCTTAAGGGAGGTGATATCTGGCGAATTATAATTGTAAGTTGTGCCCTCATATTTATAATCGGCTGCACGGTGTTTTATATTTTCAATAGTTAAAGCATCTCCACGGCCAATTGGCAAAACCACTTCTCCTACAGGAACACCATACATAACAATAATATCTCCGGGACTAAACTGCTGCAGGGCAATTTTATGTTTAATCTCTATATTTTGTGATACTTCAATTTGTGCTCCCGAAAGCTCTATAATTTCACCAGAAACTAAATTGCACAAGGCTACACCAACATTATCCTGTTCGCTTATTTTTAAAATTTTATTCAAGTTCTTAGCTTTTGCGTTGTTTTATAAGTAATTACTTTAATGGTTGGTTTACTCGTTCCATATCACATCGTCTACTTCAATACGCCAGGAATTATCAAAAAAGCCGGCAGCTTTTATCCCGGGAAGTCCTTCATGCATCATCGTATCTTTAAAAATCATAAAGTCCGGATAAAACGTACCATTTAACAAATAATCGTTGCCCCAGGCAGCTTTCATTCCTTGCTCGCCGGTAGCGGTAATTACCCCTATACTTGCCAAATCACTATCTTTTCTGGGGTATATAAAATATGCTCCCAGATCTTTTCCTTTCAAAGTTTTTCCATCTACAGTCATTTCCCCTTTAGAAACCTGAATAGGTGAATCTTTGAGCATAGATTTCCAACTTGCATGGTTAACGCTGTTTCCATATAAGATTATATTTTGATCTGGGTAATCTTCCGGATTGAATTCTGTATCGGCTACCAAAGTTAGGTCTCCATTGGCACGGTAATAAAATTTCTCGGCATCAAATTTTGCACGGTGATAATACCATTTATTTTCCCTGTCACTTCCCTGGGTTGCATAAACCAAAACAGGCTTATTTTTAAAGGCATCTTTAAAGCCGCCATACCTATGCGGGCCTTTTTCCTGGTAACCAGGCTTTTTAGTCACTTCCCAGTTAGATTTCATTTTTTTCATCACCAAAGACTTCAGCTCTTTATTTACGGCAATACGAACCTTATCTATAACTATAGAATCTGGTTTTACAGAAAACTCTGAAAAGTCAACTTCAATAGTTTTTACGTTTTCCGTAAAAATCTGAAGTAAAGTACTATCCTTTTCTACTGAAATATTACTAATTTCAAAAGGACGCTCTTGTTGAAGGATTTTTATGTAATGTGCTTTTTCTGAAACCCCAGGAGAAGCCGTTTTAAATGAAAAATCATTTTGGTTCTCATCGGTTTTTTTATCGTGCGCCTTAAAAAAGTCAAATATTAACGGCCAATCCATACTGTGGTTACCATACCAATGAGTACCGTTGGGATATTCATAATAAACAAAGTCATTATGAAAAGTACCTAAACGCTCGCGCATATCTCTCGCTATAAATGTTGGAACAACTGAATCTACCTCGCCGTGCAGCACATAGATACCAAAGTTTAGATAATTCTCTATTAATTTTAAAGTACGGCTGGTGTTTCCGGCCCTTTTAATCATTGCACTTAGGTCTTCCTCTTTTTTTGAATTTAATTGAACGGCCGTTCTTTTATTAAATTCCTCTACTCCCATTTTAAACCTTTCCTGAAGCAGCTGTGGATTATCGGTAATTCGCCGTTTAAAGCTTTCACGATACAACAATAGATCAGGATAGCCTGCTGCCGGCGCAATGGCCGCAAATTTATCGGGATAAGTTGCACCTAAATACCATGTACCGTGCCCCCCCATGGAGTGACCGGTTAAATAAGTATGCGTGGCATCGGTTTTCCATTCATTTTCTGAATGCGCAAGAACTTCAAGAGCATCTAAACGCCCCCAATCTTCCCAGGCAAAACCAAACGGCCTTCTATTGGTAGGTGCCACAATATGCCCCCAATCTTTTTGCTGATAAGCATTAGCCTGATTAACAGCTTCTACCGAAGCTCCATGCAAAGAAAAGAACATAGCCTGGTTTTCACTAACAGTATCTAAAGAAGGTGCCATACTATAATACTGTACACTACCATCAATGTTGCTCACAAAGGTTTTTTTATGATGTTCGTATTTTGATTTTACCGGAAGTGATAAAGTATGTACATCTAATATTTTCCTGTTAGCATTTACAAGCTCTAACACTACTTGCACTTCTTTTTTTCCTTTAGGGATATTGGCAGAAGGAATTTCAAAAGGTACTTTTCTAACATGTAATGCCGGTAGTGCTGAAATAGCTGTTTCAGCAACAGCATTGGCTACACGGGCTACTACCTTTACATTTTCTATATTTTTCTCACTTGTATTTGCTATCCTAATTGCTGCAGGGAAATTTTCTTTTTGCTGTATTAAGATTTCGGGCAAAGTCATATCCCGCTGCGTAAATTGAAGCTCTTTTTTGGGTTTTATAAGCCTTGCACGCATTCGGGAAAAACGACCTGAAGAAAGGATAAACTCATTCTTCCCCTTCTTTAATTTAAGAGGAATTAAATTCCAACCAAAATCATAATAATCCCCCTCATGAGGAAACCCATTAACCAACACACTGGTATGTCCAGATGCATCTAATAAAACTATCTCCTCTGCATCTGCATCGTACTCTAAATACAAATAACCGTCTCTTAAACCGGGATCCTGAAATTCACTATTTTCATTTACTTGAACTTCTTCCCATCTTATGGGTTCTCCGCGATAATTTTTACCGGTAGACTTTCCCTCTTTTATTCCGCTTTTGGCTTTACCTATAAATTTTGCGAAAAGAGGATCATACTCTACAGCCTCGGTGTCTTTTGGAAGTTGTTGTTCTTTATAAATAAGAGCTTCTGTAAAAATATGAAGCACTTCTCCTTCGTGCACATCTTCAACCTTTTCTTTTCCAAAATACTCTACAATGTTCCCCTCCCGCTCCTGGGCAGTAAGGCTTACAAAGACAAAAAACAAAAACAATGATAGAATTCTATTCATAACAAATTTTAAATAAGATAATAACAATCGTATTTCTTCAAATTTTCAGACTGCTTTTAATTAACATCACTTCCCAACTAAAGAATTAAAGACCAAGGGCTTTTAAAAAATTTTTACTAAAAAAAGCACTAAGTTTGATAAGGGTTAAAGCACTTTTACTAAAACTTTAAGCAACTTTGCCCTAAACAAAAAGAAACACCCTACCAAAATTATACTTATTCCTGCTTATTTCTTTCACATTAATTTGCATTCTATTGTACAATATTTGCTCATTTGAAGCATTTATTTAATAAATTTGAAAATTACCGTATAGTCTTGTCTTAAACTTTTAAAAAATGAAACTTCATTTTCTTCATAAAAATTTAAAAAGTAACTTCGAGTTTAGCCATCATAAAGAGCGACAGTTTCTACGCTTATGGCATTATCATCCCGAAATTGAACTGGTATACATAAAACAAGGAAAGGGTACCCTCTTTGCGGGGGATTTTATTGGAACCTTTGAGGAAGGGAATCTGTTTTTAATAGGAAAGAATATTCCACATATGTTTCAAAGTTCTTCTAAAAATTTTTCTGAAGCCTATGTTCTTCATTTAAATCAGTCGTTTTTTGAGGCTATTGAAAGCAATAAAGAAGAATTTCAATATATAAGGCTTATTCACAACTTAAGCGAAAGAGGGGCCACCTTTCACAGTTTTAAAAAGAATAAAATTGAAAACCTACTTTTTCAATTGCGAGAGCTGCCTGTGCCATTACAAGCAATAAACATACTTCAGGTTTTTTATTCGCTTTCTGTTCATTCTAATAATACTTATTTAGGAAGTGTAAACTGGTTAAATCATCATCAAGTATCAGATCAACGATTAAGCGAGGTCATGGAGTTTTTAATGTTGAATTTTAAAGAGGATATTAGTCTTGAAAAAATTGCAGGCATAGCCGGTATGAATAAAACAGCATTTTGCAGATTTTTTAAACAACATACCGGAAAATCTTTTATCACCTATCTTAACGAGCTACGTATAAATTATTCCTGTAAATTATTAAAAGAAGTACATAGCAACTATTCAATTTCCAAATCTTGTTTTGCATCGGGGTTTAATAGTTTATCTTATTACAATAGAATTTTTAAAAAAACTATTGGCTTAACCCCTTCAGAATACTTAAAGCGTAGTATTTAAACATTTTTAGAAAAAATAATTGCTAAATTTAAAAGCACTAGCCTTCTTTAAGAAAAACCAGTGCCTTACTACATTCAAATCCTTAAAAATTAACAGCTATTAAACCTGGTAATCATCCCAGTTCATCACTTCGTTTCTGGTGCTAGGATCCATAGCATGTTTCAATAAGTCTAGATCGTACTGCATCCCGTGTTTTTTAAGAACGTGCTCGGGAACACCGTCCCAAACATTAGGGGTATTCCCACGATAATCAAGGTATTTAAAGCCCGGCTCACTGGTAAAGTAGCCGGTAACCACTAAGTTTTTAATTCTTCGGAAGAAAGTTGGCCCCGGTGATGTCTTTTCAAAATCCTGAGGATATGCAATTTGATCGATAATTTTTAACTGATTCTCTTTTGAAACTTCAACAAAAGACCTATCAAACTGCTTACTGCTTTCCCGGTTAAGCCACATTAAACCTCCTCGCATGGGTAACTGGTGCTCTGGGATATCTTTTACAATAAATTCTATAAACTCCGGCACTCCCGCTTCAGTAGCAGAGACCGATTCTTCATCTTCAGGTATAATTATATCTGCCAGGCTTGCAATCATTGCCATTTCTTCCTTTGTAAAAAAAGTTTCAGACATTAATTCTTCATCCCTTTCTATTTCTTCGGGTGTTCTCCCGTAGTTTTCCCTTTCCTCTAGTACATCACCTTCTTCAACAGGTGATTTTTTATCGCTCACACAGCTGGTAAGAAAAAGGCCTGAAGCCATTCCTCCCATTACCAATGTCCTTAAAGATTCCCTTCTATCCATAATTTATCTCTTTAAACATTTCCTTTTTTAAGTTCTTCAATCAAATAATCTGTAGCACGCCAGGCCAGGGCCAGGATAGTCCATGTGGGGTTTTTATCGGCCTGGGAAACAAAGGGCCCGCCATCCATAATAAACAAATTGGGAACATCATGAGCCTGGTTAAATTTATTTACAACCGAACTTCCCGGATCGTCGCCCATTCTGGTAGTTCCTACTTCATGAATAATTTTACCGGGTTTTTCCAGCCCGTAATTTGAGTCTTTTCCGGGCTTGTCACCCAAAGGAATGGCCCCCATATTATGCATCACCTCTTCAAAAGTATCTTGCATGTGTGCAGCCTGTTTTATTTCTTCATCAGACCAATTATAGTTGAATTTTAAAACAGGGATTCCAAATTTATCTACCGTATTTACATCTATTTCACAATAATTGTCTTTTCTGGGAATACTTTCACCTCTTCCTGCCATTCCAAAGGTGGCTCCATAAAACTTTTTCACATCTCTTTTTAATCCGGTGCCATAAGCGTTTCGTGAAGTATCTCCAATCACTTCTTGTAAAGCTTGTGTGTTAAACCCAAATCCATAGGCCGGCATACTCATTCCTCCCCAATATTCTATATGATAGCCACGGGTAAAACCAAGATGCTTACTGTCATTAAGCCACCAGGGAGTATAAAGGTGCATACCCCCCACTCCATCTTCGTTATAGCGTTCCCGGTCCATTAATTTAGGAATAAAACCTCCTCGTGAAGAACCTGTAGAATCATGCAAATATTTCCCTACTACTTCACTGGAGTTAGCAAGACCATTAGGATGTTGAGAAGATTTGGAATTAAGTAGAATTCGGGCAGAGCTACAAGCACTGGCAGCTAATATTACCACTTTAGCTTTAATTTCGTAATCTTTTAAATCTTCTTTATTTATATAAGAAACCCCGGTAGCTTCCCCCTCGCCGTTGGTCAATACTTCTCGTACCATAGCATTAACATACAAATCTACATTTCCTGTCTCTGTAGCCGGTTTTACAAGCACTGATGATGATGAAAAATCGGCGTATGCCATACAGGATCTTGAACATTGGTTACAAAAAAAACAGGCTCCTCTTTCCTTATTCACAGGCTTGGTAAGTATAGACAAACGTGAGGGAATCATAGGGATACCGGCTTTTGTAGCACCTTTTTTAATATACAACTCGTGAAGTCTTGGTTTTGGAGGGGGTAAAAAGAACCCGTCTGGTTCGTTTGGAAGGTTTTCTTTAGTACCAAATACTCCTATTAACTTATCAACTTTATCATAATAAGGTTTCACATCTTCATAACCTATGGGCCAATTATCGCCTTTGCCATCAAAATCTTTTCTTTTAAAATCTAAAGGACCAAAACGCAAGGAAATACGCCCCCAATGGTTGGTTCTCCCACCTAGCATCCTGGAGCGAAACCAGGAAAATTCGGTGTTATTATTTTGGGTATAGGGTTCGCCTTCTAATTCCCAACCACCATAAGCCATATCAAAATCACCAAAAGGCCTGGTACTACCAGCTCCTCTTCGGGGCGACTCCCAGGGCCATCTAAGTTGGGTACGTTGTTCGTTATTGGCAGGGTCAAAATCTGGGCCGGCTTCCAGCAATGCTATTTTAAAACCTGCATCTGCCAGTAGTTTTGCAGCCATACCACCACCAGCTCCCGATCCTACTATACAAACATCATATTGTTTTGGTTGCTTTTTTATTTGAAACGACATTTTATTCAAGTTAAGATTTGTTATTTATTAGATAATCGAATTTACATACTTCGAGTTGGCTAGCCTCTCCGTGAGTTTCCCTAAGGTAATTTACCAGGCACCCCCATTCAATTCCTAAGTTATTAGTGTTGAATTTTAGAGATATACTTGTAATTACCAACTAATCCTATTGAAGTATTGCGAGTTGAAGCAAAACTTTCAACTTTCCACGCTGAAAATATTAATTTTTTATTGTATTCATTTAGGTTTTCGTAATATTTTTTATTTATAACCTAAAAAAATCACTCAAACTAGACATTCCAGTAATATACACATGCATTGACTAAAGAATAAAGGCACAACAAAAACTATGTAAAACAAGAAGGGGTGTCGATTAACATCGACACCCCTTCTACACTTTACTTATTTCTAGAATTTAGAAAAGTAAGAATTAATTAAAGCATTTTAATTATTCTGATTGTGCCCACCATAGCGGTGTAAACACATCATCACCTCCATTTAAGAAATTCACTGCCTGCTGATAACCTTCACTATCGCTATTACGCAATCCAGAAGGGTACTTTAAACGTTGTGGGAAGAAATCCTGATGAACTTCCATATAATTACTCTGATTTAAATTTGGATGATCTGGAAGTGGGTTTTCTACTGCGGGATTCGGAAAGAATGGTAATCCCAACCTTCTGTGATCGCTCCATGCCTCTAATGGTAAATATGGAAAGTGAGCAATATATTTTTGTGTTATAATCTTAGTTAGATGATCGTTTTTAACCTGACCGTCTTTATATAGATGATTATTAGGATACTTAATATCAACAGTAGATTCTGCTCCGGTATAACCATTTTTATATCGCATTTTATGAGTTTGTGGCGGTTCTGAAGTATGATCCCAACTTACAGAAGTACCGGCGTTATTATACTCCTCAGATGAAAGATACTCATTAACCATACTAGAGAGCCCCCAATATACAAAATTAGCTTTTATTCCTTCTTCATAGGCTGTTTTACCGTCCATTGGAGTATTCCAACCTTTTTCAGCAGCTTCAGCTACCAGAAAATAAGATTCCCAGGGAGCAAAGAAAATTCTTTTCTTACTTCCATCTCTAAAAGGCAATTTCATTCTTGGAATAGTGCCTATATAAGAGTACAAAAAGTTTTTGGCTCCTTTTTTACCCCAACTTCCCGGAACAGATGCATTCCAGGTAAAAGAAGCATCTATTGAGTCTAATACTTCTCCAGCATCATCTACTAAAGGTCTTTTAGTATTTCTGGCATCACTTGTCCAGGTTGGATAAAATGTAAATTCTGAATCATCAAAATCACCTGGAATCCCGAAGGCTTTATAAGCTCTCGGATCTATCTCTTTATACAATCCGTCAAACCAAAAGCCAGCCTTTGGGGCATTGGTTTTTGTTGCAAAATGTTCATCATAAAGCAAACCTGCATAGTCTTTATCCTTTACATAAGGAGCAAAAGACTCTCCCAAAACCGAGGTACTTTCTATTCCACCAAGCCCAATAAATAAATCATTTAAAGTTGCTGAAAGATATTGTGCGTTCCACTGTCTGGACATCGGTGCGGTAAAGTCGTCCCATCCACCTTTTTCCTGAACAGCAAATGCTTCATCCATATTTAGAATAAACTCATTTGAAGCAGCTTCTTCAAATTCCTTTTGAGCCATGCTAGGGTCTACTTCAGATAAACGCATAGCTAAACGCATACGCATGGAATTCGCATATTTATTCCACTTATCATAATCGAATCCAAAAGCAGGATCCAAGCCATCATCTGGTTTTTCAGACAACTCTGTATCTAATTTTGCCGTTGCATCCTTCAATTCTGCAAGCATATAATAATATACATCTTTAGTACTTGCAAATTCTGGATTTACCTCTTGAAAAGCTTCAATTGGAATAGGCCCAAAATTATCGCTCATCTCACTCATAAGATATACTCGCCAAATTCTGGAAATTTGCAAAACATTCTCGCTATATTCCTTAATATTTCCTTCCTCAATTTGCTTATGAGCAATATCAATACCAGTATTCACATGGTTTAACCAACCAGATACCGCATTAAAATAATCGTTAGACCACCCATCACTAGCACTACCTACCGGCAAAGTGTTAGTTCTATCCTGTCTTGAAGCAGCTTTCCAATACAAAACAAATGCGCGTTCTGCCACGTGAGGATTTTGCTGAGCTCCAGTTATAGCATTATTCAAAAAATACGCTACCTGCACCTGCTCTTCATTGGCTGCAAAAGGATCTTCATTAATCTCTTCAAAATCTGAACAAGAACTTAGTCCTGCTGCTAATCCGATTGCTAGTAATGTCTTATTTATATAATTTTTCATATCTATTTTTTTAGAAACTTAATGATACATTAAAGAAATAGCTTCTTGATGTTGGTGAAGAACCATTTTCAAAACCTGTTGCATTTGTACCTGTTGCAAAAACAGATTCTGGATCAATTCCATTCATATTACTATCTATCATCCAAACATTGTTAGCACTTAAACCAACTTTAGCTTTTGTAAGGGCCAGAACATCAACCCATTTTTCCGGTAAATCATAGCTTAAGTTAATATTTCGTAACCTAATATTAGTAGCATCATAAATATTAGCTTCGGTTATCCCAAGGTTTCCAACTCCAGCTACCGCCTCCCAGTAATTTTGGTGACTTACAACTGCCTGGTTTTCCTTATATACATTTTCACTTGCTCCCTCTGGAGTAACATCTATAACCCCATCTACCACAAAATCTTCTCTTTGTCCGTTCACTACCGTTTTTGCTGCAGTTCCCTGCAATTGCATTGCAGCATTTGTACCAGAGAAAATCTCACCACCAAACCTACCATCAATTAGGAAGCTAAAATTAAAACGCTTCCATTTAAAAGAGTTATTCCATCCCACTAAAGCATCGGGCTGCTGGTTTCCTAAGTAAACCAGGTCTCCGTCAGACTCCAATGGCAAACCGCTCTCATTTAAAATAAGCTTACCAAAGTAAGGACTATTTTGGTCTTCCACCCTTCTAAATTTAGTACCATAAATATTACCATAGCCAGAACCAGCTTCTGCAATAATCTCTACATTGTCATATCCGCCTAAACTATAACGATCTAAATCTGGTGTCAGCTCATTAAGTGTATTTTCATTCTTAGAGAAGTTTACATTTGTACTCCAAGATAAACCTTCAGGGTTATCTAAAATAGTTGCATTAAGCATTACTTCTATACCCTGATTCTGAATATCCCCTGCGTTAACTTTCTTCTTAGAATAACCACTTAGAGGGTTTAGGTCTATTTCAATTAATTGTCTGGTAGCATTTGTTTTATACCAGGAGAAATCTAAACCTATTCTGTTATCTAAAAATCTAAGGTCAAAACCTGCTTCCCATGATTTAATCAACTCACTTTGCAAATCTGGGTTATACAAAACATTATTTCTTCCCGCCAGGGTTTTGTCATTAGAGTTTTTACCTAAATAATAAGAGTTATACAATTGGTAAGGGTCCAAATCGTTACCTACCTCTGCATAAGATGCACGAAGTTTACTAAATGTTATCCAGCCAGGCATTTCACCACCAGTATCTTTTATAAGATCGTTTAGCACTACCGAAGTACTTACAGAAGGGTAAAAGAAAGAACGATTTTCTTTACTTAAGGAAGAAGACCAATCGTTTCTACCGGTAAGATCTAGAAATAAATATCCGTCATAATTAAGCTGGAAAGTACCGTAAATAGAGTTTATTTTATATTCGGTAGAACCTTCTTCAACTGTAGCTCTTTCTACCCCATTATTAATAGAAAAGAAATCCGGTACTTCTAACTCCCCAACATAAGCTTCTAATCTACTGGATTTTCGATGCATTAGGTTCCCCCCTAAAGAACCACTTACCCCAAAGTTACCTAGAATATCATCCTTTCTGGCAGTAAAAAGAGCACTGAAGTTATTCTCCATAAAAGTCCTTTTACCCAGACTATATATTCCATTATCTACAATAGGGCTACCATCGTAAACCTTCTTCTCGGTGCTGGTAGTATACATATCACTACCTCCTTTAATTTCACCGGTCAACCAGTCTGCAAACTCATATTTTAAAGATCCATTTAATAGAAAACGATCTCTAGAGTCTGTATTGGTATTATATTTTGCATTCCAATAAGGATTTACCTGATCTGCATTGAACCAGGTCATTTTCCCAAATTCATCCTTAGGGTTCTTAAAATCTCTAATATCTACTGAACTTGGTAATTTATACATGGTGAAAAAAGCATTCGATCTATTATCTCCACTTAAAGGACGGTTTGTAGCTTTGTTATTCATATACTGTACCTTAACATCGGTAGTCCATCTTTCATTGGGACCAAAAGTTGTTGTTGCCCTTGTTAAAAGATTGGTTCGGTTCAATTCTGCACCTGGAATCATACTTTCATTATCGAGATAACTAACCGAAGAGTAAACCGAAGTATTGTTTACCTTTTGTGAAAAAGAGAGACTTTGATTTAAGCTCACTCCAGTGTTAAAGAAATTTCCAACATTATCATAAGCCCTTAATGGCACTTCCTGTCCGTTATAATCTGTAACTAATTGTCCTTCAATTTTTGGCCCCCAACTTAAAGTTGATTCTTCACCATATATATTGTTGGTTCCCTGTGCAAATGAACTCTGCATATCAGGAGTTAAAAATAATTCCTCAAAACCCAAGTTTACATTATATGTAATACCCAATCCTTCTTGCGCTTTACCTGATTTTGTTGTGATCAAAATCACCCCATTACCAGCTCTAGATCCATACAGAGCTGCTGCAGAAGCACCTTTAAGAACCGACATACTTTCAATATTCTCAGGATCAATGTCACCCAAGCCATTTCCTGTATCCCGACTGGGATTAAAATAATCATTATTTTCAGCTCCCGTGAAGTTATCCATAGGCACCCCATCTACCACTATAAGTGGCTGGTTATCTCCTGTCAAGGAGTTATTACCCCTTAAAACAATTTTAGAAGAACTAGCAGGTCCACCGCTACCACGTACAACGTTTAATCCTGCAACCTTACCAGTGAAGGCATTAGCAAGATTACTTTCACGACTTTCCACTAATTCCTCTCCACCTACTTCCTGTAATGCGTAGCCAAGGGATTTCTGCTCTCTCTTAATTCCAAGAGCCGTTACCACCACTTCATCAAGCGCCTGGGTATCGGGGGCTAATTTAATTTGAATTTCCGAACCATCGGGCTTAACTTCCTGGGCTATATACCCCAGCATAGAAAACTGTAGAGTACTTCCCTCATTAATTTCAATACTAAACATTCCATCGAAATCGGAAGAGACCCCATTGCTAGTTCCTTTTTCAATTACGTTAACTCCCGGAAGCGGCATGCCGTTTTCGGCATCTACAATACTACCGCTCACCGTTTGAGTTTGTGCCAGCATCAAATTAATGCTGCACAAGAATAAACAAGCAAACAAGAATAATTTTCTGTTCATTACACTATAAGTTTTAGTTAAATTTAATCACAAGGCAAAACCCTGTTTTCTTAATTTTAACCAAAAATTGATATAAATTTTAAATATCAATAATAATTTCGACTGACAACACATTTCAATCGCTGGACAAACGAAAACGTTATCGTTTAACCTAATTAAAGCTTCATTTATAGCTAAAATGCACGAAGACCATAAAGTTTTATATTCTTTTTATGGGAAATCAAAGCCTTAAACAAAAGTTTTAATTACCAAAAAAATCAATATATCTTAGACTACTAAATTTGATTTTTAACATGCTAGCGGTGCATTAACTGAATACTAAAAAAATCTTAAAAAACGAACAAAACTAAAAGCCTTAGATTAACTCTGTTACCCCAAAAACAGCAATTAAAAACATCTAAAACTCAATTTTATTAAAGCTGAAGTAGGATTCACCACTAAACAAAAAATTAAAATTATACAAGAAAGCGGGACAAACATAGGTTCCCACCTGTTTTGTCCCGCCTTAATTTTTAAAATTGATATATAGATCTACCTATATCTTATTCTTCATAAACAAGATATGCCGTAACCAACCAGTGATTCAGTTTATCTCCGTCTACTGGGGTGGCATCAATATCAATTAACAGCTCATGTTTTCCCGCTTGCAAATCTCCAAGATCTAACTCATAAGGCGCCACTTTTGAACCGGGGCACCAATTAGACCTCGATAAATCTGAAGAAGCCAAACGCTCCTGAACCTCACTAAAAACTTTTTCTCCCTGTCTATTATAAGCTCGAGCTGAATCTTTACGAATCCAAACGCCAGAAGATGGATTAAACCTTCTAAAACTTGCGCAGTCGTCTCGCCATGGAATGGTATCTAAAACGGTATCAGAATTGAATTTCACCGTATTTCTCAACTGTATAAATTCATCACCACCACTATGTCCACCATGACCGGTTGTAATGTAATAAAGCTTAACGTTTTTAGCTTTCTCCGGTAATTCAAACTCTGCTTTTAGCGGACTAAAAGCAAAAAGGTCGGGATGTTTTTGTCCTGCATAATAAACAGTATTTACCAATGGCTTTACAATCTTCTTACTTAACTCACGCCCAGAATACTCAAAATCGACACTAATAGTATAACCCTCAGGCGTCCAGGTATCTATCCAGGCCCCTATAAGTATTTCACCTGTAAGCTCGCTTTCTAACTGAGAAACATCCATCTCCCAGGACACTTCATCTTCCCACCTTGGAACATAAACAGGCCTATTATACTTTATGTTTGGATTCTTTTCTTCATCACTGTAGTATCCCACTCCAAAAGGAGTCATAAACCTTAAAACCTCCAATGCAGGCTCATAATCTCCTCCCAATTTAATTCCCGGGTATTCACCACGTCCTGCCTCTTTCGGGTAAGAAGCATTTCCTTTCGCTACATCAATAAAGTCTAGCTTATCTGGATTTGGAATTACAAATAGAGATCCAGATTTATCCCAACGATCGCCGGCAGATTTCACTGTTACTTTAACCTTTAAATCAGTACCCCTGGGATATTTGGGAACATTGATTTTCTTTAAAATAATACGCCCGGACTGTAGATACTCCACATTGGCAATATTTTTCTTTTCCCCATTAAAATTTACAGGCACTTCATCAAACACACTAATTGTTTTTACCTCCTGCGCCAAAACAGGAGTAATTATAAGTGCAAAAGCTAGGCTCAAACAATTTTTAACTATAGATTTAAGCATTATTGTATACTTTATTTAATATTTATTTTGATTTAAATTTATTCACAAAGTGAAAACTCACAATTATAAAAGTTGGTAAGGTCTTCAATAGTCCTTTACTCTGGACTTATCTTAAAGCTGTAGTTATATTCCTTATTTGTTAACCAGTACTTTTTTAAAGGCAACCTACCCCAACTGTTAATACTTCCAAGCCCCATTTGTGCAGCATCTATAAAAAGATTTGTTAGCTCTCTTTTATTAATCTCGCCAGCGTGTCTTTGTTCACGTTTTTCTCCATCGTCAAGATCTTCCATAAGATAATTTAGGGCTGTAAAATTAAAAGGCTTGTTAGCGGTTATATTCAAATTAATACCACTTCCTTCTAAAATTAACCAACGTACATCGCTTTTATTACCGGTTTCCTGCGGACGAATGTATGGATAATATTGCTCATCTACGCTTTGGTCATAAACTTTAATGAGCGCACTTTCCTTTCTATCAGCATAGCTTTCGTAAGGTCCGCGACCATAATACTTCAAATTATCAAAGCCTGAAGGCATAGCCACCTTCATTCCCACCCTAAAAATCATAGGAACCTCCTGATCTTCATCAATATTCAATTTAAAATCTACCAGAATTTCTCCCGCTGCATTTAGTTTATAGTGAAGTTTTAAATCGGCATGCACTTCTTCTAACCTATAGCTGGCCATTACGTTAAGAATGCCGTTTTCATGATTTTGCTTCAAACTTTTAAGTTCCAAATTTTCGGCAGCTTCTTTCCAGGGCCTTAGTTTTGCTTGCAATCCTGCCCCGTAATCGTTATCTACAGGAGCCCTCCAAAAGTTAGGTCGAAGCGCAAAATCTTCTTTGATTATATTTTTCCCATTAACTTTATATTCTTTTAAAAAGCCTGTTTCTTTATCAAAAACAAAACTTACTTCTTCTGAAGTAAAGCTTAATTCTGTATTGCTATTTTCAGCCTTTAAACCTTCAACGGGAACTATATCCAACACTGAAGTTTTCCTTTCCTCCAATGTTAATTGTTCCTCTGCAATTATATGACCTCTCTTTAAAAGTTCAGTTTTTTCTTTAAGGGTATAAAAAATGTTTAAAAAAGCTTCTTTAAACTCTTTCCCTTCTATATTTACCGGTATTTCAAATTCTTTAGTTTCCTGTGGGGCAACATTAAACTCCGCTATTTCGCCAGATGCTACTATTTCTCCGTCTAAGGCAACTTCCCAATTAAGCTTCACATTTGAAAGATCGCGGAAAAACTGCTCGTTATAAACGCTAATTTTCCCAGATTTATCTTTCAATTTTGTGTGAATTTCCTGCTGCACCTTTTTAACCTGCCAGGCATGTGGATTTGGATCCCTTTCCGGACTAAATACCCCATTATTCAAAAAGTTATTGGCACTTGGGGTTCCTTCCGGACCAAAATCTCCACCATACGCCAGGATTTTGGTACCATCATCTAATGTTTTATAAATAGACTGGTCTACCATATCCCAAATAAACCCTCCCTGAAAGTTCTTATGGTTTCTAATAAAATCCCAATACTCTACAAAGTTCCCAATACTATTCCCCATAGCATGTGCGTATTCACACATAATATACGGCCTATCCATATTCGGGTTACTTTCGGCATATTGCTTCATATCGTCTATAGAAGGATACATAGGCGGAATAATATCGGTGTTCCATTCTACATTCATTTGCCCTTTTGGCTGCCCGGGAACAATAGCACGCTCATGCTGTACCGGCCTGCTTGAATCTAATTCTTTAATCAGGTCGTAACCCGCATAAAAGTTATATCCATTCCCGGCTTCATTTCCCATACTCCAAATTATGATTGAGGGATGGTTTTTATCTCTTTCTACCATTCGCTCCAATCGTTCTAGATGTGCTTCTTTCCAATCGGGATTATTTGCAAGTGTCCTGGTAAGCGCATACCCCATTCCGTGAGATTCTATGTTCGCTTCATCTACTACATAAAGTCCGTACTTATCACAAAGCTCATAAAAATAGGGGTCGTTAGGATAATGCGAAGTTCTAACTGCATTAAAATTAAATTCCTTAAGAACCTTAACATCCTGAAGCATACGTTCACGAGAAACCACCTGCCCCGTGGTAGGGTCTGTATCGTGCCTGTTAACCCCTTTTAAAAGAACAGGTTTCCCATTCACCAATAACTGTCCGTTTTTGATTTCAACTTCCCTAAAACCTACTTGTTGTTCAATTACCTCCTGTAGTTTTCCTTTTTTATCTTTTAGTTTAAAACTAAGTTTATAAAGGCTAGGGGTTTCGGCGGTCCATTTATCGGGATTTTGAACATTTATTTCAATTTTTCCCAATTCCTGCCACTCGCTTATACTTTTTTCTGAGCTGTAGATTTTCTCGTTTTCACCTTCAAGGACAATTTCCAATTTATGCTTATCGCGCTTAGGGATTTCGGTGAATTCAGGGATAATACTTAAGCTTGCATCTTTATAATTTGCATCCAGGTTAGTGTTGATGGTGAAATCCTGCAACCTTACTTTTTTTCTTGCAAAAAGGTAAGTATCACGGGTAATACCGCTCATTCTCCAGTAATCCTGTCCTTCCAGGTAAGAGCCGTCACTCCAGCGCATAACCTTCATAACAACTACATTTTCGCCGGTTTTAACATAGGGGGTGATATCAAACTCCTGAGATAATTTAGAGTCTTCTCCATAACCAACATACTCTCCATTTACCCATACCTGAAGATTTGATTTTGCCGCGCCTACGTGCAAAAACACATCTTTGCCGCCCCAATGTTCACCAATTTCAATGCTGCGACGATAAATTCCGGTTGGATTATGATCTAAAGGAATTTTCGGAGGATCAACCTCTATAAGATTATCAAATTCGTAGGTGGCGTTTACATAAATAGGAATACCATAACCATGTACTTCCCAATTTGCCGGTATTTGAAACTTTTCCCAGGATATCTCGTTAATCCCGGAAGCATAAAAATTATCTGGCACTTGTTTAGGGCTTTTATACCATTTAAAATCCCACTGGCCATTCAAGTTGATATAATTCTCTGAGGCCTTCCAGTTTTTTGTTTCTGCTAAAGCTTCATTTTCAAAAACCATATAATAAGCCCGCATAGGCTCCCTATTTTCCTGATTTTTTTCAGGATTAAGGTAATATGCATCCTGACTGTGCGTATTTTGGTTTATCATTAGCACTGCCAGAAGACTTAAATAAGCTAAAATCCGGTTTCTTTTTAATTTAAACATTCTTATTTATTTCGATTAATTCTTTTATTTCAAGTAAGGTGTTTTAAAAAAGATATTTACTCATACTAAATCAGCAGCTTTTGGCAAGCTAAAAAAATTATCAACCTGAGTCTAAATATTGCTAAATTCAGTAGTACAAAAAAGAAATTTAGACCAATAACCTGCCATTAGGGCTGAATCGATCGACAAGTGTTAATGCTAAGTATTTTTTCAATTAACTATTTTCAATAATAATCGACCATAAGCCTCGGCATACTTTTTCATTCCGGCGTCATTAGGATGAACCCCATCTATAAAATCATCCTGATCTAAACCAAGATCTTCATTTTCCAAAAGATAAACATTTCTATAGCCTTTTCTTTCCAGGAATTCAAAAGCTTCCCTATTTGCATTGTTTAGCAATTGATATTTCTTTTTTTCGGGATTATATACTTCACCATAGGGGTAGCCTGCATGATCGGTGAGTACTATTGGTGTTTCAGGATTTAATTTCCGAAGGGCCTCCACACTTTTTATAAGTCGCTTTTTAGCTTCTTCGGCATCCAAACCCTGGCCGGGATTAAAGTTTGCGAGACAATCTAAAACAAAAATTTCTGCCTCTAGTTGTGAAAGGTAGTTAATAACTTCTTTCTCCAGTTTCCCATTCCCAGAAAAACCATAGTTAAAAACCGGAATATCAATTTTTTGTGACAAAAAAGTAGTCCAGGTAGTACCAGGTCTTCCCGAGCACGCCCCCTGGGTAATGGATGTTCCGTATATCACAATGGGTGCCTGATTATTAACCGGCACATTTCTAAAAAATGAATCTTTATCCACACCAATCTCCATATAGGAAACAGTATTATAAAGCGGCAGATATAAACGTAGATTATGCTTTATGCCATTTACAGTATCTTTTAACCGGTAATGATATGAAATGGTATCCTGAAATTGGTAACGGCCCTTAAGCCATTTCCAGGTATTATCTTGAGAGAGATACAAATCTACCCCACTAACGCCGGTAGCAGGCATATGCGGAAATTGTAATGGCCCATTCACCACATATTTAACAATAACCCGAGAAGCATCGGTCTCAAAATCAACATAAACGCCGGAAGGGTTCTTAGATAACTCCCAAACTCTTTTTCTTACCAGGTTTTGCATAGAATCGGGAAAGCGTTGATAAGGATTAGATGTAGAAGCCTTTACTTTTCCACCCAGCTCCATTTCTGCTGTATTATACCAATCTAATTCTACCTCATTCTGCCCTATTGAAATGCCAAAGCATAACAATAAAACCAAGCTTAGAAAACTTTTCATTTCTATAATTAATTTTGATTTAAGTGCTTATGATAAACCAGGTCTTTAGAATTATTATTGTTTTCAACCTTAAATATCAAACTAGCCAAATAGCCCCCTATTACACAAACCGGAATGGCGATAAGCGGATAAATATAAAAATTAATAGGCGTATAATATTTAACGAGCACTAAAGAAGCTACACTAAGTACAGCCCCAATCAAGGTACCCACCCAATTGGCTTTTTTAAAGAAAATTCCCAACATAAACACTCCCGCCAGAGCACTTCCAAAAAGACCTACTATTTCCTGAAAAAAGAAAAATAGCGAAGCAATTGGATAAGCTGCCATAAACGCAGCAACCGAAGTTCCCAGTACACCAACCGTAATGGTTACCCACCTGGCAACTTTCATAGTGGTAACTTCTGTATGATTCTTATTAAATCGTTTATAAAAGTCTACTGTAATTACGGTAGAAACACTGTGCATACTACTATCAAGGCTAGACATAGCTGCAGAGTAAATTCCGGCAATCACCAAACCGGCTACTCCCGGAGGAAGATGGTCTGCAATAAATAAAGGGAATATTCCGTCGTTTTGCATTCCTACCTGTAAAAACTCGGGATTATCCCTAAAATAAACATATAGGAAAGTCCCCATTAGGAAAATAAGCAATCCTGCCGGAATAGAGACAATTCCGTTCATCCAGATACTTTTTCTGGCTTCTTTTTCATTTGAAGTTGTTAAATAACGCTGTACTACCGCCTGATCTGTGGTGTACGGAGCAAAATTAAGGGCAAAAGTCCCTAAAAATAAAGACCAGGTTACCACTTCGGTATAGCTCCATCTAAAGTCGAAAAGTTGAAATTTACTATCTTCATAAGCCGTAGAGAAAATATAGCTCACATCTCCTATATCTACCGCTATATAAATAAGGCCAAGAATAAGACCACCAATAAGTACGATTACCTGAATAACATCGGTCCAAATAACCGCTTCTATACCTCCCATTACAGTATAAACAATAGCTAATATCCCCATAATAATAATGGCCGAATAAATATCTATGCCAACTACAGTAGATAGAGCAAGTGCAGGTAAGTAAACAACAATTCCCATTCTGGCCAATTGAAACAGCACAAAAGAACCACTTCCAAACATCCTGATTACAATATTAAAGCGTTTTTCAAGATATTCGTAGGCAGTTGTAATATTCAACTTTCTAAAAAATGGCAGATAAAAGGTTATAATAAGGGGCACGATAAGTAAAATGGTAAAGTAACCGAGATAAGCTTGCCAATCGTAACTAAATGCCAGTGCCGGTTGGGAAAGATAGGTAATAGCACTTAGCATCGTAGCATAAATACTCAAACCGGCCGCCCACCATGGTATTCTACCTCCTGCTAAAAAATAATCGGAAGTACTTTTATTTCTTCTTGAAAAATACCACCCAATTCCAATCATTAAAGCCAAATATGCAATTAAGGTTGTATAATTAATCCATCCAAAATCTGTTTCACGAGGAGTCACATTAATTTTATGGATAGCTGATGTACGTACTCCGGGGCTAAGCTCCCCTAACGGAATAATAATATCGTCTTCCCACTGTAGGGCTTTTGCCACTACTTGAGTTTTACCCGGAATTTCACCTCTTTTGGTCCAGGTATCGGTAATCGTGTGATAGGCCCAAATAGTTTTTGAAAAAGAAGTGTTTTGAAAGTTCTCTGAAATTGCCTGGGATAGCGAATCGATTTTACTGGCCACAATGGAAGAATCAAGGTTTTGCTGTTGAAGCGCTTTTAGTTGATTTTGTAGCTGAAGTCTATCTTTGTATAGTTGATTTTCACCTCCTGCTCCTCCAAAGATCAAAATATGCGCATCTCCTAGCTTGGTTGCCGGAGCAGCCCCGATATAACCGCCGTCTAACCCGGGGGTTTCATTTGAAGGGACATCGCCCTTGGCTATCCATTTTTTTGACAAGGGATTGTATTGCCATACATCTGACAAAAACTCGTTTGGATCTTCGGCACCGGGGTTGTAATGGGTACCACTAAAAACATAAACCACATTGGTCTTTCCATTGTTTTGAGCTATTACCACCGGTTGAATACGTCCTTTCCCCGGAATATCTTCCAGCTGTTTCCAACCCTGGAGATCTGAATACGAGTAAAAAGCTTTTGTAGACTTACCTCCCGGCTCTTTTTGACCTCCGGCAACATAAATTTTGTCGCCAATTAGGCTTGCTTCCATATTTGCCAATGGGACGGGTAAAGAAGGTTTTTCTTCTACCAAAAGCTGTTTAGCTTTTGCATCCCATTTTAAAAGAAAAACATCTTTGTAAACCCCCTCTTTGTTCATCCCCCCAATACACCATAAACCTTCACTGGTTGTTACTGAAGCGCCATAAGCCATTGGCTTAGAAAGACTTTTATCTACATTTATCCAGTTAAATTCGCTTTTATCCTTTTCAAGTACATAAATATTATTGTAATAAACCTTATCACCACCATCCCAAACAGAACGATCCGGAAAATTAGCTCCGCCCGCAATTATCAATGCATCATTATGAATCCCGGTAAAACTTCCGTTCACCCCTTTCTCTAAAGGTAAATTAGGTAAGGAATCCCAGCTAAATTCTATTTTTTCATCGGTTTGTGCATTTAATGAAGGGGCCGTAAGCACAAAAAATAAACTTAAAACCCAAAAAAGACGAATATACATATACTATATTTTTTGGCCTAAGATACTAATTTTGTATTATGTTATACATATAAACCAAATATTTTCTTTAATAAGTCTTAAATTTTAGCGAAGATAAACGAACTCAGGGTCCAGATACAGCTTATTAATAAAATTAAAAGAGTCCAAAATGAATAATCTCTAATCTTAAACTTTATCTTTTTCCAATTTTTAAAACTAATAATAAGTAAGATGAATTGCGCCAGGGCAAAAGGAATGGTAATCATCTCCATAACTACCCCTATTAAGATGTAATCGAGTTTAAATATGTGATAGTTCAGGTATAAAAAGCCAAAGTAGCCTGCGATAAAAAGACTTACCCAAAATAAGCGCTTCGAGGAATAAGCTTTTTTCACGGACTTTATTTAAATTCAATTAATCACTTCGCACAACCTCTATCTTAAATGTAGATGCCGGTAATCCTTCAGAGTTTCCCAGGTTGCCAATTGTATAGGCCTGCCAATTGTAGTAAATATACTCAGGTTTTTCTGCACTGGGAAATATTATTTTTTTGTCTTTAATTTCTCCCGTTAGTTCCGTTTTGCCATCAATAGAAAACCCACGAACAGCTTTCTCATCTAAAGTTTGTAAACCTTTCGCGGTATATTTAAATTCAACAATAATGTTCCCATTTTTATATTCCGCTTTTTGAGGAAGCGGGCCAGAAACTATAATATCTTTTCCATATTCATTTTTTAAAGCCCATCGAGCAAGCCTTTTTCCAACGGCTTTTTTGTTACGGGGGTGGATATCATTCCTGTTCCCAACATCACTACTCACCGCCATTCCAACATGTTCCAGCTCGTTTAGAAGTTCTCTTTGACCGTTCCTAAATTCAGGCCAAAAATGGGAATCGTAATTGGTAGTATCTATAGAAGATAATTGTACCCAGTAAAAAGGTAAATTCTTATCTTTCCATTGCTTTCTATAATCCTTAATCATTAGTTTTTGAAGTTCGGGATATTCATTTACTCTTGCCATTTCCTGGGCATTGCTTTCACCCTGATACCACAAAATACCCTTTATAGGCATTTTTAAAATAGGTTTTACCCCCGTTTTAAATGCGAAACCGGGCTTGTAAGCATGGTTATTTATAGCCTGGCTATGTCCAACATTCTGCATTCCGCGTTCTCGTATCCAAACCGGAAGCGCATCATTTTTCAACCAGTTTCCCTTTGTTTTAGCAACAAATTGTTTATTCTTTTTTAGCGCCTGTATATCAATAAAAGTTTCAATGGGTGCACCACCAATAGCTAAATTTATTAATCCTATAGGGGTATTTTCGGCGTTTACTATTTCCCGACCAAAATAATAACATACCGCACTCATATCCTTAAAAGAAGAACTATCGCTTTCCTCCCATTTTGATTCCTGAAAAAGAATGTTATTGCTCAGGCTATTTAATTGGTCTTTATCATAGGGGGTTCCATAAATATTCTTGCCAATAAAAGTTGGGTTAAAAAAGCGTAGATTAGGATTTTTAGCTTCTTTTTTAGCTTCCTCATAATGCATTTCTGCCTGCATGGGCCACTCCATATTAGATTGACCTATAAGGAGCCATACATCGCCTACAAGAATATTGTTAAGGATTATCTTTTCTTCTGAAGACTTAACCACAAGAGTTTGGGGTTTTGTGGTGGCTTGTTGTTTTTTAAAGACGATTTGCCAGGTAGAATCGGCTCTTACCGAAGTTTGTGCGGTTTCATTTAAAAAATTGACCTGCAATTTATCACCGGGCACGCCCTTACCCCATATTTTTATTGGTTTATCCCGCTGAAGCACCATATTATTAGTGAATATTTCCGATAACATTGTTTGGGAACATACTTGTTTAATAGATAAAAGCAATACAATAAAAAAAATCTGTTTCATAATCTTATTCTTTTGATGTTAAAAACCTGA
Source organism: Salegentibacter maritimus (assembly GCF_016236915.1). Taxonomy (GTDB): domain Bacteria; phylum Bacteroidota; class Bacteroidia; order Flavobacteriales; family Flavobacteriaceae; genus Salegentibacter; species Salegentibacter maritimus. The sequence continues at coordinate 93,587 of NZ_JAEHOK010000016.1, forward strand.
TTCCTTCCTGCTCCAGGGGAGCAAAAGTAAACATCCAGTTTTGGTAATTACTGCTTCCCGGTACCCGAATTAAAATTTCGTTATAGCTTTTTTTTAAAGAAATTTTTGTGGGTTCACGGGTCCAGTACAATTCTTCGTCCTTCCAGGATACTTCCTGGTCTTTTTTACTTCCCCACCCGCTGGTTCTTTCCGGTTTCCATCCAGAATTTTCCCAGTTGGGAGCAGGAACTTCCATGTTATTTACCCATAGGCTTCCTCCACTAACATCCCATTTTCCTTTTTTAGGAATTCCCGTATAAGCGCGATTGCTACGAAAAGGAGTCTCAAAACCAATCCAAACCGGTATTTCTTTAGGTTCTTCTGCATAAATATAGGTATGTGCAAAATAAGTTTCTCCTGGTTTTGCATTTGGGTAATAGCCGCCCTGCTTAAACCTATCTTTAATAAAAACCGAGTTTCCGGTGGCATTTTTCCAATAAATGACGCTATCTCCAACCGAATAGGATTTTTTAATTTCATGGAGGTTTTCTTTATCTTTAAAAGGCCCTATCAACTTCCATTCTGTATTGGCCTGGCGCAAATATTGAAAAGGCACTTCATTAAAATAGGTTTCTTTATGATATAGCAGATAGTCTTCGAAAGCAGAGAAATAGGTATGAGCTTTTGTATTTTTTTCAGGAACCCTGGTTATATATTTAGAAGAAGCTTTCTTGATATCGGCAGTCCAGGTAACCCAGGCATAGGTTAAAATAGAAGAGTATAGCGGGTTTTGCCTTACGGCATCAAAATGCTCATCAATATTAACATCGGGCCAAAGTGCCACAATCCCACCAAGCATTTTATGATTGCTATCCCTGCCTATAGGTTTAAATAACAATCTTGGGATTTGAAGCATAGGTTCGCTATTATTTATATAAGAATTTTGAGAATCAATTCCCGTGAGGCCAGATTGTGAGCTTTTATCAACTTTATTTTCTGGCTTCCAGGATTGCCGAATTACCTTATTGTTTGCAGGTAAACCGGGATCCCATATAATAGCTTTCCTATTATTAGCTTTCACCAATCCAAGCATGCGTTCCATAAAAACTTCAGGTTGAGGGATATCGATTTCATCTGATCCCAGGTGAACTATAGGTGCCATTTCCCTGGGAATTTCTTTAAAAAACTCATTTAAAACCACTTCTAAAATTTCCATGCCCTTTTCAGATTCCATCCTATGACCAGTGGCTTTTGTAAAAGAATCGCTATGGCCCGGCATATCGATTTCCGGAATAACCTGTATCTGCAATCTATTGGCATAATTTATTAACTCCCTAATTTCGTTATAAGTATAGTATTTCCCGGGATCGCGGGTAGGCCTATGATTTTCAGCGGCATTAAGTTCGGGGTATTTTTTACTTTCAATACGCCAGGCAGGATAATCGGTTAAATGCCAATGAAAAGTGTTTAGTTTATATTGAGCCAGTATATCCAATTGCTTTTTTAAGGCATTCAGGGGTTGAAAATTCCGACCTACATCAATCATATAGCCCCGCAATTTAAAAGCAGGTTCATCTATAATATTTACAATGTAAAAGCCTTGATTAGCATCTGCTATCTGCTTAAGAGTTTGAATAGCATAGAAGAAACCAGCCTCTGAAGCTGCTTCTATATTTATACCTTCATTTGTAATTTTAAGTCGGTAGGCTTCACGCGACAGGCTTTGGTCTTTTTTGAAATATACTTTCTGTTTTGCCGTATTCTTTAATTCAATCCCTTTTTTAACAAGTAGTTCCTTTAAGCTATTTTTTATCTCTGGAGATAAAATTTTATGATTGCTCAATTGAAGTTTATCGAAATCTATTGTTTCCTTCCCCCACTCTACCTGCTTAGGATATGGTATTAATTTTACGGGAGCTTCCTTTAATTCTTCAGGACTTAGGCTAGCTGTAAAATCATCCTGAGCAGTACTTTTAAATGTACATAAGATTAAAAGAAGTATTAGTAGGATCTTGTTTTTTATAAATTTCATATTAGCTGGTTTTAATAATGTATTATGTATCATATATAAAATTAAAAAAATAACTGCTTAAAATTTTAAACAGCCATTTTTATAATTCAAAAGTTTAGATTACCCTTGTTTTTCCGGGTGTAGGAATTGTATAATGCCCATCGGAATTTGGTGTTACGGGTGGCGTTGAATTCCAGGATAAATCTTCAGGCACCAGTTGTAAATTAGATTTTATCGCTTCCTCATATTTAATAAACTGCCCAGAGTAGGTTGCCATACGTCCCATAATTGCAGCCATAGTACTTTTAGCCCCGTTTTCGGCATCACTTATTACTTCGCCATTTCTAATTGACTCAAATAATTTATTATGTTCTTCCTGATAAGGATTTGGATCGTTTCTACTTCTATATCTAAAAATATCATTTCCTTGAAAATCAACTAACTTCGCCACACCGGCATCATTGGTTTCAACAATACCTTTAGTACCCTGGAAGCCTTCTCCTACTTTAGACATGGTACCGGGTTGGTGCCTACATTGACTGGATATTACGGCTCCACCGGGATATTTAAATTCCACAAAATGATGATCGAAAATCTCTCCATGATCGGGTCCTGTTCTTACCTGTCTTCCTCCCATTCCCTGGGCCGATATAGGGTACTCACCAATAAACCAGTTTGCCACATCAATATTATGAATATGTTGTTCTAAAATATGATCTCCACAAAGCCAATTAAAGTAATACCAATTGCGCATTTGGTATTCCATTTCAGATTGGTTTGCCTGTCTTGGTTTTACCCACACCCCACTACTGTTCCAATAAACCTGCCCGGATAAGATTTTACCAATTTCACCCTGTTTAATTTGTTCTGCTGTCTTTATATAGTTTCTCTGATATCTTCTCTGCAGGCCAACTACAACATTTAGTTTATTTTCTTTAGCTATTTTAGCTGCGTCCAGCACCTTTCTTATTCCCGGTACATCTGTAGCTACCGGTTTTTCCATAAACACATGTTTACCGGCATTTACGGCATATTCAAAATGATAAGGTCTAAACCCGGGAGGTGTAGTTAAAATTACAACATCAGCCAGGTCTATGGCCTTTTTATAAGCATCAAAACCGGTAAAACAGTTTTGTTTTTTTACCTTAACTTTATCTGAACCAGAAAATTCTTTTTCCAACTGAGCCAGGCTTCCTGTTAATCTGTCTTCAAAAGCATCTGCCATAGCCACCAATTCAACATTGTCATCTGCTTTTAAAGCCTGGTTTGCAGCTCCGGTACCGCGCCCACCACAACCCACCAGGGCCAATTTTAATTTTTTATCGTTAAACACATTATACATGGCGTTCATTTCCATAGCAGGCATCATCATTCCTGCAGTGAATAAAGCGGTGTTTTTACAAAACGTTCTGCGGGAATTCTTATATAATTGAGAAGTATTTGGTTTATTCTTTTTCATAATTTAATTCTAAAGTGGTGCATTTAATATTCTTTTAAAACTTTAGGGATTTTCATTGCCCCAATATTTAACTTTATCTTCTACAGATGGTGGGTTGGGGTCGCGAACAATCCTAAAACCTACAAAAGCAGCATCTGTATTCCACCACTTACTTTTTGGAAATTGCGGATCGCGCATTTTCCAATTTTCAGAAGAAGCTAATCTTGCTGCACTCCTTAAATATTCGGCATCGTCATAATATGAACCCCCACGAACGCTGTGCGGATATTCTTCATTCGGAATTTCAAAGGGATTTTTTGTTAGTCCAGAGCGATTTTTATAAGTTTCGGAATCATAAGCATCTAATGTCCATTCGGCTACATTCCCATGCATATCATAAAGCCCCCACGAGTTAGGTTTTTTAGTTCCTACAGCGTGATAATGCCCATCGCTATTTTCATAGAACCAGGCATAATCTCCCAAATTTTCGGGAGAATCCCCAAAATGATAGGCCGTTTGGCTCCCTGCCCTTGCGGCATATTCCCATTCAGCTTCCGTGGGAAGCCTGTAAAAGTAACCGGTTTTAGCTGAAAGCCACTTGCAAAATTTTTGCGCAGCCAAATAGGTGATATTCACCACCGGCATCCCATCTCCTGTGCCCATTCCCAAACTCATATCTACATAAGGTATGGTAGCACCCGAAACGGCATCAACTTTTATATCTACATCGTTAGCCTTCTTTGAAAGCATAGTGGCTCCAGATTCCTTTAGACTTGCAAGAGTAAAATTTGTGTAAATTAAGGATTAAAAAAGAGTAGGCTAACTATAACAAGTTCCAGTTAAAAGAGCTATATGCTGATTCAGTACCTACTCTTTCCCTAAATAGTAACTCAAATAGAAATTCGGGATTAAAAGCCCATTATTAAGGAATTGAGTCCTATTTAATTTAATCCATTCATAACTAAAACCAAAATTATGAAAAATTCATTGACTTTTGTAGGTATTGATATCAGTAAAAACACATTGGATATTTGTTCTATAAAAGGTGAGAAGAAACTGGCCAAACGTATTGATAACAACAAAAAAGCTATAAAAGTTTTTTTTAGTGGCTCAAAGCCACAAAGTTTAAAAGTCTGTATTGAGAATACGGGGCGATATGGCCGTAAGATTATTGAAGTCTTAACCTCTTTAAATATCGTTTTTTACGAAGTAAATCCTTTGCATTTACACAAAAGTATTGGACTCACCAGAGGAAAAGATGATATTATAGATGCCTTCCGTATTGCTAAATTCCTGGAAAAAAACCACACAGAACTCGAACCACATCAAAAACCAGAACCGGGAATAGAAAAGCTGAAAGCACTTATATCCCATAGGAACCTGTTAATTAAGCAAAGAGCCCAACTCAAAGCAAAAAACAAAGAAAACCTACTGATTGCAGATCTTGACTTGCCGCAACTGGAAGAGCACGGAGCTGAACTTATTCAATTACTAACTGAAAAAATAAAACAAACCGACAAATCAATAATTGAGGTTATTGAGCACAATAGTGTATTGAAGCACCAATACCATTTAATACGTGCTATTCCTGGAGTAGGTCCTATTTTATCGTGGAATATGTTGATTAAAACAAATGCATTTAAATCGATCACAAATCCTCGTAAATTTGCCTGTTATGCTGGAGTGGCGCCATTTTCAAAAAGTTCAGGAACTTCTGTTTTTGGTAGGGCATCGGTTTCTATCTATGCAGATAAAGGCATTAAGAAAATACTGCATTTAGCAGCCATGAGGGCGATCCAATTGCCTTCTGATTTAAAACAATATTACCATCGAAAGGTAAATGAAGGCAAAAACAAAATGAGCGTCTTAAATGCTGTAAGAAATAAGATCATTCATAGAATTTTTGCCATCATAAAAAATCAAAAAATATATAATAATAACTTGCAAGTGTCATAGAAATCAG
>NZ_JAEHOK010000017.1:0-31406 GCF_016236915.1 Salegentibacter maritimus
TAGAGGTCAGTATTTAAATACATATCTTTATTACCAGTAAATATATAAAAATATGGATATTTTTAAGGGTCAAAACCTTCTGGAGTTCTCTGATCGGTTCAAAACCGATGAGGATTGCAAGAAATACCTTGCTTCAATCAAGTCCAAAACCGGCTTTAAATGTACAAGATGTAATCACACTGCTTGCCAAGTACGGAAGGATTTTGCCAGGCAGTGCAATATTTGCCACCATATTGAATCCGCTACCGCAAACACCCTTTTTCACAAGGTTAAATTTGGTGTTCGCAAAGCATTTTTTATTTGTTTTGAGATGGCCACGACAACCAAAAGTTTATCAGCAAGTTATATGGCCGTGCGCTATGGGGTTACTGAAAAAACGGCGAGATTATTTATGTTGAAAGTTAGAGAAGCTATGGCTTCGAGTGGGAATGACCCTATGGATGGCGATGTTCACGTGGATGAATTTGTTATGGGCGGCAGGGACGAGGGGAAAATAGGAAGAAGTTATGATGGTAAGAAAAAGAAAGCAATCACGGCAGTGCAGTTGACCGAAGATGGAAAGGTAAAGCGGATGTATACCATGAAAATTGAAGATTTTTCAGCCCAGTCCCTTCAGTACATCTTTATCAACCATATAAGCCGCAAAGCTAAGGTAACCACTGATAAATGGCGTGGTTATAGGCCAATTTCCAAAGCATATGACATTACACAAATAGAAAGCAATAAGGGATTGAACTTTAAGGCAATTCACACCATGATACACCAAGTGAAATCTTGGATTAGAACCACTTATTCCTGGGTAAGCGATAAAAACCTGAACAGGTATTTTAACGAATTCTGTTTCAGGATCAACCGATCTCAGAGCAAAGCTACTATATTCAATAAGCTGATTACAAAAATGGTTCAGGGCAATGTCATATATCAATCCCAAATTATAAGTAACTAACTACTGACCTCTGTACAATAAAATATCCACTATGGAAAATCATTACTAATTACAGTAAATCATTATATCTATTTTTACCGACTCAAGAGATAAAAAAAAGTTTCATAAATTCAAATGATAACGGGTACTTTTTCTATCACCAGTTTTGGTGAATGCTCCTAAATCAACCATTTTTTTCAAATCTCTGGTAGCGGTTGAAGCCGTTGTTCCAGTAATCTTGATATAATTTTCGGCACTTAAACCACCTTTGAATCCTTCCAAACCTTCTCGAAAAATCCGATTTACCACTTTCGTTTGGCGCTCATTGAACTTTTCATCAAACTTTTGGAAATACTTCGCTTTGCCTATTAGAAAATCAATTATTCTCTGGGTATAATCCTGAGCCTGAAGAATTGTTTCACAAAAATACACTAACCATTGAGTAATTTCAATTTCTTTACTATTGAGATGTAAGGATTTATAATAAAGTTTCTTATTATTTTCGATAATATGTGAAAGAGCTATCAATGTAGGACGTTCTAAATATTGAGACAATACCTTCTCTGATAACGCACGACCAATTCTTCCGTTTCCATCTTCAAAAGGATGGATGCTTTCAAAGTACAAATGCGCAATACCGGATTTTACCACCGGGCCAGGGCATTTATTTCCTGTATGGTTAAACCATAAAATATATTTCTCCATTTCCTTCTTTACGGCATCAGATGGAGGGGCTTCAAAATGAACTATCGGTCGTCCCATTGAACCTGAGACTATTTGCATTGGATCTGGATGTGTTCTATAACCACCTATATCCTGAAGATCGCGACGCCCGTTCATCAACATTTCGTGCCATAAAAATAATTGTTCATGGGTTAAAGGAGATGAATAATTTTTGTATAGATCAATCATCATTTCTGAAACTCCGTGTTCGGCAGGAGATACTTTTCTCATATTGCCCTGAAGGCCAAGGTGTTTGCGAATTGAGGATTGCAATGAATCCCTGTCAAGCAACTCACCTTCAATCTTAGAGGTTTGAAAGGCTTCATCACTTAGCAACCTAACCTTTAACTCATCTTGACCCTCACTACTGATATGCTTCAAACTACCGTACAACATCCCCGCTTTTTGCAAAAATGCTTTTTCATAGGAAAGCAAGGCTTCTGAGTCAAATTCAAAATCAGGCCAGTTTTTAAGTTGCCAATTCCACGACATGAGCTATAATTTAAAAATTATAGCTCAATATATAGCTAATTAATGAGCTATAAAAATATTTTTATAGCTCAAATATACGTATTTATTGAGCTGAATAAAACAATTAGTTGGCTCGAAAACTTAATTACAACTCAAATATAGGCGACATATTTGGTCACCTCCTTCTTGTACTATCAAATATTATTTCTATGAAAAAACTCCTTTTTCTGATAAGTTTTATTCTTGTGTTTACGAACTATAAAAACGATCAAAATTCATCTTCCTATCCGGAAGCCGAAAAAAGTTATTATTCTAATAATTCTAACTCAGAATTATATTATTCAGATGATGAAGATGTAGATTATGATGAAGGATTTGAAGACGGAAATTATACAGCTACAGTTGATTATTATAATTCAGAAACTGGTTATAATGCAACTTATACCTTAGACGTAGAAGTTGAAGACAATGAAGTTACCGTAATCTATTTTAATAACGGTGGATATTTAGACGAAGAGCATGTATGGTCTGAAGAACTTGATGAAAATGGATATGCCGAAATTGAAGGTGAAAATGGAAAATATTATGAAGTCCAAATTGACTACTAATTTTGCGCTTTCTTAAGGTCTTTTCGATCTCCTTATTTCTACTTCTTCAATTTTCCTGTACGGAAAATTGTTGCAAAACATGTTCTAAAGGAAAAGCTTGTGGTGATACCTGTATTTCAAAAACGAAAAACTGCTATCAACCTGATGGTTGTGCATGTGATTCATAGATAATGGGGTTATCCACAAACTCTGTTGAGAACATTCTTATTCAGACCTCAAATAATTTTGTCTATTTCAAAAAGAAAAGTTAAAATTGATCTGAATTGCCTGCGCGTAACCCTACCCCAGCAAGGAGGGTGTAAAATAAACTCTGTCTGAATAGAATTATTTATTAATTTCATTCAGATAGATTATGACAACAAAAGAACAACAAGAATTTGAGAAGAAGGTACTTGACCAATTTATGTCTGGCAAAAGCCTTTTTGGAGCCGAGGGTGCTTTTGCACCGATGCTAAAGAACGTCATTGAAAAATCCCTTCAGGCAGAGATGGACTCCCACCTGGATAGTGATGAACGCTCCAAAGGTAATAAGCGCAATGGCAAGGGAAAGAAAAAGCTAAAAAGTGGCTTTAGTTCCTTTGATATTGAAACCCCTGAAGACCGTCAAAGCAGCTTCCAACCGGAACTGGTAAAAAAACGACAGACAATCCTGGCGGATAATCTTTCAGAAAAAATCATCGGTCTTTATGGACTTGGGATGAGCTACCGTGACATCTCGGGGCATATTAAGGAGATGTATGATACCGATATTTCCCATACTGTTTTAAGCCAAATTACCGATCAGATCATTCCTGATATCAAAGCCTGGCAAAGCCGTCCTTTAGAACCCCTCTACTGCATTGTTTGGCTTGATGCCATGCATTATAAGGTTAAAGTGGATGGGAAGATTACCCATAAAGCACTCTATAACATCCTGGGTATTACAAAAGAAGGAAAAAAGGAAATTCTGGGAATGTACATTTCCGAGAGTGAAGGTGCTAATTTTTGGCTACAGGTTTTAACCGACCTTCATAACCGTGGATTAGAGGATATCCTGATTGCCTGTACAGATAATCTCAAAGGCTTTACCCAGGCCATCTTAAGCGTATACCCAAAGGCTCAGGTGCAGCTTTGTATTGTACACCAAATCCGTAACTCACTCAAATATGTAGCCTCGAAGGATCAGAAGGAGTTTATGAATGACCTGAAGAAAGTGTATAGAGCCGTTACCAAAGATGTAGCCGAAGATCAACTATTGAACCTGGAAGAGAAATGGGGAAGTAAATATCCTGTGGTCATTGAAAGCTGGCAGCGTAACTGGGAGCAGCTATCTCAGTATTTTGAATATACAGAGCCCATTAGAAAGATTATTTACACCACCAATGCTGTAGAGGGCTTCCATCGCCAGATCAGGAAAGTTACCAAGACCAAAGGTGCATTTACAAATGATATGTCGCTGCTCAAGCTGGTCTACCTGGCTACAAGAAATATTGAGAAGAAATGGACCGCTCCTTTGCATAATTGGAGCCTTACGATCCAGCAATTTTATATTAAATTTGGAGACCGGATACCGCTGGCCATAAACGCGAATTCCACTGGGGCTAGCCCCAGTGGAATTGAAACATCAGACAGAGTTTAATTTACAGACCCTCTATTTCGCTTATTCCGCAGAAATGGCGGAATCACTACATTCCAGATTCTGGATTTTCGCTTAAGTCCTTTAAACGGATTTCATAATTAATTTAATTTTGCTTCAGTTCTTTTCTCCACCTTCATTTTATATAATTCTCATTTATTCCCTCATATCTATATAATAAATTCAGAAAGATTTCTTTTTAAATCTTAAAAGTCAGGATTTAGTTTTTAAACATTTAAAGTGCTATTAAATTCATTTTAATAGTTGAAATTTTTGTCCCTGCGGGACGAAAAGGTAAAGCAAGAGGATAACGGGCAGAGCCACGTTAAGAATTACCTTTTAAAACTTATACATCTGATTAATAGTAGTTTAAGTTATTTGATTCAAAGATCAAAATTAAAAAGAATCTGCTTTATTACTAAAAACCCTTGAAACCTATTCAAAAATGGTAGAAATTTTACTAAAAAATGGATGAAAAATATAAAAAAGAGAAGTTCGAGACTCTTAAGATCAAGACTTCAGTAGCCAAAAAATTTAGACGGTTCAGCCGGGCTTTATCTAAATCTCAATCAATGACACTATTATCGATGGTCGATTTTGGCTATTTTGGAGTGATGGTGCCACCTGTTTCGGTCAAACAGTGCCACTTTGAAAGATACTGCAATTATATAAAAAATTAATGTTACTCGCTCTTTAAAGCTCCTTTTCTTAGAGATTCTCCTTTGAGGTCGATCCGATGTGAGGAGTTCACGATTCTGTCTAAAATAGCGTCTGCTATAGTTCTGGAGTTGCTACCTTTACTCGGACATAAAATTTAAGACTGTTTGTTACAAAACAAATATCTTAGAAACATGAAAAAACGCTATTACAGTCCTGAATTAAAGGAGCAAGCAGTTCGGTTAAGTTACCAACGAGAAAACATAAAAGAACTGGCAGACGAATTAGGTATAGAAGTCCAAAGGATTTATAAATGGCGGAAGGCAGCCAAAACAACGACATCCCCCAAGCCAGAAAGATCAATACCTGATGATACATTAGAAGTTAAAAGACTGCGCAAGGCGCTTAAAGAAAAGGAACTTGAACTTGAGATATTAAAAAAGGCCGTGCACATCTTCTCCAAGAGCGATGGGAAATCTATGGATTTATAGCCAGTTATAGGCACTTATACCCCATCGAGAGGATGTGCAAAGTTTTTAAAGTAAGTAGGAGCAGTTTTTATAGGTGGTACAGTGCCGGCCCATCAAAACGGGCACTGGAACATAGCCTGTTCACGGATTTGATAAAAAAGGAATTTCACCTGAGTCAAAGACGTTATGGCTCCACAAGAATAGCGGAGCAACTAAAACGTAAAGGCTACTGTATATCCAGGTGCAGAGTGGCTAAAATTATGAGGGCGAACAATTGGGCAAGCAAACACAAAAGGAAGTTTAAGGCTACCACTAATTCCAACCATAAATACCCGGTTTGCAGAAATTTATTGAACAGAAACTTTAATCCCAGCAGGGTAAATGAAGCTTGGGTCAGTGATATCACTTACATCCATACCAATCAAGGCTGGCTGTACCTGACCACTATTATTGATTTGTTTGACAGGCAGGTAATAGGTTGGTCATTAAGTACAAGTTTACATACCAATCAAACTATTGTTCCTGCATGGAAAATGGCTGTAAGCAAGCGCAATATAAACATGGATTTAATATTCCACTCAGACCGAGGGATACAATACGCCTCAAAAACATTTAGAACATTTATTAAATCCAACCCGTTGGTGACCCAATCTATGAGTAGAAAGGGAAATTGTTGGGATAATTCAGTTGCTGAATCCTTTTTTAAAACAATAAAGGTAGAACTTATTTATGATGATAATTTTAAAACTATAGAGCAGGCTAAAACCGCTGTTTTTGAATACATAGAAATATGGTATAATAGAAAACGTTTACACTCTTTTTTAGGGTATAAAACTCCTTATGAAGTAGAACAAAAATTTTATCAATTTAAAAATGTAGCATAGGTCTTAGAAAAAATGTCCGACTTTTTCTTGCAAGTCCAAACACCTTATCGTTTCCAGCAATTTCAAAACCAGTAAGTTGATCAAAACTATATAGCCCCAAAGTATTATATTCAAATATCAACTCTATTCCGCCCTCTTTCACCTCTAACGCTTTATACTCAGGTGATTTACAAGCAACCTCCTCAAAACCATAGGTTTGATTCAATGCATTGAACAGTAACCTATCTGCTATTTCTTTCTTTTGAGGCGGATGTCCAAAATTTTCTCGACCAAGATCCATTGTAATAACTATGCCTGAATTTGGTATATCATCCAAACACTCCAACTGGGCTTCTCTCATAAACGCACTATTTTTTGCACTTTGGAATGCCTCCTTATTTTTATAGGAATAAGGAGGTAATTGCACATAATAGAATGGAAAGTTTCCAATATCCCAACGCGTTCTCCAATCGTTAACCATGGCAGGAAAGAGTATTTTGTATTTTTCGGGTTGAGTAAAGTTTGATTCGCCTTGATACCATAATGCTCCCTTAATTGTAAAAGGAATTAATGGATTTATCATGGCATTGAACAAAGCCGTCGGAGTTTGATTTACTCGCTTTGTCGCGTCAATACCTTTTAAATCTACCTGCTGATACATACTCAAAACTTCACTACTCAGCCATGCCTCTACTTTACTGCCTCCCCAAGAAGCATGTATTAAACCTACTGGACAATCTAAAATTTCCTGAAGCTGACTTCCAAAAAAATAAGCTATAGCACTAAATTCACTAACACTATCTGGTGCTGAAAGTTGCCATTGAGAATATTTCTCTAAAACTTCTTTAGGGGATTTTGCGCCCACCCTTCCTACATCAAATAAACGTAGATTAGAATTTTTAGACTTCGCTATGGCCATAACCGAACCAAAAGTAGGCTGCCCTCTAAACCCTTTCAGCGGTTGTTGCATATTCGACTGCCCTGAACATAGCCAAACCTCCCCGAAAAGTATATCTTCCAATAAAACCGAAGATACTTCGTCAGTTATTCTTATTGTTTGACTTTCCTTACTATTAGTAGTTATAATATCCACTCTCCAACGCCCCTTATCATCTGCCTTGGTATCTATCCACGATGCCCTAATATCAAGCTTTTCATTAGGATTTGCCCACCCCCATAAAGCAACCGTTGAACTGCGCTGTAAAACCATTTTGGACGACAGCAAAGCTGGGAGTTTAACTTCAGCATTGATAAACTGAACCAATAATAGATTTATCAGAACCGTTATTATTAAAACTTGTTTTTTTTTCATTGACTATTTTTACTTGACGTATAGTTAAAAACCCTTTATTATTTATCTTCTTCGGAATTACTTTCTGAAAATATAAATTGGTTTTGATCATCCAAAACCTCGTCTTTACCGAAGTCTTCCGAGAACATGAAAAATCTTTTCGGCACGTCTATAAGCGCCCCTTTTTCCTGAAGTTTCAACCTCAATTCCTTTATATCAATATCTAAGGGTGACTTGTTTTGGTTTACACATAAATGAGCCACCGTGCCTGCTCCTTGCCCCACAGCCATTAATTGCGGTGTTACCCTAATAGCTGCCAATGCTTCATGCGTGGCATCGATGCACCTTCCATTAATTAATAGGTTAGATATCCCCTTTGGCACTAACGAACGCAAAGGCACTCCATAAACAGTACCTTTTTTAAAGAATACGGAATTTGTTTCAACTTTATCCGGACTGTGGATATCGATAGGATAGCCCCCTAAAGCAATAGTATCTTCTGGAATAGAAGCACTAATGATATCTTCTTCAGTTATCGTATAGTGGCCATCAATTCTTCTTGTTTCACGAACACCAACTTGGGCGGAAGTGTCCATTCTAACACAGTTTTCGAACCCCTCACAATAGTTTTTTAAAAAATTAAATATTTCTACGCATTGTTTTCTTCCTATCATTTCTGCTTGAGACAACTCGTAAGGGTCTGTACCATCAAGCCCTTGAATCCTACTCATATTTAAAATAAACACCCCAAGGGTACCGGTTTCGAATAACAGCACAAATTCTCTAGGCACGGAAACCTCACCTCTCTTTCTAGCTTCTTTGAGCTCTGGTATGTATCCTTTTAAACTAATTCTTGGTGCTGTTTCTAACCTTCGCAGCCCCTCCTCCTTTCCATAATCAAACAAGCATCGTTCTGGGTACTTTCGGGCATATTTCTTTACCTTTTCCCTATCTACATTGGCTACTTTTAAATTCATAGTGAGCGGCTGCATCAACCCATCTGTATCCCTTCCCGATTTAAATGTTAATCCAGCCATCTTTGCCAAATCACCATCCCCCGTAGAATCTATAAAGAAATCTGCACGATACTCCACAAGTCCGTTTTTATTGGCCGCAATTATTGACTTAACCTTCCCATCTTCAACAACTACATCAACCAACATGGTATGGTAAAGTATGGTGCCTCCTGCTTCGGTCACCATGTCTTCTAGCTCGATTTTTAATGCTTCACTATCAAATGGCGTTATAGTGGAGCAGTAGGTTATCACATCTTCTATGTGCCCGGGACTGGCTCCTTTGGTCTTTAAGCGTTCAATCAATTCATCAGGATACCCCTTCACAACTTGTTCACCTACATTATTATGAAAGGTCATCATAGGCCCTACCCCCATCGCGGTGAGAGTCCCTCCCAAGAAGGCATATTGCTCAATTAACAGAACATTAGACCCTTCTCTTGCGGCGGCTATTGCTGCCATAGACCCAGAAGGACCTCCTCCACAAATAATAATATCAAAACTTTCCTTACTTATATTCTTTTTATCTATCATATTATTTTATTTCAATTTGTTCAAAACTTATTCAAAATATTAACTAAACCAACTTTTTGATCATTCTTGAGTTTAATATCCATTCATAACCAAATACCACAATTAACACGGTGAGAGCTCCAAGCGGATATCTCCAAAAAAAACCAATTTCAAAAGCAAAACTCAGGTAAGTGACCAAAAAAACCGAACACAATGTTCCTACCAAAATAGTCTTCCAACTGCCTTTCCTCCATAATGCTAATAAGGCAATGCCCAATAACGCTCCATAGGAATACCCAGGAACACCTAACGCCATATTCAAGAGCCCTTCTTTGCTAAAAGTATTGAATGCAAATGCCACAACGGCAAACAAAGCACCAACCAAGACTATAGCTATTTTACTAGCTTTTAAATAATGTTTGTCATCTGCTTCCTTTTTGAAGTATTTTTTGTAAAACCCAAAAATAGTGGTTTCGCCCACAGCTGTTAAAGCAGATGTTAAGGTAGATATTCCTGCAGAAAACAAAGCTGCGATGATTATACCCGAGATTCCATCTGGCAATTCATGAATTACAAAATGAGGAAAGACCCTATCTTTATTTTCAGCTATTAAAGCTGTGCTCTCTGCTGATGGTGGATAGATTTGATACCAAGCAAAAATGCCAATACCCACTATAAGCATTAATATAGTTGAAGTAACCGTTAAGCCTGAAAAAATAACAGCTTTTTTTGCCGATTTTACGTTCTTACAACTTAATATCCGCTGTGTCACCACTTGATCGACCGCATAAGACCCCAAATGAAAAATTGAAGCTCCAAAAATTCCGACCCATACCGTAAAGTTTTTTGTGGGATCTAGGCTTAAATCTACAATTACTGTTTTGGCATGGGCATCTGCTATTCTCCATGCTTCTGAAAATCCCCCATCAATACCTCCAAAAATAAACACCATGGCTATTATAGCTCCTATAGTAAAAACCGTCCATAAAAGAAAATCGGTCCAAATTACTGTGGAAATCCCTCCCATAACCGACCAAAACACAGCAAATGCAGACATTATCAATATACTTTCATAAATACTGATACTGGTTCCTAATATCTCGCTAAACACAATGGCTGTAGCCAACAGTTTTACCGCTTGACTCAATATTACAGCCACAAAAAACAGAATTCTTGCTAATTGGCTAACATAGCTACCTAAACGTACTTCCATGAACTCATATGGACTGGTTACGTTCTCTTCGTAATAAGGTTTTACAAAGAGGTAGGCCATGATAATGTTACCCACCACGAAACCAGGGAGAACAATTAAGTATTTAAGATCACCACCTTCCCCATAAATATAAGCTGGCACCGTAACAAATGTAGCAGCACTTGTAGTGGTTGCAATAATTGAAAATGAAACCACCCACCAAGGTATTGTTTTTCCTCCTACAAAGAAATCGTTACTGGACTCGCTCTTTCCTCTGAATATATACCCCCAAAAAGAAGTTATTACAAGTAGCGAAATTATAATTATGATATTAAGTGTAGATAACATGTAAACGACTTAAGAATGGTTAACAAAAATTCAAATGATTCAAAACTATTCAACTAAAAATGGAATTGTTGCTGAAGCAGCATTTCCTTTTTCATCATAAACGAAAGCATAAAGCCTGTATTCCCCCGTTTGTGTCATTGTAAAACGGACATTTTGTTCTCGGTTATTTTCAAAAATGCCATCAATACCGGGCAGAACATCCATTGAGTGATTATCTTTAGCCATCACAAAGCCCTCTTTAACTACTTGCCATTCATAGGTCAAGTTTTCTCCCTCAAAATCCACTGCCTTAATGGATGCCCTGTTTTCTTGGCCTACTTTCACTTTAATACTCTGGTCGGCCGTTAAACCATTCAACAACATATCTTCTCCTTTTACTTGCGGAGCCCTATTTGAAGGAAACGTACCTCGCCATGAATAGTGCATGGCATGAGCTGTGCCCAACGGATGCTTTTTTCTAGTAAAAAGCCCGTACCAAGTAGCCACTTCTCCATGGTTTTGATACCCCCACAAGAACACATAAGCCCCTGCACACCCATCATTAGCATTAGCTATGATATGTTTATTGTAAACTTCTCTATAGACCTCAGCCTTTTCCGTACTAGTCAGCTCTAGCAGGCCTCCCCATGAGGTTGCTGGAGGGTTTTCCCATGTTCCTCTTGGCCCCCACTCCGTAATCAAGTATGGTTTTTGCCAACCAACTTCCTTTATTTTTTTATGTGAGTTTATAATGGGCGCATAGGTATTTATTGACAGTACATCTAAGGAGGGGGCTCGCTCCATTATTTCCTTTATATGATCTGTTTTTGTACCCGCCAAAACAGTAGTCGTCAAATGGTTGGGGTCCACTTCATGAATCATATCTGATATTTCACCAACTGCGTCATAAAGCTTAAAGTTTGTAGCTCTGGAATCTGCTTCATTACCAATTGCCCACATTAACAGTGCAGGATGGTCTTTAAACCTAAGAACATCTGCCTTTATGGATTTAAATTGTTCCTCTACCGCGGCGGCATCATTATAATCGAAACCATCTGTTTCGCGCTTAATCCAGATACCAAGACAAACAGTTATTCCATGTTGCTGTGCAGAATCCAATACGGCTTGGGTGTCTTCATTAATTGAATAGGTTCTTATAGAGTTCCCCCCATAATTTTTCACTTCATCTAAAAAGTTATTGTAAGCAGCCCCTTTAACAAAGTAAGGCATTCCGTTACGATAAATTCTTGGATTTCCGCCATCATTCCTCACTTCTACTTTTGCAGGGCCATCGGCAGGTTGGTCGTCTTCGGTTACATCAATTTGCTCTTGGGCACTATCACTGCTGCAAGCGGTTGTTTTTAAAGCAAATATTGCAAAAAATAGGTATAACAATATTTTCATCATCTTCATTTTAATTTAGTCTGTTGTTCTTTTTATTTTAAGCGTTCCGATACGCACTTTGGTTTGGTTGTTCGAAACAAGTAGCTTTACCGAATTATCATATTTACCAGCCTTAAACTTAATGGGCTCTTTATTAAGTTTAACCCATCCCTGTTTTTTGGAAAAATCTATGTTTAGCTCTGTATTATGTGTGTCGTGTTGTACAGCTACTTTTTGAATACCCTTTGAGTTTTCTGGAACCTGAAGATAAACATCGTATAACCCCGTTTCATTTATCCAAGGATTGAATTGTACATAATCTCCCAATTTCGGTGAGTTGTTAACTAAAAGTTTTCGGATGCTCTTTTTAATATCTTCCAAATGAAAACCTCGGTGACTTATGGCTTTAGAATCAGGAGAAATCAATACACTGTCACCTGTCATTCTCAAGGGTTCAATAATTTGTTTTTCATTGTTGATGCTATTACTTAAATACACCGTTTCTTCAAAACGCTTTGTCCCAGATTTAAAAGCTTGATAAGTAACGCGTACACTATCGTTGTTTTTTAAATCCAACACTATGTCCTGTTTTTTAACTCCTGCTAGTGGAACATTTAACGAAAACCCACCTTGCGAAATCATCTGATCTTCATCAAACAATTTCACCTGCCATTTAACATCTATTACTGTTGTGGTATCCTTTATATCATCATTATGTACGGTAAGGGTTCTTTTACTTGATAGTGGGGACACATAGGGGTTCGCACTGGCACTCACATCAATGCGCTTATCATATTCATAATCAAATACGGCTATAGGCGAATAACTGCGTTTCCAAAAATCTATGGGGTTATCCTTTATGCCCTCTATAGGATTAATAATCTTAGGGGCCTCTGGATTGGTCCATGGATCAAGCAACGGCATTAATGCGTAATCAGGTCGATAGCCTAACTTTTTCACATCATGGTCTTCCCAATTTATTCTAAAATGTTTTTCTATTGAATCTGTGGGTTGTCCGAATAACTTTTGTAGTGTATAAAACGTAAAAATCATTTCGTAGCCCGTTGACCTGTGACCTCTAAATATAGAAAGCCCTTTTTGCACTGAACTTACCCGATCATAATCTAAGGGCTCATCATAACAGGCATTATCTTCATAAACATAAAGCAGTTTATCCTTCCAAAATTTATCATGACGATTATAAATATCACTAGTGTAACCGTCCAACCCCATGGAATATGCACATGCAGCAGTTACTATATTTTCACTAGGGTAGTATCGGGGCGATAATTGTGTAGCCGTTAACGGCCTGGTTTCATCATACTTTAGTGCCTCTTCCTCCCATTCTTCTTGATAAGGCGTTTCGTTGGCCAGAGACCAAAACACAATAGAAGGGTGGTTCCTGTGCGTTTTTATCAAATCACGGATCGCTTTACGTTGATTTTCAACAGTACCAAAAGCACCTTTATGATTGCCGTTGTTTATTGTAGATTCGGCTATCATAAGCATTCCTTTTTCGTCTGCTATTTCGAACTGACGTTTAAGGCTCATGCCCCTGTGGGTTCTTAAGACATTTATGTTTAATTCTTTTGAGATATCCAATAAGTATGACCAATATTCTGGATTGTACAAAAACAAACCTCCACCAACGCCTTCTGTGTAACCATCCTTCCAAGTGGGTTCTAATGACTCTCCTCTAAGTCGCATTTTTATACCATTAAGATAAAAACCCCGTTTTTCGGGATTATTTGATTGAACGGCTTTTACCTGCCTAAAACCAAAACGTTCTTTTTGAACAGTAACACCATTTATGGTTACATTAAAATCATAAAGGTGTGGCTTATATGGCCACCATAATTTAGGGGATTCCCATATATCCGATAACTTTAAATTTTTCTTTTGGTTGGGTTCCAATGTTACCGATATTTTAGAATTGAGCTCAAAAACCGTTTTTTCTCCTTTCCAATCCGTCACAAAACCACCGACTTCTATTTGTCTGCTGCCTTCCGATTGATTCCAAACTTCAATATTTGCCGTGATTCTTGAGGAGTCAACATCGGTCTGGATGAACAAATCGTTGACATTAACTTTAGGGACTCCTCTCAAAACCACATCTCCAATTATTCCATTGTCTATATTACGCCATCCTCTATCTTTATTATAGTAATCGCAACGGTCACCTAAAGGGTAATCAATACCGGTTTCTGGGTGGTCTTCATTTGGAAAATCGCCCTTAAAAGCATAACTAAAATCCTGTACAACTATCTTAAGTTCGTTGTTTTTTGATGGCACTTTAACAGCTTTGGTTATATCGACTGTGAATGGCAATTTATTCAAATGTGTGTAGCTTTTATCTGGGTTCTCTCCCTTAATGAGCTGACCATTTACAAATACCCAACACACAAAATTCACACTTGAAAAGTCAAGTTTTATGCGCTTTCCAGATAAATCATCAGGTAAGTCGAATGTTGTTTTGTATTCTCCTTTATGCACATATTGCCAGAAATACGGAAAATCGAAATCCCCTTTGACCTCTTTCTCTCCCGGATTGGAAACAGCAGAAGACCAACTCATGGGCACCCTTACAGGATGTGAATCCCACTTATTTGTAGAATCATTTATAGCACTAACAATAAAACCATGACTCTGATTGGGTTCTCGCCAGCGCCCTTCCGCATCTAATTCATAACCAAAGAAGGGGATTTTTATTGGTCGAAAAGTCCAATTTGAACCATTAAGAACAATAGTCTCATCTTTTTGATTTTGAAAATCTTTGCAAGAAAACAAGCATGTTAAAACAACTAAATATAGTATTGATTTCATATCATTTTATTGTACTAAAAATGGAATACTTGCAACTGAAGCATTGCCTAAATGGTCCAACACATAAGCGATTAGGCGATATTCCCCTGCTTCATCTATTTTAAAATTTATCAATCGCTTATTGTTGTTCTCTATTAATCCAGGGATTCCTGGTAGCATGGCTGCTGATTTATCTGAGCGACTCAAAACAAAACCTTCCTTTACAATTTGCCAATCATAATAAAGACTGTCTCCGTCTGGATCTAGAGCATCAACACTAGCTGTATTAATTGCACCTCTTTTAACCTTAACGCTTTGGTCTGCCGTTTTTCCATTAAGAATCATTCCTGAGGAATAAACCTCTGGTGATATATTTTCAGGAACTTCTCCTGTCCAGCATTCCTGCATCGTATACACGCCATTTAAGGGGTTACCATTTTTTGTAAATAACCCGTACCAGGTCTGTACTGCTCCATGGTGCTGATACCCCCAAACAAAAACATAAGACCCAACACAACCTTTATCTTTGTAGTTATGAATATAGTTTTGATAATATTTTTTATAATAATCATTGGCCTTTTCAGTACTAGTGGGCTCCACAAACCGCCCCCAATCTGTTGATTTCGGATTATCCCAAGTTCCTTTTGGCCCCCATTCCGTTATTAAATATGGCTTTTTCCAACCTGAAGCTCTAACATTTCTATGAGCGGTTACAATATCTGCATAGACATTAACCCCTACTACATCCAAAGACGGAGCCCGTTCAATAATTTCCTTGAAATCATCCACATCTGCTCCAGCCAATATGGTGGACGTGAGGTGCAATGTATCTACTGATTTAATAAATTTTGAAATATCTTCTACAGCATTCCAAACACTCGGTTTGGTATACTCTATATCTAGTTCATTGCCAATACCCCACATTAAGATTGCCGGGTGATCTTTAAATTTTAAAATTTGCTCCTTAACAGTTTCAAATTGTTCTTTTACTAGAGACTCGTCATCATAATCAAAATTATGATCTCGTTCTTTTTTTAACCCTATACCAAGAACCACCGAAAGCCCTTGTTGATACGCCATATCCAATATACTTTGTGTTTTCTCATTCACATGGTATGTACGTATGGAATTACCTCCATATTTGCCTACTTGATCGTAAAGATGGTTACTAGCAGCACCTTTCACGTAATATGGCTCACCTCCTCTATATATGTAGGGAACACTATCTACATAAACCACTTCATTCTTTGGAATCATAGACGTTGTCCGTTTATCTTTTGAATTGTTTTCTTTTTTATCACAACTCAAAGTAGACAAAAGCACCAATAAACTTAACATGCCAAGTGAGAAGCATTTAATCACTAATTTTTTCAAAATATATGGGTATTTAAATATTTAAAATTTTAGACTCAAGAACAATCAATCAAAATCGCACTGAAGAACCTAGGATAAATCAAGCTAAAATCTTTAAGTAAGCTTCATACCGGCTTTTCTCCTGTACACATACAAGATGAAACCAGTATGAACCAATACTAATAGATAAAGATTGATTTGCTTACTAAAAAAACTAAACTAACTCCTACTATTGCTGTACTTTATAATCAATTATGATGTTACCTGTAGAACTCGCTGTCACGCTTTTTACCAATAGAAGTCCATGTTTACCATTAGAAGTCTTAAAGGCTATTATGGTGTCTTCGCCTAATCTTGAGAAATTTTCATAAGAAGTTCCACTTTGATTAAATGCTGATATGACATCTTGACCATCCGCAATTTCATAAAACATATCCACTGTAAGAACAGAAGTGGGCACTTCCCTAAGCTCTGTTTTGTTTCTTACAGACCAAGTCCCTAAGTTGTCACTTCCCCAATTTGCTTCGTTATATATGAATTGTGACGCATTTTCATAAGAAGGGACAAATAAGTTTACCCCAGACGAACTGCTCCTAAAAGTTCCCAAATCAACCATGGCACTGTTAACCTTAGCTTCGAGTACAGAATAAACTGTACTGGTCTCTACATTTAGGAATGGACCGACCTCGTTATTTCCCTGCATCCCCATTTCAACATCACTGTAAGCATTTATCGGTATAATAAATTCATCTCCTTGAATTTTATAATCAAAGAAAAGCGTACCTGAAGAACTTGAAACAGCAGCTTTTACATGAATTAAACCGTATTCGCCTCCTGCAGTTTTAAAAGCTATAATTTCGCCCTCTTCCAATCTAGTAAGAGCGTCGTAAGAGGGTTCGCTAGCATTAAATGCTTCAATAACCAACCTATCGTCCATTATGTTATCAAAGTCATCTATTGATATTAAATCACTTGAAATTCTCCGAAGCTCTGTATTGTTTCTAAAACTCCAAGAGCCCAAATTGTCTCCACTCCAATTGGATTCGTTATATATGAATTGAGCTGCGTTTTCATAAGAAGGAGCAAACAAGTTTATTCCAGAAGACCCACTTCTGAAAGTCCCCAAATCAATCCCAGAACTCATTAATTTCGCATTCGGCACAGTGTAAACTGATCCTGTCTTTAAATCAATGAATTGACCAGCATCTGTATTTCCTTGCATCCCTAGAGTTATATCTGCAAACGCCTTCATAACTTTAGGATAAGCAAGACCCTTAATAAAGAGCGTAAAGTTTTCTTCCTTAAATTTATCTTCTATATCTGTAACCTTATAGGTAAAGGTAATGTCCTTGCCTCCATCCTCTGGTTGAATTTCATAGCTAAAAGAATAGGTTGCAACAAACGGATTGTCGAAATCGACCTTAGTCAATTCGAGTATTTCTTCATTATTTAATTTGGTCTCAATTTTCTTTAGTTCATCTTCTGATGTAACCTTAATATCAAATTCTAACACATCTCCAACATTTAAAGTATCTGGTAGAATCTCAGGAAATTCCATTTCGATTATTGCAGGCTCCAACTCCACCTTAACTGAATAATCGGTAGTTGAAGTAAACCCGTTTTTATCTTCTACAACCAAAACATAATTAAGGGTTTTTCCTAAATCATCATTTGTTGGAGTATAGTTAAAAGTATAATCTACTGTTTTGCTATTATCATCAGGCGTAAAAACAGAGCCTGGAAGGGATTGATAATCTACTTTTGTTTCTATTTTACTTACACCAGCCTTAGCAAAGGCTTTTGCTGAAAACGATACCGGTTTATTAGGAAATGCTATACTCGGCACATCTTCTGGCAGAGTAATATATAAATCTGGATTTATACCTGTATCTAATAGTGAGGTGTCTTCATCGCATGATAATGCGCAAACAACTGTCAATAATAGGATTATTAAATTATTTATTTTTTTCATCTTTTTAAGTTTAGTTTAGTAACCTGGATTTTGATCTCCTGCCAACAAATCGTTCACTATGATTTCCTGCTCTGGTATGGGAAACAAGTTGTGCTTTTCCTGTACAGTTATACTCGGGTCTTGAGCCTCAACAGCTTCTTTTAGTTTTCCCCAACGCAACAAATCGAATCTTCTTTGTCCTTCAAAGGCAAACTCTTTTCGTCTTTCTAATTCTAAACTATCTTGAAACTGCTCTTTCGTCAATCCCTCAGTCAAATCAGCAAGAGACTCTACATTAACGGGAAACCCAAAAGCTCTACGCCTTACTTTATTAAACGCTGAGTAAGCTTCAACTGTTGGTCCTTCTTCTGCATTAATAGCCTCGGCATACATTAAAAGTATATCTGCATACCTTAGGATGTAATAATTATTACCTCCATCTTGAACACTAACCGCTTCTGGATCTTGATACTTGTTTACGTAATAAGGAAATTGTATGGAAGATGGAGCGCTAGGTACGTATAAAACATTAACATCCCTTCTCTCATCCCCTTCATTATAAATTTGAAAGTGATTTTCCGTTACTGGATTATCACCATAACCAGCAAACTCACCTGGACCTGGCGGCATCACTTGAGCTGAGGGCTTAAAAAAACCTTGAAATGATGAACTTACTGAATTGATTGCGTCACCTGTACTTGTAAACTGAATTTCAAATATAGATTCTTTTATGTTTTCGTTAGCAATATCGAACACATCGACATAACTCGCCCATAAAGAGTAAACCCCCAAATCCATGACATCCTCTGCTGTATTTTTAGCATCTATGTATTGTTTATTAGTTAAATAAACCTTGGCCAACAATCCTAAGGCAGCACCTTTCGTTGCTCGACCATAGTTTTCTGTTCCATATTGAACAGGTAAATTTAATTCTGCAAATTTTAAATCTTCCTCAATGAGTTCATAAACGATATCTGTTGAACTTCTAGCTACATTCAGCCCCTCCAATGATTCCGTTGGCTCTGTAACCACTGGAACCGCTCCATAAAGTCTTACCAAGTTAAAATACATCAAGGCTCTTACAAAGTGTGCTTCGCCTAAAAACCTATTTTTAAGATCTTCATTAATATCCATTTCCGCTATCCGCTTTATAACGATGTTAGCTCTATTGATGTTAACATAATGCTCCTTCCAAAAACGTAAAATAAGATCTGATGAAGCGTCGAACTGAAACTTGTCCATCTGGAGCTTGTTTGTATTACTAGTATTTCTTCCATAACCCCACTCGGCATCATCAGTTCCTTGGGACTGAATAGCCTCCATAAACTGATTATAAATATCTGCTGTTTGTAAGGAGGAGTACACTGCATTTACTGCTGCTTCAGCATCTTCTTCTGTTTCAAAAAGATTGTCGGCCGTATTAACGCCATCTGGAATAACCTCCAAGTCTGAGCAAGACAGCACGCCTAAGAGTATTATTATATTGTATATTATTTTTTTCATGACTTTTTAAATTTAAAAGGTTACGTTGAGACCTAAAGTGAACATCTTTGAGTTGGGGTAAGCACCAGAATCAAACCCTTGCCTAATATTATCAGAACCATACCTGCTTACCTCGGGGTCTAAACCACTATAATCTGTAATGGTTAAAAAATTCTGAGCATTCGCATAAATACGGAGGTTCTGAACACCTAATTCCGAAACTAGGTTTTTAGGAAAGTTATAGGCTAATTGAATGTTCTTCATTCTGAGATAAGAACCATCCTCAACATATCTGTCATATGGTCTGTTTACAGGCCTTGTTGTAGTTGCTCTTGGTATATTGGTTTCTGTGTTGTCTACGGTCCATCTATCCAACACAGTAGTTCTTTGGTTTTGCAGCCCTGTTAGATTTTCTAGAGTTACCACGTTTAAGTTGTACAAATCGTTTCCATAGACATATTGAAACAATACGGACAATTCAAAACCCTTATAAGAGAATGTGTTATTGATTCCTCCAAAGAACTCTGGCTGGGCATTTCCTATAATTTGCTGGTCATCTTCATTGATGATTCCATTATCATCAAAATCTACAAATCTGACATCTCCAGGTTTCGCCGAAGGTTGTGCAGAACCAATAATTTCTTCAGGGGACTGAAATAATCCATCTGAAACATACCCATAGAAGGTTCCTAAACTTTCATTCACCTTTAAAATGGTATTAGTTCCAGAGGGAATAATTTCATCTTCCCCTCCTAAATCAATTATTTTGTTTTCATTAAATGTGATGTTAAAATTAAAATCCCATTTAAAAACGTCGTCAACAATGGCAGCATCGAGGGCAAACTCCATACCTTTATTTTCTATCGATCCAATATTTTTAAGTCCCGATTGAAACCCCGAGGTGTTAGGGATTGCTACATTAAGCAACAAATCGTCTGTAATTTTATAATAGGCATCTGCAAGAAAAGTTAAGCGGTTATCAAAAAAACCAAACTCTAAACCAACATCATATTGATCGGTTGTTTCCCATTTTAAATCGTTGTTAGGTACTTGTGTCGGAGTTATACCATTCACGATCTTATTACCTATTACATAACGGGTTCCTCCCCAAAGGTCTAAAGACGGATTATTACCAATACCATCTTGATTTCCTGTTATACCATAACTCGCTCTAAACTTAAGGTTAGAAAACACGTTTAAATCTCTAACAAAATTCTCTTCAATTGCCTTCCAAGCTAAAGCCGCCGAAGGAAAAAAGCCATACCTATTATTAGCTCCAAATCTAGATGAACCATCTACTCGGGTAGTTAGTGTTAGCAAATACTTATCATTCAAACCATAATTGATTCTTCCAATGTAACTATGGATGGTCCAATTTGCCGAAGCTGAACTTGGAAGCTCTGCTGCTTCTGGATTACCCAATCCTAAAGCATAAGTAGTAGTAACATCATTTAAAAATCCTGTTGCTGAAGCACCGGTCGACTCAAAACGAGAGGCTTGCTGTGTAAAGCCCAATAACGCATCAAAAGAATGATTCTGAAAGTTTGCCTTAT
Source organism: Salegentibacter maritimus (assembly GCF_016236915.1). Lineage (GTDB taxonomy): Bacteria > Bacteroidota > Bacteroidia > Flavobacteriales > Flavobacteriaceae > Salegentibacter > Salegentibacter maritimus. The sequence goes on from NZ_JAEHOK010000017.1 coordinate 21,193, forward strand.
AATTTATTGTATTCTCATTCAACCATGTCAAGCTCATAGAATTATACACGGCAGCATCTCCGCCAACTAAAGAACCTGTGTATAAACTTTGTGGGATATACGTGTCATTTTTTTGAAAAGAAGCATCAACACCCCATGTGGTTTTCACGGTTAAGCCTTTAACCAGCTCCGCACTAGCATAAACATTACCCAATGTTCTGAAATTCTTATTCAGGTTTTTGTATTCGTACAATAAACCAACTGGGTTGTTAAAACCAATACCTAAATTATTAAATTGGGTAAAAGATCCATCGGGTTGTTTAATAGGTAGATTGGGTGCCGTGGTTAACATTGAACTTAGAGCACCGCTATTTACTCGATTGGCTTCCACATAGCTACCAGTTAAACTCCCTCCTACTTTTACGAAATCATTGATATTAGAATCGATATTTGACCTTAAAGAATACCTTTCCATGTCTGATGCTTTCACAACCCCCTCTTGGTTAAAGTAATCAAATGAAAGCAAATAATTTGTTCCTTCCTTGCCTCCTGTTGCCGACACGTTAAAGTTTCTAACAGGAGCCACGTTCTTTAACATAGCCTCCTGCCAATCTGTAGAAATAGGGTTTAGTGAGGGATCATAAAGCAAACCTCCTCCTTCTGCCAAGCTGGCTTCGTTCGCTAAAGTTTCGTATTGCTTAGCGTTCAACAAATCATATCGGTTCGTTTCTTTTTGAAATCCATAATATGAAGAAAGGCTAATGCTTCCTTTGCCACTCTTTCCTCTTTTGGTAGTAATCAATACAACACCATTTCCTCCTCTAGACCCATAAATTGAAGTAGCCGAAGCATCTTTCAAGATTTCAATCGAAGCAATATCAGTAGGATTAATCGTGTTTAATGGATTTAAAGATGCCGCACTGGACGTACTACCAGAGGATATAGGTACCCCATCCACAACAAACAAGGGCTCATTACTCCCATTAATGGAATTCCCCCCTCTAATCCTAATAGAAGAGGCAGCGCCTGGCGCGCCAGAACTCTGAACACTAAAAACACCTGCTGAACGCCCCTGTAAAGCTTGATCGACACTTCTTAAAGGCAAGTTTTCCAACTCATCTCCTTTTATAGAGGACACTGAACCTGTTAAATCTCTTCGCTTTTGTGTACCATACCCTATCAAAACAACCTCGTCAAGCTGAGGTGTATCAGGCTCCATAACTATGTTAATGGCTGTTCCGCTATCTATAACACGTTCTAGTTTTTTAAAACCTAGATAGCTAAATATTAAAGTTGGTTTTTGTTGCTCAACCTTTAGTGAAAATTTTCCATCGAAATCGGTAACGGCACCTGTAGTTGTTCCCTTTACTAAGACCGATACACCGGTTAATGGCATTTGGTCTTCACTAGATGTAACCACGCCTGAAATTGTAGCTGATTGCCCATAAGATACTCCATAGAAAAAAAGCAGGAGAATAATCAGATAAGCTAAATAGTTCTTTTGTTTAATCATCTTAATAATTATGTTTAGTTAAAATATGGATGGCAAATTCCATGGTCAAAACTATTCAAAAAATCGAATTAAGAATCTTTAAAATAGTGCCAGAAATCTTTAAAATAACACCAAAATCACTTAACAACCCTTGTATACACAAGCAAAAACCTTTTTTTAGTATATTTAAATTCTAAACCTATTCTCCCAAACAACTTTACCAATGAGATTTCTCTCCTATAACATCATCCTATCTCTATTTTTGTGCTTTACATCTTTATTGGTTGCTCAAAATATTGAACTAAAAACAGTTTTGACAGATAAAGATGGATTACCTCAAAATAAGGTTAAACACCTTATTTACGACCAGTATAAATATATTTGGTTAGGCTCCCAGAATGGCATCAGCAAATTCAATGGTTATTCTTTTAAGAGTTATCCTGAAATTTTGGGCAAGGAGGTTACCGCTATGTTCCTAGACCCAAAAAACAACCTTTGGATTGGCACGCGCGAAGGGTTATATCTTCTAAACAGGGTTTCAGATAAACTAGCGTTTGTATCTTCCGATTATATTAGAGACATTACTTCATATAATAACCAAATCTATTTCATCACTCCAGACCACCTATTCTCAATAAATAGTAATAACCAAATTGTTCAAATACAATTACCGGACGCCCTTCATGATTTTAGAAAGCTAGCTTTCTACAACAACCATCTATTTTTAGGTTTTGGAAAAAATAACGGACTTAAAAGGTTCGAGCTAACCTCAACAACTGCTAAGCACACAAAAGATATCTTAAATCAATCGATAATTTACTGTTTAAAAGTTATCGATAAAAATTTATGGGTTGGCACCTCTACAGGTAGCTTGTACAAATTTGACGGTAATAATCTAAAAACAATTGAACTTAATAATTCCCACCCCATACAAGACGTTTCTCCTGTAAAAGACAATATTTGGGTAGGAACAGATGGAAACGGTATTTTTTCTATCAAAGGAGATGTTCTAAACAAACATTATTTTGATTTGTCAGATGAAAAAATTGAAATAGGGAGCAATAACGTACATAGCATTTTAACCACCAACGAAAATGATATTTGGGTTGGCACGAACGATTCTGGTGTTTCATATTTTTCAGCATTAAAGAATCAATTTACCAACCTGTCTGAAAAATACGAATCGGCATTTGTACATCTAAACAAACCTTCAACAACTTGTTTCGAGGACAACGAAAAAAACTTATACTTTGGAACCAATTATGGCTTGACCAAAATCAACCCCGACACTAAAAAAAGTACTTCTATTAACCTTACCGAGTCTTTATCTCAAATCGGCGGTTCAAAAATCCTCTCTATTTTTAAATCTAGTACCACTAATATCTGGATAGGTTCTTTTGATGGGGGGCTAGGAAGATTTAATAATTCTTTAAAACATATTAATACTTATTATCCTTTTTCTGATGGATCTAAAAGCCAACAAGCAATTAATTTCATATCTGATATTTCTCAAAATGAAATTCTAATTAATTCAATGTTCAAAGGGCTAGGAATATTGAACGTAAGTAACGGAACCATGGAGAAAGTTCCTTTGGCGTCAACTGACACTATTCTCAACTATCAAAGCCAAACCGTCCGCAAATTCAGTAATAGCATTTATACTTATGTATTCGATAGGGATATTTGCGAGTTTAACAATCAAAAAAAAATTCTTGAACCGCTTTTCACACCTCCTGCACAAATAAACGATTTGTACAGAAACACCAACGGCTCCTTTTGGTTAGCCACAAGAGGTTCTGGATTATACCTAGTTGGCCCAACAGGTAAAATTTTAAAGCATCTTGATACAGATGATGGACTATCATCTAATTTCCTGCTTCGAATTGAGAAAGACAATTTTGACAACCTTTGGGTTTCAAGCATTTCAGGACTCAATAAGCTAGACAGCAATAACAACATTTATTCATACAGTAGTAAAGATGGCCTCCCTTCCAGAGAATTTAAACCCTTTGCCTCCCTTAAATTACATAATGGAAACATCGTTTTCGGTACTTTACAAGGTTTCATACTCGTAGACCCCAAATACCATGACATATCCCCATATCAATCTAAGGCCATAATCTCGGATATTAAATTTCAAAACCAAAGTATAAAAAATTTGGGAAGCAATACGTTTTTACAAGAACCTATTGAAAATACTTCCAGAATCGAACTACCGTTCACGAAAAACTCTTTTTCAATACACTTTTTTAACGACGACTATAGCTTACCTAAATCCAGCAAATATAAATATCGTTTACTCGGTCTAGAAAGTGATTGGATAAGTATTGAAGACAATACTCAAACCTCATACACAAATTTAAGCCCTGGAACATATAAATTTGAAATATTGCCCACAAGCAGTAATAGCTCCAGCGTTAACAAAAAATCAACTGAATTATATATTGATATACTTCCACCATGGTACTGGTCAAAATATACGATTCCTTTGTACATTTTACTTTTATTGCTTGCTTTTTATTTTACTTATAGGATTATAGCATACAAAGCCCACATCAATAAAGAGCGGGCTCTTGCTGAATATAAATTAAGCTCAATAAAGGCTTTGAATGAAGAAAAGATAACCTTTTTTACCAATATTTCGCATGACATCAAAACGCCTCTGTCTTTAATTACTGCTCCATTAGACATATTACTAAAAGATTCCGAAGCTAACCCAGCAAACAAGCAAAATTTAAATTTAATTAAAAAAAACACTGACAGACTCCTTCAATTAGTTAGTAATATTTTAGACTTCAGAACTCTAAACACAAATCACAAATTAAGACTTGAAATTTCAAAAGTAAACCTAGAAAGCCTTCTTAATGAATTACACGATGCTTTCAGCACAACCTGTGAAAAAAGGGGCATTAATCTAAAAATAATCAACAACTGTGAAACCGCAGTTTACATAGACAGCAATAAAGTAAAACGAATTTTATGGAACCTGACTTCAAACGCTATAGATTATTGCCCTAAAAACTCAAGTATAAAAATACATTGCTCCTTAACTAGTGGCTCTAAACTCAAAATATCGGTTCAAGATAGTGGCAAAGGATTAAACGAGGAAGAGCTAGAACATCTTTTCGACCCTTACTTTAAAGGCCAAGCGTTAAAATCCAATTCATACCAAGGAACAGGTCTTGGTTTAAGTATAGTAAAAAGACTGGTTGATGCTCATCAAGGAAATATAAAAATTGACTCAAAAATCAAACAAGGTAGCACATTTACAATAACAATTCCATGCAAAAAGGAAAACTATAAAAAAGAAGAAATTACAAATCGAAAAACTAAAAAAGAAAATTTCTCCACCACCCCAACAAATGCTAATTCTAACGTAAAATCAAAATACAAACTCCCTGTTTTATTTATTGTAGAAGACAATATTGAGCTCAATGCTTTTCTTTCAAATTTTCTTAATCCACATTTTAAGATACACTCATTTTTTAATGGACCAGACGCTTTAAAGGCTTCAAAAAAGAAAACACCAGACTTAATTATTAGTGATGTTTTAATGCCAGAAATGGATGGTTACACCTTATGCAAAGCTGTTAAAAACAATTTTTCAACCTCACATATACCCGTTATTTTACTTACCGCCAATAGTTCTTTGGAACATCAAGTAGAAGGCATGCAACAAGGAGCCGATCAGTATTTAACGAAACCATTTAAACCAGAGTTCCTTCTAGCCTCTGTTAATTCCATATTAGAAAACAGGAATAAACTGAGAGAAAAATATCAACAAGCAAGTACTGCTATAAAAGAAAACAACAATTTAACTCAAAAAGACAAAGATTTTATTGATAATTTACAAAAGTTCGCTAAAGAAAATATGTCTACAGAAAAAACCTCTGTAGACTTAATATGTAAAAACCTTAACTGTAGTAAATCTGTATTAACCAGAAAAACGAAAGCCTTAACCGGACTTACTCCAATGTCCTTTTTAAACACTTACAAGCTAAACATAGCCTACGATCTAATTCTCAATGAGGGGTTAAATGTGAGTGAAGCAGCTTTCAAGGTTGGATATTCAGACCCGAATTACTTTACCTTATGTTTTAAAAAACAGTTTGGAAAAAACCCTTCTGAACTTATTTCTTAAATTATTTAACTTTTAACAAAATTGCTCTATTAATCAAGATAAAGTACATTTTTATTTGCGAAGCTGGATGAGCCGGTCAAAGTGAACCACGTGCGCCGTATGAAAATGAGCATAGCAAACTAAGTGCGCAAAATCGATTCTACTGTGGTTAAATTTACTATTTATTTTTAAGTTTTTTCCTCATTGATTCCTCCTTGATATCTATTCTGTGAGCGGTATGAACTAAACGATCCAATATGGCGTCTGCAATGGTCTGTTCTCCAATAATCTCGTGCCAGGCCTCTACCGGTAACTGGGAGGCAATAATGGTAGATTTTTTTCCGTGCCTATCTTCAATAATTTCCATCAGGGAGTGCCTGTTAATATTATCCAGGCCTTTAAGCCCGAAGTCGTCAAGTATAAGCAGATCCTGTTTTTCGATCTTGCTTACCTGCTTTAAATAAGAGCCATCGGCCTTGGATGTTTTAAGCATGGTGAAGAGCCTAGAAGTGTTGAAGTACATCGTTTTGAAACCTAATGAGCAGGCCTGATGGCCTATGGCTGACGCCATGGATATCTCGGATCGTTTTGTGCCAGTGATTTCGGTCGGTTAGTGCCAGGCATTTCGGTTCAAATTGTGCCAGTTTTGGTTTTAAGTTAAGCCTATATCGGTTCGTTTTGTGCCACTTTGAAAGATCAAGTAAATAATACCTTGTCGCTTAAAAACAAGCGATATGGCCAATACACTTGATCCAATGGACTTAAAACAAATTATTTCCTTACATCTCGATGGATTTAGCAACCGTAAAATAGGTGCCACCCTTGGTATCTCCCGCAATACTGTAAATACTTATATGCGGCTGTTCAAGGCCAGCGGTTCTTCTCCTAAGGAATTATTGGCTCTTGATAATGCTGGCTTAGAAAAGCTTTTTCCTTCGCACACTACTATTGACAATCCTCGCTATGAGGAACTGATGTTGTATTTTGAGGGGGTCAACAAGGCCCGGAATCATCCAGGATTTACTTTTTCATACCATTATCAGGAATATGTAGCGCCTGCTAAAGATCCTTATGGTTACACCCAGTTTATGGAACACTACTGGCGCAAATATGCCAAGGTTAAAGGTTCGATGAAACTTGAACACGATCCTGGTAACGAAATGTTTATTGATTATGCCGGTAAAAAACTCCATATTATTGATAAGGAAACCGGGGAACTGATTCCTGTAGAAGTATTTGTAGCCATCCTTCCTAACAGCCAGTACACTTACGTAGAAGCCTGCAGGAGCCAGAAACGAGAGGACCTGATTACCTGTTGCTGTAATGCTCTGCACTTTTATGGAGGCGTGCCTAAAGCAATTGTCTCCGACAACCTAAAATCAGCGGTTACCCGTGCCAGCAGGTATGAGGCTGACATCAACAGGAGTTTTAAAGACTTTGCACGACATTACGACTGTGTGATCAATCCTGCCCGGGGCTATGCCCCGCAAGATAAAGCTTTAGTGGAGAATGCCGTAAACCTTGCCTACCAGCGGATCTATTATCCGCTTCGGGAGATGAGCTTCTTCTCTTTGGAAGATCTGAACCGGGAGATAAAACGCTTGTTGGAGCGGTACAATGACCTCTTGTTCTCCCGCAAAGAAGCCAGTCGCAGGGAACTCTTCCAATCTGTAGAACGGGAATACCTAAAACCCCTACCGGAGACAGTCTATGAACTGAAAGGTTACCGACGGGCAAAGGTTCAGAAAATAGGCTATGTATACTTCTCCCCGGATAAAAGCTATTACAGCACACCCTATCGTTACATAGGAAAAGAAACCACCATCCATTATACCAGTTCCGTGGTAGAAGTATATTATTATCATCAACGGATCGCCCTGCACCAGCGTAACCCATCAAAAGGCAGTTATAACACTAATAAAGAGCACCTAAGCAGTACCCATAAATACTATAGCGATTGGAGCCCTGAATTTTTTAAAAAGAAAGCGGCCATACATGGCAAGTACGTGCTGGTCTGTATCGAGAAAATAATCACCGCGGTGGACTATCCGGAAATAGGATACAAACGAGCTATGGGGGTCATCCAGCTTCATAAATCCTATGGCTCCCAGCGATTGGATGATGCCTGTAAAAGAGCTTTACAAGCAGACGCGGTTACTTACCTGCGCATTAAGAATATCCTGAAAAACAACCTGGACAAAAGCTCCCTGTTTTACCAGGACCTCGAAGAAGATAAACCACACATCCCGGAACACGATAACTTGCGGGGTGCTTCTGCATATCAATAATAAACCATTTAAATCTAATGAATATGAACAACAATCAGACTATTGAAAAACTAAAACAAATGCGCCTGGGGGCTATGGCTCAGTTGCACCAGCAGCACATAAAGGACAACCGCATAGAGAATATCACTGCTGATGAATACCTCGCTCTGCTGATCGATCACCAATGGGAAGACCGGCAGAACCGGAAGATAGAGCGGCTCTTAAAACAGGCCGGTTTTAAACAAGAGGCGAACCTGGCCGATGTGAATTACACCCAACAACGCAACCTGGACAAGAACATGTTTACCCGCCTAGGGACACTGGATTTTATCACCAGAAAGGAAAATATTATCCTTACCGGGGCGTCCGGGGTTGGCAAAAGTTACCTGGCCCAGGCTTTAGGGCATCAGGGTTGTATAATGGAATACAAAACCATTTATACCAACACCGCCCGCCTTTTTAAGAAATTAAAACTTAGTAAAGTGGATGGCACTTATCTTAAGGAACTAGGGAAACTCATCAAAGCGGATGTACTGATCCTGGATGACTTTGGCCTGCAGAGTTTCGATAACCATGCCAGGGAAACCCTTATGGATATCATCGATGACCGGTATAACAAAGCTTCTACAATTATAGCTTCACAAATACCTGTATCGGCCTGGTATGATATTATTGGGGAAGGAACTATTGCAGACGCTATTTTAGACAGGATCGTGAACTCCTCACATCGGATTGACCTCAAAGGAGTGTCTCTAAGAAAAGGAGCTTTAAAGAACGAGTAACATTAATTTTTTATCATTGTTGTCCGGTAAAATTTAAAGTAGCAAAAAAAAGCCTTGTCATCGTCATATTTTACTGAATTAGGTCCCTGTTTTCAAAACAGAACCCCCTATGGGTCAAAAATACTCAATTGACCTATGTTTTTTGTTGTGATTTCTTCGTATTTTGAGTCTGGGTTTTTCAGAAATTTGAACAGGTCAATGTAGGTCATCAAATGATATCGTATTACGGACATCATATTGGAATATGCCCAGTTCCTTTCTGCTTTTCTTTGTATGACAAGCATTATAAGCTGAATGATTAAACTGACCCAAATTTGTATTTCAATCGCATTTTGGTTATCGCCCAAAAAGTATTTAAGTGGGAAGTTCTGTTTAAGCCTTTTGAACATGGTCTCTATCTGCCAGCGGTTTTTGTAGATATCGGCTATCTTATCGGCTTCCAGTTCATAGTTATTGGTAATGAACTCATACACTTTGCGTTTCTCTTCGTGCCAAAAAGCTATTCTCCTGAGTTGGAACTCCCCGTTCTTTTTATCGATAAGTATGATTTTTTCATCTTTTAGGACAGCGTCGTCCATCTTGTCCGGTATATCAAATTCCTCAAGGCTTGTGTAGCGGGCATTGTCCTTTTGCCTGGTCACAAAATAGATATCGTCCAAGGTCCATTGTTGGTATTGCTTATAATCCACATAGCCTTTGTCGAAGACAACGAAAGAACCTTTTTTCAAATCGAGTTCTTTTAAAAATACATGGTCGTGGGTGGCCGCATTTGAAAACTTGATCAAGCAGGGAACATCTTCCATTGCATTTATCATCGTGTGCATCTTTATACCGCCTTTCTTTTTACCGCCCATCGGATTTCTGCCAACACCCTTCAGGATATCACTAAAGAGCGTTATCGTTGAAGAATCGACTATTTTGAGGTCTTTTACGGCAGGCTCCCTGGTTCTGCTGTCCGATAAAAAATGGCGATAGCGTTTGTATAGCAAACCATAAATATCCGCAAAGACTTCCGCGCTCCTTCGCTTGTTGGCATCGGATAATGTGCTGCGTTTTGGAAAGTCCTTTAAGCCCAAATGGTTGATATTGCCCTCGCAGGCAAGCATTATGCTGGAGACTTCACGAAGCGAGCTGCTACCGCTGATCACGGAGAATATCATCGTGACCAAGTGCTCGTAGGTCGTGAACTTTTTAGTGTACTTATCGCTATTATGCTTCTTCGCTGTCCGGTAAACATCATTGTGATCCAAGAACTTTAAAACCTGTTTGATAATGGGTTGTCCGCTAAAGTTTTTACTTTTGTTCATATATCTGGTTTTTGTGGTAAAAAACAAGATATAAAATAAGCGGGAAATCCCTTTGGGAAATCCCGCTTTTAAAAATCTTTACCGGACACTACTGATTTTTTATATAATTGCAGTATCTTTCAAAGTGGCACTGTTTGACCGAAACAGGTGGCACCATCACTCCGAAATAGCCATTCCACTCAGACCGAGGGATACAATACGCCTCAAAAACATTTAGAACATTTATTAAATCCAACCCGTTGGTGACCCAATCTATGAGTAGAAAGG